>JBNKEH010000003.1:0-801262 GCA_050288685.1 Paracoccaceae bacterium | reverse complement strand
CAAAGCGATCTTCACTATCCCCGATAAGATGTCCGATGAAAAAATCAACGCCCTTAAAGCTTACGGCGGGGAAGTTTATGTCTGCCCGACCGCCGTCCCGGCCGAATCCCCTGAAAGCTACTACGAAACCGCCAAGCGGATCCACCGCGAGACCCCCGGTTCCTATTACATCGGCCAGTATTTTAACCTCGACAATATTGAAGCTCACTACAAATGGACCGGCCCGGAGATCTGGGAGCAGACCGGCGGCAAGGTGGATGGGTTCATCTGCGCGGTGGGCTCGGGCGGCACGCTGGCCGGTGTGGCGATGGCGCTGCAGCCCAAAGGCGTGAAGATCGGCCTCGCCGATCCGATGGGCGCGGCGCTCTATTCCTATTACACCACCGGCGAATTTGCCTCGCAGGGCGGGTCGATCACCGAAGGGATCGGGCAGGGCCGGATCACCGCCAATCTGGAAGGCTTCACCCCCGACATGGCCTATCAGATCCCCGATGACGAGGCGCTGCCCTATATCTTCGATCTGGTTGAGCATGAAGGGCTGGTGCTGGGCGGCTCTTCGGCGGTGAATATCGCGGGCGCGGTGCGCATGGCCAAAGAGATGGGGCCGGGCCACACCATCGTGACGGTGCTTGCCGATTACGGCACGCGCTATCAGTCGAAGCTGTTCAACCCGACCTTCCTGAGGGAAAAATCCCTTCCGGTTCCCGGTTGGCTGAGCCGCGCGCCTGCTGACCTGCCGACAATGTTCGAGGCCTCATGACATATACTCGCCCCCGCCTTGCCATCCTGACTGCGCTGGTTCTGAGCCTTTTGGGCGCACCGGCTCTGGTCGAGGCGCAGGTTTTGTCGTCAAGTAACATGGTTGGGATTCCCACGGGTGATGCTGCGCCTGCGACTGACCCCTCCAGTACAGGCACCGAAGCGGTAAAGCTCACGGCTGGCGACTATCTAAACTGGGAGCGCGTGGCGCGACGGGCCGAACGGGCGTTGGAAGCCGGGCGTGCATCGGATCAGGCCCTGACCACGCTGCGGGCCGAACTGGTAAAATGGCGCGAAACCTTTGCCAGCGCCAAGGCGGAAAATCAGGTTCGGATCACCACGCTGCAAACCCAGATTGCGACTCTGGGGCCGGCGCCGAGTGATGGCGATACCGAGCCGGCCATCCTGACAGAAAAACGCAGCGAGCTGACCGCTCAGCTTGAAGAAGCACAGACCCCCGCCAAGGATGCCGAGCTGGCACGGGCCCGCGCCAATGCCCTGATCGGTCAGGTCGACAGCATGCTGAGGACCCGCCAGACCGACGAATTGACCAAGCTCGGCCCGACGCCCCTCAATCCGGCGCTGTGGGCTGGCGCCATTGGCGATTTCGGCAAGACCCTGGCTCTGGCCTGGTCTGGTGTGATGAGCTCGCTCGGCACCGAAGCCCAAAGGGCCGAACTGGGGAGCAATATCCCGGTTATGACCCTGTTCGTGATCATCGCGGCCACCCTACTGCTGCGGGGGCGCCAATGGGTGATGCAGGTAAGCAAGAGCCTGCAGGCCCGCAGTCATGGACCGGCGCGAGGAGTCTGGAGCTTCGTCGTGTCTTTCGGCCAGATCCTGGTGCCGCTTACGGGTGTCTATGCTCTGGTTCAGGCCTTGCGATATGCCGGTATTCTGGGATTGCGCGCACAGGTCATCATCGACGCGCTTCCGGCATTCGGCCTCAGCCTGTTCGTGGCGCATTGGCTGGCCAACCGGGTCTTCGGCACCGCCGAAGCCCCATCGCGGGTTGTGAACCTGCCGCCCGGCACGCGGCTGGAAGGGCGGCGTGAAGTGCGGGCTCTGGGCTTGCTCTACGGTCTCAAACTGATCCTTGACGCCATCACCAGTTACGAGACCTATTCCGACGCCACCCGCGCCGTGCTTGGTTTCCCGCTGCTGGTCATGAGCGGATTTCTGGTCATGCGGATCGGGCAGATCCTGAGACGTCATGCGCGTGCTGAAAGCGACGAGGCCGATGACGGCGCCCGGTTCCTGACGCGGATCATGGCGGCAGGCGGATGGGCGATGATCATCGTCGGCACCGCCGGGCCGATCGCGGCCGCCATCGGCTATGCCAAGCTGGCAGAGAGCTTTGTTTATTCGATCGTGCTCACCGCCGCGCTTGGCGGCTTCCTGATCGTGCTGCACCAGTTCTTTCTCGATCTCTACGGGCTGATCTTCAGCCGCGACGAAGAGGCCAGCCGCAATGCGCTGATCCCGGTGCTGGCAACCTTTGTGGTCTCCGTCGTGCTGTTGCCGGTTCTGGGGCTGATCTGGGGGATGCGGGTCACCGATCTGACCGAGGCCTGGACCAAGATCAGCGACGGCGTTGCCATCGGCGGAATGGTGATTTCGCCGGGCAATCTGCTGACCCTCGCCATCGTCTTTGCCATTGGCTACAGCATCACCCGGCTGTTGCAGGGGATGCTGGCAACCACGGTTCTGCCGAAAACCAAACTCGATGCGGGCGGGCAAAGCGCGATCAGTTCGGGCATCGGTTATCTTGGCATTTTCCTTGCTGCCATTGCTGCGATCACGGCGGCCGGGATTGACCTTTCGTCGCTGGCCATCGTGGCCGGTGCGCTCTCGGTCGGGATCGGTTTTGGCCTGCAGAATATCATCTCGAACTTCGTTTCGGGCATCATCCTGCTGATCGAACGGCCAATCACCGAAGGCGACTGGATCGAGGTGAGTGGTCAGATGGGCTTCGTGCGCGACATTTCGGTGCGCTCGACCCGGATCGAAACCTTCGACCGCACTGATGTGATCCTGCCGAACTCCGAGCTGATTTCCGGTGTGGTGACCAACTACACCCGCCAGAACCTGATGGGCCGCGTCATCGTGCCGGTGGGGGTTGCTTATGGCACCGATACCAAGCGGGTGGAGACGATCCTGAAAGAGATTGCCAATGCTCATCCGCTGGTGGCGCTCAACCCGCCGCCTTCGATTTTCCTGGTGGCTTTCGGGGCCGATAGTCTGAATTTCGAGATCCGCGCCATTCTGCGCGATGTGAATTTCAAACTCAGCGTGCATTCCGAGATGAACCATGAAATTGCCCGAAGGTTTGCGGAAGAGGGGATCGAAATTCCCTTTGCCCAGCGCGACATCTGGCTTCGCAACCCCGAAGTTCTGACCGGCCGCAAAGCCGTGGAGCCTGAGCAATCCGCCGCAGAGCCAGAGCCGGAGCCCGTTGCCATCGAGACCGACCCGGAGCAGGCCCGCGCGATGTTGGATGCCGACGCGATGCGCGGCACCCATACCAATCACGGCGATGGGGACGGGGGCGAATAACCAGCCTGCAGAAGGTGTTGCAGTAATCCGGACATGGCGCACGGATTTTGCGTGTGCCCCCCTTGTCAGGCCGCGCGCACGGCGCTAGACAGCGCGCTACGGAGAGGTGGCCGAGTGGTCGAAGGCGCACGCCTGGAAAGTGTGTAGGCGGGAGACCGTCTCCAGGGTTCGAATCCCTGTCTCTCCGCCACAGCCCTGAGGCTGTTTCTCCCCAATCGGATCTTCCCAATTTCCGGCCTGGATCGGGCGCGACGCGTCCTTCACATGACCGATGGTCCGTGAGCTTGGATTGGCTCAATCTGTGAGCAGGTTGCCTGATATCATACAAAGACGGGCCAAATTAATCCGATTTTCACGCCTTCCTGACAATACCGGAGCGTAAGACCCTGCGGCCGCTCGGCGGTTGGTGTGTTTTGGGAGAGCTTAAGTATGAAATTTTTTGCCAACATTCCGATTTCGCGAAAACTTCCCGCGATCATGACGCTGCTTGTTCTTATCGCCGTGGCCGGATCGATGATCCTCTCGGCGATTGATCTGCGCAGCGCCAGTGAAACCCAGGCAAAAGAGCTGATGCAGGCCCTCGTTCAATCTCGGGGCAATCAGCTGGAAGAGCAGTTTCAGCTGCGCGAGCAAGAGATCAACGTGATGGCGCGCCGCACCTCGACGGTGAAGGCGATGGCCGGATTTGCGTCTTCGTGGGATATGTTTGGCGATGCGGCTGCCGGTAAGATTCAGGAGCTCTATGTCACCAACAACCCCTTCGGACCGGAAGAGCGTGGCAACTACGACAGCGCAGGCGATTTCTCGTTCTACACCGGGGCTCATGCCAGCGCGAACCCTGAATTCCGCTCGACGCTTGGCCTGTTTGGCTATCAGGATATCTACCTGATCGATATGCACGGCAACGTGGTCTATTCGGTCGCCAAAAGCGATGATTTCACCACCAGCCTCGAAACCGGGCCCTACAAGGATAGCGGTCTGGCACGGCTCTACAATTCGGCCAAATCTCTAAAAGACGGGCAGGTGGCCTTTGAAGACTTTTCCGCCTATGGGGCCAAGAACGGCGCGCTCGCCTCGTTCATTGGCCGTCCGGTCTTCAACGAAACCGGCGCTGCGGTCGGGGTGCTGGCCTATCAGTTCGGTCTGACCGACATCAACGCCATCACCACCGCTGCGGAGGGTCTTGGCGCGACCGGCGATCTCTATCTGGTCGGACCGGATCACATCATGCGGTCGGAATCGCGCTTTGCCACGGAGCAAATGGCTCTGGTGCGCGAGGTCTCAACGCCTGAGGTTGATGCCGCCCTTGCCGGCGAGGCTGGCGAAGTTGAAGGCATCGGGCTGAATGGAGCCCCCGTCCTGTCGGCCTATTTTCCGTTGCAGGTTTATGGTCAGAACTGGGCCGTGATCACGGAAAAGAACAATGCCGAAGTCTTCGATGAGCTGGGCTCGATGCTGTTCAATCTCGGCATCGGCGCCATTGTGGTGCTGGCTGTGATCATGGGCGTCGGCATCCTGTTGTCGCGGTCGATCTCGGTGCCGCTGGTGCGGGTCAGCGATGCGATGCACAAGATCTCCGATGGCGTGCTCGATACTCATGTGTCCTATACCGGACGGCGCGACGAGGTTGGCCGGATTGCCTCTGCGCTCGACGATTTTCGTGTGACGCTGCAGCAGGCCGAGCAGACCAATATGGAAAGCCAGTTCCGGGGAACCGCCTTCCAGACCAGCAAATCGGCGATCATGATGGTCGACCGCGATCTGAAGATCATCCATGTCAACAACTCGGTGGTCGAACTGCTGCAAACCCATCACGACGCCTTCGAGGCCCATGTTCCCGGTTTCGATGCCCAAAAGATAATGGGGCGCAATATCGACGAATTCCACCCGGGGCCGATGGCCGCACGGGTGCGCGGCATCCTGAACAACCGCGCCAATCTGCCCTATCAGGCCGATATCGCACTGGGCGATCTGCGGCTGGAGCTGAACATCTCGGCGGTGGAAAACGAGAAGGGCGAACATATCGGCTTTGTCACCGAATGGCATGACGTGTCGAAATCCTACCTCAATCAGGCCCTTCTGGGCGCGTTGGACGAGAACCAGATCAAGGTGGAATTCTCCCCCGATGGCCGGTTCATCGGTGCCAATGCGCTGTTTGAACGGGTCGTGGGCGGCACCGACAGCATCAACAACGTGGCCGATCTGACCCCGCAACTGGCGGAAGTCTTCGACCGGGTGCGCCATGGCGAAGCGGTCTATGACCTGTTCACCTGCCCCTGCGAGGGCTCGGATGAGCCGATCATGATTGATGGCGGCTTCTCGCCGGTGAAAGACAAGAGCGGCAAGATCCTGCGCGTGGTGTTGATCGGTAATGACGTGACCGCAGCGCGCCGGGCCATGGCTGAGGCGGAACGTGAGCGCGCGGCGATGCAGGCGGCGCAGGCCAAGGTGGTGGACGCGCTGCGTCAGGGGCTGGAACAGCTGGCCGAGGGCAATCTGACCGTCAGCCTGAACGAGGCCTTCCCGGCCGATTACGAACAGGTGCGCAACGATTTCAACCAGGCGGTTGATGGGCTTCTGTCGGCGATGCGCGGCGTGATCGAAAACGCCGATCTGATCCAGGGCGAGGCGGCCGAGATTTCTTCGGCGGCCGATGACCTGTCGACGCGGACCGAACGCCAGGCGGCAACGCTGGAAGAAACCGCCTCGGCCATCGACGAGCTGACCTCGTCGGTGCAGTCGGCGGCAGAGGGCGCGGCCCATGCCAACGATCTGGTGGAAAGCGCGCGCAAGAATGCCGAAGCCTCGGGCGAGGTGGTGCGTGAAGCCATCGACGCGATGAGCGCCATCGAATCCTCGTCGCAGCAGATCGGCAAGATCACCTCGGTGATCGACGATATTGCCTTCCAAACCAACCTTCTGGCCCTGAACGCGGGCGTCGAGGCGGCGCGCGCGGGCGATGCGGGCCGTGGCTTTGCCGTGGTCGCCTCGGAAGTGCGGGCGCTGGCGCAGCGCTCGTCGGATGCGGCGCGCGAAATCAACGGGCTGATCTCGGCCTCGGGCGCGCAGGTGAAACGCGGTGTCGATCTGGTCGATCAGGCGGGCGACGCGCTGAAGGGCATCGTGGAAAGCGTGATGGAAATCAGCCGCAACGTGTCGGAAATCGCGGTCTCGTCGCGCGAACAAAGCTCGGGCCTTGTCGAGATCAACGAAGCGATGAACCAGCTCGATCAGGTGACGCAACAAAACGCGGCGATGTTCGAGGAAACCACGGCTGCGAGCCATGCCCTGACCCGCGAGGCCGAAGCCTTGGCGCAGACGATGGGGCGGTTCCAGACCGGACAGGGCGCGGCGCGTGAAGGCGCCGAAGTCGTGGCGCCGGACTTCGCCTCGCGCGGTGCCCCCGCCATCGAGATGGTGGCAAAGCAACTCGCACAAACACCTGCAGCACCGAGTGTGGCTCCGAGAGCCGTCGCCGCACCCGCAAGCCCGCAAAGCACGCCAACATTCGACGATGACGATGGATGGGACGAATTCTAGACATAAAGCCAAATACAGGATGGGGAACCATGAGAGAACCCTCACAGGTGACACGAGTCGTTGTGGTGGATGACTCCTCCACCATGCGTCGCCTGATCCGCGCTGGACTGGAGCACGATCCTCAGATTGAGGTTGTTGCAGAAGCGTCCAATGCCCGCGAAGCCCGCGATGCCGTGAAAGCCTATGCGCCGGATGTTCTGACTCTCGATGTCGAGATGCCGGGCATGAACGGATTGGAATTTCTCGAACGCCTCATGCGGGCACGGCCGACACCGGTGATCATGTTCTCAACCCTGACTCGTTCGGGATCGGATGAAGCCGTAAGAGCGCTGAGCCTGGGGGCGTTTGACTGCGTCGAAAAGCCGAAATTCGGATCGGCGCAGGCCACGATGGAACGGGTGGCGGAACTGGTCAAAATCGCGGCCAAAGCCCGCGTGGATGCCCGCAATTACCAGGTGCGGCTGCGCCCGGCGAAAACCTCGCCGGACTGGCAATGGAATGGGAAATGGATCATGATCGGGGCCTCGACCGGCGGCGTTGAAGCGCTGCAGACGGTGCTCAGCGGTCTACCGCCGAATTGCCCGCCGACGATGATCACCCAGCATATGCCGCCGCGTTTCCTCGTCAGCCTTACAGCCCGGCTGGATACGATCGTCGCGCCGAGCGTTCGTCTGGCCGAGGATGGCGTTCGACCTGAGCAGGGGGTGGTTTACATCGCGCCCGGGGGCGATACGCATCTGCAGCTCGACCGTGCAGGCGAGCGGATTCGGCTCGTGGCCGGAGAAAAACGATCTGGCCACCGCCCTTCGGTCGATGCGATGTTCGGGTCTGCCGTGCCTCATGCCAAGCGCATCATTGCAACCATCCTGACCGGGATGGGGCGCGATGGCGCCGAAGAAATGCTGGCCCTGCATCGCGCGGGCGCCGTGTGCGTCGGCCAGAACGAACAGACCTCGGTCGTCTATGGTATGCCCCGCGTTGCACGGGAGATGGGCGGCGTTGAAACTGAGCTTCCGATCACGGAAATTTCCTCTTACTTGATGCGGCGGGCTGCCAAATGAGCGAACACCTGAGAACGCCTCCTATTGCGAAACCCAACACCCCAGCGGTGAAGCGCATCTATATCGGGCAGGGGGAATATGCGATCGACAGCGGTCCCGATACCGTGATTACAACCTTGCTGGGCTCTTGCGTGTCGTCCTGCATCTGGGATCCGCATCGTGGCATAGGCGGGATGAACCATGTGCTGTTCATCGACGACAACGCCAATGCGGCAGAGGTTTTTGGCCATGGCGTGAACGGGATGGAGCTGGTCATCAACGGCCTGCTGCGCCTCGGGGCCGATCGGCGCAGCCTCAAGGCCAAGGTCTTTGGCGGCGCGAAGATGATCAAGGGCTTGTCGGATGAGGGTGCGCGCAACGGTGAATTCGTGATCGAATTTCTGGCGCGGGAAGGGATCGAATATCTCGGCGGCGATATCGGCGGCACCCGCGCGCGGCGCCTTGAATTCTGGCCCGGCACCGGCCGCGCCCGGATGAAATATGTCGAGCAGGCCGTTCCGGTGAAACATATCGAACCGGCGAAACAAGAAGACGAAGGCTCGATCGAGCTGTTCTGAAACGGGCAGGATAAAGACGGGATGGGCGCTCCGGAGCGGCGGCGCCCATTTTGCTGTGTGATCCCAAGGTTTGGATATCCCCGTTCCGGGAGGGCCATATGCGTAGGGCCGTTCGGGAGCCTGCGATGACACCCTCAATCGGGGTTTCCATGAGGGCCGGGCAACCTGGCAGGAACAGCGCCCGTCATTCCGAATATGGATGGCTCAGGCGGGATGAGCCCCTCGACCGATGCATCCGCTGTGGGGAATCCGGGGGATCACCTGACATCTCACGATACGGTCTTGGGGCTGGGACGCGCTGGGTTTGGGACCAGGCTTTCCCAATATATGCGGCGCAGAGCTACCCGATATTCCGGCGAAGCTGCCACTTCGGCGGGCCAAAAACAGCGGCGTCCGGGCATACATGCGCCATCGCGTGGAAGTAGCGCACGGTGCTCGCTGGCGATTGGGAGGAGAGGGAAGGTCTGGGGGCTCAAGACGCCCCGGAATGTCAGGGCGTTGTACCAACGGAGGATGGCCCAAAAAGAACGGGGCGCCCCGTTCGGCGCCCCCACTCGATAATCAGAACCAGGTTATGTCGTTCTCGTCTTCGGCCGGTTCGACCCCCGGCAGGGTTTCCGAAAGGCCAAGACGACGCCTTAGGCTTTCCAGCCGGATCGACTCATTCACTTCCCGTTCATCAAGCGGATGGCTCGGTGAGGCCTCTGCCGCGACCCGCAGGATCGAGGCGATATCGAAGAGGGTTTGCTGCAACCGATCAATATCCTGCAGCATGTGAATTTCGGCACCCAGATCGGGATGGTGCACCTTCTCAAGAATTGTCGAGATCGACCACTGCAACTTCGCGCAGGTCTCCGCCGACGTATCGACTTCGCCAACGAGACGTATCAGAATCTCGGCAAGGTCGAGCATTCCGACGGGTATCTGTTGTTTTTTCAGAGCCTGCGTCATGACTGCACCTTCAGAGACGGCCAACAATCGCTTCAATCGCCGTACGGAGATCTGCCGGTTGGAACGGTTTGGGCAGGAAGTTGTTCATGCCGAGTTTCTTGCCGGTTTCGATGATCTGACGATCGGCCTTGCCGGTGATCAGCAGAAAACCAACCCGCTGCGTGGGGCCCGATGTGCGCAGAGCGTGCAGCAGCTGCAACCCGTTCATGCCCGGCATGTTCATGTCGGAAATGACCAGATGTACAGGCCAGGCCGCAATCTTTTGCAGTGCCGAAGGGCCGTCAGAGGCGCTGGCGACATGGCTTATCCCGAAGCCGTCAAGCGCTTGGGTGATCAGGCCGCGGCTCGTCGACATGTCGTCAACGACCATAACCCTGAGTTGATCGCGCAATGCCATTTATCGTTGTCCTCTCAATTGCGCGTCGGTGCCGACGGAAGATCCGCAGGTATTACCGACCCTGTTCCGTTTCTTTGGTATGTCGTCAATCCACTGCTCTTGAAGTACTTCATTGCGTCGTGTGATACGCGCTCTGAATGCCCCAGGAACATCCAGCCATCGGGCTTGAGAATGTTCGCGAACCGGCCCCAAAGCCGGTCTTGGGTCGGGGCGTCAAAATAAATCACCACATTGCGGCAGAAGATAACGTCGAATTTGCCGTGCATCGGCCATTGGTGCAGCAGGTTCAGAACCTTGAAGCTGATCAGCGATTGCAGCTCCGGTTTGACGCGCCAGCTTTCTTCTCCAACCCCCTCTTCGCGTTGGAAGTATTTTTCTCTCTGGGCCTCGCTGATCCCCGTTGTCATTGACTCCGGATAGAGCCCGGCACGGCCATGAGCGACGACATTCGGGTCGATGTCTGTCGCGAGGATCCGAATATCCACATTCGATGGGATATTGGCTTCCCGCAAGGTCATCGCAATCGAATAGGGTTCCTGGCCATTCGAACAGCCGGCCGACCAAATCCGCAGCTTTTCACCACGGCGAGCCTTTTCCAGCAGGTTCGGCAGGATCTTTTCTTTCAGAGTGGTGAAATGATGATCTTCCCGGAAGAAATGCGACACATTGGTGGTGAGCGCCGAGATCATCATCCCGAGTTCTTCGTGCCCATCGCTGCTTTCTACATAGGCGCAATAGCTTTCGAAATCGGGGATCTTCAGGCTGCGAAGGCGGCGGGCCAGGCGCGTGCGCACCATGGCTGCCTTGCCTTCGGCAATGAAGAGCCCCGCTTCGCGATGGGCAATCGCGGCGACGCGAGCAAAGGCGGCATCCGACAAGGCGGGGCCAGTCGTCGGTAGGCCGCTTGCAGGTTGGGGCTCAATGCCCACACCTTCGGAATGTCCGGTTTGCTGTAACATCTTGTTCATGCCGCTACGTCTTCACCTGTGGGAGGCAGGACCGAGGAAAGATCGAGCACCCGGATCATCCGGCTGTCGACGATTGTCAGAGCTGAGACGAAGCTGCGTTCGTCATCCGCTTTCATGGTCGGGGGCGGTTGCAGCTCGTCTTCCGGGATCGCCAGGATATCGGAGACCGCATCGACCATCAGACCGACCGTGCGTTCACCTTCCGCGACCACAATGATGACATTGCGTTCCTTGTCGGTTTCTGCATCAAGTTCGAGCCGCGAAGACAGGTCCATGATCGGCAGAACCGTGCCGCGCAGGTTGATCACGCCGCGCATGTAGCTCGGCGAATGGGGCAGCGGCGTGGCTTTGGCGCCACCGCGGATTTCGCGCACCGACATGATGTCGACGCAGTAGTCTTGTCCGCCTACGAGAAAGGACAGAAGCTCGATCACATTGGCATCTTTGCTTTTGTCGGATTGCGGTGTTGTCATCATATCGTTCATGCGAGAATCCCCATTTGCTCAGAGGGTTGATCCACAATGGCTGCGTTATGCGCGCGTGCGCGGGTATGGCCGCTGGCGCGGGTAATAAGGTCGACCGGGTCGAGGATCAGGGCGATCTGCCCATCCCCGAGGATCGTGGCCGCTGCGATGCCGGGCACACGCCCATAGCTGTCTTGCAGACCCTTGATCACGACCTGACGCTGATCTTCGATCGTATCGACGGCGACGGCGGCGGTGCTGCCATCCTCCTGACCGATCAGAAGCACAACCCCACCGGAATAGTCATCCAGCGGGCCGCGATAGCCCAGCTCGGCGCCCAGATCGAGCAGCGGCACGAACTTGTCGCGGATATTCACCACATGGGTATTCGGTCCGAAGGGGCGAATGTCTTCCGATGTCAGCGCCAGCGTTTCGACGATGGAGTTGAGCGGAACCACCAGGGTTTGCCCGGCCACATTCACCACCATCCCGTCAAGCACGGCGAGGGTCAGCGGCAGCGAGATCGAGAAGGTGGTGCCCTTGCCGCGCTCCGAGGTGATCGAAACGCGCCCGCCCAAGGCCGAGATGGCACTGCGCACCACATCCATACCGACGCCACGGCCCGACAGGTTCGACACCTTGTCGGCGGTCGAGAAGCCCGGCAGGAACAGCAGGTTATCAATCTCGCCATCGGTGAGCTGGGCGTCGGGCGGGATAAGCCCCTTTTCGATCGCCTTGCTCAGCACTTTTTCGCGGTTGATGCCGGCGCCGTCGTCGATCACGTCGATCACCACCCGACCCGAGCGGTGCAGGGCACGCAGATAGACATTGCCTTCGCGGGTTTTACCGGCCGCGACGCGTTCGTCGTTGCTTTCCAGCCCGTGATCGACCGCGTTGCGGATCATGTGGGTCAGCGGGTCCGCAAGGCGTTCAATCACCGTCTTGTCGACTTCGGTGTTTTCGCCATCGGTCTTCAGCCGTACATCCTTACCGACACCAGCCGATGCTTCCCGCACGATCCGGGCCATGCGCTGAAACAGAGATTTGACCGGTTGCGCGCGGATCATCATCACGCTTTCCTGAATGTCGCGGGTGAGCTGAAGGAATTCTTCAAGCCCGGCGCGCACCGAGGAATTGGGCGGTAGACCAGCCGCTTCGACGCTTTGCGACAGCATCGCCTGGTTGATCACGATCTCGCCGACGAGGTTCACCAGACGATCAACCCGGTCAAGGTCGACACGTACCGTGGCCCGGGGCGTGGTGGCACCCTTGTTCGCGCCCTTGTCTCCGCCGGCGTCGGGTTTCGCCATCTCGATGGTCTTGGCGCTGATATCAGGCTCGGCGGCAGCCGGAGCCGGGGCGGCAGGTTCCTGCGGCGTGGGGGCAGGGGACGGAGGCGAAACCGCTTCGGCCGGTTTACCGGCGGGCTTCGCCTCAACGATAGGGGGCACGTCGTCACCTTCGTCTTCGAGGGCGCCGAGTTCTTCAAGCGAGGGCAGCCCGTCAAGCGGGGGCAGGCTCGCTACGGCCGGTTGCGCAGGCGCGCCGCCGACGAGGGTAATATCTAGGTCGCACAGCCCGTCGACAAAATCGAAGGCTTCGCGGATCGCAGCCTGACCTTCGCTGGTTTTCAGCGTCATGTCCCAGCTGATATAGGCGCCTTCCGGGTTGATCTCATCAACGCCGGGCAGGTCGTTGTCGCGGCAGCTCACAGTCAGCGGCCCAAGATCGCGCAGGGTGCGGATCAGGAACAGCGGCTCGTTGCCACTGGCATAAAGGCTGGCTTCGGGCTTGAAATGAATTTTGTAGGTCGGATCGCCCGGTTCCTCGTCGAGGCCGCCGCGGTCGTCGAGGGGCGGCGCGTCATCGCCGAGATCGAGGTCCAGATCGATGCCGCTGAGATCAAGATCCAGCGCCAGAGTGGTGGGCTGGAATTCAATCACCTCTTCCGGTTCTTCTTCGCCGGTGGCGCCAACGAGAGAATCGAGTTCGGTCAGGACCGGACCATAGACGCTTTCGTCATGGTCAGCGCCATCGCGGCTCTCACGCACCAGATCGGTCAGGATGTCGGCGCCATGAAAAAACAGTTTCAGTGTTTCGGCATCCGGCGTCAGCCGTCCGCCGCGGACTTCGTCCATCGCCGTTTCGAAGCGGTGAGCAAAGGCCACCAGCGTATCGAGTCCGAAGGCACCGGCACCACCCTTGATCGAATGGACGGCACGGAACACGACATTGACCGTTTCCTGGTCGTCGTCACCGTCGAACATTGCCTGCAGGCCATCCTGCAATGATTCGAGCAATTCTTCGCATTCAACGAAGAAGGATGCTCTGATTTCCGCCATAGGATCGGACATGAGACTACCCCGCTACCATCCGGAGCGCTTTGACCAATTTTGCCGGATCGAAAGGTTTAACAATCCAGCCGGTCGCGCCGGCTTCACGCGCGCGGGCTTTGAGCTCGGCGGCGCTTTCAGTTGTGAGAACAAGAATTGGGATCGCGCGATATTCTTCCATCGCACGAACAGCATCAATGAATCCGAAGCCATCGAGCCTCGGCATGTTGATATCGGTAATGATGACGTCGGGTGTTTCGATCTCGTCCAGGACTTCGAGACCATGCACGCCATCTTCGGCGAGATGGGCATCGATCCCAGCGCCGGTCAGAGCGATGCGAACCATGTCGCGCATTGTCCGGCTGTCATCAACAGCGAGCACCTGCATGTTACGCTGCCTCCCATACTGTAATGGTTTCCGGTTTAAACCCGAGAAGGTAGAGCTGATCGCTCAGCTCCGTCGAGGCGTTCTCCATCGTGAGGGTAACGCCGTCATTTGCCCAGGTTTTGGCAGCCGCCCGGATGACCTGCACTGCAAGTGCACCGATCTGGCTCACCTCGGCGGCGTCGAGCACGAGATCGTGCCCGCGGTTTTCGGTGAGAACCTTGGCGAGCGGTTCGGCAGCTCGCAGATCGAGCCGCGGTTCCAACTGAAGCCTAACTGCACTCATTGGTATGCCTCCACACCAACAACAAGAATCTGTCGCACAACCTGTCCCTTTCTTAGGTCCGGTGTTTCCGGAATAAGACAAAGGGAGTTAAGATTGACTTACAGAGGCAGGATTTTTCAGTCGGAAGGCAGCAGATTAGGTCAGCTGGGCAGCAAATGCGCCAGATGATGCGCGCAGCCGGTTAGCGCAGCATAATCATCGTCGATCACATAGACCGGAAAATTGCGCATGAAACCGGCGAAACGGCCCTTGTCGCGCATCGCATCGGCATAGCCGAGCGAGCCAAGCCAGGGCTGAACCGCGCGGGCCATGCCGCCGATGAGATAGACCCCGCCAAAAGGCAGGTGAATCAGTGACAGGTTGCCGGTTACGGTGCCGAAGACCCGGACAAAAAGTCGCAGCGTGTCCAGCGCCAAGGCGTCGCCCGCTGCGGCGGCTTCCAGCACCTGCGCCGTCGAGCGCTCGCCGGGGGTTCCGGCGCGGCGGGCATGCCAGGCATGAAGATTGGCCAGCCCACGACCCGAAAGCACCTCTTCCACCGACGGGAAACCATGGACGGTTTCCAGATCGTGGCAGAGATCCAGCTCTTCGCTGGTGCGGATCGGCAGGTTGGCGTGGCCGGCTTCCGCTGGCGGAACAAACCGACCGCCCGGGGTTTCATAGACCGGGGCGCAGTTGAAGCCGGTGCCCACGCCGATCACCAGCTTGGTGCCGTCGCTCTTGGGCGCGCCGCTGTCGACAATGGTTGTCAGCGCCGAAGCGTCGAGATGGCCCAGCGCATGGCCTTGTGCCTGAAGATCGTTCAGTACCGCCACCGTTTCGGCTCCGGTGGCGCGTCCGATGGTCTCGGCGTTGAAGGTCCAGTCGAGATTGGTCATCGTGGCGACGCCGTTATGCACCGGCCCGGCCGCAGCCACGCAGGCCCCGGCACAATCAGGGTTGCCCTCTTCGCCCAGATAGGTCGCCAGCACCGTTTCCAGCCCCGGAAATTGCGCGTTCTTGTAGCGCCGGATCGTGTCGGGCAACAGCTCGGTGCCCCGTGCCAGCGCAACGCGGGTATTGGTCCCGCCGATATCGGCCAGAAGCGAATAGGTATTGGCAGGGGCGGCTTGGACCATTTTTTAGCTCCGGGCGAGGGCGTGTTTCAGGGCGTGATACGAGGCCTTGGGGGTGCGTTCAAGGGTTTCAAAGTCCACCCGCACCAGACCGAAGCGTTTCTCGTATCCGAGCGCCCATTCGAAATTGTCGAGCAGCGACCAGGTGAAGTAGCCCTTCACCGGCGCCCCGGCAGCAATGGCGCGGCGCACGGCCTCGACATGCGCGCTGATATAGGCGATCCGGTCGGCATCGTTCACGCTGCCATCGGCAGCCGCCAGATCGGGGGCAGCCATGCCGTTTTCGGTGATGTAGATCGGCACATCGCCCGAATATTCCCGCGCCATCCAGGTGAGCACATTCTCCAGCCCGTCGGGGTAGATTTCCCAGCCCATCTCGGTTTTTGGCAGCGGGCCGGTCACGCTTTTGGTCGAGGGCCAGGCGCCGGTATCGGCCGCGACGATGTTGCGGGTGTAGTAGTTCACACCGAGCCAGTCGAGTGGCTGCGAGATCAGCGCCATATCGTCCTGCCAGCCTTTCGGTAGATGCTGTTCAAGCCCTTCCAGCGCTTCCTCCGGGTAGCTGCCTTTGAACACAGCCTGCAGGAACCAGCGGTTGAAAATCGCCTCCTGACGGGCGGCAGCGGCGGCGGTTTCGGGGCTGTCGTCGGCGCGTTCGACAAATTCGAAGTTCGGCGCGAAGCCGATATTCTGCTGCCCCATCGCACGGGCGGCTTCCATCGAGCTGCCATGAGCCAGCAGCACGTGGTGCATGGCGCGGGCGGCGGCGCGGATATCGCGCAGACCGGGAGCATGGGCGCCGAGGAAATGGCTCAGCCAGGCCACGCACCAGGGCTCGTTGATCGTTGCCGTGCCCCAGAGCCGGTCGCCGATCCGGCCCAGCATCACCTCGGTGAAATCGGCAAACCATTTGGCCACGTCGCGGTTGGTCCAGCCGCCAAGATCGGACAGAGCCGCGGGCATTTCCCAGTGATAAAGCGTCGCGAGCGGTTTCAGCCCGCGTTCCAGCAGCCCGTCCACCAGACGGTCGTAATAGTCGAGCCCTTCCGGGTTGGGTTTGCCGCGCCCTTCGGGCAGAACCCGCGACCAGCTGGTGGAGAACCGGTAGGCATCGAGATTGGCACCCTGAAGCAGATCGAGATCTTCCGACCAGCGGTGATAGCTGTCGCAGGCACGCGACCCGTTTTCCGCATTGACAACGTTGCCAGGGGTTGCCGCGAAGGTATCCCAATGGCTGGGGCCTGCGCCGCCAAAGCCTGAGCCCTCGATCTGATAGGCCGCCGTGGCCGCACCAAAGAGAAACCCTTCGGGCAGGTCTTTACGCGTAAAATTCAGGGTCATGTTATCTGCTTTTCGATAGGGGGCCGGTGGATTGCCCAAGGATTAGTTCGGCTTCCAGCAACTCGCTGCGGGGGCCAGACCCCGGGTTTTCGATAAGATCGAGCAGCATTTCCCCAGAGCGCCGGCCGGCCTCACGCACCGATGAACGGGTGGCAGTGAACACCGGAACATCTGCGCGATTCTTCAGATAGCTGAGATCGTCGTCATGTGTGATCACCGATATATCACGCCCCATTCTGAGGCCAAGCTCTTCAATCGCCCGGCGAACCCCGATCGCGGTGATGATCGACGACACCAGAAACGCCGATGGCGGCTCGGGCAGGGCAAGAAAGGTACGGGCCATATCGTGACCGAAAGCCTCGGTCATCTCGTCGGAGGCCAAGAGCGTCGGGTCCGGGGTCAGGCCACGGGCGTGATAGGCATCTTCGAACCCGGCGCGCCGCCGGATGGCAAAATCCATGCTGGCCAGACCATTGATCAGCGCGATGCGGCGATGGCCGAGATCGAGCAGCAGATCGGTTGCCCGCCGGAATGCATGGGTGTTGTTCATATCCACCCAGCTATACGTCTCTTCGACATCCGAGGCCCGGCCATGCACCACGAAGGGCAGGCCGATTTCGTTCAGCAGATGCACCCGAGGATCACCCAGTTTCGGGGCGTGAACGATCAGCCCATCAATCGAGCCCTTGGTGCGCAAGTCGCGATAGGCGCGCTGTTGATCTTCGTCCGGCACGATCGAGATCACCATATCATAGCCACGCCGCGCATAGACCTCGCTGGCTCCGGCCAGGAAGTCGGTGAAAACCGGATTCACCATTTCATGAGTCGAGGATATGGGAATCACATGGCCAATCGCCATCGCCCGGCCTGTGGCCAGCGACCGCGCCCGCATGTTCGGGCTGTAGCCATATGTCTGAGCTGCGGCCAAAACCTTTTTGCGCGTGGCTTCCGAGACTTCGGGATAGCCATTCAGCGCTCGGCTGACCGTTGTCTGAGACAGATGCAGTAGTTCGGCAAGTTCCCTGAGATTCATCGACCTAAATCGTTTCAAAACGCTTTGGATAACTTTGGAAGCTAGTAGGGTTTTTGATCCAGGTCAAAAGAAACGCTACATTTTGTGCGATAAAAAAGCCCAAGCGCTGGTTCTTTGGGCAATGTATTTATGTATCGTTGACAGGGACGGATGCATCGGCGACGGTAGCGCATCCAAAGCGCTTTGGAGTGAGTCGTGAATTCGCTTCATGTGTGTGGATTGTTTCAGACGCCCCGCGTGGGCGCAGATCTGGGAGGATTATGATAAATGAAACAGGTACTTTTGTGTGGCGTTGCGGCGATGGCCCTCACCTCGGGTGCGGCCATGGGCGAGCAACTTACGGTTTTCGGCCCGTGGCTTGGCCCGGACCAGGAAAACGTTCAGGCGGTGCTTGACCAGTTCGCCAAGGAATCCGGCATCGACGTGCGTTACACCGGTTCCGACAGCTTCGAACAGCAGGTCGTTGTTGACCTTGAAGCTGGGTCGGCTGCAAACGTGTCGGCCTTCCCGCAGCCCGGTCTTGCCAAAGACATGGCCGCGCGCGGCTTCCTGACCCCGCTTGGGGCGGATGTTGCGAGCTGGGTCAGCGACAACTACGCCGCTGGTCCGTCGTGGGTGGCTCTTGGGACCTATGCTGGCCCCGATGGCGCCGAAGCCTTCTATGGCTTCCCCTACAAGAACGACGTGAAATCTCTGGTTTGGTACGTTCCGGAAAACTTCGCCGACGCTGGCTATGAAATTCCGAAAACCATGGAAGAGCTGAAAGCGCTCACCCAGAAAATCGTTGACGATGGCGGCACCCCGTGGTGCATCGGCCTCGGCTCGGGTGCGGCGACCGGCTGGCCGGCTACCGACTGGGTCGAAGACATGATGCTGCGTACGCAGCCGCCCGAAGTCTACGACCAGTGGGTGTCGAACGAAATGCCGTTCAACGATCCGCGCGTGATCAATGCGATCGACGAATTCGGTTGGTTCGCGAAAAACGACGCCTTCGTTGCTGGCGGTGCCGGCGCGGTGGCCACCACCGACTTCCGTGACTCGCCGAAGGGCCTCTTCTCGTCGCCGGCTCAGTGCTACATGCACCGCATGGCGTCGTTCATTCCGGCGTTCTTCCCGGAAGGCACCTCGGTTGGTGAAGATGTCGACTTCTTCTACTTCCCGGCCTATGCCGATAAAGACCTCGGCACCCCGGTGCTGGGTGCTGGCACGACCTGGGCGATCACCAATGACAGCCCGGAAGCGCATCAGCTGATCGCCT
Organism: Paracoccaceae bacterium; assembly: GCA_050288685.1. Taxonomy (GTDB): domain Bacteria; phylum Pseudomonadota; class Alphaproteobacteria; order Rhodobacterales; family Rhodobacteraceae; genus Sinisalibacter. Next base: position 782,258 of record JBNKEH010000003.1, on the reverse strand, counting down.
TCCTGCAAACGCCGGAAGCCCACGAGATCTGGATGGCCCGCAAAGGCTTCCTGACCCCGTTCAAAGGCGTGAACACCGATGCGTTCGGCGATCCGACCCTGAAGAAAATGAACGACATCCTGCTCAACGCGACGACCTTCCGGTTTGACGGTTCCGACCTGATGCCGGGCGCCGTGGGCGCGGGCTCGTTCTGGACCGGCATGGTTGACTATGTTGGTGGCAAATCGGCTGAAGCCGTGGCCAACGACATTCAGGCCAGCTGGGACGCGATCAAGTAAAGACACTCGGTCTTGAAAAATCAGTGCGACCCCGAGGCTTTCTTGGGGTCGCACTTGACACAGGACCATTCTCCGAGGCCATCATGGCGCGAGAATGAAAGAATTTCTTGGGGGGAAACATGCAAGCAGCATTTCAGGGACTTCTGGTCATCCTGATTGGCGTGAGCGCGGCAATCGGCTACTTCTACTTCTCGAATATCTACCTCGATAAGGTGGTCTTTCCGGCCCGTCGGACCGAAGAAGATGAACTTCGCAAACGTCGGGTTACGGTTCCGTTCTATTCCTTCCTTCTGGTGCTCGGGCTTGTCGCCCTTAGCGTCTTTGTTCTTCCGATCCTTGTGGCGCGCAGCTGGGGTGCCATCCTGGCGAGCTTCGGTGATGGATTTCTGCGGCTCGGCGCGCTGGCGACTTCGGTTGGCGGCGTTTATGTGCTGATCGCGGCGGCGCTCGCCGCCCTCAGCACGCGCCTTCTGCTGTCGGGCGATCTGTCCGGGATCGGCCAGAATATCAACCGCGCGAACATGATCCGCCCGTGGCTGTTTCTGGCCCCGGCGCTTTTCGCGTTGTCGCTCTATCTTGCCTATCCGGTGGTCGAGACCCTGCGTCTGAGCCTGACCACCCGCGTGCCGATCCCCGGCGGTGGCGGTGCCTTTTCCTACAAATTCGTGGGGCTTGCCAATTATCAGCAAATGCTGAACGAACCGAAATTCTGGGAAGCTTTGCAAAACAACTTCCTCTGGCTTCTGGTGGTGCCTGCCGCATCGACCGTGCTTGGCCTTATGGTGGCGCAACTCACTGACCGGCTGAAATGGGGCAATATTGCCAAATCGATCATCTTCATGCCGATGGCGATCAGCTTTGTCGGCGCCTCGGTGATCTGGAAACTGGTCTACGATACCCGCCCGATCGAGCAGGATCAGATTGGCATCTTCAACGCGATCATCGTTGCCCTTGGTGGCGATCCGCAGACCTTCCTGACCATTCCGTTCTGGAACAACTTCTTCCTGATGATCGTGCTGATCTGGATCCAGACAGGCTTTGCCATGGTGATCCTGTCGGCGGCGCTGCGCGGAATCCCTGAAGAAACCATCGAAGCCGCCATTGTTGACGGCGCAGGTCCGTTCCAGGTGTTCTTCAAGATCAAGGTGCCGCAAATCGCGGGCACCATCGTGGTGGTCTGGACGACGATCACGCTGGTTGTGCTGAAGGTCTTCGACATCGTGTTCGCAATGACAAACGGGCAATGGCAAACGCAGGTGCTGGCCAACTACATGTTCGACAAGCTTTTCCGCGCGAACAATTGGGGTGTTGGCTCAGCTTCGGCCATGGTGATCATGTTGCTGGTTCTGCCGATCCTCATCTGGAACGTGCGCAATGCGCGCAAAGAAATGCAGTAGGGGGAGCGGATCATGGACAATATCGCCGGAAAAAAATCTAGCCTGACATGGGCTGTGAACCTCTCGGTTGTCTTCATCGTGGCGCTCTGGCTGTTTCCTACGGTCGGGCTTTTCGTCAGTTCGTTCCGCACGGCGGATCAGATCTCGACCTCAGGTTGGTGGAAGTCGCTGTTTCCCTCCGAGCAGAACCTTACCTTGCGCACCGGCGATCCGGATGAGGTCCGGATCGAACGTGACGGGCTTTATGTGGTTGAGGGCAATCTGTTCGAAGCGGGCAGCAAGGCCGATATCAGCGTCTGGGGCACGTCGTCGCGCAATATCGACGCCTATAAACCCGGTGACACCGCCGATATGGGCGAAGGTCAAAGCATAACGGTGCAGGCCAATGGTGATTATGTCTGGACGGGCAGTGCCGATCAGCTGACCGGGCGCGGCCAACGGGTGTTTGCAACTGCGCTGACGCCGCCGGAATTCACCTTCGACAACTACAACCACGTGTTGTTTGCGGGCTCGACCACGGATTCCATGGCCAAAGCCTTTTTCAACACGCTGACCGTCACGATCCCGGCTACGATCATCCCGATCCTGTTTGCGGCTTTCGCGGCCTATGCGCTGGCCTGGATGGATTTCCCCGGCCGGGCACTGTTGATCGCCGTCATCGTCGGTCTTCTGGTGGTGCCGCTGCAACTGGCGCTGATCCCGCTGCTGAAGCTGCACCTCGCGATTGGCATCGGGAAGGGCTATCTGGGCGTCTGGCTCGCCCATACCGGCTTTGGCCTGCCACTGGCGATCTATCTGCTCAGAAACTACATGGTCGGCCTGCCGCGTGACATCATCGAGAATGCCAAGGTCGATGGGGCGACGGATTTCCAGATTTTCACCAAGATCATCCTGCCGCTGTCCTTCCCGGCACTGGCCAGCTTTGCGATCTTCCAGTTCCTCTGGACCTGGAACGACCTGCTGGTGGCCAAGGTGTTCCTGATCGATGCGACCGGCGAAACCACGGTGATGACCAACCAGATCGTCGAGCTTCTGGGCACCCGTGGCGGCAACTGGGAAATTCTGGCGACGGCGGCCTTCGTGTCGATCGCGGTTCCGCTCGCGGTGTTCTTCGCCATGCAACGCTATCTGGTGCGCGGCCTGCTGGCCGGCTCCGTGAAATAACAATCAGAGAGGCAGAATGACAGCTCACGAAGAGGCGCCACGTATGACATACCTCGCGAAAGACCCGGATTGGTGGCGTGGTGCGGTGATCTATCAGATCTATCCGCGATCATATCAGGACAGCAATGGAGACGGTGTCGGCGATCTGCTCGGCATCGTGCGCCGGCTGCCCTATATCGCCTCGATCGGGGTGGATGCGATCTGGATCAGCCCGTTCTTCACCTCGCCGATGAAGGATTTCGGTTACGACGTGTCCGATTACTGCGACGTTGACCCGATGTTCGGCTCGCTGGCCGATTTCGACGCCGTGGTCGAAACCGCCCATGCGCTCGGGCTGAAGGTGATGATCGACCTCGTGCTGTCGCATACCTCCGACCAGCATCCGTGGTTCAAGGAAAGCCGTGCCGCGCGCGATGGTGCCAAGTCCGACTGGTATGTCTGGGCCGATGCCAAGCCTGATGGGACGCCGCCGAACAACTGGCTGTCGATCTTTGGCGGCTCCGCCTGGGCATGGGATGGCGGGCGGATGCAGTATTATATGCACAACTTCCTGACCTCGCAGCCCGATCTGAACTTCCACAATGACGAGGTGCAGGACGCACTGCTCGGCGTGGCGAAGTTCTGGCTCAATCGCGGGGTGGACGGGTTCCGGCTCGATACGATCAACTTCTACTTCTGCGATGCCCAGCTGCGCGACAATCCGGCCCTGCCGGTCGAAATGCGCAATTCCAGCATCGCGCCTGCGGTGAACCCCTATAACTGGCAGGATCACCAATACGACAAGAACCAGCCGGAAAACATTGAATTCCTGAAGAAACTCCGTGCGACCATGAACCCGTTTAACGCGGCCGCCGTGGGCGAAGTGGGTGATGGGCAATACGGGCTCAAGATCCTTGGGGAATACACCAAGGGCGATGACCGGATGCAGATGTGCTACGCCTTCGAGATGCTCTCTGGGGATCGCCCGACCGCCGCGCGTGTGGCCGAGGTGATGGCGCATTTTGACGAAGTCGCCGCTGATGGCTGGGCTACCTGGGCGTTTTCAAACCATGACGTAGTGCGCCATATCACCCGCTGGGATCTGACACCGGCGGCGGCGCGGGGCTTTACCACGCTGCTCATGTGCCTGCGCGGGTCGGCCTGTATCTATCAGGGCGAAGAGCTTGGCCTGCCTGAGGCCGACATCGCCTTTGAAGACCTGCAGGATCCCTATGGCATCCAGTTCTGGCCCGAGTTCAAAGGCCGTGATGGCTGCCGTACGCCGATGGTCTGGGAACGCTCGAACGCCGCCGGCGGATTCAGTTCGGCGCCGCGCACCTGGTTGCCGGTTCCGGGCGAGCATCTGAACCATTCGGTTGAGGCTGAAGAGGACGACCCGGCCTCGCTGATCCATCACTACCGGCGCGCCATTGCCTTCCGCCACGCCCACAAGGCGCTTCAGAAGGGCTCGTTGGAAGATATGCGCGTTGAAGGCGACGTGCTGAGCTTCATCCGGCGGTTCGAGGGCGAAGAGATCTTTTTTGCCCTGAATATGGGGGAAGAGCCTGCCACGGTCCGCATGCCGCAGGGCACATGGCATTCGGTTGGAACGGAACTCAACAGTGCCCATCCGGGCAAAGACGGAAACCTGCATCTGGCGCATTGGCAGCCGTGCATCATGTTGCGCAACTCTCAGAGCGCGTGAAGAGGGGGGAGATATGGCTGAACTGAAACTCACGAATGTCGGCAAAACCTACGGGGGCAAGGTCGAGGTTCTCAAAGAGATCAATATGGACATCGCCACCGGCGAATTGATCGTGTTCGTCGGCCCGTCCGGTTGCGGTAAATCCACTCTCTTGCGGATGATCGCCGGCCTGGAACAGATCACCGCCGGAACGCTCGAGATTGACGGGGTGGTGATGAACGACGTGCCCCCCAGCCAGCGCGGCATCGCCATGGTGTTCCAGTCCTATGCGCTTTATCCGCATATGACGGTCTATGATAACATGGCGTTCGCCCTTAAGATCGCCAAGAAGTCGAAAGAAGAGATCGACGCCTCGGTGCGCAAGGCGGCGAAAATCCTGCAGCTCGAACCCTTCCTCGACCGTCTGCCCAAGGCGCTGTCGGGCGGGCAACGCCAGCGGGTGGCCATCGGCCGTTCGATCGTGCGTGACCCGAAGGTCTATCTGTTCGATGAACCGCTCTCCAACCTCGATGCGGCTTTGCGGGTGGCCACGCGCATTCAGATCGCCGAGCTGAAGGAATCGATGCCGAACAGCACGATGGTCTACGTGACCCACGATCAGGTGGAAGCGATGACGCTGGCCGACAAGATCGTGGTGCTCGCCGATAAGGGCATCGCCCAGATGGGTAGCCCGCTGGAGCTTTATGAGCGGCCCGACAACGAATTTGTCGCGCAATTCATCGGCTCGCCAGCGATGAACCTTCTGCCCGGCACCATCATCGGCACCGGCAAGGATACCACGCTCGACCTCACCCATGGTCACGATGTGGTGGCGGATGTCGAAACCCAAGAGGCCGAAAAGGGCTGGAAGGTGAATGTCGGCGTGCGGCCCGAGGATTTCCGGCTCGCTAAAGACGGCGAGCATGTTCTTTTTGAAGGCACAGTCGATTACATCGAAGCGCTTGGCGAAGTGACGCTGCTCTACTTCAAATCGGTCGAGGGCGAAGATCCTCTGATCGCCAAACTGCCCGGCATTCATGCCGAGCTGCGTGGTCAGACGGTGAAGCTCACCGCCGACGCGCCGAAGATCCAAGTCTTCCACAACGGCAAGTCGCTGCGCACACGCTGAAGCGGCTGCGCCCTTGCGCGTCAAAATGAAATCAGGTAGTCCCCGGGGTCTTTCCCGGAGGCTTCCATGGTCGATGCGCGCGCTCACACCCTCGCCATAGATTTTGGTACATCGAACTCGGCAGCGGCGGTTCTGGCCGGTGGCGCCGTGCGTCGCGTGCCGCTGGAGAACTGGGAAGAAACCCTGCCCACAGCTGTGTTCTTTCCCGAACATGGCGGCGCCATGCGTATCGGGGCCGCTGCCGGATCGGCGCTGATCCGGGGCGAAGAGGGGCGCTATATGCGGGCGCTGAAAAGCGTTCTGGGCACCGCGCTGTTTCACGAAGAGCGGCTGATCGCCGGGCGCCGCCGCACCCTGTCTGCGGTTGTTACCGCCTTCCTGACCGAGGTGAAAGCCCGCGCTGAGGCGTTGACCGGGCAGAGCTTTCAGCACGCCGTATCCGGCCGCCCGGTACATTTTCACACCGCCGACCCCGAGCGTGACGCCAAAGCCGCCGAAGACCTTGCCGCCTGCTATCGGGCCGCGGGCTTTGACACGCTGCGTTTCGTGATGGAGCCGGAGGCGGCCGCGCTTGCGAGCCATGGTAAGGGCCAGAAAGGCGCGCTGGGGCTGATCGTCGACATTGGCGGCGGCACTTCGGACTTCACCCTCTACCGGCAGGCGGGTGACGGGGTGGAGATCCTGTCGAGCCACGGCGTGCGGCTGGGCGGCACCGATTTCGATCAGGCGATTTCACTGGCCCGCGCGATGCCGCTTTTGGGGCAGGGCGGCGAGCTGCGCCGTGATTTCGGCCCTGGCCTGCTGCCAATGCCCAATGCGCTTTACGTCGACCTCGCCACCTGGGCGCGCATTCCCTTCCTCTACACCCCGGAAACCCGCCGCTCGGTGGCCGATATGCTGAAACGCGCCGTCGATCCCAAACCGCTGGGGCGGCTGGCTGAGCTGCTGGAGCACGAGTTGGGCCACGAGCTGGCCTTCGCCGTCGAGAAGGGCAAGATCGCCGCCAATACCGGCAGCGCGGAAGCGCGCATCAATATGGCGATGATCGAGCCGGGGCTTGGCGCGCCACTCAGCCCCGCCGATATGGCCATGGCGCTCGCCCAGCATGAGGCCACGCTGGCCGATGCCATCGGTGAAACCCTGTCACGCGCCGGGATCGCGGCGGACGAGGTGCAGACCGTGGTGCTGGTGGGCGGCTCCAGCCTGATGGGGCTGGTCGAAGGAACGGCGCAGCGGCTCTGCCCGAAAGCCACGCTGGAACGGGGCGAAGCCTTCACCGCTATCGTCGACGGGCTGGCGTTGGCCATCGACAAAGAGATCGGAACAAGCGTCGCGGCTTGAACCGGCAGGCCGAGACGGCTAAATCCAGTCGGAACCCAGACAAGAGGCAAATCCATGCGTGCGGAAACTCAAAAGATCGTCGAGGCCATCCGGGACTCGCTCAAGCTGCTTGAGCAGCGCATCGGCATGGAGACGGCGGGCTATCGCCTTGAAGAGCTCAACGCGATGACCGAAGACCCGGCGCTGTGGAACGACCCCGAGCGCGCCCAGAAGCTGATGCGCGAACGTCAGGCACTGGGGGAGTCGATTGAGACCTATGAAGGCATGGCGCAGGAGCTGTCGGACAATATCGAGCTCATCGAGATGGGCGAGATGGAGGACGATGCCGAGGTGGTGAGCGAGGCCGAGGCCGCGCTGAAAGCGCTGAAGGTCAAAGCCGCTGCCGCCGAGCTGGAAGCCCTGCTGAACGGCGAGGCGGATGCCAACGATACCTTCCTCGAAGTGCATTCCGGCGCCGGTGGCACCGAAAGCTGCGATTGGGCCTCGATGCTGGCGCGGATGTATGTCCGCTGGGCCGAGGCGCATGGCTACAAGGTGGAAATGCAGTCGGAAACCCCGGGCGAAGAAGCCGGGATCAAATCGGTCACCTACAAGATTTCCGGCCACAATGCCTATGGCTGGCTGAAATCGGAAAGCGGCGTGCACCGGCTGGTGCGGATATCGCCCTATGACAGCGCGGCGCGGCGCCACACCTCGTTCTCGTCGGTCTGGGTCTATCCGGTGGTCGACGACAATATCGATATCGAGGTGCAGCCTAACGATATCCGCATCGACACTTATCGCTCGTCCGGTGCCGGTGGTCAGCACGTGAACACCACCGACTCTGCGGTGCGGATCACCCACTTCCCCACGGGGATCGTGGTGACCAGCTCGGAGAAATCGCAGCACCAGAACCGCGACATCGCCATGAAGGCGCTGAAATCGCGGCTCTATCAGATGGAGCTGGATCGCCGGAATGCCGCGATCAACGAAGCGCATGAGAACAAAGGCGATGCGGGCTGGGGCAACCAGATCCGCAGCTACGTGCTGCAGCCCTATCAGATGGTGAAAGACCTGCGCACCAATTACGAGACCTCGGACACGGCTGGGGTGCTTGACGGCGATCTCGACGGGCTGATGGCCGCAACGCTGGCGATGGACGTGGCTGGCAAGAGCCGCGCCGAGGCCAACGCTGAAGATTAATCACGACGGGACGACGCGCGCGCCTCCCATCAGGTTACAAACAAGGCCGCCCACGGGCGGCCTTTTCATTCTTCTCTGTCGGGCAGAGTGGGCAGGAGCTGTGCCGCCTGTGACCGCGATGGAAAAGCATTGGGCTGGAACTGCAATCGCGTTTCTGAGGCGTTTCCTCGGTGTCAGAAATAGTAGGTGGCCAAAGCTGCGATGAGCGCCCCTGCAATTACCGGACTGCTGCGAAACTGCCATCTGCCGAAGCTCAGCCCTTCACGGCGATAGTCAACCGGACGAATGAGCAGGACGAGGAAAGTCGCCACCATATAGAACCGTTCATGCGTTCCAAAGGGTGAGTCCGTGAAGACGGTGAGTGTTAGAAATGCGAAAGCGGCAACAGGGTAGAGCAGCACGACCCAGCGATTAAAGGGGGTCATCTCGTCAAGTGGGGTATCGACATCGAAATAGGCGCGGGTGAGCGGTGCGGCAGGGGGCGTCTTATGGCCAGACCCGATGTTGGATAGCAATGCTCCCATCACGAGACCTACGGTCATCCAGATCGCGTATTGCCCGTAGAAATGAACGGAGGGCTTCCCCATCACAATAAGCTCCATGATCACGATCAGATAGGCGGAATAGTATCCATACAGCCAGCGGTAGATCCGTGCCGTTCTGTCATCTCGGTCGCCAAGTTCCGCGCGCATTGCGAGCAATCCCTGCATAAGGGGCGTGCCTATGAGCCAGAGCGCGGCCATATAGGCAATCCGTTGCAGGAGCGGCGCCTCGGTTATCTCAGGATCATTCGGAAATATCGCCAGCATGAACCAGCCAAATATAGCGGCTCCAACTGCGATGATGACTGGCATGATGACAGGGTGCCGAAAGAGCTGAGCAATGCGCATGAATAAGTATTACCTTTCAATTATTTGCATGACGATACAAAACTCAGACTGAAAAACAAGACGCGCGTTTACATAACTATGCTCGCTGGGATCGTATAAAAAAAGGCCGCCCCGAAAGGCGGCCTTTTTTCAGCATTGACGCTGTGATTATTCGGGTTTGCCGGTCGGCACCGGTTTTTTCGAGGTGCCGTTCAGCGGGTCTTCCTGACGCTGAACCGAGCCTTCGAAATGCGCACCGCTTTCGATCGCGATGGTCTTGTGGATGATGTCGCCTTCCACACGCGCGGTCGCGGTGAGGCGCACTTTCAGCCCACGCAGACGGCCGATGATGCGGCCATTGACCACCACATCGTCAGCAACGATCTCGCCTTTCACGGTGGCGCTTTCGCCAACCGTCAGCGTATGGGCGCGGATGTCGCCTTCGACGGCGCCTTCCACGACGATATCGCCGGTCGACTTCATGTTGCCTTTGACAACCAGGTCAGAAGACAGAACCGAGGCGGCGGGTTTCGGTTTCGGGGCACCCGTGGGTACCGGCGGGGTCTGAGAAGTGGTCGGCATGGTCGGTTTTGTCATTTCAGGCTTCGTCGGTTGAGTTTCGGTTGCACCCGCTTTGGGCCCGGGTTCGTTGATCCTGCTTTTAGAAAACATTTTTTGCTGCCTTGATGTAGGTCATCGGATTGATGGGTTTTCCGTCGACGCGCACCTCATAGTGAAGATGGGATCCTGTCGAATGGCCAGAACTCCCCATATCACCTATTCTGTCACCAAGCGAGACCCTTTGTCCGGCCGATACATTGATGGCTGAAAGGTGCGCATAGCGCGTTGTGATGCCGAAAGCGTGCTGGATTTCAACAAGCCGTCCATAGCCCGAAACCCAGCTTGCGCGTTTTACCACGCCGTCAGCGGTTGCATAGATCGGCGTGCCGATCGGACCCGCCATATCAATGCCCTCGTGCATCCGGCCCCAGCGCGCCCCAAAGGGCGAGGAGTAACGGAACGCCGCTTTCACCGGCATGCCGAAAGGCAGTTTCTGCGCGGCGATCCGGTACATGTTCATCCGGTCGAGCTGGTCGAGGATCTCGTTGGCGCGGGCGGCGTCCGCGTCGGGCTCGGCACCCATGGTCGACATCACCAGCGGAGTCATCGGGCCACCCTGGCCGGAATAGCCACGGCGCACGGTTTCAAGAACGCTGTCGGTCGACATGCCCGCGGCCTGGAACATCTTGTCGAGCGGTTCCAGAGAAATGGTCACCGCATCTTCCAGTTGGCGGAAAATCTGATCGTTCCGCTCGTCTCGCAGCTGCTGATTATAGACCAGCTCGTCGGCATATTCTTTGGAACTGGCCGCGTTTTTCAGGGCGGCATCGCGCTCGGCCGAAATGTCGTTGAGCGCGGCGGTCAAAAAACCTAGCGTTTCCGATTGTTCCGGCGTCGGGGCAGGGCGTGCGCCCCCATCCGTTCCGCCATTATCGGCCAGATAGGCGGTCAGCTCGCTCCGGCTTGCATCGCGTTCCTTCATGGTGCGGCGCAGGGTAGCCTGAATCACGTTGATGCCGGTTTCAAGCTCGCGCCGCCGGTCTTCCGAGGCCAGAAGCTCGGATTGCATCACCGAGATCTGATCCATGGCCGAGGCAAAGCGTTCCTGAGCGGCTGCGGCCTCTGCTGCGCGGGTATCGCGCTCGTCGGCAAGGTTTTGCAACCGTAGTTCATAGAGTTTCTGCTCGCGCGCTGCCTGATCGCGCAAATTGCCCGATCCGATGGAATCCATCAGCAGAATGGCGGTGGCGATAATGGCCCATGCAACGAAAGCAGCGCTGCCCATCCAGCCGAACAGCTGGGTTAGCGGTGACAGAATGATAAAACGGGTGCCATCTTCGGAGCGGAGAAACAAACGTTGTTCTGGAAAGCTGCTTTGGAGCTTATGATTCAGCTTATTCGCAAAACGCTTCAGCACCGCTCTCTTCCGATTGTTTTTTCATCCCCTCCCGAGCGTCGTTTCGACCCGGGTTGAAGGTGAATAACCTGCCCCCCGGTTCGAGGCAAGTTTCTTCACGCAATCAAAACGTGCATAAAGTTGCGTCTGGCAGGAAACCGCTCAATCGCGATGCTGGTCCGCAGCGTTTTCCGCAAGAGGCCAATAGAAATCAGGCGGTAATCCCGCTTCGGCGCGTTTCTCTTCATTGAAGGGTGGCTTCAATCCCCCATGGAAATATTGCCGCACCAGCGCGTGAAATGTCTCTTTCGGGTCAAGCTCGTGGCGGCCGCAGAGGAAGTGGAACCATTTCGAGCCATAGGCCACATGCCCGACCTCTTCGGCATAGATCACCTTCAGCGCCTCCACGGCGCTGGTGTCGCCCGCCTTTTCAAATAGCGCGATCATCCCCGGCGTCACGTCCAGCCCGCGCGCTTCCAGCACCATCGGCACCACGGCCAGCCGCCCCATCAGATCACCTGCCGTATCCTCGGCGGCCTGCCACATGAAAGCATGGGCGGGCATAGCGCCGTAGAAACTGCCCTGGCTTTCAAGAACGCCGCAGACAAGGTTGAAATGACGGGCTTCTTCCGCTGCCGACTTTACCCAGTCATCGTAGAATCCTAGCGGCATTTGGGTGTCGGTAAAGCGCGCGATGATGTCCCAATGCAGATCGACCGCATTCAGCTCGATATGGGCCACAGCGTGCAGCATGGCGAGCCGTCCGACCGGCGAATTGGGGCGACGACGCGGAACGTCACGCGGGTCCAGAAGCTCGGGTTTTGCAGGCCGGGCAGGTGCGTCGGGTGGATTGGCCTGCCCGATCTCCAACGGTGTTCCCGCTGCACGCGTGGCCATCCAGAGCGCAGCATAGTCCGCGCTGAGCGCGGTCTTTTCCTGTGCATCCGGGCAGCGCAGCACCGCCTCAGCCATTTCAGCAAGGCTGAGCGTCACAGCGCGCGCACCGCCTCAAGCACCTCGGCGGCGTGGCCCGCGACCTTCACCTTGTGCCAAGCCCGCAGGACGATGCCGTCGGCCCCGATCAGAAAGGTGCTGCGGGTGATGCCCATATAGGTGCGACCGTAATTCTTTTTCTCGCCCCAGACGCCATAGCGCTCGCAGGTATCGCTTTCAGCATCCGACAGAAGCGGCATGGCAATGCTCTGCTTGGCTGCGAAGTTTTCCTGCCGCTTCACGCTATCCTTGGAGATGCCCAGCACCACGGCCCCCGCTGCTTCGAAATCACCGATCTGCGCGGTGAAATCGCAGGCTTCAGTGGTGCAGCCTGGCGTGCTGGCTTTCGGATAGAAGAACAGCACCACCGGCTTGCCCCGGAGCGCTGCGAGCGACACCATGTCGCCGCCATCGCGTGGCAGGTTGAAATCCGGCGCTGGCATGCCTGTTTCGATAAGAGCGGATGACATTGCTTTCCTTCCCCCGCATGATCCCTTAAGCGATGATTTGTAAGGGGAGGCGGCCGAAAAGAAAAGCCGATGACATGCCCCTCAGATAGACCGGATGAGCGAAGAACCCACCTCTGACGATACCCCGCCGATCGCCCCGGATACCGCCCCGCCCGCGCGCGGATGGCGGCCCAGAGCGTTGCATTTCCATCTGTCTTTCTGGACCTTGCTCTCGGCCGGGCTGATTTCGGTGTTCATCCTGCTCGCCTCGATGTCGGCCACGGGGCAGGTGATCGTGCTGCCCAAATGGGTCACACAAAAGGCGCTGGCGGAGATCCGCAAAGCAGTGCCCGAGATGAACTTCACCCTGCGTCGGGTTGAGTTTGGCATGATGAAGAATGGCCGTCCGATGATCCGGCTGGTCGATCTTGGGGTGAAAGATACAACCGGGTTGGATCTGGCGCAGTTGAACGGGGTGGAAGCGGGCTTCGGCATCGGGGCGATGCTGATGGGCCGGTTCGAACCCACGCTGCTGCGTTTGCAGGGCGCGCAGATGACCCTGCGCCGGTTCTCTGATGGGACGTTCGCGCTGACCCTTGGTCAGTCCGCAGGCACCACCGGCAGCTTTGCCTCAATGCTCGACGGGCTTGATGCCGCCTTCACCGCAGGGCCTTTGGCCACCACCAGCCGTTTGGAAGCCAATGATCTAACCTTGACGCTGGAGGATGCGCGGTCCGGGCGGCTCTGGCAGGTCACCAATGGAGGGTTGGCGGTCACGCCGTCTGACAACACCATCGACACGACTGTCCACTTTGACGTGTTCAATCAAACCGAACAACTGGCGACAACCGAACTGAGTTTCCGCACCTCGAAAACCACCTCGGAGGCCAGCCTTTCTGCGCGGTTCGAGAACGTCGCCGCCCGCGATATTGCCGCCCAGACACCGGCCCTGTCATTCCTCTCGGTGATCGACGCGCCGATTTCCGGGGCGTTGCGCACTTCGATCGACACGACCGGTGCGATTGTGGATCTGGCAGGGGCATTGAAAATTGACAGCGGTGCGCTGTCGCCAACCCCCGGCGCCAAACCCGCGGCTTTTGACGGCGCGCAGATCTACATTGATTTTGATCCCAAGACCCAGCGGATCGATTTTCAGGGAGCGTCCGTCCGGTCCGAGCTTGGAACCGCGCAGGCCGAAGGGCAGGTTTATCTCACCGACTTCCGAGGGGCCTGGCCCAATTCCATGATCGGACAGATCACCCTGAGCGGTGGCGAGCTCAATCCAGGCAATATGTTCGAAGCGCCTCTGTTCATCGACAACGGCCGCGCTGATCTGAGGGTCACGCTGGACCCGTTCTCGATCGAGATCGGGCAGGCGGTGATTTTCCGCGGCGATAATCGCTACCATGGATCGGGCAAGATTTCTGCCAATGCCGATGGCTGGAGCGTGGCGATTGATGGCAGTTTCAAAGCCGCCGGGCGGGACGAGCTGCTGGCGCTTTGGCCCCTGAATATCGAGCCCGGTGGGCGGGACTGGGTGGCAACGCGGCTGCTCAAGGGCGAAGCGACGGATGGAGCCGTTTCGTGGCGGCTGAAGCCGGGTGACGTGCTGCGCATGACCGGCACTTTCGGTTTGCGTGATGCCGTTTTACGCCCGATGGATACTTTGCCGGAGCTGCAGGTCGAGCGCGGCTATGTGACCATCTCCCCGACCAGTTTCACCGCTGTTGCGGAAAAGGCGAGTATGGTGGCGCCAAATGGCGATGTAATGGATGCCTCCGGCTCGGGCTATCGGCTGCCGGATCTCACCCAGTATCAGAAGACGGCAGTCATTGATGTGGCGGCCAAGGGCACGGTGCGTGGAGCGCTGACGGTGCTGGAACTGGATCCGTTTTTCATCTTCAAAGGCTCCGATCTGGGGCCGGATATGGCGCGTGGGCAGATTGCGGCCAGCGGAACGATCGCTTTTCCGGTGCCAATGAACCCCTCAACCCCAATCCCGCCTGAAGATTTTGACTACGACATTGCCGGAACCATCAGCCATGTTACCTCGGATGTTGTGGTGAAAGACAAGCTTCTGGTGGCCGACACGCTGGCCCTGTCCGCCACCAGCGAACGGGTTGAAATTTCCGGTCCGGTGCGGATCGGACAGGCACAGGCACAGGGCACCTGGCATTTGCCCTTTAATCGCGGGGTACCGGGCGAACCCAGTATCGACGGCACGATCACGATCAATCAGGCGGCGCTGTCCGAATTCGGTCTGGCCGGTTTGGGGGGGCTGGTGACGGGCGCGACGCGCGGGCATGTCGAACTGGCAATGCCCCCTCATGCGCCCCCGCACCTTACGCTGGTTTCCGATCTGGCCGGGCTGGCCATGCATATTCCCGGCACTGGCTGGACGAAATCCGCGCGCAGCAGCGGCTCTTTGTCGGTGGAGGCGGATCTCGGCGACCGGCCGGAAGCCAAAAGCATCAGTTTTACCGCGAACGGGCTCAAGGCCACCGGCAGTGCGACGACTGCTGAAGGCGGCGGGCTGGGCGAGGCCCGGTTTGACCGGGTACAGCTTGGTGGCTGGCTCGATGCGCCGGTGCTATTGACTGGGCGCGGCGAAACGGCCCCGATCGCCATCTCGCTGCCCGGCGGCACGATTGACATCCGAAAGGCCCAGCTCGGCGGGTCGGGAGCGGGTGGCGTCGCGGCTGGAGCGCGACAACCGCTGACCCTTGTTGGGGTGAGCCTGATCGTCACCGAGGGGATAAGGATCAGCAATCTGACCGGCGAGTTCGACCTCGCGGGGGGGCTTCACGGCACCTATACTGGCAAGATTTCCGGCGCGGCGATTGCCGGAACCGTGGCGCAGCAGAAAAACGGCTCGGCCTTCCGGATCACCAGCAAGAATGCAGGCGCGGTGATGAGTGGCGCGGGGGTGTTTTCCAGCGCCAAGGGCGGATCGCTGGAGCTGATCCTTGCCCCCGCCGCAGCCCCCGGCACCTATGAGGGCGATTTCACCGTCAAAGACACGCGGCTGGTTGATGCGCCGGCAATGGCAGAAATGCTGGCAGCGGTCTCGGTGGTTGGCCTGATCGAACAGCTCAATGCCGAGGGGATCCTGTTCAACAACGTTGAAGGCCGGTTCAAACTCAGCCCGGAAACCCTGACGCTCTATCACGCCTCAGCCGTGGGCGCCTCGATGGGAGTCTCGCTCGATGGATATTACGATATGAAAAGCCAGCAGGTTGACATGCAGGGGGTGCTTTCGCCGCTTTATATCGTCAACGTGCTGGGCGGGATCGTGTCGCCACGCGAGGGCGAGGGGCTGGTGGGCTTCAACTTCAACCTGACCGGCCCGGCGAAGGAGCCGAAGGTCAGTATCAACCCGCTGTCGATCCTGCTGCCGGGGCCATTGCGCGATATTTTCCGCCGTCCGGCGCCGACTCCAGACGACCCGCAACCATGAGCCTGACCCGATGACCCATCCGAACCGCCCCGAACCCGGCGCGCGCCTGTCCGACTATGATTTCGATCTGCCGGAAGAGCTGATTGCGACAAGGCCTGCGAAGCCGCGCTCTTCAGCCCGGCTTTTGGTGGCGACGCGCGGGCAGATCCGCGATGGGGTGGTGACCGATCTGGTGGACGTTCTGCGGCCCGGCGACCGGCTGGTGCTGAACGATACCAAAGTGATCCCGGCGCGGCTGCGCGGGCAGCGCCAGCGTGGCGAGGCCGTTGCAGGCGTCGAGGTGACATTGCTGGAACCTGCCCCGGGTGGCGAATGGCGGGCGCTGCTGAAGCCGCTGCGCAAGGTGAAGGAGGGCGAAGAGATCCGCTTTTCCGATGCGCTCTCGGCGCGGCTGGTGGCGAAGGAAGACGGGCAGGCGCGGATTGCCTTCAACCTGACCGGCGCGGATTTTGACGCGGCGCTGACTGAAGCCGGGCAAATGCCGCTGCCGCCCTACATCGAGGCCAAGCGCAAGGCCGACGCGCAGGACCGCGAGGATTACCAAACGGTCTGGGCTGAAAAGCGGGGCGCGGTGGCGGCCCCCACGGCTTCGCTCCATTTCGATGCGGCGCTGCTGGCGGGGCTGCGGGCGAAGGGCGTGGAGATGACCCACGTGACGCTGCATGTCGGGGCGGGGACGTTTCTGCCGGTGAAGACCGACGACCTGACCGACCACAAGATGCACGCTGAATGGGGCGAGGTGAGTGAAGCGGCGGCGGCGGAGATCAACGCGACCAAGGCGGCGGGGGGACGGGTGATCCCGGTGGGGACCACGGCGCTGCGGCTGATCGAAAGCGCGGCCACCGGCCCCGGCCAGATTGCCGCGTGGCAGGGGCCCACGGATATCTTCATCCGGCCCGGGTTTCGGTTCCAGCTGGCTGATGCCTTGATGACGAATTTTCACCTTCCGAAATCGACCCTGATGATGCTGGTCTCGGCCCTGATGGGGCTGGAGCGGATGCGCGAGATCTACGCCCACGCCATCGAAAACCGCTACCGCTTCTTCAGCTACGGAGACGCCTCGCTGCTGCTGCCGGGCGAGGAATAGCCGGGGGGTGCCCGAACTCGAACGGGGGTCTAAGCCTAGGATAACTATAGCGATAGCGCTAACTGTTCGAAGTTTTGGGCGAGGGGGGTGGGACCCCAAAAGCGGGGTGTTGGATTTGTTCAACGGGGAACAAGAAGCAGAGAAGCGCCGCTGACGGAAAAAGCCCGGTTCATGGTCGTTTGGACCAGAATGAATTCGGGATTGGACCAGTCGATGCCACTTTCAGGCAGCTCAAAGTTGCGCGGAAAAGGCTGGAAGTCGGGCTCGGCACTGTCCGTAAATTGATAGATCCCATCGCTCGCGACGGCCCAGACGGATTTCCCATTTCCGCCGATTGAAAAGAAACTGACGCTCTGAGAGTAGTCCCCGACTTTTTGTGGATCGAACTGCCAGTCGGGTTCGAGCGTGTAGGGCTTTGCATAGATAAGAGAGACTGCATCGCCACAGATCCGGTAGATTGCTCCACTCGACAAGAAATGAACGAGTCCGGACGCAGCAAGGATGCAGTCGGGTTGAACGGGATCGGGTTCCAGACCGGTTATCGTCGTGCTTGGCTTGATGAGTTCGCCCGTTCCGCCAGCAATTGGGAAGCGCAGGGTCGCGCCGCCCCATTCGCCCATATTCACGCCGACATACAGAAAACCGCCATGTTGCACTGTGGTCATGTAGCCGAAACCGACAGTATCGGTGGGGTCAAGACTGATCGGACGCACGTCGTTGGGCGTACGGATGGCATCGGTTGAGAACAACAGAGGCTCTGTGCCGCTGCAATCCAAGGTGACGAAGAAGTCGCTTTCGGTTTGCTCGAAAGACGTCACAGAAGACCATTCTTCCGGCGCCCCTGTCCAAAGAGTAATAGGTCCGCCGGTTTGTTTCCCGGTGACCAAATACATGTCACTGTCGAGCGCGCAAATGCTCAGGACCGGACCGGGAGTCGTGACTTTGGTGCTTTCATTGCCGCCGTCGACCCATGCGAGGACATCCCCGTTTGACATACGCGTGTAAAGCAGACCGGATTGAAAAATGGCTTGCAAGACAATCGGATTGTATTCTCGTGGCGCGACTTCATCCTCGGGGTCTTCCGGCGGAAGATCGGCCAGCGTGATTGGCTTCGCAGGCACAGTAAACCGCATCCGGTCGATGGGGTCGAAGCTCAAAGACTTCAATTCGTATCTGTAGAACTGCAACGCGCCATGCTCGGAGAGCAAATCGTATATGTTGGTTTCTTGGGGGTCGTCATCTGCTGACATGACCCCCAACGCTTGCTCATACCTAGAAAAAGCCTGACCAAGCGGCTTTAGAGCGGGGTCGTCCGACAGGACGATTTGTGTCAAGTCTGGGAACTTCGTCTCGGCATAATTATAGCGCGTGCCAGTGCGCCCCCCGACGATCATCTCTTCCATGGGCACATAATAGATCGGGCGTGGGGTGGAGTCGGTTTGGCCGGAGCTGATCCAGTTCTTACGTTGCCGTTTGGCAAGCTCGACTTCAACTTCCAGCGTGTTGACATCGGGTCCGCCGGGACCAGCCATCACACTGTAAATCTGATCATCCAGAAACAGCAGGTCGCCATAAACGTCGCCACGCGACACCCGCATTTTTCCGTCATCGGCGACCTCGAAAACGAGTCGAGACGGGCCAAGTTCCCTTTCATATGTCGCGGTAAAATCGGCGCGGGCGGCATTGCCGAGAACTGGCAGCAGAAGAACCAGAACGGTTCGTAAAATCACATTATGCAAATTGAGGCTCCGCTCTTCAGATACATATTTCCCCTACCCCTCAAACCACCCCTTCGTCCGGTTCGCAAAGCCGACCAGCGTCAGCATGACCGGGACTTCGACCAGAACGCCGACCACGGTGGCCAGCGCTGCGCCGGAGCTGAGGCCGAAGAGGGAGATGGCGACGGCGACGGCGAGTTCGAAGAAGTTCGAGGTGCCGATCAGGCAGGCGGGGGCGGCGATGCTGTGGGGCAGGCGCATCATCCGGGCGGCGGTGTAGGCGATGGCGAAGATGCCATAGGTCTGCAGCAGAAGCGGCACTGCGATCAGCGCGATCACCAGCGGCTGGGCGAGGATCTTTTCTGCCTGAAAACCGAAAAGCAGCACCACGGTCGCCAGTAGCCCGACCACCGACCACGGCTTCAGCCGCGCCACGAAAGCGGCGATGGCGGCTTTGCCCTGACGCTCCAACCTGTGCCGGGTGAGGATGCCCGCCACCAACGGCAGGGCTACGAAGAGCAGCACCGACAGAAGCAGGGTCTGCCACGGCACCGCAACTTCGCTCACGCCAAGCAGGAAGCCCGCGATCGGGGCGAAGGCGAAGACCATGATCACGTCATTGGCGGCAACCTGCACCAGCGTATAGGCGGGATCGCCCTTGGTGAGCTGGCTCCAGACAAACACCATCGCGGTGCAGGGGGCGACGCCCAGAAGGATCATCCCGGCAATGTATTCGCCCGCCGCGCCCGGATCGACGAAAGGAGCGAAGAGCACGCGAAAGAACAGCCAGCCCAGCGCGGCCATGGTGAAGGGCTTCACCAGCCAGTTGATCACCAGCGTCAGCACCAGCCCGCGCGGGCGGCGGCCGACATCCTTGATCGCGGAAAAGTCGATCTGCACCATCATCGGGTAGATCATCACCCAGATCAGCGCCGCAACGACGAGGTTCACATGGGCGATCTCAGCCCGCGCGAAGAGGCCGAAGAGGCCGGGCATCAGCGTGCCCAGCGCAACACCCGCCGCAATGCAGAGGCCGACCCAAAGGGTGAGGTTGCGTTCGAAGAAAGACATGTCGCGCTCCATCTGCGGCTGGGGGGAGGGCGTGACCCGGCCCCCGTAAGGCTCTGCCATTTCTTGCGCATTCCGGATGCTGTTGCAATTTGCC
This sequence comes from Paracoccaceae bacterium, assembly GCA_050288685.1. Taxonomy (GTDB): domain Bacteria; phylum Pseudomonadota; class Alphaproteobacteria; order Rhodobacterales; family Rhodobacteraceae; genus Sinisalibacter. The sequence goes on along the minus strand of JBNKEH010000003.1, from coordinate 762,409 downwards.
TTTCGGTCGCGAAATCGGGGGCCGACGGGCGGCGGGTGTGAAAAACCCCGCGCTGCGATGGGCAACGCGGGGTTGGTGTGTCTCACGCCGGAGCGTGGCCGGTCGCGGGGATTAGTCTTCCCACCACCACAGTTCCGGCTGATAGCCGATCCAGTCGCCATACATCGGCACATGCTCCGGGTAATGCAGCTGTTTGGCATGGGCGATATGGGCGGTGTTGGAATACCACAGCGGGATCACGTAGCGCCCGGCGGTGAGCAGGCGATCCAGCGCCTTGGTGGCGGCGCGGAAATCGTCCTGGCTGGTGGCGTTGAGCAACGTGTCGATCATGCCGTCGATGGCGGGGCTTTTCACCCCCATCCAGTTGCGGCTGCCCGGCTCGTCGGCCAGATCGGCGCCCCAGTAGAGCTTTTGTTCGTTACCCGGGCTCAGGCTGAGGCCGCGGATATAGGGGGCCATGTCGAAATCGAAGGTCTTGGTGCGCTCGGTATAGGCGGCGCTGTCGAGCGCGGTAATGGTGGGGGTGATGCCGAGACGGCCGAGTGCTGCGGCGTAGATATCGAGGATCTGGCGGCTTTCGGTGGCGTTCTGGCTGACCACGATCTCGAAGGTGAAGGGCTGGCCTTCGGCGTTTTTCATCACGCCGTCCTGCACCGTCCAGCCGGCCTCGGCCATCAGATCGAGCGCGTGGGTGATCCCGGCGCGGTTACGCTCGGAGCCGTCGGAGACCGGCAGGGCATAGCCTTCCAGCACCCCGGGCAGCAGCGTATCGGCATAGGGGGCGAGCAGCTCGGCCACCCGGCCGGTGGCGGGCTGGGTGATGTCGGCGGCGAGCACCGAATTGTCGAAATAGCTTTCGATCCGGGGCAGGGTGCCGCCATTGATGGTCTGGTTGATGAATTCGAAGTTGAAGGCCTGGGTCATCGCCTCGCGCACGCGCCAATCCTGAAACATCGCGTGGCGGGTGTTCATCACGAAGCCATCAATGCCGGTGGGGCGCTGGTGCGGGATATCGGAGAGCACCACGTCGCCCGACTGCACCGCCGGGAAATTGTATTGTGTGGCCCATTTCTGGGCATTGGTTTCGCGGTAGGTGTTGGCTTCGCCCGCCTTGAAGGCTTCGAAGACCACATCGCCATCGCCGTAATAATCCAGCCGGATCTCGTCGAGATTGTCTTGCCCCTTCATGAAGGGCACGTCCTTGCCCCAGTAATCGGGGTTGCGGGTCAGGACCACGTAGCGGTTGGTTTCGAAATCGCTGATCACATAGGGGCCGGAACCGAGGGGCACCATGTCGACGCCGCTTTCGGCGAAATCGACGCCTTCCCATTGGGCTTTTTCAAGGATCGGGCGCATGCCCATCAGCAGCGGCAGTTCGCGGTCGGGGGTATTGAAGGTGAAGCGCACCGAGCGCGGGCCGGTCTGTTCCATCTTGCCGACCTTCTCCCAGACCCCGGCATAGCGCGGATGGCCCTGGGTGCCGAGGGTCTCGTAAGACCACATCACATCTTCCACCGTGACGGGGGTGCCGTCAGAAAACTTCGCTTCGGGGCGCAGGGTGAACTCGACCCAGCTCCGGTCTGGCGGGGTGTCTACGGTTTCGCAGAGCAAGCAGTAGAGGGTGAAGGGTTCGTCATAGCTGCGACCCATGAGACTTTCGGCCAGCCAGTAGCGCAGCTCCCACGGGGCGCGGCCCTTGCGGATGAAGGGATTGAGAGAATCGAAACCACCCGATTCGGCGATTACGATCTTCCCACCCTTCGGGGCATCGGGATTGACCTGCGGCAGATGGGTGAAATCGGCGGGCAAAGCCGGGTCGCCATACATTGCCAAGCCATAGGTCGGCTCGGCCCCGGCCATGCCCGGCAGGGCGAGAAGCGCTGCCAGACCAAGAATTGCACGGGTTTTCGGGGCGAATCTGCGGAAAAACTCTGGTCGCATATCTGGAACAATCCTCGCCTGTCGTTGTTTCGTTGGGAGGATGCTAGAGGGGGCGCCGAAGCATTTCAAACTTTTAGCTTGGAACAGGCGGATCGCCGCAGTATAAAGAACTCACTGCTCGATAGGTTTCTTGCCTGTATGAAACCTGCCTCAATGACTTAACGCCGGCCTTGTGCCGGCGTTTTTTTTGGTTCGGCGAGGTTTGGCGACGAGATTTGGGCGGGATTTCCGGTCAGAGAATGCCGAGCACCAGCTTGGCGGCCAGCGCCAGCATCGTGAGACCGATCAGCGCGTCCAGCACTTGCCAGGCACGGGGCGAGCGCATGACCGGGGCGAGCAGGCGCGCGCCATAGCCCAATGAAAAGAAAAACACAAAAGACGCGGTGACCGCGCCGACACCGAAGGCGATCTTGTCGTCCAGCGCGGCAAAGCCGGTGGAAACTGCGCCCAACAGGCCCAGCGTGTCGAGATAGACATGCGGGTTCAGCCAGGTGAAGGCGGCAGCGATGGCGAGGGTTTTCGACAAGGCGCGCGCTTCGCCGCCCTCGGCCAGAGCGTGCCCGCCGATCCAGGCGGCGCGCAGACGGCTGAGGCCATAGGCGGCAAGGAAGGCGGCACCGGCGAGGCTCATGTAAAGGGGCAGGGCGGGCCAGGCTGTTGTGAGTGCGCCAAAGCCTGCCACCCCGGCAGCAACCAGCAGCGCATCCGAGGCGGCGCAGAACAGCGCCAGCGCAAAGACGTGCTGGCGCATCAGCCCTTGGCGCAGAACAAAGGCATTCTGTGCGCCGATGGCGAGGATCAGGGAAAGGCCGGTGAAAAAGCCGGTCAGGGCCGCGTTGATCATGCGTCGTCGGCAGGTTCGTCAACGGCGACGGCTTTAGCGGCTTCAGCGCTCTTGCCGGTGCCGGGCTTGGCCGGATCTTTCGGGTTCGGATAAACAAGCCCGCCTGAGATGACCAGCTTGGCCGCGTCTTCGATCGACATATCGAGCTCGATCACATCGCTTTTCGGCAGGAACAGCAGATAGCCCGAGGTCGGGTTGGGCGTGGTCGGCAGGAAGACGGAAATCACCTGTTCGTCCACCGGGATCCGCTCGTTTATCTCGCCCTTGGCCTTGGTCGAGATAAATCCGAGCGCCCAGCTGCCGGGGCGCGGATATTCGATCAGGCAGGCCTTGTCGAATTTCGCATCCTGATGGGCAAAGACGGTTTCGGCGAGCTGCTTCACGCCATTATAGAGCGAGCGCACCACCGGCATCCGGTCGACGATGCTTTCGCCCCAATGGATCAGGCTGCGCCCGATGTAACCCTTGGCGACCCAGCCCACCACCGAGGTGAAGATCAGGAAGAACACCACGCCAACACCGCGGACGCTGACATGCACATCGGGGCCGAATTGATCGCGGAACCAGGTATGGGCTTCCAGCCAGCGGGTGATGATCGCGTCGGGCTGCCAATAGCCGGGCAGGAATGGCAGAACCCAGCTGTCGATCCAGCCGACAAAGCTCCAGATCAGCCAAAGGGTGATGACAACGGGAAAGACGACGACAAGACCGGCAAGGAAGTTGTTGCGAAACCCGGCAAAGGGCCGGAAGCGATGCGACGACCGGGGAACCGAGCCGTCTTCGCTGCCCAAATCTTGAAGGTTTTTGAGGTCCATGAAGTCTTTCCGCTTGTTCGTGCAGAATGTAAGGGCTTTGCGGCAGCGCGGCAATGCCACCGCGCGCGATTGTCAGCCTACTGGGGCGAAGGCGCAGGCAATTTCAGCAGCCAGCCGGGCGTTGTTCTTTACCAGCGCAATATTGGCGGTGAGCGAAGTGCCGTTGGTGGCGTGGAAGATGTGATCGAGCAGGAACGGGGTCACGGCTTTGGCGGCAATCCCCTGATCCTCGGCGGCGGCTAGGGCGGCGGCGATCACCGGGGCCAGAACCTCGGCGGCAATCTCGTCTTCCACCGGGATCGGATTGGCCACGAGCTGCCCGCCCGGCAGGCCCATCGCGGCGCGGGTATCGGCGGCTCGGGCAATATCGGCGGCGCTGTCCATGCGCAGCGGCGAGGCGAGGCCGGAGCTGCGCGACCAGAAGGCGGGGAAATCGTCCTGCCCGTAGGTGATCACCGGCACGCCATGGGTTTCGAGCACTTCAAGGGTTTTCGGCAGGTCGAGAATGGCCTTGGCCCCGGCGGCGACCACGGTGACAGGCGTATGGGACAGCTCCAGCAGGTCGGCGGAGATGTCGAAGCTGGTTTCGGCGCCGCGGTGCACGCCGCCGATGCCGCCAGTGGCAAAGACCCGGATGCCCGCAAGGTTTGCGGCAATCATCGTGGCGGCCACGGTGGTGGCGCCGGTGCCGCCGGTGGCGATGCAGGCGGCAAAATCGGCGCGGCTGAGCTTGGCTACGTGGCTGGCCTGACCGAGCGCGGTCAGTTCTTCATCGGTGAGGCCGATATGGAGCTTCCCTTCGATCACCGCCATGGTGGCGGGTACGGCGCCGGAGGCCCGGATCACCGCCTCGACTTCGCGCGCCGTCTCGACGTTTTGCGGATAGGGCATGCCGTGGGTGATGATGGTGGATTCCAGCGCCACGATCGGCAGGGATTTTTCTTTTGCAGCGGCGACTTCGGGAGAGAAGGAAAGGGGGATCATGGGGGACTTTCGCAATGAGATAAGGGGGCTGGCCGGTGGTTAGACCGGATCATGGCCCGAGACATAGGTGGCGGCGGCGGCGAGCGCGGTGGCAAGCGCCGTGGGGCCGGATTCGCCGCGGGTTTCGGCCGCGATATGGGCGGCCATGAAAGTGTCGCCCGCGCCGGTGACGCGGGCCTGTTCGACTTGCGGGGGTTGAGCGGTGAACACATGGCCCGCCGCGCCAAAGGCCGCTTCACGCGCGCCGTCGGTGACCAGAACCCGCGCCACGCCCTCGGCCAGCAGCGCCTCGGCGGCGCGGTGGGCGGTGGTGAAGACGGTGCCAAGGATCAGCCCGGCTTCTTCGAGGTTCACATAGAAGGTGGCGTGGGCGTGGCCGACCAGCGGGCGCAGCCTGGTGGCCTTGCCGGGGCTGGCAGGCGCCACGCGCAGATCGGCACCAGAGAGGCTCGGGCGCCGGGCGATCTCGGCCAGCAACGCTTCGGTGAGATTGCCGTCAAGCGCCACCGGGCCGCGATAGGGCGCGCTGTCGCGGCCCAGACGGCCGTCTTCGAGTGCGGCGAGAATGTCAGCGCCTGCGGCCTCAAGCGAATGGGCATCGGCGACGGCAGCCACCAGACCGGCGGGGCATTCGATGGCGAGATAGCGGTCGGTCGGCAGGCTGGGATCGCGGTGGATATAGTCGGTGACCATGCCGCGCGCGGCACATTCGGCCATCAGCTCAATCCCTTCGGCATCAATGCCGATCGCGGTCAGAAGCGCCGGGCGCATGCCGAAGCGCGCAAGGCCCATGGCGATGTTCATTGCCACGCCCCCCGGAAGCCGGGTAATGCGTCCTGGAACATCGTTGCCATAGGACATCGCCCCGTCGGAACGCCCGATCACGTCCCACAGAACCGCACCGATGCAAAGAATGTCGAACCCCTGTGCCATGACCCGCTTGTGGCAGGCTGTGCGAGGGGTTGCAATAGGGCGAAATGCCGTGTAGGACGCGCGCACTTCACAGGCGGGGTTGGGCCCTGCGGGGAGACATCCCGCAACGGTCCGCCGGTTGGGTTTACGCCCTGATTGCCCCGCTGCGGCCAAACCGGAAAGGAAATGGATATGGCGCTCCCTGATTTCACGTTGCGTCAGCTTTTGGAAGCTGGCGTTCACTTCGGTCACCAAACCCAACGCTGGAACCCGCGTATGGGCGAGTTCATCTATGGTGATCGCAACGGCATTCACATTCTCGACCTGACGCAGACCGTGCCGATGCTCGACGCGGCTCTGACCGTAATCCGTGACACCGTGGCCAAAGGCGGCCGCGTGCTGTTCGTCGGCACCAAACGTCAAGCGTCGAAAGCGATCGCTGATGCGGCCGAGCGTTCGGCTCAGTACTACATGAACCACCGCTGGCTCGGTGGCACGCTGACCAACTGGCAGACCGTGTCGCAGTCGATCAACCGTCTGAAAGAGATCGACGAGAAGCTCGCCAATGGCGCCGAAGGTCTGACCAAGAAAGAGCGTCTGGGCATGGAACGCGACCAAGCCAAACTGCAGGCCTCGCTCGGCGGGATCCGCGAAATGGGCGGCGTGCCGGACCTGCTGTTCGTCATCGACGTGAACAAAGAAGACCTGGCGATCGCCGAAGCCAAGAAACTGGGTATCCCGGTTGTGGCCGTGGTCGATACCAACTGCTCGCCGTCTGGCGTGGACTACATCATCCCCGGCAACGACGACGCCGCTCGTGCCATCGCGCTTTATTGCGATCTGGCGGCCCGCGCTGCGCTCGACGGTATGTCGGGCCAGATGGAAGCCGCTGGCATCGACGTTGGCGCGCTTGAAGAGCTGCCGGTCGAAGAGGCCATCGCCGAAGACGCCGCCGAAGCCTGAGACGTCTGACCGTCACTGATATGTAACCGGGAGCGGGTTCACCGCTCCCGGACCCATTTGAAGGAGAGCCGAGATGGCAATCACCGCCGCACAAGTGAAAGAACTGCGCGAAATGACCGGCGCGGGCATGATGGACGCCAAAAAAGCGCTGACCGAAACCGATGGCGACATGGATGCTGCCATTGACTGGCTGCGCACCAAGGGCCTTGCCACCGCCGCCAAGAAATCGGGCCGCGTGGCCGCTGAAGGCCTCGTTGGTGTGGCCGTTGCCGGTGGCAAAGGCGTGGCCGTCGAGGTGAACTCCGAGACCGACTTTGTTGGCAAGAACGCCGAATTCCAAGGCCTGGTCGCCGGGATCACCACCGCTGCGCTCGGCGCTGCCGATCTGGATGCCCTGAAAGCGGCCGATCTGGACGGAATGAGCGTGGAAGCTGCGCTGACCGACAAGATCGCCAAAATCGGCGAGAACATGACGCTGCGCCGGATGGCTTCGGTCGAAGGTGACGTGGTTGTGACCTATGTGCACAACCCGGTTAGCGCCGGTCTGGGCAAAATCGGCGTGCTGGTTGCGCTGAAAGGTGGCGACGAAGGCTTTGGCAAACAGGTTGCCATGCACGTTGCTGCGGCCAACCCGGCCTCGCTGTCGGAAGCCGACCTTGATCCGGCCGTTGTGGCCAAAGAGCGCCAGATCCAGATCGACATCGCCAAGGAATCCGGCAAGCCGGAAGCCGTGATCGAGAAAATGATCGAAGGCCGGATGAAGAAATTCCTCTCGGAAGTCACGCTTCTGGGTCAGAACTTCGTCGTCAACCCCGACCTGACCGTGGCGCAAGCCGCCGCAGAAGCCGGGGCCGAGATCGTTGGCTTCGTGCGCATGGAAGTGGGCGAAGGCATCGAGAAGAAAGAAGAAGATTTCGCCGCCGAAGTCGCGTCGATGGCCAAAAACTGATCTGTCTTGCCGGGCGCGGGGCTAACCTCGCGCCCGGCAACGTGCAGAACCCAGTTTGCTGCCAAAAAAATGAACGGCGCTCGCCATGACAGCGAGCGCCGTTCCGATTCAGGGGCTCAAATGGGGATGTGATACCCCTGAACGAAGCATATGACGTTGGCACGAACCCGTGCCTGGAAACCAACACTCATCACACAGCGGGAAGGAGAGGCCTGTAATTGCAGGCTCTCCAACCCATGTTCCAAAAGGCATCATTGCTAAAATGCAAATTGCCACCACTCACGGAACACGGGAAAGATAGTCCGGGATACAACCGAAGCATAGTCAGGGAAACCATACCCACGGTGCAGATTCAGCCATGTTTTACGGCATGTTGGCGCGAAACTACTGTAGTGGACCGGCTGTAATCTGGCTGCGACCTAGAGTGTGTAGATCTGGTTCAGGAACGAGGCCTTGAGCACCGCCTGTGCAGTGGTTTCAACCCCAAGTCGTTCGCGTGCGAGGCGCAGATGCTTTTCGACGGTCGCGACGGACACACCGAGAATGGTGGCAATGTCGATATTCGACTTACCGTCGCCGATCCACTCCAGAACCTCGCGCTGACGCTCGGTCAGCTCGCCACGAGTGGTGCGATAGGGCAGGGACATAACCTTGAGGTGAAGCAAATGGTTCATCACCTCGATCTCGCGGCCATGCTTGCTCCAGATCTCTTCTACATCGTCTTGGGTGAGCCCACGCCGCGCGGTCAGAGCCACGATGCCCGTCGCCCGCGAACTGGGATCGGAAAAGCGGATGGAATAGCCCGCGACCACATCCATGGAGATGTTGAAGGCAATCACTTCACGCTGTTTGTCGGTAAGCTGATCCGCATCGTTCCAGAGCGAACCCCAGCTGCAAGCGCCGACATTGCTGAGCGCCCATTTCGTGACCGGTGCATCGACGAACATCCGGCCACCGACATAGGCCTCGACATAGTCGGGATCGTGGTTGCTGAGGAACAGCGCGTCGTCAGCTTCGCCAACGGTATCCAGCGTGCGGAAACGGGTGAACGCATACATGATACGGTCGAAACCGTATTCATTCATCTTGCGGCAGTGCAAATCCCAAACCGTTTCGATCTTGGTCGCATTCGCAACCATATGCATATGATCTAGCAACGACTGTACCTCACAACGCAACGCGATGGCACAAGACGTGCATCATTACCCGTCAAACCAAACATAATGCTTCCGGAATCATCCCCAGAGTTCAGTTTAGCCCAAACGGTCAGAAAACAGTAGGTGCTCAATAGGCTATGCTGAACGGGGGTTCTGCGTCTGGTAATATTACATAATACTGATTATGCGACTTGCGTATGGGGCAATCTGGACTGACCGATACGCCCCGCCTGCAGCGTGTAATATGTGCAGCAAGCGTTTGTGGTGGCGCGGTATTACGCCCCCGGCTTAGCCGAGTGCGTAGCCGGTGCCGCGTACGGTGCGCAGCGGATCGTCGCCGTCGCCTGTGCGCAGAGCCTTGCGCAACCGCCCGACATGGACATCGACCGTGCGCGTATCGACAAACACGTCGCGGCCCCAGACCCGATCCAGAAGCTGCTCGCGGGTCCAGACACGCCCGGGTTTTTCCATCAGCGTCGAAAGCAGCCGGAATTCGGTTGGCCCGAGCTTGATCTCTTCGCCGGACCGGGTCACGCGATGGGTTTCACCATCCAGCACAATATCTTGATATTGCAGCTTTTCTCCGACAGAGACTGGCCGCGTGCGGCGCAGTTGGGTGCGAATGCGGGCCATCAGCTCGCTAACCGAATACGGCTTGACCAGATAATCGTCGGCACCGGTTTCAAGGCCCCGCACTCGGTCCAGCTCTTCCGAGCGCGCGGAGAGCATTATGGTAGGGATTTCAGCGGTTACGCGGCGGTTCTTCAAGCGGCGCAGCACCTCGATGCCGGAGACGCCGGGCAGCATCCAGTCGAGCAGGATCAGATCCGGGTGCACCTCGTCGGCCAGAAGCAGCGCGTCATCGCCGTTTTCGGCCATGGTCACGTCATAGCCTTCCGAGGTGAGATTATAGCGCAGGATTTCGCGCTGCGCCGGTTCGTCTTCGACGAGCAGAACGCAGGGCTTGTCGGCGCTCATTTATCCTTCTCCCGATAGCTCGCGGGCTCATAGGCCGGTGCGGTGTCTTTCAGGCGGGCCTCTTCCGGCATCTCGCCGGTGACCAGATAAATCACCTGATCGGCGATCGAGGTGACGTGATCCCCGGCCCGCTCGATGTTCTTGGCGATGAAATGCAGATGCATGCAGGGGGTGATGTTGCGCGGGTCTTCCATCATGAAGGTCAGGAATTCGCGGAACAGCGCGTTGTACATCTGGTCGACCTCGACATCGCGCTGACGCACGATATGGGCCAGAGCCGCGTCGCGGCGGATATAGGCGTCGAGCACGTCGGAGAGCATGTTCTGCACCTCGCGGGCCATCCGCTTGATCGCGCTGGCGCCCCCATCGACCGCGGGAAGCTCGGCCAGAACCGCGGTGCGCTTGGCGAGGTTCTTGGCGTAGTCGCCGATGCGTTCGAGATTGGACGAGATCTTGATCACGGTCAGAACCGTGCGCAGATCGCCGGCAATCGGCTGACGCAGGGCGATGACCCGGGCGCAATCGAGGTTGATCCGCTCTTCCAGCTCGTCGATGCGTTTATCGGCCTGGCGGACCTTTTCGGCCAGCTCGGTATCGCGGGCCTTCAGCGCCTTGGCGCCGTCGCGGATGGCGTCTTCGACGAGGCCGCCCATTTTCATCACCAGCGCCTGGATGTCTTCCAGGTCGCGGTCGAAGGCCGAGGCGATGTGGTGTTTATCGGAATTCATTTTACTGCTCTCCCTGCCCCTTAACCGATCCGGCCGGTAATGTAGCTTTCCGTGCGCGGATCTTCCGGGTTGGTGAAAATCTGGTCGGTATCGCCGTATTCGACGAGATTGCCGAGATGGAAAAACGCGGTTTTCTGGCTGACGCGGGCGGCCTGCTGCATCGAGTGGGTCACGATCACCACCGAGAAATTGGCCTTCAGCTCGTCGATCAGCTCTTCAACCTGCGCGGTGGCGATGGGATCGAGGGCCGAGCACGGTTCGTCCATCAGAAGCACTTCCGGTTCGGTCGCCACGGCACGGGCGATGCAGAGGCGCTGCTGCTGGCCGCCGGACAGCCCGGTGCCCGGCGCATCGAGCCGGTCTTTCACCTCGTCCCAGAGCGCGGCGCGGCGCAGGCTTTGCTCGACCAGCCCGTCAAGCTCGGACTTGTTGCGCGCGAGGCCGTGGATGCGCGGCCCATAGGCGACGTTATCGAAGATCGACTTCGGGAACGGGTTGGGCTTTTGAAACACCATCCCGACCTTGGCACGCAGCTGCACCGGATCGACGCGCTTGTCATAGATGTCTTCGCCATCGAGCTTGATCGAGCCTTCGACGCGGGCAATCGGAATGGTGTCGTTCATCCGGTTGAGGCTGCGCAGGAAGGTGGATTTGCCACAGCCCGAGGGACCGATGAAGGCGGTCACGGTTTTATCGAGGATGTCGACATTCACGTCTTTGATGGCGTGGTTGTCGCCGTAATAGACCTGCACGTTGCGGGTCTCGAATTTCACGTCCATCTGGTTCACGAGAAGGCGTCCTTCCATATTATCTTTCATCTGTCCGGTCCTTCTACCAGCGACGTTCAAAGCGACGGCGCAACAGAACAGCCGTGATGTTCATGACGAAGAGGAACAGCAGCAGCACGATGATAGCCCCCGAAGCCCGTTCGAAAAAGGCCGGGTCGCCGCGCGTGGTCCAGTTGTAGACCTGCACCGGCAGCGCCGAAGCCGGGTCCATGAAGCCCTCAGGCGGCGCGCCCGGGAATTCGCGCACGAAGGCGACCATGCCGATGAGCAGAAGCGGTGCGGTTTCGCCAAGCGCCTGCGCCAGCCCGATGATCACCCCGGTAAGGATGCCGGGCATGGCGAGCGGCAGGACGTGGTGAAACACCGATTGCATTTTCGAGGCCCCTACCCCGAGTGCCGCTTCGCGGATCGAGGGCGGTACCGAGGTGAGCGCGGCACGGGCCGGGATGATGATGCGCGGCAGGGTCATGAGCGTCAGCACCAGACCGCCGACAATGGGCGCCGATTGCGGCAGACCCGCCCAGTTGATGAAGATCGACAGGCCGAGGATCCCGAACACGATCGACGGCACCGCCGCGAGGTTGGAGATGTTCACTTCGATCAGGTCGGTGAAGCGGTTTTTCGCAGCGAATTCCTCAAGATAGATCGCGGCGGCCACGCCCAGAGGCAGGCTGAGCACCAGAACGATCAGCATCATATAGACCGAGCCGAGCACCGCGACGCCGAGACCGGCGGCTTCGGGCCGTGTATCGGAGGCATCGGGAGCGGTGAAGAAATTCCAGTTGAATTGCAGCCCCAGGAGCCCGGTCTTGCGCATCTCGTCGGCCAGCGTGAGCTGCGCGGGCGAGACGTTGCGGTCAAGGGCGGCGCTTTCCATCGTCACCCGGCCTTTGTAATAGCCGTCGATCCGCCCGGTTGCGAGCAGGTTGAAGCTGACCCGCAAGCCGATCTTGTCGGGATGAGCCAGCACGAAATCGCGCATATCCGCAGGCCCCTGCGCTGAAATCATCCCCTCAAGCTCTTTCTTGCTGAGATCGGCGTGGTCGATCCCGGCGGCATCGAGGCTTTCTGTCAGGGCTTTCAGGATCAGGGGCTGATAGCCGAAGGTGGTGACCTTGGCGATTTTCGCCAGATCATGCGAGCCGTCTTTGTCGAGCTTGGCCGGGTCGAGATAGACGTTGAGGGTGATATAGGTCTGGCGGAACGACGACAGGCCGTTCGAGCCGATTGAGATCAACAGGCCGAACAGCGCAGCGATACCGATGGCCACGGCGATCTGCCCCATCCGCCGGAAACGGGTTTCGGCGGCGTTGCGCTTGCGGGTGCGTTCGTCGGCGACCAGCAGCGAGCTGCGCTTGGTCCCCGGGGAGTTGAGGTGCGCCTGGGTTGCGTCGGTCATTCGTATTGCTCCCGGTATTTACGCACGATGTAGAGCGCGAAGATGTTGAGCGCGAGGGTCAGGGTGAACAGCGTCAGGCCAAGGGCGAAGGCCACCAGTGTTTCGGGGCTGGCAAATTCGGTGTCGCCGGTGAGCTGGCTGACGATTTTCACCGTGACTGTGGTCATCGCCTCGAACGGGTTCAGGGTGAGCTTGGCCGCGGCCCCTGCCCCCATCACCACGATCATGGTTTCGCCAATGGCGCGCGAGGCGGCCAGCAGGATCGCCCCGACCACGCCCGGAAGTGCGGCAGGCAGGATCACCTGTTTGATGGTTTCCGATTGGGTGGCGCCAAGACCATAGGAACCGTCGCGCAGGCTTTGCGGTACGGCGTTGATGATGTCGTCAGAGAGCGAGGAAACGAAGGGGATCAGCATCACCCCCATGACCAGACCGGCGGTCAGCACCGAGGAGGAACTGTCGCCAATGCCCAGCGGTTGGGCGATCCAGTCGCGCAGCATCGGGCCGATGGTGAGCAGCGCGAAAAGGCCGTAGACGATGGTCGGGATCCCGGCGAGCACTTCGATGGCGGGCTTGGCGAGGCTGCGCTGCCGTTTGGAGGCATATTCGGCCAGATAGATCGCGATCATCAGCCCAATGGGCACCGCCACGACCAGCGCCACCAGCGAGACATAGAGCGTGCCCCAGAGCAGCGGCAGGATGCCGAGGGTCGAGCCGCCCCGGAATTGCGGGTTCCATGTGGTGGAGGTGAAGAACTCAAATGCCGGATAGAGCTGGAAGAAATGCAGGGTTTCGAAGAGCAGCGACAGGATGATGCCGATCGTGGTCAGGATCGCCACCATCGAGGCGCCGATCAGCATGGCCAGAACGAAGCGTTCGGTGATGTTGCGGGCGCGTTGCTCGGCGGTGACGCGGCTATAGGACCAGCCGAACAGAGCCAGCGCGATCACCAGTACCAGTGCGCTCATCGCCGTGGTGCCGGTGTTGAGATCGGCGCGGTAGGCCTTGGCGGCGTCCAGCAATTCGGCTGTGACATCACCGCCGATGGCCACCCCAACCTCGGCCAGACGGCCGCGCATATCGGTCAGATCGGTGCGCATCGCGGTAAGGTCGTCTTCCGTCAGGGTGCCTGCATCCATCATCAGGTCGATACCGCCCGCGATCCGGCGCACGTCGCTCATGATCAGGCTGACCGAGCTATCTTGCCCTTCGGGCACCGTGATCATTCCGGCAATTTTGGCGTCGATCAGGACCGGCTGCACGAACAGCCAGATCACCATGACCAGAAGCGCGGGAACTGCGGTGAAGAGGAAAACCGATTGGCCGTAATAGCCGGGACGCGAATGCAGCTTGCGCGTATCGCCCTTGACCAAAGAGACCGCACGCTGGCGGCCGAGGAAGAAGCCGAGCACGGCAAGGCCCAGCACAATTATGGTCAGTAGGCTGACGCTCATATCAACTCCATCCTCAAAGGTGCAGGCGGCACGCTGGGTGCCGCCTGCGAAGGTCTTTTAGTTCAGCGGACCCATCGGGGTGCGGTTGGCAACCATTTCCTGGGTTTTGGCCAGCTCGGGATCCGGCACCAGACCGTAAGCGGCGAGCGGGCCATCGGGGCCGGCCATGTCGTCGGACACGAAGAACTCGACGTATTCCTGCAGGCCCGGGATCACATCAAGATGCGCGTTCTTCACGTAGAAGTAGAGCGGACGCGAGACCGGATATTCGCCGGAGGCCACGGAGTCGACCGAGGGGGTCACGCCGTTCATGGTCGCCACTTGCAGCTTGTCGGTGTTGTTCTGGTAGAACGACAGGCCGAACACGCCGATGGCTTGTTTGTTGGCGTCGATGCGAGCAAGGGTTTCGGTGTAGTCGCCGTCGATGTCGACCGACACACCGTCGGTGCGCAGCTCGCCGCACATTTTCGCGCCGTCTTCGCCTTTGGCAGCCACGAAGGCTTCTTCAGCGCCCGATTCTTTGCAGCCGTCTTCCAGAACTTTGATGTCGAAGACTTCGCGGGTGCCGTGTTTGGTGCCCGGGATGAAAGCCATGATCGGCTGATCCGGCAGATCCGGGTTCACGTCATGCCACGATTTGTTCGGGTTCGGAACGATGGCGCCATCGACGACGACATTGGCGGCTAGCGCCTTGAACCAGTCGGCCGGGGTGAAAGCGAAGGACGGGCCGTTGATGTCGGAGGCGAACACGATGCCATCGTAGCCGATGCGCACTTCCTGGATGTCTTGCACGCCGTTGGCGGCGCAGTTGTCGATATCCGACTGTTTGATGCGCGAGGAGCTGTCGGCGATGTCGATGGTGTTTTCACCCACACCTTCGCAGAGCGCTTTGCGGCCAGCGCCCGAACCGCCACCTTCCACGACCGGGGTCGGGAAGTCGAAGTTTTCACCGAAAGCCTCGGCAACGATCGAGGCGTAGGGCAGCACGGTCGACGAGCCTTTGATCTGGATGGTGTCGCGCGCCATAGCAGCAGCGGTCGAAACGGCAGCGATCGCCAGCGTCGAGGCGGTCAGTTTCACGAAGGACATATCTGTCTCCTGGAATTTGGTTTCATCCGAACGCCCACCCGGCGTCCTTGCGACGGGGTTTATGGCTGCGCGGTAACTCCTAGATGACACTTATGTAACAAGCATATGACAATCCCGGTTTTTCACAAACCGTTCTAGTCCAGCGGCAGGAAAACCGTGAAAACGCTGCCTTTGCCCGGGGTGCTTTCGATCCGGAGCCGTCCGCGATGGCGATTGACGATGTGTTTTACAATCGCAAGCCCCAGCCCGGTGCCGCCCATGCCGCGCGAGCGATGGGAATCGACCCGGTAGAATCGCTCGGTGAGACGGCCCAGATGGCGTTCATCAATGCCCTCGCCATCATCGCTGACGGCAATCTTCAGCCCCGGGCCCTGCAACAGCATCGCTGACTCGAGCCGTGAGAGGTCGACCGTGACCGTGCCGTTGTCGCGCCCGTATTTGATCGCGTTCTCGATCAGGTTGGTGAAAACCTGCGCCAGTTGATCCGGGTCGCCGGGGGCCAGTTGCGGGCTGTCGCAGCCCAGCACGGTCAGGGTGACGCCGCGCGCCTCGGCCTGTGGTTGAAGCCCGGTCACGGTGCCGGTGATCAGCGCGGCCACATCGACCGGGGCGCTTGGGCGCACCCGTTCGAGATCTTCCACCCGGGTGAGCGAGAGCAGATCTTCGACCAGCCGGATCATCCGCCGGGCTTCGCGGTCCATGATGCCCAGAAACTGATCGCGGGCCGTGGCGTCGTCCTTTGCCGGGCCGCGCAGGGTTTCGATGAAACCGGCAATCGCGGTGAGCGGCGTGCGCAATTCGTGGCTGACATTGGCCACCAGTTCGGAGCGGCGTTCGCCCGCCTCTTCCTGATGAGTGATGTCGAGAAATACCATGACAAAGCCCGCGGGCCGCCCAGAGTCCTGCAGCGGCGATATGGTCACTTCATACGTGGTGTCGCGCCCCGCCTGCCGCCCGACATAGCGCCCGGTGACCGCTTTGCTATTGGTGATCGCCTCTTCAATTCGGTCGAGCAGAGCGGGCTGGCGAAAGGCGGTGATATAATGACGGCCACGAATTTCGCCGCCAAACAGGCCGGTGCTGCCCGGATTGAGCGCAGACACCCTGCCCTGCGGTGTAATATGCACGCATGGCATGGGGATGGCGGCGATCAATTCGTCGGGGGTCATTCCGGGGCTCCTGTCATTGGCGCGAACATCGGGGAAGCCTTTCGAACTGTAAAGCCGCGATGAAAACAACCTATGGGCCAGTATCCAATTTACATTGGTTGTGAGCACCATATAATCAAACCAATCAAGCGACCAAATCCGAGCATGCGGATTGGATCGTATGATGTTGAGGCAGATAGGAATCGTATTGATGGGCAAGCTCGGCAAGGGGTTTCACCCGGCGATTAGATATGTCGCTGAGGGTGCTGAAAACGGCAACGCCACGTCGATTCTGGCGGTTGGCGAGATGTGCAGCAAACCCTTCGCTGTAACGGAAAGCAGCGTGCCCTATCTGGATTTTGGCAGTGTGAGCGCCGAGACGCTGGCGCCATTTGCGCCGGATTTGATTCTGGCGCCGCTGGTTTCAGCCAGTTTCGATTGCTTCGATCTCGCGGAGAAACTCGTAAGCGCTGGATATCGCGGAAAATTACGGGCCGCGGTTGAAACTCTGCCCAATCCTAAAGTGATTATTCGCGAGTTTTCTGCGCAGTTTCCCGAGCTGGATTTTGACGTGATCGTGCTGGGCCGTCCCGAGCTGCGCGCGGTTCTGCAAAGCTGATCGACAGCACCGAACGGGTTTTAGTCAGTATATCATATCGAATTTCTCGGAGCCTTCTTCGGCATAGTGGCGCGCAAGGCGACGCAGCGCGATCCTGAGCACCAGCTTGCCGGAGCGCGCGGGATAGCCCAGACGGCTTTCGATCTCTTCCATCCCCTCTTCGTGACAGACACTGAGGATCACGGTTTCGGTCAGATCCGGCCCCAAGGCGCGGATCGCTGCGGCGAGCGATTCTTCGGCTTCCAGCCGCCGGGTGGCCCGACCTGCTGGCAAGGCAGGCCCTGAGCCGCTGATGCGCCCGACCTTCAGACATTCCCAATCGCGGGTGATCGCGCCGCCCAGACGAGCGATCTCGTAGGTTTCATGAAAGCGAAAGGCGGCGGCCACCAGATCGGGGGGCAACCAGGGCTCGCCATCGGCGCGCGGACGGCGGGCCAGCACATAGAGCGGGGATTCTGTGCCTGCACTGCGCCGGAGCGGCGATTTGCGTCCCTTTTTGCGGGTCTGGGCCTCGAAGACCTGACGAGCATCCACCACCGCCTGATCTTCGCTGACCCCATGCAGGGCGGCGCGGGCGGATTCCACTTCGGCCAGAAGCCGATGCAGCTCTGCCCGTCCGGCGGCGGTGATGGTGTAGCGCGACAAACGCCCGGTCTGGCGGCCTTCGATGAGGTCGCGCAGCACCAGCGTTTCGGCGATTTCGCGGCTGACCACAGCGCGGCGCACCGGGCGGCCGTCGCCGGCATTATGCACCACCACCGCCTCTTCCACGCCATCCGCGATGACCATCAGGCAATCTGGCCCGTTCAGAGCCTTCAGCGCCTGAAAGGTTTCCTGAGAGATTTGCACATCATCCATTGCATTCGAAATCATGACTGAACATTCCCGTGTTCTGGGCCGACCGAAAGACGTGCCTTGGCATTGGCGCCAGAGCTGCCCCAGGCGGCCAAGCCCGGCATCGGCGAGCGGGTCGTCTCGGAGCGCTTCGATGCGCTGAACCTGTCGGAGCGTGGTCGACGGATGGCACCCCGCCGCCCGGGCCAGTGCCCGGATGCTCTGCCCCCCTTCGGTGTGGGCAAGGTAGGCAAGCAGCGTGTCGGATATCCATTCAGGCAGGGCGTGAAGGCCCCCTGGATGTTTCGCCTCTGCGTAGCCCATCATTGCCCCCAATCATCACAATTGTTCCCGGGGCAAGTTGCGTGGGGCAACTCTACCTTAAGGTGAACAACTCGTTAAACCAGCTAGGCTGAGAATGGTTACTGAGAGGTTAACCATTCGAGACGAGGTGAGGAATATCCTTTGGTACCAATTAATTTGTCAATGGAGCGCACGCAGGGTTCCGCCCTGGCGCAACACCCGCATGGGTTGTGGCATGGCTTGGGGATCAGGTTGAATGGGGGTCGATATGTCCGACGTTCTGTCTCGTCTGGCGGCGCTACGCCGTCCGAAACTTCTGGTCAACACCGCCCGGTTGGGGCTTGCCGACTATCACCGCGACAGGGATCTGAAGCGGCTCATGCACCGCACCGCCCTGCCCGCGCCCGGTGCGGCAGTTTCGGTGCTGCTGGAAGAGGAGGAGGAGCTTGATGCGATCCGCAGGGCTGGCATGGCAGGGTATTCCCCTGCCCGCCATATTGCGGTTCTGATCGCGTTGTTGGGCGAGGCGCGCATAATCGCGCGCCCCGCCGAAAAGGCGATTACATGAAGGCGTCGGGCTCGGCGGCCTTCTTCTGGGCCACATAGGCTTCCAGCGCTTCCTTGATCGCCGGGTCCATGGCGGGCTGCTGGTAGTCGGCCAGCTGCTTCGCCACACGGGCGGAGGCCAGCGCCATGGTGTCGCGCGCGCCTTCTTCTTCCCAGGTCTCGAAGGGTTTGTAGTCGAGCACTTCGGAGCGCCAGAAGGCGTTTTTGAAGTTCGCCTGGGTATGGGCGCAGCCGAGATAGTGGCCACCGGGGCCAACTTCGCGGATCGCGTCCATCGCCTGGGCGTTTTCATCAAACGCCACGCCCGCCGCCATCTTGTGCAGGGTGCCGAGCTGGTCGGCGTCCATCACGAATTTCTCGAACGAGGCCACCAGACCGCCTTCGAGCCAACCGCAGGCGTGAAGCATGAAGTTCACACCGGCCAGAAGGCCCATGTTGAGGCTGTTGGCGCTTTCGTAACCCGCTTGCGCGTCGGGCAGTTTCGAGCCGGTGAAGCCGCCCGCCGAACGATAGGGCAGACCCAGACGGCGTGCGAGCTGACCAACGCCGTAGCTGATCTGGCTGGCTTCGGGGGTGCCGAAGGTCGGCGCGCCCGAGTTCATGTCGATCGAGGTCACGAAGGCGCCCATGATCACCGGCGCACCGGGACGCACGAGCTGGCTATAGGCGATGCCCGCCAGACCTTCCGCGAGAACCTGCGTCAGGGTGCCGACGATCGACACCGGCGCCATCGCACCGCCGACGATGAACGGGGAGATGATGCAGGCCTGACCGGCAGCGGCATAGACTTCCAGCGCGCCCATCATCGTGGCATCGAAGGTGAGCGGCGAGTTGACGTTGATCAGCGAGGTCATCACCGCGTTCTGATCGACGAAATCGGCCCCGAACAGGATCTTCGACATCTCAACCGAATCCGCCGCGCGGCTGGCTTCGGTGACCGAGCCCATATAGGGTTTGTCGGACAGCGTCATATGGGCCATCAGCATGTCGAGGTGGCGCTTGTTCACCGGCACATCGGTGGGTTCGCACACGGTGCCGCCGGAATGGTGCAGCCATTTCGACATGTAGCCGAGCTTCACGAATTTCTGGAAGTCTGCCAGCGTCGCATAGCGGCGGCCGCTATCGGCGTCGCGCACGAAGGGCGGGCCGTAGACCGGGGCCAGAACCAGATTGCGCCCGCCGATTTCGACCGAACGCGCGGGATTGCGGGCATGTTGGATGAAGCTCGACGGCGCGGTGGCGCAAAGCTTGCGGGCCAGACCGCGCGGGAGGTGCACGCGCTCGCCACGCACATCGGCCCCAGCCTGACGCCAGCGCTCGAGAGCGGCCGGGTTGTCGGAGAAAACGACACCGATTTCTTCCAGCAGGGTTTCGGCGTTGTGCTCGATGATCTCCAGAGCTTCTTCGTTCAGAATCTCAAGATTGGGGATGTTGCGCACAATCGCCGGAACATCGTCCATCCGCACTGCAGTACGTTCGGCACGACGTGCCGCCCCACCGCCGCCGCCCCGTGTCCGTCTGGGTGTTGCCGACTCGCTCATCGTTTTCCTCCGGAAAGCTATTTTGAATGGTGATACACCGCTGCCCCTCGCTGCCCCGGCGGGATTACGGCATTTCCGGCGCTAAAACGACATGATGTCGCAGCGCTCATGCAGCATGTTTTCGGGGCTTTGCAGCCTCCTTGCCGGCAAAAGCGGCGCCGGGAAAGAGGGGTTTACCCAGGTCGGGGATTGCGCTGAGATCGGGCATGAGTGCGATCATCGACCAATGGCAGTACCGGGCACAGGCAAAAGGGCAGAGCACCGTTTTGCCCGATGGCTGCCGCGATGTGATCGTGGTGGAGCGGCAAGGGCTGGCGCCGCGGTTGATCTTTTCCGAGCTGCAACATGAAACCGATTACCCTGAGATTGAGCTCGGCACCTGCCTGACCGGGTTTCGCCTGCGCCCCGGATGCGGGCTGGACGTGGCGCGGTTGCAGGTGGAGTTTGACGCCCGGCTGCCAGATGCCTCCCCGCTGGTGGCGCTGATCGAAGAGATGGCGACCCCGCCGGGCAATCTGGCCGAGGCACTGGATCGGCTGTCGCTGGGCGATGGCTCGGTGCAGCGGGTGGCGGCGGATCTGGGGGTGAGCAAGCAGAGCCTGCAACGGCTGATGCGTCGCCACACCCTGCCGCCGCCGGAATTCTGGCTGCTGCTGGCGCGAGCGCGTCGGGCCGGGCGGGCGATTGCCGGTGCGAGCCCGCTGCCCGAGATCGCCTATGATCTGGGCTATGCCGATCAGGCGCATATGAGCCGCGAGATGCGCCGCTGGTTCGGGGCCTCGCCGCGCGAATTGCGGCAAAGCCCGATGCTGACCGATCAACTGCACACACCGGGCTTTGCCAGTTAAGGCCTCAGACCGGCGAGCAGATTTCGACCAGAATACCCTCGGGATCAGACACATAGGAAATCGTCTGCCCCCAAGGCATGTCGTGTGGCGGCGTAACCGGCGTGGCCCCGGCGGCGACGGCTCGATCGTAATCGGCCTGAACATCTGTGCTTTCAAAGGCGATTTCAAAGACCGGTTTGGCCGGGTCGGCCTGGCCCGGGGTCTTGCCGATGCTCTGCATCAGCGAGCGCGCGGTGAAGGCCAGTTTGGTCTCGCCGGTCAGCGCTTCGCCATAGGCGCCGCTGTCATGCAGAAAGCCGGTCGCAAGCCCGAAGGCGGCTTTGTAGAAGTCAAGGCTGGCAGCGACATCCTCGACATAAAGGATCGTGTAGCGGAAAATCATGGAGGCTCCTTTCGTTTTGTCCTGAATAGGCGGCAAAGGCCCCTCGGTCTTGAAGAATTGCGTCACCCGGTGGCCCTACCTCTTGCCTCGCGTGCGGGCGCAGAATAATAGCCAGACATGACACAGCATGATCGCCTTCTCATCATCGACTTCGGCTCTCAGGTCACGCAGCTTATCGCGCGTCGCCTGCGTGAATTGAACGTCTATTGCGAAATCCATCCCTATCAGAACGTCACCGACGAGAGCCTGAAGGCATTTGCCCCGAAGGCGATTATCTTTTCCGGCGGCCCTGACAGTGTGACCCGCGAGGGCAGCCCGCGTCCGCCGAAAGCGGCCTATGACATGGGCGTGCCGATCCTGGGCATCTGCTACGGTCAGCAGGTGATGATGCATGATCTGGGTGGGCAAGTTGAAGCGGGCGAAAGCCACACGGCCGAATTTGGCCGTGCCTATGTGGAACCGGGCAGCGAACGCCCCGATTTCCTCACTGGCTGGTTCCTTGAAGGCCGCGAGCAGGTCTGGATGAGCCATGGCGACCATGTGAGCAAGATTGCCCCGGGCTTTGAGGTCTACGGCACCTCGCCCGGCGCGCCCTTTGCCATCACCGCCGATCTGAGCCGCAATTTCTACGCTGTGCAATTCCACCCGGAAGTGCATCACACCCCGAATGGCGCGACCTTCTATGAAAACTTCGTGCGGCTCGCCGGGTTCAAAGGCGACTGGACCATGGGCGCCTATCGCGAAGAGATGATCGCGAAGATCCGCGAGCAGGTTGGCGACAAACAGGTGATCTGCGGGCTTTCGGGCGGCGTTGACAGCTCGGTCACTGCGATCCTGCTGCATGAGGCCATCGGCGATCAGCTGACCTGCGTGTTCGTCGACCATGGTCTGCTTCGCCAGAATGAAGCCGATGAAGTGGTCACGATGTTCCGCGACCATTACAACATCAAGCTGATCCATGCCGATGAGAGCGATCTGTTTCTGGGCGAGCTGGAGGGCGTGTCGGACCCCGAGACCAAGCGCAAGACCATCGGCAGGCTGTTCATCGACGTGTTCCAGAAACACGCCAATGATATCGACGGCGCCGAGTTCCTGGCTCAGGGCACGCTCTACCCCGATGTGATTGAATCGGTGAGCTTTTCCGGCGGGCCTTCGGTGACGATCAAGAGCCACCACAATGTGGGTGGTCTGCCCGAGAAGATGGGGCTGAAGCTGGTTGAGCCGCTGCGCGAGCTGTTCAAGGACGAGGTGCGCGCGCTGGGGCATGAGCTGGGCCTGCCGGCAAGCTTCATTGGCCGTCACCCCTTCCCCGGCCCGGGCCTCGCGATCCGCTGCCCCGGCGAGATTACCCGCGAAAAGCTCGACATCCTGCGCAAGGCCGATGCAGTTTATATCGACCAGATCCGCAAGCACGGGCTCTATGACGAGATCTGGCAAGCCTTTGCCGCGATCCTGCCGATGCGCACCGTGGGCGTGATGGGCGACGGGCGCACCTATGATTACGCGCTGGCGCTGCGGGCCGTCACCTCGGTCGACGGGATGACGGCGGATTACTATCCGTTCAGCCATGAATTCCTCGGCGAGACCTCGACCCGGATCATCAACGAAGTGCATGGTGTGAACCGCGTGTTCTACGATTGCACCTCGAAGCCGCCGGGCACGATCGAGCTGGAATAAGCCGCTTCAAGTATCGGACGACGCGGTCAGGCCGCGTCGATCCCCCTTGGCAAGCCTCCTTGTTGCGGCCAACCTGCCCGCGACAAAGGAGCGCAGCCATGACCCAGATTCGCCTGACCGGCCATATTGATGTGCCTGCCGATCGGCTGGACGCCATCGCGGCCGCCCTGCCCGAGCATATTCGCCTGACCCACGCCGAACCGGGATGCCTGTCGTTCGAGGTGCTGCCGGACCCTGTCGTGCCGGGGCGGTTCAGCGTGGCGGAGCTCTATGCCAGCCGGGCGGATTTCGAGGCGCATCAGGCGCGGGGGGCGGCCTCGGATTGGGGCCGGGTCAGCGCCGGAATTCCGCGCAGCTATGAGATCACCGAGGTATCTGCATGAGCCCGACCCTGCGCGCCGTTTTCTGGATGGGCGGCGCCATCGTTTCGTTTTCCGCCATGGCGGTGGCCGGACGTGCGGTGACGCTGGAGCATGATACCTTTGAGCTGATGTTCTACCGCTCGCTGGTCGGGCTGGCGGCGGTGCTGGTGATCAGCCGGATCTACGGCACGCATTCCAGCATTTCGCCCAACAAGTTCGGCTGGCATATCGCGCGCAATATTGCGCATTTCACCGGGCAAAACCTGTGGTTCTTTGCCATTTCGCTGATCCCGCTGGCGCAGGTGGTCTCGCTCGAATTCACCGCACCGCTCTGGGCGCTGCTGTTGGCGCCGCTGGTGTTGGGCGAAGAGATCACGCGCAACCGGGTTCTGGCAGCGCTGATTGGGTTTCTGGGTGTGCTGATCGTGACCCGCCCGTTCAGCGCCCCGCTGACGCCGGGGGTGATTTCGGCCGCCCTTGCCGCCGTTGGCTTTGCCGGATCGGCGATCTTTACCCGCCGCCTGACCCGCAGCGAAAGCGTGACCTCGATCCTGTTCTGGATGACCGCGATGCAGGTGGTGTTCGGGCTGATCTGCGCCGGGGCGGACGGGCAGATCAAGATGCTGGCCCTGAACACCCTGCCCTGGATCGTGCTGATCGGCATTGCCGGGCTGACCGCGCATTTCTGCCTGACCTCGGCGCTGCGGCTGGCGCCTGCCACGTTGGTGATGCCAGTGGATTTTGCCCGTCTGCCGGTACTGGCCGTTGTCGGCTGGCTGCTCTATCACGAACATCTCGATCCGATGGTGATTGCCGGGGGCGCGCTGATCATTCTGGCCAATTGGGCCAATCTGCACAGCGAGGCGCGCCGCTCGCGGCTTTCGCAAGAAACGGGTCGCGCCACCTGAGGCACCCCTCTAACAGGCTGATATGACACAGACTCATCTTTCGCCCCGCGCCTGGGCGCTTCTTTTGGCGCTTGCCCTGATCTGGGGATCGAGCTTTCTGACCACGACGACGCTGGTCGAAAGCATGGTGCCCCTGCACGTGGTCACCCACCGGGTGCTGTGGGCGGCTGCGTTTCTGTGGGTCTATGTGATCATCCGGGGCCTGCCGATGCCGCGTGACGGGCGCACGCTTTTTGCGCTGCTGGTGATGGGCGCGATCAACAACGCGCTGCCCTTTCTGCTGCAAGCCTATGCTCAGACCACCATCGAAAGCGGGCTTGCGGGTATTCTCAACGCTACCACGGCAATCTTTGGCCCTGTCGTTGCGGCGATCTTTCTGGCTGATGAGCGCCTGAGCGGGCGCAAGGCGGCGGGGGTCGCTCTGGGATTTTTCGGCGTGGCGGCGGTGATCGGGCTGAAGACGCTGACCGAGTTCAACCCGCGCTCGCTGGCGCAGATGGCGATGCTGGGATCGACCATGGCCTATGCGTTTTCCGGGGTCTGGGCGCGCAAGCGGATGGGGCATCTGCGCCCGGAAGTGGCGGCGCTGGGGATGCTGACCGCGTCGAGCCTGATCATGCTGCCACTGTCCTGGGCGCTGGCGGGGCCGTTGCCATTGGCCAGCTTGCCGCTGAGCACCCTTGCCGCGCTTGGCTATTACGGGCTGATCGTCACCGCGCTGGCTTATCTGCTTTATTACACCGTGATCCGCATCGCGGGTGCGGGGAACGCCACGCTGGTGACCCTGTTGATCGTGCCCATTGCTGTAACGCTGGGTGCAGTGATCCGCGCCGAGGCCCTGCCCCTGAATGCCTATCTGGGATTTGCTCTAATCGCCGCTGGGTTGGTGGTGATTGATGGCCGGGTGGTTCGCTGGGCGTTGCGGCGCTGAGACCTGCCCTGTGGGGCCCAAACGGGTGTGACTTCTCCGACACGCCAAAACAAGTGGCGAATATGCTGACGTACGGTCACGCTTTGTCGCTTTGAGATTCTCCGTGAATATTACCCATTAACCCGCCCCGACGGCAAAGATCGGGGCGCGGGAGGGGAAATCCAGGGAGGGACACCCATGAAGAAAGTATATGCGGCCTCGGCCGCCACGGCTGCACTGACGCTTTTTGCCGCAGGGGCCGCACAGGCGGGCGGGCTTGACCGGTCCGGTCAGGACGTTTCGGCGCTATTCGAAAGCGGGTCCTATGTTGAAACCAGCGCGGGCTATGTCAGCCCGAGCGTGAGCGGCACGGCTGCCGCTGGCTTTGGCAGCGCGCCGTCGGGCAATGTCGCCCCCGGCTATACGCAGTTCGGCTTTGCTTTCAAAACCGATCTGAACCCGCAGATTTCGCTGGCGATCATTCTTGACCAGCCGTTTGGTGCGAATGTCGACTACGCGACTGCCGGATACATTCTGAACGGTGCGAAAGCGACGGTTTCGACGAATGCAGCCACCATTCTTGGCCGCTACAAGTTCTCGGACAATGTCAGCATCTATGCCGGTCCGCGGATCGTTACGGCTTCGGGCAACTACACCGCAGCGCCCGCGCTGGGGGCTTATTCCTCGACCTATTCGTCGGACATGACGACCGGTTATGTCGTGGGTGCGGCCTATGAAATTCCGGCCATCGCCCTGCGCGCGGCGATCACCTATTCGTCGGAGACCTCGTTCTCGATGGCCGGCACGCTCGGCGATCTGACGGCCACCATGCCGCAATCGATCAATTTCGATTTCCAGACCGGGATTGCCAAAGACACGCTGGCCTTTGCCTCGATCCGTTGGGTGAACTGGGCGAATGCCACTATCGACGACTCGCTGGCGGGCAATCTGGCCGACTTCAACAACGAGGATACGGTGTCTTACGAAGTCGGGATTGGCCACAAGTTCAGCGATCAGTTCTCGGCGCAGATCTCGTTCGGCTATGAGGCTGCGAACGGGCTGGCCGCGAGCAACCTTGCCCCCACCGATGGCTATTACAGCGTCGGGATCGGCGGGGCCTATGATCTGGGCAATGGGATGAAAATCTCGGGCGGCCTGAAATACGTGATGCTGGGCGATGCCACCACCGAGACCATCGGGTCGAGCTTCTCCGGCAACAGCGCGATCGGCGTTGGGCTGAAGCTGTCCTACGCGTTCTAAGGCGCGGCGGATCTGAATCTTTAGGCGGCGCCCCATGCGGGCGCCGTTTTCATTTCACCGATAGGATTTGACCCCCCCTGCCCGGCCCGCTACCAAACGGCAGGAACGGAGGTTCGGATGATCTACAAAACCGCGCAGGACTGGCAGAATGCCACGCATAAACAGGTGCTGCTTTTCGGCATGTCCGGGCTGGGCAAAACCCACCTGTCGAACCTTCTGCGCGCCACCGGCGACTGGTTTCACTACTCGGTCGATTACCGCATCGGTACCCGCTATATGGGCGAGCACATCGCGGATAATTTCAAATCCGAAGCGATGAAGAACCCGTTTCTTCGCGAGCTGCTGCGCACGGATTCGGTCTATATCGCCTCCAACATCACCTTCGACAATCTGGCGCCGCTGTCGACCTATCTGGGCAAGCCGGGCGATCCGGCCAAGGGCGGGCTGCCCTTTGGCGAATATATGCGCCGTCAGGCCCTGCACCGCGAGGCCGAGATTGCCGCGCTGATGGACACGACCCGGTTTATCTCGCGCGCTGAAGAGATTTACGGCTACGACAATTTCGTCTGCGATACCGGCGGGTCGATCTGTGAAGTGGTGGACCCGGAGGATGAGAATGATCCGGTGCTGACCGAGCTATCAAAGCATCTGCTGATGGTCTGGATCGAGGGCAACGAGGCCCATACCGAAGAGCTGATCCGGCGTTTCGTGAAAGCGCCGAAGCCGATGTATTATCAGCCCGAGGTGCTGGAGGCCTATTGGGCCGAGTATCTGGCCGACCGCAACGTGGCGCCGGAGGACGTGGACCCCGACGATTTCATGCGCTCGACCTATGCCAGAGCGCTAGCCCATCGTCAGCCGCGCTACGCCGCGATGGCGAAGAACTGGGGCGTCACCATCAGCGCCAATGACGTGGCCCGGGTGCAAAGCGCGGAAGGTTTCGATGCGCTGATCGCCGAAGCCCTTGAGGCACGCTGAGCAAGACCCTATCTGACCAAACTCGCAACAAGAGGACTTCCTATGCCGATCAAGATCCCCGCCACCCTGCCTGCCGTCGACGTGCTTGAGCGCGAAGGCGTTATGGTGATGCGCGAGGATCAGGCCGCTCAGCAGGAAATCCGCCCGATGCGGATTGCGCTGCTCAATCTGATGCCGAAAAAGATCGTGACGGAAACCCAGTTTGCCCGGCTGATCGGGGCCTCGCCCCTGCAGGTGGAGCTGACACTGGTGCGCCCGACCGATCACATTTCGAAGACCGAGAGCCAGGCCCATATCGGCGCGCATTATGTGACCTTTCAGGAGATCAAGGACCAGAAGTTCGACGGGCTGATCATCACCGGCGCCCCGATCGAGCATCTGGATTTTGAGGACGTCACCTATTGGGACGAGATGCAGGAGATCATGGACTGGTCTCAAACCAATGTGCATTCGACCTTTGGCGTGTGCTGGGGCGGGATGGCGATGCTCTATCACTTCTGGGGCATCCCGAAGCTGATGCTCGAGCACAAGGCCTTTGGCTGCTACCCGCAGACCAATCTGCGCCCCGGATCGCCCTTCCTGCGCGGGTTCTCGGACAATTTCGTTATCCCCGTGAGCCGCTGGACCGAGATCAGCCAGGCCGATATCGACGCCCGGCCGGCGCTGGTGCCGCTACTGGGGAACGCGGAAACCGGACCCTGTCTGGTGGAAGATCCGACGCATCGCGCGCTCTATATCTTCAACCATTTCGAATATGACAGCGACACGCTGAAACAGGAATATGATCGCGACGTGGCCAAGGGCACGCCGATCAATGTGCCGATGAACTATTACCCCGACGACGATCCGTCACAGCCGCCGCGCAACCGCTGGAAAAGCCACGCGCATCTGCTCTACATGAACTGGATCGCCGAGATGTATATGACCACCCCGTTCGATATTTCGCAGATTGGCACGGTGGTGGAAGACCGGCGGGGCTGAGCGATGGGTCTCGCCTCGGTTCTTGGCGGGCTGGCGGCAGCCATCGGGCTGACGCAGGTGTTGGCCTATCGCCGCGAGGCGCGGGCCGCCAAGCTCTATCCGCCTGAGGGGCAAGATGTGGAGGTCGAAGGCATCCGCATTCATGTTGAGGTGCTGGGGGCGGAGGCTGGTGCCGCGCCCGATCTGGTGCTGATCCATGGCTCGTCGGGCAACAGCCGCGATTTCACCTTTCGCCTCGCCCCGGCGCTGGCCGGGCGCTACCGCATCTTCATCGTCGACCGGCCGGGGCTCGGTTGGTCGGACCGGCATCCGGAAAGCGACGGGCTGGCGGCGCAGGCGCGGCTGATCCAGGCGGCGGTGGCAAAGCTGGGCGCGACCCGGCCCATCGTGCTGGGCCAATCCTATGGCGGGGCCGTGGCGCTAAGCTGGGCGGCCACCCTGCCCGGCACGCTGGCTGCCGTGGTGGCCGTATCCGCCGCCACGCACCCTTGGGACACCGGGATCGGGCGGTATTATCAGATCATGTCGCATCGTTTTGGGCAGGCGGTGCTGATCCCGCTGATCACTGCCTTTTACCCGCGCCACATGATCAAGCGCGAGATCGACAAGGTGTTCGCGCCGCAACCCGCGCCCGAGGGCTATGCCGAGCATTTCGGCCCCGAACTGACGGTGAAGCGCAGCGCGATGCGGGCCAATGCCCGCCAACGCCGGGTGCTGCCCGACGAGATCCGCGACCTCGCCCCGCTCTGGCGCACGATCAGCGTGCCGGTTGAGGCGGTGCATGGCGATGCCGACCCGGTGGTGAGCCACCGCATCCATTCCGCCAAGCTGGCCGAGGAACACCCGCTGACCGAGCTGAAACTTCTTCCCGGTCAAGGCCATATGCCCCATCACGTGGCCACCGATGATGTGATTGCCGCCATTGAACGCGCCGCATTGCGTGCCAATGTAAAATAAAGTTACATAACCGGCAGAGCAGGAGCCGTGCATGACCTACCCCTTTGATGGTGCCATCTCGAAATTCTATGCCGAGAGCGCACCGGACGCGCTGCGCGCCGCCATCTCTGAGGCGGATAAGAAAGACATCCTGTCGGATGCTTATCCCTATCAGCGCTGGATGAAGAAGAGCGATTACGAAGCAGAAATGGCCGCATTGCAGCTGGAGCTGGTGCGGCTTCAGGCCGATGTGAAAGCGACCGGCAAGCGCGTGGTGGTGGTGTTCGAGGGCCGCGACGCGGCTGGCAAAGGCGGCGCGATCAAGCGCATCCGCGAGCACCTGAACCCGCGCGTAGCCCGGGTGGTGGCGCTGCCCAAGCCTTCGGATCACGAAGCGGGCGAATGGTATTTCCAGCGCTATGTGCGCCAACTGCCGACCCAAGGTGAAATCGTGCTGTTCGATCGCAGCTGGTACAATCGCGGCGTGGTCGAAAAGGTATTTGGCTTTTGCAGCGACGAGCAGCGCGCGGCCTTCTTTCGGCAATTGCCGGAGTTTGAGCAGATGCTGGTGGATGACGGGATTCATCTGGTGAAGATCTGGCTGAATGTCAGCCGCGCCGAACAGCTAAGGCGGTTTTTGTCACGTGAAAAAGACCCGCTAAAGCAATGGAAACTTTCATCTATCGACGTTGATGGGCTAAGCCGTTGGGACGCCTATTCGGACGCGATCCGCGAGACTTTCGCAAAATCGCATCGCCCCGCTACGCCCTGGCATGTGGTGCTGGCCGATGACAAATACCGCGCCCGGCTGGCGGTGGTCCATGCGGTGCTGTCGGGGCTGGAGTATGACGGCAAGAACCCCGATGTGGCCCATACGCCCGATCCGCTGATCGTGGGCAGCCCCGAGATCTGGCATGACTAAGAAACGCGGATATCACCACGGCAACCTGCGCCAGGCGCTGGTGGATGTGGCGCTGGACCTGATCGAGGAAAAGGGCCCGACCGGCTTTACCCTCTCGGAAGCGGCCAAGGCGGCGGGCGTGACCCCGGCGGCGGTGTATCGCCATTTCGCCGGACGTGAAGACCTTATCGCCGAAGCGGCA
Source organism: Paracoccaceae bacterium (assembly GCA_050288685.1). Taxonomy (GTDB): domain Bacteria; phylum Pseudomonadota; class Alphaproteobacteria; order Rhodobacterales; family Rhodobacteraceae; genus Sinisalibacter. The sequence goes on along the minus strand of JBNKEH010000003.1, from coordinate 732,051 downwards.
AGGCAGGGCTACGAGGTGTTCGCCGATCTGATGGAACATGCCTGCACCAAGGGCGGGCCTTCGGCGCTGGCGGCACTGGAAGCCACCGGGCGCGCCTATCTGGCCTTTGCGCGGAAGTTCCCCGGCCACTACGTGGCGATGTTTGAAAGCGGCATATCGGTGAACCGCAACCCGGAGCTGGCGCTGGTGGCCGGACGCGGGCTTGGGGTGATCGAGCGCGCGGCAAGCGAGCTGATGGCAGAGCTGCCACCGGAGAAACGCCCGCCTGCCCGGATGGTCAGCGCGCATATCTGGGCGCTGAGCCATGGGGTTGTGGAGCTGTTTGCCCGCGGCGCCCCCGGCACCAAATCGCCTTTTCCGCCCGAAGACCTGCTGGAAAGCGGCATCGGGATTTATCTGCGCGGCCTTGGGCTGATCGCGCCGGACGCTTTTTAGTAGTCTTTACAATGAATTGGCTAGTACTCTTTAGGTTGTCTGGCGTTAGGCCAGGAGCCGGTGTGCCAGTTCCAGACCTTCGATCAGCTTGTCGACCTCTTCGACGGTGTTGTAGAGGCCGAAGCTTGCGCGCGCGGTGGCGGTCAGGCCCATATGCTGCATCAAGGGATGGGCGCAGTGATGGCCTGCGCGCACCGCGATTCCCTTTTGGTCGAGGATGGTCGAGATGTCATGGGCGTGCCCGCCTCCCTCGATCGTCATCGAGAAAATCGCAGCCTTTCCCGGGGCATCGCCCTGGATGTTCAACCAGTTCAGTTCCTTGAACCGCTCGCGGGCATAGGACAGGATACGCGCCTCATGCGCCGCGACATTGTCCATGCCGATCTTCATCAGATAGTCCAGCGCCACGCCAAAGCCGATGGTCTGCACGATGCCCGGCGTGCCCGCTTCGAACTTCATCGGCGGGTCGGCATAGAGAACCTGATCCTTGGTGACTTCTCGGATCATGTCGCCGCCGCCGAGGAAAGGACGCATCTCGTCCAGCCGTTCGCGCTTGATGTAGATCGCACCCGAGCCGGAGGGGCCGTAGAGTTTGTGCCCGGTGATCGGGTAGAAATCGCAGCCGATGTCTTGCACGTCGACGGGCATATGCACCGCGCCCTGCGAACCATCCACCAGCACCGGCACGCCCAGATCATGGGCGCCTTCGGTGATGCGTTTTGCATCAACAATGGTGCCTAACACATTGGAACAATGGGTAACGGCCACGAGTTTGGTGCGCGGAGTGATGGCGGCAATCACCTTTTCCGGGTCCAGCGAGCCATCAGCTTCGGTATCGACCCAGACGAGCTTCACGCCTTGGCATTCGCGCAGGAAATGCCAGGGCACGATATTGGCATGGTGCTCGGCCACCGAGAGCACGATCTCGTCGCCCTCGACCATACGCGGCGCGGCCCAGCTATAGGCCACAAGGTTGATCCCCTCAGTGGTGCCGGAATTGAACACGATCTCGTCTTCGGAACCTGCATTCAGGAACCGGGCGACGATGCCGCGCACGGCTTCGTATTTCTCGGTTGCGAGATTAGAAAGATAGTGCAAGCCACGGTGAACATTTGAATATTCCATCGTGTAGGCCTGCGTGATCGCGTCGATCACCACCTGCGGCTTTTGTGCCGAGGCGCCATTGTCGAGATAGGTCAGCGGCTTGCCATGCACCTCACGCGCAAGGATCGGGAAATCTTTGCGCAGCGCGTTCACGTCATACATCAGAAGGCTCCCGTCTCGACTGGGATGAAGAAGGTGATCATGCCAAGGATGATGGACATGCCCAGCATCAGCAGGATGCCGGTGGTCAGGATCCCGGCAAAGACCAGGGCTGCCGACCGGAAACCGTGCATTTCGGCGATGAAATGGCTGAGAATCCAGAAGCTCATTACCATCCCCATGCCGGTGAGCAGGAGCGACAGGCCGGGGGCGAAGATGCCCAGAAATAGCACACCGAGGGCCACGATCAGCGCGACGAACTGCATCCAGATCACCGTGAGCAAGGCGGCGTCAAAGCTGCCAGTGCCCCCGACGGCGCGACCGATCCAGTAGATCACGAAGACGGTGAGCACCGAGGTTGAGCCCTGCGCGATGCCCATCATGACCGGATCGGTGGCCAGCGGACCAAAGGCGTTGTTGGCGGGATCGACCGGAAACAGGATGCTGCCGATCACCCCAAGAAAGGTAGCGGCAACAAGAAGAAGGCCGAGAATTTCCCACAAGGTCTGGCGCGGCAGGTCGACAGATTGCACGTCTCTGGCAACCTTGCGTGGCTCTACCACGGTTTGCAGCGCCATGCCGAAAAGAGTGCCCCAGTCGAAATTCATGTTCTCAACGCTACCGATAAGTTCATCGTCCAATGCACCAGAAAGGCCAAGAGCGCAACCGAACCGACAAGGCTGGCCTGCGGCCCGGTGCCGCTGAAGCCCTCGATAAGCCCCCAGAACAACCAGAGCGGGCTGGCGACCAGCAGCGCCCAGAATAAGGCAAAGCGCATGGCGAGGCCCGAGACCTTGCGCCCGACGGCACGGGCCACCAGCTGACTGATCCAGGCGAGGGTGTAGAAGAATAAGGGGCCGATGAAGAGCGAACGGAACAGGGCCGCCGTCATCCGCGCCTCGAAGGGCACATCGGGCGCGTAAAAGGCGCCGCGTTGGGCCGAAGGAAGCTGGGCCATGAAGATCAGCAGGCTGGCGACCATCAGAATGACCAGCGCCCGGTTTTCTCGGGCCCCGGTCAGACGGTCGGCAAACACCGCGCGCGGCGCGCGATAGGCGCGCAAAATATCGCTGGCGACGCCCATGTTAGCCCCGCCGACGCTTCAGCCAGCCTTCCAGCCGACCGGTGATGTCTTCGACAATCGCGGGATCCTCGATCTCGGCAATCGCATCGGCGAGGAAGGCGATCACCAGAAGGTCGGTGGCATCCGCCGTGGGCACCCCGCGTGAGCGCAGGTAGAACAGCGCTTCGTCATCCAGCGCGCCGGAGGTCGAGCCGTGGGAACAGGCCACGTCGTCGGCGTAGATTTCCAGCTCGGGCTTGGCGAGGAACTGGCTGTCATCGTCCAGAAGCAGCGCCTGCGACTTCTGATAGCCGTCGGTTTTCTGCGCGCCGGGTTTCACAAGGATTTTGCCCTGAAACACCCCGACCGCGCCGTTGCGCAGGACTTTCTTGAACACCTGACGGCTTTCGCAATTCAGCGCGTCATGTACCACGAAAACCGTATCGTCGTGATGGAACGGATCAGTTGCGCCATCGCCCATAGCCGCCCCGGCGATATGGGTGGTGGCATTGTCGCCCAGCATTTCAACGAAGACTTCGTTGCGGGTCAGCCGCCCGTTGACGGTGAGGGTGAAGCTTTTGAAGGTCGCTTCGGCCCCCAGACGGGCAAAAATGTGGGTGGCGGCCTGCCGTTCGTGGTCGCGGCCCTGAGAACGGATGTGATGGAAGCGCGCGCCCTCGCCGATCTCGACTTCCAGCACCTTGTTGAAGCGCGCGGCGGCGGGGCCGTTTTCGAGCAGGGTCAGATCGGCCCCGGCTTCGAGCTTCACCACATGATGCAGCGCGGCATCGGAATGCTCGGAGGTATGGCGATAGATCAGGCTGACGGGTTTCGCGGCCTTGCCGGTGACCCGGAGCAGGATGCCATCGCGAGCGGAAGCGGTGTTGAGCGCCGCCAGCGGACGGGTAACCGGCACCTGCCCTCGTGTTTCCAGTACGCCATAGAGGTCGCGCGCCCAGTGCAGATCTTTCTCGGCGGCTTGTTCCAGCCGTTCGACCTCAACCCCGGCCAGCGCCAGCGGATCGGAGGCTTCGGCATCGAACACACCATCGGTGAAAACCAGTTTCAGCCGGTCGATTGCCTCGAACATCGGGGCTTCGTCTGAGACGTCGAAGACGGCGGCGGGCACCGGCTCGGGCGCGTTCAGGCTCGCGGGCCGGGTGAAGCGCCAATATTCGTCGCGGGGCCCGGGCAGGCCCATCGCACTCAGCCGGGTCAGTGCCGCGTCGCGCGCCGCTTTCACCCAGCCGCCGCCCGAGGGCAGATCGAGGCTGGCCAGCCGGGCCGCCAGCGCATCGCTTTTCGGTTGCGCCAAAGCCATTACGCCAGCTCCGCCAGAATGTCGGCATAGCCGTTTTCTTCGACTTCCAGTGCCAGTTCCGGCCCGCCGGATTTCACGATCCGGCCCTTGGCGAGGATATGCACCACGTCGGGTTTGATGTGGTCGAGCAGGCGCTGATAATGGGTGATGACCAGGAAGCTACGGCCCTCGTCGCGCAGGGCGTTCACCCCTTCCGAGACCAGCTTCATCGCGTCCACATCAAGGCCGGAATCGGTCTCGTCGAGGATGCACATCTTCGGCTCAAGCATTGCCATTTGAAGGATCTCGTTGCGCTTTTTCTCGCCGCCGGAGAAGCCCACATTGACCGGACGTTTCAGCATATCGGCGTCGATCTTCAGGGTCTTGGCCTTTTCGCGGACGGTTTTCAGGAATTCCGCCGCGCTCAGCTCTTCCTCGCCGCGCGCCTTGCGTTGGGCGTTCACGGCGGTGCGCAGGAAGGTCATGTTGCCGACGCCGGGGATTTCCACCGGATATTGGAAGGCCAGAAATAGCCCGGCTGCGGCGCGTTCTTCCGGCTCCATCGCCAGAAGGTCGACGCCATCGAGCGTGGCCGTACCGCCGGTGACCTCGTAGCCGTCGCGGCCCGACAGCACGTAAGACAGGGTCGATTTGCCCGAGCCGTTGGGGCCCATGATCGCGTGAACCTTGCCCGCAGGCACTTCAAGGTCGATCCCTTTCAGGATCTGCTTGTCTTCTTCTTCCAGTTTGACCTGAAGGTTGGTGATTTTCAGCATGGGATATCCTCAAAACAATGCGTGGAAGCGCCCGGAAGGGGCGCCTGAGCCGCAGTCGTAAAGGTTGGGAGGCCAGATCGCGGCGCGCTTAGCTGCGCTCGGAATCCAGCTTGATCATACGCGGCCGATTGGCATCGGACGTGGCCGGGTTCTGCAATTCCTCCATCTCGACAGAGATGCCGCGGAAAAGCAGCGTATCGGGCTTGGTATCGTGGACCACCTGTTTCACCCAGTTGTCCGAAAACAGCTGAGCGAATTGCTCGGGGGCTTTGTGCACGATGTTGTGCATCCCGACCACCATGAGCAAGACGCCAAGCCCATGGGCGAGCTGAAACTCCCGGGCGGCGAAGTTGAAGACGTGACGCAGGAAATACCCCACGAACACACCCATGATGAGGTCGATGGCCATCATGAGCCCGGCCAGATCGCCGGTCAGCGCGCCGAAGCCCAGTTGAAAGCGCGTGAACCGCACCACAAAAACGGCAATCAGCCCAAGAATGAAGGCAGCTATAACCCCGGCCGGAAGCCTCGCATTGTGCACCACTTCGATCATCCGCACAGCAGGGGGCTGCGCGTTCTGCCGTTCGGCAAGACTCGCGCCCAATGCGGTTGTGATCCGGGCCACCCGCTCGTCGAAGATCTGCTTTTGACGGGAGATTGTCCCCATGAGAATGGCCTGAATGCTCGGTTAATAAATCGCTTACTAACCTAGCATTTTGGCGAAAATTTGACGCTTGCATCCCTTTTGACCCGTCGCCGGGCGTCATGTCGGATCGCGAATAGACGGGAATACTGCGCGTCACGGCTCACCTCTTGCGCGAGTCGCGGGGGGTGCAATTGCGCCCTTTGGTGTCACAGCGGCAGGGCTGCAGCGACCGGCTGTGCTTCCAGCCGAGGCTCATCAGCGCCGTTAGTGTGGCGACGCTTAGAATGATGCTGATCCAGATCGTAATCATGCGCCCTCTCCTTCCAGCCGTGTTCCGGAGACCATGCCTGTGCCGGTAAACCGGCCGCCATTGTTAAGAACGGCTCCAGCGACCATTCCGGTGATCTCGACCTGTGCGCCGGTATGGATGATCAGATCGCCGGCCACCATGCCCTTCAGGGACACCACGGACCAGGATTCAGCCACCATATTATCGCCGACCATTCCGGTGACCTCGACCGTCACCCCCTCAGCCACGGTAAGCGTACCGCCTACCATGCTGGAGAAACTCCCATCCTCGGTCAGGATATGATCGCCAAGGCTCATGCCTCCACGCGGGCTCATCCCACGCTCCCTTCCAGAGAAATGGCCACAAGCTGCTGGGCTTCCATGGCGAATTCCATCGGCAGGGCTTGCAGCACTTCGCGGGCGAAGCCGTTGACGATCAGGGCGACCGCCTCTTCCTCGTCCATGCCACGCTGGCGGCAGTAGAACATCTGTTCGTCATCCACCTTCGAGGTCGTGGCCTCGTGCTCGACGCGCGAGGAATTGTTCTTCACCTCGATATAGGGCACCGTATGCGCCCCGCATTGGCTGCCGATCAGCAGGCTGTCGCACTGGGTGTAGTTGCGGCTGTTCTTGGCTTTCGGGTGTACCGAAACGAGGCCGCGATAGGTGTTCTGCGCTTTACCGGCCGAGATGCCTTTCGACACGATGCGGCTTTTGGTGTTCTTGCCCAGATGCACCATCTTGGTGCCGGTATCGGCCTGCTGGTAATTGTTGGTGATGGCGATCGAGTAGAACTCGCCCTGGCTGTCATCGCCGCGCAGGATGCAGGACGGGTATTTCCACGTTACCGCCGAGCCGGTTTCGACTTGCGTCCACATCACCTTGGCGCGGTCGCCGCGGCAATCGGCGCGTTTGGTGACAAAGTTGTAGATGCCGCCCTTGCCCTCTTCATCGCCCGGGAACCAGTTCTGCACGGTGGAATATTTCACCTCGGCATCTTCGAGGATGACGATCTCGACCACGGCGGCGTGAAGCTGGGCCTGCTCGCGTTTCGGCGCAGTGCAGCCTTCGAGATAACTCACGAAACTGCCTTTGTCGGCGATGATCAGGGTGCGTTCGAACTGGCCGGTGTTTTCGGCATTGATGCGGAAATAGGTCGACAGCTCCATCGGGCAGCGCACCCCTTCGGGGATGTAGACAAAGCTGCCATCGGAAAACACCGCAGAGTTCAGCGTGGCATAGAAGTTGTCGGTCTGCGGCACCACGGAGCCCAGATATTTCTTCACCAGATCGGGGTGTTTCTTGATCGCCTCGGAGATCGAGCAGAAGATCACCCCGGCCTGTTCCAGCTCTTTCTTGAAGGTGGTGCCGACCGAAACCGAGTCAAACACCGCGTCCACGGCCACCTTGCGCTCGCCTTCGCGGGCTTCGGCTGGGGCTGCATCGGCGCCCTCGACACCGGCAAGGATCATCTGTTCCTTCAGCGGGATGCCGAGCTTTTCATAGGTCGCCAAGAGCTTCGGATCGACATCATCGAGGCTTTGGGGCTTCACGCTCATGCTTTTGGGGCGGGCGTAGTAATACTGATCCTGAAAGTCGATCTCGGGGTAATGGACCATCGCCCAACTCGGCTCTTCCATCTTCACCCAGCGCCGATAGGCCTCAAGCCGCCATTCGGTCATCCATTCCGGCTCGTCATTCTTCGAGGAAATCAGCCGCACGATGTCTTCCGACACGCCTTTCGGGGCGTAGTCGGTTTCGATCTCGGTTTCCCAGCCGTATTTGTATTTTTCGCCCAGCGAGCGCACGGCCTCGACGGTGTTTTCTTCGACGCCGTCTTTGACGATTGTTTCTTCGGGGCCAGCCATATCTGCCTCTCCAGCGCTCACGCCCGCGCCCGGGCGCGGAATTTCTCGTATTCTTTCAGCCAGGCGTCCGCAAAGCGCATGACGTCATCCTCAGTCGTTGTGGCCCCAAGCGAAACGCGCAGGGCTGAGCCCGCCAGCACGTCATCATAGCCCATGGCCCGAAGGGTCCGGCTTGCGGAAACCTTGCCGGAGGAGCAGGCGGAGCCCGCTGAAACAGCGAACCCCGCCAAGTCCATCACCATCACTTGTGTCTCCCCTTTCCACCCCGGTGTGATGAAGCACGAGGTATTGGGGAGCCTGTTCGCGTCTTTCCCGACAAAAATAGTCTCTTTTACAGATTCGGCAATGATTTTTTCTAGAACATTTCTAAATCGGCCGATTTTATCGGCTATTCCGGCGTCCAGATCGCGGGCGGCGGCTTCGGCGGCCGCGCCAAATCCGGCGATGCCGATGACGTTTTCCGTGCCCGAGCGACGGCCCATCTCCTGACCCCCGCCCTTGATCCGCGCTTCGATGTCGAGACCGCGCCGGATCACCAGCGCGCCCACGCCTTTGGGGCCGCCGATCTTATGCGCCGAGATCATCGCCATATCGGCGCCGGACCAGTTGAAGGCGAAGGGGATCTTGCCGAAAGCCTGCGTCGCGTCGATCAGCCGCAGCCCTTGCGGCAGGCTCTGCAGGACGCCGGTTTCACTATTGGCGGCTTGTAGCGCGCTTTGGGCCGGATCGGGCACTGTCACAGCGCCTGTCGCATCCACGGCAAGCGTTTCGTCGCACCAGGCGGCCACCGCATCATGCTCGATGCCAGCACATTGGGTTTGGGTTCCGGCCAGCGCCAGAGCGGCGGATTCGGTGGCGGAGGAGGTGAAGATCACATCCGCGCCCTCGGCCCCGAAGGCGGCCGCCACCTGACGGCGGGCCTTTTCGATCAGCGCTTTGGCCGCGCGGCCCTCGCTATGGACGCTGGACGGGTTGCCGACCAGATCCATCGCCGCGATCATCGCTGCGCGGGCTTCCGGCCTCAATGGGGTCGTGGCATTCCAGTCGAGATAGATACGCGCCACGCCTCAGGCCTCGCCCTCGGGTTCGTGCTCTTCATCCACGACATGGAAGATCGAGGGCACGGCCGGGCACGGCGCCAGTTCGTTATGAACCACGTCGGACAGCCGGGTTTGATGAAGGAAAACATAGACATGGGCCGAGAGCCCTTCCCAAAGCCGGTTGGTGAGCGATTGCGCTTTGGAGCCAGAGCGGGCACCCGAGGCCCCTGCCCCGGTATGCATGGCGCTGACGGTTTCATCGACAGCTTCCAAGATCTCGGACACCCGGATTTCGGCACAGGGTTTGGCCAGCTTGTAGCCACCACCCGGGCCCCGCACGCTTTCCACCAGCCCGGCCCGGCGCAGCTTGACAAAGAGCTGCTCGAGATAGGGCAAGGAAATGTTTTGCCGCTTGGAAAGATCGGTAAGAGACAGCAGCGTATCATCCGGCTGCATCGCCAGATCGGCCAATGCCACCATCGCATAGCGCCCTTTGGTGGAAAGCTTCATCTCTCGATCCCCTCAAATCATTGACGAAAGGCGCCCTGGGCACTAGGTGAACAGGGACGAAATTCCGACGCGTGCGCCGGGATGTTCCCGTATTATGGTGCCCGACTATTTTCGTCAAGAAATGTGGGGCTACAGGAGAGACCGAGACCATATGCCTGAGGTGATTTTTCCCGGCCCCGAAGGTCGGCTTGAAGGTCGTTATCACGCCCACAAGGAAAAAGACGCGCCTATTGCGATCATTCTGCACCCGCATCCGCAATTCGGGGGCACGATGAACAACAAGGTTGTCTACAACCTGCATTACGCTTTCTACGAGATGGGCTTCAACGTGCTGCGGTTCAATTTCCGTGGCGTGGGCCGGTCGCAGGGGGAATACGATCAGGGGATCGGCGAGCTGAGCGATGCCGCCTCGGCACTCGATTACCTGCAGAGCATGAACCAGAACTCCAAACATTGCTGGGTGGCCGGGTTCAGCTTTGGCGCCTGGATCGGGATGCAGCTGCTGATGCGTCGGCCCGAGATTACCGGGTTCATTTCGGTGTCGCCGCCCGCGAATATGTACGATTTCTCGTTCCTCGCGCCCTGCCCGGCTTCGGGTCTGGTGATCAACGGCACAGCCGACCGGGTGGCCCCGCCCAGCGACACCAAATCGCTGGTCGACAAGCTGCACGAGCAGAAGGGCATCACCATCACCCATACCGAGGTGCAAGGCGCTGGCCACTTCTTCGAGAACGATCACATGGATACGATGATCGGCGCGGTGAACACCTATGTGCGTCGCCGTTTGACCGAAACCACCCGCTAAGGATTTCCGATGGCCGACGACCTGCAGGCAACTGTAGCCAATGAACTGGCGCTGGAAGTGCTGCAACTGGTGAGAGACACCGGCGACGAGGATATTGTCGATGAGGTGAAGAAGGTCATCGGTGCCGTATCCACGACGCTGGAAGAGGCCTATATGACCGCCGTGCGCGTGCGTCGGGCTGAAACCCGGGCGCTGGATCTGATCGCGAAAAAGCGCGCGGCACTGGCGAAAAGCTGACGAAGTTGTTGATTCGGAATGAAAAGGGCGCCCCGGAATGACTTCGGGGCGCCCTTTTATCTTCAGAGTTTGTAGATCACGGCGAATTTCGCTTCGAGATAATCAAGAAGCGGCGCTTCGCTCGGGGCCTCGCCGCAGGCGCGGGTGACCACCTCTTTCGGCTCGTATAGCCCGCCATGGCGCTGGATCTTGTCGGCGAGCCAGGCGGCGGGAGTAGCGCCATCGCCTTTCGCCAGATGATCATCAAGATCGGGCATGTCGGCGCGCAGGGCTTTGTGCAGGCAACCGGCATAGACATTGCCGAGGCTGTAGGTGGGGAAATAGCCGAACAGGCCGACCGACCAGTGTACGTCTTGCAGGCAGCCGTTGGAGGCTTTGTCGACCTTCACGCCAAAATCGGCTTCAAAGCGGCTGTTCCACGCCTCTTCCAGATCAGCCACGTCGAGCGATCCGGCGATCATCTGGCGTTCGAGGTCGAAGCGCAGCAGAACGTGCAGGTTATACTGCACCTCGTCGCTTTCGGTGCGGATATAGCCCGGGGTCACGCGGTTGGCCGCGCCCCAGAAGGCATCGGCATCTTTCACCGACAGGCCCCCGAAGGCGGCGGTGTATTTGCCGTAGAGCCACGAGGTGAAGGCACGCGAGCGGCCGAGCTGGTTTTCAAAGATCCGGCTCTGGCTTTCATGCACCCCCATCGACACGCCCTCGCCCAGTGGCGTGAGCAGATAGGCACGGTCGATATGCTGCTCGTAGCAGGCATGGCCAACCTCGTGGATGGTGGAATAGGTGCAGTTGAACGGGTCCACCGGATTGGTGCGGGTGGTGATGCGCACATCAAGCCCGGAGCCAGACGAGAACGGATGCACGGCTTTGTCGAGGCGGCCATGGTTGAAGTCATAGCCGAAGGCTGCGGCCAGATCACGGCTGAGCGCCATTTGGGAGGCTTCGTCAAACGTACCTTCCAGCGCGGCGGGCTGATGCGCCGCCCCCATCACCCGGTCGCGCAGGGCGACAAGGCGCGGGCGCAGGGCATCGAACATCGCCTGCAGCTCGGCGCCGGTGGTGCCGTATTCGTAATCGCTGAGCAGCGCATCGTAGAGATCGCCGCCAGCCGCCAGTGCCGCCGCCTCTTCGCGTTTCAGCGCCACGATTTTCGCCAGCACCGGGGCAAAAGCGGGGAAATCGTCGGCCGCGCGGGCTTGAGCCCAGAGGCCCTGTGCTTCGGAGGTCAGTCGCGCCAGCTCGCCCGCGAGCTTCACCGGCACCCGGTTGCTGCGGTCATATTCGCGCTGGATATGGCGCAGATTGGCTTGGCCCACCTCATCGAGGCTGGCCGCATCAATCGCCTGCAACCATTCGCCGACGCGGGGATCGGTGCGGCGGGCGTGGAGCACATGCGTCAGCGCTTCGCTTTCCTCGCCACGTTGCGGCGCGGCCCCGCGCGGCATCATGGTTTCCTGATCCCAGCCCAACCGGCCTGCGACCTGCGCCAGAGCCTGTGTCTGGCGATCAAACGCCATCAGGTCTTCGTAATGTGTCATATCAGCCTCTTACGGATTGAATTTCGGGATAGCCCGCGCGGAACCGCGCGATGATGATCAGCACCCAGAGCAACATCGCCCCGAGTTGGTGGGTGATGGCCACGTGCAACATCGCGGCCTCAAGCACCGTGAGAATGCCTAGCGTCGCCTGGACCACCACCATCGCCGCAACCAGCATGAAGCCGGTGCGGGTAGATTTCGCCGCCGCCTGACGCGAGCGGACAAAAACGTAGAGCACGACGATCACCAGCGCATAGGCCACCATCCGGTGGGTGAACTGCACGAGGCCGACATTTTCAAAGAGGTTGCGCCAGACCGGAGAGATCGAGAAGGCTTCGGGCGGGAAGAATTGCCCGTCCATCCACGGCCAATCGTTGAAATAGGTGCCCGCGTCGATCCCGGCGGCGAGCGCGCCAAGCAGGATCTGCAAGAATGCCAGATGCATCAGCCCGGTTCCCATGCCGAACAGCCGCTTTTCACGCAGCCGCCGCGCCTGAATGAGCTGCGCTTCGCTGCGCCCGAGTAGGAGCATGTCCCAGGTGATCAGGCCGAGGATGATGAAGGCCAGCCCCAGATGGGTGGCGAGCCGGTAGGAGGCGACATCGACCATCTCGCCTTTGAGGCCGGAGGAAACCATCCACCAGCCGATTGCGCCCTGAAGCCCGATCAGCACGCCCACGGTCAGCAGCCGCCGCGCCCAGCCGGTGGGGATTTTCTTGGTGAGCCAGAAGCCGAGGAAGCCGAGGATCCAGACCATGCCGATCACCCGGCCGAGCAGCCGGTGGCTCCATTCCCACCAATAGATCTGCTGGAAGTCACCTAGTTGCATCCAGCTGTTCTGCAACTGGAATTCCGGGCTTTGCTGGTATTTGGCGAATTCCGCCAGCCAGGCGGATTCTGAAAGCGGCGGCAGGGTGCCGAAGACGAGGTTCCATTCGGTGATCGACAGGCCGGAATCGGTTAGACGGGTCAGGCCGCCGACGACGACCATTACCGCGACCAGAACGAAAAGCAGGCCAAGCCAGAGCCGGATCGCCTTGCGCGCGCCGCTGGATCCGCCCTTGTCGATCATTCCCGGCGTTGCCTTTTTCACCTCTGCCGCGCTGGCATCGACCTCTTCGAAAATGCTGCGTGAGCCCGCCATCTGTCATCCTTTCGCGTTTGGCCGGATAATTGAGGAATGAGGCGGGAAAGCCAAGGCAGGAAATCGGGCGAAAAAGCGCTCGCTTCCATTGCACCCAACGTCTCGCGGGTGGTATAACGATCCGGACAATATCTGGTGCTTCCGGCGCCCAAGAGACAGAAAAACCAACGAACGGCGGACGAGAGTGAACGACATCCCAGAAACCCCTGAATCCGAAGGCGAAATGCCGCCTGAGCGGCCCGCATACGAGGGGCCCAGCGTTTCGATCGAGACGGAGATGAAGAATTCGTATCTCGATTACGCGATGAGCGTGATCGTGAGCCGCGCCATCCCCGATCTGCGAGACGGGCTGAAACCCGTGCATCGGCGCATTCTTTACGCCATGCATGAGGTCGGAAACACCCATGACAAGGCCTATCGTAAGTCGTCGCGCCCGGTGGCCGACACGATGGGTAAATACCACCCCCATGGCGACGCCGCGATCTATGACGCGTTGGTGCGGATGGCGCAGGACTTCTCGATGTCGCTGCCGCTGCTCGACGGTCAGGGGAACTTCGGCTCGATGGATGGCGACCCACCCGCGGCCTTCCGGTATACCGAAGTGCGGATGCAGAAGGTCACGCAGGCGCTTGTCGACGATCTCGACAAGGATACGGTCGACTTTCAGGATAACTATGATGGCAAGGACAAAGAACCCACGGTTCTGCCTGCCAAATATCCGAACATGCTGGTCAATGGTGCCGGCGGTATCGCCGTTGGTATGGCCACCAATATTCCGCCGCACAACCTGGGCGAAGTGATCGACGCGACGCTGGCGATGATCGAAGATCCGGACCTCGATTCGATCCAGCTGATGGATTACGTGCCGGGCCCCGATTTCCCCACCGGCGGCGTGCTCTTGGGCCGGTCTGGCGCCCGCAAGGCCTATACGGAAGGCCGTGGCTCGGTGATCCTCAGGGCGAAAACCCGCGTCGAGGAAATCCGCAAGGACCGCTATGCCATCGTCGTGGATGAGATCCCCTATCAGGTCAACAAATCCACGATGATCGAAAAGATCGCCGAGCTGGTGCGTGACAAGAAGCTGGAAGGCATCGCCGGGATCGAAGACCAGTCTGACCGCGTTGGCGTGCGGGTGGTGATCGAGCTGAAGCGCGATGCGACCCCGGAAGTGGTGCTGAACCAGCTGTTCCGCTATTCGCAGCTACAAACCCATTTCGGCTGCAACATGCTGGCGCTGAACGGCGGGCGGCCCGAACAGCTGACCTTGCGCGATTTCCTGACCCATTTCATCGCCTTCCGCGAAGAAGTGGTGGCACGGCGCACGGCCTACCTTCTGCGCAAGGCGCGCGAGCGCAGCCATCTGTTGGTCGGTCTTGCGGTTGCGGTGACCAATGTGGACGAGATCGTCGCCACCATCCGCAGCTCTGCCGATCCGGCAGAAGCGCGCGAGCGGCTGATGACGCGGCGCTGGCCCGCGAAAGATATCGCGCCCTATATCGCGCTGATCGATGATCCGTCACACAAGCTGAACGAAGACGGCACCTACAACCTGTCGGAAGCTCAGGCCCGCGCGATTCTGGAGCTGCGTCTGCAGCGCCTGACCGCGATGGGGGTGAAAGAGATCACCGATGAGCTTGAAGATCTGGCGGCGAAGATCAAGGATTACCTTGATATCCTGCGTTCGCGCGAGCGGATCATGGGGATCATTTCGGCCGAACTGACCGAAGTGAAAGACGCCTATGCCGTGCCGCGTCGGACCGAGATTGTCGACTGGTCCGGCGATATGGACGACGAAGACCTGATCGAGCGCGAGGATATGGTGGTGACCATCACCTCGTCGGGCTGGATCAAGCGCACGCCGCTGGCCGATTTCCGGGCCCAACGGCGCGGCGGCAAGGGGCTGAGCGGGATGGCGACCAAGGAAGAGGACGTGGTGACCACGCTCTTCGTGGCCAATACCCATACGCAGCTTCTGTTCTTCACGACCGATGGCATGGTCTACAAGCTGAAATGCTGGCGCCTGCCGCTGGGTGGACGCACGGCCAAGGGCAAGGCGATTGTGAACATTCTGCCGATCCCCACCGGGGTTTCCATCGCGGCGATCATGCCGGTGGATGCGCCTGAGGAAGAATGGCAGAACCTGCAGATCTTCTTCGCCACCTCGACCGGCGATGTGCGCCGCAATGCGCTCAGCGACTTCACCAATGTCATGCGCAACGGCAAGATCGCGATGAAACTGCCCGAAGGCGTGGAGCTGGTGAATGCCCGGATCTGCACCGAGGACGACGACATCATGCTGGTGACGGCCTCTGGCCGGGCGATCCGCTTCCCCACCACCGAAGTGCGGGTGTTCAAGGGACGCGATTCGACCGGGGTGCGCGGCATCCGGCTGCTGTCGGATACTGACCGCGTGGTCTCGATGGCGGTGATCCGGCATTTCGAAGCCAGCTCGGAAGAGCGGGCCGCCTATCTCAAGATGCGTCGGCAACTGGCCGGGGTCGATGACGAGGGCGCCGATGACGAAGAAGCGATTGCGGGCGATATCAGCCCCGAGCGCTTCCGCGAGATGCAGGAGGCCGAAGACCTGATCCTGACCATCACCGATAGCGGCACGGGCAAACTCAGCTCCAGCCACGATTATCCGGTGCGTGGGCGTGGCGGCCAGGGCGTGGCGGCGATGGACAAGGCGATGCGCGGTGGCGCGCTGGTGGCCTCGTTCCCGGTGGGTGAAGGCGATCAGGTGATGCTCGCCACTTCAACCGGTCAATCGATCCGCTGCCCGGTGAGCGGGATTTCCTTCCGCTCGCGCGGGGCTGGCGGGGTGAAGGTGTTCGACACCGCCAAGCGTGAAAAGGTGGTGTCGGTAGCCTGGATTGCCGAGCAGGATGAAGACGAGGATGCACCTGCCGCCGAGACGGTTGAATCCTCGACCGAGACCTCTGCCGAAGAGTAATCCGGTTCCACGGGCCCTGCCCCGAACCGCCAAGATCGAAAGGCCCGCTTCGGCGGGCCTTTTCTTTTCCGGCGGCGCGGCCTACATCCCGGCCATGAGTAAAACACTTCATATTGTCGGCGGCGGCATGGCGGGCTCTGAAGCCGCCTGGGTGGCCGCACAGGCCGGGCTTGACGTGGTGATCCACGAGATGCGCCCGCAGGTTGAAACCTTTGCCCATCAGACCGGCAAACTGGCCGAGATGGTGTGTTCCAACTCGTTCCGCTCGGATGACAGCGAGCAGAACGCGGTGGGGCTTCTGCATTGGGAAATGCGCGCCGCCGGGTCGCTGGTGATGCAAAGCGCCGATATACACCGGCTGCCTGCTGGCGGCGCGCTGGCCGTCGACCGCGAGCCGTTTTCGCAATATGTCAACGACACGCTGCGTGCCCTGCCGAATGTGCGGGTGGAAGACGGCGAGATCACCGCGCTGCCCGAGGACGGGCACTGGATCTTTGCCACCGGCCCCTTGACCTCGCCCGCGCTTGGGGCGGCCATTCAGGCCGAAACCGGCGCCGACCGGCTGGCGTTTTTCGACGCGATTGCCCCCATCGTCTATGCCGACAGCATTGATATGGATGTGGTCTGGGCGCAGAGCCGCTACGACAAGGGCGAGACCGAAGAAGAGCAGAAAGCCTATCTCAACTGCCCGATGAACAAGGACCAGTATGAGGGTTTCATCGACGCGCTGCTGGCCGCCGACAAGACCGAGTTTCACGAGGGCGAAACGGCGGGTTATTTCGACGGCTGCCTGCCGATCGAGGTGATGGCGGAGCGTGGGCGCGAGACCCTGCGCTTTGGCCCGATGAAGCCCATCGGCCTGACCAACGCCCACAAGCCTGACGAAAAAGCTTATGCGGTGGTCCAACTGCGCCGCGACAACGCTTTGGGGACGCTGTTTAACATCGTCGGTTTTCAGACCAAGATGAAATACGGCGCCCAGCAAGAGGTGCTGAAGATGATCCCGGGGCTGGAAAATGCCAGCTTTGCCCGGCTTGGCGGCATCCACCGCAACACCTTCATGAACTCGCCCACCCTGCTCGACCATGAGATGCGGCTGAAATCGAAGCCCCATATCCGCTTTGCCGGTCAGGTGACGGGGGTTGAGGGCTATGTGGAAAGTGCGGCGATGGGGCTCTTGGCGGGACGGCTTGCGGTGGCCGAGCTTGCGGGCAAGACCCTGCCGCCGGTGCCCAATACCACCGCGATGGGGGCGCTCGTTACCCATATTACCGGCGGGGCGGAGGCCAAGAGCTTTCAGCCGATGAACGTGAATTTCGGGCTGTTCCCGCCAGTTGACGGGCTGAAAGGCGGGCGGCGGGGCCGCAAGGACCGCTACAAGGCCTATACCGACCGCGCCAAGGAAGATTGGCAGGGCTGGCTCAGCCAAGGCTGAGCTTGCTCGTAGGTCTGCCCCCGGCTAGCCTCGCGCCATGATCACCCGTTTCGCCCCTTCGCCCACCGGGCTTTTGCATCTTGGCCATGCGTTTTCGGCGCTGACGGCCTGGGAGATGGCGCAGGCGGCGGGTGGGCAATTTCTGCTGCGGATCGAAGACATCGACGCGCCGCGTTGCCGCCCGGAATTTGAGCAGGCGATCTATGACGATCTGGCTTGGCTGGGGCTGAGCTGGCCCGCGCCGGTGATGCGCCAGTCAGACCGGCTGCACGCCTATGCGGGCGCGCTTGAGCGGTTAGGGCGGATGGGGCTGACCTATCCCTGTTCCTGCACTCGCGGCGATATTCGCGCCGCGCTTTCGGCCCCGCAGGAAGGGGCGGAGCCCATGTTTGGTCCGGATGGCCCGATCTATCCCGGCACCTGTCGGGGCCGGTCGATGCAGAGCCGTTTGCCCGGCGATGCGATCCGGCTGGATATGGCACAGGCGATGGAACTGGTGGGTCCGCTGAGATTCACCGAAACCGGTCCGGCAGAGGCTGGGCGCCATGAGATTACCACCGAGGCGATGGGTGCCGAAGTGGGCGATGTGGTTCTGGCCCGGCGCGATATTGGCACGTCGTATCACTTGGCGGTGGTGGTGGATGACGCCGCGCAAGCCGTTACCCATGTGGTGCGCGGCGAAGATCTGTTTTCCGCCACGCCCATTCATGTGCTCTTGCAACGCCTGCTGGGCTTTGCCACGCCGCTTTATCACCATCACCGGCTGATCCGCGATGAGGCGGGCAAGCGGCTGGCCAAACGCGACGATGCCCGCGCGATCCGGCTTTATAGGGATCAGGGCCTGAGCCCTGCCGATATTCGCGCGATGGTCGGGCTTTGACCTATTCCATTGGCTCGGAAATGATCACTTCTTCGCCATCGCGCAGGGCTGTGTAGAAGCAGGAGCGGCGGTTGGTATGGCAGGCGGGGCCTTGTTGTTCGACCAGCACCAGCAGGGCATCGCCATCGCAATCGACGCGCAGATCCACCAGTTTTTGCACATGACCCGAGGTTTCGCCTTTCACCCAGAAGCTCTGGCGCGAACGGCTCCAATAGGTCACGCGGCCGGTGTCGAGCGTGCGCGCTATCGCTTCGGCATTCATCCAGGCGAGCATCAGCACTTCGCCAGTGGCCGCCTCTTGCGCGATCACGGGCACAAGCCCGGCTTCGTTATATGTCAGCCCTGCCGGATCGAATGCCATCTCTTGTCCTTTCAATACTGGCGCCTTGGTCCTATCTAGGGGGAACGCGATGTGAACGAAAGCCATGACGAGCCAAGCCGATGACCGAACAGAGCCTTGAACAGCTGTATTCCAAACAAATCCTAGCGCTGGCAGCGTCGATCCCCCATGCGGGCAAGCTAGCGGCGCCCGAGGCCAGCGTGAAAAAGCGCTCGCCGCTTTGTGGGTCGACCGTGACGGTGGATCTGGCGGTGAAGGATGGCAAGGTGGCGGAGTTTGCCCAGAATGTGAAAGCCTGTGCACTGGGACAGGCTTCATCTTCGGTGCTGGGGGCGCAGGTGATGGGTCTCGATCGGGCGACGATTCAGGCCGGACGCGATGCGCTCCTGAAAATGTTACTGGAAGACGGGCCAACCCCGCCTGCCCCGTTTGATGCACTGGAGGTTCTGCGCCCCGCGCGGGCCTATAAAAACAGGCATCCGTCGATCCTTCTGGCCTGGGATGCCACGCTGGCTGCCTTTGATGAGGCAGAGGCAAGCTAGGCAGATCGCGGGAGATCGTTAACCCGGCGGCAATCTGAAATTCGTATTTCTGTTTCAGCGTCGTTGGAGGTCTGCGTGAAACAGGATACTGAAATCAGTGCGGCCTTGCCCGTTGATCCCCGCCTTTCGGGACTGTCGAAGCATTCGGCTTCGCTCGGCTTTGAGATTGTCGAAATCTCCGGATTCATTGATCAGGTCGAAAGCCAGACCAATGCGCAGATCAGTGAGATTGCGGCGCTCAGCGACGATGCGCGGGTGGTGCTTCACACCAATCGTAGCGTCCGCGATGCGCTGGAAGACCTTGGGGCAATCTCAGAAGAGTTGCAGGCGATTGTGACCAATTCCGTCGATCTGGTGCAGTCGGGTACGGCCCGCTCGCAGGATATTGCCGAATGGGTGCAAACGCTGGCCAGCCAAATGCCCGGGATCACCAGCACGCTGGATACGGTGCTGTCGTCGAACGGCGAAATCGCCTCGATTGCCGCACATGTGAACATTCTTGCGATCAACGCGAAGATCGAAGCGGCGCGCGCCGGCGATGCCGGACGGGGCTTTGCGGTGGTGGCGAATGCGATCAACGAGCTGTCGGGAAAAACCGCCAGCGCGGCCCAGCAGATTTCGGAAAACATCACCAGCCTGACCAATCTGATGGCAACTCTGGCCCGCGAAACCACCGAGGTGGCGGCGAAATCGACCGAGGTTCTGGCCGGGACCGCGCAGATTGATCAGGCGATGACCCAGATCAGCGATGGCGCCTCTGACAGTGCGGCCAAGGTTCTGGAAACCCAGAACAATGCCGAACAGGTGCGCGACCGGATCGAGCATTTTCTGCCCGCATTCGAAAAGATCCGGGAGTCGTCCAGCGTGACCGCCGAGGGCGTGCATACGGTTTCCGGCCGGGTGCATTCGCTGGTTGACCGCTCCGAGACCATGGTGCGCGAATGCGTGACCCTTGGCGGCGGGTCGGAAGACATGCTGTTCATTGAACGGGTGCAGCGCGATGCAGCGCGTATTGGGGCAGCCTTTGAAGAGGCGGTTGCCCGCCGCGAGATCGCGCTCGCTCAGCTATTCGACCAGCGCTATCAGCCGATTCCGGGTAGCAATCCTGAGCAGATGCTGGCGCCATATACCAAGCTTTGCGACAAGCTTCTGCCGCCCATTCAGGAAGACGCAGCAGCTTTTGACCCGCGAGTGGTGTTCTGTGCCTCGGTCGATAAGAATGGCTATCTGCCGACCCATAACAACAAGTTTTCGCAGCCGCAGGGCAAGGATCCGGTCTGGAATGCCGCCAACAGCCGCAACCGCCGGATCTTTGACGACCGCGTCGGGCTGAAGGCTGGGCGCAACACCAAGCCGTTCCTGCTGCAGGTTTATCGCCGCGACATGGGCGGCGGGAATTTCGTGCTAATGAAAGACCTTTCGGCGCCGATCATGGTGCAGGGTCGTCATTGGGGCGGCTTGCGCCTCGCCTACAAACTCGCCTGACAGGCCCCCGGTCCTGAGATAAAAAAACCGCCGCACTCCGATGGGAGGCGGCGGAAGTCGCGGGTTTGGTTCCGAGGGGTCCGGCCAGGACAGAGGCAAGCAGCCGGAAACGGGCATCAGTGGGGACAGGATGCGGGAACCGTAAAACCGCAGGCAGAAACTCAGATCACGCCGGGCAGATGGCACACGGCGACGAGAACGATCATCAGGCCCACGCCCCCGGCAATGTCTTGCCAGATCGTGGCGGAAGACCGGGAAAGAACGTCTTTGATTTCCATCAGCATGGGGGCTCTCCTGTGCTCGGGCCGGATCGTGTTCTCGGCATGTTCTCTTGTTGTTGCTTTGTTCTCATATTCGAACCTGTTCTGTAAAGAACTTTTTGAGAACATCGGCGAGAATTTTGTGAGAACAAAAGAGAACGTTGGCTAACCCACTGAAATCAATTGGATTGCCTCGTCCTGCCGCATGAGCCAGAGCAGCACCTGCGCGGCAAGCCCCCTTGGGCTGGTAAGATCGGGATCTTCGCGCAGCAGGTTGCGCGCGTCTTTTTGTGCCACCGCCATCAGCCCGGCCTGATGTTCCAGATCAGCAATGCGGAATTTCGGCAGGCCCGATTGCACCGTACCGATCAGATCGCCCGCGCCCCGAATGGCCAGATCTTCCTCGGCGATGCGGAACCCGTCTTCGGTTTCGCGCAAGATACCCAGCCGACGCTCGCCGGTTTGGGTCAGCGGCGGCTGATACATGAGCAGGCAGGTGCTGTCGGTCGAACCGCGCCCGACCCGCCCACGCAATTGGTGCAGCTGCGCGAGGCCGAAATGCTCGGCGCGTTCCACCACCATGATCGAGGCGTTGGGCACATCGACGCCTACTTCAATGACAGTTGTCGCCACCAGCAGTTTCAGCTCGCCGCGCTGGAAGGCGGCCATTGCCTCGTCGCGCTCGGCGGGCGGCATCTGGCCATGGACCAGCCCAACCACGCCCTCGCCCAAGGCGGCGCGCAGATGCTTGAAACGTTCTTCGGCGGCGGTCAGCTCGCTGACTTCGCTTTCGCCGACCAGCGGGCAGACCCAATAGGCCTGCCGCCCCTCGGCAATGGCTTTACGCAGCCGTTCGGCCACCTCACCGATCCGTCCGGCCGAGATCAGCGCGGTGGAGATGGGTTTGCGCCCCGGCGGCTTTTCATCAAGCACCGAGACATCCATATCGCCATATTGCGCCAGCGCCAGCGAGCGCGGGATCGGCGTGGCGGTCATCACCAACACATCGGTGACGGTGCCCTTGGCCCCCAGCCGCATCCGCTCGTTGACGCCGAAGCGATGCTGTTCATCGACCACGGCAAGGCGCAGATCGTGATAATGCACATCGTCCTGAAACACCGCATGGGTGCCGACGAGAATGTGGATGTCGCCGCGCGCGAGGGCGTCGAGCTTGGCCTGCCGCTCGCGCCCCTTGTCGCGCCCGGTAAGCAGCTCCACCACCACCTCGGCGGCTTCGGCCAACGGTTTGAGGCTGGCCAGATGCTGACGCGCCAGAAGTTCGGTCGGGGCCATCATCGCGCCCTGCCCGCCTGCCTCGACCGCGACCAGCAACGACATGAAGGCCACGAGGGTTTTGCCCGCGCCGACATCGCCCTGCAACAGCCGGTTCATCCGCAGACCGGAGGCGAGATCGTTGGAAATTTCCTCCATCGCGCGTTCCTGCGCGCCGGTGGGCTGATAGGGCAGCGCCGCCAGTACCTTGCGCCGGAGCCGCCCATCGCCAAGGCTGACACGGCCCTTGCCACGCCGCACCCGCGCACGGGCCAGAGCCAGCGTGAGCTGATGGGCAAAGAATTCGTCATAGGCCAGCCGCCGCCGCGCCGGGGCTTGCGGCGAGATATCATCCGGCCCCTCGGGCGTATGGGCGAGCCGCAGCGCCTCTTGCCAATCGGGCCAGTGTTCGCGGGCCATCAGGGCCGGATCGATCCATTCGGTCAGCGGCACGGTGCGGCTGAGCACGTCCCCCACCGCGCGTATCATCAGCCTTTGGGTGACGCCCGCTGTCAGGTGATAGACCGGTTCGAAATCGGGGATCTGCGCGGCCTCGTGCACCGGCACGATGTAATCGGGATGCACCATCTGGGCGATGCTGTCGAAGAGCTCGACCTTGCCCGAGACCACCCGGCGCTGCCCGGTGGGAAGCTGCTTGGCCAGCCAATCGCCCTTGGCGTGGAAAAACACCAGTTGGAAGGTGGTCAGACTGTCGCTGACCTCGACCCGGTGCGGCCCGCCCTTGCGGCTGGGCGGGATATGGCGGCCCACCTCGACCTCGACGGTGACCGTGGTCGGGGGCACCACCTCCTGCACCGAAGAGCGAAAGCGCCGGTCGATGCCGGTATAGGGTAGCGAAAACAACAGATCGCGCGGCTGTTCGATCTCCAGTCCGGCAAAGGCGCGCGCCACCTTCGGGCCGACGCCGCCCAGAGTTTCCAGCGCCGCGAAGAGCGGAAACAGGATTTCCGGGCGGGTGCTCATGCCTCACCGATGAGCGCGAGCCAGCCGTCTTCGTCCAGCGTCTGGATGCCTAGATCGGCGGCTTTCTTGGCCTTGGATCCCGCCCCCGGCCCGGCCACCAGAAGATCGGTCTTGGCGCTGACCGAGCCTGCCACCTTGGCGCCCAGAGCCTCGGCGCGCGCCTTGGCTTCGGCGCGGGTCATCTTTTCCAGCGTGCCGGTGAAGACCACGGTTTTGCCCGTCACCGGACTTTCGCTTTTCACCTGCTCGGGGGCTTCGATGGTCAGATGTTCAACCAATCGGGTGATCGAGGCGCGCTCGCCCGGTTGGTGAAAGGTGGTGACCAGTGACACGGCGACGGCGCTGCCGATGCCATCCATGCCGACGAGTTCGTCCCAGGCGGCCTTGGCTTCGGGCGAGATCGCGGGCTCCTGCGACCAGATCGCCTGTTCGGTCTCGGTGATGCGGGCGCGACGGCCCTCGGCCCGCGCAGTGGCACGTTCGGCCTCGACCGCCGCCAGCGCCAGCTGATAGCGCTCGACCGCTGGCAGGGCGGCATCGAGCGCGGTTTCGAGGGCCGACCATGTGACGTAATGCCGGGCCAGATCCTTCGCCACCACCTCGCCCACATGGCGGATGCCCAGGGCGAAGAGCAGGCGGGCGAAGGGGATGTGGCGCTTTTCGTCGATGGCGTCGAAGAGGTTGGAAGCGGATTTCTCGCCCCAGCCCTCGCGGTTTTTCAGCTGTTGCAGCCCAGTGCCGAAGCGCTCGCGCAGGGTGAAAATCTCGGCGGGTTCGGTGATCCAGCCATCGGCGTGGAACTGTTCAACCTGTTTGGCCCCTAGACCTTCAATGTCGAAAGCGGCGCGGGAAACGAAATGTTTCAGCTTTTCCACCGCCTGCGCCGGGCAGGCCATCCCGCCGGTGCAGCGGCGCACCGCGTCGCCCTCTTCGCGCACGGCTTCTGAGCCGCATTCCGGGCAGATATGCGGGAAGGCGAAGGGCGTGGCCGCTTCGGGGCGCTTGGTCAGGTCGACATCGGCAACTTTCGGGATCACGTCCCCGGCGCGGTAGACCTCGACCCAGTCGCCGACGCGAATATCCTTGGCCGCACCTTCCGCATCAGGGCGGATCACCTCGCCGCCGGAGCCATAGCCCGCGATATAGTCTTCGTTGTGCAGCGTGGCGTTTGAGACCACCACACCGCCCACCGTGACCGGGTGCAGCCGGGCGACCGGGCTGAGCGCGCCGGTGCGGCCGACCTGAATGTCGATACCTTCCAGCCAGGTCCAGGCCTTTTCGGCGGGGAATTTATGCGCGATGGCCCAGCGGGGCGTGGTCGAGCGAAAGCCCAGCCGGGCCTGCAGGGCGAGGTCGTTGACCTTGTAGACCATTCCATCAATGTCAAACCGAAGGTCGGCTCTTTGTTGTTCGATCCAATGGTAATGCCTCAACATCTCTTCAACGCTGTGACACACAACCGTTTCAGCAATGGTGGAGAAACCCATGTCACCTAAACGCGCGATTGCCATCGCCTGAGTTTCCGCCAAAGGCTCGGAAAGCTCTCCCCATGCATAGGCATAGAAATGTAGCGGGCGAGATTCGGTGATGCTGGCGTCGAGCTGGCGCAGGCTTCCGGCGGCGGCATTGCGCGGGTTGGCGAAGATCTTGCCGCCGCGTTCGGCGTGACGTTCGTTGAGCGCGGCGAAATCCTCGTGGCTCATATAGACCTCGCCACGCACCTCCAGCACTTCGGGCGCATCCGGAATTTCCTGCGGAATGTCCTTGATGGTGCGGGCATTGGCGGTGACGTTTTCGCCGACGCTGCCATCGCCGCGCGTGGCCGCCTGCACCAGCTTGCCCTGCTCATAGCGCAAGCTCAGCGACAGACCGTCAATCTTTGGCTCGGCGGTGTAGGCGAGCGGCGCCCCTGCCCCGAGTCCCAGAAAATTGCGCACGGTGCCGTCGAAATCACGCAGCTCGTCCTCGTTGAAGACATTGGCGAGCGAGAGCATCCGATGGGCATGGCGGACCTTGCCGAAGCCTTCGGCCACCGCGCCGCCCACCTGATCCGACGGGCTATCGGGGCGTTTCAACTCGGAGAAACGAGCTTCGATGGCAGCGTTGCGCTGCTTGGCCGCATCATAGGAGGCATCGGAAATTTCCGGCGCATCCTCTGAATGATATGCCTGATTTGCGCGGTGGATCAGCGCGGCCAGCCGGGCAAGTTCCGCCTCGGCCTGGGCCTCTGTCAGCGCCGCAACATCGATCTGTTCAAAGCCGGTATCTGCCACGCGCGCCCCCATTTCACACCCTCTGGTGATACGGCGCGCCGGTTAGCTCGTCCAGCCCTTCGGGTCTCAGACATAAGAAACCCGGCGCCGCTTTCGCAGGCGCCGGGCATCGAGGGACAAGATGAGAAACGGTCAGGCCGACGCAGCGATCGGCGCGTCGAGCATGTCGGGCTCAGGATCGCGCAGCACATAGCCGCGGCCCCAGACCGTTTCGATATAGTTTTCGCCATCGGTGGCGTTGGCGAGTTTTTTGCGCAGTTTGCAGATGAACACGTCGATGATTTTCAGCTCGGGTTCGTCCATACCGCCATAGAGATGGTTGAGGAACATCTCTTTCGTCAGGGTTGTGCCCTTGCGCAGCGAAAGCAGCTCGAGCATCTGATATTCCTTACCGGTCAGATGCACTTGTTTACCATCAACCTCTACGCTTTTGGCATCGAGGTTAACCGAGATCTTGCCAGTGCGGATCACAGACTGCGAATGGCCTTTCGAGCGGCGGATGATCGCATGGATGCGCGCCACCAGCTCTTCACGGTGGAAGGGCTTGGTCATGTAGTCGTCAGCGCCGAAGCCAAAGCCCTTGAGCTTGTCTTCGGTATCGTCGGAACCGGTGAGGATGAGGATGGGGGTGTCGATCCGCGCCAGGCGCAGCTGCCGAAGAACATCCAGCCCGTTCATATCAGGCAGGTTCAGATCCAGCAGGATGAGATCGTAGTCATAGAGTTTCGCAAGATCGATGCCCTCTTCCCCGAGATCGGTGGAATAGACGTTCAGGTTCGCATGGGTGAGCATAAGCTCGATCGAGCGCGACGTTGTGGGGTCGTCTTCCACTAGAAGGATGCGCATTTTTTATTTCTCCGCGTTTGTCAAACCGTTCCTTTGGTAAACAACTACCCGTAAAAAGGTTAACGGCAAGTTACCGTTGCGGAGAAATTAGTAAATTCCCTCTATGGTTGTCTATACTTTTGAAGCGCTGTCGCCTTTAAAGCGCCTTCCCCGTGCCTTTCGATGGCAGTTTTCCACTCCATGAACTCTTCCTCAGAGAGTGAATAGGTGTTCAACGCCTCATTCATCGGAACCAGACCATAGCTCACCGCCCGCACCACTGCTGCCTTTCGGCTCGCAACCCAACGACGGGTATTAGCCGGTGGCAGATCGGCGCGGGTCATTACAGTACCATCCGGCAGGCGCACGGCACGCGGACCATCAACTTTTTTCAAATACATCGGGCTACCCCTCATCGTCTTTGTGCCTTACTTTCGACAATTCTGCTTAAGGGAAGGTGAAACCCGGTCTTGTTGTTGCCTCTAATTTTCCTATATTCCTGTGCTCTCGCCTCAGAAATGAACCAATGTCATCTGAAAACGCCGAAAAATCGCTGAATTCATTGGGTTTTGCCAAAAGCCCCGCCGAGACTCGGGTGGTGGTTGCCATGTCGGGTGGGGTCGATTCTTCTGTCGTTGCGGCGATGTTGAAGGACGAAGGCTATGATGTTGTGGGGGTTACCCTGCAGCTTTACGACCATGGGGCAGCGCTCGCCAAAAAGGGCGCCTGCTGCGCCGGGATCGACATTCACGATGCCCGCCGGGTGGCCGAAGAGATGGGCTTTCCGCACTATGTGCTGGATTACGAAAACATCTTTCGCGAGGCGGTGATCGAGGAATTTGCTGACAGCTATCTGGGTGGGGCGACGCCTGTGCCCTGCATCCGCTGTAACGAGCGGGTAAAATTCAAAGATCTGCTCGCCACGGCCCGCGATCTCGATGCCGATTGCATGGCAACGGGGCATTACATCCAGCGATTCGCGGGTGAGTCGGGGCCGGAACTGCACCGCGCCGCAGATCCGAACCGCGATCAGAGCTATTTCCTGTTTTCGACCTCGCCCGAACAGCTCGCCTATCTGCGCTTCCCGCTGGGCCATCTGAAAACCAAGGATGAAACCCGGGCGCTGGCGCGCAAATTCGGGCTGATGGTGGCGGACAAGCCGGACAGTCAGGACATTTGCTTCGTGCCGGATGGCAATTACGCCAGTGTGATCGAAAAGCTTCGCCCCGGGGCTGCCGAACCCGGCGAAATTGTTCATGCCGATGGCCGGGTTCTGGGCACGCATGAAGGCGTGATCCATTATACCATCGGCCAGCGCCGGGGGCTTGGCATTGGCGGGCTCAGCGATCCGCTTTACGTGGTCGCGCTTGATGTCGAAGCCCGTCAGGTGGTGGTTGGGCCGAAAGAGATGCTGGCGACCCGGATCATCCCGGTGCGCGAGATCAACTGGCTGGGCGATGCCCCCTTCACCTCGCAACAGGAATGGCACCTGTCGGTGAAGGTCCGCTCCACCCGCCCGCCGCGTGAGGCGATTGTTCGCCCGATCTCGGAAACCGAGGCGGAAGTGGAACTGCTGACCCCGGAAGAAGGGGTGAGCCCCGGTCAGGCCTGCGTGTTCTATGCGCCGGAAGGCAGCCGGGTGTTCGGCGGTGGCTGGATCTGGAAGGGCTGAGGCCCGGCTTTGCTCCGGGTCCATTGCCGCATAGGGTAGATGCATCACAGGAGGTGCCGATGCCCGACTATACCCTGCATTACTGGCCGATCCCGTTTCGGGGCCATTTCATCCGCTATGTGCTCGCTCATGTCGGGGCAAGTTGGGAAGAGATCCAGCGCAAGCCCGAGGGGCATGAGTATCCGTTTTTGGCTCTGCCGCTTCTGATCGACCACCATAGCGGCCAATCGCTCAGCCAGACCCCGGCGATCCTGATGTCACTGGGGCGCAAATACGATCTGATCACCGATCCCGACCAGACCCTGCGGCTGATCTGCGATTGCATGGATGTGCTGGGTGAGATCACCCGCGCGCATGGGGCACAGATGTGGGATCGCCCGGCATGGGAGGATTTCACCTCAACCCGCCTGCCGCGCTGGATGGATCAGCATGAACAGATCGGGCGGCGCCATGGTTTGACTGCGGGCGCGGGCTTTATCTTCGCTACAGAGGCGCCGACCCTCGCCGACGTGACCCTTGCCGCGCTCTGGCATACGATGGTGGACCGCCTGCCCGGCTTGCGCCCGCTGTTGCACGAGAACGCCCCGACGATTGAAGGGCTGGTGGACCGCATCGCCGCGCGCAAAGAGATCGCAGCGATGCTGGCGGATTGGCAGAAAGACGGTCCGCGCTATTGCGCCGGGCAGATCGAAGCTTCAATCCTGTCGATGCTGGCAGCGGATTAGTGTCATATGATGACCTGCGCCCATTCCGGAGTAGGAAAGCGACGGCCATTGCGGTGACATGGGTGATGTGAGGGACATGTGAACAGTCATCATTTGCAACAAATCTGGTCTCGATCCGCCCGATGGATTGCCCTGGCGCTGGCATTGGCCGCCTGTTCGGCGGCTCAGGTGCCGATGGATGAGGCGACCGCCGCCAAAGCTCCGGGAGAGATCGTGGCGGACTGTTGCAGCGGCGCCGGAGATTACCCCGACTGGGCGATTGAGCTGGCGGATGCCAATGTCGAGTTGATGCGGCAGGTCGGGCTGATCCAGCTCCGGCGCGGCTATATGAGCCAAATCCCAGAAGCTGTTTCGCTGGTCGAAGCCACGCTAGAGCCGCTCGACATTGTCTTTCTGCATAACAAAAACCGTATGTCCGGCCAGTTGATCCCCGGTCAGTTCACCCATGGCGCGATCTATATGGGCACCGAAGAACAGTTGCGCGCCGCCGGGTTGTGGCATCTGAAAGCGCTCGATCCGTGGCGTGATCAGATTGCGCGCGGCGACATCTATATGGAGGCGGTTGACGGTGGCGTCCGCCTGGCCCCGGCCGAGGTGGTGCTGAATACCGATGCGGTGGTGATATTGCGACCGCAGGGGATGAGCCGGGCGGCAATCCTCAATCGCGGCATGGCGCGCATGGGCGTGCCCTTCGATATGCGCTTTGATGCGACTGATCATTCGAAACTGTTCTGCGCCGAGCTGATCGGTGAGATGTATCCCGCCGCGCATCTGCCCCATTCGCCCGTGCCGGCGCTGAACCGCGAGACCATCCTGATCGACAATATCGTTGCTGGCGTTCTATCGCTGGAGCTGCCCTTCCGGCTGGTGGGCTATGTGAAGGCCGATGCGAAAGGTGGAGCCCGGGTCCTGTCGGCACAGGCGCTGGCCTGGGACATTCACCAAGCCTGGCCCGCCCCGCCGCGTTGATCGGGGCAAGTTGTGAAATTCACAGTAAACCGGAGCCGGGCGCTCGGCGATGGCTGGATATGAATGGGCTAAGGCCTGACGCTGGGGTCGTGACGAAAGATCAGACGGGCAAAGCGCCCGGCTCCAGATCGCCCCATAGCGGGCTGACCGGCAGGCTGGCAGAGCGCACTTCAGCCTCAACGCGTGAAACCGGGCGGTAGTCCCACCATTCGACTCCAACATTCACCGCGCCACGACAGCCCGGCCAGTTGGAATGCACATGCCCGAACAAATGAAGCGCGCCGTGTCGGGCTTGGTTCCACGTTGCCAGCGGGTAATGGCAGAGAACAACGCGCTGGCCGGGGCCATCTTCGACTTCGACGATGTCATGGATCGAGGTCCAGTCGAGTGCCTTGGTCAGCGCCTGATCACGATTGCCAATCACAAGATGCTGCCGCGCCCCCGGGAGGCGGGCAAACACTGCCGCCAGCCTGTTGGTATCCTTGGTCCAGGCGAAATCGCCGACGATCCAGAGGTCGTCCTCCGGCCCCACCCGCGCCTGCAAACCCGCCAGCAAGGCCTCGTCCATCTCCTCGTTCGAAGCAAATGGACGCCCGAAGGTTTCGATCACCGCGCGGTGCCCGAAATGCGGGTCTGCCATATACCAATGGGCCATCTAACCTCTTTGGTCCTGAAATACCTCGGGGAGCGCGAGGGGCTGGCCCCTCGCACGCGGCGCTTCGTCAGCCTTAGCTGGCCGAAAGGTCGATCATCGCGGAGAACTCGGCGGTGCAGGCCACCTGCCCGTTCACCGTGGCTTTGCCTTCGAATTTCCAGACTTTCGAGCCGGGGCCGCCGCGGGTGGTGGTGATTTCCATGCGCAGCACATCGCCCGGCACCACCTTGCGGCGGAACTTCACCTTGTCGATGCCCATGAAATAGACCAGCGCTTCCTTGTCGACGAGGTCGAGGCTCAGCGCCACCATTACCGCCGAGGTTTGCGCCATGGCTTCGACGATGGTCACGCCGGGCATGATTGGAGCGGAGGGGAAATGGCCCTGAAAATGCGGCTCGTTCACCGTGACCATCTTGATCCCGACCGCGCTTTTGTTCGGCACGATCTCTTCCACCCGGTCGACGAACAGGAACGGGTAGCGATGCGGGATGCAACGTTTGATCAGGTCGATCTCGGCGGTGGTGGGGATATCGGTCATCTGGTTCTCCTGAAACTGTCGCGGCCTGAAGGCGATTTTATTCGCCACTTGCAGGCATATTTCCCGCATCCGGCGTGCCGTCGGTCGTGTCGGGCGTGCCAGTCTCGGCGGGCGGGGTGATCGTATCGAGCGCATTGCCCTGATCGGTGGAATCGGTCGGGGCCAGGTTCGCGCCGTCGCCCAGAACCTCGTCCAGCCGCTGAATGGCAGCATCGGTGATATCGATATCGGAAGCCTGAAGCACAATCGCGTTGCGGTCGAGGATCAGAACCGCGCCGCGTTCGCGGATCAGTTGCCCCAGGATCGGGCCGATCTTGTTGAAAAACGCATACTGGGCGGCCTGCACTTTGGCTTGCAGATCGTTGCGCGCCTGATCCCGTTCTACACGCAGCTTTTGCACTTTTTCATCAAAGGCCTGTGCCAGATCCCGAAAGGCGGTGGGGTCCAGTGTTGCGCGCTGCTCGGCCAGATTTTTTTCTTCCGCAGCAAGGCTTGCTTCGATGTCACGCGTTTCCGTCGCCATGACAGCGGTCGCGGCGGCCAGCTCGCCGCTGATCCGCTGACCATAGAGCGATTCTTTGAACAGCCTGTCTCGGTCGAGCGTGGCGATCGGGGAAACGATCTGCCCCAGCGACTGAGCTGACAGAGTTCCGGCGCCGGTCAGCACCAGAAGCCAGGCAAGCAATATGACCCGCAGAGCGCCCATTGATGGCCGCTCAGAACCCGGCCGAAATGCTGACCCCAAACTGCTGTTCCTCGTCGTAGCTCTGCTTCATCAGCGGATAGGCATAGGAGAAGCGCAGCGGACCAATCGGGCTATCCCAGTAGATCGCAGCCCCGGTCGAGGCCCGGATATGCATGCTGTCGTCAACGAGACCGGGATTATCCAGTCCCCAGACCGACCCGGCATGAACGAAGACGCCGCCGGAGATCCCGTATTCTTCCGGCAGGCCAAGCGGGAATTTCGCTTCCAACCGGGCAGCGCCGTAGAAGTTGCCGCCGAGCGCATCACTGTCGCGCGGCCCGATCCCCTGACTGGCAAAGCCAAGAAGCTGATCCGGCGACATGATGAAGCGGTCGGTGATCCGCGAACCACTTCCGTTCAGGCTGATGATCCCGCCACCTTCGACGGAGCCAGACAGGGTGATATTGGTGTTGGACAGCTCAGACACCACTTTTGCCGAAGCCGTGGCTTTGAAATATTGGTTATCGGAGCCAAAACCGCCGACATCGCCGCTGAGGCTGCCAGCAAAGAAAGTCGGCTCTTCAAGCCCGTTGCGACGGGTGTCGAAGGAAAGATCCAGACCGGCGCGACCGCCGAACTGCCAGCCGC
Source organism: Paracoccaceae bacterium (assembly GCA_050288685.1). Taxonomy (GTDB): domain Bacteria; phylum Pseudomonadota; class Alphaproteobacteria; order Rhodobacterales; family Rhodobacteraceae; genus Sinisalibacter. Next base: position 699,994 of record JBNKEH010000003.1, on the reverse strand, counting down.
GTGCGGCTTCCGCTGCCAGAATTGTGGAGGTGCCGGTGTAATCGAACATTGTCCCGGCATCGAAGGCGGCGCGGACCTTAACACGGCTCAGCTCGTTGATCGGGAAACCCACGAAAGGCTCAAAGCGCCCGGTGCGGCTTTCGAACAGGCCCGAAGACCATCTCGTTTCAGAATACCCGGCATCAAACCCGACATTCAGGTCGCGGCCAAAGGTATAGGGTTCCGCAAAGGACAGCGCGTAGTTTTTCTGATCAACCCCGCCGGTAAACGCGATCTTGAAAAACTGCCCCCGACCAAGGAAGTTGGTCTCGGTAAACGAGAGGGTGAAACCAAAGCCGGTTCCAAGCGCATAGGTCCCGCCGGCATTGAACGAGCCGGTGCCCTGCTCTTCAACGTTCACATCGACAACCACGGCATCTGCCTGTGCGCCCTCATGGGTCTGGATATCGACATTGGAGAAGTAGCCGAGCGCGCGGATACGCGACGCCGCGGCGCGGATGGCGCGCGGGTTGAACGGATCACCCTCGACCGTGGTGAATTGCTGACGCACGACACGATCAAACGTGGTGGTGTTGCCCTGAATATCAATCCGCTCGACCACGATGCGCGGCCCGCGCACCACGGTGAAGGCGATATCGAGCGTTCCTTCGCGATCGTTGCGGGTGACTTTCGGATCAACCCGGGCAAAGCCATAGCCCTGCTCTTGCAGCTTTTTCTCCATCCGGGCGACGGCGCGGTCGAGAACGGCTGGATTGTAGGTGCTGCCGGTGCGGATATGGGACAGCGGCTCCAGCATCGCGGCATCAACGCCTTCGACTTCTGACGCCGTGCTGATCTCGCCAAAGCTGAACTGCTGCCCTTCGCGGACCTGATAGGTCACATAGGTTGCATCCTGCTGCGGGCTGATTTCCGAGGTCACCGCGACCACTTCGATATCGGGATAGCCGCGCGAGGTATAAAAATCGCTCAGAAGCTGCTTGTCGAACGCGATCCGACCGGGATCGAGCGTATCGGAGGTCACGATGAAGCGCAGCAGTCCCGCCTGTTTCGACGAGATCACCCGGCGCAGACGCGCATCCGAAAAGGCGCGGTTGCCCGAGAAGGTGATCCGCTCGATTTCGGTGTTCTTACCTTCGGCGACTTCGAACACCAGATCGACCCGGTTGTTCGGGCGGCGGATGATTCGCGGCGTGACCGTTGCAGCCAGCCGACCCTGCGCCTGATAGGCTTCGGCGATCGTCTGGGCGTCCAGTTCGGCGGTGCCGGGATTGTAGACATAGCGCGGCTTCGACTGCAGAAGCGCCAGCAGCGCATCGTCTTTCAGCGCCTTGTTGCCTTCGATATTGATCCGGTTGATCATCGGAAGCTCGGTGACCTTGACCACCAGTGTGCCACCACGCGGGGTCAGCACCACGTTTTCGAACAGACCGGAGCCGGAAAGCCGTTGATAGGCATCGTTGAGCTGGGCGGAGCTTACGCTCTCGCCTTTTCCGAATCCGAGATAGGCCAGAACGGTGTTGGCGTCGATCTGATCCAGTCCCTCGATCTGAACCGAAGAAAACGAATAGCTCTGCGCCACAGCCAGCGTTGGTAATGCCGCGGTAATGCTCGTTGTCGCGAGAAAAATCGCAATTGCCGCAGGCCTCAGAGCAGCAAAAGCCGGTTCGCCTTTGGTAGAGGCAGGGTGCACATTATCTGACATTTATTATACCCGCACAGACATCCCAGTTTCTGACGTGAGTATCGGGAAAGGGGGCAGGAGTCAAAGCGTCATAGACGCAAAACGCGGAGCCTGTTGCTCCGCGTCCCCATATCCGCACCGCCCCCTTTGGGAGCAAATTCTCTGGCTTAATAAAGCAGCGAACCGACAAAAGCGCCGGCGCAGAGTGCCAGCACGATCATGCCGACATAGAGGATACGGTCCCAGTTGAGATTGAACAGAAGCGACAACCCGCGATAGCCGTTATGTACAAGTTCCATGATCGTGGTCCGTTGTTTGCCTGTCGTCTCTATTTTTTTAGGCAGCGAATATGGCCGGACAACTGCCGAATTATGGCCTTTTTTAGGCGCAAATTCTTAACGGGTGGTTGCGGGTTCGACGCGGATCAGCACATTAGGTCGTTCATCAATCCGAAGACCATCAGGCTGAGCACCACGATCAGACCAGCCGACATCAGCCAGCCCAGAACCCGCTCAGATGGCGGCTTTCCGGTTGCGGCTTCCCAGGCGTGAAAGATCAGATGCCCGCCGTCGAGCACCGGGATCGGGAACAGATTGAGCAGACCAATCCCGGCCGAAAGCACCCCCAGAAAACCAAAGAAGCTCATCGTGCCCTGGCTGGCCGCCTGCCCGGAGGTTTGCGCGATCGAGATGATCCCGCCCATGTTGCAGCTGGAAATCTTCCCGGCAATCATATGGCCAAGCCCGGACAGTGACGCGCGCAGGATGTAGGCAACCTGATCGTAGCCGCCTTTGAGCGAATCCCACAGCCCGGGGGCTTTGGTGGCCGGTTCAAACAGCAAACCACCGCCGATGCCGATCAGCCAGCGGGTATCAAAGCTGCCATCGGCCAACGGCAGATCCTGCCGACGCGGTGTGAGGGCGATATGCAGGCGTTCCCCCTCGCGATTGATGCCCAGATCCATGGTGGCGCCATTGCCCTTCACCACGATCTGCTGAAGATCGTGGAAGGTCGCAACCGGCACGCTATCGACGGTTTCGATCAGATCGCCCGCTTTCAGACCGGCATCCATCGCTGCCGATTTCGCGTTCACGCTGTTCACCAGCGGCGGATAGGGATGCAGGGCTTGCACTTCGATCTCGGCGCCATCACGGCGCACGGTCCAGGTCAGCGGGCTTTGATCGGGCAGTGTGTCGACGTAATCGGGAAAGGTGTCGAGTGCAGGTGTGGGCTGACCGGCGATCGCAACGACCACATCGCCGGGCTGCAGATCGCCTGCAATGACGGTATCGGCCTTGGCCACGGTCAGCGGATCGGTGGGGATGCCCGCCCAGAAGATCATCGTGGTGAAGATCACCAGCGAGAAGATGAAATTGGCAATCGGGCCAGCGCTGACGGTGGCCGCGCGGGCCCAGAGTGGGGCACCATGCAAGGTGGTGCGGCGCTCGTCATCGTTCATTTTCGACAGCTGTTCGTCGTCGGCCATTGCGGACGCGGCGTTGGCGTCGCCGTGGAATTTCACGTAACCGCCGATGGGATAGGCTGCGATCTGCCAGCGCGTACCATGCTTGTCGGTGCGGCTGAAAAGGGTCGGCCCCATGCCAACGGAAAACACATCGGCGCGGATGCCCGACCAGCGCCCCACAAGATAGTGGCCGAATTCGTGAATCGTCACGATCGGAATCAATGCCAGAATGAAGGCCAGCACGGTCAGCGCCAGATTTCCAAAAGATGGGATCAGATTGCCCAGTTCCACGCTGCCTCCTTGCCGGGTTCAGGCCCCGGTCTCGATAATCCTGCCTGCGGTCTGTCTAGCCATCTGGTCGGCCGCGCGCACGTTATCAAGGGTGATTGCGGCATGGATAAGGCTAGTATCCGCCGATAGTTGCGTCAGAACCTCTTCCACCACCTCGGACATCCGCAGGAATCCGATCTGGCCCGCGATGAAGCCATCAAGCGCGGCTTCCTTTGCCGCGTTGAACACGGCGCCGGACAGCCCGTCCGCCTCCATCACCTCGCGTGCGAGACGCAAAGCCGGCCAGCGCGCCTCGTCCGGCGCACGAAACTCAAGCTGGGCGATCTTGGCCAGATCGAGCCGCTCGACCGGCACATGTTTGCGCTCGGGCCAGTTCAGCGCGTAACCGATGGCGTGGCGCATATCGGCGGCGCCCAGATGCGCCATCAGCGCCCCATCCTTGAAGCCGACCAGCGCATGTACCAGTGATTGCGGATGCACCAGCACTTCGATCTTGCTGGGATCGACGCCAAAATATTCGCGGGTTTCGATCAGCTCCAGCGCCTTGTTGAACATCGAGGCGCTATCAATGGTGATGCGTTGGCCCATATCCCAGTTCGGGTGGCAGGAGGCTTCGGCCAGTGTGGCATGGGCGAGCTTTTCAATCGGCCAGTCACGGAAGGCGCCACCGGAAGCGGTGATGATCACCCGCTCGACGGCTTCCATGTCTTCGCCGACAAGGCCCTGAAACACCGCCGAATGCTCGCTATCCACCGGCAAGAGCCGGGCGCCGTGTTTGCGGGCGGTGTCCAGCACCAGTTTCCCGGCGGTCACAAGGCTTTCCTTGTTGGCGAGAGCCAGAGTTGCGCCCGTTTCCAGCGCGGCCAGCCCCGGCGGCAGACCGGCTGCCCCGACAATGGCGGACATCACCCAATCGGTGGGGCGACGGGCGGCCTCTTCGATGGCCCCTGCCCCGGCAGCGGCTTCGATGCCGGTGCCGGCCAGTGCCTCGCGCAAGGCAGGCAGGTTTTCTTCATGTGCCGTCACCGCGACTTCGGCCCGGAGCGCTTTGGCCTGTTCGGCCAGCCGCGCCACATTGTGCCCGCCGGTGAGCGCGACAACGTCATAGGAATCCGGATCGCGCGCGATCAGATCAATCGTGCTTTCCCCGATCGAGCCGGTGGCGCCGAAGATGGAAATGCGTCGTGTCATGTCTCAGCCGATCAAATAATATGGAAGGGTTACGATCCCCGCCAGAGCCGCTGCCGCGATCAGGGCATCAAAGCGGTCGAGCACACCGCCATGGCCCGGGATAAGCTGCGAGCTGTCTTTGAGCCCCGCATGCCGCTTCATCGCGCTTTCGATAATATCGCCCATCTGCCCGGCGAAGGCCAGCAGCGCGGCCACGAATGCGGCTGCGAGCGCGGGCATTTCGTAGCCATATTCCTGCGACAGAAGGCCCGGCATGATCAGCGCACCGAACAGGGCGGCCCCAATCCAGCCTGCCAAGGTGCCCGACCAGGTTTTCTTGGGGCTGACGCGGGGCCAGAATTTCGGCCCACCCAGAAGACGGCCGAACATGTAGCCCGCGACATCGGAAATCACCACGATCAGCACCAGCACCAGCACCGGCGGCATGCCGCCAAGAATGCGCATGAAACCGAGCGCATAGGCCCCGATCAGTACCAGCAGACCATAGCCCAGCCAGATCAGCCGACCGGATCGCAGGATCAGGGCGCCAAGGGCGAGTGCGAAGATGAGGGCAAGACCATGGGCGGTCCGCATCGGCGCAGTGAGCAAGCTCTCGCCCAGCAGCAGATCATCCATCACCGGCGCAGAGGCTATGATGGTGAGTGCGGTAAAGGGAAGCGGCGCGAGCGCCAGAAGGGTCCGGCGCGCCCCGGCAATGCCCGGCTCACAGAGCGGAGCAATTTCCCAGAACATCAGAACGGCCGCGAACGCGATCAGGGCAGACCAGACATATCCGCCCGCCCAAAGCGCGCCGAAGGCCACGGCGCTCAACACCAGAGCCGAAACCAACCGCGTTCCGAGATCGGCCCATTTCGAGCCGCCCGCCTTGTCGGCGTCAGGCATTCTTCACGCCACCAAAGCGGCGATCACGCCCGGAATAGTTCTGCACGATACCCTCGAAAATCTCGGCCGAAAAATCGGGCCAGAGCGTGTCGATGAACTCGTATTCTGCATAGGCCGATTGCCAGAGCAGGAAGTTGGAAATCCGTGCTTCGCCCGAGGTGCGGATCACCAGATCCGGGTCAGGCAGAACGCAGGTATCGAGATATTTCGGCAGGGTTTCCTCGTCGATCGTCTCGGGATCGAGCAGACCGGCGGCCACATCTTCGGCCAGCCGTTTGGTGGCACGGGCCACCTCGTCGCGGCCGCCATAGTTGATGGCGATGGTCAGGTTGACGCGAGTATTTTCCTCGGTCAGCGTTTCCAGATCGTCCATCAGCTTTTGCAGCTTTTTGTCGAGCTTCACCCGGTCGCCGATGAAGCGCACACGCACGCCCTCGTCTTTCAGGTCGCGCGCCTCTTTCTGGATGTAGCGGCGAAACAGGCTCATCAGCCCGGCCACTTCAACCTGCGTGCGGCGCCAATTCTCGGTCGAGAAGGCGAAAATGGTAACGTATTTGACCCCGAGATCCGGGCAGGCTTCAACAATCTCGCGCACCCGTTTGGCCCCGGCATGGTGGCCAAACAGCCGCGGACGACCGCGGCTTTTCGCCCAGCGGCCATTGCCATCCATGATGATGGCCACATGGCGCGGTCCGGTGGCAAGATCGCCCTGAACCGCAGTGCCGGCCTCTTTTGAGGTGTTACCGTTCATACGCTTCACCAATATCTCCCAGCTGCGAACGAAGCCGCATCAGACCTGCATGATCTCTTCTTGCTTGATCTCAAGTGCTTTGTCGACGTTGGCAACAAACTTGTTGGTCAGGTCCTGCACCGCTTCTTGCCAGAATTTCTGGTCGTCTTCGCTCATCCCGTCCTTGTTCCGCTTCAGCAGATCCATGCCGTGATGGCGCACGTTACGCACCGCGACGCGGGCGCTTTCGGCATATTGCGCGGCGACCTTGGTCAGCTCGCGGCGGCGCTCTTCGTTCAGTTCGGGAATCGGCAGCATGATGATGGTACCGTTGGTCTGCGGGTTGATCCCGAGACCCGATTCCATGATCGCTTTCTCAACCTTGTTGACCAGCGCCTTGTCCCAGACGTTGATGGTGACCATCCGCGGCTCCGGCACGTTCACCGTGCCCACCTGGTTGATCGGTGTCATCGTGCCATAGGCATCGACGTGAATGGGTTCGACCATCGTCGCCGAGGCGCGACCGGTCCGCAGACTGGCAAATTCATGTTTCAGCGAGTCAATCGCACCACTCATCCGCCGTTCAAGATCATCGAGATCAAGCTCGAATTCCTCTTCCGCCATGGGTTTGCCCTTCTTCCTACGGATCACACAATTGTGCGTGGTATACAGTCAACTGACCGGGGATGTATAGACCGCCGGGTCAGAACCGGACGGTTTTATCGCCCCGGTTCTGCCAAGCGGCGGGAATGCGCCCAATCTTGTGGCGTTTCAAACCTCTTGGAATTGTTATCGTTTCGCCCGGGAGGTGGGGCTCAGCCTCGGATCATCCGGCGCAACGTCCTGTCTCGCAAAACAAAGTGATGATGCAGCGCCGCGCCGACATGCAGCAGCAGGACCAGCTCCAGAAGCCAGGTCAGCAGCTTGTGCGCCAGAAAGAAACCGTGGGATACCCCCTGCGACACCGGCGCGATGCGCGGCAGGGTGATGTGGTTGAAAATCACCGTATCAATGCCGCTGGCCGAGCTGGCGATCCAGCCCACCAGAGGCACCGCCAGCATCAGCAGATAGAGCGTGCCATGCCCTGCCCGCGCAGCGCGGCTTTGCCAAAGTGCGGTGCCAAGCGGCTCTGGCGGCGGGCTGATCCGATGCCAGATGATCCGAACCAGAATGAGCGCCAGAAGCGTGATTCCGAGGGTCTTGTGCAAGCCGTAAAGCCAGAAATTGCCGAATGTCGGCTGCATCCGGGCGAGCACGAAGCCAAAGCCGAGCATGAACAGAATACCCACCGCCATGGCCCAGTGCAAAGCCTGAGAGACCCAGCCGAAGCTTTCGGCGCCGTTGCGCGCCGACATCTCAACCGGCCTGATGAATATGGGCCCGGATCGTCAGCCGCACCTCGTCACCGACGAAATCCTTCCAGCCATCAGCGCCGAAATCGGTACGCGACAGCGCCCCGGTCAGCACGATGGTGAGATTTGTCAGATCACCCTCCACCGAGCCCTGCGGCCGGTAGAGAACGGCATCAAGGATGATCGGACGGGTCACGCCGCGCACGGTGATGTCGCCCTCGATCTGCGCTCCGCCCGGCTCGCCGGTTTCCGTGACCCGGCGGCTGACAAAGGACAGCAGCGGTGAATGCGCGGTGTCGAGCACGTCCGGGCCTTTCATCGCCTGCGTGGCGAAATCCACCCCGGTATCGGCCTGACTGGCATCGACCGATACATTGACGGTCGAGCGCGCCGGATTGCTGAAATCGAGTTTCAGATCCGCCTCGGCCACCGGCATCTGGCCCTTGATCTCGTCGCTGCCGAAATCGACAGCGAACATCACCTGAGACTGGTCATATTCCAGCGCATAGGTGCGCGTTCCGGCCTGTGCGAGCCCCGGAGAAACCAGCATCAAGGCCCCGGTCAGAGCCAGAGAGGCAAAAGCGCGCAACCCTTGGCGCGGCGGCGAAATGATCATCGGGGGCTCCTATTTGCGTTCAGGCACAGCCTGTGCGCCAGTATCCGCAGCCCGACATTTCAATCCAGCGCCGTGCGATGACTTCACGGCAACGTGAAATTATCTATGTATTTCTGAGACCTACCCCCTCGATTTGCGCACAGACACGCTGGAATCCTTCCGCCACCTATTGCGCCGCCACCGGCCCCAGTTCCTGCATCGCGGCATACTGGCTGAGATAGACCCGGCCTGACAGCTCCTTGAGGAAATGGGTGCGTTCGAGCTTGTCCATCACTGGGCCTTTCACTTCGGACAGGTGCAGGGTGATGTCCATATCCGAAAGGCGCCGGTTGATTTCTTCCAGGCTTTCCAGTGCCGAAAGGTCGATCACGTTCACCGCCGAGCACATCAGCACCACATGCTTCACCGGCTGGCCGCGCGAGAGGCGATCGAGCACGTAATCCTCGATATAGCGGGCATTGGCGAAATAGAGGTTTTCGTCGAGCCGAAGGGTCAGAAGCTCGGGATTGGTCAGCACCTCATGGCGGTTGATGTTACGAAAATGCTCGGTGCCCGGCACCAGCCCGACCTCGGCAATATGCGGGCGCGATGTTTTGTAGAGGTAGAGCACGATCGAGAGTACCACGCCGGAAGACACCCCCAGCTCGACCCCGAAACCCAGCGTGATCAGGATCGTGGCAGCCACGGCGGAGAAATCCGCCTTGGAATAGTCCCAGGTGCGTTTGAGGATCGAGAAGTCAACCAGGCTCAGCACCGCGACGATGATCGTGGCGGCCAGCGTGGCTTTCGGGAGGAAGTAGAGCATCGGGGTGAGAAACAGCGCGGCAAGCGTGATACCCACAGCGGTGAAGGCCCCGGCAGCGGGGGTTTCGGCACCGGCATCGAAATTCACCACCGAGCGCGAAAAGCCGCCGGTGACCGGAAAGCCCCCGGACAGCGCCGAGGCGATGTTGGATGTGCCAAGGCCCACCAGTTCCTGATCGGGCACGATGCGCTGACGGCGTTTGGCGGCCAGCGTTTGCGCCACCGAGATCGACTCGACGAAGCCGATGATCGAGATGATGAAGGCCGAGCCCGCCAGCGAGGTCCACAGCGACAGATCGAAGCTCGGGATGGTGAGCGGCGGCAGGCCCGAGGGCACATCGCCGACGATCTTCACGCCCTTCTCACTGAGGCCAAAGCCGAAGCTGATCAGGGTTGTCACCACCACGGCGGCCACCGGCCCGGCCTTGGCGAGGACATCAGCGAGGCGCGGACCGAGGCCCCATCTGATCAGCAGAGGTTTCAGCCCTTTGCGCACCCAGAAAAGGAACCCGGTCGCCCCGGCCCCGAGCACTAGCGTGATCAGGTTGGTTTCGGGCAGATGCTCGATGAGGCTCAGTACGATCTCCACCAGCGACGAGCCGGAGGTGGGAATTCCGAGGATGTGTTTGAGCTGCGAAGTGGCGATGATGATGCCCGAGGCGGTGATGAAACCGGCGATCACCGGGTGACTGAGGAAATTGGCCAGAAAGCCAAGGCGGAACACCCCCATCGCGGTGAGCATCAGCCCGGACAGAAAGGCCAGAACAATCGCCGCTGCGGCATATTCCGCCGTGCCCTGCATCGCCAGATTGCCAACGGCAGCGGCGGTCAGCAGCGACACCACCGCCACCGGCCCCACCGCAAGGGCGCGCGAGGTGCCGAACACCGCATAGGCGATGAGCGGCAGGATTGAAGCATAAAGGCCCATTTCGGCGGGCAGTCCCGCCAGCAATGCATAGGCCAGCGATTGCGGGATCAGCATGATCGTGACGATCGCGGCGGCAACCAGATCGGAGGTGAGCGTGTCGCGCCCATAGCTCCGCCCCCAATCGAGGATCGGAAAGAACTTCAGAATCGCATGGGTGGACATGCGAAAAGGTTCGGCAGCCATCGTGGCCCCTTTCTCTGGTCTTCGGTCTGAACGAAAGCGCCTCCCGAAGCATCCGGGAGGCGCGATTGGCTTATCCTAGAGCGCTCACGCGACCGGTTGTGCCAGCCGGGCCTTGGCGGCGTTCCACAGGATCTCGCAGCGCGTGCCGGTGCGGCAGAAGGCAAAGACCTTGCCCTCGGTCTCGCGCATGGCGGCAGCAAACCCGGCGACGGCGTAGTCGGTTGGGTTGCGGTCGGCCTGCGGCACATAGCGTGCGTCGATGCCGTTCTGGGCGCAGGCTGCGGCGATATCATCCCAATCGGGCTGATCGGTATCTTCGCCATCCGGCCGGTTGCACATCACGCATTTGAAGCCCGCCGCCGCCAGATGCGGTACGTCTTCCGGGCGGATCTGCTTGGCTACAAACACCTGCTGATCCAGTTGCTTCATGTCCATCCTGTAGTCTCTCCCTCGTCAGAGCACGTTGACCGGGACTTTCAGGAAGGTCTTCCCGTCCTTGTCTGCCGGCGGCATTTCACCGGCGCGCATGTTTACCTGCAGCGAGGGAATGATCAAGCGGGGCATGCCGAGCGTGGCGTCACGTTCGGTGCGGAACTTGATGAAATCCTCACGGGTCTTGCCCGCTCCGAAATGGATGTTGTCGGCTTTTTCGGCACCCACGGTGGTTTCCCAGGCGATGTCGCGCGTCCCATCCGCGCCGTAGTCATGGCACATGAACAGGCGGGTTTCATCCGGCAGCGCCAGCACTTTCTGGATCGAGTCATAAAGTGTCGCCGCATCGCCACCGGGGAAATCGGCCCGCGCCGAGCCCGCATCGGGCATGAACAGCGTGTCGCCCACATAGGCAGAATCGCCGATCACATGGGTCATGCAAGCGGGCGTATGACCCGGCGTATGCAGCGCAACCGCCGTCATGCTGCCGATCTGGTAGGTGTCGCCATCTTCGAACAGCTCGTCGAATTGCGAGCCGTCACGTTGGAACTCGGTGCCCTCGTTGAACACTTTGCCGAACACGTCCTGAACCACGGTGATGTTCGAGCCGATGCCGATCTTGCCGCCCAGCTTTTTCTGGATATAGGGCGCCGCCGACAGGTGATCGGCGTGCACATGGGTCTCGATCAGCCATTCCAGCTTCAGACCGTTCGCCTCGATATAGGCGATGATCTCGTCGGCGTGCTCGTAGCTGATGCGTCCGGCGGCATAATCCATGTCCATGACGCTGTCGATCACAGCGCAGGAGGTCGAGTTCGGGTCTTTCACTACATAGGAAATCGTGTTGGTGGCAGCGTCAAAAAACGCCTGAACCTCTGGTTTTACTGCAATATCGACGGGGTAGCTGAAGGCCATGTCTTTCATCCGTTTGTTCCTAGGTAGCCGGTCTCCCGGCCTGTTTCGTGCAGCCGGCGCACCGGCAATGTGAACTGGCACGGGTAATCGCGCCGCTTGGGGACAGAGTTAGGTACGGAGTTTTCGCAGGTAAAGACCTCACATGCATTTTTGTGAATATTATTTTGCCGCGACGTTTTCCCACGTTGCTGCCAGCATGAATTGATCCTTAACCAGCAATCGCCTATGTGAATATGACATAAAGCGAACAGAAACACGTGAGGAGCCACGTATGGCCACCCCCGTTCTTACTTCGGAAATGACCGAGGACGACCTGAATTCGATGATGTCGAGCGCCTGCGACGCTTCGGCGCTGCTGAAGGCGATCAGCCATGAAGGTCGATTGATGATCCTGTGTGCGTTGGTGAATGGTGAGAAATCGGTGACCGAGCTTGAACAGATTCTGCATGCCCGTCAGGCGGCAGTGTCGCAGCAACTTGCCCGCCTCAGGATGGAGGGGCTGGTGACGCCGCGCCGTGATGGCAAGGCGATCTATTATTCGCTGGCCGATGACCGGCCCCGGCGCATTCTTGAAGTGATCTACGAGATGTTCTGCGGCATGGGCAACGCGATGCCCGCCGAAGATGCGGCCGTCTGATCTGCTTCCGGCTTTCACCCGAATCCGTTCGGGGCTAGGGTCTCTGCGCAGGCGAGGAACGATATGGCACAGAGCTTACCCCCCGACCCCAATGAGGCCCGCGCCCTGCGCGCGGCCTTCGGACGGTTTGCGACCGGCGTAACGGTGGTGACAACGGCCAGCGCGCGCGGGCCTTTGGGGATCACCGCCAACAGCTTTACCTCGGTCTCGCTCGATCCGCCGCTGATCCTCTGGTGCCCGGCCAAAGCCTCGCGCCGCCATGACGCCTTCATCGCCGCGCCGCATTTCGCCCTGCATGTGATGGGGCGGGATCAGGACGCGATCACCTGGGGCTTTGCCAATTCCGCCGAAGCCTTCGAGCATTGCGACTGGACCCTTTCAGAGGCCGGGGTGCCGCTGATTTCCGGCTGCCCTGCCCGGTTTGAATGCACCACCCGCGACCGGATCGACGCGGGCGATCACACGGTGATCATTGCCCATGTCACCCGGATCTCCTGTGAGGATGACACCGACCCAAGGCTGTTTCTGGGCGGCGATTACGGGCATTTCGAAACCGACTAGCCCAAATGCAAACACCCCCGCCGGTCTGGCAGGGGTGTGCTGATCTCGATCCAGTTCCCAATGCTACTGCGTCAGGATCTTTCCGCGCTCATAGCTGGCGCTGTCGCTGGAGCCGTCGTCATATTCCAGCCGGATGGTAACGCTGTTCACCGATCCCAGCGGGAAGGTGACGAACGGCAGCACATCGGTGGCCTTGATCGCATTGGGTTGCACTTCGCCATCATAGCAGGCTTCGCCCTTCCAGCGCGTTTCAGCCCCGCCATTCACGGCGAAGAAAATCTTGTCGATCCCACAGCGCCACGCCATCAGATGGGTGAAATAGAGCAGGTCTTTCCCGTCATATTCACGCACCGAAACCCATTTCGATTTGGTGGCATCGAGGATCGGCCGCACTTCGGCAGCCGTCGTGTATTGCTGCGCAGCAGCAGGCAGAGCGACTATTAGCGCGGCAAGCGTCATCATAAAACGTTTCATTTGTGCTCCTGCACGATGTTGCTCACGTCTTTCCCTTCCGCCTCATCTGCCTATAGTGGCAGAAATCCAAAGAGCAGGCAAAGCGCCGATGGCAAACCAAGCGAAAAATCGACCGACCTTTAACGTTATGGTTGTCGGCCAATCAGGACGGTTGCAATACGAAGCCCTGCTCTTTGTATCAACACTTAAGCGCGCCGACCCCAGCTTCAAGGGGAAAATTGTTGTCGCAGAACCCCAACCGGGGGAAATCTGGTGGGGCGAAAACCCTTGTATGGATGAGGATGCGCGTGCCGCGCTGGTCGATCTGGGGGCCGAGATCGTGCCCTTCGAGGCCCGGCATTTCGGTGCCTCTTACCGAAACGGCAACAAGATCGAGGCCCTGGCCACGCTGCCCGCGGGCGAGCCTTTCGTTTTCTTCGATAGCGACACGGTGATCACCGGCAAGCTGTCGGAGGTGCCGTTTGATTTCTCGCGCCCCTCGGCCTCGATGAAACGCGAGGGGACCTGGCCTGAGATTGAGCTTTACGGGCCGGGTTATGCCCAGATCTGGAAATCGCTCTACGACAAGTTTGGGCTGGATTTCGAAAGCTCGCTCGATCTGTCGGAGCCCAACGAATACTGGGCGCGCTACCTCTATTTCAACGCAGGCTGGTTTTTCGGAGCTGATCCGGTGGCGTTCCGGCAGCGCTTTCTCGACTATGCGCTGGCGATCCGCGACGACCGGCCCGACGAGCTGGTGCTGCAAAGCCTCGATCCCTGGCTCGATCAGGTGGCGCTGCCGCTGGTGATTCATTCCTTCGGTGGCGGACGGCCGGGGCCGGAACTAGACGGGCTGGATGGCGATGTGAGCTGTCACTGGCGGATCCTGCCACTGGCCTATGCCCGCGAAAGCGACCGGACGATTGCCGCGATCGAGGAAGCTGCCGCGCCCAATCGGGTGAAGAAGGTTCTAAAAGCCTATGAGCCGATGCTACGGATGATCTATCAGGGCCGGGGCCAGAAGGTGCGCGCACTGTTCGACCGCGACGCCCTGCCGAATTCCGAACGGAAAATCCGCAACATGATCAAGCGCGAAGGCTTCTGGATGCGCTGAGCCCCGGGGGATTTTGCATCCCCCGCACCCCCTGCAAGGTATTTGGCGATCAAAGACGCGGTCAGAAGATCCGGGCAGAAAGCTCTGCGGACCAATGCTCCAGCCGCCCCGCGCCAATCCGCTCGCGGGCCATCGGGGAAAGCTCCAGGTCCAGCCATTCCAGCACTTCAAAGCGCATCTCCCCTGCCTCGGCATAGGCGGATTTCATCCCCTGCACCGGCTCGCTGCGCTGACGCAGCATGAAGCCGATGCGGTTTTCCAGCGCTTTGGCGTCGGGGGTCAGGCTGACCCAGCTCGCCGCGCCAATGCGCACCTCGCAAATCGCCCAAACTTCCTTGCGTTCGAGCCAGGCCTGCTTGGCCGCGCGGCGATTTTCCTTGCTGATCATGCGATGCTCCCTTGATTCCTTTATTACCCGGGTATAATTACCTCTCTCATGTTATTACCCGGGTGTAAATGAGGATCGGATGACCGAAGAAACCTTCACCGCCTTTCAGGGCGACAGGAAACTGGCCAGCGGCAGTCGGGCCGAGCTGGAAGCCCGGCTCGCCCCGATGGGGCCGCATCCGGACGGAGTGCTGATCTTTTCCAACGAAACCGGTGCGCAGATTGATTTAGACCTGACCGGCGGCACAGCCCCGCGCGGGCGCCCAAAACTTGGGGTGACGGCCCGCGAAGTTACGCTGCTGCCGCGCCATTGGGACTGGCTGCGCAGCCAGCGCGGCGGCGCCTCGGCTGCTCTGCGCCGTCTGGTGGAAGAGGCGATGCGGGCCGATAGCGATGGCCCCCGCCCCGATTCTGCCTATCGGTTTCTCACCACCATGGCGGGCGACCTGCCGGGCTACGAGGCGGCGATCCGCACGCTTTATGCAGGCGACGCGGCGGCCTTTGCCATTGCGATGAGCGCTTGGCCCGAAGACATCCAGAACCATGCATTGAACCTTGCGAGGCTGATATGACCCATATTGCCCCCACTAACCGCACCGCCGCCGCCTTGATCGCGCGCGGGATGGACAGGCCGGTTGTGATGCTCAACCTGTTGAAATTCCGCGAGATCGCCGATTACAGCGCGGCGCCGGATCTGGCCCCTGCCCGGCCGATCAGCGGCGCCGAGGCCTATGCGCTCTACAGCGCGGGGATTACACCCCTGCTTCAGGCTTTGGGTGGCGAGGTGCTGTTCGAGGGGCGCGGCGGGGATTGGTTTATCGGGCCGGAGGGCGAAGGCTGGGATCATGTGCTGCTGGTGCGGCAAGCCAGCGTTTCAAGCTTTCTGGCCTTTGCCCAGAGTCCGGAGGCGCAGCGCCTTGGCGCGCACCGCACGGCGGCGCTGGAAGACAGCCGCTTATTGCCACTTTCGGCCTGACACTGGTCCGGATTCTCCGGGCGAGACAGAACAGTGGTCCTTTTGCGTCTGCCCCAATTGCCGGTGCCGGAACAATGTTCTAGCCTCCGCCCAACAATCAGGGCCAGTAGTCAGGGAGAGAAAAATGACCCAGGGTTTTGACACGCTTCAGGTTCATGCGGGCACCGAGCCCGATCCGGCCACCGGCGCGCGCCAGGTGCCGATTTATCAGACCACCGCCTATGTGTTTCGCGATGCCGACCACGCTGCGGCGCTCTTCAACCTTCAGGAAGTGGGCTATATCTATTCGCGTCTGACCAACCCCACCGTGGCGGCGCTGGCCAACCGGATTGCGGCGCTGGAAGGTGGCGTGGGCGCGGTTTGCACCTCGTCGGGCCATGCCGCGCAGCTCATGGCGCTTTATCCGCTGATGGGTCCGGGGCTGAACATCGTGGCCTCGACCCGGCTATACGGCGGCACGTTCACCCAGTTCACGCAAGTGTTCAAACGCTTCGGCTGGGAAGCCAAATTCGTCGATTTCGACGATCCGGCAGCGGTGGCGGCGGCGATTGACGACAAGACCCGCGCGATCTTCTGCGAAACCCTCGCCAATCCGGGCGGCGTGGTCACTGATCTGGATGCCATCGGCAAAGTCGCAGCTGACGCGGGCCTGCCGCTGGTGGTCGATAACACCACGGCGACGCCTTATCTGTGCAACCCGATTGCCCATGGCGCCACGCTGGTGGTGCATTCGCTGACCAAATACATGACCGGCAACGGCACCGTGACCGGCGGCGTGGTGGTCGATAGCGGCAAGTTCGACTGGTCTGCCTCGGGCAAGTTCCCCTCGCTCAGCGAACCGGAACCGGCCTATCACGGGCTCAAGTTCCACGAAGCGTTGGGCGCGATGGCCTATACCTTCTACGGCATCGCCGTGGGGCTGCGCGATCTGGGCATGACGATGAACCCGCAGGGTGCGCATTACACCCTGATGGGGATCGAAACCCTGTCGCTGCGCATGCAGAAGCATGTGGCCAATGCTCAGAAGGTGGCGGAATGGCTGGAAGCCGATCCGCGCATCGAGAAGGTCACCCATGCCGGGCTCGGCAGCTCGAAATACAAGGATGTTGCGGGGCGGATCGTGCCGAAAGGCGCCGGTGCGCTGTTCACCGTTGCGGTGAAGGGCGGCTATGAGGCCTGCGTGAAGCTGGTTGATAGCCTTGAGCTGTTCAGCCATGTCGCCAACCTCGGCGATGCGCGCTCGCTGGTGATCCACCCGGCCTCGACCACCCACCGCCAGCTCAGCGCCGAACAGCGCGCGGCAGCGGGCGCGGGCGACAATGTGGTGCGCCTGTCGATCGGCATCGAGGATGTGAACGACATCATCGCCGATCTCGATCAGGCGCTGGCCAAAGCGACCGCCTGAGCCTGACGGCAGGAAAACATGGGCCGTCCGCGATTGCGGGCGGCTTTTTCATGCGCTCAACTCACCCCCGAGGCCAAACCTGCGGTTGAATGCCCCAGTGCCCGCTCCCTTGACGGATGAGCAATGCATCGTCACGATCCAAGGGAACGCGCGACAGTTTTCAGGTTCAGGGGATTTTCCATGACATCCGAACAGATTCACATGCCGTCATCGCCCATCGCTCGCGGGCTGAAAGTTGGAACCATAGCGGGGCTTGCCGGTGGCGCCGCCGAGATTGGCTGGATCATGCTCTACCAGTCGCTGACCGGGCACGATGCCGCCCTTGTGGCGCGCGGGGTGACGGTTTCGGTGCTGCCGGGGCTGGCGGATACCGCCTCTGGCGTGGTGGCGCTGGGCATCGTTATTCATATGCTGCTGGCGCTGATGATCGGTTTGGCCTTTGCCGTCGCGATCCCACGGGTTCTGCCGCGCATCGCGGGCACGATCTGGGAACCGCTCATGGTCGTGGCGGGATTGGTGGCGATCTGGGCGATGAACTTCTTCGTGCTGCTGCCGGTGATCAATCCGGACTTTGTTACGATCGTGCCCTATGGCGCGAGCCTGACCTCGAAAGTGCTCTTTGGCCTTGCGGCCGCGATCACTTTCCGACTGGCCAGCACGAAACGCTAAGGCAGAAATTCAAAGGGCGCGCGCCGATCTGGTTGCGCGCCCTTATTGTGCCCGCAGCACCGCTGAGACCGGCGCCAGCGTGACATTCTGCGCCCGGGTGCCGAGCGACCATTCCAGCAGCGCTTGCAGGGTTTCGGCTTTGGTATGGGCCACCACGATCACCCCCTGTTCGTTGCGCGCCCGGAAGGCGGCATTGTCGAGGAAGCGGCGGATCACAGACCCCGACTGGCCCTCGCCATCGAGATCGCGGAACACCAGACCGGCATGAACGCCCTCTTTCTGCGCCGCCTTGTGGCCGGTGTTGAGCCCTGACGGGAAGGTGACAAGCCCAAGCCCATAGGCGACGAGATGAGCGCCAAATTGCACCGCGCCATCGCCCAGCGTCTGGAAGTCAGCCTCGGGCTCGACCATCGCCGCCACAGCCAGATCAAGCAGCGGCGTATAGGCTTCGAGATTGACCTCGACATCGGCTGGGGTGGCGTTGACAGGCAGCGGCACGATCACCACCACCTCGGCGCCCTTGCCGCGGTAGAAATCAATCGCATCGGCCACACCAGAATCGGCAGCGTTCACCGCGACCGTCACCGGAAAGGGCAGCTTGTCGAGATCGCGCATTGCGTCGCGACCAACGCCGGAATCGATCAGCAGGAACGACAGAAGCGGCTGGCCGGTGGCCTCCGGGAACGGGATTGCATTGCGTTCGAACGCGGGCAACGGGGCAGACCCGGCCTCTGGCGCGGCGGATTCTCCCCCGGCTGGGGCACCGATGGAGGGCAAACGCCCGGTGACCACGCCATCGGCCACCTGATCAGGTTGCGCAGCAGAGACAAGCGGTGGCACCGGCGCAAGGGTCGGGCTGGGCGTGTCGTCGGCGGGCACGGTGCTATCGCCGATGCGCGGCAGGCGGCTGGTGACCACGCCGGGATCGGGCAGCGCGCCATCCGGCAACGTCAGGATTTCGGGGCCGGGTTCGGTGGATTCAGCGGTGGTATTATCGTCGGGCACGACCGGCATCGACGGCGCGGGGGCCGCGTCGGCGCTTCTGTCGGGAGCGGAATCGTCAGCCAGATCGGGCGCGGCGGGGGCGACCTTGTCATCGGCCATAGCGGCGTCGGGCACAGGCATGTCATCGCCGACCGCCATCGCGGTATCGTCCTCGCCGCCAGCGGATGCGGCTTCAGCAGCATTCTCTGCCCCGTCTTGCATTGCCGGAGCGGTCGCGGCGGTGTCGTCACTTTCCGGCGCCATTGCACCAGAGGGGGTGGCCTCGGGCGCGGCCTGATCCGGAGCGGTGGGCGCGGTATCGGCAGCAGGCGGCGTTGCCTCTGGCATCGCCGCATCGGGCATCGTGGTGTCGGGCATCACGGCGTCCGGCATCACAGCGCCGGGCGCGGCGGCGTCAGGTGCCGTGCTATCAGTGGCAGGGGCTGTGGTCGTCGTATCGGCAACCGGCGCCTCCGGTTGCGGGGGGGCGGTATCGAGCGGGGTCGTCATACCCTCGGCAGGCGCCGCCTGATCAGGTGCGGTCTGATCAGGCGCAGACTGTTCGGGCGCCGTTTGATCGGGTGCCGCAGTGGAATCGCCCGCGCTTGGCACCGCAACAGGTGCCGACAGAACCGGGGACATTTCCACCGGCCCCAGCTTCAACATTGCCACGCCGAAGCCCAATACAGCCACAACGAGCCCGAAAATGATGCCCCTTAGCACGATCTGCTCCTTCGCATTCTTTCCTCCGCACGTCTTGACCCTCGGCGGCGGCTCTGCACATGTATACCCCGACAAGTATGCCAGAAAACCCCTTTTACCGGACTTAGGCCATGATCCTGCTGATCGATAACTACGACAGTTTCACCTACAACCTCGTTCACTATCTCGGCGAACTGGGCGCAGAGGTGAAAGTTGTGCGCAATGATGCGCTGAATGTGCAGGAAGCCATGGCGCTGCGCCCCGAGGGGATCGTGCTGTCGCCCGGCCCCTGCGACCCCGATCAGGCGGGCATCTGCCTGCCCCTCAGCCTTGCGGCGGCCGAGGTGAAGATGCCGCTTCTGGGCGTCTGTCTGGGCCACCAGACCATTGGTCAGGCCTTTGGCGGCAAGGTGGTGCGGGCGAAAGAGATCGTGCATGGCAAGATGGGCGAGATCCATCATGCGGGCAAAGGCGTGTTCGAAGGGCTGCCCTCGCCACTGCAGGGCACGCGCTATCATTCGCTGGTGGTCGAGCGCGAAAGCCTGCCCGATTGCCTTGAAATCACCGCATGGCTGGAAGACGGCACGATCATGGGCCTGCGTCACAAGACCCTGCCGATTGAAGGCGTGCAGTTCCACCCGGAATCGATCCGTTCGGAACATGGCCATGCAATGCTGAAAAACTTCCTCAAGATGGTGAGACTTCCTGCATGAGCGACTCGATCAAGCCCCTGATCGGGGCAGCCTGTGAACGCCCCCTGACCCGCGCCGAAGCGCAGCTGGCCTTTCAGATCATGTTCGAGGGCGAAGCGACGCCCAGCCAGATTGGCGGGCTGCTGATGGCGATGCGCACGCGGGGCGAAACGGTGGACGAATACGCCGCCGCCGCCCATGTGATGCGGCAGAAATGCAAGCGTGTGGATGCGCCTGAAGGGGCGATGGATATTGTCGGCACCGGCGGTGACGGCAAGGGCACGCTGAACATCTCGACCGCCACCGCCTTTGTGGTGGCAGGTGCAGGTGTGGTCGTGGCCAAGCATGGCAACCGCAACCTCAGCTCGAAATCCGGGGCGGCAGACGCGCTTACCCAGCTTGGGGTGAATGTTCTAGTCGGGCCGGAAGTGGTGGAGCGGGCGCTGAATGAAGCCGGAATCGCCTTCATGATGGCGCCGATGCATCACCCGGCGATGGCCCATGTGATGCCCACCCGTGCCGAGCTGGGCACGCGGACGATTTTCAACATTCTCGGCCCGTTGACCAACCCGGCCTTTGTGAAACGCCAGCTGACCGGCGCGTTTTCGCGGGCGATGATCCGGCCGATGGCCGAAACCCTGCGCGAGCTTGGCACCGAAAAGGCCTGGCTGGTGCATGGCGGAGACGGCACTGACGAGCTGTCGATTGCTGGAATCAGCTGGGTGGCGGCGCTGGAGAATGGCGAGGTCACCGAGCGCGAACTGCATCCCGAAGATGCCGGACTGCCGCAGCATCCGTTTGAGGATCTGCTGGGCGGAGCGCCGGAGGAAAACGCCCGAGCGTTCCGGGCTCTGCTGGACGGCGCGCATTCGGCCTATCGCGACGCGGTGCTGTACAATTCTGCCGCCGCTCTGGTTGTGGCCGACAAGGCCGCCACATTGCAGGAAGGCGTCGAGCAGGCGCGGGAGTCGATCGACTCTGGCGCGGCGAAGGCGAAGGTAGAGCTGCTGGCCGAGATCACCTCGGTCGCATAACATTTCGGGGGCATTCGCGCATGGCTGTGATCAATCCCAACATGCGCGCCACGACGCCGCCGCCGGTGATGGAGGCGCGGCGCTGGCTGGAAGGTGTCAGTTTCAGCGCCGAACAACCTCTGATCAATGTCAGCCAGGCCGCGCCGGTTGATCCGCCGCCGCAGGCCCTGCGCGAAGCCATTGCCGAGGCAGCGCTGACCGATGACAGCGCGCATCTTTATGGCCCGGTTCTGGGCCTGCCGGAGTTGCGTGCGGCTTTGGCGGCTGAGGTGTCGGCGCTCTATCGTGGCCGCATCGCCCCCGGACGGGTGGCAATCACCGCGGGCTGCAACGAGGCCTTTGCTGCTACCATCGCCACGCTGGCCGGACCGGGCGACGAGGTAATTCTGCCAACGCCATGGTATTTCAATCATAAAATGTGGCTCGATATGTCGGGCATCCGCGCCGTGCCGCTGGCCTCCGGGCCTGAACTAATCCCGACAGTTGCCGGGGCCGAAGCGCTGATTACCGACAAGACCCGCGCCATCGTGCTGGTGACGCCCAACAATCCGGGCGGGGTGGAATATCCGGCGGATCTGGTTGCGGGCTTCTATCGGCTGGCCAAGGCGCATG
The DNA here is from genome assembly GCA_050288685.1 of Paracoccaceae bacterium. Lineage (GTDB taxonomy): Bacteria > Pseudomonadota > Alphaproteobacteria > Rhodobacterales > Rhodobacteraceae > Sinisalibacter. Next base: position 678,298 of record JBNKEH010000003.1, on the reverse strand, counting down.
GGCTGGCGCTGATCGTCGATGAAACCTATCGCGATTTCGACAGCCGCCCGACGCCCGCGCATGGGATCTTTGCGGTGCCGAACTGGGACGAGACTTTCATTCATCTCTATTCCTTTTCCAAGGCTTACCGGCTGACCGGCCACCGCGTGGGGGCGATGATAGCCAGCCCGGCACGGCTGGCGGAGGTGGAGAAGTTCCTCGATACCGTCACCATCTGCCCCAATCAACTCGGCCAGCGCGCTGCACTTTGGGGGATGCAGAACCTGCGGGACTGGCTGGCGGGCGAGCGCGACGAGATCCTCGCGCGCCGGGCGGCCATCGAAGAAGGCTTCGCCCTGCTTGACGGCTGGAAGCTGCTCGGGGCGGGCGCCTATTTCGCCTATGTCGAGCATCCTTTCACCGAGGCTTCGGAATCTCTGTGCAAACGCATGGTGGGCGAGATCGGCGTGCTCGCCCTGCCCGGCAGCATGTTCATGCCCGAAGGCGACGCGGCGGGCGCACGGCAAGTGCGCATTGCCTTTGCCAATATCGACCAAAGCGGGATTGCGGCGCTGTTTTCGCGGTTGGAACGGCTGTCGGGCGCACGGCGCTAGGACGGTTCCCGGCTACTCCGCTGCGTTCGCCAGTTCCAGCGCCAGCGGCGCGCGCACGGCTTGTTCCAGATGAGACGCCAGTGCTTTGCGGTCGCCAAAATCGGCCACGCGTGCCGGGGCGTGATAGATCAGATCCACCTGCCCTTGCGGCCATTGCGCCAGAACCTTCATCAGATGCGGGGCCAGATCCTGCTCGCCCCACCAGCCGAAAAACCGGGCATCGCGGCCTTTCGGCGCGTGATAGAGCACAGTGACCGGCTGGATATGCATCTTCTCGTGCAGCTCTTCGTCAAAGAAGGCGGCAAAGAGCGTGGTTTTGAAGGGCAGAACCCGGCGCGAATCCGTCGACGTGCCTTCGGGGAAGAACAGCAGCTTGTGTCCTGCCCCGAGCCGCCTGCGGAACAGTTCAACCTGCACCGAAGCCGCCTTGCGGTCGCGGCGGATGAACACGGTGCCGGTGGCCTTGGCGAGCCAGGAAATACCGGGCCAGCCGGAGATTTCATCCTTGGCGACGAAATAGATCCGCTTGCGAGCATTCAGCACGAAAATATCAAGCCATGACGAGTGGTTGGCCACAACAGCGCCTTTGCGCTTCATCTGGTGTCCGGTCACCCTCAGGCGAATTCCAAGGATGAACAGCGCCAGGCGGCAGACGGTCTGGGTGATCCAGGGCGTCATCGGGCGGCCCAGCCCGAACAGGCGTTTTTCCAGCGGGCGCAGGATCAGCGTGGCCCCGAGCCCGAGCAGCAGGACCAGAACCAGAGGCACGCCGCGAAGGCCGATGCGCAGCCAGCCGAAGGGGGTGATCCGCACCTCTTCCGGGGTGCTGCCGTCGTTCCAGACCACGTTCATTTGATGTCCCCTCCGGCGTAAAGTGCGCGCAACCGAGGCGGCACTTTGGCGATGTCGACCACGATGCAAACATCGACGGTATTGAACTTATGGTCGATATAGGCGCCATCGCCGATGAAGCCGCCAAGGCGCAAATAGGCTTTCAGAAGCGGCGGAACCGCCCGCATCGCCGCCACGCGATCTAGCGCGCTTTCGGGCATAAGATCCATCGACTGGTAATGCTCGGGCAGCGCCCGCACGCGCAACTCTTCCGGGGCAAGATGGCAGTGATAGAGATGCGACAAGGGCTCTTTCAGCGCGGCAATATCGGTGCCGTGAAATGAGGCCGAGCCGAACATCACGTCAATCTTGTGCTGGTCAACATAGGCCAGAAGCCCCTTCCAGAGCATCATCAGCGCCGCACCGCCGCGATAATCGTGATGCACGCAGGAACGGCCAAGCTCCAGCAGCCGCTTACCAGACCCCGTCAGAACCGACAGATCGTATTCGTCTTCGGAATAGAACCGGCCACCATCGCCCAGCATATCGCTGCGCATCAGCCGGTAGACGCCAACAACGGGGGCGCCGGGGCGGGCCTTGTCGAACAACAGCAGGTGATCGAAATCGGGATCGAAGGCATCGCATTCCAGCCGCGCCTTGTGATCAACCAGATCGCCGCCGCCGCCAAGCTCTTCCACAAAGACTTCGTAGCGCAGCCTTTGGCCCGCGCGGATATCCTGCGCAGAGCGGGCCAGCCTCAGCTCGAAGTCGGGTTCAGATGTGGACATTGCGGCCTGTACGCCTCCTCGCGGGCTTTTATGGCCGTCCTGAAGTTTTGGCAACCGGATCGGATGCGCTTAGCGTTTGAAACCCGCATGGGCTGTGATAGCGTCTTCTCATGACACTCAAAATTGTGCCTAAGGGCCCCTCAGCGTTCATCCTCTATGACGAGTTCCAGCTCGACTCGGGCGCTGTCGATTACGACCTTTCCCGCATGGCGAAAGTTCACCGTGATCTTGCCGTGAATATTGCTCTGCACCTGACCCAGTCCCCAATCGGGCTCGGTTGGATGGCGCACCAGCATGCCCGGTTCAAACAGGGCTCCCGATCCATTCATTCTGTCTTTCCTTTCTGCCGGAGTGCCGCATGACCGACGAAACCCTGACCGCCCCGACCCCGCCCGATCTTGTTGCCCTTGTTGGCTCGCGCATGGCGCATGACCTGATCAGCCCGCTGGGGGCGATCAGCAATGGCGTTGAACTCCTGGGCCTCACCGGACAGGGCGACCTGCCCGAACTCGCACTGATCACCGAGAGCGTGGAGAATGCCAACGCGCGTATCAAGATCTTTCGCATCGCCTTCGGGGCGGCGCAGCCCTGGCAAAGCGTCACCCTGGGCGAGGTTCGCAGCCTGCTGAAAGCCTTCGAAGCCCGCAAGTTGCGTGTAGACTGGCAACCGGCGGGGGATCCGGCGCGGACCAATGCCAAACTGGCCTTTCTTGCGCTCATGTGCCTTGAAAACACCATGCCATGGGGCGGCGATATCGTCATCTCAAACGATGGTGACAACTGGAAGGTGACGGCGAAGTCCGAGCGCACCAAGATCGACGAGTCGCTCTGGACCCTGCTCACCGACCCCGACAAGGCTGCGGCACTGCAGCCGAAAGAGGTGCACTTCGTTCTGTTCGGGATCGAAGCGCGGCATCAGAAGCGCGCGGTGACCGTGACCTTTGCCGAAAACGGGGTGGAAGTGGTGTTCTGAGGGGGGACCCTCAGAACCGCACCGTGCCCTTGCCTTCAACGATATATTTGAAGCTGGTCAGCTGTTCCGCACCGACCGGGCCGCGTGCATGCATCTTGCCGGTAGCAATGCCGATCTCGCCGCCCATGCCGAACTCGCCGCCATCGGCGAATTGGGTCGAGGCATTGCGCATCAGAATGGCGCTGTCGATCCGGGCAAAGAAGTGCTCGGCAGTGAGATCGTCTTCGGTCAGGATCGCTTCGGTGTGATGCGACGAATAGCGGTTGATGTGATCAATCGCGCCATCCACGTCATCGACGATCTTCGCCGCGATATCCATGTCGAGATATTCGCGCCCCCAATCGGAATCGTCGGCCAGATGGGTGCCGGTCAGCCCCGGCGCGGCATGAACCCGCACCCCGGCTGCAATCAGCGCGTCGATCACCGTTTGGCCGAGCGGGACAACATCCTTGTGGATGAGCAGGCATTCCGCAGCACCACAGATGCCGGGGCGGCGGGTTTTGGCGTTGAGCACCACATTCAGAGTTTTTTCGGGATCGGCGGCCTTGTCGATATAGACATGCACGATGCCCTCGAGATGAGCAAAGACCGGCACCCGCGCTTCGCGCTGCACGAGGCCCACCAGCCCCTTGCCGCCGCGCGGCACGATCACATCGATGGTGTCGACCATGGTCAGCATCTCGCTGACCGCAGCGCGGTCGCGGGTGGGCACAAGCTGGATCGAGGCCTCGGGCAGGCCCGCCGCTTTCAACCCGGATACGAGGCAGGCATGGATCGCCTGCGAGCTGTGAAAGCTCTCGGAGCCGCCGCGCAGGATCACCGCATTGCCCGCCTTGAGGCACAAAGCCCCGGCATCGGCCGTCACGTTCGGGCGGCTTTCATAGATCACGCCAATGACGCCAAGCGGCGTGCGCACCCGTTTGATATGCAGCCCCGTGGGCATGTCCCATTCGGCCATCACATCGCCGACCGGATCCTTGAACCCGGCCACCGCGCGCAGGGCACCTGCCATGCTGCCGATCCGATCTTCGTCCAGCATCAGCCGGTCGAGCATCGCCGGGCTCAGCCCCTTTTCGATGCCGTATTCCATATCACGCGCATTGGCGGCGATGATTGCGTCGCGATCAGCCCAGACCGCATCGGCCGCCGCTTCCAGCGCTTTTTTCTTGGCCTCGGCCGGGGCAAAGGCCAGCTCTGCCGCTGCGGCTTTCGCCTTGGCGCCGATGTCCTGCATCAGGGTGTGAATATCGGTGTGAACGTTCATCTGTCCCATTCCCTTGCCGTCTTCTTCGTCGTCGCCTGCGATGCCCTAGAGGGCCATATCATCGCGGTGGATCAGGGCGGCGCGGCCCGGATAGCCCAGAACCGCCTCGATCTCGTATGAATGCTTGCCGATGAGGGCGCGCGCCTCTTCGGCGGTGTAACGTACCAGCCCGGCGCCGAGCCTTGTGCCGTCTTCGGCCAGAATATCGACCGGCTCGCCACGCCCGAACCGGCCTGACACGGCGGTCACCCCGGCGGGCAGCAGCGATTTGCCCTGCCCCAGCGCCCGTGCTGCGCCGGCATCGACGCTGACAGAGCCCTGTGCCTTCATCGAGGCGATCCAGTGCTTGCGGGCCGAGGCCGGGGTGAGACGCGCCTTGAACAGGCTGTGCGCGGCACCATCTTCCAGCGCGGCCAGCGGGTTGATCCGGCTGCCCAGCGTGATGATCAGCGCACAGCCCGCCGCGGTGGCGGTTTTCGCCGCCATCAGCTTGGTCTTCATCCCACCCTTGGAGACGCCCGACACACCCTCGCCCGCCTGACGTTCCAGCGCCGGGGTGATGTCTTCGATCACCTCGTAGCGGATTGCATCGGGATCGGTCATCGGGTTGCCGGAATAGAAGCCATCGACATCCGAGAGAAGCACCGTGAGGTCGGCCCCGACCGTCACCGCGACCTGAGCTGCCAGCCGGTCGTTATCGCCGAAACGGATCTCGTCGGTGGCGACGGTGTCGTTTTCGTTCACGATCGGCACCACGCCGAGCGCCAGAAGGGTTTCCAGCGTGGCGCGGGCGTTCAGATAGCGGCGACGGTCGGCGCTGTCTTCCAGCGTGACCAGCACCTGCGCGGTGGTGATGCCGAGGGGGCCGAGCGCCTCTTCATAGGCGCGGGCCAGCCGGATTTGCCCGACAGCGGCGGCGGCCTGGCTTTGCTCAAGCGGCAACGGCCCCTTGGGCAGGCCAAGCGCCCCGCGCCCCAGCGCGATGGAGCCGGACGAAACCAGCACCACATCGGCGCCGCGTTGTTTCAGCGCCGCCACATCCGCCGCCAGCGAGGCCAGCCAATCGGATTTCAATGCGCCGCTTGCGGCATCGACCAGAAGCGTCGAGCCGATCTTGATGACAATCCGTTTGGCCGAGGTCAGGGGTGCCATGTGCCTTCATCCTCGTCGGCATCGTCTTCGTTTTCTGCTTTCTGGCGCAGGCGATCTTCGGAAATCTGGAAGCGTAGCGCCCGCAGGACTTCGGTGGTGCCCTGCTTGGCCACACCCGACATCAGCATGACCCGGCCTTGCGACGCCTCTTCCAGTGCGGCGCGTTTCTCGTCGATCTCCTCGTCAAGCAGCGCGTCGACCTTGTTCAGCACCGTCACGCGCGGCTTGTCCGCCAGTGCGCCACCATATTCTTCCAGCTCGGTGATGATGGTTTCGTAGTCCGCCACCACATCGTCGCTGGTGCCGTCGACCAGATGCAGAAGTACCGCGCAGCGCTCGACATGGCCCAGAAACTGATCGCCGAGCCCCCGGCCCTCATGCGCGCCCTCGATCAGACCGGGAATATCGGCGACGACGAATTCAACCCCATCGACCCCGACCACGCCGAGATTGGGCACGAGGGTGGTGAAGGGATAGTCGGCGATTTTCGGGCGAGCATTCGAGGTCGCCGCAAGGAAGGTGGATTTACCCGCATTGGGCAGGCCCAGAAGCCCGACATCGGCAATCAGTTTCAGCCGGAGCCAGATCGTGCGTTCGATCCCGGCAAGTCCGGGATTGGCGCGGCGCGGGGCCTGATTGGTTGCGCTCTTGAAATGCAGGTTGCCAAAGCCGCCATTGCCGCCCTGAGCCAGCACAATGCGCTGCCCCAGCTCGGTCATGTCGGCGATCACCGTTTCTTCGTCTTCATCGAGGATTTCGGTCCCCACCGGCACCCGCAGCACGATGTCATCGCCGGATTTCCCGGTACGCTGCTGACCCATGCCGGGCTGGCCATTCTTGGCGAAAAAGTGCTGCTGATAGCGGAAATCAATGAGCGTGTTCAGCCCATCAACGGTTTCGATCACAACATCGCCGCCGCGCCCGCCATCGCCGCCATCGGGGCCGCCGAATTCGATGTATTTCTCGCGGCGAAAGGAGATGCAGCCATTCCCGCCGCTGCCGGAGCGGATGTAGACTTTGGCGAGGTCGAGGAATTTCATAATATCAGCCTTTGTTTGCTGGCTCAGCGATAGAGGGAAATGGGGTGGCGCTCAAGGGGAGCTATGGCATTCCGTGATGCCGTGCGACCTCACGGTCGGTCGAGACGGTAGGTTTTGAGGGGCAGGTCGCTGCCGCGTGCCGTGCAAAACCCGGCGCAGCTGCCGGTTTCGACAAAGCCCAGCTTTTGCAGAACCCGGCCAGAGGCGGGGTTATCGTCGAACACGCAGGCCGAAACCGCCTCCCAGCCGTATTGCTGCCAGCCATGCGACAACAGCGCCCGGCCCATCTCGGTGGCATAGCCATTGCCCCAATGGGCGCGCGCAAACATGTAGCCCATATTCGCCCGCGTCGCGTCGGGGGCCGTGGCATCGACGCCCATCATCCCGATCAGATCCGCCCCCAGAAAGACCGGCCCAACCATGCCAAGCGCCGGATCAAAGGGGTGGCTGCGGGTTGCGGTGAAGTCGCGATTGGCGGGATAGGGCCAGCTCGCGGTCATTTTCACCACATCGAAATCGGAGACCAGCGCGTGCAGCGCGTCGATGTCTTCCGGCCCGGCGCGGCGCAGGGTCAGTCGCTCAGTGCGAATTTCAGTGTCCATTCCGCGCCTCCCAATCGGATCGGGACAACACATAGTCATAGGACAGAAAATCAACCTTGCGCGCCTTGGAATACTCCTCGCGCTGGCCGGTCTGCTGAAAACCAAGCTTTGAAAGCACCCGGTCGGAGGCAGGATTGTCGGCCCAGACGACTGCGGTGATCTCATCCCAATCGTATCGCCGGAACGCTTCACCGATCATCGCCTGACCGATTTCGGTGGCATAGCCCTGCCCCCAATGAGCCGGAGCGATCACGTAGCCGAAACTGCGATCGTGAAAGCCAACGCTTCCGATCATCTCGTCGCCCAGAAGGACCGTGCCCAGAAGCTCAAAGGCTTTAGGAGGATTGGCGCAACGCTCGGCCGTGAAGGTCGGATCGGGCGGCCAGGGCCAACCGCCAAGCATCCGCACCACCTCCCATTCCGACATAATCGGGTGATAGAGCGCGGCATCCTCGGCCCGGATCGGGCGCCAGCGCAGACGTGCGGTGGTGATCTCAGCCGACATGGCGCGCGTCCCAAGACTCGCGGGTGAGGGCCACTTTTTTCATCGTAACTTCAGTGCCTTGCGCGATGGACATCGCCCGCTCTTCACCATGGGGCACAAAGCCCAGTTTGGTCAGCACGTTCATAGATGCAGCGTTGCCGTCGAAATAGCCGGACTGCAGCCGGGTTGCATCGCTCGTGTTGAAGTAATGCGCCACCAGCGCCTCGGCGGCTTCGGTCATGTAGCCTTTGCCATGGGCCGTGCGCGCCAGCCAGTAGCCCAGCGTCTTGCCGATGCCGACGACACCCACCAACCCTTCGGGGGCATGAATGCCAAAGCCTTCCAGCGCCGGGCCGGTGTCGAGAAAGCCGAGAAACTCCCGCGCGTCGGCCTCGCTATAGGGATACGGCACCACGGTGAGCCATTTCGACACGTCGTAGTCATTGATCCCGGCCACCATGGCGGGAATGTCAGCCTCGCTGAGGCGCCGCAGCGTCAGCCGCTCGGTTGTGAGGGTGACGCCCGCAGTCATGGTTCAACTCATCTTCCGAATATAGGTCCAGGTGGGCACATTGGCGTTGCGTGCAATCGAATGCGCCTCGGCATCGCCGATATAGGCAAAGCCCGCATTGGTCAGCACCCGCGCCGAAGCGGGGTTGTCCTGAAACACTTCGGCAAACAGCGCGGCATTGCCCAGAGGATTGGCCTCGACCATGGCGCGGACGGCCTCGGAGGCCAGACCGGTATTCCAGAAGGCAGGCGCCACCCAGTAGCCGAGCTGGCTCTGGTTGCGATCCATCCGGGTGAGGCTGATCACGCCCAGCACTTCGTGGCCACGCGCCGCAGGTTCGCCCTGCGAGGCATCCATGACCCAAACATATTCTTCGCGGTCGGGCATCTGAGCACGGGCGATATAGCTTTCGACCATCCCCGGCACCAAGGGGTGCGGGATGGAACGGGTGCCTTCGGCCACACGCTTGTCGCCCGCATAGAGCGACAACAACCCGGCATCGGCGCGCCGGATCGGACGCAGCACGAAGCGATGCGCCTCGATTGATATTTGCTCGACGATGGTTTCCTGACTCATCATCATCTCTCCTCACCTGCACTCGTTTTGCAGATAGGCACCGCGCCCGGATATTTCACCGGCCTCCATACACGAAGCCAAAGCAATCTGCGGGTTACGCATTCGGCACCATAGAACTGTGTTAAAACAAAGGGGGCCGGCTTTGCAGCCGACCCCCCTGATGTTCATTTGCCCTGGGTTCGGCTTATTCTGCGGCCTCCGCCACCGGCATGACCGAAATAAAGGTGCGGCCTTTAAGGCCCTTAGCAAAGCTCACCTTGCCTTCCACGGTAGCAAAGATGGTGTGATCCTTGCCCATGCCAACACCCTCGCCCGGCCACATTTTGGTGCCGCGCTGACGGATGATGATGTTGCCAGGAATTACGGCTTCGCCGCCGTATTTCTTGACGCCAAGGCGACGACCAGCAGAGTCGCGACCGTTGCGGGAGCTACCGCCTGCTTTCTTGTGTGCCATATCGCTCTCTCCTTACTTCGCCAGCTCTTTGGCTTGTTCAACCCATTCGGGTTTCACTTTCACCGCGTCGAAGGTTTCGACGTCAACCGCAGCGAGGGCCGCGTAGGTGGTGATGCCAGCTTCGACCAGTTTCTTGGCGGCGGCAGGGCCGACACCGGTGATCGCGGTCAGGTCGTCAGCGCCCGCCGCCGGAGCGGCTTCGGCTTTCGGGGCCGCGGCTTTTTTCGCCGGTTTGGCAGCGGGGGCAGCGGCCGGAGCCGAGCCAGCGCCAATCGCGGCCATCACGCCGGATTTGTCGGCACCTTTTTCAAGGATCTCGGTCACGCGGAGCAGCGTGAGCTGCTGACGGTGGCCTTTGGTGCGCTGCGACGAATGCTTCCGACGACGCTTCACGAAATGGATGACTTTCTCACCCTTGATCTGGTCGATCACTTCGGCCTGAACGCCCGCACCTTCGACGAAGGGGGTGCCCACGGTGCCGCCGACCATGAGAATCTCGTTGAACTGGATTTTGTCACCGGCATTGGCTGCAAGTTTTTCCACGCGAAGCACGTCGCCCGCTTGGACCTTGTATTGCTTACCACCGGTCTTGAGGACCGCAAACATATGTTCTTCCTTCATATTTTCGCGTTCTACGGCCCCGGCCCTGCCGGTGTTGCGGCTCTCGCCACCTCGAACTGCGCGCCCATTCGGGCGATTTTCCACGTAAAAACCGGCGAGCTGCCCCACCGGAAGCCCGGCTTATCAGGGGGAATGTCGTTAAAGTCAAGGGAATTTGGCCCAGTTTCGCAACCGGGCCGCCCTTACAACGATTGCTGCGGTGTCAGGTCTTTCAGACCGGCGGCCAGAACCTCGTAACGGTTGGCCATGACTTCATACTGGATGCCGTTCAGAATTTGATAGACCTGCTGCATCCGCTCGTCTTCCAGCGCCGCACGATAGGCTTTGATGTCGTCGTCGGACATGTCGCGATAGGTATAGGCCGCGCCGAGAATGGAGAATTGCGCCATCGCCTCGCGCATTTGCGGTTCCTGCGCCTTGACCAGTTCGCGCAGATCCTGCTCGGACAGGCCCAGATCAATCGCCCCGGCGGCATCAGCGGCCAGAAGGTAGCGCACCTGAATTTCCGCCACGGCCCGCACGCTGGCATCCACGCCGCCGATTGCGTCCATCATCGCCTGATAATCGTCCAACCGCCCGGGATTGTTGGCCGCGAGATCGGCCATGATCTGTTCGCCCGCCGAATGCCGTTCGTCATCCGAAATCTGCGCCGCTTCGTTTTCCGCGGCCACCAGCCGCTGGCCAAGCTCGGAAGCATAGAAATCCTCGCCAAAGTTCAGAAGCTCGTCGGGCAGGATGGATTGCATCATGTCGATGGTGCGCCCGAGCATGTCTTCGGGATCGAACACCTTGCGCGCCAGCGCCACCCATTGCGCCCCGAACGCGTCCGGTGCACTGCCCGCCAGCCCCGGCCCCGCCATTGCATCCTGCTGCATCGAGGTGATGGCGACATCAAACCCCGTCACTTCCAGAAAATGCCGGTAGGATTCGCGATCCGCTGCCAGAGCGATACCGCTCCAGAGAGCCGAAAGACTCAGCACCACACCGCCCGCAACCTGCCTGAATTTGCGCATGTTCTGCTCCTTTTCAGCGCTTCTATGGCAAAAGCCTAGCGGTCGGTCTGAGGCCGGGCAAGCCTGCAACGCAGCCATCGGTGAGAACTGGCTGAAAAATGGGTTGCACGTTTCCGCGGGCCGCATTATGTCAGCCGCCACAGACCCCCGCGGAGAGGTGCCGGAGTGGTCGAACGGGGCGGTCTCGAAAACCGTTGACCCTTCACGGGGTCCCAGGGTTCGAATCCCTGTCTCTCCGCCACTTTCCTTTGGAAAGTGCGCATACCACAAGCAAACATAGCGATCAGTGAGTTTCCCCCTTCACGGGGCCGTTTTGTGGTACATTCATGTTGTGAAAAGCGTCTAGCGGAAGTGCCCGACGAACCAGTCGGCGCCTCGGCGGATGACCGCGTCCGGAGCGGGGGCGACGTCGACCGAATAGCCGATGCCGGGCAGCACGGCCAATTCGCTGGTGCAGATCATCTGCGACTGGGCCAGTTGATTGAGATCCAGCACGTCGAAATCGGACCCGCCGACGATCAGCAAAGTCGGAGCGCGCAAAGCGGCCAGCCGCCCGCCCGCCAGTTCGGGCTGACCGCTGAGCGCGACCAGCGCGCCGATGGCGTCGGGATGATCCGCTGCGGCCACAATCGCGGCGGCTGCCCCGATATTCGAGCCGAACAGCCCGATTTCGAGACCCTTGCAGCTGTCCTGCTCCCTGGCCCAGACCAGCGCGTCGCCCAGCCGTTGGGCGAGCAGTGGAATATCGTGAAGATTGGCGCGTTCGCGGGCTTCGCTTTCGGTCAGCAGTTCGAATTGCAGCGTGGCCAGACCAGAATCGTTCAGCCCCCGCGCCACATCGACATCGCCGGGATGCCGGTGATCCGCCCCACTGCCATGCGCAAAGATCACCAGCCCAAAGGCGCGCGGCGGCAGGCAGAGCTGCCCCGGCAGGTGATCGGCCCCGCCCTGAATGGGAATCGATATGTCATACGACGCACAAATCATGCGGCGAGTTTGCCCGCTCGCTGGGGGCTGCGCCATGACACCCGTCAATAAATGGTTAATTTCAGCCCCGGAAACCGGTGGCGACCACGAATTTTTCCGAGGAATCCGAGCGACTCGCGGGCGGTTTCACATTCGCCACCTTGGTGAATTTCTTCTTCAGAAGTGTCTGAAGTTCCCCCTCGGCGCCACCGGCCAGAACCTTGGCGACAAAGGTGCCACCCTCTTCGAGCACGTCAAAGGCCAGATAGGCGGCGGCTTCGCCAAGGGCGATAATGCGCAAATGGTCGGTCTGCTGATGGCCCGAACTGGCCGCAGCCATGTCGCTCATCACCACATCGGCCTTGCCGCCAAGCCAGGTTTTCACCTTTTCGTCGGCATCGTCTTCCATGAAATCGAGCTGATGCGCCACCGCGCCCGCCACCGGCTCGACCTCTTGCAGATCGACGCCCAGAACCGTGCCCACGGGCTTGTTGGGTTTCTGACCGAGCGCATTCACCCGCTCGACCGCCACCTGCAGCCAACCACCGGGCGCGCAGCCCAGATCGACCACCCGCGCGCCGGGCACGAGGAAGTGATACTTGTCGTCGAGTTCCAAAATCTTGAACGCCGCGCGGCCACGATAACCTTCGGCCTTGGCGCGTTTCACATAGGGGTCGTTCAGCTGCCGTTCCAGCCAGCGGGTTGAACTGAGCTTACGCCCGCGCGCGGACTTCACCCGCACCCGAAGATCGCGCTCGCCTCTGCCACTGGTTTTCTTGGTCACTGTAACCTCCTGATCCAACCCCGCAGATAGCGCGCAGAGGCGCTGCCTGCAAGCGATGGGGATGTCACGTGCTAGGCCGGATCGTCTTCCAGCACGCCGTCAGACGACATCTGGGCGTAAAGCAGCCCCTCGCGCAGGCCCCGGTCGGCGACCGACAACCGGTCGGTGGGCCAGATTCTGAGCAGGGCTTGCAGGATCGCGGCGCCCGACATGATCAGGGCCTGACGGTCTTTGCCGATACGCGGATCACGACGGCGCCCCTCCGGCCCGGCGGCCAGATAGCCCTGGATCACCTTGTCGATCTGGTCCGAAGTCATGCGCAGCCCGTCGACCTTGTTGCGGTCATAGCGTTTCAGCCCGAGATGGGTGGCGGCCACGGTGGTGACGGTGCCCGAAGTGCCGATGATCTGGAAACCTTCACGCGGGTTTTCGCGGTGGAACGGGGTGAAGCCGCTCAGCTGTTCCTCGAAATACCAGCTCATCAGGGCAAAGCGCCCGGAATCGTCTTCGACATCATCAAACTGCTCGCGCAGGGTAGCGACCCCAAGGGGCACGCTGATCCAGTCGACCACGCGCGCCGCCGGGCCCGGTCCGGGCGTGCCTGCCAACCCCGACCGCAGCCGCATGATGGCGTTGCGCCGCTCTTTTGGAGGGACTTTCGACAGGTCGATCCAGACAAGTTCGGTCGAGCCGCCGCCAATATCGACGATCAGAAGCTGTTCCGTGCGCGGCGAGACCAAGGGCGCGCAGGAGATCACTGCCAGCATCGCCTCTTCTTCCGGCTTGATGATTTCCAGCCGCAGCCCGGTTTCACGCTCGACATAGCGCATGAATTCGCGGGCATTGGAGGCGCGACGGCACGCTTCGGTGGCCACCAGCCGCATATGGGCGACATCGTGTTTCTTCAGCTTGCGTTTGCAGATTTTCAGCGCCTGAACCGTGCGCGCCATCGAGGCGCGGCTCAGACGTCCCGTGCCGCCCAGCCCCTGGCCAAGCCCCACGGATTTCGAAAACGAATCCACCACATGAAACTGGTTGCCCTCAGGTTGGGCAATCAGCATCCGGCAGCTATTGGTGCCGAGATCCAGCGCCGCATAGAGGCAATCCGGATCCAGCTTTTCTGGCGCGGGTGGTTCAACCGCTTTCGGGATCGCGCCCGCACCATCGGGACGCCTGGGCGCCATGTTCACGCCCTCCAACTCTAGTTACCCTCAAAGTAGTGTGCGCCGGTCGTTCACGCAAGCGCCGTCAGCACGGCAGAGCGGTTTGGTTGATGATGATCATGAAGAGATTTCATCGCCCTGCCCCTTGGCCCCGTGCCCCTGCCCCGGTTATCTGCTTGTCACGACATCGCCCAAGGTCGCTTCCCGCGCGCGGCCTGCCGCAATCGGTGCGGTACATCCATCCCCGGCGCGTTATGGACCGGCAAGAGAGGAATGCTCATGACTGCTGTCACCATCGTCTATTGGCGCGATATCCCCGCGCAGGTCATTGTCGGCAAAGGCCGTCGGGCGGCAAAAGTGCAGCTGCCCGAGCGCTTTGAGAAGGCCATCGACCGTGCCGCTATGGGATCGGGGGCACAGGAAACCGATGCCTATCTGGCCGAATGGCGCCGGGCCGACCCCTTTGAGGTCGACGGTGATGCTGACGAGATCGCCAAGGCAGAGGCCGCCCGGCTGGATGAGGAATATGACAGTGAACGGCTGAAAGCCTTGATCGCGAATGGCGGTCACGCATGAGCCAAGCCGCCCTGCTCTTCGATCTTGATGGCACGATGCTGGTGTCGGACCCGATCCACGAGGCTGTCTTTGCCGAGATCTGGGCCGAGCACGGGCTGTCGGTGCCGGACGATTTCTATATGTCGCAGATCCATGGGCGGCTGAATATCGACATTTTCAGCGACTTCCTGCCCGACCATCCCGACCCCGAGGGGCTGGGAGTGGAGAAAGAAGCCCGGTTTCGGGACCGCCTGCCGCGCCCTTATCCGGCGATGCCGGGGCTGTTTGCACTGCTCGAGCGGGCACAGGCCGAAGGCTGGGCGCTGGCGGTTGTCACCAACGCACCACGGCTGAATGCCGAAGCGATGTTGGAGGCAATCGGGCTGCGCGACGCGTTTCAAACCATCGTTTGCGGCGATGAATGCGTACGCGGCAAGCCCGATCCGGCGCCCTATCTGGAGGCGATGCGGCAAGTCGGGGCGACGCCTGAGACCAGCATCGCTTTTGAAGACAGCCCGTCAGGGGTGCGCGCCGCCGCAGCCTCTGGCGCTTTCACGATCGGCATCCGCTCTGCGCTTGACGATCAGACCCTTCGCGCCGCTGGCGCCAATGCCAGCATAACTGATTTCACTGACCCCGCGCTTTCAGACCATCTGGAACGCCTGAAAGGAGTAGCCGTATGACCCGCACAATTCTCGAGAGCAAAAATACGACCGTCGTCATGGGGTTCGATGAACCCTTCTGCGTGATCGGTGAGCGCATCAACCCGACCGGCCGCAAGAAACTCGCCGCCGAGCTGGAAATGGGCGATTTCTCGACCGTCGAGAAAGACGCAATCGCGCAGGTGGCCGCTGGCGCCACGGTGCTCGACGTGAACTCGGGCGCTGTGTTCTCCAACAAGATGGCTGAAGATCCGCGCTATGCCGACAACAACTTCGTTGAGCCGACGCTGATGCGCGAGCTGATCGAAAAAGTGCAGGCCGTGGTCGACGTGCCGCTTTGCATCGACAGCTCGGTGCCCGCCGCGCTGGAAGCCGGTCTGGCCGCCGCGAATGGCCGCCCGCTGGTGAACTCGGTCACCGGCGAAGAAGAACGTCTGGAGCGGGTTCTGCCGCTGATCAAGAAATACAACGTGCCGGTTGTGGCGATCTCCAACGACGACACCGGCATTTCGGAAGACCCCGATGTGCGCTTCGAAGTGGCGAAGAAAATCGTTCAGCGCGCTGCCGATTTCGGCATTCCCGCCCATGACATCGTGGTCGATCCGCTGGTGATGCCGATCGGCGCCATGGCCACCGCCGGCCAGCAAGTGTTCGCTCTGGTGCGTCGTCTGCGTGACGAGCTGGGCGTGAACACCACCTGTGGCGCGTCGAACATCTCGTTCGGTCTGCCCAACCGTCACGGCATCAACAACGCCTTCCTGCCGATGGCTTACGCAATGGGTATGACCTCCGCGATCATGAACCCGCTGGCCCTGCCGGTGCCGCAATCGAAGATTGCCGAGAAGAAGGCCGAGCTGGACACCATGGGGATCGTGCTGCCGGAAGACATGGACGATGAAACCTTCGTGACCCTCTTCGGCCTCGGCTCGACCGGGTACCGTGCGGGTAAAGAGATGGAAGCGATCCGCGCCGCCAACCTGCTGATGAACAACGACGATAACGGCGCTGACTGGATCAGCTTCAACAAACCGGCAGGCAGTGCTGGTGCCGCCGGTGGCGCCGGTGCCCGTGGCCGTCGTGGCGGTCGTCGCGGCCGGGGCTAAGCCCTTCGCCTACACAGAGTAAAAATCAAACGGCGCCTTCCTGACAGGAGGCGCCGTTTTCTGTTGTGGTCTGCCTGTCAGGCGTCCAGCTCGGCGTCCCAATAGAGAAAGTCCATCCAGCTTTCATGCAGGTAGTTCGGCGGGAATTTGCGGCCCATATTGCGCAGTTCCATCGCCCCCGGCTGGCGCGGCATCTTGCGCAGGGTCAGACCGCTTTGCGACAGGATGCGCGAGCCCTTCTTCAGATTGCAGCGCGAACAGGCCGCCACCACGTTTTCCCAGCTGGTCACCCCGCCCCGGGCGCGCGGCACCACGTGATCGAAGGTGAGATCACCCTTGGCGCCGCAATACTGGCAGCAGAATTCATCGCGCAGAAACAGGTTGAACCGGGTGAAGGCCACGCGCCTTTGCGGTTTCACGAAATCCTTCAGCACCACAACGGACGGGATGCGGAACTCCATCGAGGGCGAATGCACCACCTCGTCATATTCGGCCAGAATGCTCACCCGGTCGAGAAACACCGCCTTCACCGCTTCCTGCCAGGGCCAGAGCGACAGCGGGTAGTAGGAGAGCGGCCGGAAATCGGCGTTGAGCACCAGAGCGGCATGGGCACGCGGATTGGCGTGGTCTCTTACGAAGCTTGTTCTGAAATCGCCGTCCATGAGAAGTGACTCCGCCCTCGCCCTGTACTCACATGCAGGGCGGGGACATCCCGCCCCGTCATCTCTAAGTTGAACTATATCTGGGTTCTGAAACCAGACAAGCCCCATGATATACCCTAAGATTTGGGCAGAGCATGGCGCGGTTTCGTATCAGGCGTGTGACAGCTGAGACTTTCCTGCTTCTAGGCCTGCTCGGCTGGAAGCAACACACCAGCAAAAAAGCCCTCGAGATCCTCACGCGCCGTCAGTGGCAACACATGAGCGATATATTGATCGGGGCGCACCACGATCATACAGCCCTGTTCCCGGTCGATCCCGCGCATATCATAGATATCGCCTGCTCCCTTGTGATCGGTGGCAAAGATTTTCTCGTGATCCTGCAGCCCCAGCGGACCTTTCAAAGGCTTCAGCAGCTCCGGCATCGCCTCATAGGCAAGCTGATCGAAATGCGGCTGAAACACCGCGCGGATGTCGATCACCGCGTCAATATCCTCGCCCGGCCGCGTATGGGCCAGAACGGGCGAGGCTGGATCCTGCGCGAGCCATGTGGCCAGATCATGCACCGCCCCACCGAGCTTGCCATCATCGGCCAGCCCCGCAAACAGATAGAGCCGCCAGCGCCCGTCGGCTTCGGCCACATGACCAAGCTGCATTTGCTTGGCATCGGCGAGCCGCACCACCGGCGCGGAGTGAAAGCGACGTCCGATCTCCATCCCTGTTGCCAGCGCTTGATGGCTTCCCCGTCCAATCAACGCCGATTCATCGTATTTCACCGCCAGCCCGCCGGTGAACTCGAGGTTTTCCTTGAACTGGCGGACAAAGCGCGGCTCTCCGCCCTCATCGAGATGGCTTGTGCCCGGCGGGGCCGACATGATCCGCGCCCATTCGTGATCGGTCTCAACCAGCCGTTTCGCTTCCACCCAGCGTTCCGCCGAATAGCTTCGCAGCAGGCTCGCATCAGCACGACCGGAAAGCACATGGGCAAGCTTCCAGCCCAGATTGAAACTGTCCTGCATCGACACATTCATCCCCTGCCCGGCTTTCGGGCTGTGGGTGTGGCAGGCATCGCCCGCCGTGAACACGCGCGGATTGCGGTCTTCCCCCTCCGGCACATCGTCAAACCGGTCGCTCAGCCGGTGCCCGATCTCATAGATCGACCACCAAACCACCTCTTTCACATCTAACGCATAGGGCCGGATGATCCGGTTGGCCGCCGCGATGATATCCGCCTGTGTCAGGTTGCGATTGGCCACCCGTTCATCGGGGTTGAGCTTGTCGAGCTCCACATAGATCCGAAACAGATAGCCGCCCTCACGCGGCAGGATCAGCATATTGCCCTGATCGGTCGAGGTGATCAGCGATTTCTGCCGCACATCCGGGAAATCGGTATTGGCAAGAATATCCATCACGCCCCAGGCCTGATGCGCGGCATCGCCATGCAACTCGCCTCCGATCGCCTGCCGCACCACCGAGCGCGCGCCATCGCAACCGACCACATATTTCGCCCGCACCCTGCGCCGCTGCCCCCAATTGACGCCGGTATCTTCCAGCTCCACCGTCACCGGGTAATCACCCCCCTCCGGATCAACTTGCAGACCCGCCACCGCGAGGTTGTAATCGGGTTCCAACCGTGTGGGCGATTGCTTCATCACATCAAGGAAAAGCTGATGCAGCCGGGCCTGATTGATCAGGATATGCGGCATCTCTGAACTGTCATCGGCCACGTCCTGTACCCGGCTGATGCGTTTGATCTCGCCCGGGTTTTCGGGATCCGGCATCCAGAAACTGGTCTGATTGACCCAATAGCTTTCGCGCTTCACCGCCTCGGCAAAGCCAAAGGCCTGAAACATCTCCATGGTGCGGGTGTTGATCCCGTCAGCCTTGCCCTTGGAGATATTGCGCGGGTCTCGCTCGACAATCATCGTGCTGATCTCGGGAAATTGCGCGAGTTGCGCGGCCAGACACAGCCCCGCCGGGCCGGTGCCCGCGATCAACACATCCACCTTGTCGGGGAGTGCCGCATCGGGCGAATACTCCCGTCGCCCGGGCGCTGCCGGTTTCACATCCGGGTCACCGCTGCGAAATCCATCCAGATAGTATTGCATCTCATCCTCCCAAACCGGCGGGCCGATCCTGCCACGCATTTAGTATCTATACTTATCATTTTAGATCAAGAATTAATATGTGTACTAATCACTTCTCATATCCTATTGTTATGCTGCGACTAAATTCAGTAGCTCTGGAGGGTTTGATGCGTTCGCGTGCCATGCCGGGCCATTTGATTCGCCGGCTAAACCAGATCTCAACGCAGATCTTCGCCCGCCATATGGGCGATCTGGGGTTGGATCTGACCCCCGTGCAATTTGCGGCCATGGATGCGCTGATGGCGGAGCCAGGGATAGATCAGGCCCGGGTCGCCGCCCGCATCGCCTATGACCGCGCCACCATTGGCGGGGTGATCGACCGGCTGGAGCAAAAGGGCTGGGTGACGCGGCAGATCAGCCAACGCGACCGTCGCGCGCGTGAGGTGCGCCTGACAGATCAGGGTCAGGCGGTGTTTGATGAGATTTTGCCCGTGGTGCAGAAGATGCAGGCTGAGATCATGCAAGGACTGAGCGATGATGAGCAGGCAAGCTTTCTGCAGCTCGCCCGCAAAGCCATAGCTGCGCCGGACGCTCCGGCAGATTGATCAGCCTTCCAGCAGGGCTGGCCTATTCGGCATCGATTCCGAGCTGATGGATCATGAAGGTCAGCGCCACCGACAGCCCGTCCGGCGCGATGCTATGGCCGGTATTGTTCATCACATGGCCATAGATATCGAAACCCGCAGCTTCCAGCGCCTGCCCGGCCTCATGGAAGTGATCGAACGGCACCATCTCATCCTGATTGCCATGCACCAGCAACACCGGCGGGGTGCTTTTCACATGGTTGGCGAAATCTTCCGGGTCGAGCAGGCGACCGGAGAAACCGACGATCCCGCCGATGGGAGTGCTGAACCGCGGCACCACATCGAGGGTCATCATCGTGCCTTGGGAAAAGCCAAAGACGATCAGGTTTTCCGGCGCGACGCCTTCCTGTTCCAGCACCTGTTCCAGAAACACGCTGATATCCTCGCGCGCGGCTTTGATCCCGGCGATCATCTCGCCCTCGCTGGAGCCATCCAGACGCGGGATCGGAAACCATTGATAGCCAAACGGGTTGCCCGCGCATTTTTCCGGCGCGTCCGGAGCGATGAAGGTGGTGTCGGGCAGATGGGGGCCAAGCGGATCGGCAAGGCCCAACAGGTCTTCGCCATCGGCGCCATAGCCGTGCAGAAACACCACGACGGATTTCGTGATTCCCGAAGCCGCCGGGCGGCGTTTGAACTGCAAGTCGCGCGTCATGGGGTGATCCCCTCCCTTTTTGTCGTGACCCGGTAATAGGCCCAGAGCAGCCGCGCCGCAACGCCGCGCCAGGGCGACCAGTCTTCAGCCATGGCCCTCAGCTCGGCTTCGCGCGGACGGGTGGTCAGCGCGAAGAGATCGCGCGCGCCTTCCTGAAGGGCCAGATCGCCCGCCGCCAGCACATCGGCCCGGCCAAGACAGAACGTCGCGTAGATCTCGGCGGTCCAGCCGCCGATGCCCGGCACAGCAACAAGCCGGGCCACAACCTCGCGGTCCGGCAAGGCGCGCAGGGCGTCGAAATCTATCCCGGCCTCGGCCAGAGCCCGCGCATAGCGCATCTTCGGGCGGCTGAGCCCGACCGCTTTCAGCGCGTCTTCATCCGCCGCCACCACCGCCTCCGGCGTGGTCAACCCTGCGGCCTCGATCCGCGCCCAGATCGCTGTGGCGCTGGCGGTGCTGACCTGTTGGCCGACAATGGCGCGCAGAAGCGGGGCAAAGCCCTCATCCCAGCGGCGCAAGGGCGGCGGGCCGGTCAGCTCCAAAGCGGCGGCAAAGCGTGGCTCGCGGGCGATCAGCCAGTCGGTGCCCTCGGCAATATCTTCGGCGCTTTCGATGATCCGTCCGGTCACAAAAGCCGCTCCAGCCAGGCCATGGCTTCACCCACGCAGGCGGCTTTCTCGCCGGGGGGCTGGGTCGGGCGGCGCAGAACGACCACGGTGATCCCCAACTCGCGGGCTGCAGCAAGCTTGGCCTCCGCCACGCCGCCCGCATCCTTCACCACCAGATGCGTGATCCCGAGCCTGCGAAACAGCGTGATCTCGCACTCCAACAGAAACGGCGGACGCCCGATGACATATTCCCCGCCCGGAAAGGGAAACGGTGCCTCGGGCTCATCGACTACCCGGCAAAAGACCGGGCGGCCTGACAGGTTTACGAATCCTGTCAGAGCGTTACGTCCCGTTGCTAAGAAGATGCGCACCTCTGAGGGCAGCAAGGCCGCGACCTCATCCGGCTGGTTCACAAAGATCCAGTTATCCTCCGGGCCGGGCTGCCAGCCGGGACGCAGGAGCTGAAGATAGGGCAGTCCGAGCTGTTCGCAGATCGCCTGCGTGCGGGTTGAAATCTGCACAGCGAAGGGATGAGTCGCATCAACAACAGCTTCTATACCATTCTCTTGAATGTATTTTACCTGAATGTCCGCACAATCAAAACCGCCACTGCGCGTGGCAACCGGCAGCGGCTTCGCCTCGCGCGTGGCCCCGGCGAGCGAGGCGATCACGTTGAAACGGTCGTCGTCGGCAAGAAGTCCAGCCAGCTCTCGCGCCTCGGCCGTGCCTGCGAGCAAGAGCAGATTCATGCGCCTGCCTGCGCGATCACCGCGCCCTCCCGGTCGATCATCACGATGTCAAACCTGATCTCGGTGCCAAACCGATCCTGCACTGCGTTCAAGGCTGCCTGCGTGACTTTCTCTGCCATTGGTTTTCCCAAAATATCATAGACTTGCAAGGCAGTCCTCATGTCCCGCACCCGTTCATCGCCCAGCAGGTCGGCAAGGGCTTCGAAATCCACCTGCGAGCGGCCGGAATGCAGATCAATGGCGCCCTGCGCGAGCTTGGTCAGCTTGCCGATGCCGCCGCCGATGGTCACCCGGTCGACCGGGTGCTTCACCAGATATTTCAGCATCCCTCCGGCGAAATCGCCCATATCGAGCATCGCGTGATCGGGGAGATCATAGAGTGTTTGCACGGTCTTCTCAGAGGTCGCGCCGGTGCAGCCCGCCACATGGGTCAGCCCCGCTGCGCGCGCCACATCGACGCCGCGCTGGATCGAGGCGATCCAGGCTGAGCAAGAAAACGGCCGCACGATGCCGGTGGTGCCGAGCACCGAGAGCCCGCCCTTGATGCCAAGGCGCGGGTTCCAGGTGCGCGCCGCCAGCGCCTCGCCGCCGGGAATGGAAATGGTGATTTCGACATTGCCGGGGCGGTGGTAGGCAGCGGCCAATTCGGCCACCACGCCCGCCATCATCTCGCGCGGCTTCGGGTTGATCGCGGGTTCGCCGGGAGGGATCGGCAGGCCGGGGCGCGTGACCATGCCCACGCCCTCGCCCGCCTGAAAGCTCACACCCTCGCCCGCCTCGCGCACTCGCGCCTTGATCAGCGCGCCATGGGTCACATCCGGGTCGTCGCCCGCATCCTTGATGATGCCCACCTCGGCCCAACCTTCGCCCTCGGCGGTGTGGGCCAGAGCAAAAACCGGCTGTTCGCCACGCGGCAGGGTAATTTCAACGTCCTCAGGAAAGGCGCCGCCCCATAGACGTATCAACGCAGCCTTGACGGCAGCGGTGGCACAGGCGCCCGTGGTCCAGCCCCGGCGCAGCTCTGATTTCGGCGTCTCCATGGGGGCGATCATAGAGCGGCGCGCGGCGTCAACAAGCCCGGCATTATTGTGCAGCCAACGACACGCAACACCCTGTCGCAGTTGGGCGACCGAAGGCTGTTTCTGGACCTTTCCCATACCCCTCCTGCGCGGCATAACGGCGACATGACCGAATCTCTTCTTCCTGCGGGCGATTGGCCCGAACTCAAACCCGGCTGGGTCTGGCTTTGCGGGGCCGGTCCGGGCGATCCGGGGCTGCTGACGCTGCATGCGCTCAATGCGCTGAGGCAGGCCGATGCCATCGTTTTCGACGCGCTGGTCGATCCGCGCATCCTGTCCTGGGCCCGGCCCGAGGCCGAGCAGATCTATGCGGGCAAGCGCGGCGGCAAGCCTTCGGCCAAGCAGCGCGATATTTCTCTGCAACTGGTCGATCTGGCGAAAGCAGGCAAGCGGGTGCTGCGGCTGAAGGGGGGCGATCCGTTCATCTTCGGGCGCGGCGGCGAAGAAGGGCAGACCCTTGTGCAGCACGGCGTGCCGATCCGCATCATTCCCGGTATTTCGGCTGGAATTGGCGGGTTGGCCTATGCGGGCATTCCGGCCACCCATCGCGACGTGAACCAATCGCTGACCTTCGTCACCGGGCACGACGCCACCGGCAGCGCCCCGGCGCATGACTGGGCGTCGATCGCGCGCGGGTCGCAGGTGATCGTGATCTATATGGGCATGAAGCACATCGGCGAGATTGCCGCCGAACTGATGGCTGCCGGTCGCGCTGGCGATGAACCTGTCGCCGTGGTCACCCAAGCCACAACCCCCGATCAGCATGTGCTGGAAACCACGCTGGAGCACTGCGAGGCCGATATTGCCGATGCCGCCCTTGAGCCGCCCGCGATTATCTGCGTCGGCCGGGCGGTTTTGATGCGTCAGGCGCTCGACTGGCAGGCGCTCGCGGCTGGAGAGCAACCACGCAACACCGATCCGCTGGGGCGTGGGCGCGCGGCGGAAGAGGCATGACGGGGCGGGGTCTGATCCTCGCCGCGCCCGGCTCGGGTAGCGGCAAAACCACGTTGACGTTGGGTATTCTGCGCGCACTGTCGCGGCGCGGCACCAAGATGCGCGGGGCCAAATCCGGCCCTGACTATATCGATCCGCGCTTTCACGAGGCCGCTTGCGGGCAGGCTTGCTACAATCTCGACGCCTGGGCGATGGGGCCGGAGCGTATCCGGGCGCTGGCCGGGGGCGAGGGGCTTATGCTGATCGAAGGCGCGATGGGCCTGTTCGACGGCGCACCGCCCGCAGGCAAAGGCGCCAGCGCCGATCTGGCCCGCGCGCTTGGCCTGCAGGTGGTGTTGGTGGTGGACGTGTCCCATATGGCGCAGAGCGTGGCGCCGCTGGTGGCGGGCTTTGCCCGGCACGATCCGGCGGTGCGTATTGCTGGCGTGATCCTCAACAAGGTTGGTAGCCCGCGCCATGAGGCGATGCTGCGCGCCGCCCTCGCCCCGCTTGGCCTGCCAGTGCTCGGCGCGCTCTATCGTCAACCGGGGCTGGAGCATCCGTCGCGGCATCTGGGCCTTGTGCAGGCGGGCGAGCGCGAGGGGCTGGATGAGTGGCTTGATCATGTGGCCGACGCCATTGATGCCAGCGTGGACCTTGGCGCGCTGACGGCGCTGGCTCAGCCCCTGCCCGACGCGCCATACGCCGCGCGCCTGACCCCGCCGGGCCAGCGCATCGCGGTGGCGAGCGACAAGGCCTTTGCCTTTGCCTATCCGCATATTCTTGACGACTGGCGCGCTGAGGGCGCCGAGATCCTGCCGTTTTCGCCGCTGGCTGACGAGGCCCCAGCGCCCGAGGCTGATTTCATCTTTCTGCCCGGCGGCTACCCTGAGCTTTATGCCGCCACCCTCGCCAATGCCGCCACTTTCAAGGCCGGGATGCGCGCCGCGCTTTGCCCGATCTATGGCGAATGCGGGGGCTATATGGTGCTGGGCGACACGCTGACCGATGCGGAAGGCACCTGCCACGAGATGCTGGGCCTGCTGGGGCTCGATACCAGTTTTGCCAGCCGCAAACTGCATCTGGGCTATCGCCATGCCCATGCCGAGGCGGGCCCGTTTCCCGGGCACTGGGCGGCGCACGAGTTTCACTATGCCACCACGCTGAGGGCCGAGGGCACGCCACTCTTTACCGCGACCGATGCCGAAGGCACGCCCCTGCCCGCTGCCGGGCTGATCCGGGGGCAGGTTTCCGGCTCGTTCCTTCACCTGATCGACCGCGCAGAATAGGGCTTGGCTTCGTCTTCCGGCGCGGCTACGCCTGCATTCATGACCGCGAATATTATCTCCGACGACCGTCTCGCCCGCCGAAATGTTGCCATTCTGGTACTCGCTCAGTCGATTGCCGGGGCACAGATTCCTATGATTTTCGCCATCGCCGGACTGGCGGGGCAATCGCTGGCGCCCAACCCGATTTTCGCCACCCTGCCGATCTCGCTTACGGTGCTGGCCAATACGATCATGGCCAACCCGATGAGCTGGTTCATGCAGCGCTATGGGCGTCGGGCCGGGTTCTGGCTGGGCAGTGTCGGGGGCACGCTGGGGGCGCTGATCAGCGCCTATGCGCTGACGCAATCAGACTTCTATCTGTTCCTTGTCGGGGCCTTCTTCACCGGGTTCTACCAATCCGCTCAGGGGTTCTTTCGCTTTGCCGCCGCCGATACTGCCTCGAACGAGTTCCGGCCCAAGGCGATTTCCTATGTCATGGCCGGGGGGCTGGCGTCGGCAATTGTCGGGCCGCAGCTGTTGAAGGTCACCGCGCAGGCGCTGCCGGTATCGTTTCTGGGGGCCTATATCGCGGTGATCGGGCTTAATCTCGTCGGCGCGATCCTGTTCTCGGCGATCCGCATTCCCAAACCGGTGATCGAGACCAGCGATGACGGCACCCCGCGCGGGCGCACCACCTGGGAGCTCTTGACCACCCCGACCATCACCGTGGCGATCATCGTGGCGATGGTGTCTTATGCGCTGATGAATCTGGTGATGACCTCGACCCCGCTGGCGGTGGTCGGCTGTGGCTTCGATCAGGATCGCGCCTTCGACATCGTGTCGACCCACGTGCTCGCCATGTATATCCCGAGCTTTTTCACCGGCCATCTGATTGCCCGTTTCGGGGCGCGCAAGATCATTGCCGCCGGGCTGTTGATTCTGGCCAGCGCCGGGTTTGTCGGGATGATGGGCGTGGAGCTTGAGAATTTCTTCGTCGCGCTGATCCTGCTGGGGATCGGCTGGAACTTCGGCTTCATCGGCGCCACCACGATGCTGGCGGGCGCCCATGAAAGCTACGAGCGCGGCCGGATTCAGGGGATGAACGACATGATCGTCTTTGGCGGCGTCACCATCGCCTCGCTGGCATCGGGCGGGCTGATGAACGGCACTGGCGGTACGGCGCAGGATGGCTGGATGGCCGTTAACCTCGCCATGGTTCCCTTCCTCGCCCTAGCGGGGGCGGCGCTGATCTGGCTGGTTATGCGCCCGAAGGACGAAGATTACTAGGCGGCGGTCGCGCTATTTGCGCAACCGCTCGGCCAAGGCCGCGTCTTCAACCGCCCAGTAAAGCAAGGCATCGCGAATGCCCTCGGCGGCGCGTTTGCGCCAAGCCGGATCGGTGAGCTTTTCCCGGTCGCTCTTTGACGAAATAAAGCCCAGCTCGATCAGCACCGAGGGGATGTCAGGCGCCTTCAGTACCGAAAAGCCCGCATGCATTTTCGGGGTCTTGTAGGTCGATTGGGTGGCGGCATAGATGCCCTCGACCAGCGCATCAGCCAAAGCCTCGCTGCGCGGGGCAGTTTCGGTGCGGGCGAGATCCATCAAGAGCAGCGCCACGGAATCGTCGGTTTGCGAGAGATCAACACCGGCCAGAAGGTCAGCGCGGTCGTGGCGCTCGGCGAGCTTTTCCGAGGCCGCATCGGACGCCTGTTCGGCCAGCGTGTAGACCGTGGCGCCATGCGCCCGCCCCTCGGCCAGCGCATCGGCATGGATCGACAGAAACACGTCCGCCCCGGCCCGGCGTGCGATGGTCACGCGCTGTTCCAGCGGCACGAATTCATCATCGGTGCGGGTCAGCACCACGTTGATATTTCCGGTGCGCAACAGCGCGTCTTTCAGTTCGCGCGCAAAGGCCAGAGTAATATCCTTCTCGCGCGCGCCATCGCTCTCGGCGCCGGGGTCGATGCCACCGTGACCAGGGTCGAGCACCACGACCAGCGGCCCGCTGCCTCGGGGTTTTGCTTGGGCCGGCGGCGCAAGCTCGGCCTCGCGAAACAACGCGCTGGCCGGAGCGCCAACAAATTCGTCAAAGGTTTCGGCATCGCTGTCGCGCAGGACGATATGCACCTTGGTGCCTTCGGGGCGCACCTGCATTTCCGAGCGCGCCACCCGCATCGGGCCGGTCAGCTCCAGCACCATCCGCGACCAGCCGGGCCTGAAGCTGCCCATAGCCACATCCGACACGCGCCCGGCCTCAGCCGTCAGCGCCGTGCTATCCGCACCGGTCCAATCGACTTCGGAAAAATCGAGCACCAGCCGCCGGGGATTATCCAAGGTGAACACCCGCCATGGCACCGGCTGGGTGAGGTCGAGATCGAGCTCGAAGCCATTATGCCGCTCGCTGAGGGTGATGGCCTCCCTACCCAGATGCGCAAGCGCCGTCAGCGCCTGCTGGGCATGGGCAATTGGAGCCGCCAGAGCGAGCCAGATCAGCCCGATGAGAAAGACAAGTCGCTGCACGGCCTCATTCCTTTTTGCCCGATCATAGCGGGACGGCGGCCCTTGCCTAGCCCCGGCGCACATCGCTACCGGCTGGCCATAAATGCGGTCAGCCGCGCCAAACCTTCCTCGATATCCGCGGTGGCGCGGGCATAGGAGAACCGTAAGGTGCTGTGGCCGCGCTCAGGATCGAAATCCAGCCCCGGCGTGACGGCGACGCCAGCTTTCTCAAGGATTTCCGCCGCAAAGGCGCGGCTGTCATCGGTGAGGTCCGACACATCGGCATAGACGTAAAACGCGCCATCCGGCGGCGCGATCTTGGTGAAGCCCGCTTTCGGCAGGCCTTCCAGCATCAGCGCGCGATTGGCGGCGTAGATCGCCCGGTTTGCTTCCAGTTCGTCGGTGCAATCGAGCGCGGCAAGGGCCGCCACCTGACTGACATGCGGCGAGCAGATGAACATGTTCTGGGCCAACCGCTCGATCACGCGGACATGATCTTCGGGCACCACCATCCAGCCGACGCGCCAGCCGGTCATCGAGAAATATTTGGAGAAGGAATTGATGACATAGGCGTCATCGGTAAGTTCCAGCGCGCTGACCCCGCGCGCGCCGTAATGCAGCCCGTGATAGATCTCATCGGAGATGAGCTTGATCCCGCGCGCATCGCAGGCCGAAACCAGCGCGCCCATCTCGTCATGGCCCAGCATCGTGCCTGACGGATTGCCGGGGCTGGCGAGCATCAACCCGTCGATCCCCTCGGGCAGATCATCCGGCACTGGCTGATAGCGGTTTTCGGCGCGGGTGGGGATGCCCACCGGCTGAAACCCCAGCGCGCTGAGAATCTGCCGGTAGGAGGGATAGCCGGGATCGCCCAGCCCGACCTTTGCGCCGGTATCGAAAAGCGCGGTGAAGGCCAGCAGGAAAGCCCCGGACGAACCAGAGGTGACAACCACGCGCTCCGGGTTCAGATCGACACCGTACCAGTCGCCATAGAGCCGGGCGATGCGGTCGCGCAGTGCCGGGATGCCAAGCGCCACGGTATAGCCCAGCGTGCCCTCGCCGAGCGCTTTGGCTACCGCCCGACGCGCGCCTTCGGGCGCCGAGGTGCCGGGCTGACCCACTTCCATATGGATGATATGACGCCCGGCCTCTTCTGCCCGTCGCGCGGCCTCCATCACATCCATCACAATGAAGGGATCAACCTCCGACCGTCTTGAAACGTGCATGTCAGCCTCGCTAGTCTTGTCTGCAACCGGGGTGCCCGCCACAGACCAAAAGGTCAAGCCGCGACGGGCTGCCGCTGAGGGTTGAACCGAAGGCCCGGGATCGTTACCTCAGCTTGAACGCATATATTCCCGATCGGAGTTTTCATGACCAGCCGTTCCCTGCCCGCCTTCGCGCTTGTTGCCGGCCTTGCCGCCACACCGGCGCTGGCCTTCGATATCAACGCGATGAGCCCCGAAGAGCGGGCCATGTTCCGCGACGAAGTCCGTGCCTATCTACTTGATAACCCTGAAATTATCATGGAGGCCGTGCAAGTGCTCGATCAGCGTCAGGCGGCAGCCCAAGCCGCCGACGATGCCACGCTGATCCAGACCAATGCGGACGCGATCTATAATGACGGCTTTTCCTATGTCGGCGGCAACCCCGATGGCGATGTGACCTTTGTCGAATTTTTCGACTATCGTTGCACCTATTGTCGTCAGGCCTTCCCCGACCTTGAGCAATTGATCAAGGACGATGGCAATATTCGCATCATCTACAAGGAACTCCCGATTCTGGGCCCCGACAGCGTTCTGGCCTCGCGCTTTGCCGTCTCGGCCAAACTGATCGGTGGCGATGAGGCTTATTCGACGCTGCACAACGCCCTGATGAACATGCGAGCGAATGTGACAGAAGAGTCGCTGGTAACTACGGCCAATAATATCGGGCTTGATGGCAAGGCGATCCTAGTTGGGATGAGCGATCCGCAGGTCGATACGATCATCGGCGAAACCCGCGCCCTGGCGCAGCGTCTGCGCATCGACGGCACGCCGGGCTTTGTGTTGGGCGATCAGATGCTGCGTGGCTATGTGCCGCTGAACGGCATGACCCAGATCGTCGCGCAGATGCGCAAAGACGGCTGAGCCCCTTGCAGAATTGACAAAGGCCGCCTTTCGGGGCGGCCTTTTCATTTGGAAGCAGCAGAGCCCGGGACAGAGCGCCGGGGAGCGGCGATTATTCCGCCGCATCCGCCTTTGCCGCTTCTTCCGCTTCGATCTCGGCGGCGCGTTTTTCCACCAGCTCTACGATATGGTCGATCATGCCGTCATTGTCCTGGCGGTGATCCTGTTTGCCTGCGAGATAGATCATCCCGTGGCCCGCACCGCCGCCTGTGAAGCCGACATCGGTCATCAGCGCTTCACCCGGGCCGTTCACCACGCAGCCGATGATCGACAGGCTGAGCGAGGTGTGGATATGCGCGAGGCGCTTTTCGAGCTGCGCCACGGTATCAATCACGTTGAAGCCCTGACGCGCGCAGGAGGGGCAGGAAATGATGTTCACACCGCGATGGCGCAGGCCGAGCGATTTCAGGATTTCATAGCCCACTTTCACCTCTTCCACCGGATCGGCAGAGAGGCTGACTCGGATCGTGTCGCCGATCCCGTTCCAGAGCAGGTTGCCGAGCCCGATGGCCGATTTGATCGTGCCGGAGACCAGCCCGCCCGCCTCGGTAATGCCCAGATGGATCGGCGCGTCGGTGGCCTCGGCAATGCCCATATAGGCGGCCGCCGACAGGAATACGTCAGACGCTTTCACGCTGATCTTGTAGTTCTGAAAGTCGTTGTCTTCGAGGATGCGGATATGGTCGAGGCCGCTTTCCACCATCGCTTCCGGACAAGGCTCGCCGTATTTCTCCAGCAGGTGCTTTTCAAGGCTACCTGCATTCACGCCGATGCGGATCGAACAGCCGTGGTCTTTCGCCGCCGCAATCACTTCGCGCACCCGGTCGGCCGAACCGATATTGCCGGGGTTGATGCGCAGGCAGGCCGCACCCGCCTCGGCCGCCTCGATGGCGCGTTTGTAGTGGAAATGGATATCCGCGACGATCGGCACCGGGCTTTCAGCGGTGATTTCCTTCAACGCGCGCGTCGCGGCCTCGTCGGGAACCGAGATGCGCACGATATCCGCGCCCGCTTCGGCGGCGGCGAGCACCTGCCCCAGCGTGGCTTTCACATCCGAACTGTCGGTGTTGGTCATGGTCTGCACCGCAATCGGCGCGCCGCCCCCGACGGGAACATTGCCCACCATGATCTGACGGGATTGCCGGCGTTCGATATTGCGCCAGGGACGAACCGGATTGTGGGACATGCGAGCCTCTCGGGATAGGGCGTTTGCTTCGCTCAAGGGATAGCGTGCTGATGGCACGGCCTCAAGGCAAGACCGGCCCGCGCAGGCAGGTCTTCGCGCAATTGCGGCAGCCCGCCGGCAGCCAGGGTGACAAGAGCCGACTCTTTCCCCCCACGGAACGGCTTGTGCCCCTCATCGCAACACCGCAGTGTTGCCCCACAAAGAAGCGAAGGAATTACTTCATGAAACTCAGTCGACCGACCCAACTGGTCTTTATCATTTCTCTGGTTCTTGCGGTGATTGGTATTCTGCCCCTGTTTGGTATCGCCTTGGCAATCGGGGTGAACACCACCTATGCGCTGGTGCTGGCCTATGTGCTGCTGGCGGCAGGCGTATTGTTTAAAGGTTTGTAATCAACGGCGCCGCGCGCAGTACACCGGAAACGGCGCGCGCGGCGTAGCCTTCAAACAGCGATAAGAAGCAGAGGGCCTATTGGCTGGCGTCGGCCATCGCCACGAAATTGGCAAGGTCACGATCAGCATTCAGATCGGCCTGCGCATATTGGCTCGACAGCGCATCCGGGGCCAGTGCGATGTTCTTCGCAACCGCAGCGCCCTCGCCCGCCGGACCGTAAGCGGTGCCGTTCACAGCAAAATAGACCGACCCGGCATTGCCCGTCCGCAGGATCGGCGGGTTTTCGGTTTTCGGCAGGACGTATTTTTCACCGGCATCAAGGATCTTTTCGAGGATCACCGAGCCATCGGCGGCCTGTACGCGCACCCAAGACGGGCGCACCGCGAAAATCGCCACTTCCGGCGCATTGGGGCCAAAGACGCGCGGACCATCCGCGCCATCGGAAACACCGCCAGCACTGGCCACCTGCATCACCGCCGCGTCGATGGCCGAGCTGCTCGGCTCGACATTGGCTGCGGGCAGGGTCATCGCACGGGGGCTGGTGCCAGCATCCGCGAGCACGCCAACTTCCGACGGGTTGAGGCTGGAGATCGGACCATCGCGGGCGATCAGCACCGGAACATCAAGCGCTTCGGGTCGGTAGAGCCGATCCAGCGCCTCGGCGCTCGGCGGGGTCACCAGCCCGTTGACCGACGCAGAGGCATCGGCCAGCGCCATCCCGGAGCCATCGAGGCCCTGAAGATCTTCCATCACCCCGACGCTTTGTTCGACGGGGGCGAAATTCACTTTCTGGATCTGGCGCAGCATCGACCAGCCGCCAAAGCCGAGCACCCCGACCAGCGCAAACAGAACCGCAACCGAGCCCACGGCGCCCGGCTCGATCCCTTCAAAGATCGAGGCCTGACGTGGCACGAAGCTCGCATTCGGGTTGGCCAGCGGATCGCCGGCGAATTCGGATTTCTTCTCGATGGATTTGCTGGCACCGGCGGCGAGACCATGCACCGGGGCAAAGTCGGCTTCGCGGCAGAAAGCGGCAAAAGCTTCGTCGGGGTTCATGCCCAGATACCGCGCATAGGAGCGCACGTAACCGGCAATGAAACTCGGGGTTTCAAAAGCCTTCACATCGGCGTTTTCAATCGCGGCAATATAGGAGGCCTTGATCTTCAGCTCGCGCTGCACATCAAGCAAAGACTTGCCGAGCGTGGCGCGCTCGCCCCGCATCAGATCGCCAAGTCGAAGATCAAAGGAGTCGAAGCCGGAAGGCAAATTTGCCTGCTCGGTGACTTTGGGTGAAACCCAACGCCGGATCATCCGCCTGTCCTTTTCCCTGCCGACGGCCTTGCCGCCTGTCCCCCATTTACGCCGACGATTCGCAAAACCTGCGGCGCCTTAGCGATTTAATTACCACATGCAGGGCGGCGCGCCTAACTCAGAAGTGATCTAGGCACTGAGTTCGGCGCGATTCAGCGCACAACGCGACCAGAGCGAATCCAGCGCCTTAACAAGCATATCCATCTCGTTGGCCTGATGCACCGGCGACGGGGTGAAGCGCAGGCGCTCGGTGCCACGCGGCACGGTCGGGAAGTTGATCGGTTGCACGTAGATTCCGTAATCTTCGAGCAGCATATCCGACAGCCGCTTGGTGTGGACCGGATCGCCGACGATCACCGGCACGATATGGCTGCCATGATCGATGATCGGCAGGCCCAGCCCTTTCAGGCGGGTCTTGAGGATTTTCGCCTGCGTTTGCTGGCTGTCGCGCAGCGCCTGATCGGTTTTCAGATGCTTCACCGAAGCCGCCGCCCCGGCCGCCAGAACCGGCGCCAGCGAGGTGGTGAAGATGAAGCCCGGCGCATAGGAGCGGATCGCGTCGACCATTTTGGCCGAGGCCGCGATATAACCGCCCATCACCCCATAGGCTTTGGCCAGGGTGGCGTTGATGATGTCGATGCGATGCATCAGACCTTCGCGCTCGGCCACACCGGCGCCGCGCGGGCCATACATGCCCACAGCGTGCACTTCGTCGATATAGGTCAGCGCGTTAAACTCGTCGGCGAGATCGCAGATATCTTTGATCCGGCCAAAGTCGCCATCCATCGAATAGACCGATTCGAAGGCGATCAGCTTCGGAGTTTTCGGATCATCCGCCGCCAGAAGCTCGCGCAGATGCTCCATGTCGTTGTGGCGGAAGATCCGCTTGGCCCCACCATTGCGGCGGATGCCTTCGATCATCGAGGCGTGGTTCAACTCGTCGGAATAGATGATCAGGCCCGGGAACAGTTTCGGCAGGGTCGAGAGCGTCGCGTCATTGGCGATATAGGCCGAGGTGAACAGCAGCGCTGCTTCCTTGTGGTGCAGATCGGCGATCTCGGCTTCCAGACGCTTGTGGTACACGGTCGTGCCCGAAATGTTGCGGGTGCCGCCCGAACCGGCGCCGGTGGCATCGAGCGCCTCGTGCATGGCCTCAAGCACCACCGGATGCTGGCCCATGCCAAGGTAGTCGTTGCCACACCAGATCGTTACCGGCTGAGTGCTGCCATCGGGCTTTTGCCAGGTCGCGTGCGGGAAGCGGCCGCGCTCCCGTTCGATGTCGATGAAGACGCGATAGCGCCCTTCGTCATGCAGACGGTTGAGAGCAGAATCCAGCTTAGCTTCATAATTCACGCGCGTTCCCTCCAAGCGATCCATTCGGGTTGCCGATGCTCTTAACGACTTGGAGCGGGAAACCGAACTGGTTTTTCTCATACATAATGCCGCAGGGGCGTGAATTGATATGCATCAACCCAATTTTACCGAATGTGCTGGCGTTCCTTAAGAACGCCAGCACCAAAACACGAAAAGATTGAGCCTGATTCTTATTCGCTGGCGGGAATCAGCAGGCCGATCACGGTGCAGTTTTCGGCTCCCGTTTGCGTCCGGCACGCGTCGATGACATTCGCTTTCGCCGCGTCGGCGGTATCGGTGTTGGCGAGGATGACCAGCCATTTGACCAGCTCATCGGGTTTCAGCTCCTGCCCGAGCGGCACGGCCATCGCCCCGAAGGCGCCATAGCCCGCCTCTTCGTAGGTCGACATCTGCGCCGGCATCACGGCCTGAATGCTGCTGATCAGCGCCTTTGACGCATCGTCCAGCCCTTCCGGCTCGACCGCCTCAAATGCCAGCCCAGCCGGAGCGGCCAGTGCCGGGGTCAGCGCCCCTGCCCCCGCCACCAGCATCGCCGTGATTGTCGCCGCTTTGAAAATCGCCCGCATCGGCCTCTCCTCATTGTAAATTCCGGGCGAATATAAGCCGAGCGCCTTGCGCCTTCCAGCCTCACTGGACAGTGCGTAGGACCGTGATACGTTTTCCGCCGATCAACAGGAGATTTCCATGCCCATTGCCCCCGTTCTTGCCCGCCTCGATCAGGATCTCGATGCCGCTCTGGACCGGCTGATGTCGCTTCTGCGCATCCCGTCCATCTCGACCGATCCGGCCTATAAATCCGATTGCGATGCCGCCGCCGACTGGCTGGTCGATGATCTTGCCAGCGTCGGCTTTGAGGCAACCAAGCGCCCGACCCCCGGTCATCCGATGGTGGTGGCCCACGGCGGCGAAGGCGCGCCGCATCTGCTGTTCTATGGCCATTACGATGTGCAGCCGGTCGATCCGCTCGATCTGTGGGACGCGCCGCCGTTTGAGCCGAAGATCGAAGACACGCCGAAAGGCAAGGTGATCCGCGCGCGTGGTGCCGCCGATGACAAGGGTCAGCTGATGACCTTCGTCGAGGCGATGCGGGCCTGGGTGGCGGTGCATGGCAAGCTGCCGTGCAAGATCACCATCTTTCTGGAAGGCGAAGAAGAATCGGGGTCGCCCTCGCTGGTGCCCTTCATGATCGAAAACGCCGAAGAGCTGAAAGCCGATATGGCGATGATCTGCGATACCGGGCTGTTCGAATCCTCGGTGCCCGCGATCACCACCCAGCTGCGCGGGATGCTGACCGAAGAGCTGACGATTCACGCCGCCAGCCGCGATTTGCATTCGGGCATGTATGGCGGGCTTGCGCGCAACCCGATCCATGTTTTGACCGAGCTTCTGTCTACCCTGCATGATGCAGAAGGCGCGGTGACGCTCGACGGGTTCTATGACGGCGTTCCGGATCTGCCCGAAGCCATCCGCGCGCAGTGGCAGAACCTTTCCTTCGATCATGGCAGTTTTCTGGGCGATGTTGGTCTGTCGGTGCCTGCGGGCGAGATTGACCGCACGCCGCTGGAACAGATCTGGGCGCGGCCGACCTGCGAGGTCAACGGCATCTGGGGCGGCTATACCGGCGAAGGCTTCAAGACAGTGCTGCCGGCGAAAGCCTCGGCCAAGATCAGCTTCCGTCTGGTGGGCACGCAGGACCCCGAAGCGATCCACAGCGCCTTTGTGAAACATGTGAATGCCCATCTGCCCGGCGATGTGACGGCGGAGTTTGGCAAGCATCGCGGCTCGCCCGCCTCGCATATGACCACCGACACCCCGGCCTTTGAGCAGGCGCGCGGGGCGCTCAGCGAGGAATGGGGGCGGCCCGCGGCCTTTATCGGCTGTGGTGGCTCGATTCCGATCGCCGGGCATTTCCAGAACGTGCTGGGCATGGATTCGATGCTGATCGGCTTTGGCTGCGACGACGACCAGATCCATTCGCCGAACGAGAAATACGATCTGGAAAGCTTCTCCAAGGGCGCACGCAGCTGGGCGCGAATCTTCGCCGCCCTGACCTGACCCTTACAAGGCCCCGGGCAGGCCTAGCTTGCCCGGGTTGCCATATATCCCATGCGGGCGAGCTTGCTGAACAGCAGAAGCCATGGCAGCCCGTGCAGCGCCAGATCGAAAATGTCGATCGGACGGGCCAGCGTGCCCATGGCGAGCATCCTGAGCTTTTCCAGCACATGAGGTTCCGGCGTGAAGGGCGCCAATCCCAGCGTGGCAGCAATAAGCAGCGCCTGTATCACAGGCAGTTGGTCGATGAATCGCAGGAATGATCGCATTGGGCACCCGTTCGCATTCGTTTTTCAGAATGTATAGGGCCCGCGCGCAAATGCCAATGCCAACACTGTGGCACAGCAATTTGTGATCGGGGAAGAAGTGGCGCGGTTGACGGGGCTCGAACCCGCGACCCCCGGCGTGACAGGCCGGTACTCTAACCAACTGAGCTACAACCGCCCGCTGCCCGGCACCATCAAAGGCACCGTGGAGCCGGGTTCTAGAAGCGAGTGCGCGGGGCGTCAAGCGGTTCCGAACGCTGGGACGCGCTTTTTTGTCTCTGCCGGTACGGATGATCGCCGCCACGGCGCAGAACCACATGTGTTATGCGCCGTATTGCACTGTAATTACTTAAATATTCCGACAGCCGGCGCCCCCGGCCTTCCGACACATAATTTGTCCCCGTCAGACGGGCAAAGCCGGATGACCGCAACGCGGTGCATCGGCGAACAGGAAATCTCGACGCGTGCGCGATCAACGCGCCGGGCTTGCAGACTGTGGGAGAAGTGGTGGGTCGTGAGAGGCTCGAACTCCCGACATCTTCGGTGTAAACGAAGCGCTCTACCAACTGAGCTAACGACCCGGTCCGAAGCTCTTACCCTTTCCGGGTGGGGGCATGCAAGAGGGTTATGGCGTCAGTGTTTCGTGTTCGCCACCGCGCAGACGAAAGACCACCCCCTGCCCGCCCGGCACCTCGTCCAGCCGATCCAGATCGCGGCCGGTGGCCAGGGTGCGGATCATCCGCGAGGTGATGCCATGGGTCACGATCACGCTGGGGCCGGTGAGTGTGGCGAGAAAATCGAGCACCCGGACCTTCAACGCCTCAAAGCCTTCGCCCCCCGGCGCGGCGCTGTAATAGTCGTACATCGTCGCCTCTTCGGACAGGCCGGAGGCGGCGATGATGTCGTCCATCAGCCAGCCCTGCCAGCCACCCACGCCGATCTCGCGCAGGCGCGGGTCTTCGCGGGGCAGCCAGCCCTCGCCCAGCACCAGCCTTGCGGTCTCACGCGCCCGCCCAAGCGGGCTGACATAGGCGGTGTGGCTCGCCGCGCTGATGCCTTCGCGCCGCAGAATCTCCCCCATGGCCACCGCCTGTGCGCGGCCAAGATCGGTCAGCGGCGAATCCAGCCCGCCCTGCCAACGCCGCGCGAGGTTCCATTCCGTCTGCCCGTGACGAATAACGATCAGCTCAGGATACATCAGCCCCTCCGGTGCACTGCCCCAGATACAACAAAGGGGCCCGAAGGCCCCAGAGGAAGAATGGTGGGTGATAAGAGATTTGAACTCCTGACATCTTCGATGTGAACGAAGCGCTCTACCACTGAGCTAATCACCCGCCGTGGCGCGGTATGTAGCGTCAGTCGTCAGAGGGTTCAAGTGCCTCATGCGCATCTTCTGTCACTTTTTTGCGGCGCAGCTTCAGCGTCAGAATATCGGCGTTTGCGGCTCTTTTCTGCGCAACCACGCGCAGATTGCCGAGCTCTGCGGTCTTGATCCCGTCACCTGCCATCAGCGTATCGCCCAGCTCAGTCAGCAGCGCGTCCATCACCAGACGGATATCGCTGCCCTTCATTGAGGGAACCCGCTCTTTCAGATGCGCAAATAGGTCTTTCTTGGTGATCACGCTTGTGACCACTTTCGGCGCTTTGTTCTCAAGCGTCACACCCTGCACCGGTGCGGCCTCTACGGCGGCTTGCATGGGCGCTTTCTCCTCCGGCTTTGTCACACGGGCCTTGGCGGTGCTGGCTTTGGCAGAAACGCGCTTCGATGCCGCCTTGGTGCTGCGCGATTTACTGCTCGTCGTCTTGGTCGCCATAATAACCCCTGCCCCGCTTTATTGTTTTACCCTGCGAAACAGTACCTTCAAATCGGGCCATTTTCCAGCCGCCACAGCCCCGTAGAAACAAAAGACGCGCCCGAAGGCGCGCCTTGAATTACATAAGTCCGCAGCGATTAATGCGCCACTTGCCCCGACGAGGTTCCGCTTTCGGGTTTCAGCGCCGCAGCAGCGGCCTCTTCAGCGGCTTCATCCCATTCCACCGGCTCGGGTTCGCGCACCAGCGCCAGTTTCAGAACCTCGCGCACATGCTTCACCGGAATGATCGTCAGCCCCTCTTTCACGTTGTCGGGGATTTCGGTCAGATCTTTTTCGTTATCCGCCGGGATCATCACAGTCTTGATGCCACCACGCAGAGCCGCAAGCAGCTTTTCCTTGAGCCCGCCGATGGGCAGCACATTGCCGCGCAGCGTGACCTCACCGGTCATGGCGATGTCTTTACGCACAGGGATCTGGGTGAGCACCGAAACGATCGAGGTGACCATGGCAACACCGGCCGACGGCCCATCTTTTGGGGTTGCCCCTTCCGGCACGTGCACGTGGATGTCCCATTTCTCGAATTTCGGCGGTTTCACCCCGATCTCGGGCGCGATGGAGCGCACAAAAGAGCTGGCCGCTTCAATCGATTCCTTCATCACATCGCCAAGCTTGCCGGTGGTTTTCATCCGACCCTTGCCCGGCAGCCGCAGCGCCTCGATGGACAGAAGATCGCCGCCCACACTGGTCCAGGCCAGCCCAGTGACCACGCCAATCTGGTCTTCCTGTTCGGCAAGGCCAAAGTGGAATTTGCGCACGCCGAGGTAGTCTCCCAGCGTGTCCGGCGTTACCTCAACCTTGGCATCGTCGCCCCGCACGATCTTGGTCACGGCCTTACGCGCGCATTTGGCGATGTCACGCTCAAGGTTCCGCACCCCGGCCTCGCGGGTGTAGTAACGGATGATGTCGGTCAGAGCCGCATCGGTGATGGTGAACTCGCCCTTGCGCAGACCGTGATTCTTGATCTGCTTCGGCACCAGATGCTGACGCGCGATCTCGCGCTTTTCATCCTCGGTATATCCCGCCAGCGGAATGATCTCCATCCGGTCCAGAAGCGGCCCGGGCATGTTGTAGGAGTTCGCGGTGGTCAGGAACATCACGTCAGAAAGGTCGTATTCGACCTCCATATAGTGATCGACAAAGGTCGAGTTCTGTTCCGGATCAAGCACTTCCAGCATGGCCGACGCGGGATCGCCACGGAAATCCTGGCCCATCTTGTCGATCTCATCGAGCAGGATCAGCGGGTTCGTGGTTTTTGCCTTTTTCAGCGCCTGAATGATCTTGCCCGGCATCGAACCGATATAGGTGCGCCGGTGGCCGCGGATCTCGCTTTCATCGCGCACGCCGCCAAGGCTGATGCGGATGAATTCGCGCCCGGTCGCCTTCGCAACCGATTGCCCGAGGCTGGTTTTACCCACGCCCGGCGGGCCGACGAGGCACAGAATCGGACCTTTCAGTTTTTTCGAGCGCTGCTGTACCGCGAGATATTCGACGATGCGCTCTTTCACCTTTTCCAGCCCGTAATGGTCGGTATCGAGCACGGTTTCGGCATTGGTCAGGCTCTTCTTCACCCGCGATTTCACGCCCCACGGGATCGACAGCATCCAGTCGAGATAGTTGCGCACCACGGTGGCTTCGGCGCTCATCGGGCTCATGCTTTTCAGCTTTTTCAGCTCGGTTTCGGCCTTTTCGCGGGCTTCTTTCGACAGCTTGGTCGCGGCAATGCGCTCTTCCAGCTCGTTCAGCTCGTTCTGGCCTTCACCCTCTTCGCCCAGCTCCTTCTGAATGGCCTTCATCTGCTCATTCAGATAATATTCGCGCTGGGTGCGCTCCATCTGGCTTTTCACCCGGGTCTTGATCTTCTTTTCGACCTGCAGAACGCTCATTTCGCCCTGCATCAACCCGTAGACCTTTTCCAGCCGTTCATCGATCGAGAGGGTTTCCAGAAGCTCCTGCTTTTGCGCCACTTCCACGCCCAGATGCCCGGCCACGAGGTCGGCCAGCCGTGCGGGCTCGGTCGCCTCGCTCACCGCTGCCAGCGCCTCTTCGGGGATGTTCTTTTTCACCTTCGCGTAGCGCTCGAACTCTTCGTTCACCGAACGGGTCAGCGCGGTGGCGGCGTCCATATCCTTGATGTCTTCCTCAAGGGTCTCGGTCAGCGCCTCGAAATAGGTGTCGTTTTCCAGAAACTCGGTGATCTTCACGCGGGTCTGCCCTTCGACCAGCACCTTCACGGTGCCATCGGGCAGTTTCAGAAGTTGCAGCACATTGGCCAGAACCCCGACCCGGTAGATCGATTCGACCGTCGGATCATCAAGCGACGGGTCGATCTGACTGGCCAGCAGGATCTGCTGATCATTCGCCATCACCTCTTCGAGCGCTTTCACGCTCTTTTCCCGTCCGACGAAGAGCGGCACGATCATGTGTGGAAATACAACGATGTCGCGCAGCGGCAGAACCGGATGGGACTGTGATTTGTTCTCGGTCATACGATTTCCTTGTCTTCGGCAGACATCCCGGCCCCGACCATCGGCAGCGCGCGCTGTCTCCGCACCGTCATAATTGGGTCGTCTGATGGCGGGTTTCAACTGCTCCTACCTATCCCCATTGTGCCTGCCCCCGCGCAGAGGGGCAAGCACGTTACCATTCGCGGCTTGTTTACCAAAACACCATTATGGCGGGGCCGAACAAGGTCAGGTCAAAATGTTGCCTCGGTTCAACTCGAAGGTCCGCTCATGTTGAGGAGCACAGTATGCCGAGTAATTTTTCTTACCTAGTCAGATCCTATCGTCGTCAACTCTATCGCGAACGCCGCCGACTCGTTCTGTCGGCCGTTCTGTTCAGCATCGCGATCTGGATTTCGCCCGACCGGCTGCCGGACCCGTTCAACGGGCCGGTCACAGCACTGTTGCTGATGGTCGGTCTGCTGATCTGCATGCCGCTCGTCGCCATGCGGTTTCCCAAGTCCCGGCACATGCTGGAAATCTTGGCTATTGCCGATTTGATGTTTGCCCTGACCGGCTGGCTGCTGCCGACAAGCGTGGCCAATTTCATGCAGGCGCATCCGAATTATCTGCTCGGCTGGCTGCTTTACAGTGCGACCATCATCCTCGTCTATTTTGCGCTCTATGGCCAATGGTCGGACCGGCTGCCGCGCTCGTCTGTCACCACGCGGGCATCGAATATACGAACCAAGCTCGATCTGCCGACTCTGTGGTATGGGTTGGTTCCGTCGCCGGGCTATGCGGATCGGGTTCCCGAACCGGACGTGGTTGCCGTAGAATATGCCAGCTCAGATAAGCGTTCGGTCCGTCTTGTGACCTGGCGCCCCGATCATCAGGCCGGTGAGGTTCTGATGCATATCGACGATATGGAGCCCTTTGCCTATGTGCGCCTCAGACTGCGTGTGGTGCGGGGGTATCATGACCCGGCCATTGAAGGCGTCACCGAATTCGTGATGAAGGACGAAGGCAAATACCGTACCTTGGAAGTGCGGCACGAAACGCCGAAACTGCCGCTGCGCCGTGTTCTGGACGGTTGGATCGATGACCGTCTGGGGAGGATGATGGATGCCCGTCTGGCGGCCGTCGAATGCCGGGCGTCCCGTGCGAAATCCAGGGCCAGCAAAAGCAAATACCCGCTGATGGACTGGCAAGCCGCCTCGGGCACCACCTGCGTTTCGACCTCTGGGTCGAGCAATCCGAGCGGCTATCGCACCGCCTATGGCCGCGGCATGAGCGGAACGGAAAGCGCGATCCTGTCTGAATTTTACTAGCCTGGCGCAGCTCGAAACACGCAAATCGCCTGATCTCCCCCCCCCCCTTCCAAACGGAGGGGGGATCCGCCTCCCTCGGCGTTAACTAACAGATCGGAAACCATCGTCTCGGGTGGATTTAGTCAAATTGTTGCCATT
The DNA here is from genome assembly GCA_050288685.1 of Paracoccaceae bacterium. GTDB lineage: Bacteria > Pseudomonadota > Alphaproteobacteria > Rhodobacterales > Rhodobacteraceae > Sinisalibacter. The sequence goes on along the minus strand of JBNKEH010000003.1, from coordinate 636,451 downwards.
CTTGGCCCTGAGGGTTGAGCGAGTATAGGAGTTCAAGATGTCCAGCAGATTTTCGCATTTCCTAAGAAGTTACCGCCGCCAGTTCTACCGTCAGCGTCGGCGCTTTTCTGTCTCTTTCATCCTGTTTTTTATGGCTGTTTGGATTGCCCCCGACCGTCTGCCCGAAATCCTGCCTGGCCTTCCCACGCAAGGGCTTCTCCTGTTCGTGCTGTTTCCCATCGTCCCGCTGATCAGCATGCATTTTTCAAAGGGCCGTCGGTTTCTGGAAATCCTTGCTCTGGCCGATCTCTTCTTTGCTACCACAGGCCAACTTTTCCCCGGCAGCATCGCGGATGTAAGTCAGGCCAACCCCGATTATATGCTGGGCGGTCTTTTCTATTCTGTGCTGGTTGTGCTGTGTTCCCAGCTCGTCTACGGTCGCTGGTCGGATCGCTTGCCCAGGCCGAAACGGATCGTGCGCGATGCCACCATGCGCTCGCATCTTGAGCTGCAACCCCTGTGGTATGGGCTGGTTCCCACCCCCGGCTATGCCGATCGCAGCCCTGATCCCGATGTTGTGGCAATCGAATATACAGATGCCGACCGTCGCACCGTGCGTCTGGTGGCCTGGCGCCCGGACATGCCGGTCGGCGAGGCCTTGGTGCATTTTGATGAGTTCGAGCCCTTTTCCTACGTTCGCTTGCGGCTACGGGTGGTTACCGGCGACACCGACCCGGCAATCGAGGGGGCAACCGAAATCCGGATGACGGATATGGGCAGCTACCGCAGCATCCATATTCGCCACGAAATGCGTGACCTGCCGCTGCGCCGGGTGCTGGCTGGATGGATGGACGACAAGCTGGGTGAGATCAATGTCGCCCGCCTGGCTGCGGTTGAGTGCCGCGCCGCAAACGCCAAATCCAAAGCGCATAAAACCAAGTATTCAATGGCGGACTGGCGCAATGAGCGTGAAACGGTATCGCATGACGACCGCCAGACAGCGCGCCATTCGGGCAAATCGGGCCAATATCGTACCAGCTACGGCCGTCAGCTCATCAATGCTGAAACGGCTGTGCTGAACGATCTGGTACCCGCACGCCCAGCCAAGAAGAAGCAGATCGCCTGAGCTACAGTTTCGTTTTCCAGTAGGCCCACCCTGCCCGGCATTTATTAACCAAAAGGTCAAATAGCCCATCCGCTCGGCTGGTTTAGTCAAATTGTTGCCGTTTTCTTAACTCAGATTGGCGCCAATCTCTGGAGCAAAAAAATAATGAACTACATCCGGCATCTCTTTCGCGACCGTCGCCGTTTCCTTCTTTCTGCTACGCTTATCCTGATATCCACCTATCTCACACCTGAGGCCCTGCCCGACCCGATTCCGTTGATTCCATCGGAAATGCTTGTTATTATTGCTTTCTTTATCGCCATGCCGGTTGTGACCATCTACGCGCATCAATATCGGCATTTCATTGAGGTCGTGGCCTTCGCCAACCTCATCTTCGCCACATTCGGCTGGTTGCTTCCCGGAAGCGTCGCCAATCTGGCAGGCCCGCATGCTAACTATACGCAAGCTGGCGTTATCTATTTTGCGGCGCTGCTCGCCTCCTATTACTTCCTCTATGGAAAATGGTCGGACCGGTTGACGCCGCAAAGGACCTTTCGCGTCGCAACCAAGATGCGGTCGACGGCCGATATGCGTCACGTCTGGTACGGGCTCATCGCATTCCCCGGCCACCTTGACCTCTATGCCGATCCTGAAACCCTGTCGGCCGACTATCTCGACCCAGCGCATCGGGTCGTCCGCCTCATCTATTGGGGGCCGCCCGACCGGCATGGAGAGTTTATGGCGTTCATGGATGAGGTCGAGAAATTCAAACGGGCCAAAATCCGTCTTAAAATCACCGAAGGCGTTTCGGATGCTGCGGCGGATGGCACGACCGAGTTTCAGTTCCGCGACACCGGCAAATACCGCAAGGTCAAAATGACCTTCGACGCGAAGGCCATCGCGCCCCGGCGGATGCTGCGCTACTGGCTGGACGATACGATGGGCCGGATGATGGATAGCCGCATCGCTGCCATCGAATGGAACGCGCTGTATCCCAACAACAAACGTGCGCCGATCAGCTACGACAGCTGGTGGCTTGACCGGAAAATGGTGACGCAAACCCAGCGCGATCCGCAAACGGGCTATCGCACCGCCCATGGGCGCACCCTGTCATCGGCAGAATGTGCCGCGCTGACCGTTGAGAAAGAGGCCCGTAAAGCCGCAGGCCGGCCCAAGACATCATATCAAAGAATGGCGCAGGACATGTACGACGTCGCCTGATCCGGCCCCCTTAAAGGGGGTCGACATCTCCCTCGGCACGCTGGGCGTGGAACTCCGCCTCCCAGGCGTCAAAGCGCCCCTCGGCGATGGCCGCGCGCATCCCGGCCATCAGCTCCTGGAAGTAATGGAGGTTATGCCAGGTCAGCAGCATCGACGAGATGATCTCGCCGGCGCGGAAGACGTGGTGCAGATAGGCCCGGCTGTAATGCGAACAGGCCGGGCAGGTGCAGGCTTCATCCAGCGGGCGCGGATCGTCGGCATGGCGGGCGTTCTTGATGTTCACCTGCCCACGCCGGGTCCAGGCCTGGCCGGTGCGGCCCGAGCGCGAGGGCAGCACGCAATCCATCATATCGACACCGCGTTTCACCGCGCCGACGATGTCGTCTGGCTTGCCGACGCCCATCAGGTAACGCGGCTTGTCGCTGGGCAGCATGTCGGGGGCGTAGTCGAGCACGCCGAACATCGCCTCCTGCCCCTCGCCCACCGCAAGCCCGCCGATGGCGTAGCCGTCAAAGCCAATGGCTTTCAGCGCCTCGGCGCTTTCGCCACGCAGCTCTTCGGTAACGCCGCCTTGCTGGATGCCGAAGAGCGCATGGCCCGGCCGGTCGCCAAAGGCATCGCGCGAGCGCTGCGCCCACCGCATCGACATCCGCATCGATTCTGTCACCCGCTCTTCGGTCGCGGGCAGCGCCGGGCATTCGTCGAAGGCCATGACGATATCGGAGCCCAGCAGCTTCTGGATCTCCATCGAGCGTTCGGGGCTCAGCATGTGGCGCGAGCCGTCGATATGCGAGCGGAAGCTCACCCCGTCTTCGGTGAGTTTGCGCAGCTCGGCGAGGCTCATCACCTGAAACCCGCCACTATCGGTCAGGATCGGCTTTTGCCAATTCATGAAATTGTGCAGCCCGCCCAGCCGAGCGATCCGCTCGGCGGTGGGGCGCAGCATCAGGTGATAGGTGTTGCCGAGCAGAATGTCGGCGCCAGTGGCCGCCACGCTTTCGGGCATCATCGCCTTCACCGTGGCCGCGGTTCCGACCGGCATGAAAGCGGGGGTACGAATCTCGCCCCGCGGGGTGGAAATCACCCCGGTGCGGGCCTTGCCATCGGTCGCGTGCAGCGCAAAAGAAAATCTCTGTGTCATCCCGCCCCCATAAACCCAGGCTCGCGCCCTCGCAAGCGCCGCTCCGCCGGGCATGCGTTTCCGGCTGGACTGTCACGCCGTTGTCGTGTTTCTGCGCGATCTCCCGCGGAGATGATTCCGCGCCTCCCCGGAGTATGACCATGACAAGCACCCCGCTCCTGTTCGGATGGGAAGAATGGCTTTCGCTTCCCGATCTCGGTGTGCCCGCGATCAGCGCCAAGATCGACACAGGCGCGCGCACCTCGGCGCTGCATGCTCATGACATCGAAACCTTCGGCCCCTCATCGCGCCCGAAAGTGCGCTTTGCGCTGCATCCGGTGCCGGGGCGCGAAGATATCGTTATCCCCTGCTCGGCCCCGATCATCGACCGGCGCGACGTGACCTCGTCCAATGGCGAGACCGAAAGCCGCTTCGTGATCGAAACCACACTCTCGGTTGCCGGGCAAAGCTGGCCTATCGAGCTGACCCTGACCAACCGCGCGCAGATGACCTCGCGGATGCTGCTGGGGCGTCAGGCGCTGCTCGACCATATCACCATCGTTGCCACCGCCCGGCATTTGCAGCCGGAGCTGAGCTATGACGTGTATCACTCAGCCCAGATCAGCGACGCCCAGCCCCGGCGATCGTTACGGGTGGCGGTGCTGTCGCGCGAAGACAACTACACCACCCGTCGGATCGTCGAAGAAGGCGAGGCGCGCGGCCATACGGTGGAGGTGATCGACACCACCCGCTGTTACATGGCGATCAACGCGCTGGCGCCCGAAGTGCATTACGATGGCAAGCGCCTGCCCCGTTTTGATGCGGTGATCCCGCGCATTGGCGCCTCGGTCACGCAATATGGCACCGCCGTGGTGCGCCAGTTCGAGACCATCGGCACCTTCTGCATGAACGGCTCCAACGGCATTGCTGCATCGCGCGACAAGCTTTTTGCCCATCAGCTGATGGCGCGGGCCGGTATCGGGATGCCCGACACAGCCTTTGCCGCCTCGCCGAAGGATACCGGCAACCTCATCGGCCTTGTGGGCAATGCGCCGCTGATCGTGAAGCTGCTCGAATCGACGCAAGGCAAGGGCGTGGTGCTGGCCGAAACCCGCAAAGCCGCCGAAAGCGTGATTTCCGCCTTCCGGGGCCTGCGCGCCAATTTCCTCGTGCAGCATTTCGTGAAAGAGGCGGCGGGCGAAGACATCCGTTGCCTCGTCATCGGCACCAAGGTGGTGGCCGCGATGAAGCGCAAGGGGGCTGAGGGCGAGTTTCGCTCGAACCTGCATCAGGGCGGTAGCGCCAGCGCGGTGCGGATCACCGCGGAAGAGCGCAAGACCGCCCTGCGCGCGGCACGGGCCTTCGGGCTCAGCGTGGCGGGTGTGGACCTCCTGCGCGCCCAGGACGGGCCGAAAGTGCTGGAGGTCAATTCCTCGCCCGGTTTCGAGGGCATCGAGGCAGTGACCAAGAAGAACATTGCCGGGCTTTTGTTTGACGATATCGAACAGCGCGTCCGCCCGGTGCCGGGCAAGAAACGCGGGAAGGGCAAAGCGGCGAAAGCCTAGCCCGCCACCAGTTTGTCGAGCTTGGCGGCGCAGTCGAAATCCTGCGCGCTCAGCCCGCCAATATCATGGGTGGTAAAAGTGATCGCGCAATAGCCCCATCCGAAGGCGATATCGGGATGGTGATTTTCGCGGTCCCCCAGATAGGCGGCCGCATTGGCCAGCATCAGCGCTTTCTGAAAGCCCTTGAAGCCAAAGCGACGGGTCAGCGTATGGCTCTCGAGCCGCCAATCCGGATGCAGATGCTTCATGCGCGATTGTGCTTCAGCCTCGGTGATCGCTCCGGTCATGCGCACCTCCTGTGGCAAGGTCTCACCCGCCCAGCCTAGAGACTGGCCGGTGATCTGTCGATCTGGCCCGATCAGCCGCGTTGACGCGCCTGAAGGCTGTTCCTGACCGCCTGCCCCTGACGCATCAGTGCGAGGTTTGCCGTGGGCGACGGGAAGAACAGCAGCACTAAGCCCAGGGTGAAGTAGCACCAGACCATCATCGGCACCCAGAGCACCGCGATCACCAGTCCGACGGCCCCGGCGATAAAGGTCGCACTTCCCGGGCGTAGCCAGCGGGCAAGGACGAGCTCAAACAGCTTGCCGCCATCGAGCGGCTGCACGGGAATCAGATTGAAGATCGCCAGAAACCCGTTGACCGTCGCGATAGCGCCAAGCGACCAGGTGAAGGCATTGTAGGGCATTCCGAAATGATAGGCGGCGGTTTGGGCCAGCGAGGCCAGCGCCCAGAGCGAAATATTGGCCAGTGGCCCCATCGCCACGATCAGCTCTTGCTGGTGGCGTGTCGCGGAAACCGAGCGTTCGCAAAAGCCGCCCCCGCCATGGATCATGATCCGGTTCACACGGATGCCCTGAATGCGCGCGCCCCAGGCATGGCCCAGCTCGTGCAGAAAGATCGACGCCAGAACAATCGCCAGAAAAGCCAGATCATAGGCCAGCGCCCGCCCGCCGTGATTGAAGGAAACAAACAGGAAAAACAGAAAGATGATCGAAGGCCCGATTTGCACTGGAACGCCCCACGGGCCACGAAATTCATAAATCGGTTTGCTGTTGCCAAACATATTCACCCCTATGCGCTCACCGCCGCCTGCTCGCGCTCTACCGCGATGACGCCCACCAATGACGGCCCGTAAAATAAGTTGGGGAGTGGTTACTGGTGCAATCGGGCACAATTACGGCGCGATTAACGAAATTTTAAGCCCCCCCTTGCTCGGAAAAAACCGCACTCAGACGGGGCTGGACCTGCGCCTTATCAAACCCTATATGTTCTGTCAGGATTACGGAGCGCGTGATGAATTCTGAAATGCCGCAGATCGAGGGGGCGCCCCTCATCAAGCCCTCGACCACAGACCATCCGCTCTATGAGGCGGTGGTGGACGCCTGCCGCACGGTCTATGACCCGGAGATCCCGGTGAACATCTACGATCTCGGCCTCGTCTACACGATCGAGATCACCGACGAGGGCGATGTGACGCTGGTGATGACCCTCACCGCCCCCGGCTGCCCGGTCGCTGGCGATATGCCCGGCTGGTTGCAGGATGCCGTCGGCCCGGTGCCCGGGGTGAAAAGCATCAATGTCGAAATCACCTGGGATCCGCCCTGGGGGATGGACATGATGTCGGATGAGGCCCGTCTGGAACTGGGCTTCATGTAAGCGGCTCGGGGGCGCTTTGCGCGCCGCCCGTCAAGTTTTTCTGCACCATCAGCTTTCGCCGACCAAACAGCGCAGCCCGCAGCCGCAACCGGTTGCGTCGGCGGCGCCATTTGCGTTGCGACGCGATCAGGACCTTGATCCTTGCCATTTCCCCCTCATAGCCCGTCATGGGCTTTTCGCGATTGCACGGGTCTGAATACAGCACCATTTGCATCTTCCCACCATTTCACTAGCGTTTCATTCTGGTGAAAGGTAGAATTTCGCATGCCCATATTTAACTGATGATCTTCGCAATAGGTCTTTCATAAATGGAACATACGCCCCGACTTGATGATTTCGCCCTGTTCCTCGCTGTCGCCGATGCGGGTGGGTTGGCTGGCGCGGCCGAAAGCACCGGCGTTTCGTCGCCCACCCTTTCACGCCGCCTGACCGAGCTGGAGCAAAGGCTGGGCGAAAAACTGTTTCTGCGTGGCAAGCGCGGCTATGCGCTTACGGCGAGGGGACGCGCACTTGTCGCCGAGGCCGAACCATTGCGCGAGATCGCTCATCGGTTACGCGACTTCGGCCAGCGCAATGCCCAGACAAAGGTACGGATCACAGCCGGGTTCTGGACCTCAGCCTTCCTCGCCCGTCATATTGGCCGGGTTTGGACACCCGGGGCCAATTGGGTGCCGGAATTCGTCAGTTCCAACGCTTTTCTCGATATCGCGCGGCGCGAGGCCGATATTGGCATCCGCAACACCCGTCCCACGCAAAGCTGGCTGGCCGGGCGGCTCACCACCTCTGTCCAGTTTGCCGAATATGCCCCTGGCCCCGACGTGACTGGCTATGTGAACCTGCCCGAAGACATCGCAACAGCTCCGTCGAACCGCTGGGTTACGACTCATCACGCCGATAAAGTGGTCACCTACGGTTCGTCGGCTGCCCTGCTGGTCGAACTGGCCCGCGCCGGGATTGGCCGGGCCGTGCTGCCGACATTCGCAGGCGACACCCAACCAGGCCTGATACGCCTTGGCCCGGTGATCGATGAGCTGCAGCATGAAGAATGGCTCGTCGCCCATCACGAAGCCCGCCACGACCCACCGGTGCGGGCGGCTCTCGATGCGCTTGCCGAACTGCTGACCGACCGCAACCTGCGTCCGCACGTCTCGTAACGCGCGGCCCCTTGAGAAAACCCCGCCGACGCCTTACCTTGTTGAGGCGAACAAGGAGAGTTTCATGTTTTCGATCCCCGGCAAACAGGCGGTGAGTATCACCCCGACCGCAGCGAAGGAAATCGCCAAGCTGATGACCAAAGGCGGCCATAAAGGGCTGCGCATTGGCATCAAGAAAGGCGGCTGTGCGGGGATGGAATACACCATGGATTACGTCGACAGCGTCGATCCGATGGATGAGGTGGTCGAGCAGGACGGCGCCCGGGTGATGATCGCCCCGATGGCGCAGATGTTCCTGTTTGGCACCGAGATTGATTACGAGGTCTCACTGCTGGAGAGCGGTTTCAAGTTCCGCAATCCGAATGTGGTCGAATCCTGCGGCTGTGGCGAGTCGATCAAGTTCGACGAAAGCCTGAGCGCCGAGCACTGATATGGCGGTGAGCGACAGCGAGATTGCCTTTGTGCATGAGCTGTTCGACGGCCTTGGCCCGATCACCCATCGCAAGATGATGGGCGGGCTGTCGATCTATTGCGACGGCCAGATCTTCGCCATTCTCTCGTCCATCGGGCGGGTCTATCTGAAAGCCTCGGGCGATTTTGCGGCCGACATGGCGGCGGAAGGGGCGGAGCGCTTTGAAATGGGCGATGGCAAGGGGATGAACTACTGGACCCTGCCCGACGCTGCGCTGGACGATCCTGACACCGCCTGCGACTGGGCCCGGCGCGCGCTGGCCGCGCTTTAGCTGATCGCCGTCAGCCCGGCGCGAAACCGCGCGGCGTTCTCGGCATAATGCACAGCGCTGGCGATGAGCTTGGCTTGCGCGGCCTCATCAAGCTCCCGCACCACCTTGCCCGGCGCGCCCATCACCAGACTGCCGTCCGGGATGACCTTGCCTTCGGTGATCAGCGCCCCGGCGCCGATCAGGCAGCCCTTGCCGATCACCGCCCCATTCAGCACCGTCGCCCCCATGCCGATCAGGCTACCCGCCCCGATGGTGCAGCCATGCAGCATGGCGCGGTGGCCCACGGTCACATTCTCGCCGATGCTCAGCGGAAAGCCCGGATCGGTGTGGCAGATGGTGTTTTCCTGCAGGTTGGAATTGCGCCCGACGATGATCGGTTCGTTATCGCCACGCAGGGTGCAGCCAAACCAGACCGAAGCCCCCTCGCCTAGCACCACCTTGCCGATCACATTGGCATCAGGCGCGACCCAGGCGCGGGGGTCCAGCTCGGGCACCACACCATCGAGCGCGTAGATCATCCTTCCTGCTCCTCGAACTCGGATTGCAACCCGCGAATGAAGGGCATCAGCCCCGGCTGTTGCGGCTGGCGCAGCCGCTCGGCGCTGACGATGGTTTTCAGCCGCTCATAGGTGGTGCCGAGATCGTCATTCACCAGCACATAGTCATAACCATGCCAGTGGCTGATCTCGTCCCAGCTTTTCTGCATCCGTTTGGCGATCACTTCGGGCGCATCCTGACCACGGCTGACCAGACGACGGCGCAGCTCAGCAATCGAGGGCGGCAGCACGAAGATCGACAGAACATGGTCACGCAGCGCCGAATGCTTGATCTGCTCGGCCCCCTGCCAATCGACATCGAAGAGCACATCGCGGCCTGCCTCGATTGCGTCTTTCACCGGCGCCAGCGGCGAGCCGTAGAAATGGCCGAACACATGGGCGTGCTCCAGCATCTCGCCATCCGCGACCAGTTTGCGGAACTTCGCATCATCGACGAAATGGTAATGCGTGCCGTCCAGCTCGCCGGGGCGCGGGGCGCGGGTGGTGGCGGAAACGGAAAAGCTGAGGGTTGGGTCCCAGTCCATCAATCGGCGTGCAAGGGTGGTCTTTCCGGCCCCTGACGGAGAAGAAAGAATGATAAGAAGCCCGCGCCGATCTGTCTGAATGCCCATCCGCCTGCCTATTCCACGTTCTGAACCTGTTCGCGCATCTGGTCGATCAGGGCTTTCAGGTCAAGCCCGATCCGGGTGAGTTCCTGAAACTGCGCTTTTGAGCAGAGCGTATTGGCCTCGCGGTTGAACTCCTGCATCAGGAAATCAAGCTTGCGCCCGCGCGCCTCGTCACCCGCCAGCAGACTACGGGCCTGCGCCACATGCGCGCCCAGCCGGTCGAGCTCTTCGCGCACGTCGGTTTTCACCGCGATCAGCGCCAATTCCTGCGCCACGCGGTCGGCATCTGCGCCCTCGCTATTGGCCATCACCCGGGCCAGCGCCGCTTTCAGCGCCTCGGCCTGCGCCGCGCGCCGGGGTTCCAGCGCCGCCTGCGCCTCTGCCACCAGCGCCTCGATAGCGTCGAGCTGACCTTCCAGCACCTCTTTCAGCGCCGCCCCTTCATGGGCACGCATGGTGTTGAAGGCGGCCAGCAGCTCGGGCAGCTCGGCCACCAGTGCCGCGCGGAGCGGCGCGGTGTCGTCATCGGGCAGACTGGAATCGATCACGCCGCGCATCCCGGCAATCTCGACCGCAGTCGGTTGGCGCAGTTCCAGCCCCCAGGTTTCAGCGGTGTTCTGAATGTCAGCCAGCATCACCAGCGCCTGCTCCAGCGCTGCAAGGTTCACCCCCTGCGTGCCTTCATCTGAGTCACGGCTGATCCGAATCCCCACCGAGACCGATCCGCGAGACACCGAGTCGGAAATGGCTTTGCGCACCAAAGGCTCCAGCCCTTCGATCCAGTCCGGCAGCTTGAAGCGAAAATCGAGCCCGCGTGCGTTGACCGAGCGAATGTCCCAATTCCAGCTCCACGGGCCATATTGGCCTTTGAGCGTGGCAAATCCGGTCATCGAGAGAACCATAGTCGTTAACCATTTGTAAAGTTTCTGCCCCATTTACGCCCAAAATGTGGCAGATTAAGGCAAGGATAAGGAACGTGAGTCCGTCGTTACCAAACAGTTAACGGATCAGCAACTCCAACCGACGACGAACAAACAATGCTTGCAGAGGGTATGACGATGAATGTTGATTATGTAAAAGATGGCAAGGTTGTGTCTATTCAACCTGCCCGCCGTCAGATGCATTTCCCGTCCGTCGCCCAGATTGAAGCCTATTGGGAAGGCCTTCGCGATGGTCGCCTGATGCCGACGCGCGCCGAACTGAACCCGCGCGGCATTGCAAATGTACTTGAAAATGCATTCGTTCTCGAAAAAATCGCCCCCGGCCTTGCGCGTTTCCGCCTTGCCGGTATGCATTTGAATGATTTGATGAATATGGAAGTGCGCGGGATGCCGATTACGGCGATGTTCCTGCCGGAAGCCCGCCGTGAAATGCAGAAAGTCATCGAAGATGTGATGGACAGCCCCGCTATCGTGCGGCTGAGCCTGACCTCGGAAAGCGGCATGGGCCGTCCGCCGCTGGACGCGCAGATGATCCTTATGCCGCTGCGCGACGATGAAGGTCGTCCGACCCGCATTCTGGGCGCGCTGCAGGCGAAAGGCGAGATTGGCCGTGGCCCGCGCCGCTTTATGATCCGCGACCGCGAAACCAAGGCGCTGCTGACCGATCCGCTGACCTCGCATCGCCGTTATGAGCGCGATATCAATGAGTTCACGGTAACGCCTGAGCCGCGCCCGAACCTGCAGGACGTGACGGGTATGGCCGAGCCGAAACGCGCCTTCGCGCCGAAAACCGAAGAAATGGCAGCCAAGATTGCCGAGATGAACAAGTTGATCGCCGAGCGCAACAGCCGCCGCAAGGATCTTCGCGCCAAGCTGATGGGCGAAGAAAAGGTTGCGGAGAAAGCCGAGAAAAAAGGCCTGCATCTGCGCCTTGTTCACGACGCTGACCGCGTCTGAGGATTTTCAATCGTTTTCATGTGGGGGCAACCGGGCATTAGCCCGGCCACATAAAGCCCCGGCCGCGCGCCGGGGCTTTTTCACATCTTGAGGCCACAACCGCATTGGCCCCAAATGGCAGCCCCCGCAGGGTGCCACAATGCAGACCTACGAGCGTGGAAAACGCGAAAAATCCTGACCTACCCCCCCTTCGGGAGCGCCGCAATCCGGGACGGCTGGCGGAAATTCTTACAATCCTAGCAAGAATAAAGGCCCCGGGAATACAACCCGGGGCCTTGTTTTCGTCACATTTGCGGCACGAAGCGTTAACCACGGATCGGGCGCTGATACCCTCAGGCGGTGGCGCGTTTCGTCTCGGAGTTATCGTGCCCGGCCAGTTCTTCGGCCACGAGGAAGGCCAGTTCCAGCGATTGCGAGGCGTTGAGACGCGGGTCGCAAGCGGTGTGGTAGCGGTCGGACAGATCCTCGTCCGATACCGCCTGCACGCCGCCGGTGCACTCGGTCACGTCCTTGCCGGTCATCTCGAAATGCACGCCCCCGGGCACGGTGCCCTCGGACTGATGCACGTCGAAGAACTGCTGCACTTCCGCCAGCACCCGCTCGAACGGCCGGGTCTTGTAACCCGAAGCCGATTTGATCGTGTTGCCGTGCATCGGATCGCAGGACCAGACCACATTGGCACCCTCTTCCTTTACCGTGCGGATGAGGCGCGGCAAATGGTCGCCGACATTGCCCGCCCCGAAGCGCGCGATCAGGGTCAGACGCCCGGCTTCGTTTTTCGGGTTGAGCTTCTCCATCAGCACTTTCAGGTCTTCCGCCGTGGTGGAGGGCCCGCATTTCAGCCCGATCGGATTGATCACGCCGCTGGCATATTCCACATGCGCGCCATCGGGCTGACGGGTGCGGTCGCCGATCCAGATCATGTGACCGGAGCCCGCAACCACTTGCCCGGTGGTCGAATCCACCCGGGTCAGCGCCTCTTCGTATTCCAAGAGAAGCGCTTCGTGCGAGGTGTAGAAATCCACCGTTTGCAGCGCATGGTTGGTTTCCGAGGTGATCCCGGCCGCGCGCATGAAGCTCAGCGTGTCGGAAATCCGCTCGGCCATCGCCCGGTAGCGTTCGCTTTCTTCGCGCTCGGTGAAGCCGAGCGTCCAGGAATGGACCTGCTGCACATCGGCATAACCGCCGGTCGAGAACGCCCGAAGCAGGTTCAGCGAAGCCGCCGATTGCGTATAAGCCTGCAGCATCTTGTTGGGATCAGGCACCCGGGCGGACTCGTTGAAAGCCAGATCGTTGATGATATCGCCACGATAGGACGGCAGCTCAACGCCATTGATAACTTCGGTCGGAGCCGAGCGCGGCTTGGCGAATTGCCCGGCCATCCGCCCGACTTTCACCACCGGCACCTTGGCGCCATAGGTCAACACCATCGCCATCTGAAGCATGACTTTGAACGTGTCGCGGATCGAATCCGCACCGAATTCCGCAAAGCTTTCCGCGCAGTCGCCGCCTTGCAGCAAAAACGCTTCGCCACGCGAAACTTTCGCCAGCTCCGCCTTCAAACGCCGCGCTTCCCCTGCAAAGACGAGCGGCGGATATTTGGCAAGTTGAGCCTCTACCTGACCAAGCGCCGCCTGATCGGGATAATCGGGCATCTGCACCCGGGGCTTTTTGCGCCACGAGGATTTTGTCCAGTCCGTCATCACCGTCTCCGTTCGGTTGCTGAAAGGCGCACCGCCCCCTGCGGAACGCTCTTTCGGGCGGCACATATAACAACCCGAGGCTCAGGTGCAAAGCAAACTTGCCTGCGACAGTTCTACTGTCCCTTGCGCGTAGCGTTCAAAGCTGATCTGGTCTTTGAATTATTTTTTCCTGCACGTGAGGAACGGATGAGTCGCAAGACCGTCACAGAAGCCATGCCCCAACAGCCGACACGCCGCTTTGTGTTCGTGCTGATGAACGGGTTTACGCTTATGTCTTTCTCCGGTGCAGTGGATGCGCTTCGGCTTGCCAACCGTGCATCCGGCCGCGAAGCCTATAGCTGGGTGCTGGCCGGCGAAGGCGGAGAGCTGGCGACCAGTTCGGCGGGCGTCTCGTTGAAATTGGATATGGGGCTCGAAGAGCTGCGACATTCCGACACGGTCGTGGTGTGTGGCGGGGTCGACGTGCAGGCCAACACCACCAAGAAGCTGGTCAGCTGGCTGCGCCGCGAGGCCCGCAAAGGGGTGGCGATGGGCGCCTTCTGCACCGCCACCTATACGCTGGCCGAGGCCGGGCTGCTCGATGGCAAACGCGTTACGATCCATTGGGAAAACCGCGATGGCTTTGCCGAGGACTTTGACGAGATCGAGTTGACGCGCTCGGTCTATGTGATCGACGGCAACCGGATGACGACGGCCGGCGGCACCGCCTCGATTGACCTGATGCTCACCCTGATCGCCCGCGACCTTGGCGCCGATGTGGCCAATGCGGTGGCGGATCAGCAGATCTACACCACGATCCGCACCGATCGCGACAGCCAGCGCCTGTCAGTGCCGACCCGCATCGGTGTGCGCCATCCGAAGCTCGCCCAGGTGATCCAGGCGATGGAGACGAATATCGAAGAGCCGGTGAGCCCGGCCAAGCTGGCCGCCGATGTCGGCCTGTCGACCCGGCAGCTTGAACGGCTGTTCCGCCGTTACCTGAACCGTAGTCCCAAGCGCTATTACATGGAGCTGCGGCTGGGCAAGGCGCGCAACCTGCTGATGCAGACCGAGATGAGCGTGATCAACGTTGCACTGGCCTGTGGCTTCACCTCGCCCTCGCATTTCTCGAAATGCTATCGCGCCCATTACAGCACGACCCCCTACCGCGAACGCGGCGCACAGAGCGGTCCGCAATTGCCGGAATGATCCGCACGGCCCGGCTGCGGCTGCGCGCCCCGACCCTTGACGATCTCAACGCGCTTTACCGGGTGTTTTCCGACCCGCGCGCCATGCGCTACTGGTCGCATCCCGTGCACGATTCCCCGGCACGGACCGAGCTGCAACTGCAGCGGATGATCCACAGCGCCACCGAGCTGGGCACGGAATTCGTGATCGAGCATGAGGGCGCGGTGATCGGCAAGATGGGCATGTGGCGATTGGGCGAAATCGGCTACATCCTGCATCCGGACTACTGGAGCCTCGGGCTGGCCAGCGAAGCGCTCGCCGCCCTCCTGCCCTACGCTTTCGCCCGATTTCCGGATCTGACCGAGATCATCGCCGAGATCGACCCGCGTAACACCGCGTCGGCCCGGCTGCTGGAGCGTCACGGATTTCGCGAAACGCATCGCGCCGAAAAGACAATGCAACTTAATGGTGAGTGGTGCGACAGCGCATACTACCAGCTCGACCGATCAGACATCTCAGAGCGTTAGAAAATTGATCTGAGAGGACAATCAGCCGCAGCGAAAGGCTTTTCTTTTCCGGCAGAAACGCTAGGGTTGCCTGCGAACTATGGTTCCAACTGGGAGTATCACATGAATAAGCTGCTACTGGCGACAGCCACCACTGCCCTTATGGGCTCGGCGGCCCTGGCCGGCGACGTCAAGGTCGGCGTCATTCTGGGCTTCACTGGCCCGATCGAATCGCTCACCCCGATGATGGCGGATTCGGCCGAACTGGCGCTGAAAGAAGCCAACGATTCCGGCAAGTTCTCGCTTGGGACTCTGGTCCCCGTGCGTGCCGACTCGACCTGCACCGATTCCGCTGCGGCCACCGCCGCCGCCGAACGTTTGGTCACCTCTGACGGTGTTGTCGCCATCATGGGCGCCGACTGCTCGGGCGTGACCGGCGCCGTGCTCGCCAACGTCGCCGTGCCGAACGGCGTTCCGATGATTTCGCCCTCGGCCACCAGCCCCGCGCTGTCGACCGCTGACGATCACGACCTGTTCTTCCGCACCTCGCCGTCGGATGCCCGTCAGGGTGAAGTTCTGGCCACGATCCTGCTGGACAAAGGCATCAAATCCGTTGCCGTGACCTATACCAACAGCGACTACGGCAAAGGCTTCTCGGATGCGTTCATCGCGTCCTACGAAGGCATGGGCGGCACCGTGACCGCCAACGTGCCGCACGAAGACGGCAAAGCCGACTATTCGGCTGAAGTCGGCGCGCTGGCCTCGGCTGGTGGCGACGTGCTGGTGGTGCTCGGCTATGCCGACCAGGGCGGCAAAGGCATCATTCAGGCTGCGGTCGATACCGGCGCCTTTGATACCTTCGCGCTGGGCGACGGCATGTATGCCGACTCGCTGCTGGCCGATCTGGGTGCCGACCTCGAAGGGTCGATGGGTTCGGTTCCGTGGAGCCAGGGCCCGGGCGCCGATGCGTTCAAAGCCATCACCGATGCTGCCGGGATCAACGGCGAAAGCTCCTACACGCGTGAGAGCTATGATGCTGCCGCGCTGCTGGTGCTTGCCGCTGCCAAAGCGGGCGAAGCCACCCCGGCCGGTATTGCTGCCAACATCATGAATGTGGCCAACGCTCCGGGCGAGCCGATCCTGCCGGGTGAACTGGGCAAAGCGCTCGACATCATCGCGGCTGGCGGCGATGTCGACTATGTCGGTGCGACCAATGTCGAGCTGATCGGACCGGGTGAAGCCGCGGGCACCTACCGCGAATACACCATCACCGGCAGCGCCTACGAAACCGTCAAATTCCGCTAAGGAAAGACGGCTTGCAAAATGCGCAGCCCGGGGCCAAAACCCCGGGCTGTAACATTAGGGGTGGGAAAACGTGATCAGGGTTGAAAACCTGCACCGGCATTTCGGCGGCTTTCGGGCGGTCGATGGCGCGTCTCTGCATATCGAAAACGGTTCCATCACCGGGCTGATCGGCCCCAACGGGGCTGGGAAAACCACGTTGTTCAACGTCATCGCCGGGGTTCTGCAACCCACTTCCGGTCTGGTGACGATGGAAGGCGAAAACATCACCGGTCTGCCGCCGCATGAGCTGTTCGAGAAGGGGCTGCTCAGAACCTTCCAGATCGCCCATGAATTCGGGTCGATGACCTGCCGGGAAAACCTGATGATGGTGCCCGGAGGCCAGTCGGGCGAGAACCTGTGGAACACCTGGTTCGGTCGCAAGCGCATTGCCGATGAAGAACGTGCCCTGCGCGCCAAGGCCGACGAGGTGCTGGAATTTCTCACCATCGAGCATCTGGCCGATCATAAGGCGGGGCAAATTTCCGGCGGCCAGAAGAAGCTGCTGGAACTGGGTCGCACGATGATGGTCGACGCCAAGATCGTGTTCCTCGACGAGGTCGGTGCGGGCGTGAACCGCACCCTGCTCAACACCATCGGCGACGCGATCATCCGGCTCAACAAAGAGCGCGGCTACACCTTCGTGGTGATCGAACACGATATGGATTTCATCGAACGGCTTTGCGATCCGGTGATCTGCATGGCCGAAGGCAAAGTTCTGGCCGAAGGCTCGCTGGAAGAGATCAAGGCCAATGAGGCGGTGATCGAGGCCTATCTGGGCACCGGGCTGAAGAACAAGGACATGATCGAGTCATGAAGCGCGCCCTTCTTTCCGCGCTCCTCGCGCTGTCCTTCGTCACGCCGGGTGTTGCCAGCGACTGCAGCCGCATCACCGACCGGGTGAATTTCTGCCCCGCAGGCTCATCTTGGGACGGGGTGAAAGGCGAATATGCACCCAAGCTTGGCACCACTAATTATGTCTCTGACAATGTCATCCTGATGCTGGGGGTGATGCCCGACTTTGCCCGCGAAGCCTGGGATGGCACCGTGGAAGGGCTCCCGGCTGTGCTGGAGAGTTTTGCCATCGACGGCGCCGAGATGGTGGCCCCCGCCTCCATGCGTGACGGACAAAACGCCGCCACCGCTGCCTTTGTGCTGCCAGCGGGCATGGTCGCGGAAGTGACCGCCTATCAGAGCGGCACTGAACTGGTGATGGTGCAAACCATCGAACCCGGCGAAAGCCTGACGGATGCTCAAAGCGCGGCGCATGACGAAGCCGTTTTGGCGCTGCTGGAGGTCGATCAATGAGCGAACCCTTTCTGATCGGCGAAGCGATGACCGGTGGCTATGGCAAAGGCGGACCGAACATCCTTCATTCCTGCACGATTGCCGTGAACCAGGGCGAGATTGCCGTGATCGTCGGCCCCAATGGCGCCGGGAAATCCACCGCGATGAAAGCAACCTTCGGGATGCTGGAGCTGCGCGAAGGCTCGGTGCGCCTTGATGGCGAAGACATCACCGCGCTTAGCCCGCAGGCGCGCGTGGCCAAGGGGATGGGCTTCGTGCCGCAGACCCATAACATTTTCACGTCGATGACGGTTGAAGAAAACCTCGAAATGGGGGCCTTCATCCGCAAGGACGATTTCTCGGCCACGATGGAGCAGGTCTATGACCTGTTTCCGATCCTGAAAGAAAAACGCCATCAGGCGGCGGGAGAGCTTTCGGGCGGTCAGCGCCAACAGGTGGCGGTGGGGCGCGCCCTGATGACCCAGCCGAAAGTGCTGCTGCTCGACGAACCGACTGCGGGCGTCAGCCCGATCGTGATGGACGAGCTGTTTGACCGGATCATCGAGATTGCCCGCACCGGTCTGCCGGTGCTGATGGTTGAACAGAACGCCCGCCAAGCTCTTGAAATCGCGGATAAAGGCTATGTGCTCGTTCAGGGCGCAAACGCCCATACCGGCAGCGGAAAAGACCTGCTGGCCGATCCGGAAGTCCGCCAGAGCTTCCTCGGCGGCTGAGCATGGCAGAGGGGGCATATCGTCAGGATGGCCCTACGCGGCGCGGCATCGGGATGCCGGGCCTGCGCGCCGTTGCCTGCGTCATGTTCACCCTGCTGCCGGGGCTGGCGATCGCCGCTGGAAGCGTCGCGCCCCAAAGCCCGATTGCCTGCTCTTTCGTCAGCCAGTGCGACCGCGAGAGCCAGACCTGCAACGAGGTGTCGGAAGCCGCGAGCTATGACCCAAACGCCGGAACCTTCGCGTTTCTCGGCATCACCGCTCAGGTCTATGAAACCGGCGATGATCAGGGCGATCTGACCATCTCGGCACGCTATGATACGGGCGATTTCGTCGGGGTCCTGTCGGTGACGGACACTGCGGGCATGTCAACGTCCCGCCTAAACCCGCCCGCCGGAGAACCGGCGATGATCTATTATTTCGGCTCCTGCGAGGCTGCGGCATGGCCCAAATCCTAGCCCCCCTCGCACTGGCAGCGCTTCTGCTTGTCCCCGGCGCAGCTTTGGCCGCGACATGGGAGTGCGAGCTGACCCAGTTTTGCGCGCATCAGGCAGCCTGTGCCGATGACGGGCCGCATCCCTTTACGCTGCATATCGCGCAAGATGGCAGCGCCAGCTTTGCCAGCCCGCATATGGACGCGCCTCGGGCGCTTGCCCCGATTGGCACCTCCGAGACCGGCGCCCGCTTTTATCTGTTTCCCGCCCAGTCCAATTCGGCTGGGCTGCTCACCTTGTTTTCCGATGGTTCCCTTGCGATTGCCGAGCATTTTCACAACCCGGGTGGCATACCCAATGCCACCACCAGCCATGGCAGCTGCAAGGAGATACCCGAATGACACCCAGATCTTTCCTGCTCATTCCCGCGCTCACAGCGCTGTCGGCCTGCATGTCGCTGACACCGGAGGTTGACCAAAGCGCCCCGGTTTCGACGATGTCCGCGCCGCTGGAGATCGTTCCGCCCGAGGGCCCCTATCTTTACGCCTGCGCGGTTCAGGGCGTGGATTCGGGAACTCAATGGCAGTTTTCCATCGTGGAACAGGCCAACGAGACCGGCAGCGAAACCCTGATGGAAACCGCTGGCGTGAATGCCGCCTATCCGCTTAATCAGCGCAGCGAGATGGGGACCGAGACTTTCCTTGCGGGCAATGATCGGATTATCATCGCGCCCGATGGCTCGGTGCAGCTCTATTGGGCCGGCGCTCAGAGCGTGCCGAACTATACCGGCCAATGCCAAAGCGGAACTGCTGCATGATCCTGCGCCCCGCCCTTTTTGCTGCTGCCCTGCTCACCTCGCCTGTCGCGGCGGGGGCGGAAGGAGCGCGGCTCGTGTTCCATTGCACCGATAGCGAGGGGGCAACCGTGCAGGTTACCGTCGCTCCGGACAATGTGGACGCGCAGGGGGCGGGTCAGGTAACGATGGCCTATGCCGAGACAACGGCCCCCGGCTATGCGGCCTCGACAAACGGGCCGTTCATCTGGTCGGGCGCGACCGACCGCTTTGCCTTCCTTCTGGACGGCGTGAACAATGACGGGCACCTGCGCGCCCTGCTCCACCGACTGCCGATTGAATCCCCTGTCATGGGGCAACTGACGTCCCTAACCTGTGAGAACCACTTCTGATGGACCTGTTGAACGCCCTCGTGGCGATTACCAACTATGTGTTGATCCCGGCCATGGCCTACGGCTCGCAACTCGCCCTCGGCGCGCTCGGGGTGACGCTGATCTACGGAATTCTGCGCTTTTCCAACTTCGCCCATGGCGACCAGATGGCCTTTGGCGCGATGGTGACGATGCTGTTCACCTGGTGGTTCCAGTCGATGGGGATCAATCTGGGGCCGCTGCCCACGGCGCTTCTGGCCCTGCCCTTCGGCATCCTGTTCACCGCCGGGATCATGCTCGCCACCGACCGGATGGTCTATCGCTTCTATCGGCAGGCCAAAGCGAAACCCATCGTTTTCGTGATGGCCTCGATCGGGGTGATGTTCATCATGAACGGGGTGGTCCGCTTCATCGTCGGCCCCGGCGAACAGAACTTCGCCGATGGTGCGCGTTTCATCATCGCGGCGCGTGAATTCAAGCAGTGGTCGGGCCTCAGCGAAGGGCTGGCACTGAAAACCTCGCAGGGGCTGACCATTGTCACCGCCATTCTGGTGGTGGCGGCACTGTTCTGGTTCCTCAATCACACCCGCACCGGCAAGAGCATGCGTGCCTTTTCGGATAACGAAGATCTGGCGCTGCTCTCGGGCATCAACCCCGAGCGCGTGGTGCTCTATTCCTGGCTGATCGTCGGGGCGCTCGCCACCATCGCGGGCGTGCTCTACGGGCTGGATAAAAGCTTCAAACCCTTCACCTATTTCCAGCTTCTGCTGCCGATCTTTGCCTCTGCCATCGTTGGGGGCTTGGGCAACCCGCTGGGCGCCATCGCGGGCGGTTTCGTCATCGCCTTTTCCGAAGTCGGCGTGACCTATGCGTGGAAAAAGGTGCTGGTCTATCTGATGCCCGACAGCCTTGAGCCCTCCGGCCTCGTGCAGCTTCTGTCGACCGACTACAAATTCGCCGTGTCCTTCGCCATTCTGGTGATCGTGCTGCTGTTCAAGCCCACCGGGCTCTTCAAGGGGAAATCGGTATGAGCGTGAATTGGAGAAATATCGGCCTGTTCGCTCTGGTCGCCGTGCTGATCATTGGCGTGGGCATGGTGCAGAGCTGGAACGTGGCGCTGGTTCTGCTGAATATGGGTCTGGTCTCGGCGATCATGGCGCTCGGAGTGAACATGCAATGGGGCTATGCGGGCCTGTTCAATGTCGGGATCATGGGCTTTGTCGCGCTTGGCGGTCTGGCCGTGGTGGTGGTGTCTGAGGCACCGGTCACCGAGGCCTGGAATGCCGGGGGCTACCGCATTCTGTTCGCGCTGGCCTATGCCGTGGCGCTGATGACTGGCGCCATCGTGACCTACAAGAAGATGAAGCCGGGCCGTACCCGCGCGCTGGTGATGGCCGTGCTTCTGGTCGTTGGATTCTTTGCCTATCGCGCGGTTCTCGATCCGGGTGTTGAAGCGGTTGAAGCCATCAACCCCGCCGCCACCGGCTTTCTGGGCGGTCTCGGCTTGCCCGTGCTGCTTGCCTGGCCGGTTGGCGGGCTGCTCGCGGCCTTTGCCGCCTGGGCCATTGGCAAAACTGCTCTGGGGCTGCGGTCGGACTATCTGGCCATCGCCACGCTGGGGATTTCCGAGATCATCGTCGCGGTTCTGAAAAACGAAGACTGGCTGGCGCGCGGGGTGAAGAACGTCGTCGGCCTGCCGCGCCCGGTGCCCTATGAAGTCGACCTGCAAGCCTCTGACGGCTTTGTCAATTTCGTTGCGGGGATCGGTATGGATCCGGTCACCGCCTCATCGGTGACGGTAAAGCTCGCCTATGCCGGGCTGTTCCTCGTGGTGCTGCTGGTGCTGATCTGGATGAGCGAGATGGCTCTGAAATCGCCCTGGGGCCGGATGATGCGCGCGATCCGCGATAACGAGGTTGCGGCCGGTGCCATGGGCAAGGACGTGACGCGCCGCCACTTGCAGATTTTCATCATCGGCTCGGCCGTGGTGGGCATCGCCGGGGCAATGATGACCACGCTTGACGGCCAGCTGACCCCCTCGACCTATCAACCCCTGCGCTACACCTTCCTGATCTGGGTGATGGTGATCGTCGGCGGATCGGGCAGCAACTGGGGCGCGGTGCTCGGCGCTTTCGTGATCTGGTTCTTCTGGATCGAGGTCGAGCCGATGAGCCATTGGCTGATGGAAAACCTGACCGCCTATATGTCGGATGGCTCGGCGCTGAAGGCGCATCTGCTCGCCTCAACTGCCCATATGCGCTTGCTCACCATGGGGGTGATCCTGCTTCTGGTGCTGCGCTTCAGTCCACGCGGGCTGATCCCTGAGAAATGAGCGGAAAGCGATAGACACAAAAAACGGCGCGAAATCTCGCGCCGTTTTCATTTCTGACTCTGATAACGGTCTAGAATCCGTAGTTCACCCGCAGCGTAATCGTATCTGCCTTATAAGCGAAAGTCGGGCTGCCGTGATGGGAGTAGGTGTCGTTCCATTGGTGCAGGTATTCTCCACCAACGCGAATATGATCGCTCACAGCAAAATCGACACCAGCACCGACCAAGGCCATCATGCTTCCATCGCCATTGACTCGATAGAAAGAAGCCCCGGCGGTGGCATAGGGAAGAAACCGACCGGCATCGTAGCCAACGCGGAACTTGCCATCGAAGGTATCCTGATCGGTGACCCAGATGTCTAGTTTATGCATGGAATAGGCCGCTTCCGCTCCCAACACGATACTGCCCATATCGAAGAGAAAACCTGCCTGCACGCCGGATGCCACGATCGTCCCGCTATGGTAGCTGTCATCTGACCAACCAGGGCCGCCATGAACACCTGCATAGAACCCGGTCCAGCCAGTGCCGGTGTCCGCCACTACGGGTTCCTCCTCGATAATAGGTGCCAGAGTGTTTCCAGCCAGTGCGGCGCCCGCAGTAAGGCTCAGAGCCGCGGCAGCGACGAAAGACGCAAATTTGCGAATTTTGGGTGTGGTAGGCATAATGAACCTCATAAAAAAATAGCTTTCGCACGCCCTAGCAAAAGCAGAGCATAGGGAACAGCGTTACTAAATTCTTTCGACGACTTACGTTACGTAGGCATCGCATCTGCTTCCGCCATATAAAGAATCCCAAACGGCGCAAACACTGGACACACTCATGCAGCCAGACAGACAGGCCATCCTTCTGCTCGCCGCCGGGGCCTCAACCCGGATGGGAGGGGCAGACAAGTTGCTGGAAGAGGTGGACGGTCGGCCCTTGCTGGCAGAACGCCTTGAGACGGCGCTGACAGCCGGGGCAGAGGTGATTGTGGCTCTGCCCCCCTATGCTGAGGCTCCGGGCCGCTGGGCGGCGGTTGAGGGGCGTGGGGCAACCCTTGTGGAAGTGCCTGCCCCCGGTGAGGGCATGGCGGAAAGCCTGAAGGCCGGGATCGCGGCCCTGCCCGCGGAGACACCCGGCGTGATGATCCTGCTGGCAGATATGCCCGAGGTCACCCACAGCGATCTTGCGACCATGCTGGGGGCCTTCGACGGGGAAACCATCCTGCGCGGCGCGGCCGAAGATGGAACACCTGGCCATCCGGTGCTGTTTCCCGCCCGCGACTTTGCGGCTTTGGCAGAGCTTCGCGGCGATCAGGGGGCGCGGGAGGTGTTGAAAGCAGAAGCGGCACGGCAGCGCCTGATTGCCCTACCCGCGCGCCATGCGCTCACTGACCTCGACACGCCGGAAGACTGGGCGCGCTGGCGGCACGACACCGGACGCGAAACCGGGCGCTGATCAGATCGCGTCGAGCAGACAGGCCTCGCGCGCCTCAAGGCTCAGCCGGGCCGCTACATAACTTGCTTCGTAGCTGTCAAAACTAAGACGCGGCAAGGCGGCCACGATTTCTTCCTCAAGCTCGGGATAGCCCGTGCTGATCGACCACATGTCGGGCGCAAGGCTTTCCAGCCAGATCCCGTTCACCCGGATCAGTTCATGCGCGTCCAGCAGCAGATGCACCCAGCGCCCGGTGGCACGATCCAGCGGATCAATCCCATCGAGATGGGTCAGATCCCCCACCGCCGCCATCACCTCGGCCTGCCCGAACAGAAGTTCGTTCAGAGGGTTGTGCACCAAAAGCCGTTGCCCCGGCGCCAAAACCAGATTGCCCGCATCAGGGTTGGTGCCATGGCTACCTGCACGAATGCGGATGGGCCCATGGCGCGGCACCGGACCGAGCACATTCATTTCGTCGTAATAGATCACCGTATTCGCGCCGATCCAACGCAGGGGTTGCAGCCCGTGATCGCGCGTGACCAGTAGATCACCCGCCCGCAGATCGCGCGCCAGAACATCGCCCCGGTCGGTTGCAATCACAGAAGCTCCGGTAAACCCGGACGGGGCAAAGCCCATCCCGGTGAAATGCTGCGCATCGGTATCCTCGTCAGGGCGAGCGAAAAGGCGCGGCAGGCGGGTTTCGAAATCGGGCGAGCGAAAATGCAACATGGTGTGAACCGGGGATGAACTGCGATAGCCAGAAGTTTAAGAAATATTGGTTAAACAAACGTAAACGGGACCGGATCGTCAGACCCGGCCCCGATACTCAAACCCTGCTTATGCGAAAGGCTATTTCGTCAGAACAATCGCTTCGTGGCGCTTCAGCACGCGTCGCGCGGCCGTGAAGGATTCCCGGGCGGCCGGGTTTGCAAGCTCCGGAAACAGCGCAAAAATCTCGTTTTGCGCCGCAGCTCCAACCCCTTTCAGGGCCTGATTGCCGGGCTGGAAGCTTTCGGTCCAGGCCCCGTTGGACAGTACCACCTCGTGCCGCTCACACATGAAATGCACATAGGTCACTGGCGCATTTCCAAGGCGTTTGATTCCCTTTCCGTCCACCAGATGCTTGGCCGCTGCGAGTACTTCGGACTCATCGAAATAGAGCGCCGGACGATCGCCGGTGATCAGCAGGCGGTGATTGGGACTGACCACCATATCGTGCAGAGGCAGGCCACGACCAAGCGCGCCCGCCCGAACCAGCACCGGGCGCAGATCAGGCGATGCAGCCAGATCCTGCCCGCGCAGCGCCTTCTGACCGACCCAGCTGATCTCTTGCAGCCCGTTGTCACGAGTCACCACCAGATCGCCGACGCGCAGATCTTCCACCGGGCGTTCGCCCTGAGGCGTTGCAATCATCGTACCCAGTGTGAAACAGGGCACCATGACATTTTCGATGTCGTTGAAGTTGATGTTGATCCACTGGCCGGTATCGGGATTGTTCATCGTCACCTGGCCGCTATAGCCAGCATCGCCACTGGTTTCCGGGTTCAGCACCAGGTGATTGACGACAAAGCCCTGATCCAGCAGTGCCTGAACATTGAGCGTGTCATTGTCGACGCCATCCGAACCGCCATAAACGGACGTATTCAGAATACCCGAAGAGGCGTCTGTCGCTTCGTCGATGAAGAACATATCGGCACCAGCATCGCCGAAGAGCTCATCGTTATCGCCGCCGCCATGAATGATATCGTTTCCATCGCCGCCGTGGACAGAATCATGTCCAGTGCCTGCGAAAATTACATCGTCGCCCTGATCCCCATTAATTTGGTCATCGCCGGCGCCACCGCTAATAATATCGTTTTCACTCGTACCCGTAATGGTGTCGTTCGTATCGGTTCCATTAATATTTGCCATCTGAGCCCCCCAAAGCCCGGAAAGAAATTGGTAACCAAGTGTTGATTTAATTACTTGTCAACGAGAAGCTTGACCTAGCGTCAAGCCAAGCTTTCGGCGGGAAATCACCGCCAATTTGCCACGATTTGTAGCCCCACAAGCAAACAATCCCGCTCGGAGGCGGGATTGTTTTCCTGATCGGAACAGCGCGAGCCCTGCCCAAGGGAAGGATTGCGCGTCAGCCCATCGGGCTGAGGCCGCCCCCAGCCTTCCCGATTCGGATGTCGGCCCGTCCGAGACCGGCCGACAGCTGCATCAGCGCATGAGCATCTGGGCTTCGTGTTTCTTCAGAATACGCCGCGCCGCAGTGTAGTCTTCCAGACCTTCCTGGCTCTTCAGCTCGGGGAACAGATCGAACAGTTCCTGACGCTGCGAATTCCCGATGCCTTTCAGCGAGTAATCACCCGGCTGGAAGCTTTCGGTCCAAGCGCCGTCCGACAGCACCACTTCGTGATGCTCGAACATGAAGTGGATATAGGTCACACCCAGCGGCTCGACGATCTGAATGCCTTTATTGTCAACCATATGCTTGGCCGCCGCCAGAACTTCGCGCTCATCGAAATAGAGTGCGGTCCGGTCATTGGCTACCAGAACACGGTGGTTCGGGCTGACGATCATGTCACGTTCCGGCAGCCCGTTGCCGAGCGAACCCGCACGGATCAGGATCGGTTTCAGGTGATCGTCGGCTTTGAGCTCTTTGTAGCTCACCGGCTTGGCGCCGATCCATTTGATCGCCTGAATGCCATTGTCACGAGTGATCACCCGGTCGCCGACTTTCAGCTCTTCCACCCGACGCTCGCCCTGCGGGGTCGCAATCATCGTGCCGGGCGTAAAGCAAGGCACCACGTTCTCGATTTCTTCGAACTGCAGGGTGCCGGTTTCGTTGCCGTCTTTGTCCCAGAAGGTAACGTAACCGTCTTCGTGGTCAGTCGAGGTGTAGGTGACGTGCAGCTTGCCGCCGGGTTCCGTGCTGCCTTTCAGCTCGAGCGTATCCCAATCGTCGCCACCTGCGCCGCCGTCGATCACGTCGCCGACGCCGAGGTCTACAAAGGTATCGCGGTCATCGCCACCCGACATCGTGTCGGCGCCTTCGCTGCCGTCGAGCGAGTCGTTACCGGCGCCGCCTTCCATCGTATCGTCGCCGATACCGCCGGACAGTTTGTCGTTCCCCTCACCGCCGATGAGCGTGTCGTCGCCCTCGCCGCCGGAGATCATGTCGTTGCCTTCGCCGCCGATGACCTCATCGGTACCAGCACCGCCGTGCAGACTGTCGTCACCTGCGCCGCCATCGATGGTGTCATTGCCACCTTCGCCGAACACCAAGTCATTGCCGTCGCCAGCGGTGATGATGTCGTTGCCATCGGCGCCACCATCGGCGTCTTCGCCATCGACGTTGATCGACGAGGTGTAGTCGAAATGGGCATTGTCCAGCGTCGTGCCGGAAGAGCCGAGGTTCACGTGGATCACAACGTCGTTGTAATCGTGGTCACCCAGGCCGCCGCGATCTTCAAAGCTCAGCGTCACCGAACCATCGGCGTGCTGTTCCCCAATGGTGTGCACCAGCCCATCGGCATTCAGGTCAACATTGTCACCATAGCCCGAGGAGTAGAAACTGCCATCTTCGTTCATGATGCCAACGCCGACCACAGCGCCCACAGGAGCGTTGTATTCGAACGTAATGCCGGTGGCGCTGTCGGCTTCCTCGGCCAGGATCTCGATGTTGGAAATCTCGCCGGTCACCGGATCGATGATATAGGCGAACACATGGTTGCCCATGCCAGCCGCTTCGCTGGTGACGGTGATCTCGATCGGCGAGGTCGTGCCCGTGCCGAGCCCGCTGTCGCCATAGATCACGTCGTCGCCGGTGCCGCCTTCGATCACATCGTCACCGCTGCCGCCAGCAATCACGTCGTCGCCTTGGCCGCCGTCGATCGTGTCGTTATCAGCGCCGCCATCAATCCGGTCTTCGTCGATGCCGCCGTCGATCGTGTCGTCGCCGTTGTCGCCAAAGATCGTATCGTCGTCGTCCTGACCAAAGATCGTATCATTGCCATCGCCGCCATGGATCACATCCATGCCGTTATCAGTGACCAGATCGCCCGCATCATCGCGGATGTTCAGCTCATCGGGATAGATCGGATCCAGCCCACCATAGATGGTGTCATCGCCGGTACCGCCGTCGATGCTGTCCGACCCTTCGCCACCCACGATGTAGTCATCGCCGGAGCCACCAAGGAGGGTATCGTCATCAATGCCGCCGTCGATATTGTCGTTGTCGGCGCCGCCGTCGATATAGTCGTTGTCGTCGCCACCCGAGATGGTGTCGTTCCCGGCGCCGCCGAGGATCGTATCGCGGTCGTCATAGGGATCGCTATCGCCCGGGAACAGCCCCGGATAGCCCCGATCGGGAAGCGCCCCGTCCAGCGCGCCCGGGCCGCCGGTGATCACATCGTCGCCAGCGCCGCCTTCGATCGAGTCATTGCCGGTGCCGCCAAGGATCTCATCATTGCCAGCGCCACCGTTCAGCGTGTCGTTATCTGCGCCACCATCGATGAAATCGTCACCCGCATTGGCCGTGATGATATCGTCGCCGCCATTGCCCCAGAACTGGTTGGTAAAGGTGTCGTCGGGCGAAGATCCCTGCTGATCGAAGCCGGTCAGAACATCGTCATATTCCGACCCGATCACCCCGTCGACGCCGGCAATTATAGTATCGTTCTCAGCATCGCCACCGGACAGCGCGCGGGTGTTGAGATCGACATACACACCGGCATCGGAACCGGAATAGTCAATATTGTCCTGCCCCTTGCCACCGTGGAAAGTGTCGGCCCCATCGCCACCGATGAACGTATCGTCGCCGTCGCCACCAGAAAGGTAGTTGGCGCCGGTTCCGCCGATCAGAACATCGTTGCCGCCGTCGCCGTAGATCGTATCGTTACCAGCGCCACCGTCGATCACATCATTGCCCGCCAGACTGGCGTCGTCGATCAGACCAACAAGGCTGACCGAGTCAATCGAGGCGCCAATGTTGTCGGTTCCTTCGCCAGTGGCAACGAATTGCAGCCGGTCAGACCCATCGCCCGCACCACCGATCACAGTGAAGCTGTAGTCTTGCATCCCGCCATTGACCGGGTCAATCGACGCCACCAGCTCGCCGCCCCAATAGACGTCGAAGGTGTTGCCGTCATGGCAGGCGCTTTCGCCAGCCGAGAACGAGAGGGTGTATTCAGCGCCGTCAACCACCCCCTGCACATCCTGATGGATCGCGATGTTGCCCGGGGAGGATTCAAGATCGAGCCAGTTGTTGCCGTCGGTCGGAACAATGCCATCGCGGTGATCGTCATGCACATCGACTTTCACATTCGGATCGCTGAGGGTCCAGCCCGGCATCTGGCCATATTCATTATAGCCGTAGGACGACTCGCTCATCCCGGTGGTATCTTCGAACGACCCGTTGGTGATCAGATCACCGGTCGCATAGGCGCCGCTATTGTCGCCACGGATGTAGTCGTTGCCGTCGCCACCGTTGACGGTATCGTTCCCCGACCCGGCATAGACTTCATCATTGCCGTCGCCCGCAACGATGGTGTCGTCGCCAGCCCCGGCCACGATGATATCGTCATTGCCGTATTCGCCCGGCAGGATCGCGTCGTTGTTGTCGACCATGTCGCCCTGCGGATCACCGGTATAGGCCGCATCAATGACATTGATGCCCGCGGTGCCCGTAACGATCCCGTCCCCGGTCACCGGAGTGACGCAATCTTTATCGTCGGCACCGCCGCCAAAAATATAGTCCGTCGCCATAATTACACGTTCCCCACAATGCGCTCATCAGATGCTGCACGCATCGACAGGCCCTGTTCCGCTTCTTGTGCTAAGCGCGCCTGCGCTTCAGCAATCCCACCAACTTGTTCAATCTCGTCTGCACCGAGAAAACGCACCCCAAAGCCGCCGTAAAAAGCAGTTGAAGACAGATCAAATCCTTTGACGCACAGCATGACGGTATCCCTTACCTAATACGTTCTCCCCGGAGGAAGGCGATCGAGGCCACGGGAGCCGCACCGAGAGCGATGTCACAGGAATGTCGGAAAATAGCGCGCCAGCCCCACCCAGCGGCACAACCAAGGCCGTTCAGGAATGCATGAACACTCCCGCCCTGGTCTCGTGCGTCCACGGCTTTTAATAGCAGCAGACTCTATCTCCCCACAGAAATCCGTGGCTCGTGTGCGGCCGCCCCCGTGGCCTACAGACATCGCCCCCCAGTTGGGCAAGTGAGATTTAACTCATCAGACGGTCTGGACAAAGCAAATTTGGCTGAAAAGTGGCAAGATTCGTTCCAAAATGGTTAATGCGCCGCCTTATTTTCTGCTCCTCCGAAACCGGAATTTCACCGAAATTGTTTCGATCCGGAGATAGCGTCACAATCTATGCGTGTATTGACGGTAGGCCCATATTCAAGCCTTCTGAGCAAGTGGCAAGATTTCTGAAAAATGACACCAATCGGCACTCAATCTGCGGCAGATATTGTTCTCGAAAAAGATACAATCCCATCCGCAGCATTCGTGAACACAATCGGTAGCAATTGATAAAAGAATAAGACAATTTTGGACGAACCGGCGTTCATTGCCCCGCATCAATCCATGCGAATGGCCGCAATCTGTGCTTCCGAGAAAACATTGCCCTGACCTTACGACGAATCGCCGCTTGTGGAAAACGTGACCGTTGCATCGGGGTATTGGGAAAACGGCGCGCATGAAACCGGGAAGTGCTGCACTAAGGTGATTTCATGCTTATGGGCTGGTACCCGAGGTCGGACTCGAACCGACATGACCGAAGTCGGGGGATTTTGAATCCCCTGCGTCTACCATTCCGCCACTCGGGCCCGCCCCTCCTCTATCCTTGTGGTTTGCCAGCGTCAATCACCGCGCATTCACCATGGCTCACGCGCTTGCGGCTTGACCCTATTCCGCTGCCATGCTGCAACAGCGCGAAACTCGGGGTAGACTATGCTGCGCAAAATTTACGATTGGACTCTTCATCTGGCCGAGAGCCGTCATGCGCTTTGGGCGCTGGCTTTCGTGGCCTTCGTCGAAAGCTCGGTTTTCCCGATCCCGCCCGATATTATCATGATCCCGCTGATCATCGCCCGCCCCAACCGCGCCTTTACAATAGCCACCGTGGCGCTGATTGCCTCTGTGCTGGGCGGGATGCTGGGCTATCTGATCGGTTGGGGGCTGTTTGAAAGCGTCGGCCAGCCGGTGCTGGAGTTCTACGGTAAGGCCGATGCGATGGCGGCGTTCAACGCCAAGTTCAACGAATATGGCGCCTGGGCCGTGCTGATCGCCGGGGTGACACCCTTCCCCTATAAGGTGATCACCATCCTGTCCGGCGTCACGCAGCTGAATTTCACCGTATTCATGCTGGCGTCCGTCGTGGCACGCGGCCTGCGCTTTTTCATCGTCGCGGCACTCCTGTGGAAATTCGGCGCACCTATTCGTGATTTCATCGAACGTCGGCTGGGCTTGATGTTCACCCTCTTCGTGATACTTCTCGCCGGCGGCTTCTATGTGGTGAAATACCTGTGAAAAATCTGACATCCTGGCAGCTCATCCTGATCCTGACGCTGGCCTCGTCGGTGCTGATCGTTGGCGCCTGGATCTTCCAATCGCTCGGCTATGCGCCCTGCGAGCTGTGCCTGTGGCAACGCAAACCTCATTACGCCGCCATCGTGATCGGCGCGGTGGCTCTGCTGACCCGTCAGCGTTGGCTGGCTTGGCCGGGGGCGGCTGCCCTCGCCACTACCTCGGCGATCGGGTTTTACCATTCCGGAGTCGAGCGCAAATGGTGGCCCGGTCCGACCTCCTGCACTGGCACGGGCAATATTGGCGGGATGAGTGCCGACGATCTGCTGGCCCAGCTGCAATCCACCCCGGTGGTGATGTGCGACCAGATCCCGTGGCGGCTGTCGGATATGATCCCGCTGCAGTTTCTCGACATCACCATGGCGAACTTCAACGCCCTCGGGTCGCTGGTGCTGGTCTTTGTCTGGATCGCTGCCGCACGCAGTGCCTGAGCCAGACCGATTATATCAAATGACCGCCGCCCTATCCGGAGCGGTTCGATATT
The DNA here is from genome assembly GCA_050288685.1 of Paracoccaceae bacterium. Lineage (GTDB taxonomy): Bacteria > Pseudomonadota > Alphaproteobacteria > Rhodobacterales > Rhodobacteraceae > Sinisalibacter. Next base: position 604,686 of record JBNKEH010000003.1, on the reverse strand, counting down.
GACCGAGCGCCGTATGCCAGACAGGCTGCGGCTCTTCGTGCCGTTGTGACCGGGGCCAGCCATGCTAGACTCGCGCCAACTGGCGGGGTATCACCCGGGCAAATGCGGAGGTTAGCGCTAACGATGACTTAGCGTTAAGGCCAAAATGGAGAGAATCATGGTTTCGCGCGTTATCCCGGTAGACCCGTTTGATCTGGTTATTTTCGGCGGCACGGGTGATCTGGCTCGGCGCAAAATCCTTCCCGGTCTCTATCGGCGGTTCCTTGACGAACAGATGCCGGATCAGGCCCGGATTATTGGCGCTGCGCGGGCCGAGATGAGCCCTGCGGATTTCCGCGCCTTTGTCGATGCGGCCCTGACCGAATTCATGCCGACCGATAAACTCGCGCGCCAGAATGTCGAAAGCTTCCTTGAGCGGCTCGACTATGTGGCGATCGACGCCACCGGCACCAACGGCTGGAAAGAACTGGCCGGGAAAATGCGCCATGATGTGGTGCATGCCTTCTATTTCTCGGTCGGGCCGAGCCTGTTCGGCGACATCGCCAAGCGGCTGCACAAGCACAAGATTGCCGGGCCGGATGCGCGGATCGTGGTTGAAAAACCCTTTGGCAAGGATCTGGCCAGCGCGCGCGAGCTGAACGGGGTTCTGGCACAGTATTTTGGCGAACATCAGATCTACCGGATCGACCATTATCTGGGCAAGGAAACGGTGCAGAACCTGATGGCGGTGCGCTTTGGCAATATGCTGTTCGAGCCGCTCTGGAAAAGCCAGTATATCGACCATGTGCAGATCACCGTGGCCGAAAGCGTGGGCGTCGGCGGGCGTGGCGCCTATTATGACAAATCCGGCGCGATGCGCGACATGGTGCAAAACCACCTGATGCAGCTGCTGTGCCTGATCGCCATGGAGCCGCCCGCGAAGTTCGACCCTGACGCGGTGCGCGATGAAAAGCTCAAGGTGATCCGCGCGCTGGAGCCGGTCGGCACCGACGATATCGTGCGCGGGCAATACCGGGCAAATGACAAGACAGCATCCTATCTGGACGATGCTGAAAACCCCGACAGCCTGACCGAAAGCTTCGTGGCAATGAAGGTTGGCATTGCCAATTGGCGCTGGAACGGCACGCCCTTCTATCTACGTACCGGCAAGCGGATGAAAACCCGGATGAGCGAGATCGTGGTGCGCTTCAAGGAGCCGCCGCATTCGATCTTTGAACAGGATACCGGCCAAAGCGCCAACGAGCTGGTAATCCGGCTGCAACCGAACGAAGGCATGGACCTGACGGTAACGATCAAGGAACCGGGCCCGGGCGGGATGCGGCTGATCAACGTGCCGCTGGATATGAGCTTTGCCGAAGCCTTTGGCGCGGAAGCCGAAAACGTGCCTGACGCCTATGAACGGCTGATCATGGACGTCATCCGGGGCAACCAGACGCTGTTCATGCGTGGCGACGAGGTTGAGGCCGCTTGGGCCTGGACCGATCCGATCATCAATGCCTGGGAAGAGCGGGAAGAACGGCCGCTGCCATACGACACCGGCTCGACGGGGCCGGAAGATGCGCTTATCCTGATGCACAGGGACGGACGCCGGTGGAAGGATATCAGTTCATGAAGCTGATCGAATATACCGATAGCGAAGTCATGTGGCTCGGCCTCGCCGATACCATCGCAGGCGAGCTGACCCGCGCTTTGATGACCAATGAACGCGCTTCTCTGGCAGTGCCCGGCGGCACCACGCCGGGGCCGGCCTTCGATGTGCTGTCGGCGCTGTCGCTCGACTGGAGCCGCGTTGACGTGATGCTGACCGACGAGCGTTGGGTGCCCGAAGACAGCCCCCGCTCCAATGCAAGGCTGTTGCGCGAGCGGTTGTTTGTCGACAAGGCCTCGACGGCGCATTTCATCCCCTATTACCGCGAGGGGGTCGATGCCGATGCGGCGCTGGCCACGACCGGTAAAGAGATCGAAGCGCTTTGCCCGCTGACCTTTGTTTTGCTGGGCATGGGCACGGATATGCACACCGCGAGCCTGTTTCCGGGCGCCGACAATCTGGCCCTTGCGCTGGGCGACGATGCCCCCGCGCTATTGCCGATGCGCGCCCCTGGTGCCGAAGAGCCTCGGGTTACCCTCAGCGCCCCGGTGTTGAACGGCGCGATGAGCAAGCATCTGGTCATTCTGGGCGACGAAAAACGCGCCGCCCTCGAACGCGCGGCAAAGATTGACGACCCGATGCAGGCCCCGGTATCAGCTGTACTGGACGGTTTGTTTGTTCATTGGGCACAGAACTAAATTACGGGGAACTGGAAATGGTTTGGGATGAACTGAAAGCCCACCGGCGCGGTCAGGGCAATCTGCGGATTGAAGACCTGTTTGCCGAATCCGGTCGGGCTGAGGATTTTTCGGTTCGCACCGACGGGCTGCTTTTCGACTACTCGAAAACCACGATTGACGCCGAGGCGCGCGCGCTGTTGCTGCGCCTTGCCGATCAGGCCGGTCTGGCCACGCGGCGGGCGGCCATGTTTTCGGGCGAAAAGATCAACGAGACCGAAAACCGGGCGGTGCTGCATACCGCGCTGCGCGATCCGGGGCCGGAGCCGGTTCTGGTCGATGGCGTCGATGTGCTGCCGGACGTGCATGACACGCTGAAGCGGATGGAAGACTTCGCCGAAGGTCTGCGCACCGGCAAGGTGCGGCCCCCACAGGGCGGGCGCTTTACCGATGTGGTGAATATCGGCATCGGCGGCTCGGATCTCGGCCCGGTGATGGCGACGCTGGCGCTGGCGCCCTATCATGACGGGCCGCGCCTGCATTACGTCTCGAATGTGGACGGCGCGCATATCCATGACGTGCTGAAAGTACTGAACCCGGCGACCACCCTGATCGTGGTGGCCTCGAAAACCTTCACCACCATCGAAACCATGACCAACGCCGCCACCGCGCGCGATTGGCTGATCCGCTCGGAAGGCGCCGAAGGGGTGGGTCGGCACTTCGCGGCGCTGTCTTCGGCGGTCGACAAGACCACCGGCTGGGGCATCGACCCGAGCCGGGTGTTTGGCTTCGAAGACTGGGTGGGCGGGCGCTATTCGCTCTGGGGTCCGATCGGGCTTGGGGTGATGATCGCCGTAGGCGCGAAGCATTTCCGCGAGTTTCTGGCGGGCGGCCATGCGATGGACAAGCATTTCCGCGAGGCGGAGGGCATGGCCAATATGCCGCTGATGCTGGCGCTGGTTGGCCTTTGGCACCATCAGATCTGCGGCTATCCGACCCGCGCCGTGCTGCCCTATGAGCAGCGTCTGCTGCGCCTGCCCGCCTATTTCCAACAGCTGGAAATGGAATCGAACGGTAAGCGCGTGTCGATGGATGGCGCCGGGCTTGAGGTCGCCTCGGGGCCGGTCGTCTGGGGCGAACCGGGCACCAATGGTCAGCATGCCTTCTATCAGCTCATCCATCAGGGCACCGGCATTGTGCCGTGCGAATTCATGGTGGGCGCCGAAGGACATGAAGCCGATCTGGCCCATCAGCACCGGCTTCTGGTCGCCAACTGTCTGGCCCAATCGGAAGCGCTGATGCATGGCCGCTCGCTCGATGTGGCCCGCGCCATGATGGCCGAGAAGGGCCTCACCGGCGACGAGTTGGAGCGTCAGGCGCGCCACCGGGTGTTCCCCGGCAACCGGCCCTCAACCACGCTGGCCTATCCCAAACTCACACCCTTCGTGCTCGGGCAGATCATCGCGCTCTACGAACACCGGGTGTTTGTCGAGGGCGTGATCCTTGGCATCAACTCGTTCGACCAATGGGGCGTCGAGCTGGGCAAGGAACTGGCTGTGGCACTGGAACCGATCGTGGCGGGCAAACAGGGCACCGAGGGCAAAGACGGCTCTACGGCGCAGCTGGTGGCCTATCTGCGCGGACAGGCCTAACAAAACGGCCCGCAGGAGCAATCCGGCGGGCCGCGTTTGATCTTTCAGACATTCATCTGGCAGGCTTCGGCCTGCCATTTGTTTTGGCCTGGCGGGAAACCTTCTTTAGTTGCCCGAGCTCTTGGCAAAGGCACCGGCGGTTTCGGCCGCGCGACGGATGGCTTTGGATTTGTTCACGGTTTCCTGGAACTCGGCTTCCGGGTCGCTGTCATAGACAACGCCGCCCCCGGCCTGAATATAGAGCTTCTGATCCTTCAGAACGGCGGTGCGCAGCGCGATGCACATATCCATATCGCCCTGCGCCGAGAAATAGCCGACCCCACCGCCATAGATGCCGCGTTTTTCCGGCTCCAGCTCGTCGATGATCTCCATCGCGCGCACTTTGGGGGCACCCGACACGGTGCCAGCAGGCAGGCCCGCGAGCAGTGCCGAGAGCGCATCCTGATCGGGCGACAGCTCACCCACCACGTTCGAGACGATGTGCATCACGTGGCTGTAGCGCTCGATGATGAATTCCTCGGTCGGATGAACCGAGCCGATCTCGGCCACGCGGCCCACATCGTTACGCCCCAGATCGAGCAGCATCAGATGCTCGGCCAGCTCTTTCTGATCAGAGAGCAGATCGGCTTCCAGCGCCTTGTCTTCTTCCGGTGTCGCGCCGCGCGGACGGGTGCCGGCAATCGGGCGCAGGGTGACTTCATCGCCGAAGACCCGCACCAGAATTTCCGGGCTGGCGCCGATCACCTGAAAGCCGCCGAAATTGAAATAGAACATGAAGGGCGACGGATTGGTGCGCCGCAAGCTGCGATAGAGCGCAAAGGGCGGCAGCGGGAAATCCTGCGTCCAGCGCTGGCTGGGCACCACCTGAAAGATGTCGCCCGCAGCAATGTATTCCTTCGCCTTCTCGACGGCGGCAAGATAATCGGCTTTGGCGAAGTTCGAGACCGGCTCGGCAGTGGGCGTGACCTCGCCCAGATCGTGGGTGGTGGGCGGATGGCGCTCAAGATCGCGCAGCGCATCCATCACCCGTTCAGCGGCCTGCGCATAGGCGGCACGGGCCGTGAGACCGGAGCCTTGGAAGGCCGGGGAAACAAGGATCACTTCGCCCTTCACCCCATCGAGCACCGCCACCACCGAGGGACGCATCATCATCGCATCGGGCAGGCCGAGCGGATCGGGGTTCACATTAGGCAGATGCTCCACCAGACGGATCATGTCATAGCCGAGATAGCCATAGAGGCCAGCACTTGCTGCGGGCAAATCGTCGGGCAGATCAATCCGGCTTTCGGCCAGAACCTGACGCAGGGCGGAGAGCGGATCATCCGCCATATCTTCCCAGGCCTCGGGATCAAACCGCGCCTGACGGTTGATCCGGCTCGTTGTGCTCCGGCATTCCCAGATCAGATCGGGCTTCATGCCGATGATCGAATAGCGCCCGCGCACTTCACCGCCGGTGACGCTTTCCAGCATGAAGCTGTCTTTCTTCGCCTCGGCGAGTTTTAGCATCAGCGACACGGGCGTGTCGAGATCGGCGGCAAGCCTTGTATAGACCACCTGATTTTGCCCGGCAGCCCAAGCTTGCTCGAAAACCTCAAAGGAAGGGGTCAGCGCCACGGTCGCCTCACTGGAACTGGGCGTTGACCGCGTTGATCATCGCCTGATTGAGAGTGATCCCCGCCTGAGCCTCGATGGCCGAGGCAAAGGCAGATTCGAGATCCTGTGCCACCGCTTGCGAGGTGTTCTGGCTGAAGCTAGTTTTAGCGACGATGGCATCGGGGCTGGTCTGATCGGCCTCATGCACCGCATCGAGACGCACCAGAACAGCGCCATCGGCATCTTCAACCACGCCCCAATCACCAGCGGCAAGTTCAAAGGCCTTTGCCATCAGCCCGAGCGGGGTGCCTTCAACGCTCATGCCGCGCTCTTTGCCGGTTTCCACCACTTCGGTCAGACCAAGGCTCGACGGGCTCTCGCCTGCGCCAAATTGCGGGATCATCGCTTCCGCCTTGGCCACCAGTTGGCGAACGGTTTCGTCCTTCTGCCAACCGGCAATGGCGGCGTCGCGCACCTCGTCGAGGCTTTGCAGACGCGGTGCAACGGTATCGTCGAGACGCAGCGCAAACAGACCGCCATCCGACAGATCAGAAATTTGCGGGTAATCGCTGGTGGTCACTTTGTTGGCGACCGCCTGGAACCCTTCATAGGCGGCAATGCCATCACGCTCGCTGCCGGTCCAGTCGATCTGGCTCAGGGTCATGCCCTGCTCCGAGGCAAGGTCTTCCAGCGTCGCACCACCGGCGAGGGCGTCATCAAGCCCGGTCATCCGGTCGGCCAGAATGGCCCCGGCCTTGCTGGTGGCAAGCTCGTCATGCAGGGCAGCTTTGGCATCGTCAAAGCTGGTTTCCTGCGCCGCGATAATCGCGTTGACGCGGAAAATCGCGGGGCCAAGGTCGCTGTCGACCGGCCCGGCAATGCCCGGCTCGGTAAGGGCGAAGACGGCAGCGCCAGCCCCCCCAAGATCAGCTTCGGACACATCGCCCAGATCAACATCAATGAGTTGAAGCCCACGCTCTTCCACGAGTTGCTCGAAGGAGGCCGAGCCATCGGCAAGGCGGTCAGACGCCGCCTGAGCCTCTTCGGCGCTCGGATAGACCAGACGCTCGACCAGACGCTTTTCGGGAATCTGGTACTCGTCAATCCGCTCGTCATAAAGGGCGCGCAACTCTTCATCCGACACCGTGACCTGATCCTTCACGTCTTCGGGCCGCAGCCAGACATAGGTGATCTTCTTGGTCTCGGGCAGCGTGAAGGCGGCCGAATGGGCATCGTAATAGGCTTGCAGCGCCGCATCGTCGGGCTGGCCGACCGGAGCCTCAAGGGCGTTCGCATCGAGCTTGGCCCAGGTGAAATCGCGGGTTTCGCGCGCCCAGGCATAGATCGTATCAGCATAGCTCGCGGGCTGCGCCACACCGCCCGACACCGCGCTTTGCAGAATCGTGCGGGCGACTTCCGCGCGCAGGCTGGCTTCGAATTCCGGTTTTTTCAGGCCAGATTGCAGCAGGGCGAAATCATAGGTGTCGCGGTTGAACTGGCCATCCGCGCCCTGGAAGGCAGAAATGTCGCGGATCCGGCTGGCCAATTCGCCATCGCCCACCGACAGGCCCAGACGCGCGGTTTCGTTTTCCAGCGCCACCTGGGTGATCACCGTTTGCAGAGCCATCTGATCCACCCCGAACAGCTGCGCCTGCGCGAAGGTCAGGTTCTGCCCCATCTGCTGGGAAATGTAGCGCAGTTGGGCGTTCACTTCGCGGTAGTAGCGATTGGCGCTGATCTCGGTTTCGCCAACCGTGCCAAGGGCCTGAGCGCTGGTGCCGAAATTATAGCGGCCGAACCCGATAATCCCGACCAGAACCATGGCCATGAGAACCCAGACGGCTGCCTGTGCGATGGTGTTTCTGCGTTTCGACATGAAGCGCCCTCTCCCGAATTTGCCCATTGGGTTCTAGGACCTTGCCGGGCGAATGCCAAGGCCCGGTGGGGTGGATACCGCGCGGGCTGGCCGATTTCACTGCTGGTTTAGCCGATGCGTGCAGCAGCAAGCGCTTTCAGGGCGGCTGCCGGATCGTCCTCCGTCCAGATTTCCTCGCCAAACGCAAAAAAATCGGTGACGGGCGACAGGCTGCGCACCAGCTCTTCGGTCAGACCACCCTCGGCCACCACCGGCAGTTCAATCATCTCGGACCACCACGAAAACAGCTCGGCTTCGGCCAGACTGCCATCGCCAAGCTGGCTTGCCCCGACTGGCCCGAAAGCGATGTAATCCGCCCCCTGCTCGCCCGCATTCATCCCGTCATGGCGCGACGATCCGCAGAAGGTCCCGACAATGGCATCGGCGCCAAGATCGGTGCGCGCTTTGCGCACGTGGCGGGCGCCATCGTTGAAATGCACCCCGTCAAGGCCAAGACGCTCGACCATCAGCACATGATCGGCGATCACAATTGCGATATCGCGGGCATGGGCCACTTCGCGGCAGGCATCGGCTGCGCGCGCGATACGGTCTTCGTCGCGGCTGGCCAGTTGCAGCCGGACACAAGCAATATCGGCAGCATCCAGCACGCGCGACAGCAACGCGGGGTAGGTTTCGAGATCAATCTCGGGCGGGGTCACAAGGTAGAGTTGCGGCAGCTCTTCATTGGCCATTTTCGGCTCCTGATCCGGTTTGCCGCTCTCTAGCCGGTTTTCGCGGGCTTGGCTACTCGCAGCGTTGCGTGGCTTGCGTTTTGGCCCCCGTGCAGCGTATCACCCAGACCGCGATAAAAGGATCACGGCAGATGAGCGAAAACACCCCCGGCCCGATGCCCGCTTTCGTGCTGGTCCGCCCGCAAATGGGCGAGAATATCGGCGCGGCGGCGCGTGCGATGCTGAATTTCGGCCTTGAGCGGATGCGGCTTGTCGCCCCGCGCGATGGCTGGCCAAACCCGAAAGCGGGGGCCATGGCCTCGGGGGCCGGGCGGCTCCTGGATCAGGCCGGGCTGTTTGACGATGTTGCCGGTGCGGTGGGCGATTGCGATTACGTCTATGCCACCACGGCGCGCGGGCGTGAGCTGGCCAAGCCAGTGCTGAGCCCCGAACGCGCGATGGAAGAGGCACGCGCCTTGGTTGCTGCTGGCAAAAAGGTGGCGGTGCTGTTTGGCCCCGAACGCACCGGGCTTGAAAACGACGACCTCGTGCGCGCCAATGCGATCATCACCGTACCGGTGAACCCGGATTTCGCCTCGCTTAATCTGGCGCAATCGGTGCTCTTGATGGGCTATGAATGGCGCCGTCACGGCGGCGATGTGGTGCATGAAGTGCAGGCCAATACAGATCTGGCCAGCGCCATCGAGGTGGAAAAGCTCGCCGATCACTACGAGGCCGAGCTGGAAGCTGCCGGGTTCTTCTTTCCCGAGACCAAGGCCGCAAACATGAAGCTGGTGCTGCGTAATATGTGGTCGCGTCTGGCGCTGACCTCATCGGACGTGGCGCGGTTTCACGGGCTGTTGCGTCAGATCCTGCGCAAACGCGACTAAGCCCACGCCTCTCCCCGCCCTTCTTTCCTCTTGCCCCACCGCCCTGCCCGTGCTCAATCGCGCCCATGACTGAAACCTGTCGTACCCTGATCATTGGCGCTGGCGCTGCCGGGCTGTTTTGCGCGGCTCATGCCGGGGGCAATACCATCGTTCTCGACCATGCAGCGCGCCCGGCGGAAAAGGTGCGCATCTCGGGCGGCGGGCGCTGCAATTTCACCAATCTTGACGTGTCGGCGGCTAACTATGTGTCGCAGAACCCGCATTTCGTGAAATCGGCACTGGCGCGCTATACACAATGGGACTTCATCGAGCTGGTCTCACGCCACGGCATTGCCTGGCATGAGAAAACCCTGGGCCAGCTCTTCTGTGACGGCAAATCCACCGAGATCGTCGAGATGCTGTTGGCCGAGGCGCGGGACGCAGGCGCCAGATTGCAGCTGGACACGCAGGTGACCGGGGTCAGCCATGACGGTACGCGCTTTCGCGTCGCCACTTCGCGCGGCGAGATCGTAGCGCAGAATCTCGTTATCGCCACCGGCGGTAAATCCATCCCGAAAATGGGCGCCACCGGCTTTGCCTATGATGTGGCGCGCCAGTTCGGGCTTGCCCTCACCGAAACCCGCGCCGGGCTGGTGCCCTTCACCTTTGGCGACCGCTTTGCCTCGCTGGCCGGGCTTTCGGTTCCGGCGGTACTGTCCAACGCCCGCGCGCGTTTTGCCGAGCAGCTTCTGTTCACCCATCGTGGCCTCTCTGGCCCGGCGGTGCTGCAGCTTTCGTCCTATTGGCGCGAAGGCGAGGAAGTCGAGATTGATCTGATCCCCGGCATCGCGCTGGCCGAGGCGTTGCGCAGCCAGCGCCAACAGGCCGGGCGGCGGGACTTCACCAACGAGCTGGCGCGGCACCTGCCCACCCGGCTGGTCGAGTTTCTGACGCCCGAGCTGCGCCTTTCCGGCAACCTCGCCGACCAGTCCGACAAACGCCTTGATGAAGTCGAACAGGCGCTGCGCCACTGGCGCCTGACCCCGACCGGCACCGAGGGCTACCGCACTGCCGAAGTGACCGTGGGTGGCGTCGATACCGCCGGGCTATCGTCGCAGACGCTGGAAGCCAAAGCCCTGCCCGGCCTGTTCTTCATCGGAGAGGCAGTGGACGTAACCGGCTGGCTCGGCGGCTACAATTTCCAATGGGCCTGGTCCTCGGCCGCTGCCGCAGGCCGGGCCATCGCCGCGAAAGCCTGAGCCGCGCCTCCACACGACCTCGCCTAATGCCGCCGGACTTCACCACCGGAACTGACATTTGCATCAACCGCATCCGCGCCCCAAAGCTCGACAGAACCGCCCGACGAGGCCTGCGCCGTAACCTTGCTGACATGCAGGTCAATATCTGCTCCTGACGATACGCTGACAGAGCCGGTATCACAGATCAGGTCCTTCGCATCGATCGACGCGCCGGAAGAGGCTGAAACTTTGAGCGTTTCACAGCTGCCGGAAACTTCCATATCCGCCCCGGAACTCGCCTCCAGCGAGACCTGCGCCGCGCTCACGCCGTTGATATGAAGATCGGCACCGGAGCTGACGCTGCCCTCGAACGAGGCCGCACTCGCACCGGACACCAAAACATTCGCCCCGGAATGCACCGAGACCCCGGCCAGCGACGGCAGAACCACCCGCACCTTGGCAACCTCATCATCGCGGAAGAGATTCATGATCGGCGACAGGCCTGACAGCCAGTTTCGCTCTTTCTGGCTCAGCTTCAGCGTATCGCCACGGCGCTCAACAACCAGCCGGTCAAACCCGGCGGCTTTGCCCTCTGCTTCAATGAGAAACTGATCGCCCTCGGCAATCTCGACATCCAACCCGGCCCCGGCATCGACGCGGGTAAAATCATCAATGTCAAAGCTCCGGGTCTCGGCAAAAGCGGTGCCTGCGGTCAGAATGGCGGCGGTTGTCAAAATAGTCAGGCGCATGGGGTCCTCTCTCAAACTATGGTGAGCCAAAGCTATGTTAATCACATTAACTTTCAAGTCCAGGTAAGATTTTTTTGCCTCATTCGCCCCACCGGCGCGCATTGTGCATCCCGGCCCTGCCCGCTAGGTTTGGCCCGAACCATCCGGAGCGCGCCCATGAAAATCGCCAGTTTCAACATCAACGGCATCAAGGCCCGCCTGCCGATCCTGCTCGACTGGCTCACCGAGGCCGCCCCCGATGTGGCGATCCTGCAAGAGATCAAGTCGCAGGATGAAGCCTTCCCCCGTGAGCAGATTGAAGAGCTCGGCTATAGCATTGAAACCCATGGGCAAAAGAGCTTCAACGGCGTCGCGATTCTGTCGAAATACCCGCTGGAAGACGTTATGCGGGGGCTGCCCGGCGGCGAAGGCAAGGGCCGCGAGGGCGTGGATGACGAAGAGGCGCGCTATATCGAGGCCACGGTAGTGGGTAAGAAGGCTCTGCGGATTTGCGGGCTTTACCTGCCCAATGGCAACCCCGCTCCGGGCGAGAAATACACCTACAAGCTCGAATGGATGAAACGTTTAAGAGCCCGCGCCAAGGAACTGTTATTGCAAGAGGAAGCCTTCCTGATGGCGGGCGATTACAACGTCATCCCGCAGGCGGAAGATGCCGCCCGACCGGAAGACTGGCGCGAGGATGCGCTGTTTCTGCCCGAGACCCGCGCCGCCTTCCGCCGCCTGACCGCGCTTGGCCTGACTGATGCGCTTCGCGCCCGCAATGAAGCCCCCGAGACCTACACATTCTGGGATTTCCAGCGCGGGGCCTGGCAGCGCAATGATGGCATTCGGATCGACCATTTTCTGCTCTCGCCGCAGGCCGCTGACCTGCTCACCGATGTGGGCATCGACAAAGACCTGCGTGCGCGCGAAAAGCCCTCGGATCACGTGCCGATCTGGGTCAATCTCGATCTGTAGAGAACTAATATGACACGTAAAATCATCATTGATACGGATCCAGGCCAAGACGATGCCGTGGCCATCCTGCTGGCGCTGGCCAGCCCCGAGCTGGAGGTGCTGGGCATCACCACCGTGGCCGGAAACGTGCCGCTGCCCCTGACCCAGAAGAATGCCCGGATCATCTGTGAGCTGGCCGGGCGGTCGGATGTAAAAATCTTCGCGGGCTGTGATGCCCCGATGACCCGCCCACTGGTGACGGCGGAGCATGTGCACGGCAAAACCGGGCTTGATGGCCCTGAGGTGTGGGCACCGACAATGCCGCTCCAACATCAGCACGCGGTCGATTTCATCATCGACACCCTGCGCGCTGAACCGGCTGGCAGCGTCACCCTCTGCCCGCTGGGCCCGCTTACGAATATCGGCACCGCCTTCGCCCGCGCCCCCGACATCATTGATCGCGTGGGTGAGATCGTACTGATGGGCGGGGCCTATTTTCAGGTGGGCAACATCACCCCGGCGGCGGAGTTCAACATCTACGTCGACCCGGAAGCCGCTGAGATTGTGTTCAAATCTGGCGTGAAACTCACGATGATGCCGCTCGACGTAACTCACAAGGCACTGGTCACCCGGCCCCGGCTAAACGCCTTTGCCGCCCTCGGCACCCGCACCGGCACCTTCACCGCCGAGATGCTGGATTTCTTCGAGCGTTTCGATATCGAGAAATACGGCTCGGAAGGCGGGCCGCTGCATGATCCGACGGTGATCGCCTATCTGCTCGCGCCGGAGCTGTTCTCTGGCCGCTTGGTGAATGTCGAGATCGAAACCCAGTCAGACCTCACACGGGGGATGACGGTGGCTGATTGGTGGGGCGTCACGACCCGCGCGCCCAATGCGATGTTCATCGGCGATGTCGATGCGGATGGTTTCTTTTCCCTTCTGACAGAACGGCTTGCACGGCTGCCCTGATGCAGATCGACCTCATATCCTTCGACCTCGACCACACGCTGATTGATTTCGACAAGCTGCTGTCGGTTGCCCTCAAGGGCGTGGCCGCGTTCCTGACCGAGGAAACCGGGCGGGTATTTACCCCGGCCTCGCTGCAGGCAATCCGCGACCGTTTTGCCGCGCGGCCCGAAGCGCAGGGGATGAAGCTTCTGGCCCTGCGCGAAGCTTCGATGACGGCGGAGCTTGGCCCGGATCACGCCGGTCTCGCCGCAGAGGCCATGGTGATGTTCAACGAGGCGCGGTTGACCAATGTGCCGCTGATCGACGGCGCCCGCGAAATGCTGGACGAGCTTAGCGCGCATCTGCCGCTCGCGGTGTTGTCTAATGGCAATTCCGATCCCCACCGTGTCGGCATCGCCACCTATTTTCGCCATGTCTTTCTGGAAGATAACCTGCCCCATCCAAAGCCTGATCCGCGTGCCTTTACTGCGCTGGCCGAGGCGGCGGGCACGCAGCCGGAGCGGATCATTCATGTGGGCGACAGTTTTGCCGATGACGTGACCGGCGCGCAGTCCGTGGGCGCCATCCCGGTCTGGTTCAACCCCAGCAGCGCACCTGTCCCCAGTGACACAGGCCCGCGGCATGATCTGCGCAAGCTCACCGATCTGCCCGCGCTGATCCGCGGCCTTCAGGCGCAGGGCTAGCTCTGGCCATCCCGACCACCCGGCGCTAGGCTCGGCCCAAGCGCGCGACTGCTGATCCGGAGAGCCTGATGATCGCTCACCCGAAACTGCCGCTGACCCTGTCCGGGCTTGCCGCCCTGCTAACTCTTGGCACGGCGCTGACCGGGATTATTCAACCGTCGATCTACCAGCCAATGACACCCGATAATCTGATGCCCGGCACACTGTCGCAGGACATCATCAGCTTTGCCGTGTCGCTCGCCCTGCTCGCCAGCCTGCGCCCGCTGGCGCGCAGCACCAAACCGCGGCTCTGGCTGATCTGGTTGGGGTTGATGGGCTACCTCGCCTATGCCTACGGGATCTATGTGTTCGAAACGGTGATCAACCCGCTTTACCTGATCTATATCGCGATCTTCGCGCTCTCCATCTGGGCGGTGATCAGCTTTTTCGCCCGCGCCGATCTGGCCGTTAGTGCCTCAGGCACGCCGCGCCGGATAACCGCCGTGCTCTTCGCCCTGCTCGTGGCGATGTTCCTGATGCTTTGGCTGTCGATCCTGATCCCGGCCATGCAAAGCCAAAGCGCCCCGGTCGGCGCAACGATCTTTGCCTTCGATCTGGCGCTGATCCTGCCGCTTCTGAGCTTTGCCGCGCTGATGCTTTGGCGCGGGCAGCGCTGGGGAGATCTGCTGGCCCTGCCGCTGCTGGTGAAAGCCGCTACGCTGGGCCTGTCTGTGCTGATCGGTACGCTGCTTGGGCCTCTCTGGGGCCTGCCGCTGGCGATGGATGAGGTCGGCATCTACGCGGTGCTCACCCTACTGCCCGCCGCGTTGATCCTCCCGTGGTATCGTAACGTGACCGCCTAGCCCCTAGTCAGACGCCATCACCGCCCCCATATCGGGCTCATGCGCGTTCAATTTGATAATTCCTATGCCCGCCTGCCGGAGCATTTCTACGCCAAGCTCGCCCCCACGCCGGTGGCGGCGCCGGAGTTGATTGCGGTCAACACCCGGCTGGCCGAAGCGCTGGGGATTGATCCGGACAGCATCAGCGCCGACGAGATTGCCGGCAATCACCTGCCGGATGGCGCCGAGCCGCTGGCGCAGCTTTATGCCGGGCATCAGTTTGGCAACTGGGTGCCGCAGCTGGGCGACGGGCGTGCGATCCTGATTGGGGAAGTGTTGGATGCCAATGGCTTGCGCCATGATATTCAACTGAAGGGCGCAGGCCGCACCCCGTTCAGCCGGGGCGGCGACGGGCGTGCCTGGCTGGGTCCGGTGCTGCGCGAATACGTGGTGAGCGAGGCGATGCATGCGCTTGGTCTACCCACCACGCGGGCGCTGGCTGCGGTCACCACCGGCGAAAAAGTGATGCGCGAGGGGCCGATGCCCGGCGCCATTCTGGCGCGGGTGGCCGCAAGCCATCTGCGTGTTGGCACCTTTCAGGCCTTCGCCGCGCGTGGCGATGTGTCTGCCCTGCATATCCTCACCAATTACGCGATCTCGCGCCACTACCCCGAAGCCCAAAACGCTCTGGGTCTGCTGGAGGCCGTGGTCGCGGCTCAGGCGCGGCTGGTGGCGGGCTGGCTGAGCATCGGCTTCATCCATGGGGTGATGAACACCGACAACACCACGATCTCCGGCGAAACCATCGATTACGGCCCCTGCGCCTTTATGGACGACTATCACGGCGCCACGGTCTTTTCGTCGATCGACCGGATGGGGCGCTATGCCTATCAGAACCAGCCCGACATGATGGTCTGGAACCTCGCCCAGCTCGCCTCGGCGCTGGTGCCGCTGATTGACGACAACGAAGATGCGGCGGTCGAGAAAGCCACCGAGGCGCTGAACCAATTCGGCACCGTGTTTCGCGCCGAATGGCTGCGGCGCTTCCGCGCCAAGATCGGGCTGATCACCGAGGCCGCGGGCGACGAGGCGCTGATCGTCGGGCTCTTACAGCGGATGTCGACCTCACGGGCCGATTTCACCAACACTTTCCGCGCGTTCGCCTCAGGCGATGCCGCGCAGCATCTCACCGATCCCGGCGCCTGGGAAAGCTGGGCGCCCGACTGGCAGGCGCGGCTGAGCCGCGAACCGGGCGATACTGCCGCTACCATGCGCGGCGCCAACCCGGCGGTGATCCCGCGCAATCATCGGGTGGAAGAGATGATCCAAGCCGCCCTGCAGGGCGATTTCCTGCCGTTCCAAAGGCTGAGTGCCGTCCTGGCAAACCCCTACGAGAACGGCCCCGATACCGAAACCTACGCCACCCCGCCCCGGCCGGACGAGCGGGTGACGAAAACCTTCTGCGGCACCTGATGCCCTTTGCCTTAAATCAACCACATCGAACTGCGATACTCGCCGATGACGAAGGCACGCGCATGAAACTGGCAAGCTACAATATCCGCAAGGCCGTCGGCCTCGACCGGCGACGTGATCCGGTCCGGGTGCTGGAGGTGATCAATTCCATCGGCGCCGATGTGATCGTGCTGCAGGAGGCCGACAAACGCCTTGGTCCGCGCCCAACAGCCCTACCGCGCGCTCTGATCGCAGACCACACCGACTACGAACCGGTGGCGCTGGCGGCAAATGACGTATCCATCGGCTGGCACGGCAACGCCATTCTAGTGCGCAAGGGTATGCGGGTCAGCGAGACGCAGCGGATCGACCTTCCGGGGCTGGAGCCGCGCGGGGCGGTGTCGGCGGTGATCGAGGGGAAATTGCGCATTGTCGGCGTGCATCTGGGCCTGATGCGGCGCTACCGCCACGGCCAGCTGCGCCAGATCCGTGCGGCCATTGCCCATTGCAACAAACCCACCGCGGTGCTCGGCGATTTCAACGAATGGTCGCCCGAGGCCGGGCTGGAAGAATTTCACGGCTATTTCGAAATGCACGCGCCGGGCAAGAGCTTTCACGCCTCACGCCCGATGGCGGCGCTGGACCGGATTGGCCTCAGCCATGGGCTGGCGCTGAAAGGCGGCGGCGTGGTGGAAACCCAGCTGGCGCGCGTCGCCTCGGATCACCTGCCGGTCTGGGTCGACGTGGCGATCAGCTCCGCCGGTTGATCAGCACGATCCCACCCGCGACCAGCGCCAGCTTTGCCACCAGCGCCCAGGTGACCGCCTCGCCCAGCCAAAGCCAGCCCAGCACCACGCCGAAGACCGGCGAGAGAAAGGCGAAAGCGGCGATCTGGCTGGCCTTGTAATGGCTGAGCAGCCAGAACCAGGCGAGAAACACGCCCGAAGCCACAATGACGATCTGAAACAGCATCAACCCGGCGGTTGTGGCGGTGAAATCGCGCAAGGCCGGGCCAAAGAACAGCGCCGCGAATAGCAGCAGCGGGGCCGAGACAGACACCTGCCAGAACATCTGCATTTCCGGGCTGACGCGCGAAATCGGGGTAAGCCGGGCTGCGAGCGACACTCCCATCCACCCCCAGGCTGCCACCAGGGCCGCCAGATCGCCCACCAGCGAGGCATCGCCGCCCAGCCCGGAGCGATCAACGATGGCCCAGACCACACCTATGAAAGCCAGCCCAAGCCCGGCCAGGCGGGCCCGGGTCAGATGCTCGCCCGGCAACAGGAAATGCGCCGCCACCGCCATCCAGACCGGCATCGAATAGAAGATCACGCTGACACGGGTCACCGTGGTGAGGTCGAGCGCCAGAAACAGGGCGAGGAACTCGATCGAGAACACGATCCCGATCAACAGCCCGGCCCAGAGCGTGCCGGGGGCAAAACTGAGTCTCTGCCCGCGCGCCTTCATCCAGAGCCAGATCACCAGCGCTGCCCCGGCCGAACGCAGCCCGGCGGCAAAGACCGGCTGCAAGCCGTCATTGGTGAGTTTAATCACCACCTGATTGATCGCGAGGATCAGAAACAGGGCGATCAGGAATCCGGTGCCTTTGGCATCCATGTCATGGCGATGTGTCATCGCGTGAAAGGAGCGTCGCGGCACGAGGAAGTCAACCCTTCCCACCCTCGCGCGGCCCGTGCTACCAGAACCGAAAGGCAGGGGATCCCGATGACTATTCTGCAAATTGCTTCGCTTCTCATCGTTCTGGCCGGTACCTTCGGCGCGATCAATTATCTGTTTCTGAAACTGCCGCCGACGATTGGCATTTTGGTCGTGGCACTGGCGGCGTCCCTGACCATTATCGGCCTCAACGCGCTGTTTCCGAACATGATTATCGCCACCACCGTGCGCGACATGGTGGAGGGGTTCGATTTTTCCGGCGCCCTGCTTGAGGGGATGCTGGGGTTGCTGCTCTTCGCGGGGGCGCTGCATGTCAAGCTAGGCGATCTGCGCAGCCAATGGGTGGTGGTGTTCCTGATGGCCACACTGGGCGTCGGGCTGTCGGCGGCGGTTGTGGGCATCGGGTTCAGCTGGATCACCGGGATGCCGCTGCTTGTGGCGCTGGTTTTTGGCGCGCTGATCTCTCCCACCGATCCGGTGGCAGTGCTGGGCGTGCTGCGCGAGGCCTCTTTGCGAAAAACGCTGGAAACCAAGATTGCCGGGGAATCGCTGTTCAACGATGGTGTTGGCTATGTGGTCTATCTGGTGCTGATCGGCCTCGCCTTTCCCGAACTGGCCCATGGCGGGCATGGCGGCACCGGGCTGTGGGCAGCGGTGGAATTGTTCGTGCGCGAGGCGGCAGGCGGCGCGCTGCTGGGCGTGATCCTTGGCTGGCTCACCTTCCGGGTGATGCGCCGGATCGACGATTATTCGCTGGAAGTGCTGATCACTCTGGGGTTGGCTTTTGGCGGCTATGAGCTTGCCGTGGCGCTTGGCGTGTCGGCCCCGATCATGGCGGTGGCGGCGGGGCTCTTGATTGGCGATGTCGGCACCAAATACGGGATGAGCGAAGAGACGCGCCGCTATGTCGATGCCTTCTGGAAGCTGATCGACGAAATCCTCAACGCGGTTCTGTTCCTGTTGATCGGGTTCGAAGTGTTCGCCGTCGCCTTCTCGCTCGATGTGCTCCTGTCCGGGGTGCTGGCGATTGCGCTGTCGTTGTTCGCGCGGCTCGTCGCCGTGGTGGTGCCGATTGCCCTTCTGAAGCCGTTCCGCAGCTTCTCGCCCGGCGTGGTGCCGATCATGACATGGGGCGGGCTGAAAGGCGGGATCTCGGTGGCACTAGCCCTCGCCCTGCCCGAAAGCGAATGGAAAGCCACGATTCTGGCCGCAACCTATCTGGTGGTGCTGTTCTCGATCATCGTGCAGGGCCTCACCGTGGCGCGGGTTGCCACGCGATTTGGCCGCGAGCCGGAGATGGTTTGAGCGCTTGCCAAAGCCGGAATCGATGTCACACTGACGGGGCGACAGGATTGCCCGAAAGGGAGAAACGATGACCGATTACCTCGTCTATGACGTGTTTACCTCTGTGCCTTTTGGCGGCAATCAGCTGGCCATTGTCCCCGACGCACGGGATCTTTCCGAGGACGCGCTGCAAGCCATTGCGCGGGAATTCAATTTCTCCGAGACGGTGTTTCTCTACCCGCCCGAGGATCCGGCCCATCTGGCGAAGGTGCGCATCTTTACCCAGAATATGGAAATGCCCTTTGCCGGGCATCCGACTATTGGCACGGCGGTGATGCTGGCCGATGCCGGTTTGGGCCCTGAGATGGTGCTTGAGCTGGGCGTCGGGCCGATCCGGGCCTTTGCAGAGAAGGGCAAGGCATCGTTCACCACCGAGGTGCCGCTTGAGCGCTTGGCCCTGCCCGACCCTGCCCTTGTGGCCCGGGCGCTGGGTGTGGCGGAAAGCAAGATCATCGGCGCGCCGGTAATGGCGACGCTGGGGATGCCCTTCACCTTCACCCAGATTGCCGACCGCGCCACCCTCTCGGCGCTCGCAACCGATGTCGCGGCCTTCCGCGAGGGGGTGGCAGCCTATCCGGCAAGCCTCGATTTCGCCCAATGTGCTTGGGTCGATGAGGGCGACGAGTTGCATATGCGCATGTTCGGCCCGCTCGACAACATTCCCGAAGATCCGGCCACCGGATCAGCTGCGGCAACGCTGGCCGCCCTGCTCTGCGAGACACGCGGCACGCCGGTGCGGTTCACCATTCATCAGGGCCACGATATGGGCCGCCCGAGCCTGATCGAGGTCGAGGCAGAGCCGGGCCAGGTGACCGTGACCGGCCATGCCGTGCGGGTGATGGAAGGCAGGTTGTTGCGATGAACCGTTGGGTATTGCTGCTGCGTGGGGTAAATGTCGGCGGCAATGCCAAGCTACCGATGGCGGATCTGCGAACGATGCTGATGCGGCTTGGGCTGCGCAATGTTTCGACCTTGATCCAGTCCGGCAATGCGGTGTTCACCGGGATCATTGATGCCGATGGCTTTGAAGGTTTGCTGGAAGACGAAATCGAGCAGCATTTCGGCTTTCGCAGTCGGGTGATGATCTTTTCCAGCGAGACATTTCTGGAGATTGCTTCGGGCTTTCCCTTCCCCGAAGCGCAGGACAATCCGAAAACCGGCCATATCTGGTTTCTCGCCGATCCCGCGCCCCGGCTGAGCGAAGAGGTGTTGGAAAATCTCGCCGCTGACACCGAGCGCACCGCCCAGACCGAACACGCCTTCTACCTTCATGCCCCGGACGGGATTGGCCGCTCTAAACTCGCGGCCTCGGTGGAACGGTTGCTGGGCGTGCCCGCCACCGCGCGCAATCTCAACACCGTCACACGGCTGGCAGCGATGCTCGACGCGCTACCGCGCGGCTGACAGGATCAGCCGGGCGACGCGGGGAAAGCGGCTTGCAAAGACGTTCTGGGCAAAATGCGCCTGCAGATCTTCCGGGATGTCCGCCGGGTCGCGCTGCGCCGTCAGATCGAACTGCGCCGCGCCCTGAAGCGCCAGAACCAGCACCTCGGTCACCTCGGCCGCACGCTGTGGCGACAGCGACAACAGCCTGCCGATCTGCTCTTCAAGCCGCGCCAACAGGGCCTTGATGGCGCGCTTGGCGTCAAACAGTGCTGCATCGTCGACATTGGCCTCGATCACCGCGACGAGCCGGGCGAAGAGCGGCAGGAACAGCGGCACGTCGAGCACGATCCGGGTCAGCACTTCCGGCAGATCCTCTGCAGGCGCTTCGGCGTCCAGCTGTTCGATCACCGCCTCCATCGCAGCCACGAACAGCGCCAGAAACAGCTCTTCTTTCGTGCGCACGTAAAGATAGAGCGTGCCCTTGGCGAGGCCCGCGCGCCGGGCCAGCGCGGCCATGGTCACACCATCGAACCCAGACTCGGCAATCAAGCCACGCGCGGCCGCAAGGATCGCCTCGCGCCGATGCGCCTTGTCCTCAGCGCTACGCGCACGTTGGCCGGGTTCGGGGCCTGTCATTCCGCTCTCCCGCTATTGAACTGACCACGGGTCATTTTGATACGGAACTCGACCAGATGCCAGCCCGATTTCCCCCCGGACCCTGCCATCGCGACGCTTGGCCATGCAATCAACGCTCGGCCTTCCCCAAGCTGCCCCCTTCCCTTCGCCCCACAAGCCGCGTAAGCCGGATCGGTTCACCTTTGCGGAGCCTTCCCATGGAAAACCTGCGCGGCGCGCTTCTGATGATCCTCTCCATGGCGGGATTTGCCGGAGAGGACGCCTTTATCAAGCTGGTCGCGGCAAATCTGCCAATCGGCGAAATCCTGATCTATCTCGGGATCGGGGGCACCATCGGCTTTGGCGCGCTGGCCATGCGCAAGGGGCGCTGCGTGCTCAGCCGAGGCTTCTTTCACCCGGCCATTCTGGCGCGCTCGGCGGGCGAGATCATCGGTACCTCAGCCTATGTCTGGTCGTTCACCGCGATTTCGCTCTCGCTGGCCTCGGCGCTGCTGCAGGCGGTGCCGCTGTTCGTGACGCTGGGCGCCATTGTCTTTTACAACGAACGCGTCGGCTGGCGGCGTTGGCTGGCGATCATGATCGGCCTTGTCGGGGTTCTGATCATCCTGCGCCCCGGCTTTGAGGGGTTTCAGCCACAGGCGCTTTGGGGCGTGCTCGCCGCATTGGCGCTGGCCGGGCGTGACGTTGCCACCCGCCGGGTGCCCGCGACCACGCATCCGCTGCAAATCGCCGCCTGGGGCTTTGCCTCTGTGATCCCGGCGGGCATGTTTCTCATGACCATTGGCGATGGCTATGTGCGGCCCGATGCCACAGATGGGCTGTTGCTCCTCTGCGGACTTCTGATCGGGATGGTCGGCTACTACGCCCTCACCCTTGCCATGCAGCTGGGAGAGATCGGTTTTGTCACACCATTTCGCTATATTCGTCTGGTCTTTGCGCTGATCCTGGCCTGGGCGCTGTTTGGCGAACATCCCGATGCGCTCACCCTTATTGGCGCGGCCATCGTTGTGGCCTCCGGCCTCTACACCCTGATCCGGGAACGTCAAATGATGAGGAAACGGCCCTTTCAAACCGCTTCGGGGAGGGGTATGACCAAGGCACCCGATAGTTAACCCAGGGACATCGCCATGAGCACCATCATCGACATTTTTGCACGTGAAATTCTCGACAGCCGGGGCAACCCGACGGTGGAAGTTGACGTTATTCTCGAAGACGGCACGATGGGCCGTGCAGCAGTACCGTCCGGCGCGTCGACTGGCGTGCATGAAGCGCATGAAAAACGCGATGGCGACAAGAGCCGTTACGGCGGTAAAGGCGTTCTGGACGCCGTGGCCAGTGTGAACGGCGAGATCGCCGAAGCGCTGGTGGGCTTTGACGCCGCCGAACAGGAAGCCATCGACGCCGCAATGATCGAGCTCGACGGCACCCCGAACAAGGCCCGTCTGGGCGCCAACGCCATTCTCGGCGTCTCGCTGGCCAATGCCAAAGCCGCCGCCGATTACACCTCGCTGCCGCTCTACCGCTATATCGGCGGCTCGGCTGCGCGCATCCTGCCGGTGCCGATGATGAACATCATCAACGGTGGCGAGCACGCCGACAACCCGATCGACATTCAGGAATTCATGATCATGCCGGTCAGCGCGGACAATATCCGCGACGCCGTGCGCATGGGTGCCGAAACCTTCCACGCCCTGAAAAAAGAGCTGTCGGATGCAGGCTACAACACCGGTATCGGCGACGAAGGCGGTTTTGCCCCGGCGCTGAACTCGACCCGCGACGCGCTCGACTTCATTCTGAAAGCGATCGAAAAAGCTGGCTACAAGCCGGGCGAAGACATTTACCTCGCCATGGATGCGGCCTCGTCGGAATACTACAAGAACGGCAAATACGAGATGAAGGGCGAAGGCCTGTCGCTGTCGGCGGCTGAAAACGTCGAATATCTCGCCGGGCTGGTCTCCGACTACCCGATCATCTCGATCGAAGACGGCTGCGCCGAAGACGATTGGGAAGGCTGGAAACTGCTGACCGACAAACTCGGCGACAAGATCCAGCTGGTGGGCGACGACCTGTTCGTGACCAACCCCCTGCGCCTTGCCGATGGCATCAAGCGCGGCGTCGCCAACTCGATGCTGGTGAAGGTCAACCAGATCGGCTCGCTGTCGGAAACCCTGAAAGCCGTCGATATGGCCCACCGCGCCCGCTACACCAACGTGATGAGCCACCGCTCGGGCGAAACCGAGGATGCGACGATTGCCGACCTCGCCGTGGCGACCAATTGCGGCCAGATCAAAACCGGCTCGCTGTCGCGCTCCGACCGTCTGGCGAAATACAACCAGCTGATCCGCATCGAGGAAATGCTGGGCGAAACCGCCGAATATGCGGGCCGCTCGATCCTGCGCGGCTAAACGTTCCTCCGCCCTCTGGGCGACGTCACTCATTCCCCGTCCGGCACATCCGGGCGGGGTTTTTCTTTGCCTCGCGCCGATTGTCGGGCATAGAGCGGAGACCAACTGATTGAGACCCCGACATGCAAGCCCCTGCCCCTGCGAACGCCTTTCAAGCGGCCCATGCCGCTCTGATCATGGAGAGTTTCGCCAGACTTCTGAGCCGTCCGTTGCTGGCGGATGGGGCCGATGCCCAAGCGCTCTATCATAGCGATATGATCGTACTGTCACATGACGGGGCGACGGACCCGGTACTGACCTATGGCAATCTGGCGGCGCAGAGGCTCTGGGAGATGAGCTGGGAGGCGCTGACATCCCTGCCCTCGCGCCTGACCGCCGAACCCACAGAGCGAGCCCTGCGCGACGCGATGTTTGCCCAGATGCGTGCCAAGGGCTTCATCGAGGATTACGCAGGCATCCGCATCAGCGCCACAGGCAAGCGGTTTGAGATCCGGAACGCCGTGATCTGGCCGCTTCTGGATGAGGATGGTTTGAAACGGGGCGAAGCGGCCTGTTTTTCCGATTACGCGTTCCTCTGACCGATCAATCGAACAGCGGCAAGCCTGACAGGATCGCCAGGCTGATCACCCCGTAGGCCAGCACCCGGAATGCCCGCTCGCGCTCTGGCCGGAACAGATGCTGCCCGACCGAGACCGCCGTTAGATAGGGCACGGCAAGGATCAGGGCGATCCAGACGGCATCCATCCGCACCATCCCGCGCGCGAACAGATTGCCGACGATGCCGATATCGAGCAGCGCCAGAAACAGGATCGTGTTGGCCCGTACCGAGGCCGCGCCCACTTGCCCGGCTAGATAGAACAGGATCACCGGCGGGCCGGTAAGCCCGGTGGTGCCGCCAAGCACTCCGGCCACGCCCCCGATCCCGGCCAGACCTGGCCAGCGCAGGCGTCCGCGATAGCGCCAGCCAGAGATCAGCGCGAGAAGGGTCAGCGTCGCGGCAGCTGCCACCACCCAGCGCAGCACATCCTGCGCCACCCAGCTTAGCAGCCACACGCCCAAAGGAGCCGTTACGATGGCCGCTGCCGCCAGCATGCCAACTTCCCGCTTATCAGCGGTCCTGAAGGCGCGAGGCACGATGACGGGCCAGCTCAGCATTCCGGTGAGGGTGATCACGACAATCGCCACGGGCAGTGGCAGATAGAGCGCTCCGATCGGCATGAAGATCAGGGCGGTGCCAAACCCGGTATAGCCGCGCACCAGCCCGGCAATCACGAAGGTTGCGGCGAGGCTGGCAAGGCCGGGGGTGGTGAGCGCCCCGGCCAGTGCCTCAGGCATCTTCGTTGCCGAATTGCGTACCCGCCTCGGGGGCGGTCTTCGACCAGTCGCGCTTCACGCCCAAACGCAGCAGCACTTCCGAGGCGATGAAGACCGAGGAATAGGTCCCGACCACGATACCGAAGGTCATAGCAAAAACGAAGCCCCGGATCACGTCGCCGCCCAGCACCAGCAGCGCGATCAGAGCGATCAGCGTGGTGAACGAGGTCATCATCGTGCGGCTCAGGGTTTCGTTGATCGAGAGGTTCAGCACCTCTTTCAACGGCATCACCTTGTAGCGGCGCAGGTTTTCCCGCACCCGGTCGAACACCACCACAGTATCGTTGAGCGAATAGCCCACGATGGTCAGCAAAGCCGCGATGATCGACAGGTCGAACTTGATTTGGAACACCACGAACACGCCGATGGTGATCGTCACGTCATGCACCAGCGCCAGCACGGCACCCAGCGCGAACTGCCATTCGAAGCGCAGCCAGATGTACACCAGCACCGCGGCGATGGCGGCAATGACCGATTCAATCGCGGTCATGATCAGCTCGCCCGAAACTTTGGGCCCGACGCTTTCGACCGAGGCGAAGGTGACCGCCGGATCGACAGCTTTCAGCGCGTCTTCGACCTGCTGCACGCTTTCTGCCGTCATGCTTTCTTCTTCGCCCTGCGCCTGAATGCGGATCGTGGCGACGTGCTGATCGGCTCGGAAGCTCGGGTCGAACACTTCGGTGATCGTCACATCGCCCAGATCGAGCTGGGTCAACGCATCACGATAGCTGCCCACATCCACCGTCTGGGTCGATTCCGTGCGGATCGTGGTGCCGCCCCGGAAGTCGATGCCGAAATTCAGCCCCATGATGAAGAAGGTCACCACCGAGATCAGGATGAGCCCGCCCGACAGACCAAGCGAGGCCCAGGAGCGACCGAAGAAGTCGATATTCGTTTCTGTAGGAACGAGTTTCAGGCGCATGTCAGACCTCGATATTCTTGGGCCGACGGCGTTCGAACCACATCACGATGATCATCCGCGTCACGAAGACCGCAGAGAACACCGATGTGACGATGCCGAAGAACAGCGTGACCGCAAAGCCTTTCACCGGGCCGGAACCCATGAGGAAAAGGATGGCGGCGGTGATGATGGTGGTCAGGTTGCCGTCGATGATTGCCGACAGGGCCTTTTCATAGCCCAGTTCGATGGCCCGGGCCGGACCACGGCCGCCGCGAAGCTCTTCCCGGATCCGTTCAAAGACCAGCACGTTGGCATCAACCGCCATCCCGATGGTCAGCACGATACCCGCGATCCCCGGAAGGGTCAGCGTAGCGCCGATTGCCGAGAGCAACCCGAACAGCAGAGCCACGTTCAGAACCAGTGCCACATCGGCAATGACCCCGAAGAAGCCGTAGGACAGCGCCATATAGGCCACCACAGCCGCGAACGCGACCATCGAAGCAATCTTGCCCGCCGCGATGGAATCGGCGCCAAGCTGCGGCCCGATGGTGCGCTCTTCGAGGAAGGTCATCTTGGCGGGCAGCGCGCCTGCACGCAGCAGCACCGCGAGATTGTTCGATTCCTCGACCGAGAAATTGCCGGTGATGATGCCCGAACCGCCCGGAATGGCTTCGTTGATCCGCGGCGCCGAAATCACCTCGTTATCGAGCACGATGGCAAAGGGAGCGCCGACATTGGCAGCGGTGTATTCGCCGAATTTGCGCGCACCGGATACGTCGAAATTGAAGCTCACCGCCGGCAGACCATTCTGATCGAAGGTCGGCTGGGCGTTGGTCAGCTGCTCGCCAGTCACCACTGCGGTTTCATCCAACACGTAGTAGACACCTTTTTCATCCATCGACGGATAGAGCACCTGACGCGGGCCGGGTTTGGCGGCGGGGTCAGTGGTGCGGGTGACAACCGGGTTGAAGGTCAGCTTGGCGGTGGTGCCGATCAGCGCCTTCAGCTCTTCAGCCGAACCAAGCCCCGGCACCTCGATCAGGATGCGCCGGTCGCCCTGACGCTGGATCGTCGGTTCGCGGGTGCCAACCTCGTCGATCCGGCGACGGATGATTTCCAGCGATTGCTGAATGGTGCGATCATTGGTGGCGAGCTTTTCAGCTTCCGACAGCTGCACGGTGATCACGTCACCTGTACCCGTCACCTCGATGTCTTTCGCCCCCGCAGAGGTGAGCGAGACCACATTATTGGCCAGCGCCCGTACCGCCGTCAGCGCGGTTTCCATGCCATCCGCGTTTTCGATCCGAACTTTCAGCTCGCCGATCGGGGCATCAAGCCGACGGATCGCACCCACCACATCGCGCTTGTCGCGCAGCGCATCGCGCAGATCGGGCCAGAGAGCGTCCATGCGAGCGGCGTAAACGTCTTCCACCTGCACTTCGGCCAGCAGATGCGCCCCGCCACGCAGGTCGAGCCCGAGATTGACAAGGCTCGACGGCATCCAGCTCGGCCAGGTTGCCAAATCGGCTTCCAAGGTCGGGGTCGAGCCGGATTTCTCGATCGCCGCAGCAGCGTCGTTATGGGTTTCAACCCGCGAATAAAACAGGTTTGGCGCGGCATAGGCCAGCCCGAGCACGATCAGCCCAAGCACCACGATCCGCCCCCACAGGGAAAATTTCAGCATCAGACCCCTCTCAGCCTCGCCGTTTCAGCTTGTCGACCCGCAGGCCTCAGCTTTCTTTCGCAGGTTCGGTTTTGTTCAGCACCTGAGCGATGGCAGAGCGCACAATCCGCACCTTCACACCATCGGCGATCTCAACCTCAACTTCGCCCTCGTCTTTGACTTTGGAAATCTTACCGACGATCCCGCCCTGGGTGATCACCTGATCGCCCCGGCGCAGGGCGTTGCGCATGGCAGCTTCCTCTTTCAGCTTTTTCTGCTGTGGGCGGATCATGAAGAACCACATAATCCCGAAAACCAGAACCATCGGGACCAGCATGGAATTGAGAAGGCTTCCGGTGGGCGTGCCAGCGGCCTGCGCGAATGCGGGCGAAACGAACATGTTTGATTGTCCTTGTGCAGCGGGGCAAAGCCCCCGTTGATTGGCGCGCACCCTATATGCGGTCCCGGGGGTTGGCAAGCAATGGGCCTCTCCGCTTTTGGGTCACGTTTTAGCGAGAACCGGACGGGTCACCTCGGGTCAGGCCGGACCATCTGCGCAGATCGCGGCTTTTGCCCTGATGCAGACGGGATGCACCGGCACAATCGGCGCATTTCCGGCCTTTCCCCGTTCTGCAGTTTGCGGCATATCTCGGGCCGAACCAGTAACTAGGAGAGCCCCATGCACGACATCCGCATGATCCGCGAGAACCCTGAAGCCTTCGACGCCGCCATGGCCCGTCGGGGTCTGTCGGGTGTGTCGGGCGAGGTGCTGGCGCTGGACGAGGCGCGGCGCAACGCGATCACCGCAGCCGAAACCGCTCAGGCCGAGGCCAACAAGGCCGCCAAAGAGGTCGGCGCGGCCAAGGCACGGGGCGATGATGCCGAGTTTGAACGCCTGCGCGCGCTGGTGGCCGAGAAGAAGGCCGCCATTGCCCAGCTGAATGACGAGGCCAAGGAAAAGGATGCCGAGCTCAACGCCCGGCTGATGAGCCTGCCCAATATCATGGCCGAGGATGTGCCCGATGGCGCCGACGAGACCGAGAATGTCGAGATCAAGCGCTGGGGCACCCCGCGCGCCTTCAGCTTCAAGCCGGTGGAGCATTACGAGCTGGCGGCAACGCAATCGGGGCTGAATTTCGAGCTCGCCGCCAAACTGTCGGGCGCGCGCTTTGTGGTGCTAACCGGCGCCGTGGCGCGGCTGCACCGGGCGCTGGCGCAATTCATGCTGAACACCCATGTCGATGAGAACGGTCTGACCGAAGCCATCACCCCGGTGATGGTGCTCGAAGAGATGATGTATGGCACCGGGCAATTGCCGAAATTCGGCGAAGACAGCTATCAGACCACCGATGGCTGGTGGCTGATCCCCACTGCAGAGGTAACACTGACCAACTTCGTCAATGGCGAGGTGATCGAGGATGCCAGCACCCTGCCCCGGCGTTACGTGGCCCATACCCAGTGCTTCCGCTCCGAAGCGGGCAGCGCCGGCAAGGATACGGCCGGGATGCTGCGCCAGCATCAGTTTGAAAAGGTCGAGATGGTCTCGATCACCACGCCCGAGCAATCGGAAGCCGAGCATGAAGACATGACCCGGCGTGCCGAGAACATTCTGGAGCGTCTGGGCCTGCCCTATCGCACGGTGAAGCTGTGCTCGGGCGATACCGGCTTTGGCGCGCGCCGCACCCACGATATCGAAGTCTGGCTGCCGGGGCAGGATACCTACCGCGAAATCAGCTCGGTCTCGACCACCGGGGCCTTCCAGGCCCGGCGGATGAATGCCCGCTTCCGTCCGGAACCCGGCGCGAAACCCGACTATCTGCACACCCTGAACGGCTCCGGCCTCGCGGTGGGGCGCTGCCTGATCGCGGTGCTGGAAAACGGTCAGGAAGAAGACGGCTCCGTCACCCTGCCCGAGGCGCTCGCCCCCTATCTGGGCGGCAAGACCCGGCTGACCGCCGAGGGCCAACTGGCCTGAGCCAGAACACTTACACAGAAACGCCGGGCCGATCGAAGGATCTGGCCCGGCGTTTGCTTTTTTGGGGGGGCCGGTCCGCCCCTGACGGATCAGAGCTTGGTCACATCGTAATTGTAGATCCAGTCGAAGCGCTCAAGCACCCGGTTGGGCGCAAAGTGATTAACCAGACGCAGCGCATTGAACCCCACCGCCCGCGACAACGGATTGGCGTGGTGATAATTTTGGGCGTTATTGTTGGCGGCGTCGACCACTCGCTTGGTCCGCGCCCGCCGATAGGCCTGATACAGCGCGGGCCCCTCTTCCAGACCGGCGGTGGACAGGCAATCGGCCAGCACCCAAGCATCTTCCAGCGCCATCACCGCGCCCTGCGCCATGAAGGGTAGCGTTGGATGCGCGGCATCGCCCAGAATGGCCGCCCGGCCCATATGCCAGTTCTTCGCCACCGGATGACGGAACAGGCCCCAGAGATACACATCCTCGACCTGGTCGAGCAGCGCTTTCGGCACATCGGCATAACGTGCAAAGGCGGCGCGCAGGTTTTCGGGCGTGTCGCGATAGTTCCAGCCCTCTTCGGCCCAGTCCACACGCTCTTCCACCGCTACGATGTTGATCACCGAGCCGGCGCGCAGCGGATAGGCCACCATGTGCCGGTGCGGCCCCATCCAGATCGTGGCCTCGTTCGGCTCGTTGCCCACCGCTGGCACCAAGGCCCGCCAGGCCACCTGATTGGTGAAGAACGGACGCCGCGGCCCGTTCAGCTCTTCGCGCACCAGCGAATGCAGCCCATCAGCGCCAATGACGAAGGGCACGTCGCGCACCCCTTCATTCTCGATGGTCAGCCGGACGCGCCGGGAATTCACTTCGACGCGGATCACCTGTTTGCCGGTCTCAACCGTCACCCCGGCCGCGCGCGCCGCCTCTTCGAGAAGCCCAAGCAGATCGGCACGGTGAAACAGCAGAAAACTCTGGTCGGGCCGCAGCCGGGCCAGATCCATCCGCAGGACCTGCCGCCCCGACAGCCCGTCCATCAGCCGAACCGCTTCGCTGCGCACCGACCGCTCGCGCGCAATCGCCCCCAGACCGAGGGCATCGAGCACCGCCACCCCGTTGGGGCCGATCTGCAGCCCGGCGCCAACTTCGGTGATTTCATCGGCCCGCTCCAGAACCGTCACCTTTGCGCCGCGCATGGCCAAAGCGGTTGCGGCGGCAAAGCCCCCGATGCCACCGCCTACAATCGTGATTTCCTGCCCGATCATCATTGCTCAAACCCTCGAAAACAAAACACCGGGGTGCTGCCACCCCGGTGCCGATATCTCTTCACTGCCGCATTGGTTCAGTCGTCCCTGTGAACCTTCTCGCGCCGTTCATGCCGTTCCTGCGCTTCCAGGCTCAACGTGGCAATCGGCCGCGCGTCAAGACGTTTCAGCGAAATCGGTTCGCCGGTCTCTTCGCAATAGCCGTATTCGCCCTCGTCAATCCGGCGAAGCGCCGCATCAATCTTGGCCACGAGCTTGCGTTGACGGTCGCGGGTGCGCAGTTCCAGCGCCCGGTCGGTCTCTTCCGAGGCACGATCCGTCAGATCGGGAATATTGCGGGTGCCTTCCTGCAAGTCCTCGATCGTGTGTTTGCTGTCGTCCATCAACTCGGCTTTCCACATGTGCAGCTTGCGCCGGAAATACTCAAGTTGGCGTTCGTTCATGAACGGCTCGTCTTCCGCTGGACGGTAGTCGTCAGGCAGGAATACTTCCGCTTTCATCCCAGGCTCCTTGTGCTCGCCGGTGGTCGCTTTCGGTTGTGCCTTATGGACCATCGGTACCCTCCTGCGCGACCATTTAGCTTACCGCCCCGGGGATGTCACTAGGCAAAGCGCTTGCTCATGCGATCACGTTCAAGGCATATGAACACAGATCCGCTCTGCCCAATTTCCACAAGGAAAGCCCGAAACATATGCGTTTTTCTTCAACAGACACCTATGTTGCCACCGAAGACCTGACGATTGCCGTGAATGCCGCGGTTACGCTGGAACGCCCGCTTCTGGTGAAGGGCGAGCCCGGCACTGGCAAAACCGAACTGGCCCGTCAGGTCGCGGCTTCGCTGGGGATGGAGCTGATCGAGTGGCACATCAAATCGACCACCCGCGCCCAGCAAGGCCTTTATGAATACGATGCCGTAAGCCGTCTGCGTGACAGCCAGCTTGGCGACGAGCGCGTGCATGACGTGAAGAACTACATCCGTCAGGGCAAGCTCTGGCAGGCCTTCGAGGCCGATTCCCGTGTGGTGCTGTTGATCGACGAAATCGACAAGGCGGATATCGAGTTCCCCAACGACCTGTTGCAGGAACTCGACCGGATGGAATTTCACGTCTACGAAACCGGCGAAACCATCCGTGCGCGCCAACGTCCGGTGGTGATCATCACCTCGAACAACGAGAAGGAACTGCCTGACGCCTTTCTGCGCCGCTGTTTCTTTCACTACATCCGATTCCCCGATCTGGAGACGATGAAGCGAATCGTTGAGGTGCATTTCCCCGGCATCAAAGAGGCGTTGCTGACCCAGGCCCTCACCCGGTTTTACGAGATTCGCGATCAGGCCGGGCTGAAAAAGAAACCCTCGACCAGTGAAGTGCTCGACTGGCTGAAACTGCTTCTGGCCGAAGATCTGAACCCGGAAGACCTGCGCAAGGATGCCACCAATGCGCTGCCGAAACTGCATGGCGCCCTGTTGAAAAACGAACAGGACGTTCATCTGTTCGAGCGGCTCGCCTTCATGGCCCGCCGCGATCGCTGATCCGGCTGTCCTTCAGGCTCCGCCTGCTTTGCTCATGCACCGAGTTGACCTAGCGTCATCCCATACTAAAGATAGTGATCAGCTTGTAATCATTCACTGAATTTTAGAGCTTCGCGGCTTTTTTTAAGGCACGCGAGCTTAATCTTTAGGAATATAGGGCCGGTTACATGACCGTAAAATTCAAGATACTGGGCATTGTTGCCCTTGTGCTTGTTCTGGCATTCGGGACGATCGGCGTCACGATCGTCAGCATGCAGAACCAGAACAGCGATCTTGTCGCCAGTGCCGAGCAAACTGCTGAAGTCAGTGATGTTTTTGTCCCGCTGCTCGCTGTTATCAAAGAGGTCAAGATCGACGTTATTCAGGTTCAGCAATGGCTGAGCGACATCTCCGCCACACGGGGGGCTCCTGGCTTTGACGATGGCTTCAACGAGGCTGCGCGCTATGCCGAGAAGTTCAAAACAGATGTTGCCGAGGCCCGAAACCTCGCCACTGCTGCCGAACTGACCGACATTCTAAACGCGCTCGACCAGATCGAGGCGACCTTCCCCGAGTTTTACAACGGTGGGAAATCCATGGCGCAGCTCTACATCGACCGCGGCCCCGTCGCGGGGAACCAACAGATGGGATCGTTCGATGCCATCGCCGAAAAGATGGGAAAGGCTACCGAACAGCTTGTCGAGGTCGCGCATGCCGAAACCGACCATCATCTTGCCTATCTGACAGAGCGTGCGGATCAGCTCCGCGCCAGCAATACCCTGATGAGCCGTATGCTGACCGCTGCCGGCATTGTCGCGGCAACTCTGGCGCTGGTCGGCATTGCCTACCTGTTCCGTTTCATTTCCGCGAGCTTCCGCAACCTCGATGCCGACATCAAGGTGGTGATGGAAGACGATATGGAAACCGAGATGATCCTCGGCACCGACCGCAAAGACGAGTTCGGCCCGGTTGCCCGGGCGCTCGCGGCCTTCCGGGTCAGCCGCGACGAAGCCCGCAAGCAGGCCGCGCAATTGCAACAAGCCGCTGCAACCGAGGCCCAGCTGAAACACGAGGCAGAGGCCGTGCGGCGGCAACAGGCCGAAGCAGAGGCTGAAGAGGCTGCCCGCAGAGAAGCCGAACAGGCCGAGGCCTATGCGCATGAGCAAAAAATGATCGCCGAGCTTTCGGAAGTGGTCGAAGCCGGGGCGCGTGGCGACTTTTCTCGCCAGATCAAATGCGACGACAAGAGCGGCATGTTGCTTGAGCTCTGCACCGGCATGAACCACATCAGCGCCGCCGCCAATGACGGGCTGGGAGCGGTGCAAGAAGCGCTGGAGCATCTGGCCAATGGCGACCTGACCCATCGGATGCCGATGGACTTTCAGGGCGTCTTCAAGGAAATCGCGTTTGCGATGAACAGCACGGTGGAAAGCCTCGCGCAGACCATGACCGATATTTCCGGCTCTTCGGCGATGGTTGAATCCTCGTCCAACGAAATCTCGTCGGCTGTCGACGAAGCCGCGCGCCGGTCTGAAACCAGCGCCCGTACGCTGGCCGAAACCGCCTCGGCCATCGAACAGGTGTCGAGCGGGGTACGGGTTGCAGCGGATTCGGCCTCGAGTGCCGAACAGGCTGTGGGCGACATTTCCAACAAGGCCCGCACCGGGCAGGATGTCGTCGATCGCACCGTGAAAGCGATGGAAGAAATCCGGGCCTCGTCCATGGCGATCGACAAGATCCTGCATGTGATCGACGATATCGCCTTCCAGACCAACCTTCTGGCCCTGAACGCAGGCGTTGAGGCAGCGCGAGCTGGCGAGGCCGGACGTGGTTTTGCCGTGGTTGCCTCAGAAGTGCGGGCACTGGCGCAGCGCTCTTCTGAAGCCTCCTCGGAAATTGCCGATCTGATCGAAGCCTCAGGCCGTAACGTGGCACAGGGCGTCGAGCTGGCCAACCTGTCGGGTCAGGCGTTGAACGATATCGTGGCCGGGGTAACCAATACCACGGGCACCATTCACGAGATCGTCCGAGCCATGAGCGAAACTGCCACCGCGATTTCCAGCATTGCCAGCACCACCAACGATCTTGATCAGACGGCTCAGCACAATGCCGCGATGTTTGAAGAAACCAACGCCGCCGCGCATTCGCTGCGCAGCGAGGCGGCTGCACTCGCCGGAGCGGTGGCCGCCTTCCGGGTCGATGCATCTGCGGCAGAGGACATGAACCCACCCCTCGCTTTCAGCTCTCGCAGG
Organism: Paracoccaceae bacterium; assembly: GCA_050288685.1. Lineage (GTDB taxonomy): Bacteria > Pseudomonadota > Alphaproteobacteria > Rhodobacterales > Rhodobacteraceae > Sinisalibacter. The sequence goes on along the minus strand of JBNKEH010000003.1, from coordinate 570,494 downwards.
GTGGCCTGACCGCCCGAAACACGGCTTTGAAAATTTCGCGCGTCCCGGTACTCCGGGGCGCGCTTTCTTTCGCGCCAGTCCAGCGGGACCGCTGCCACATTCCCGCCACATTCCAACCCGTGCGCTTGTGGCTCTGGTTCCGCGCCTCACAACATCTTGGGTAAACAACTGTTTCCGACCAGAAAACAGTCTATTTTTCGCCCAATTTCCGTCACTTTCAGCTTCCCCCGAATCGGTTTGCTCCCTACCCCTGATGGGGCCTGGGGGGGCAAAAACAGGAAAGGGTATTGCCTTGGGAGACAATACTCATCTGATCGTCCGTGCGCTTGAGCGTTCTGACGAGCCCCAATGGCGTCGGCTGTGGTCGGCCTATTTGCGGTTTTATGAGACCGAGCTGCCCGAGGAGGTCTATGCGACCACCTTTGGGCGCCTTCTTTCGCAAAACGATCCGCAATGGGCCCTGATCGCCGAGCAGGACGGCAAGCCCGTGGGCCTCGTTCATTACCTCTACCACCGCCACAACTGGCGGGTGGAAGATGTCTGCTATCTTCAGGATCTCTATGCCGATCCGGAAGTGCGGGGCACGGGGATTGGACGAGCCTTGATCGAGGCGGTCTATGCAGCCGCCGATGCCAATGGCACTCCGTCTGTTTACTGGATGACGCAGGAGTTCAACGCCACGGCGCGCCAGCTCTATGACCGGATTGGCGAATGCACGCCCTTCATCAAATATCAGCGGGGGGCGCAGTGATGCTGTCAAACCGTACAATCCGGGGCGCCGTGATCGGCGCGTTTTCCGTTCTGGCCCTGGCCAGCTGCTCGACCGAGATGCCAATGCGCAGCATGCCCACGACGGCCGTCACCTCCCGGGCCGAAATCCTGCCCGTGCATCTGCCGCCGATGAAAGCCTTTGCCAGCTCCAGCGTCATGCCGGCCACCCGCCCGAATGGCCAGATCGCCGGCGATTTTCTGGAGCTGACCTTCAATCTTGAAAGCGGTCGCGCGCTACCGGTCTTTTCGCGGTTCGAAGGCCCGGTCAGCCTGCGGGTGACGGGCCGCGCGCCTGCCTCGCTGCATTCCGACCTGACCCATTTGATGGATCGGCTGCGCGATGAAGCGCGGATTGATATTCACGAGGTGGCCGCCAGCGAACCGGCCTCGATCACGCTCGAAGTCATCCCGAAGCGGGTGCTGCAATCGGTTGTGCCCGATGCCGCCTGTTTCGTGGCCCCGAACGTGGCAAGCTGGGAAGAATACAAGGCCAAACGCGCCACCCCGACCAATGACTGGACCCGGATCACTGAACGCCAGCATATGGCGATCTTCATTCCCGGCGACATCGCCCCGCAGGAGATCCGCGATTGCCTGCACGAGGAAATCGCCCAGGCGCTCGGCCCGGTGAACGACCTTTATCGGCTGTCGGATTCGGTCTTCAACGACGACAATTTCCAGGCGGTGCTGACCGGATTCGATATGCTGGTTCTGCGCGCCTATTACGATCCGGCCCTGCAGTCGGGTATGACCCGCGAACAGGTGGCGGCGCGCCTTCCCGCTATCCTTGAACGGATCAATCCTGCGGGTGGCTCCGGCACGCCCTGGGCCACATCGAGTACGCCGGAAGAATGGAAATCGTCGATCATCGCCGCCCTTGGCGCCGGTGGCTCGCCCGCGAACCAACGCGCTGCCGCCAGCCGCGCCGTGGCACTGGCCCGGTCTTATGGCTGGCAGGATACACGGCTCGCTATCTCGCTTTACGCGCTCGGGCGGCTCAATATCAGTGTGAACTCCGATATTGCGCTGGCCTCGTTCCGCGAAGCCGAAGCGATCTATCGCTCCGATCCCAATACCGCGCTTCAGGCCGCTCATATGGGGGTGCAACTTGCCGCCCATGAGTTGGCGATCGGCAATGCCGAAACCGCGATCCGCATCGCCGATCAGCATATGTCCACCGTTGCTCATGCCGAAAATGCAGCCCTGCTTTCGACCTTCATGATGATCAAGGCCGAGGCGCTGGATCTGCTCGGACGCAGCACCGAAGCCCAGCTTGTGCGGCTCGACAGTCTGGGTTGGGCACGCTATGGCTTCGGCTCGGAGGCCGATGTGGTCGCACGGCTGAGTGAAATCGCCGCGATCACCCGCGGTCGGGGATAGTCGGGGCCAGCCCCGGAAACGGGGAGCGCGCAGCATGTACATTTTGGGACTCGCCCTTGTCGGCGCCATCATCGGTGGGCTCCGCGCCCGCAAACGCGGCGGCAAGAAGCTCGACATCGCGCAATATGCCGGTGTTTATGCCATCATCTTTGGCATTATCGGGCTGTTTATCACCGTCTACCTGTCGCGGCTCTAGGTCTGCCTTGCCCGAGGGCCTGGATTTTGTCACACCGGGGACAGACCCGGAGGCCTGATGTTCCTGCCCTTCTTTGATGCCCTGCGTGCCCATCGCGTGCCCGTATCTTTACGCGAATACCTCGCCTTTCTCGAAGGGATGAAGGCGGGGCTGGTGATCTATGACGCCGAAGGCTTCTACTATCTCGCCCGCACAGTGATGGTGAAGGACGAGCGCAATCTGGATAAATTCGACCGCGCCTTCGCCCAAGCCTTTGATGGGCTGGAGACGATCAGCCTTGAACAGGTGGTGGGCGCCATCGACCTGCCCGGCGACTGGCTGGAAAAGCTCGCTGAAAAGCATCTGAGCGACGCGGAAAAAGCCGAGATCGAAGCACTTGGCGGCTTCGACAAGCTGATGGTGACGCTAAAAAAGCGGCTTGAAGAGCAGAAGGAACGCCATCAGGGCGGCTCGAAATGGGTCGGCACGGCGGGCACCTCGCCCTTTGGCTCCCATGGCTACAATCCGGAAGGCGTGCGCATCGGGCAGGAGAAAAGCCGCCATCAACGCGCGGTGAAGGTCTGGGACAAGCGCGAATTTCGCAATCTCGATGACTCTGTCGAGCTGGGCACCCGCAATATCAAGGTGGCGCTGAAGCGGCTCAGGGCCTGGGCCCGTGACGGGGCGCATGACGAGCTCGATCTGGATGGCACCATCCGTGCCACCGCCGAACACGGCTATCTCGACGTAAAAACCCGCCCCGAACGGCGCAACGCGGTGAAGGTGCTGCTGTTTCTCGACATCGGCGGCAGCATGGACCCGCATGTGAAAGTGGTGGAAGAGCTGTTTTCAGCCGCCCGCGCCGAGTTCAAGCATCTGGAGCATTTCTACTTTCACAACTGTCTTTACGAAGGCGTCTGGCGCGACAATCGCCGCCGCTGGGATGCGCAGACCCCGACCTGGGAGGTGCTGCATACCTATGGGCCGGATTACAAGGCGATCTTTGTCGGCGATGCCGCGATGTCGCCCTATGAAATCGCCGCGCCCGGCGGGGCGAACGAGCATTGGAACGCCGAGGCCGGGCAGGTCTGGCTGAACCGCGCCCGCGAAGCATGGCCCAATCACCTCTGGATCAATCCCCTGCCCGAGCACCACTGGCGCTATACGCAATCGGTGCAGATGATTTCCGAGATCTTCGACGGCCGGATGGTGCCGATGACCCTTGATGGTATCGACCGCGGGATGCGCGAGCTGGGGCGCTAGATCACGGGTTGGGTCCCGAGGGCGTGACCGCGCGCAGCCGCCGGGCCAGAGGCAACAGCGCCAGAAGCGCCAGCGCCGCCAGCCCTGCCCCGGTCAGGAAAGTGGCGCCCGGCCCGGCAAGATCCCAGATCAGCCCGGCGATGAGGCTAGCTGCAAGGGTGGAAACCCCGGTGGCAAGGTTCAGCATGCCAAAGCCGGTGCCACGATGGCTGGAGGTCACGGTATCGGCCACCAGCGCCGCAAAGGCGCCTTGGGTAAAGCCCATGCTCACGCCCCAGAACCCGATCCCTACGAACACCCCCGGCAGGCCCGGCATCAGCGCCAGCACAAGATCGCCAAGCGCCAGGGCGATCACGCCGATGACCAGTACAAACACCCGTCCGCGCTGATCGCTCAGCGCCCCCGCCGGATAGGCGGCGAGCGCATAGACGATGTTCATCACGATCAGCACCAGCGGGATCAGCGCAATGGTCAGCCCGGCATCGCTGGCTTTCAGCACCAGAAAGGCTTCGGAAAAGCGCGCGGTGGAAAACAGCGCCGCCACCCCGGTGACCGCCCAGAAACGCGGGCCAAGGGCCGCCATGCCCGCCCGGCTAAGCGGCAGGCGCACCGGCTTGCGCCCATCATGAGGCGGCTCTTTCACCCAGAAGAACAACACCGTAACGGCTATGCCGGCAGGCAGGATCGCCACCCAGAACACCCGCGGAATATTGTCGTGGCTCAGCCACATCAAACCGATGGCGATGAGCGGACCAAGGAAAGCGCCCACCGTATCGAGGGTCTGACGCAGCCCATAAGCGGCACCGCGTTGCGCGCTCGGGGTGAGATCGGCCACCAGCGCATCGCGCGGGGCACCACGAATGCCCTTGCCCACCCGGTCGATAAAGCGCGCGGCCACGATCCAGCCAAGACTGCCCGCGAGCGGAAAGATCGGTTTGGTCAGCGCCGCAAGCCCGTAGCCCACCAGCGCCAGCGGCTTGCGCTTGCCGATCCTGTCGCTGAGCGCGCCGGAAAACACCTTCACCACCTGCGCTGTGGCTTCGGCAATGCCCTCGATCACCCCAACCGCGAGCATCGTCGCCCCCAGCCCGGTGACCAGATAGACTGGCAGAAGCGCATGGATCATTTCCGAGGAAATATCCATGAACAGCGACACAAAGCCGAGCGCCCAGACCCCTGCCGGTAATTTTCCCGCTTTCATGGCGCCCTCGCTTGCCCCGCCTGCTCTTGCCCGCCAGAGTGCAGGCTTGAGAGGGTTGAGCAAAGTCCTAAATCGAACCGCGACGGATTTTTGCCGCTGACCCGTATGAATTGTGCCGGTGCTACGGAGGACAGATTGTGATCGCCTTTTTCAAACGGCTCTGGGCGGCTGCCCCGGTTGCCACGCTGATCCTTGTGCTCGCCGTAGCGGCAACCGGTTTTTTCACCGTGCGTTCGGTGATCTTTACCCGGCATTGGAAAGATTTTCCGCAAGGTGAATTGGCGATCGAAGGCTGGATGACCCCCGGCTTTGTCGCCCATGCCTGGCATGTGCCGCCGGAGGTGGTGCTGGCGGCCCTCGATGCCCCGCGTCGCCCGGCGCATCCCCTGAACCTCGATGAACTGGCGACGCAGAAGGGAATGACGACCGAAGCGCTGATTGCCGAACTTCAGCGGGTCCTCCAAGCCTATGATGCCGAGCATCGCCCGCCGCCACCGCCCGCAGCACCGCCCGCGCCGGGCACCGATGCGGAGGCCGGACAATGAGCGAGACGGTCTTCTCTCTCGTCACCAGCTACGGCGCCTATATCATTTTCGCCTCGGCCTTCCTGTCATGTCTGGCGATCCCGATCCCGACCTCGCTGATGATGCTGACCGGTGGCGCCTTTGTCGCCTCAGAAGATCTGGTGCTCTGGCAGGTGGCAAGTGCCGCCTGGGCGGGCGCGATGCTGGGCGATCAGGCGGGCTATTTCATTGGTCGCTATGGTGGGTCGCGGCTGGTTGACCGGCTCGCCCGAGCACCGTCGCGCAAGGCGGTTCTGGGCCGGGCACGGGCTTTGGTCGATCGGCGCGGCGGGTTGGGGGTGTTCCTGTCCACCTGGCTGGTGGCCCCGCTCGGACCATGGGTGAACTTCATCGCAGGTGCCACCGGCTTGGGATGGGCGCGGTTTGCGGTCTGGGATGTTTTGGGCGAGGTGATCTGGGTCACGCTCTATGTGGCGCTGGGCTATCTCTTCGCCAGTCAGGTCTCGACCGTGGCCGAGGTCATGGGCAACGTGATGGGCATGATCGCAGGGCTCGCAGTAGCCGCAGGCGCGCTCTGGTGGATCCGTAACGCGCTGAAAGCCCAGAAGAACCAGAAATCCAAACTCTCAGCCCCTGTGGCCGACACGGTGGCCTGATGGCAGCCGAAAGTCTCAGAGCCCGACAAGTGCCATATTCTGCGCCATCCCCCAAAGGGCGGTGACCAGGATCGAGAACATCCCAATAAGCTGCGTGGCAAAGCGGTGACGATGCAAACGCCGGTGCAACGCGTCGCCCACCAGGTTTTGTGCCTGAATGATCCGCGCTGTTCTCAGCGACAGCACCCCGACCACGGTCATCGGCGCGGCCAGCAGAAACACGGCCTGAGCGAATTCGAGCTTGTACCAGAATCCCAACAGCATGAGCGAAGTCAACGCAGCAAAGACGAACCCGACCAGCCAAAGCCCCGAGACGCCGACAATATAGAGCAGCCGGTTGTTATTGATCCGAACCATCGCTTCCATATCTTGCCGGGCCTCACCGCCTTGGCGATGCGCCCGCTGGATCATGTCATAGGGCACGCCGATCACGTAGTGCGACGAGGTTGACCAGAGCACCGCCAGCGCAATCCAATACCATAGATTGGAAAAGCTGCGCATGTCGATGAGTTCAAGTACTAGCGAATACCAATCCAAGGCCTGTCCGTCCGGTTGTCTACTCTTACGCGGTTCATAACCGCCTGAGGGGGTCAGCGCCAGCCCTGCAACAGGGAAGGTCGCGCACAAGCGCTTGAGTGCAACGACGACGCCGCAGCCCCTTGAACGGGCGGAACGCTCGTGGCACCACGGGGCACCAATTCGGAGAACCGCCCATGCCCCGTACCGTTGCCCCCTTCCCCGCCACCCGCCTGCGCCGCAACCGCCGCTCTGAAGCGCTGCGCGGCCTTGTGCGCGAGAACAATCTCAGCGTGACCGACCTGATCTGGCCGGTCTTCGTGATGGAGGGCAAGGATGACAGCTATGATGTGCCGTCGATGCCCGGGGTTCAGCGGCTGACCGTGGATCGGGTAGCGACAGCGGCGAAAGAGGCCGAAAGCCTTGGCATTCCGGCGATCTGCCTGTTCCCCTATACCGATCCGAGCCTGAAAACCGAGGATTGCGCCGAGGCATGGAACCCCGACAACCTGTCGAACCGCGCCACGCGGGCGATCAAGGACGCCGCCCCCGGCATTGCGGTGATGACCGACATCGCGCTCGATCCCTACAATATCAACGGCCATGACGGCTTTGTGGTCGATGGCGAGATCGTCAATGACCGCACGGTCGAGGCGCTGGTGAAAATGGCGCTGGCGCAGGCCGAGGCCGGAGCGGATATTCTGGGCCCGAGCGATATGATGGACAGCCGCATCGGCGCGATCCGGCAGGCGCTGGAGGCCGAGGGGCGCAGCAATGTCTCGATCATGTCCTATTCGGCCAAATACGCATCCGCGTTCTACGGTCCGTTCCGCGACGCAGTGGGGGCGTCTGGCGCGCTGACCGGCGATAAGAAGACCTATCAGATGGATCCCGGCAATGCCGACGAAGCGCTCAGGCTGGTCGAACGCGACCTGATGGAAGGCGCCGATATGGTGATGGTGAAGCCGGGCATGCCCTATCTCGACATCTGCCGCGCGGTGAAAGACACCTTCCGCGTGCCCACCTTCGCCTATCAGGTGTCGGGCGAATACGCGATGCTGATGGCGGCAAGCCAAAACGGTTGGCTTGATGGCGACAAGGTGATGATGGAAAGCCTGCTGGCGTTCAAACGCGCAGGCCTTGACGGCATCCTCACCTATTTTGCCCCCCGCGCCGCTAGGATGCTGAACGGCTGAGCCTGCTCACCACAGAGCAAACAAAAACCCCGCGCTGATCACGCGGGGTCTTCTTCTTCATGTGCTTGCGATCAGGCGGTCAGGGCTTTGCCCGCGGCCGCGCGATTGTCGAGCGAATAGGCACCCGCCCCCATCGACACGACCATCAGCATACCGCCGGCGATCGAGACGTTCTTCATGAACATGATCATCTGCATCTGCGCCATCGCGCCTTCTGCAGAGCCTGACGGGATCAGGTGAAAGAGCACCCCGGCCAGCAGCGAGAAGCCAGCAAGAAGCAGCGCCGCAAGGCGGGCTTGATAGCCCACGGCCAGCGCGATACCGCCGCCGATTTCCAAGAGAATGGTCGGGTAGACCAGAAAGCCCGGCAATCCGCCGTACTGGATGTAGCCGATCGTGCCCGGAATATCGCCGAGCTTTTGCAGCCCGGACATGATGAACATCAGGGCCAGAAGCACGCGGCCAATCGGCGCGGCATATTTGTAAAGGTCAGTCATGCAGTCCTCCATTTCAGATGGAATAGTCCTACTGCACTAGCCGTAACGCACAATTCAGTGATTTCGCGCAGGTTTTGCGCGTCGACGCACAGTGCGCTACGTCAACCCCTCGCCCGGACCACAGGGCAAAAACCCGCCGAACCGATCCAAGCAGATGACAGCCCTGCCGCCATGTCCTATCATGTGGACAAATCCCCGGCACAAGATCTTGGGGCAAGAAGGAAGTAAGAGGCTATGGGCAAGATGAACACCTATTCAAGACGTGGATTCCTGATTTCGGTTGGCGGCGGCAGTCTGGCGCTTGCGGGCTGCGCAAACGGTATCAATTCCGATGGCGGCGCCAAGATTGATGCGCGGGTTCAGGCCACGCTCAACCAGATGTATTCGGAAATTCCAGGTAGCCGCACGCTGGCCGACAAGGCGGTGGGGATGCTGGTCATGCCGCTGGTCACCGAAGCCGGATTTGGCATTGGCGGCGCCTATGGCCGTGGCGCACTGCAGGTGAACGGCATCACTGTGGATTACTACGATCAGGCCAAGGCGAGCTTTGGTTTGCAGATCGGCGCGCAACAATACGCGCATGTGCTGTTCTTCATGACCGACAACGCTCTGGCAGATTTTCGCATCGCGTCTGGTTGGGTCGCCGGGGCGGATATCAAATACGCTGTGGTCAGTGAAGGCGGGCGTTTCTCGGCCGATACGATCACCCTGTCGAGCCCGGTCGTGGCGCTGGTCTTTGGTCAGGCGGGGCTGATTGTCGGCGCCAGCCTTGAAGGCTCGAAATACACCCGGATCATCCCCTGATCCTCCACGCGATCCGCTCAGCCGCCGTTCACATAGGCGAAGGCGAGATAGAGCACCAGGATCGCGGCAAGCCATGACGACACGATCCGCCAGAGGATCGGCACCACCGCGCCGGGGAAAACCCGGCGCGTGAACCACACCACCTCAGACGACAGGATCAGCAGCGCCAGCGCGGTGGCGATATAGCCGATCTGCGTGGCGATCTGCACCTCGCCATAGGCATAGCCGTAAAACCCGACCAGACTGACCGCAAAGCCCATCACCGCGCCGAGCACCACCGGCATGGCGCGGGTCCAGGCCAGGCTCAGCAAGGCGGCGTGGGCAGCGATGATGATGCCGAAGAAGACCGACACCATCCCGGCCCATTCGCCCGCCAAAAACGGCGTCACCGCAAGCGTGGCCACCATACCGATGAGGAAAGCCAGCCAAAGCCGCCGTTGACGCCCCTCGAACCAAATCCCCGGCCCGACGCCGAGCACCAGGATCGGCAGCGCCTGCTCGGGGGCTGAGATAAGGGTCAGCACTCCCGACAGAAACGCCAGATCAAACGGCAGGCCGGTGGTAAAGGCATGGGCCTCGGCCAGTCCGGGCGCAAGCAGAGCCAGCGCGGCAAGAGGCGCAAGATGGCGCCAGCGCATCAGGCAAAGCCCAGAAGGAAGGCACCACCGATCAGGGCAATCACCGCGCCCGTCGCACGCACGACAATCCGCCCGGCCCGCGATCCGATCAGGAAGCCAAAACCGATGCCGCCCAGATGCAAAAGCCCGGTGGCGGTGACAAAGCCGATGCCAAAGGCAAAGGGATTGGCCGCGCCCGGCAGCTCGGTGCCATGCGCATGGCCGTGAAAGATCGCGAAGACCCCGACGATCAGCCCGGCCACCCACAAGGGCGCGCGGATGGAAAAGGCAATGAGCAAGCCAAGAACGATCCCCGACAGCGCGATCCCTGTTTCAATCATAGGCAGCGGCACGCCGATCACTCCGAGCGCCCCGCCGAACGCCATGACCAGCGGAAAGATCACCGGCAGCACCCACAGCGCCGGTTTGCCAAGAAAGGCCCCCCAGATCCCCACCGCGACCATAGCGATCACATGATCCCAGCCAGAGATCGGATGCTCGAAGCCAGAGGCAAAGCCGCCAATCGGTCCACCAGTATGGGCCAAAGCCGCGCTGGCAATGAAAAGCAGCGGCAGCGCTGCAATGCTGGATCTGGTCAACGACATGTTTCATCCCACCATAGAGTTCGATTGCCTGCTTTAGAAGATCGCCACAGGCGCCGCAATCATGCCTTTCAGCGCAGCCGCTTGATCAGCGACGAGGTATCCCAGCGCGCGCCGCCCATATTCTGCACATCCTTATAGAACTGATCGACCAGCGCCGTCACCGGCAGGCTCGCCCCGGTTTCGTCCGCCGTAGCCAGACAAATGCCCAGATCCTTGCGCATCCAGTCCACCGCAAAGCCGTGCTCGAAGTGATCCTCCAGCATGGTTTTGTAGCGGTTAGACATTTGCCAGCTTCCGGCCGCGCCCTGGCTGATCACCTCGATCACCGCCTGCCCGTCGAGCCCAGCTTTCTCGGCAAAGGCCAGCCCTTCTGACAGCCCCTGCACCAGCCCCGCGATGCAGATCTGGTTGACCATCTTGGTCAGCTGCCCGGCACCGCTTTCGCCCAGACGTTTGATCGTGCGCCCATAGGCCTCCATCACCGGCACCGCAGCGGTATAGGCGGCCTCATCGCCGCCGCACATGATCGAGAGCACACCGTTTTCCGCCCCCGCCTGCCCGCCGGAGACCGGCGCATCGACGAAGGAAATCCCGCGCTCTTGTGCGGCGGCGTAAAGCTCGCGCGTCACCTTGGCCGAGACTGTGGTGTGATCGACAAAGATCGCTCCTTCCGCCATCCCGGCAAAGGCTCCGTCCGGGCCAAGGCAAACCGCGCGCAGATCGTCGTCATTGCCGACGCAGGACATCACAAACTCGGCGCCCATCACCGCCTCGCGCGGGGTGGCCCCAATCGCACCGCCATGGCTGGCCACCCAAGCTTCCGCCTTGGCCTTGGTCCGGTTGTAAACGGTCACGTCATGGCCCTTGGTTGCCAGATGACCGGCCATCGGGTAGCCCATTACGCCCAACCCGAGGAATGTGCATTTCGCCATGTTACCGCTCCTGTTTGCGTCTGCTGCTGCTTGTCTTTATTGACGGGGGGCAGGCAGCAGGTCAACTCGCGGTGACACATGTATTTGTTCTTTAAATGGACCGTCCGGGTCGTAACCGGGCTGTTGATTCTGGCCGCTGTCGGCATTGGTTTCACCTATTACCTCGCTGCGCGCTCGCTGCCGGATTACAATGCCACCCGCCCCGCGCACGGCATTTCGGCCCCGCTGGAGATCGTGCGCGATCATTCCAACGTACCGCATATCTTTGGCGCCAATGACGAAGACGTGTTTTTCGGCCTGGGCTATGCCCATGCGCAGGATCGGCTGTGGCAGATGGTGATGATGCGGCGCACCGCGCAGGGCCGGCTCAGCGAAGTGTTCGGGGAACGTACGCTGAAGGTCGATGAGCTGATGCGTCGGCTCGACATCTACACGCTCGCCCAAGCTGCCGTCGCCCAGCAGGACGATGAAACACGTGCTGCTCTGGAGGCTTATGCGCGCGGGGTGAATGCCTGGCTCGACCGGGTGAACCAAGAGGCGCTGGGGCGTGGTGCGCCTGAATTCTTCATGTTCGCCAACGATATATCGCCCTGGGTTCCAGCCGACAGCATCGCGATCCTGAAGCTGATGGGGGTGAAGATGGCCACCCATCTGCAACGCGAAGTGCTGCGTGCCCGGGTGGCGCTGACCGCCGGGGAAGACAAGCTCATCGATCTGATGCCCGATGCCCCCGGCACCGGCGTGGCAGCGCTCCCCAACTATGCCGCGCTGTTTGGCGCGCATGACACCGACTTTGCCGCCCTCGCCCCGCTGCCCGCCGAAGACCCGCTATCGCCGGTTGCCCCGCTCGATTTCGGCGGCGCGTCCAATGCCTGGGCAGCAGCGCCGTCGCGTTCGGCGGCTGGTGGCACGCTGCTGGCCAATGATCCGCATCTTGATTTCTCGGCCCCCGGCATCTGGTATCTGGCCCGGCTTGAGTTGCAATCGGGCGGCGTGATCGGCGGCTCCATTCCCGGTATGCCGCTGATCCTGCTCGGGCGTAGTCAGGGGTTCGGCTGGGGGCTCACCTCGTCCTATCTCGACGATCAGGACGTGTTCATCGAAAAGCTGAACCCGCAGAACCCCGCTGAAGTGCTTACCATCGAAGGTTACGCGCCGATGCAGACCCGTGCGACAATCATCAAGGTGAAAGACAAGCCGCCGGTGACAATCGAGTTGCAATGGACGGAAAACGGCCCGGTACTGCCCGGCGATCAATACGGGCTGGGCAATGTCACCCCGCCCGGCCATGTCGCCGCGATCGGCTGGACCTTGCTGGCCGCGCGCGACCGCTCGATGACCGCCGCCTTTCACCTGATGCAGGCGAAATCGGTGGAAGAAGGGATGGCAGCAGGGCAGGATTTCGTTGCGCCCTCGCAAAACGTCACCATGGTCGATGCCGAGCATATCGCGATGAAAACCTTTGGGGCGATGCCGCGCCGCGATGCCAACCACATGACTCAGGGCCGTATGCCCGCCCCCGGCTGGAAGGCTGAAAACCGCTGGCTAGGCATCGAGGCCTATGACGCCAATCCCGAATTTATCGATCCGACTGGCGGGATTGTCGGCAATACCAACAACAAGCTGCTCGAACGGCCCTTCCCGCTGCATGTGAGCTGGGACTGGGGCGATACGCAGCGGGTGCAGCGCTGGCAAAAGCTGATGCAAAGCCGCGAGGTGCATACCCGCGAGAGCTTCATCGAAGCCCAGCTCGATACCGTCTCGGTGACGGCGCGCAACCTGCTGCCGTTGGTGGGTGCTGATCTGTGGTATACCGGCGAACCCGCCCCTGAAGGCACGCCGGAACGCAAACGGCAAAGGGCGCTGGATCTGCTGGCCAACTGGAATGGCGAGATGAACGAGCATATGCCCGAGCCGCTGGTCTATATGGCCTGGATGCGGGCCTTGCAGCAGCGGCTGATCCGCGACGATCTGGGGCCGCTTGCCAGTGCTTTCCCTCATGTCGATCCGGTCTTCATCGAACGGGTGTTCCGCAATGTCGACGGGGCCTCAAAATGGTGCGACGTGGTGCAATCCGCGCCAGTTGAAACCTGCCCGGAAATCGCCAAGCTGGCGCTGGACGATGCGCTTCTATGGATCGACGAACATGTCGGCGGTCAGGCCGAGGCGCTGCGTTGGGGCGATATGCATCAGGCCACTCACGACCACGCGGTGCTGGGCAATGTGCCGGTGCTGAAATGGTTCGTGAATATCCATCAAAGCACCTCGGGCGGCGACAATACCCTGAATCGCGGCCTGACCTCGGGCACCGGGGCGGACCCGTTCCTCAATGTGCACGGGCCGGGCTATCGTGGCGTTTATGACTTCGCCGATCCCGACAGCTCGCTCTTCATCACCGCCACTGGTCAGTCGGGCCACTTCCTCAGCCGTCATTATGACGATCTGGGCGAGCTGTGGCGGCGTGGCGAATATATTCCAATGAGCCTCGATCCGGCGCTGGCCCGTGCGGCTGCGGTGGGGATCACTCACCTGATCCCTGCCCCATAACGGGGTCGGTTGCCAGTCAGCCGCACCACCCGGTGCAGCATCAAGCCAGTCGGTGAAGCTTCTGAAATTCCGCTTTCTGGCGCTCGGTCCAGGTTACCGTGACCTTCCAGCCGGTGTCGTCCTGCACTTCCGCATCGATCACATGGGCCGCGTGCAGCCAGGCGCGGGCCTTACCGTCGGCAAAGCGCAAATGCAGAGTTTCGGTCTGTTTTTCCTCAACCAGCTCGGCCTCGATGGCGGCGGTCAACGTGTCGATCCCCACGCCGTTCAGGGCCGAAATCGTCACAACGCGCTCGTTGCGCGCCGCCTCGATCTCGCGAGCCGATCGGGCTTCATCGGGCAAACGGTCGATCTTGTTCCAGACCTCGATCATCGGCACGTTCTGCCCGACGCCAAGCTCTTCAAGGATCTTTTCCACATCCGCCGCCTGCTCGGCTGTTTCATCCGCCGAAATATCACGCACATGCAGGATCACATCGGCGCCCAGCACCTCTTCCAGCGTGGCGCGGAAGGCGGCAACCAGTTGGGTCGGCAGATCGGAGATGAAGCCCACCGTATCCGAGAGGATGATCTTGCGCCCGGTCGACAGCTCCACCGAACGCATTGTCGGGTCGAGCGTGGCGAAAAGCATGTCTTTCACCAGCACATCCGCGCCGGTCATCCGGTTAAACAGGGTGGATTTTCCGGCGTTGGTATAGCCCACCAGCGCAACTACGGGAAACGGCACCTTGGCGCGCGCGGCGCGGTGCAGCTCGCGGGTTTTCACCACTTTGGAAAGCTGTTTGCGCAGCCGGGTGAGCTGCTCGTCAATCGCACGCCGGTCGGCCTCGATCTGGGTTTCGCCGGGGCCGCCGACAAAGCCAAGCCCGCCGCGTTGCCGTTCAAGGTGGGTCCAGGCACGCACCAGCCGGGTGCGCTGATAGCTGAGCGCGGCCATTTCCACCTGCAACACGCCCTCGCGGGTGCGCGCCCGATCCGAGAAAATCTCAAGGATCAATCCGGTCCGGTCGAGGATTTTGACATCCCATTCCTTTTCGAGGTTGCGCTGCTGCACCGGGGTGACATGCCCATCGATCAGCACCAGCTCCACCTCGGCAGCCTCAAGCCGGGCCGCGATCTCGGCAATCTTGCCGGTGCCGAACAGATGACCCGCATGGGCCTTCGGCAACCGCACAATTTCCTGCCCGACCACATCAAGGTCCGGCAGGGCAAAGGCGAGTGCCACAGCCTCGTCCAGCGCCGGAGCGGGCGCCCGCCGGTGGCGGTCATTGGTCATCTCGGGATGGATCACCCAGGCGCGGGTGGTGTGCGGTTCGTTGGAATTTGGATCCGTGGTCATCTCAACAGGCTTTCTGCCGGGGCGCCACATGATCGGCACCCCCAGGCATCTGCGCAAAAAGCCCGATTGCAGGGGCCAAAGCCTCGTGCAATCCGGCATTACTCCGGTCAGGCCGGACCTTGATCAGCTGGTCACAAATCCAGAGCGTGATCAGCTCTCTTCGCCGTCATAGAGGTTGATCGGCTGAGCCGGCATGATCGTCGAGATTGCGTGTTTGTACACAAGCTGACTTTGCCCATCGCGCTTCAGCAACACGCAGAAATTGTCAAACCAGGAAATCACCCCCTGCAGCTTCACGCCATTGATCAAGAAGATCGTCACCGGCACTTTGGCTTTGCGTACATGGTTCAGAAATGCGTCTTGCAGGTTTTGCTTATCGGCAGCCATCGCTTCTTGCCCTTATTCTCTCGTGCTGCCGGACTCCGGCAGAAATATCTACACAACACCAATAGTATGTCGTGGCTTTGGGAAAGTTTCCACCCCCAATTGTATGGGACAATCCGGCGCCCTGGCCTGTCTTATCGGCGCCACAGATCGGGGTTGAACAGCGCGACAATCGCAAGGGTTTCGAGCCGCCCCAATATCATCGCTGCGGCGAGCACATATTTCGCGCCATCGGAGAGGGCACCATAGACGATAGGTTGCCCCCCGGCGAGATTGGCCAGCGGTCCGGTGGTGGTCAGGGCAGCCACAGTGAGCACCAGCGAATCGTGGAAATCCTCACCCGCAAGCGAGAAGCCCAGAAGCACCAGTGCCACCGACAGCGCCATCAGCATGAGAAACAGCCAGGCCATATAGGCACCGCGCCGCCGCACGTGCCGCGCCTCGCCGCCGGACCCCGCCACCGAATTGGGATGCACCAGACGTTCCAGCTCGCGCGCGCCGTGTTTGTAGAGCGCAAAGACCCGCAGAAGCTTGGCGCCGCCAGCGGTGGTCGCCACCCCGCCACCGATCAGCGACAGGCCCATCAGCACCAGCCCCGGCGTCTGCAAACCCGACCAATCACGGCTCGCGGCCCAGGCGGCGCTTTCCCAACCTGCGGTGGTCAGGAAGGACAGCACCGTGAAAACCGAGCCCCAGAGCGAGGCAAGCCCGTCGACAAAGCTCATATCGGTGCCTTCGATCTGATAGGCCCCCCAGAAATGACGTAGGAACAGAAACAGCGGCACAAGCGTGGACAGAGCCAGACCGATCCGGATTTCGGGGTCGGCGCGCAATCCGGGCAGAACCGGGCCATGGCCTTCGCGGGTGAAGGTCAGCCGCGAGATGGCGAAGAACAGAAACAGCGCCACACAAACCTCGCCCAGCCATCCTGCCCCGCCGCCACTTAACCCTCCGACCGGCGAAATGCCCGATGTGGCCATGGTCGACATCGCGTGCATCATCGCCACATGCGGCGTATCACCCGCCACCAGCAGCATCGCCCAGAGCAGCAGCGTCAGCAGCGTATAGACCGGGAACAGCCGTGCGGCGTGGTTGCGCACCCGTTGCGACAGGTCGGCGCGCTCGGTGATCTGGATGAAGCCATGCGCGATCACCTCTTCCGAAGGCGCCCGGCGACGTACTTCAAAGCCCCCCAGCGCCATCGGGGCCAGCACCGCGATGGCGCCAACCAGTATGAACAGCCCGCCCAACCAGCCCACCACACCGCGCCAGCTGTGCAGCGGCGGGGCCAGCC
Organism: Paracoccaceae bacterium; assembly: GCA_050288685.1. Lineage (GTDB taxonomy): Bacteria > Pseudomonadota > Alphaproteobacteria > Rhodobacterales > Rhodobacteraceae > Sinisalibacter. Next base: position 553,793 of record JBNKEH010000003.1, on the reverse strand, counting down.
GCGCCGGATCGTCAAACATCGTGGCCCCGGTGGTGGTGAGGTCCGAGACCATTTCGACATAGGTGTTCAGGAAGGTGGTATTGCCCACCGCCTGATAGAGCGGCAGGGCAAAAAGGAACGGCAGCGCCACGAACAGCAGGAGCAGCCCCCAGAGGTGATTGTCCGAGCGCTCGCCGCGTTTGCGCCCGGCCATGGCGATGCCGATGAACAGCGCCAGAAGCAGGTTCAAGCCACTGTGGAAAAAGAATACTTCGGCAATGCGCGCTTCGCCCGAAGCGGCGGCATGGGCCGCCGGTATCAGCATGGCAATGCCACCAACCCCGATCAGGGAAACGATCATGGGCAGGCGTGCAAGCCAGACAAACATCGTGTCGCCTCAGAAGAAATCAATCGAGACCTGGAACAGGCGCTCGACTTCGGGCACATCAGCGGCCAGCGTGAAGATCACCAGCACGTCGTTCTCGTCGATCCGCGTATTGGCCGCGGGCTTCACCACCTCGCCGCCTTTCAGCACCGCCCCGACCAGCACCCCTTCGGGAAACTCGATCTCGCGGATTTCGCGCCCGGCGATGGGCGAGGTCGACAGCACCTGCGCCTCGATCACCTCGGCTTCGGCATCGCCAATGGAATAGACCCCGCGCACCCGCCCGTGGCGGATATGGCGCAGGATCGAACTGACCGTGGTGGCACGCGGATTGATATGGGCGTCGATATTGAGCGGTTCGAGCAGCGGGATCAGCGAGGTGTCGTTGATCAGGCAGATCGCCAGCGGACAGCCCGCCGCCTTGGCCCGCACCGAAGCGAGCATATTGACCTTGTCATCATCGGTCACTGCAAGGATCGCATCGGCGCGCGCGATACCGGCTTCTTTCAAGATCTCCAGATCCATCGCATTGCCATGCAGCACCACGGTGCGTTCCAGCGAATCTGCGGCATGTTCGGCCACGTTGCGGTTCAGCTCGATGACCTTGGCGCGCACCCGTTCGTGGCGGGCCTCCAGCGCTTCGGCCACTGCCAGCCCGACATTGCCACCGCCAAGGATCACCACGCGTTCCTGACGGCGCACTTCTTTGCCGAAAATCTCCAGCGTACGGTTCACGTCCTTGCTGTCGGAAACCACATAGATCTGATCGCCCTTGAACAGCTGATCGCCCGCTTCCGGCACGAACAAGGTGCCCTCGCGACGCACGCCGACAACGATGGCCTTCAGGGTCGAGAAAAGATCGGTGAGCTGGCGCAGCGGCGTGTTCAGCACCGGGCAGTCTTCTTCCAGAAGGATCCCCAGCAGCGTCGCCTTGCCGCCAAAGAAAATCTCCGCCTCAAAGGCCGAGGGCGCCGCCAGACGGCGCAGGGCGGCCAGCGCCACCTCGCGTTCGGGGCTGATCACCACGTCGATGGGCAGATGCTCCTGCCGGTAGAGGTCGGAATAGATCGCGTCGAGATAGCTTTGCGACCGCAGACGGGCAATCTTGCGCGGCACCGCGAAAATCGAATGCGCCACCTGACAGGTGACCATGTTCACCTCGTCAGAATAGGTCGCCGCAACGATCATATCGGCATCGCGCGCGCCCGCGCGTTCCAGCACGTCGGGGTAAGAGGCAAAGCCCGTCACCCCCTGCACATCCAGCGTTTCGGTCGCACGCGCCACCAGATCGGGGTTGTTATCAACCACGGTCACATCGTTGTTTTCACCGGAAAGATGACGGGCGATCTGCCAACCAACCTGGCCCGCGCCGCAGATGACAACCTTCATGAGGGTCTCCGTTCAGTCACCCGGCAAGCCATGGCAGAAAGGCGCAGGCGGGTCAACGGCTGGAGCAGGAGTGATGCGCCGAAACGCCTGCCCCGAGATTGACCCGAAAAACCGAGTCTGGAACAATGGGCCAAACATCAGCGCAGAGGTTCAGGCGTGGACGACCACAATCGCAAATTCACCGCCGCCCTTGCGGAACTGGACAAGGCCGGGATCACGGGCGCACGCGCCTGGCCGCTTGATGCGCGTTTGATGCGGCGCTTGGGCCTGAAACGCCGCCCGCCGCTTTACCAACCCTTCTGGTGGTCCGTAATCAGCTTTGGCCTGAGCTTCGCCATCAGCTGGGGGCTGGTCATGTGGGTCGGGCTCTGGCGCCAGAACGGCCAAAGCATCACCACGTCAATCAACCTTGCCGCGCTGGCCGGTCTGTTGTTCGGACTGGGAATGGCGGTCTTCAACCAGTACAGCCGGAAACGCCACAGCCTGTCCCGCTGGGACGATCTCTGACCCTGCATCCGCCAACCGGTGGAGCCTGCCGTCAGCCTCCACCCCAGCGGCTCTTAGTCTTCTGCCAGCTCTTCGTCTTCGGCCACATAGGCCACCCGCGCGCCGGATTTGGTGCCGGTCACCACGCCAAGGCTTTTCAGCTTGCGGTGCAGGGCCGAGCGTTCCATCCCGACGAAATTCGCGGTGCGGGAAATATTGCCGCCGAAGCGGTTGATCTGGGTCAGTAGGTATTCACGCTCGAAAGCCTCGCGCGCCTCGCGCAGCGGCAGAGTGGCCAGGGCAGCGGGCAGCACCACCGTTCCGCCGCTTCCATCGCCCCCCGCATCAACCTCGGTCAACTCGCCCGGATCGATCGGCCCGGAACCATCCCCCAGGATCAACACCCGCTCGATCACGTTCTTCAACTGGCGCACATTGCCGGGCCAGGGCATGCTTTGCAGCATCGCACGGGCTTCGTCGCTGATCATGCGCAGCGGCAGGCCCTGCCCCTCGTTGAACACCCGGATGAAGTGCTCGGCCAGTTCGGGAATGTCCTCGCGCCGCTCGGCCAGCGGCGGCACATGCACCGGCACCACGTTCAGCCGGTGATACAACTCTTCGCGGAAGCGCTTGGCGGCGATTTCTTCCATCAGGTCGCGCGTGGTCGACGATATCACCCGCACATCCACGCTCAGCTTATCGGCGCCGCCCACCCGACTGAAACTTTGCTCCAGAAGCACCCGCAGAATTTTCGACTGCGTGCCCAGCGGCATATCAGCCACCTCGTCGAAATAGAGCACGCCGCCATTGGCCTCTTCCAAAAGCCCCGGCTCGATCCCGCGCTCAGGCGTTTCGCGACCAAACAGCACCTCTTCCATCCGGTCCGGCTCAATCGAGGCGGAATTGACCACCACGAAAGGCGCCTGCGCCCGGTCGGAGCCGCTGTGAATGATCCGCGCCGCCAGTTCCTTGCCTGCCCCGGCAGGCCCGGTGAGCATCACCCGCCCATTTGAGCGCGTGACCTTTTCCAGGTTGGATTTCAGCGCCTTGAAGGCCGCCGATGCGCCGATCATCTCGATCGGGCCACTGTCGCGCCGTTTCAGCGCAACGTTTTCGCGCCGCAGCCGCGAGGTTTCCATGGCGCGGCCGATCACCACCATCAGCTGGTCGATATTGAAGGGCTTTTCGATGAAATCGTAGGCCCCCTGTTTGATCGCCGCGACGGCAATCTCGATATTGCCATGGCCCGAGATGATCACCACCGGCACTTCCGGGTGCTCGCGCTTGACCATCTTCAGGATGTCGATCCCGTCCATGGCCGAATCCTTCAGCCAGATATCGAGGATCATCAGCCCCGGCAGCTCGCGCTTAACCTCGGCGACCGCGTCGTTGGAGTTTCCCGCGAGCCGCGTCGTATAGCCCTCGTCCTCCAGGATGTCAGAGATCAGCTCACGAATATCGCGCTCATCATCGACAATCAGGATATCAGCCATTTTGGTTCCTCGTCGTCATCATTCGGCGGCATCGCGCGTGGCGCTGGCCGCAACCAGCGGCAGCCGGATCTCGGCACAAGCGCCCGGTCGGTCGGTGCCGCCAAACAGTTCAGCGTCAGTCAGTGTCAGACTGCCGCCATGCTCTTCAATAATCTTCTTCACGATGGGCAGGCCAAGGCCGGTGCCCTTGTCGCGGGTGGTCACATAGGGTTCGAACAACCGGGCGCGGTCCAGAGGCAGGCCAATCCCGTTATCGGAAATCCTCACCACGCCTTCGTCGCCATCGCGCCGCAAGCTGACCCGGATCATCGCCACGTGACCCTCAGACATCTCGCCTTTTTCTTGCAGCGTTTCAATTGCTTCGCCTGCGTTCTTGATCAGGTTGGTGAGCGCCTGCCCGATCATGGTTTCGTCAAGCGAGGCGGGCATGGTGCCGGAGGGAATATCGGCTTCGATCTCAACATTCTCCTGCCCGGCCTGTTGCAGCATCACGGCGCCACGCACCAGCTCGGCCAGATCGGCAGGCTTTTTCTCGGGCTCCGGCATCCGGGCAAATTTCGAGAATTCATCGACGATCCGGCGCAGGTCTTCGGTCTGGCGCACGATCACCGAGGTCAGCCCTTCCAGCGCCTCGGCATCCTCTTCTTCCAGCATCCGGCCAAATTTGCGTTTGATCCGTTCGGCCGAGAGCTGGATCGGGGTCAGCGGGTTCTTGATCTCATGGGCGATCCGGCGCGCCACATCGCCCCAGGCAGCCATGCGCTGCGCGGTAACCAGATCGGTGACATCATCGAAGGCAATCACATAGCCTTCCACCACGCCCTCGTCGGAATGGCGCGGCGCGATCCGCACCAGAAGCCGTTCCTGACGCCCGAGCCGGCTGAGCGTGATCTGCTCCTGCACCCGGGCGGAGCCTTCGTTTTTCAGACGCTCGATCAGCACCACAAATTCGGGCACCAGAAGCGCGATCTCGGTCTGGATTGAGTCATCGGCGGGCAGGTTCAGCATCACCCGCGCGGCACGGTTGAGGAAGGCCACGCGCCCATCGGCATCCAGCCCCATTACCCCAGCCGTGACCGACGACAGTACGGAATCGAACAACCGACGGCGCTGCTCGATCTGCTCGGTATTTTCCAGAAGCGTCTGGCGCTGCCCCTTGAGCTGCCGGATCATACGGTTGAACATGTAGCCCAGAAGCTCCAGCTCGTCGCCGGTTTCCTCTTCCACCACCTGAACGTCCAGATCACCAGCGCCAACCCGCTCAGCAGCCGATGCCAGCCGCCCAACCGGGCGCGACAGGCGTTCGGCAAACCACATACCCAGCCAGGTGGCCGCCAGCACCAGAATCGTCGCAAAGCCCAGATAAACAAGGCCAAATTCAAACAGAACCTTGCCGCGCTGGCTTTCGAGCTGCTGGTAGAACTTGCCAGTTTCCTGGGTTTCGTCGAGCAGTTTGAAAATCTTGCCGTCCACATCCCGCGACACATAAAGTAAGTGATCGGGAAAGGCGTTGAGTTCGATCAGGGCGTGAAATTCGTTGATGTCCCAATCTTCGATCACCACGGTCTCGCCAGACATGGCACGGGCAATATCGTCCTGCGAGGGTTGTTCGTAATCGAACAGATAGGAACGGTCCCCGCGCAACCGAATGCCGCCATCGGAATTGATGATATAGGCTTCGCGTAGCCCGCGCTGAATATGGGTCTGGGCCTGAGACAGCGCCTGACGCAGCTCGGCATCCGAGATCAAGGTGTTGTTGCTCTTGGCGTTGTTCAGAAAGGTCGCGATGGCCTGGCTGTCTTGCGTCAACCCGTCGCGATGCTCGCTTTCATAGGCTTGTGCTGCGGCCAACGAGTTGCCCACTACCCGGCTGACCCGGTCGGAAAACCAGCCTTCCAAGCCCACATTCACCGTCAGCATGGCGAAAATGGCCACCAAAACCGCCGGGATCAGAGCGAGAATCGCAAAGGTCGCGGTCAGGCGCATATGCAGCCGCGATCCGGCCGATTTCGCCCGCCGCGCCGCGACCATCCTTACGATGCCCGCGATCACCAGCGCCGCCACGATCAGCGAATAAACGAAATCGCCGAGCAGAACGAAGCGCAACGCGTCGCTCTGGCTGCCTTTGTCGAGCGGCCCGAGAAACAGATAGGTGACCACGGCCAGAACCGGACCAAGAATGACCAGCCCGAAGGTTGTCAGCGACTGCACGCGCTGCAGCCGCCTTAACCGGGCAATCCGGTCCCATGTCCAATCTTGTGAGGCACGCCTTGCCACAAATATCCCCCACAGACCCGGCATTTCGCCGAGCCCTCTGCTGCTGTAACGAAGATCACGCCGAAATATGACGCTCTTCTGCCACGCTCTGTGGCACTATTACATCAGCTTGCGGCGGCGTGTCACCTCGATTCCCAACTCGGTGATCTTCTTACGCAGCGTATTGCGGTTGATCCCCAGAAGATCGGCACAACGCGCCTGATTGCCGCCGGTGGCATCCAGCGCAATCTCGATCAGCGGCATTTCGAACTCGCGCAGCACCCGCTGGTATACGCCCGGAGGCGGCAAGCTGCCGCCATGCAGGTCGAAATAGCGTTTCAGATGCCGCGCCACCGAGGTCGACAGATTTTCGGCCTCGTCCATCGTCACCACCGGCCCACCCGAAGGCGTGCCCAGCGAGGCTTCCACTTCGGCGCGGCTGATCTCGGCATCTGTGCCTGTGACCATCAGCCGCTGCACCGTGTTCTCAAGCTGACGCACATTGCCCGGCCAGGGATAGGCGCGCAGAATCTCGATCGCGTCTTTCGACAGCGCCCGGGGCGTCAGCCCGTCGCGTTCGGCACGCGCCAGGAAATGCTCAGCCAGCGCCGGAATATCTTCCAGCCGTTCGCGCAGCGAGGGCACCGGAATGGTGACACCACCCAGACGGTAATACAGATCCTGCCGGAACTCGCCGGTTTTCAGCCTCCGGCTGAGATCGCCCTGCGAGGTGGAAATCACCCGCGGCGCCGGATCGGTGAGGCTGTCGAGCATCCGGGTGATGCGCGCCTGCGCCTCGCTGTCGAGATCGCCGATCTCGTCAAACAGCAGCGTCCCCTGCCCGACTTTCGACAGGATTTTCGCAGGTCCTTCCATCGGCACCAGATCATCCGGCGTGACCACAACAAAGGGCAGATTGCGACGGTCGGAAAAATCGTGGATGGCCCGCGCAATCAGCGATTTCCCGGTGCCACTTTCGCCGGTGATCAGCACCGGCAGTTCGGTATTCATCACCCGCGCCACCAGCCGGTAAAGCGATTGCATGGCGGGCGTATGCCCCACCAGCGGCAGGTCGTCGCCCTGCCGGTCCACATCGATCGGCTTGGCCGACGGCGCCCGGCGTTTCTGTTCCAGCGCCCGCGCCGCGCGCTTCATCAGATCCGGCAGATCAAACGGCTTTGGCAGATAATCGAAGGCTTCTTTCTCGGCGGCCTGAATTGCCGTCATGATGGTGTTCTGCGCCGAGATCACGATCACCGGCAGGTCGGGCCGCATCCGGGCAATATCGGGCAGCGCATCCAGCCCGTTGCCATCGGGCATGACCACATCGGAAATCACCAGATCGCCGCGCCCTTCCTCGACCCAGCGCTTGAGCGTCACCAGAGACGAGGTGGCATGTACCCGGCACCCGGCACGCGTAAGCGCCTGGGTCAGAACGGTGCGGATCGTGCGGTCATCATCAGCGACGAGAACGGTGCCATCCATCAGGTTTACTCCTTGATTTTGGGGGCGACGGGCAATGAAAGACGGAACTTGGTCATACCGGGAACGGAATCGACGCTGATCCAACCATCGTGGTCAGCGATGATCTTGGACACCAGCGCAAGGCCGAGGCCGGTGCCGTTTTCCCGGCCAGAAACAAATGGTTCAAAAATCTGCGCGGCAATTTCGGGCGGCAGGCCCGGACCATCATCAATAATTTCCACCTGCAGGGGCAAACCGGTGCCGCTGCCATCGGCCCTGCGCAGACGCAGGCCGTGATCGTAAAAGGTGCGAATGCGAATGGTGCCGCCGTTTTCGCCAGCCGCTTCAGCGGCGTTTTTCAGCAGGTTCAGAAACACCTGCATCAGCTGATCGGGGTCCACCCAGGTGGGTGGCAGCGAAGGATCGTATTCCTCGACCAGTTTCATCTTGGCAGCAAAGCCGACCTCGGCCGATTTCTGCGCCCGGTCGAGAAGGTCGTGAATATTCACCTCGCGCCGCTCTGGGGGGCGCAGATTGCCGAATTGTTCGACCTGATCGAGCAGTGCCACAATCCGGCGGCTTTCGGCCACAATGAGGTCGGTCAGTTCGATATCCTCTTCGCTCAGACTCATCGACAAAAGCTGCGCCGCGCCGGTGATCCCCGCGAGCGGGTTCTTGATCTCATGGGCCAGCATTTCGGCCATGCCGATGGCCGAGCGGGCGGCGCTTTTAACCCCATAAGCCTTGTTCAACCGATCCGCGATCTGGCGCGGCTCCAGCAGGATCAGGATCATACCATCGCTGCCCGCCACCGGGGCGATCTGGATATTGCATTCCACCGGCGGGGCATGGCCGGTGCCGACATCGACATTGTTGATGAACATCGGCCCCTGATCGCGCCGCACCCGTTCAAGGCTGCCCTCGATATTGGCGTCAATCGCCAGCCGGTCAAGCACCGGGCTACCGATGAGCTGTTTGGAGGAGGTGTTCATGAAGGCCTCGCCCGCCGAATTGGCGTCGACAATCGTATCATCCGCGCCGACCAGCAGGGCGGGCACAGGCAACGAGGTCCAGAGTGCATCATTATCCATCAGGCCGCCTCCTCGTGCGGTTCAAGCGCTTCGGGCAGCAGGGCCAGCACTTGTTTAGGATCCGTCGTCGAGAGCATAACCCGGCGCAGCGCTGCCGGAGTGGCCGCGCCGTCCATGTACCAGCCCAGATGCTTGCGGATCACCCGCTTGCCCAGGTCCGCCCCGTAGAAACGCAGCGAGGCCTCATAATGGCCTGCCACCATATCCACCAATGCCGCCCCGCGCGGGCGTTCCGGGGCCGCCTGCCCCGTCAAACCTGCAGCGATTTCGCCGATCAGCCAGGGTTTGCCGCCGGTGGCCCGCCCGATCATCACCCCGTCGGCGCCGGATTGCGCCAGCGCCTCGCGGGCATCCTCGGGCGAAGCAATATCGCCATTGGCAATCACCGGAATGCTCACCGCCTGTTTCGTTGCCTTGATCGCCGCCCAATCGGCGCGGCCTTTATAGAACTGGCAGCGCGTGCGGCCGTGAATGGTGATCATCGCAATGCCCGCCGCTTCCGCCCGGCGCGCAATCTCGGGGGCATTGAGCAGGTCATGATCCCAGCCCAGCCGCGTTTTCAGCGTCACCGGCACATCGACCGCCGCCACCACCGCCTCGATCAGCCGCAGCGCATGATCGGGATCGCGCATCAAGGCCGAGCCGGACAGGCCCCCAACCACCTTTTTCGCCGGGCAGCCCATATTGATGTCGATCATCCGAGCCCCGTTCGCCGCCACCATGCGGGCCGCTTCGCCAATCCAGTAGGGATCGCGCCCGGCCAGTTGCACCGCCGTGCCCGCAAGGCCAAAGCCCAACTCGGCGCGTTCGCGCACACCGGGCTTGGCCTGCACCATTTCCTGACTGGCCACCATTTCGCTCACAACCAGCCCAGCCCCGAATCCTTGCACGAGGTTGCGAAACGGCAGGTCGGTGATTCCGGCCATTGGGGCCAGAAACACTGGAGGATCGAGAATAATGTCGCCAAGGGAAACTCCCACGTGCCTAATCCTTAAGCAGATGCCTGAGACATAGATGTTTCGCCGAGGAGAAACAGAGTACGCGCCATAAAAATGAGCGCTTTTTCATCTTTGCACAAGTTTTAAGCACACCATCCGTGCAGAACACATACCATTGTCCTCGAAAACGGCAGCGCATAAACAAATGGCATGGAAATCGCAGCCATCATCGTCGCCGCCGGACGCGGCACCAGGGCCGGAGGGGACGTGCCGAAGCAATGGCGCGCGCTTAGCGGGCGTCGCGTTGCAGATTGGAGCGTCGAAGCCTTCACCGCGCATCCTGGCATTGCCCGTGTGGTGCTGGTGCTGCATTCCGACGATCTCGGGCAGGCCGAGGGCTTTTCCGATGTGATCGTGGCTCTTGGCGGGGCCAGCCGTGATGCCAGCGTGCGCGCCGGGCTGGAGGCGCTTGCCGCCGATCCGCCCGATCTGGTGCTGATCCATGATGTTGCCCGCCCACTGGTGCCGCGCACGGTGATCGACCGCGTAATTGCTGCGCTCGAGCACAGCGCCGGGGCCGCCCCCGCCCTCGCCGTGACCGATGCGCTTTGGCGTGGCGAGGCAGGCAAGGTGGCGGGAACCCAAGACCGCGAAGGTCTCTACCGCGCCCAGACCCCGCAGGGGTTTCGCTACAAGGCGATCCTTGACGCCCATCGTGCCCATAGCGGCGGCGCGGCGGATGACGTGGAAGTGGCCCGGGCCGCCGGGCTTGACGTGGCCATCGTCGCGGGTGACGAGGCCAATATGAAAATCACCGGGCCGGAAGATTTCGCCCGGGCCGAGCGGATGATGGGAGAGGCAATGGATATTCGGGTGGGGCAAGGCTACGACGTGCACGCTTTTGAGCCGGGCGAGGCCTGCATCCTCTGCGGTGTCTCGGTACCGCATGACAAAAAACTCAAAGGCCATTCCGATGCCGATGTGGGCATGCACGCGCTGACCGATGCGATTTACGGCGCACTGGCCGAAGGTGATATCGGTCAGCACTTCCCGCCCTCCGACGCACAGTGGAAAGGGGCGGCCAGCGACATCTTCCTCGCCCATGCGGTGAAGCTCGCAGGCGAGCGCGGCTACACGATTTCCAATGTCGACGTGACGCTGATCTGCGAACGCCCGAAAATTGGGCCCCATGCCGGGGCAATGCGGGCGGAGCTGGCGCGGATCATGGGGCTGGAACCCGGCCGCATTTCGGTGAAGGCCACAACCTCCGAGCGCCTCGGCTTTACCGGCCGGGAAGAAGGGATCGCGGCAATGGCCGTGGCAACATTGGTGAAAGCATGAAACAGATCATCAGCACCTTTCTCTATGTGGGCTATCTGAAGCCCGCCCCCGGCACCTGGGGATCGCTCGCCGCCCTGCCCTTTGTCTGGGCGCTGCATGTGCTGGGCGGGCCGTGGCTGATGACTGTAGCCACGCTGGCCCTGTTCTTCGTCGGGCTTTGGGCGGTGAAGGGGATGCTGGCTGAAAGCGACAACGACGATCCGTCTGAAATCGTGGTCGATGAAGTGGTCGGCATGTGGGTGGCGATGCTTGCGGTCAGCTGGGGTACGTGGTCGGTTGGCCTGATGCGCGGCGCCCCGATTGCCATCACCGCGCTGTGGCCGGGCTGGATTTCGGCCTTTCTGTTCTTCCGTCTGTTCGACATCTGGAAGCCCTCGATCATCGGCAAGGCCGACCGTCGCCACGATGCGCTGGGGGTGATGCTCGACGATGTCTATGCCGGGCTGTTCGCGCTGCTGGTGACGCTGGTTCTCGCCTCTCTGTCGCACCTTGTTCTGATGCCGTTGCTGTCATGACCAATCCCGAAGAGCTTCTCGATTTCTGCCGCAAGAATGGCTACCGGATCGCCACCGCCGAAAGCTGCACCGGCGGCATGGTGGCCGCGGCTCTGACCGATACCGCCGGATCGTCGCAGGTGTTCGAACGCGGGGTCATCACCTATTCGAACGAGGCCAAAGCCACCCTGCTCGGCGTGCGCGCCGCCACCCTTGCCACCTATGGCGCGGTTTCGGAAGAAGTGGCGCGCGAAATGGCCGAGGGGCTGCGGGTACATTCCCCCGTCGACGTCACCGTTTCGGTGACCGGCGTTGCCGGACCGGGCGGCACGGCACGCAAACCCGAAGGCCGGGTTTGCTTTGCCACCGCCAGCCCGGCAGGAACAGTCAGCGAAACCGTCGAGTTCGGTCCCATTGGACGGGCCGAAGTGCGCAAGGCCGCCACCCAGCACGCCATCGACCTGCTCGCCGCCGCCGCCCGCAAGCTCTGACTCGGCCGAACCGACCACCTGCACGATTTTTCATAATACGCCCACTTAATGGGCATCTTTTCCGCATTCCGCACACACATTAGTCATTTGCGTATTTGCCACTTTTATTAGCATCCATCTGCATAAGTGCTGTTTTCTCCGGCAGATTTGCGCGTCATCACAGCGCAAACAAAACTGGAGGGAAGAATGAACGGGGCTGATACCGCCTGGATTATCGTCGCCAGCGCCCTGGTGCTTTTCATGAGCTTGCCGGGGCTGGCGCTGTTCTATGGGGGGCTCGTGCGTGCGCGCAACGTGCTCTCGGTCTTCATGCATGTCTTTGCCATCGCGGCGCTGATGAGCGTGCTCTGGCTCGCCTTTGGCTACACCATCGCCTTTGGCGAGGGCAGCGCGCTCTGGGGCGGGCTGGGCAAGATGTTCCTGCTCGACATCACGCCCGACACGCTGCACGGCACCTTGCCGGAAGTGCTGTTCTTCACCTTCCAGATGACCTTTGCGATCATCACGCCGGGCCTCATCGTCGGCGCCTATGTCGAACGGGTCGGCTTTGGCTTCGTGCTCACCTTTTCAGCGCTCTGGATGCTTCTGGTCTACGCGCCCGTCACCCATTGGGTCTGGGGCGGCGGATTTCTGGCCGATGGCGGGATCTTTGGCACGGCGGGCGTGAAAGACTTTGCCGGTGGCATCGTCGTGCACGAAACCGCGGGCATCGCGGCGCTTCTCGTGGCGATCTTCCTAGGGCCGCGCAAAGACAAATCCAGACCGCCGCATAATCCGGGCTTCGTGATGATCGGCGCAGGGATGCTCTGGGTGGGCTGGTTCGGCTTCAACGGTGGGTCTGAACTCGCTACTGACGGCACCGCTGCCATGGCGATCACCGTCACCCATCTTTCAGCAGCTGCCGCCTCGCTCAGCTGGGCCGCCTGGGAACGCATCAAGTTTGGTCGCGCCTCGCTGGTCGGCATCGTCACCGGCGCCATTGCCGGGCTTGCCTCGATCACCCCGGCCTCTGGCTATGTCGGTCCGGTCGAAGCGCTGGTGATCGGCGGGATTGCCGGGGTGCTGTGTCAGGAGATGGTGAACGTGGTGCGCAACATCGCCAAGATCGACGACACGCTCGACGTATTCGCGGTGCATGGCATCGGCGGCATCTTCGGCACGATCATGATCGCGGTGTTTGGCGCCGGAAGCTGGACGGCGCAGCTGGGCAGCCTCGCCATCGTCGGCCTGTTCACCATCGGGATGACCGTCGCGCTGATCATCCTCGTGCGGCTGGTGACCCGGCTGCGGGTGGATGCCGACAGCGAAGCTCAGGGGCTCGACCTCGCCGTGCACGGCGAACGAGCCTACGAGCTGAACTCCTGACGCCACCAAGGACCGAAAAGCAAACGCCCGGAAGCAAACCTTCCGGGCGTTTTTCTATCTCTAGTGAAATGGCTTAGCGCCCCTCGAATGTGGGTTTGCGCTTTTCCAGAAAGGCCAGAACGCCCTCTTTGAAATCGCGGCTACGCCCGCATTCGCCCTGGGTTTTGGCCTCCAGCGCGATCTGCTCGTCAAAGCTGTTGCCAAGACTCGCGCGCATCGCCCGCTTGATGCCCTGATAGGAAAGCGTCGGCCCCTCCGCCAACTGCCGGGCGCGGGCTTTCCACACCGCCTCGAACTCGCCGTCCGGCACCGCTTCCCAGATCATCCCCCAGGCATCGGCCTGATCGGCAGTGATCTTTTCGGCAAACAGCGCAGCCCCCATCGCCTTGGCCAGCCCCATGGTGCGCGGCAGCGTATAGGTGCCGCCCGCATCGGGGATCAGGCCGATTCGGCTGAAGGCTTGCAGGAAATAGGCCGACTGCGCCGCAATCACCACATCGGCGGCCAGCGCGATATTAGCCCCGGCCCCCGCCGCCGGACCGTTCACCGCCGCGATCACCGGAATCGGGCTATCGACGATCGCGCGCAGGAGCGGTTCGTATTCGTCGCGCAGGGTGCGTTCCAGATCGACCTCATCGGCATTGCGCCGATCGCCAAGATCCTGCCCCGAGCAGAAGGCCTTGCCTTCGCCGGTGATCACCAGCACCCACGCCTCGGCGCCTGCCCGACGCACCGCATCGGTCATTTCCGCCCGCATCCGGGTGGTCAGCGCGTTCATCTTTTCCGGCCGGTTCAGCACCAGTAGCGCCAGCCCCGCTTCCACCTCAAGACGGATCGTTTCGTAACTCATAAGGCCCTCCCTGTTCGGGCGGAGAGTAGCGAAGCCGATACGGCTTGGAAAGCGGCAGGCCGGTGCGAAAACCGGCTCTGCCGCAGGGTTATTCGACCGGTGCGCGTCTGAGCGCAGCGATCAGCGCACGCGCCTCGGGGCTCGGGCGGCGCTCAACCCGGCAGTATACCCGCCCATCGCGGCTGCGCGTCACCAGCCCCAACTCGGCCAGCGTGCGCCGCACAATGGCGGCATCGCCAAAGCTTGCCAGCGTATCAATCCGGGCCGAAACCTCGCGCTCGCTCAGCTCTTCACCCGACGCAAGCTCGGCCCAGATCGCCCAAAGGCACAGATGCTGCACCGTGGTCTTGGCGGGCCAATGGGTCATCCGCCCATCGCCGTCGAAATAGCGCAGCGCCCGCGCCACCGCCTTTTCATCCGCCGGGGGCTCCTCGCCCTTTCTGAGCGCGCTCAGATGCTGATAGTTGCGATAGCCCGCCGCGCGGGCAATCCGGTTCAGCCAGGCCTGATGGCCCGCATCGCCGCCCTGCTCCACCTCGCGCCTGAGCGCTTTGGCAAAGCCGGAAAGATCGGAAATCGTAAGGGAAACTGCATCCCGTGTCATGGTCAACCTCCACCCGCATCGCCCGTATGGGATGCGTGGCCGCCCTTGCGCATGATGCGGACCGAGGATGAAGCTCGGAATATGTCGTAGCAGGTTCAGCCCCCATATGGGGTAGCGGCGCCTCGGTGAACTGCAGACCGTACGGCGGATATAGGCCCCTGTCGGTCGGGCAGCAAGCCAGGCGAAACGGATCAGTACGAGATGCGGTCTTGGGGCCACAGCCCCTGCCTTCAGCCTCATTCGTTCCGACAGATCGGACGCTTTTAGACCGTCTTCCTGCTGCCCCGCATTGCCTTGGAGAAATGGCCCTTTCTGGCGGCCCGGGCTTTCAATACCCGCGCGGCCGCCATAGCTTCATCACCAGACAGTCAGAAAACCCGTATTTGGGAGAGTACAATGAGCGAGAATTTTGCAACCGAAGGCCGGGGGCGGCTTTACAACAATATCGTCGAAACCGTGGGCAACACGCCGGTGATCCGCATCAACCGGTTGGCGCCCGAGGGCGTGGAGATCTACGTCAAAGCCGAGTTTTTCAACCCGCTCGCTTCGGTGAAAGACCGTCTTGCCCTGTCGATCATCGAAGAGGCCGAACGCTCCGGCGCGCTGAAACCGGGGCAAACGGTGGTTGAGGCAACCAGCGGCAATACCGGGATCGGGCTGGCGATGGTCTGCGCCGCCAAGGGATATCCGCTGGTGGTGACGATGGCCGACAGCTTTTCGATCGAGCGGCGCAAGTTGATGCGGATACTCGGCGCCAAGGTGGTGCTGACCCCCAAGGCCGAAAAAGGCTTTGGCATGTATAAAAAGGCAGTGGAACTGGCCGAAACCCATGGCTGGTTTCTGGCCCAGCAATTCGAGACCCGCGCCAATGCGGCGATCCACGAAGCCACGACCGGGCCGGAAATCGTCGCCGATTTCGATGGGAAACGGCTGGACTATTTCGTGTCGGGCTACGGCACCGGCGGCACTGTCACCGGCGTGGCCCGGGTGCTGCGCCGTGAACGGCCCGAGGTGAAAATCGCGCTGGCCGAACCCGAGGCCGCCCCGCTGGTCGGCAGTGGCAAGCCGCAGGCGCGGGCCGAGGATGGCACCGCCTCGGAAAGCCATTCCGCCTTCCAGCCGCACCCGATTCAGGGCTGGACCCCGGATTTCATCCCCTATGTGCTGCAGGAAGCACTGGATAACGCCTATTTCGATGATCTCGTGCCGGTGGCCGGGGCTGATGGTATCGCCATGGCGCAGGCGCTGGCCCGCGAAGAAGGCAT
Source organism: Paracoccaceae bacterium (assembly GCA_050288685.1). Taxonomy (GTDB): domain Bacteria; phylum Pseudomonadota; class Alphaproteobacteria; order Rhodobacterales; family Rhodobacteraceae; genus Sinisalibacter. Next base: position 537,902 of record JBNKEH010000003.1, on the reverse strand, counting down.
TCTGACCGGCATTTCCGGCGGTTCCACCTTTGCGGCGGCGCGCAAGATCGCCGAAACCGCCCCGGAAGGCACAGTGATCCTCTGCATGTTGCCCGATACCGGCGAGCGCTATCTCAGCACCCCGCTGTTTGACGATATCGAAGCCGAGATGGATGCGGAAGAAATCGCCCTGTCGCGCTCGACCCCGGGCTTTCAGTTTCCCGAATAGTACCCAAAAAACAAAGATGCCCCCGCGAAGGGGGCATCTGGAAATCTTGGTCGGGCGCGGAAAATCTCAGCCCTTCATCAGCTCATCCAGCCGCGCCTGTTCCTCGTCTGACAGCGCCAGCGCCGGATCGGTGGCCTTCGAGCGGCGGCGCAGATAGACGCTGGCCCCGGCAAGCGCCACCAGAAGCAGTGCAGGCCCCGCCAACCAGAGGATCAGGTTGGCCCCGCCGGTCGTGGGCTTCATCAGCACATATTCGCCGTAGCGGTCGACGACATATTGCACCACCTGATCGTTGCTATCGCCAGCCTTCAGCCGGTCGCGCACCAGTATCCGCAGGTCGCGGGCAATCGAGGCGTTGGACTCGTCGATATTCTCGCCCCGGCAAACCACGCATCTGAGGCCTGCGGAAATATCGCGCGCCCGCGCCTCCATCGCCGGGTCCGACAGCACTTCGTCGGGGTTCACGGCAAAGACCGGGCCAGCCAGCCCCAGAATCAGGGAAAGGATCACTGCAAGCTGCTTCATTCCGCCGGTACTCCTTCGCGGATCACCGGCTTGGCCGCACCCGCCGCCACCCGATAGCGCCGGTCAGACAGGCTCAGCAGCCCGCCAAGCGCCATCATCAGGGTGCCCACCCAGATCCAGCCCACGAAGGGCTTGATGAAGGTGCGCACGGCCCAGCCGCCGCCCTCCTGCTTGTCGCCGATGACCAGATAGAGATCGCGCCAGAAGCCGTTCTGGATGCTCGCCTCGGTGGTCGGCATCGCCTGCACCGGATAAACGCGCTTTTCAGGTGTCAGGCTGGCAATCAGCTTGCCGTTCTGGCTCACGACGATATGGCCAGTGGTGGTCAGGTAGTTCGGCCCCTCACCAGTGGTCACGTCTTTCAGAACCACCTCGTAACCCGCGACGGTGAAAGGCTCGCCAATCTGGGCCACGCGGATGTCTTCCACCTGCCAGGCCATCAGACCGGAAATTCCCGCCATGGTGACCCCCAGCCCAGCATGGGCCAGAACCCGGCCCCAATCGGCGCGCGGCAGGCGGGTCAGGCGCGCGAGACGCCCCCCCATCGGGCCGCGCCCAGTGCGCGACATGAGGTCGACCAGCGCCCCCGCCATCAGCCAGGTGCCGAGCAGAAAGCCGATCGGACCGAGGATGGTCTTGCCAGTCTGCAGAGTCCAGACAAACAGCGCCATGATCACCGCCAGCCCCAGTGCCGGAAGCACGGTTTTCAGCGCCCGCCCAAGCTTTGCCCGCTTCCACGGCAGCATTGCTCCAACTGGCAATACAATCGCCAAGATCACCATGAAGGGGGTGAAGGCCTCGTTGAAGAACGGCGCCCCGACCGAGAGCTTGCGATCAAAGAACAACTCGGCAGCCAGCGGCCAGATGGTGCCGATAAACACCACAAACGCCGCCACCACGAGCAGGATATTGTTGATCACCAGTGCGCTTTCGCGGCTCACCATCGAAAACACCCCACGCGCCTCCAAGGCGCTTGCCCGCGCCGCATAGAGCGTAAGCGCTCCACCAACAAAGATCGCCAGCAGCCCGAGGATGAACATCCCGCGGGTCGGGTCAGAGGCGAAGGAATGCACCGAGGTCACGATGCCCGAGCGCACGATGAAAGTGCCGATCAACGAAAAGCCGAAGGCGAGAATGGAAAGCAGAATGGTCCAGCTTTTCAGGCTCTCGCGCTTTTCCACCACGATGGCGGAATGCAGGAGTGCTGCAGCAAAAAGCCAGGGCATCAGCGAAGCGTTTTCGACCGGATCCCAGAACCAGAACCCGCCCCAGCCCAGCTCGTAATACGACCACCACGACCCAAGCGCGATCCCGATGGTCAGAAAGATCCAGGCAGCGAGCGTCCAAGGCCGCACCCAGCGCGCCCAAGCGGCATCGACCCGGCCCTCGATCAGCGCCGCAATGGCGAACGAGAAGGCCATCGAAAGTCCGACATAGCCGAGATAGAGAAACGGCGGATGGAAGGCGAGGCCCGGATCCTGCAACAGCGGGTTCAGCCCCTGCCCGTCAAAGGGCGGCTGCGCCAGGCGCAGGAACGGGTTTGAGGTGAACAGGACAAAGCCCAGAAAGGCGACGCCGATCGAGGCCTGCACCGCCAACACCCGCGCTTTCAGCCGGGGCGGCAGCGCGCCGCCAAACCAGGCTGCCACGGCACCGAACAGCGCCAGAATCAGCACCCAGAGCATCATCGAGCCTTCGTGATTGCCCCAAACGCCGGTGACCTTGTAGAGCATCGGCTTCAGCGTATGCGAATTGGCCCAGACCAGCCGGAGCGAAAAGTCTGAAGTGATGAAGGCCCAGGTGAGCGCGGCGAAGGACGCCGCGATCAGGATGAATTGCAAGCTTGCCGCCGGAGCAGCCACGGCCATCCAACCCGGCCAGCCCTTTTGGGCGCCGATCAGCGGCACAATCATTTGCACGATGGCCACGAAAAGGGCCAGAATGAGGGCGAAGTGTCCGAGCTCTGTAATCATGCGCCGGACCATAGGCACATTCCGCGCGCCCGCCAATCCCGTGCGATGCGATGTCGCAAATTTATGAACAGTGCCGATGCGCGGCTTCCAGCGCATGTTGGCGCTCGTAAACTATTCCCGTCCATTTTCACCGTTTTCACGTTATAGTGCGCTTACGAACAGGCCGCCTGTTGGGGCGCTTGTTCTGTGTCTGTTGGGGTCTGCCTTGTTGAAAGGGAACGTCATGAAAAAGCTTATTCTATCCACCGCCTTTGCCCTCGCCACGCTTGCATCGGGTGCGATGGCGCAAAGCTGGAACGGCCCCTATGCCGGGTTCTATGCCGGATCGGCCAATGATGCGGCCGAGTTTTCGGCTGGGCTTCTGGCAGGCTATCAGGCCCAGATGGGCTCGTTCGTTTTTGGCGGCGAAGTCGATGGCTCCTATGCGATCACCTCCGGCGATACCGAGGTTTTTGCCCGCCTGCGCGGGGGCTTTCTGCCCACGGATCCGCTGCTGATCTTTGCCACCGGCGGGGTCGGGCTCTATAATGGCTCCACCACGCGCTACAGCGCCGGGCTTGGGGCGGAAGTGCGCATGACCGATGAAATCTCGCTGCGGGCCGATTTCGAGGCGCAGAATACCAGCCTTGGTTCGGTGCTGAGCGGGCCGAAATATATGCGCTTTGGCGTGGTCTGGAACTTCTGATCAGGGCGGCCAAGACAGCACCCGGAGCACCGCTAACCCTCGCGGATAGCGGTGCTTTATGCGAGAGTATGCCAGACGGAGACCGATCATGCGCCAGGCGCTTGCCCTTATCCTTGCCACAACAATGGCCCTGCCCGCTGTCGCGCAGAGCCCGCAAAACTGTTGGGATACAACGTCCAAACCGGGCTTGTTCAACTGGAAAACCACGCCCTCTCTGGCCTGCCGTGAGGGGGAAACGGTGACAGGCACGCCGGTTGCCCGCGCCTTGTCCCAGCCGCAGTCTATGGCGGCCGCGCCCACGCAAACTGCACCGGCTCCACAGTTCACCTTTGGTGGCGAGGTCTATTTCGGCGTGGCAATGCGGCTGCGTTAGGCTGCGACCTGAACCAGAACCGACAGGCCGAAGGCCAGCCCGACCGGCCAGAGAAACCCTGCCCCACGGCGACCAAACGAGCGGTGGATCACCGCGAAATGCAGTGCCGCCCCGACCAGCATGAAGGCCAGAGAGCCCAGCAGAACCGGATGCGACTCGCCGCCCAGAGCCTGTCCGGGCAGGCCCATCAGCCACCACCAGCCGGTCACGCAGCCCACGCCGGCCCAGCTGAACACCATTCCCAGCGCCAGCGGTGTGGTGCGTTCGATCCAGAGCCACAGGAAGGTGGCGGCGATCATCACTGCCATCAGCGCCATCGCCCCGAACACGACGATCAGCACCGCCGTGCCACCGAACAGCATCCCGGCCAGCTCCAAAGCTCCGATCACCGCCAATAGCAGCAAGATTGCCTGTTTCATCCCTGCAGAACCTCCCGTACCGCTCGGTCGAGCGCCTCAGCCGCTGCGCGGTGACGCTCCAATGCATGAATTAGCCTAGCCCCGGCCAGATGCCGATGCAGGAACCGCCCCAGCGTTTTCAACCGCGCGCTCATGCGGAACCGCCTCGCCCGATGGGCAGCCGTTCCCGGATGATTGTGGTCATTTCGGTCAGGATCGAGGAGCTCTTGTCGAGCACCGCTCGCGTCGCCTGATCCTTTTGCAGATCGCGCCAGAGCAGGTAGAACACCAGCAAGACCCAAGGCCCGTGATCGCTGAGGATTTTGACGAACAGCTCAGGAGCCATCGCCCTGCCTCCAGGCCTCAAGCGCGGGGTTCGGATCGGCCACCGCCCCGGCCCCGGCTTCGAGCAGTTTCAACCTGGCAAGGTTTTGCATCACCTGCCGCGTATTCACCATGGTCTCGGCCATGGCGCGCTGAAAGTCCTGCCCTTTAAGCTGCTGGCGCGCGCCGAAATAGAAGCTCACGATCGCGCCCATCAGCCACCAGAGCGGTTCGGGCACCAGCGCCAGCCCCTGCATCCGCGCGGCAAACCAGACCGGATCGGTCATCGCCGCCACGAACAAAGACAGCGTGCCAAGCGCCAGCGCCGGACGCGGCACCCGGTTGACGCCATCCATCATCCGGTTGAACCAGCCCTTTTGCGGGGCCGAGAACTCGGCCGCAAACTGCCCGAGCACCGCCGCCTGCCAGGCCGCATCGCGCATCGCCCCCGCTTCGGCATTGGGGGCAAAGATACTGGCGGTGTCCTTGATCACGTTGCGATTGGAGCCGAAGAGCAGATTGGTCAGCGCTTCGATCACTGCCATGACGCCACCCGGGCGCGATGCTCGGCCTCTGACAGGTGATATTCATCCGAAATGAAGGCCTCGGCCCGCAGGATCCAGCCGCCCTTGGTGCCAGCTTTCGTGGTCGCGAATTTACGCAAGGCCGGGCGGCTGTCGGCCAGCCGGTAATAGTAATTGCGCCGGGCAATCCCATAGGCATCGACGATGTGCTCCGGGGCATCATCGAAGGCTGAAAAGCTGGCGCCGATGGTCTTCGGCCCGATTATCCCGTCAACCTCAACGATATGGCCCATCTGGCACAGCAGCCATTGCAGAATCCGCACCGCTTGCGGGCCCGAATTCACGTACATGTCAAAAACGCTGGGCTGCAATTGCTTCGGCAACCGCGCCAGATGCGGGGCCTCGTAATAGTCGCGTACGAAGATATCTCGGGCCTGATCGCGGCTGAGTCGGCGCACATCTTCCGCCGTCACCCGCCCATCGCCATCCAGATCCATTCCCAGATGACGCAGCGTGCCCAGCGTTACGCCATATTTCGTGGGGCCTCCCGGATCGCTCGGGTCATTCACATATCCCCCCTCGCGATCGATGATCTCTTCCGCAACTTGCTGAACCGATTTCATCTACCCAATCCCGGCTTCTTCCGTCCTCGAAAGGATGAACCGAAAACCTTAAAAGGGTTCAAACAGCCCGCACGATCTCCGATCACATGTTATGAAACGGCCCCCATCAGGGGGCCGCTCAAATCAGAGATAGGATCGAAAACTGGGGCGCGAATTACGAGCCGGGTTCCTGATAGATACCCTGATCCTTCAGCGCGTCCACCACTTCGCGCGGCATGTAATTCTCATCGTGTTTGGCAAGAATTTCAGAGGCTTGAAACACGCCGTCCACGTAACGCCCGGTGCCGATCATGCCGGAAGCCTCTTTGAACAGATCGGGCAGTACCCCGGTGAACTCCACCGGAACCGAGGCCCCGCCATCGGTCACGGAAAACTGCACCGTTTCACCCTCGCCGCGCACCAGCGTGCCCTCTTCCACCAGCCCGCCAAGGCGGAACACCTCGTTGGGTTTGGGCGGATTGGCGACCACTTCGGAGGGCGCGCGAAAATACTGCAGCGCCCCCGGAGCGGCGTAGTAGAACGCGGCAAAGGCCGCGATCATGGCCGCAAAGGCCAGCACCACGATCTGGATGCGTCGTTGCTTTTTCAGCCCCTTCATTCCGGCCATGTCGTTTCTCCTCACTCCTGTCGCGCCGTCTGTCTCTTCGCCATGCCTGCTTTGGCACGGGGCCACCTTGACCTCGCGCAAACGCCGCGCAGGGGTCTGGCCCCCTTAGGGGAAGACCGGCGCCAGCATCAGCCCCGCCGTTTCATCCTCGCCGAGCATGAGATTGGCGTTCTGAATGGCTTGCCCCGACGACCCCTTGGCGAGGTTGTCGAGGGTCGAAATGACGAGCGCGCGGTTCTCCTTGCGGTCGGCGATAACACCGATCTTGCACAGATTCGATGCGGTCACATGTCCCGTCGCCGGCGCCTGCCCGAACGGAAGCACCTGCACGAAGGGCTCAGCCTCATAGCGCTGCGCCAACACCTCGTGAATCGCCGTCGGATTGCCCTCGACATAGCAGCTCGCCAGAATGCCCCGGCTCACCGGCACCAAATTCGGGGTAAAGATGATCTCGACCTTGCGCCCGGCCAGCGCCGTGAATTCCTGATCGAACTCGCCCAGATGCCGGTGCTTGCCGCCAAGCGCATAGCCTTCGACATTGGTAAAGCGCTCGGCAAAGAGCATGTTTTCCTTCAGCGCCCGCCCGGCCCCGGACACGCCGTTTTTCAGGTCGCAGATGATCCGGTCAAGGTCGATGACGCCCGCCTCGATCAGCGGCCGCAGGGCATATTGCACGGTGGCCGCATTGCAGCCGGTGCCCGCCACCAGCCGTGCGCCCTTGATCTCGTCGCGGTAGAACTCGGTGAGGCCGTAAACCGCCTCTTTCTGCAGATCGACCGCAACATGCGGCGCGCCATACCATTTTTCGTATTCCGCCGGATCGCGCAGCCGGAAATCGGCGCCCAGATCGACCACTTTCACATTGCGCGGCAGATCGCGCACCAGCGCCTGGCTCAAGCCATGAGGCAGCGCGGCAAACACCAGATCAATGGTCGAGAAATCAATCTCGTCGACCTTCACCAGCGTCGGCAGTTTCAGATGGCTCAGATGCGGAAACACATCGGCCATTTCCATCCCGGCCTTGCGGTCAGCCGACAGCGCGACGATTTCCATCGTCGGATGGGTGGCCAGCAGCCTGACAAGTTCAGCGCCGGTATAACCAGAAGCGCCAAGAATAGCGATTTTATGGGTCATGGTGACCTCTTTCAGATTGGGTCTATGTAGGGATCAGCAACGATGGGCGCAATCACGCCGCCTCGAAGGTGATCTTTCGTCGCAAAAACTGCGTCGCCCGGTCGCTGACTTTGCGCGGATCGCCAGTGGTCAGATATTTGCTTTCCGTCCCGGTCCCCAGCATCGCGGGATGACGTTCCAGATAGTCGGCAAGGCTCTCGGCCACCAGATTGGCTTGGCTGAACACACTCACCTCCGGCCCGAGCGCGTCCTGAAACACCTCTTGCATCAGCGGGTAATGGGTGCAGCCCAGAATGGCGGCTTCGGGTTTCGGCATCTTGCGCATCAGCGCGTCCACATGGCTGCGCACCAGAGCTTCGGCAAGGATCAGATCGCCATCTTCGATCGCATCAACCACGCCGCCACAGGCCTGCGCCTCGACATCCACCCCAATCGCCCGGAAGGCGAGTTCGCGCTGGAAGGCCCGGCTGGCCACAGTCGCGGGAGTGGCGAACAGCGCCACATGTTTTACCGCCACTTCACGCGGCGGCGAATTGTCGCCCCAGTCGCGCTCGGTGAGGGCTTCGATCAGCGGCACGAACACGCCAAGGGCGCGCTTGCCCTTCGGCAACCAGCCATCCTGCATCCGCCGCAGTGCTGCCGCCGAGGCAGTGTTACAGGCCAGGATCACCAGATCGCAGCCCTCTTCCCACATCCGCTCGACCGCGGCGGTGGTCAGGTTGAACACATCATCGGCATCGCGCACGCCATAAGGTGCATGCGCGTTATCGCCGAAATAGACGAATGGGACATCCGGCAAACGCTTCACCACCGCGTCAAGCACGGTGAGTCCGCCCAGACCACTATCGAAAATGCCAACTGCCATTTCTTGCCCTCAGGGTTTTCGCACGGTTTACGCCCAAACAAACGGCAAGGCCAGTAAAAGCGCGCCGCGCCCTGAGCAAGTTTTCGCGCTATCAACGGGCGTAGCAGTTAGCTCTTGGCGCCAAACCGTGACCGCAATACGACAGCGGCAATAAGCTACGATGCTTTTGATATGACCTTCTGAAAATGATGCTATAGGTAGGTTCGCGGAACAAGGCCCGGGTCGCAATGGATTGGGACAAACTCAGAATTTTTCATTCAGTAGCGGATGCGGGATCACTCACGCATGCGGGGGATGCGCTTAACCTCAGCCAGTCTGCGGTATCGCGCCAGATCCGTTCGCTTGAGGAAAGCCTGAACGCCACGCTGTTCCACCGCCATGCGCGCGGGCTGATCCTGACCGAACAGGGCGAGCTGCTGTTTGAAGCCACCCGCGCGATGAGCCAACGGCTGGAAGCAGCCGAGGCGCGAATCCGCGATTCCAAGGAAGAAGTGTTTGGCGAGCTGCGGGTGACCACCACCACCGGCTTTGGATCGCTTTGGCTGGCCCCCCGCCTGCCCAAACTCTATGAACAATACCCGGATCTTAAAATCGACCTGATGCTGGAAGAGCGGGTGCTTGACCTGCCGATGCGTGAGGCCGATGTGGCGATCCGGATGAAAGAACCGAGCCAGGCCGATCTGGTGCGCAAACGGCTGATGAGCGTGAACATGCGCCTTTATGCCATGCCCAGCTACCTCGATACCTATGGCCGCCCGGAGCGCCCCGAAGATCTGCACGATCACCGGCTGATCTGCATGAACACCTCCAGCGCGCAGGTAACCGCCGGGGCCAGTTTCGTGCAGGAACTGCTCACCTATGACGTGAAATCGCTGCTGACCGTCAACAACTATTTCGGCGGTCTGCAGGCGGTTCTGAACGGGCTGGGTGTCGGGGTGCTGCCCGATTACGTGGTGCATGACTTCCCCGAGCTGGAACGGGTGCTGCCCGCGCTGGAATCGAAAGAGATTCCGGTCTTCCTCGCCTATCCCGAGGAATTGCGGCACTCGAAACGAGTCGCGGCTTTCCGCGATTTCGTGACCGAAGAAATCTTCGAATATCGCCGCCGCGCCGCCGGCGGAGCGACGGCCGCGTAAAAGCTGCGTCCTTTTCCGACCAGACATGGCTCGTTTGCGGCCGTTCCGCACCCGCTATGCACGTGACGCATAGCCGCATTGCACCAATTCTGCTTGAATGGTGAGCACTGCAGTCCTAAATCAGCTTCAAAGTTGGTCATTGAGGAAACTCTGGTCAGCTTTTACCTCCCTGTTGGACTCAGGCCGGGCCTTGTGCCCGGTCTTTTTTTATCCAAATCCCCGCACCGCTGTTTTCCGGGCGAAAAATCGGGCTGGAATCCGTCCTGATTTCGCCCTTCCCGGCCGCTAGGCTCTTCCCCCGTCCCGGCCAATCCCTTATGAGGCAGGCAACACCAGCCGGAAGGGATGCGCCATGACCCAAGAGCCCGAGATCACCGAAGACCTGATCGCTGCCCACGGGATCAAACCCGATGAATATGCCAATATCCTGCGCATTCTGAACCGGGCGCCGAACTTCACCGAGCTGGGCATCTTCTCGGCAATGTGGAACGAGCACTGCTCGTACAAATCTTCGAAGAAATGGCTCCGCACCCTGCCCACCGAAGGGCCGCAGGTGATTTGCGGACCGGGCGAAAATGCCGGCATCGTCGATATCGGCGATGGGCAGGCGCTGGTTTTCAAGATGGAAAGCCACAACCACCCCTCTTACATCGAGCCCTATCAGGGTGCGGCCACCGGCGTGGGTGGCATTCTGCGCGACGTATTCACCATGGGCGCCCGCCCGATTGCAGCGATGAACTCGCTCAGCTTCGGCGAAATCGACCACCCCAAGACCAAACGCCTTGTGCATGGCGTGGTTGAAGGGGTTGGCGGCTACGGCAACTGCTTCGGCGTGCCCACCGTGGGCGGCGAAGTGCGCTTCCATGCCGCCTATAATGGCAACTGTCTGGTCAACGCTTTCGCGGCAGGGCTGATCGACGCCGACAAGATCTTCTACTCCGCCGCTTCGGGCGTGGGGATGCCGGTGGTTTATCTCGGCGCCAAAACCGGGCGCGACGGCGTTGGCGGGGCCACCATGGCCTCGGCCGAGTTCGACGACTCGATCGAAGAAAAGCGCCCAACCGTTCAGGTTGGCGATCCCTTCACCGAAAAACGCCTGATGGAAGCCACGCTGGAGCTGATGGCCACCGGTGCGGTGATCTCGATCCAGGATATGGGCGCGGCGGGTCTGACCTGCTCCGCGGTTGAAATGGGCGACAAGGGGCATCTGGGCATCCGGCTCGACCTCGACCGCGTGCCGCAGCGCGAAGAACAGATGACCGCCTATGAAATGATGCTCTCGGAAAGCCAGGAGCGGATGCTCATGGTGCTGAAGCCCGAGAAAGAAGCCGAAGCCCGCGCGGTGTTCGAGAAATGGGATCTGGATTTCGCCATCGTCGGCGAGACCCTGCCCGAAGACCGCTTCCTGATCATGCATAATGGTATCTGCAAAGCCGATCTGCCGCTCTCCACCCTCGCCTCCTCGGCGCCGGAATACGACCGGCCCTGGGTTGCCACGCCTGCCGCCGCCCCGCTGGCCGATGTGCCCGAGCTTGATGCGATTGACGCGCTGAAAGCGCTGATCGGCACGCCCAACTATGCTTCGAAGCATTGGGTCTATGAGCAATACGACACGCAAGTTATGGCCGACACAGTGCGCAAGCCCGGCCTTGGCGCGGGTATCATCCGCATCCATGGCACCAACAAGGCGATTGCCTTCACTTCGGACGTGACCCCGCGCTATGTGAAAGCCAACCCGACCGAGGGCGGCAAACAGGCCGTGGCCGAGGCCTATCGCAACCTTATCGCCGTCGGGGCAACCCCGCTGGCCACCACCGACAACCTCAACTTCGGCAACCCCGAAAAGCCAGAAATCATGGGCCAGTTTGTCGGCGCGCTGAAAGGCATCGGCGAAGCGGTTGCGGCGCTGGATATGCCGATCGTGTCGGGCAACGTCTCGCTCTACAACGAGAGCTACGGCGAAGGCATTCTGCCCACCCCGACCATCGGTGCGGTTGGCCTGTTGAAAGACCTCGACACCGACCTCATCGCCGGAACGGCCCGCGAAGGCCATGTGGCGCTGGTGGTGGGCGAAACCATCGGCCATCTTGGCCAATCGGCCCTGCTGGCCGAAGTCTTCAACCGCGAAGACGGCGACGCGCCTGCGGTTGATCTTGCTGCCGAGAAACGCAATGGCGACTTCATCCGCGCCAACCGTGCCCTGATCAAGGCCTGCACCGACCTTTCCGATGGCGGGTTGGCGCTGGCGGCTTTTGAAATGGCCGAAACCAGCGGCGTCGGCGTGCATCTGGATGCCTCGGATTGCGCCACGCTCTTTGGCGAAGATCAGGCCCGCTATCTGATCGCCTGCAATTTCGACGAGGCCGAAGCGCTGATGGTCGAAGCGGGCAAGGCGGGCGTACCGATTGCAACCGTGGGCCGCTTCACCGGCGACAGCGTGAAATTCGGCGCTTCCGACGCGCCGCTGTCTGAGCTGGCAGCGATCTACCGGGGCAGCTTTGCCGATCAGCTGGGCTGATGCTGCGCCGGGCAACAGTGCAGGATTTCGCCTTCATTCATGAGGTGGCGGGCAATCCCGATTATGCCCGCTTCATCGAAGATGTCGGCGATGCGGTTCTGGCGGAGTATCTTGAAAACCCGGATTACGCGCTGGTGATCTGGCAGCCGCAGGGCCAGCCTGCGGGCTTTGCGCTCTTTTGCGATGTCACCCGCCCCGCCCGGGCGATGGAACTGCGCAGGCTTGGCCTGAAAACCGCCGGAGCAGGTCAGGGCCGCGCCTTTGTGGCGGCCTTGCGGGATTATGGCTTTGCCGAGCTTGGCGCCAATTGCCTCTGGCTGGACGTCGTGCCCGACAATCCCCGCGCGCTGAACCTCTACAAGGAAGCGGGCTTTCAATACGAAGGCCTGCAACGCGCCCGCTGGAAACGCCCCATCGGCGATGTGGCTGACCTGCACCTTCTCTCGATGCTGCGCAGCGAATGGGACGCCCTGCCCTAGAACGACCGCGTCAGGCTCAGCTGACAATCGGCGCTGTCATAGTCATAGAGCGCCACGTTCGAGCTGTTATGGGTGTAGGAGCACGACAGCGACGGTGAGAAGCCCCAAAGGTCGATCCTATCGTCCTTGATGCTGGCACCGATGCTGTAATAGCCATCACCGCGCGGCCCCGCCATCAACGGGAACACCCCGACATATTGCCGCTGTCCGGCTTCCAGCGTCAGGCCGGTGGTCAGACCGTTGTCCCAAACCTTGCTGAACCCGGCAAACACCGCGCCACCATCATATTGCAGATGCTCCGCTTGCGGGCGACTGCTGTCCAGCCGCACCCCAGCCGACAGGCCAAGGCTCGGATCAATCCGGTGATCGAATGTGAGGCGTGCAGAGCTGAACGGGCCGTCCTGATGGCTCTGGTTCGGAAAGCGGCGTTCTTCGCGCCGCAGATCGAGGCCAACCCTGTCCGCAGGGGTCAGATGAGCAGACAGATCGAGGCTCGTGCCAAAACTGTATTGATCAGTATCATCGCTACGCCAGCTTTTTTGCCCATAGGCCGCGAGCTTGAAATCGGCAGCCTCAAACTGTTGCGTAAAGCTGAGCGACAGAAACCCGGTCAGATCGTTGAAGCTCGAGTTCTCATAACGTTTGCCGGAAACCCGCCAGTCAAAGCTGAACCGCGCGCCGGGGCCAACGTCCTGTCGCAGAAAGCCCCCCAATGCGCCATAGGCGCCAATACCGGACGCGGCTTTCGAAGGCTCATCAATGGTGAACGTGCCCAGTAGTGTATCCAGCGTGTTATTGGTGGTGCCCCGGTTCACATTGGTCGAGGGCAGAAGCGAGAAGCTGGCATAGACCCCAACCGGGCGGTTCTGGTTGATGACCGTGAGAAACCGCCGATACCCGCTCCGCATCGTTTCATTCGGGTCGATTTTCAAAAGACCGGCAAAGTAATACTCAGCACCATCGTAATCTTTGAGCAGCAACAACGTATGCGCCAACTCGCGTCTGGCGTTGATATAGCCTGGGTCTTCCCGCAACACCTGACGAAACAAGGCGGCCGCCTGCTTCAACTGGCCCGTGGCCTTGAGCAGCAGCCCGGTCACGAACAGCCGATCCGCCACAGAAGGATCGGAGGCCTCAAGTTCAGCCTGCGCCTGCGCCAGTTTACCGGACGAAACCAGGTGCGACAGGCGCATCTGATCGACCTGCGCATGAGCGGCAGAGGCGAAGCCAAACTGAATGGTCAGCGCCGCCGCAACGGCAGCACTGAACCGTACCGGTTGGCTGGACACAAGCCGGTCCATCAGTCGCCAATGAACGTCGCAATGATCGCGCCGGAATCGCCTTCTTTCATCGCGGTCGCACCGATCTGGTCAGGGATATGATTGCTCGTATCATATCCGTAGAAATTGCCCGCAATACCAGTACTGGCATTTGCACCGACAAGATCGACAGGTGCGCCACTAAGCGACGTGGTCATCGAACCGCCACCGAACTGATTGCCGCTGATGGACATGTTCGACAGCTCGACCTGATCGAGATCAGGATTTCCACTCGTTGGCGTCAAACCGGTCAGTGATGCGTTGACCGTCCCTGCCCCGAAATTGACTGCCGCTGAGCTGTTTCCATACAGGGCACCCGTACGGATTGTAGCACCGTCGGCAACTCCATAGCTCACGACAGCGTCGCCTGAATAGTTCGCAGTCCCGGATGTTGGAACATCTGCAGTCGCCGTTACCACTCCAGCTTGACCCGTTGCAGAATAGGTTGTTCCGCCGTTGTTGTAGGATCCGCTATAGTAGGTCACATAATCGTAAGTACCAAAAGAGGTATTCCCGTTCAGTGTCGAGCTGCCGTCAGTGATGGTGCCGGTCGTCGTGTAATTACCGCTCGGATCGGTGATAACTGTCGCACCATCATCAATTGTGATAACGCCCGTCGCGCGATTCCAGGAGCCGGTCACCCGACCAACCGCAATCACTCCGGTAGCCTTTGAAACGTTATTCCCGCCAATGTCACTGCTGCCAGTTTGGCTTGTGCTCGCCAGGGTTTGGTAGTCGCCGACTCCAGAATCGGTCCCCATGCACGCGCTCAGCGCGAGAAACGAGGCGGTAGCCACCAGAGGCGCCGGAAATTTCAAATGCATGTCTGTCTCCGCAGATCGTTCTATAAGACATTGGATGGATAGACTTCCGCACACACAGATACCGCATGCACAAAACAACTTCGCCCGACGCAGATAGCATTCCACTGCGCCACTGACACAAATACTGTTGTTTACTAAAGTCTTCTCACCCAAAACAGCTGCGCAATACCATAGCGCCTCAACCGATACAACGCATCAACCAAACAGGCTCTCGCATTTGTTTGTGAAGACTAACCATCAGTCGGCGATGAATTCAGCCCCCAGATAGCCGCCATCCCCCTGTTTGAGCGCGGTGGCACCAATCTCGTCTGGAATGTGATACGTCGCATCATACCCATAAAAGTTGCCCTTCGCGTCAACACGGGAGTTTGCCCCGGTCAGATCGACCCCAGAGCCCCCCAGTGAGGTGCTGATTGTTCCGCCGCCAAACGTGGTGCCATTGATTTGCATATTCGTCAGAGTCACCGTATCGATTGCGGCGCCGCCACCGCCCTGCACTGCAAAATTACTCAGCGTGGCATTGACCGTCCCAGCGCCAAAATCAACGTTTGCCGAACTGTCACCTGTCAAAATTACCGATGTTCCCCCGCCTTGGTTGTAAGCGACGAAAGAGTCGCCAGTGTAATTTGCTTGGCCGGATGTCGGCACATTAGTCGCACCGGTCGCAATGCCGATCTGCCCCACAGGCGTGGTTGGAGCGTCAGACGCAGCAATATATGATACGTAATCATATGTTTGGCTTACTTGGGTCAGGACCAATGTACCGTTGGTGGGATCATCGTCCTTGATTAGGCCATTATTGACCAGATCATTCGTCCCATTGCTATCAGTGAACGTCCCCGTCCCCATCGTCTGATCGGTCAGTGTAATGACACCAGTCTCGTGGTTCCACGATCCGGTAGCCTGCGCAACAACCAATGTTGTTTGGGTGTCTTCCCCGATTGCGGTCATAGCCAGCGCGCTTGTACCGGTGGGGGCGGTACTTTTCAGTGTCTCATAGGCCGCTGCCGCGGTTCCCGCGTCGGTCCCCATGCAAGCGCTCAGCGTCAGAAACGAAGCCGCAGCCACCAGTGGCGTTGAAAATTTCATATTCATGTCTATCCCCACAGATCGGTTTAAAACAGGGACGGTTAGACCAATGCACTCACACCAAGGTCACGCGTAAAAAAAAGGAACTTTGCTGACGAAAATCATGTGCCTGTTCATGCAACAAGCGCAGTAATATCTTTGTTTCCTATAGCCTTACCACCCGCTATGGGTGTTTTCCTAGCGCGTCGCCACAACCCGAACAACATGTCATTGGTATAGGTTCCAGCATTCCCATGCGTCAGGTTGTCCTCCGGGTAAAGACAGAGAGTCCCAAACCCGACGCGCCATTCGACCTGTAGCAGCGTCAAAGGCTTTCCCGACCATCAGCGCCCGCTGTGCGGCTCGCCGATCCGGGCTCAATCCTTGCCCCGAAATGCAAAAGGCGCCCGCTGGGCCGCGGCCCCGGGCGCCTTTGGGTCTGTGCAATCGCTCAGGCGTTGGCTTCGCGGATCTTGTCGGCGGCTTCTTTCGAATAGGTCACGCCTTGGGTCTCGAAAAGCTGATCCAGCTCGCCCGACAGGGTCATTTCCGTCACGATGTCGGAACCGCCCACAAATTCGCCCTTCACGTAGAGCTGCGGGATGGTCGGCCAGTCGGAAAATTCCTTGATGCCCTGACGAATCTCGTCATCGGCCAGCACGTTCACATCTTTGTACTCGACCCCCATGAAGGTGAGCACGCCCGCCACGCGCGAGGAAAACCCGCATTGCGGCATTTCTTTCGTGCCCTTCATGAACAGCACCACGTCATTGCTGGTGACCGTTTCCCGGATCGTGTCCTGAACACTCATTGCCTTATCCTTTTCTGTTCGCGTCTTCTATTCTGGAACCTTGGTCGTCAGCGCCAGAGCGTGGAGCTCGGCGTGATTACCATCCATCTTGCCTTTCAGCGCGGCATAGACGGCGCGCTGTTGCTGAACGCGGTTCTGGCCGCGAAAGCTTTCATCGGTCACTTCCGCCGCCCAATGCTTGCCGTCGCCCGCCATGTCGGTGACGATGATCTTTGCATCGGGAAAACTCTCGCGGATGAGGGCTTCAATCTCGGATCCTTCAATGGCCATTGGCGCGTTTCTCCTGAAGGTTGTCATTGAAAATGTAGAGGGGCCGCTGCCCCCCTGCAAGGGCAAGCGTGTCACACCCAGTCGCGCAGGCGCGGCAGGAAGGCGGCGAGACGCGCGGGCATGTCGGAGGCGACGAAATCGGCAAGGCTCTCGGCGGTCCAGCCCTCTTCCGGTGCATAGGCCTCGATCAGCGCGTCGCGTTCGGCTTCGAGCGAGAGCGGCAGCTCCAGCCGGGCGGCGGCGCTGAGCAGCTCCAGCGCCTCGTGGACCTTCCGCATCGCGGCGAAGGCGGTGATCATCGGGCGAGCGAGCGAGGGATCCTCGCGCCAGTTCTCGCCGGGGAACAGCTCTTGCGAGACCCGCTGACCGGCGCCGTGGCATTCATAGCGGACGCAGCCGCGAAACCCTTCGGCTTCCAGATAGCCGTAGAGCTGACAGCCGAAATCGGCGGTCAGGTTGGGGCAAGGCAAACCGGCGGGCTTGTCGAAGGCGAAATCCTCGCCCTCGTCAAAGGCCAGCGCCATGCAGCAGAGCGCCGTACAGGCGGAACAGTCGGAGGTGAGATCGGGCAGCATCGTCATGGGGCGAGGCTTGGCCGGATGGGCGCGATTTGGCAAGCCCCGAATACGACCGCAGGCCCCGAAACCTGACACGCGCGCGAGAATGGGCGAACTCGCCCATATATGTAAGTCTATGTTCTCTATAATGTTACCGCTAACTGCTTCTTCGCACACTTGACCCTCACACAGCGTCAGGCCTGATGAAAGAGTCATGGAAAGACGAATCGAGGAATATACGGTCGGAGAACTGGCAAAAGCGTCGGGTGTCAGCGTGCGCATGCTGCACCATTACGACGCCATCGGCTTGCTGCGCCCCGCCCATATCGCCGCCAATGGCTACCGGCTCTATCGCCGCGATCAGGCGCTGCGCCTGCAGGAAATCCTGTTCTACCGCGCCGCAGGCCTGCCGCTGGGTGAGATTGCCGCGCTCTTGGAGGGCGAAGACCGCATGGCGCGGCTGGAAGCCCATCGCGCCCGGCTGGCCCGCGATCTGGCCCATCAGGCGCAGATGATCGCCACCCTCGATCGCACCCTTTCCGAACTGAAAGGAGAAAAAGACATGACGATTGATGACCTCTACACCCCCTTCGCCCCCGAGACACAGGCGGAGTATGAGGCTTGGCTGGTGGACATCTACGGGGCCGACATGGCTGCACAGATTGCTGCCTCGAAAGCCCATCTGGAGGCCGCGCCCGAGGGCATGGAAGAGCGCATGGCGGCCCTGAAAGACATCGAAGCGGCGCTGGTGGCGGATTACGAGGCCGGGAAAGCTCCCGACGCCGCCGATTGCAGCGCGCACCGCGCCTGGGTCGCGTCGATGTGGGGGCGCCCCTGCCCGCCCGAGGCCTATGCCGGGCTGGCGGATATGTACCTGTCGCATCCGGATTTCATCGCCCGTTACGAAAGGCTGAGCCAAGGCTTCAGCCAATGGCTGACGACGGCGATGAAATCCACGGCCTGATCCCCGCCGGGCAGCACCTTCCATTCTGATCCCATCATCAGGCTGGTCCCGCCGGGGCCTGCCCATTCAAAGGTGTGTCACCATGAACACGACCCCTCAGGATATGCAGCGCTGTATTGGCTGCGGCTCGCTCCTGCCCGCCAGCACCGGCCCCGTTCATGCCTATATGGCCTCCTCGCCCGGCTGCTATGAAGGGTTCAACACGCTGCTTGCAGCAGAGTTCAGCACGCCCTGGCTGATGCAGATCCACCGGCTCACGGTCGATACCTGGGCGGTGCAGCATCCGGGCAGCGATGAAGACCGGCGGGCGATCCAGTCGGTCGGCCTGCATCTGGCCCGGCTCTATGTGCAACTGACCGCGCCCCGCCCACCCCGCGAAACCAACGCGGTGATGCTGGATTTCGCCCGCCACAAGAAAACCCTGATCCCCCTGACCGCACCGGAGCGTTTCAGCATAACGGTCGACGAGGTCGCCCCCTATGCCGGAGGCGATCAGCATATTGCCAAAGTCACAGAATGGGCCGAGGCCACATGGCAGGACTGGAGCGCCTGGCACGATTACATCCGAGACTGGATCCGCACGCATTCCGTCTTTGATCTGGGCTGACGCGGCGGGGCCAAGGGGCGCTGGTGACGGGCGGGATTGACCCGTGCCTGCTGATGCGGGTAGCCGGGGGCAACCCCGTGCAGAAAGGCCCAAGATGGTTTCCGAGATGCAAGATCCCACCCTGCCCCGTGCCCTTGTGGCCGACGCGCTTGGCGTTTCGCCCGACAGCCTGCCCGACGGCGATCTGCCGCTGGCGCGCTTTGCCACGCGGTTTCTGACTTATCTGGGCGAAACACTGGCCACGGACGAGGCCGAGCATGCGGAAGCCTGGACCTTTCTGCTGTTCGATGCGCTGGTCGAAACCGCGCCTGAGCGCGCTCTGGCGGCACTCTGCGCCTGCCTTGCCCAATGCGACACGCCCGATCAGGCGGCGCTGATCGCGGCGGGGCCGCTGGACGATCTGATCGCCCGGCAAGGCGCGGCGCTGATTACAGAGATCGAGGCCCTCGCCGCCCGTGCCCCGCGCTTTGCCTATGCCCTAACCGGGCTAGAGCGCCCCGAAGGCGGTACGGCGCTGCTCTGGGCCCGGATCGAGGCCGCCCATCGTGGGGCGGAACAGATGGATGAGGGAGCGCCCCTGCCCTCAGCGCAGGGGCTTTGATCCCGACGCACTCGCGCTGCCCGAACAGAGTGGCAGCGCGAGGCGTGTTGTGGGCAGGTCGGACGCGATAGCGATATGATCACCAGAAACACAATGATCCGCCCCCGGCCTCTCCTGCCCCGTGGGGTGAGGGGTAAATGCGCCGCCGGGATGGGTTTATCCACACCACCGGGGCTTATATCAGCCTACATAATCCCACGCGTAGGCGCTTAACCTCGGCGGATTGACCGCGCATGAGCCGCTATCCTCGTCATTTTCTTGACCTTTGTCCGGCTGCGCAGTAAGTCCTCTGCAAACAAGACGCATCGGCAATCCGGCCGGGCGGGCCGCGCGGAAACCTGCGGCCATATTTTGCCGCAGCACCGAAAGGCACAACTTGACCAAATTCACCGACCTCAATCTCAACCCCAAAGTTCTCAAAGCCATTGAAGAGGCAGGCTACGAAACGCCGACGCCGATTCAGGCAGGCGCGATCCCCCCGGCCCTTGAAGGGCGCGATGTGCTCGGGATCGCCCAGACCGGCACCGGCAAAACCGCCTCTTTCGTTCTTCCGATGATCACTCAGCTGGCCCGTGGCCGTGCCCGTGCGCGGATGCCGCGCTCGCTGGTGCTGTGCCCGACGCGCGAACTGGCCGCTCAGGTGGCGGAGAACTTCGAAACCTATGCCAAACATGTGAAGCTGACCAAGGCGCTGTTGATCGGCGGTGTGAGCTTCAAGGAACAGGATCAGCTGATTGATCGCGGCGTTGACGTGCTCATCGCCACGCCGGGCCGTCTGCTCGACCATTTCGAGCGTGGCAAGCTCCTCTTGACCGGCGTGCAGATCATGGTGGTCGACGAGGCCGACCGGATGCTCGATATGGGCTTCATCCCCGATATCGAACGCATTTTCGGTCTGGTGCCCTTCACCCGCCAGACGCTGTTCTTCTCGGCCACCATGGCCAGCGAGATCGAGCGGATCACCAATACCTTCCTGTCGAACCCGGCGCGGATCGAAGTGGCCCGTCAGGCCACGACCTCCGAGACCATCGAACAGGCGATGGTGATGTTCAAACCCTCGCGCCGCGACCGCGCTGCCACAGAAAAACGGCAGGTTCTGCGGGCGCTGATCGAGAGCGAAGGCGAGGCCTGCAGCAACGCGATCATCTTCTGCAACCGCAAGACGGATGTGGATATCGTGGCCAAAAGCCTGAAGAAATACGGCTATAATGCCGAGCCGATCCATGGCGATCTGGACCAGTCCAAGCGCATGGAAGTGCTGCAAGGCTTCCGCGATGGCACCATCCGTTTCCTCTGCGCCTCCGACGTGGCCGCGCGCGGGCTTGACGTGCCGAATGTGAGCCATGTGTTCAACTTCGACGTGCCGAGCCATGCCGAGGATTACGTGCACCGGATCGGGCGCACCGGCCGTGCGGGCCGTAAGGGCAAGACCTTCATGATCTGCGAGCCGCGCGACGAGAAGAACCTCGACGCGGTGCTGCGGCTGATCGAAAAGGATATTCCGCGCATCGAAAACCCGTTGAAAGGCGCGCCGGAAGACAGTGCTCCCGAGGCGGAAGACGACCGTAAGGCGGCGCCGAAACGCCCCGCGCGCGGACGTGGGCGCGGGCGCAAGGACGATGCCGAGGCGCAGCCGCGGACGGAACAGCCGGCGGAAGCCCGGGCCGAGACCCGCAGCGAAAGCCGCAGTGAAGGCCGTGGGGAACAGCGCAGCGAAAGCCGCAGCGAGCCGCGGAACGAGCCTCGTGGTGAGTCTGGCCGTGGCCGGGCTCCGGCACGGCGCGGCCATGAGCGTGCTGTTGTGGGCATGGGCGACCATATGCCCGGCTTCATCGCCCAGAGCTTTGACGAACGGCGCGGTTAAGCCCCGAAGGCGATATATCCGGCGGGCAGAAAGCTTTGCCCCCGGCTTTCCCTTGATCCCTAAGATGCGATCTATTTTTCTCGGTTTCCGCCGCGCGGTGACCGACGAATTGCCGTAATTGGCGCGGATCTTTGCTCTGAGTTAAGGGCATTGCCCTATATTTTTCAGGGTAAATGGTCCCCGTGTGGTTAGGGGTTTTGTCATGTTAAATCGTCGTAAGTATGACCGGTATGTCGCTCATGTGCCCTGTCTTGTTCAGGCAAGTGGCGTTTCGTTCCACTCGGAAACGGTGGACTTGTCGCTTGGGGGCCTGAGAATTAGCCTGCCTTCTCTGTCAAAAGTGTTTCTGAACGGCCCGGTGCAATCGGTGCAGCTGGATGGCTTGCCCCCGCTTCGGGTGAAGGTGCGCTGGAGCAATCAGAACCAGATGGGGGCGGAATTCACCGAGCCGCAATATGCGCAGCCGCGGATCCGCAAGCTGATCGAAGATCTGCATCTGCATTCGGATACCGAGCTGGCAGAGGCAGCGGCCAGCGCCGCCGAGTGATATCAGGCTGGTGGTCGGTCGGGGCACGCCGTCCCGACACTCAAGGCACCATCGCGGTTTGCGCGCCCGTATAGCTGCGCGCGCCGCGCCCTGCCCTGCACGGCCCCTCCAGCCGCGACAGTCGAGCTTCGCACTACTCCCCAAACGTTGTCCCGCCAGACGCCCGGCAGGCGGGCCCAGTGCGCGGCCCTTTGAGGTGGCGATGCACGTGCGCGTTTCCGCTCCAATACGCCACGCTCCGTGTTTTAGGGAACATCGGGCGCCCCCCCCGGCAAGGCTGCGTGGGTTGCCAGTGACGAGCGCGGTGGGCGGGAGTGGGGTTACGGTTGGATTGTCACGTAGCCTCAGTGCGGCTGTGAGGGGCGAGGACGTGGCTTGGCTGGGTGAGCTTGGCTGGACAGGGGATTGCCTACACATCCGCCAGCGTGCCGCTGTGGCGCAAGGATATGCCCGCCCGTCGCCATGGTACCTGCACGCGCATGACCCCGCCCCCCTTTGGAGGAGCGGCGGGGATACGGTTTGGCCCAAATGCTGCCCTTGGGGCAGTAGGCTTACGGTTCGAGGCGGCTGATCACCACCAGGACTTCGGGTTTGTGACCCACTTCGTCTTGCGTGGTCTTGCGGGCGATGCGGCGCAGCTCGTCTTCCAGCGCTTCGTCGTCGCGCAGGGTTTTCGGTTTGGCGCGCATCAGGAACTGGCCCAGATCCTCTTCCAGCACCTCGACCAGAGCCGCACGGGATTTGCCGGTTTCCGGCAGGCCCACCACTTCCACCCAAGGTTCGCCCAGAGGCTCGTCGTCATCAAGGATGACATTCACGATCACATGGCCATTCAACGCCAGACGGATGCGGTCGCGCACGATCCCGTCCAGCGCCCCGATCAGCACCGTGCCATCGAGATAGAGACGATCCGCCTCGACATGCTGAACGATATGCGGCGCCGGTCCGGTGAGATCGCAGACCGCCCCGTTCACCACCACGATGGCATTGCGACCATTGGCGATGGCCAGTTTGGCATGTTCGCGCAGATGTCGGTGTTCGCCGTGCATCGGCACGACAAATTCCGGGTCCACCACCGCATGCATCTTTTCCAGATCGGGCCGGTTGGCATGGCCCGAGACGTGATAGGCATCGTTTTCGGCCACCACATCCACGCCCATTTCGGAAAAGGCGTTGTGAATGCGCCCCACCCCACGTTCGTTGCCGGGGATGGTTTTCGACGAGAACAGGAACATATCGCCCTCGGCCAGCTCCAGGCCCAGATATTTGCCCCGGCTGAGCTGGGCAGAGGCCGCGCGGCGTTCGCCCTGACTGCCGGTGACGATCAGCATCAGGCTTTCGCGCGGGATGTCGCGGGCATCTTCCGGCGTCACGGTGGAGGGGAAACTGTCGAGCACGCCGGTTTCCAGCCCCGCCTCGATCATCCGCCGCATCGCCCGGCCGAGCAGACAGACCGAGCGCCCGGCGGCCTTTCCGGCCTCAGCCAGAGTTTTCACCCGCGCCACGTTCGAGGCAAAGGTAGTGGCCACAACCATATGCGGCGCTTTCGCCACCAGCTTGGCCAGCGGCGCGACCAGATCGGCCTCGGACCGGCCGGGTTTGGGCGAAAACACATTGGTTGAATCGCAGACCAGCGCGCGCACCCGCCCGCCCGTGGCTTCGCGCCACATTGCTTCGTCCCAAGCCTCGCCCACACCGGGGGCCTTGTCGAGTTTGAAGTCGCCGGTATGCACCACCCGCCCGGCAGGCGTGTCGATCACCAGACCGGCGCTTTCGGGGATCGAATGCGCCACTGGCAGGATCGCCACCTTGAACGGCCCGGCCTGAACCGTTGCAGGCCAGGGCTCGACGATGTTCACATGCTCGGGGTCCTGCCCGGCATCTTCCATCTTCAGCTTAGCGATATGGCCGGTGAAGGGACGCGCATAGATCGGCGCGCGCAGCTCGGGCCAGAGCAACCCGACCGCGCCCACATGGTCTTCATGGGCATGGGTGATGAAGATCGCCTCGATCCGGTCGGCATTTTCTTTCAGATAGCTGACATCGGCCATGATCAGGTTCACGCCCGGCGAGCCGTCCATATCCGGGAAGGTCACGCCCAGATCGACCACGATCAGCCTCTCTTTGCCCGGCTCGCCATAGCCGTAGACATATGCGTTCATGCCAATCTCGCCGGCACCGCCGAGAGGAAGATAGATCAGCCGGTTCTTGGTCATATAAAGCCCTGTTCTTTGTTATGGTTATAGACTTTTACAAGCCCGTGCATGGTGAGGTTGTCGGCAAATTCGTCGAAGATGGGCGCGTGGCTCTGGAACAGCGGGGCAAGGCCGCCGGTGCCGATCACTTTCATCGGTCTGCCATGTTCTTCCTTGATCCGCGCCGAGATTTCCTTGATCAGCCCGACATAGCCCCAGAAGATGCCCGACTGCATGCAGGCCACCGTATTGGTGCCGATCACATGGTCGGGATGGGTGATGTCGACATGCGGCAAGGCGGCGGCGGCCATATGCAGCGCTTCGAGGCTCAGGTTCACCCCCGGCGCGATGACCCCGCCGATATAGGCGCCATCCTGATCGACCACGTCAAAGGTGGTGGCAGTGCCGAAATCCACAACGATCAGATCGCCGCCGTAAAGATCATAGCCCGCCACGGTGTTGACCAGCCGGTCGGGCCCCACCTGTGTGCCCGCATCAACCCGCACCTCAACCGGCAGGGCGCAATCGGGCTTGCCCACCACCAGCGGGCGCAGGCCGAAATAGCGGTCGGTGAAGACCCGCAGATTAAACACCACGCGCGGCACGGTCGAGGAAATCACCACGCCGGTGATCTCGGGCTTGATGCCATGATGGCGGGTGAGCGTATCCCACCAGACGAAATACTGGTCGGCGGTGCGTTGGTGTTCGGTCGAGGTGCGCAGGGTGCACAGGAATGTCTCGCCATCCCAGACCGAGAAGACGGTATTGGTATTGCCGCAATCAATGGCCAGAAGCATGGCTTTCCCTCAGAAGAACACATCGCCCGCCGCAATGCGGCGAAGCCCACGGGGTGTTGATAGGACAAGTTGACCCGCCGCGTCCACATCGCGGAAGGTGCCAATGATCTCTTCGCCGGGCAGACGGGCGGTGACCACCTCGCCCAAGCGGGCAGCACGGGCCAGCCAGGCCTCGCGGATCGGGGCGAAACCCAGAGTGGCAAACTGCGCCTCCCAATGGGCGAAGGCAGGCGCGAGCGCTTCCAGAAACTCGTCAGGCGTCACTTTCGCGCCGGTTTCGTTCAGAAGCGAGACCGGGCGCAGGGCACGCGCCTCAACCGCATCGGCGCCGGGCGCTTCCGCGAGGTTCACCCCGATGCCAATCGCCAGCCCGGCCGGGCGGTTCTGCACCGACAGGCTTTCGAGCAGGATCCCCGCGACCTTGCCGCCATTCAGCAGCACATCATTGGGCCATTTCAGCGCGAAGGCGGCGGGGCGTCCGGTGAGCGTCACAAAGGCATCATGCAGCGCCAGCGCCGCGATGAAGCTCCTCAGGGCGGCCTCCGCGCCGCTCAGCCCCGGCAGCACCAGCGTGGCGGCGAAATTGCCCTCTGGGTTCACCCAAGGCCGCCCGCGACGCCCGCGCGCGGCGGTCTGGCGGGCGGCGGTGATCCAGGTCGGACCGGCAAAATCAGCCAGCCGATTGCGCGCTTCATCGAGCGTCGAGCCGACCTCGCCCAGTGGCAAGTGGCCATAGCCCCGGGGCCAGTCACCGGCCATGGTACAGATCTCCCAGAAACGAGAAAACTGCCCGGCGGGGTTCCACCGGGCAGCGATTGTCTTGCGAATTGGCGTGGGCGCAGGTCAGTTGATCAGCGCCGCCGCCGCCGCTGCCGCAGCGCCTTCGACGCCGAGCAGGTTGATCACACCGAGAACCATGATCGCCGCAGACCCCATCAGCATGACCCAGGCGGGGGCGCTCATCGGGGTTTCCAGCGTGCTCCCTTCGGCCTCGCCGAAATACATCAGGTAGACGATGCGAATGTAGTAATAGGCACCGATCACCGAGGCGATCACACCGGCAATGGCCAGCCAAGTATAGCCTGCCTGCACGGCGGCGTTCAGCACGTAGAACTTCCCGAAGAAGCCCACCATCGGCGGCACACCGGCCAGCGAGAAGAACAGCACCAGCATCGCCAGCGCCTTGATCGGCTCGGCCTTCGCGTACTGGTTCAGCGCGGTGATCTCGGTCACCGGCTTGCCGTCGCGCTCCATCGACATGATGAAGGCAAAGACGCCGACGTTCATGGTCAGATAGATCGCCATATAGACCAGCATCGCCTGCACGCCGTAGGCGCTGCCCGCAGCGAGACCCAGAAGCGCAAAGCCCATATGGGTGATCGAGGAATAGGCCATCAGGCGTTTGATATTGGTCTGCCCGATCGCGGCAATCGCGCCGAGGAACATCGACAGAAGCGCCATCAGCGCGATGATCTGCTGCCAATCGGCCACGGCCTGCCCGAAAGCATCGAACATCACCCGGCCAAACAGACCCATCGCGGCGAGTTTCGGCGCGGTGGCGAAGAAGGCCGTCACCGGGGTTGGCGCGCCTTCGTACACATCCGGCGTCCACATGTGGAAGGGCACGGCGGAAACCTTGAAAGCCAGACCCGCCGCCACGAAGGTGAGACCAAAGAGCAGCCCCAGCCCGAGATGGCCGTCGGTGGCCGCGGTCACGATGCCCGAGAAATGGGTGGTGCCAGCATAGCCATAGGTCAGCGAGGCGCCGTAGAGCAGCAGGCCCGAGGACAGCGCGCCAAGGATGAAGTATTTCATCCCGGCTTCGGTCGATTTCACAGAGTCGCGGTTCAGCGCGGCAACGACGTAGAGCGCCAGCGATTGCAGTTCGAGGCCCATATAGAGGCTCATCAGATCGCCAGCCGAAACCATGATCATCATGCCCACGGTCGCCAGTGCGACGAGCACCGGATATTCGAACCGTGCAAGGCCACGACGCGCCATCGGCTCCATCCCGGCCAAGAGCACCGCAGCCCCGGCGAGCAGCACGCCCACCTGACCGAAGCGCGCATAGGCATCGACCCGCAGAAGGCCGCCAAAGGCTTCACCGCTGACCGGCTCGGAGAGGCCGATCCAGAGCGCCAGCGCCGCCATCACGGCCGCCGTTGCCCAGGTCACCAGCGAGGTCATGTTGTCCTTGCCGGTATAGACCGCCCCCAACAGGGCGAGCATCGCGTAAATGGCGAGGATCAGCTCGGGGAAAATGGCTTGAAGATCGAACGAAGTCATCGCGTTCCCCTTAATGCGTGGCCGAGGCCAGGTCCGCGACGGCGGGCATGGCTGCGTGGTATTGATCGAGAAGCGCCGTCACCGAGGGGCCGATCAGATCGGTCACAAGGCTCGGATAGACGCCGAGGATGATGGTCATGGCAATCAGTGGAGCAAAGATCGCCTTTTCGCGGCCATCCATATCGGTGATGGTTTTCAGGCTTTCCTTGATCAGGTCGCCAAACACCACCCGACGATAGAGCCAGAGCGCATAGGAGGCCGAGAGGATCACGCCCGTGGCGGCCACGGCGGCGATCCAGGTATTGGCCTGGAACATGCCCATGAGGGTGAGGAATTCACCGACAAAGCCCGAGGTGCCCGGCAGGCCGACATTGGCCATGGTGAAGAACATGAACACCAGCGCATAGCGCGGCATCCGGTTCACCAACCCGCCATAGGCTGCAATCTCGCGGGTGTGCATCCGGTCATAGACCACACCGACGCAGAGGAAGAGCGCGCCTGCGACAAAGCCGTGGCTGAGCATCTGGAAGATCGCGCCATCCACACCTTGCTGGTTGGCGGCGAAGATCCCGGCGGTGACATAGCCCATATGGGCGACCGACGAATAAGCGATGAGCTTTTTCATATCGTCCTGCACCAGCGCCACCAGCGAGGTGTAGACAATCGCAATCACCGAGATCCAGAGCACGAAGTTGGTCATCACATCCGAACCGATGGGGAACATCGGCAGGCTGAAGCGCAGGAAGCCGTAGCCGCCCATCTTCAAGAGGATCGCCGCCAGCACCACCGAACCCGCGGTCGGCGCTTCAACGTGCGCATCGGGCAGCCAGGTATGCACCGGCCACATCGGCATTTTCACCGCGAAGCTGGCAAAGAAGGCCAGGAACAGCAGCGTCTGCACACCGCCCGCGATATGGATGCCCAAGAGGCTGAAGCTCTCGGAGGCAAAGCTGTGATGCATCAGCGTCGGGATGTCGGTCGTACCCGCATTCACGAACATGTAGATCATCGCAACCAGCATCAGCACCGAGCCCAGGAAGGTGTAAAGGAAGAACTTGAACGCCGCGTAGATCCGGCGTTTGCCGCCCCAGATGCCGATGATCAGGAACATCGGGATTAGGCCCGCTTCGAAGAACAGGTAGAACAGCACCAGATCCAGCGCCGCGAAGACCCCGATCATCAGGGTTTCGAGGATCAGGAAGGCGATCATGTATTCCTTCACCCGGGTTTTCACGGTCCAGGTGGCGGCAATGGTGATCGGCATCAGCGCGGTGGTCAGCAGCACGAAGAGCACGCTGATCCCGTCAACGCCCATCTTGTAGTTCAGACCCATGATCCATTTGCTCTCTTCCACCATCTGAAAGCCGGTGTTGGAGGGATCGAATTTGAACAGGATCGCCAGAGAGATCAGAAAGGTCGCCGTACTTGCCGCAAGCGCCAACCATTTGGCGTTGCGGTCCGCCGCCTCGTCGTCGCCGCGCAGGAACAGCGCGAGGATCGCGGCAGCCACCAGCGGCAGGAAGGTGACGATCGAAAGCAGATTGTCCATTACTTCGCCCCTCCGGTGAGCGCCATGATCGTGATGAGTGCGACGATGCCGATAACCATCGACAGCGCGTAGGTGTAGACATAGCCCGATTGCAGCTGTTGGGCCTTACGGGTGAACCAGGGCACGATGCCCATCGCCACGCCGTCAATCGTGCCGTCGATGACGGTGCCGTCACCGCGTTTCCACAGGAAGCGCCCGATGGCTTTCGCCGGGCCGACGAACAAAAAGTCGTAGGCTTCGTCGAAATACCACTTGTTGAGCAGGAACTTGTAGAGATGCGGCATCGCTTCGGCGGTTTTCTTCGGCATCGCCGGGTTCACGATGTAGAACCAGAAGGCGATGAGGAAGCCCGCGAGCATCGCAAAGAAGGGCGACAGCTTGACCCAGGCAGGCGCGGCGTGGGCTTTTTCAAGCACCTCGTTTTCCGCACCCATGAAGATCGCGCCTTTCGGAGCTTCGGCCACCATGCTGACACCGTGATCGGCAGCAGCGCCAGCTTCAGCACCGGCCTGATCGTCACCCGGCAGAGTTTCCGCTTCAGCGGCGGCACCTTCGGCGCCCGCTTCGGCCCCGGCTTCTGCACCATGCTCAGCCGCGGCGACATGCTCTTCCATGCCGAAGAAGCTCAACACTTTCGCGTGGTCGCCAAAGTAAGAGTTGTACCAGATCATCCCGGCAAAGGTGGCGCCGAGCGCCAGCACGCCGAGCGGCACAAGCATCACCATCGGGCTTTCATGGGCGTGATCATGGGTATGATGATCGCCGCGCGCCGAGCCGTAGAAGGTGAGGAAGATCAGCCGCCAGGAATAGAAGGCGGTGAACAGGGCCGCGATGACCAGCGCCCAGAAAGCAAAACCACCATTGGTGCCCGCATAGGCGCTTTCGATGATCGCGTCTTTCGACAGGAAGCCAGCAAAGCCAATCGGAACCCCGAAGAGCGCGCCCGAGAACGGGATACCGACGCCGGTGATCGCCAGCGTGCCGATCATCATCGCCCAGAAGGTGAAGGGCAGCTTTTTACGCAGGGCGCCATAGTTGCGCATATCCTGCTCGTGATGCATCCCGTGGATCACCGAACCGGCCCCAAGGAACAGCATCGCCTTGAAGAAGGCGTGTGTCAGCAGGTGGAACATCGCCACCGAATAGACACCCACGCCAGCGGCCACGAACATGTAGCCGAGCTGCGACATGGTCGAATAGGCGATCACGCGTTTGATGTCGTTCTGCACCAGACCGATGGTGGCGGCGATGAAGGCCGAGGCCGCACCGATGACCACGATGAACTGGGTGGCTTCAGGCGCATATTCCATCAAGGGCGACATGCGGCAGACCAGGAACACACCGGCGGTCACCATGGTGGCGGCGTGGATCAGGGCCGACACCGGGGTCGGGCCTTCCATCGCGTCTGGCAGCCAGGTGTGCAGGAAGAGCTGCGCCGATTTCCCCATCGCGCCGATGAAGAGCAGAACAGCCAGCACGTTGGCGGCGTTCCAGTCGGCCCAGAGGAAATGCAGGCTGGCATCGGCCAGCCCGGGGGCGGCGGCAAAGACATCGTCGAACTTGATCGAGTCGGTCATGAAATAGAGACCGGCAATCCCGAGGGCAAAGCCGAAGTCACCCACCCGGTTGACCACGAAAGCCTTGATCGCGGCGGCGTTGGCCGAGGGCTTTTTGTAGTAGAAACCGATGAGCAGATAGGAGGCAAGGCCCACA
The DNA here is from genome assembly GCA_050288685.1 of Paracoccaceae bacterium. Taxonomy (GTDB): domain Bacteria; phylum Pseudomonadota; class Alphaproteobacteria; order Rhodobacterales; family Rhodobacteraceae; genus Sinisalibacter. The sequence goes on along the minus strand of JBNKEH010000003.1, from coordinate 507,558 downwards.
CCTTCCCAACCAAAGAACATCTGCAGGAGGTTGTCGGCGGTCACCAGCATCAGCATCGCGAAGGTGAACAGCGACAGATAGGCAAAGAAGCGCGGCCGGTAGCTGACGCCCTCGAATTGCGGATCATGGGCCATGTAGCCCATCGAATAGAGGTGCACGAGCGCCGACACGGTGTTGACCACGATCAGCATGGTGGCCGTCAGCCGGTCGAGGCGCACGCCCCAATCGGTTTGCAGCGAGCCGGAATTCACCCAGCGCATGATCTCGATATGCTGGGTTTCGTTGCCCAGGGTCAGGAACACGATCCAGCTCAGAAGCATGGCGAGGAACAGAAGCGCGGTGGTAAGATATTGCGCGCCTTTATCGCCGATCACCCGGTGGCCGAAGCCCGCGATGATCGCACCGATGAGCGGTGCAAAGAGGATAGTCTGGACCATGAACCTCAGCCTTTCATCACGTTGACATCTTCCACCGCGATCGTGCCGCGGCCACGGAAGAAGCTCACAAGGATCGCGAGGCCAATTGCGGCCTCAGCGGCAGCCACCGTGAGCACGAAGAGAGTGAAGACCTGGCCGGTCAGATCGCCCAGAAAGGTCGAGAAGGCCACCAGGTTGATGTTCACCGCGAGCAGCATCAGTTCGATCGACATGAGCAGCACGATAACGTTTTTGCGGTTCAGGAAGAGCCCGAAGATACCAATGACGAACAAAGCCGCCGCCAGCCCCAGGTAATGTTCAAGTCCGATCATGTCGTCCCTCTTTCGTGACCTCTCGGGTCATCTTTCGTTCACTCAGAGCCCCTGCCCGGGCTTCACATCCACAAAATGCAACTGCGCCTTCGGATCGCGATGCATCTGCGCGATCACGTTCTGCCGCTTGATGTCCCGGCGATGGCGCACGGTCAGCACGATGGCGCCGATCATGGCGACCAGCAGGATCAAACCGGCAAGCTGGAACAGGAGCAGGTAATCGTCATAGACGACGAGGCCCAGCTGGGTGGTGTTGGGCACATCGCCCACCACTGGTGCTGCGAGCACCTGCACGCCATCCGCCGTCATCCACGGGCCGAACATCATGCCCAGCTCGATCAGCAGCACCGCGCCGATCAGCAGACCCAGCGGCATGTATTTCGCCATCCCGGCTTTCAGCTCGGCGAAATCAATGTCGAGCATCATCACCACGAAGAGGAACAGCACCGCCACCGCGCCGACATAGACGATCATCAGGAGCATGGCGAGGAACTCGGCCCCCATCATCACGAATATACCGGTCGCGCCGATAAAGGTCGTGATGAGCCAGAGCACCGAATGCACCGGGTTACGACTGACGATGGTGAAAACACCCCCGGTCAGCACGGTCAGCGCAAAGATGTAAAATGCGACTGCGGCAACGCTCATGCGTCCCCCTCCTCGTTTTCCTGTTCGGCAAAGACGCTTTTCGCAAGCTCCATTGCCCGGTTCATGGCCGGAAGTCCCCCAAGCATCGACATCTGGTAGATGACTTCGGCGATTTCCTGTTCGCTGGCACCGGCCTCGATGAGGTGGCGCAGCGTGATCTTGATTTGCGGCGTGGCGCTGGCGCCGGTGGCCACCAGCCCGCCAAGCGTCACCAGCAGCCGGGTTTTCGCGTCCAGACCTTCGGTGTTGAAAGCGTTGCCGAACATCGCCTCCATCCAGTCTTTCGGCATCGTCGGCAAGAGCTTATCCAGCCCCTCCGGCGAAAAGCCTTCCAGCGCAGGATTGAAGGCGCGCAGCATCTGCGCCCCCTGCTCCATCATCGCGGCATATGTCCGGGTAAAATCGCTCATAGCGGGCAAGCCTCCGGCACCTTGACCAGCCCGATCAGCCAGTCATTGCCCTCATAGGGCTCGGTTGCCAGCGTCAGATGCACCTGAACGCCCGACATTTCGAAATCAACCTCATTGAGCGGCCCCTGTTCGGCCACCGCTCCAAGCAGATCGGGATAATCGGCCACCAGACGATCGCTGACCGTCTTGATCAGCCCGGGCGCATCCGGGGCACCGGCGGTCATGTAGCAGGCGCAATTGTTTGCGTCGCCTTCCAGCGAGACCAGCACCTCGGGATCGAAATGCATGCCATCCGCTGTCGGGTCCATCCCGGCCACACGGGCCGCCAGCTCGAAGCCGGAAAAATCCGGCGCCGCCGCCATGCAGACCTGCGAGAACAGCCGTGCCCGCTCGGCATTCCATGCCTCAACGCCGGTGCCAGCCTCAGCCGCAGCGGTGCCAAGCAGCACCGCCTCGGAGATGAGGCCCACAAGCGTGGGGAATGTCAGCGAGCGAGTGGTCACAGTCAGGCCTTAGCGATAGGGGGCGTCTAGTTCGATATTGCGGGCGATCTCGGCTTCCCAACGTTCGCCGTTATCGAGCAGTTTCTGCTTGTCGTAGAACAGCTCTTCACGGGTTTCGGTGGCATATTCGAAATTCGGCCCCTCGACGATGGCATCCACCGGGCAGGCTTCCTGGCAGAAGCCGCAATAGATGCATTTGGTCATGTCGATATCGTAGCGCGTGGTGCGCCGCGAACCGTCTTCACGGGGCTCGGCATCAATGGTGATCGCCTGCGCCGGGCAGATCGCCTCGCAGAGCTTGCAGGCAATGCAGCGTTCTTCGCCGTTGGGATAGCGGCGCAGCGCGTGCTCGCCCCGGAAACGCGGCGAGAGCGGGTTTTTCTCGTAGGGGTAGTTGATCGTCACCTTGGGTTTGAAGAAGTACTTCATCCCCAGTTTGAAGCCGACGATATAGTCCCACAGCACGAAATATTTAGCGGCGCGAACGTAGTCGAATGCCATCGGATTACCCTCCCACGGTCCAGCGGGCATAGGCGCCCCAGAATGCGCCGTATTGCGCGAAGAAAGCCACCAGAACAACCCAGCCCAGCGACAGCGGCAGGAACACTTTCCAACCAACCCGCATCAGCTGGTCGTAGCGGTAGCGCGGCGTGATCGCCTTCACCATCGAGAAGATGAAGAAGAAGAACACGATCTTGAGCAGGAGCCACCAGATGCTGTCGGGAATACCCGGGATCGGCGACAGCCAGCCGCCAAAGAACAGGGTCGAGATCATCGCGCACATCAGCACGATGGCCACATATTCCCCGATCATGAACAGCAGATAGGCGGTCGAGGAATATTCGATCTTGAAGCCTGCAACCAGTTCGGATTCCGCTTCCGGAAGGTCAAACGGCGGGCGGTTGGTTTCGGCGAGCGCCGAGATCAGGAACAAAAACACCATCGGGAAATGCGGGATCCAGTACCAGGACAGAAGCCCTGCCCCGGCCTGCGCATTCACGATATCGGTGAGGTTCATCGAGCCGGTCGAGATGATCACCCCGATGATGATCAGACCCAGCGACACCTCATAGGAAATCATCTGAGCCGCCGAACGCAGCGAACCGAGGAAGGCGTATTTGGAGTTCGACGCCCAGCCCCCCATGATGATGCCGTAGACCTCAAGCGAGGAGACCGCGAAAACAAACAGGATCGCCACGTTGATGTCGGCCAGCACCCAACCCGGATTGAACGGGATCACCGCCCAGGCCACCATCGACAGCACCAGCGTCAGCATCGGCGCGAGGAAGAAGACGAATTTGTCCGCCCCCGCCGGCACCACGATTTCCTTCAGCAGGAACTTGATGAAGTCGGCAAAGCTTTGCAGCAGGCCAAAGGCACCCACCACGTTGGGGCCCCGGCGCAGCTGCACGGCCCCCCAAACCTTACGGTCGGCCCAAAGCAGAAAGGCCAGCGCCACCAGAAGCGGCACCACGATCAGCAGCACCTGCCCTAGAACGAGCAGCGCAATGCCGAGATTGGTCGTCGTGAAGAATTCATACATCGTGCATGGGCCTCAGATCGTCGGTATCCCGTTTTCGTTGCAGGCGGATGCGGTCACTTCCGCATCAATCGTCCGCAACCCTTCTGGCAGCGCGTCGGAGATGACGTATACAGCGTCTCCCGTCCAGACATTGCCACTCATATTCACGTTGGTGCGCACATGGCGGGCGAAACCGTAGCCCCGGATAAGCGCATAACGCGCCGCAGCGCAATCGCCATAATCCGCCACATCCTGTTGGTCGCGCGCCCCGGTCATCCGCAGTTTGAAATCCACCAGATCGCCATCGAGCAGCGCGGTTTCGATGCCGAGATATTTCGGCTCGAACGGCAGCGCGGCCCGGCTCACCTGAGCGCCTTGCGGCGCGCAGGCGGCGAGCGCCAGCGCGGCAAGCGGGGTGATATGGCGACCAGACTGGATCATTCTGCGGCGATATCCTCTGCCTTGCGGGCTTGCGCCTGCGCCGAGAGCTCGCCCATCAGCGCCGAGGCGCGGGCAATCGGGTTGGTCAGATAGAAATCGCGGATCGCGTTGCGGAACGTGGCTTTCGCCAGTTTCTTCGGCTTCACCGCTTTCCAGGTGTTTTCCGGCACCACGTCCATGGCACCCAGATGCGGCACCGCTTCGATCAGCGCGCGGCGAAGCCCGGCAAGGCTGTCCCACGGCTGGGTGGCTTTCAACTCGGCCGAGAGCGCGCGCAGCACCGCCCAGCTTTCCTTGGCCTGACCCGGCGGGAAGGCAGCGCGCAGCGCCAGCTGCGGACGGCCTTCGGTGTTCACGAACAGCCCCGATTCCTCGGTATAGGCGGCGACCGGCAGGATCACATCGGCGCGGTGTGCGCCCCGATCCCCGTGGCTGCCCATATAGATCACCTTCGGGCCCTTCTCGATTTCCAGCTCGTCGGCGCCCATGTTGAAGATCACATCGGCATCTTCAGTGGCCGCTTTCAGACCACCCTTGGTGGTCGCCCCCACATCCATCGCGCCGACACGGCCAGCGGCGGTGTGCAGCACCATGAATTTCGAGTTGGTTTCTTCGGCAAGCTGCATGGCAGCGGCCAGAACCGCTTCGCCATCGGCTTCGTTGATCGCGCCTTGACCAACGATCACTACGGACGGCGCTTCCAGCACGGCGCTGTGCGGTTTGCCCAGCATGCCTTCCAGAGCCGCGCGGTCGTCGCCGACATAGGCGTAATCATAGGTCAGATCGGCCTGCTGACCGACCAGCCCGATATTGGCGCCGTTCAGCCAGGCTTTGCGGATCCGTGCATTCAGCACCGGCGCTTCGTCGCGCGGATTGGTGCCAATGAGCTGGATGAATTTCGCAGAGTCGAGATCTTCGATCGTGGCGGTGCCGACATAGGCCGAGCGGTTGCCTTCAACCAGTTTCGCGCCATCGGTACGGCATTCGACATTGCCGCCGAGCCCCTCGACCAGCTGTTTCAGGCTGAACGCGGCTTCGGTCGAGGCCAGATCGCCCACCAGACCGGCGAGTTTCTTGGACTTTTTCATCAGCTTGGCGGTTTCGGCCAGCGCTTCCGCCCAAGTGGCCGGGGCGAGTTTGCCACCCTTGCGCAGATAAGGCGTGTCGAGACGTTGACGTTTCAAACCATCCCAGATGAAGCGGGATTTATCCGAAATCCATTCTTCGTTCACGCCGTCATGGTTGCGCGGCATGATCCGTTTGACTTCGCGGCCTTTGGTGTCAACGCGGATATTCGAACCAAGCGCATCCATCACGTCGATGGTTTCGGTCTTGGTCAGCTCCCACGGGCGAGCGGTGAAGGCATAGGGTTTCGAGGTCAGCGCGCCAACCGGGCAAAGGTCGATGATGTTGCCCTGCAGGTTCGAATCCAGCGACTGGTTCAGATACGAGATGATCTCGGCATCTTCACCGCGCCCGGTCTGACCCATCTGGGTAAGCCCGGCCACTTCCGAGGTGAAGCGCACGCAACGGGTGCAGGAGATGCAGCGGGTCATCTGGGTGGAAACCAGCGGCCCGAGATTGATATCGTCCACCGCGCGCTTGGCTTCGGCATAGCGGTTTTCGGCGCGGCCATAGGCAATCGCCTGATCCTGAAGATCGCACTCGCCGCCCTGATCGCAGATCGGGCAATCCAGCGGGTGGTTGATCAGGATGAATTCCATCACGCCTTCGCGCGCCTTCTTCACCATCGGCGAATTGGTTTTCACCACCGGCGGCTGGCCTTCCGGCCCGGGGCGCAGATCGCGCACCTGCATGGCGCAGGAGGCGGCGGGTTTCGGCGGACCGCCCACAACCTCGACAAGGCACATGCGGCAGTTGCCAGCAATCGACAGCCGTTCATGATAGCAGAAGCGCGGCACTTCGATCCCGGCGACTTCCGCCGCCTGAAGGATGGTCATCGCCCCATCCACCTCGACTTCTTTGCCGTCGATGACGATTTTCTTCAGGTTGCTCATTTCGTGCTCTTCTGTTCGAACTCACCGCACCAGTCGTAGCCTTGCGTCATTGGCCAGAGACCGGTTTCGGTCACCACCGTGCCACCGCGCACTTCAAGCACCGGCGCTTTGCGACGGCACAGGCCAGAGGTCCGATATTCTTCACCATCCCAGTATCTGCAGTCTTTACAATGCATTGCCATGATACTTACTCCGCTGCCAGTTTGCCGGCCTTGGCCGCCTTGATACGATCTTCGATCTCGCCCCGGAAATTCTTGATCAGGCCCTGGATCGGCCAGGCGGCCGCATCGCCGAGGGCGCAGATCGTGTGACCTTCCACCTGTTTGGTCACGTCAAACAGCATGTCGATCTCTTCCGGCTCGGCCTCGCCTTTCACCAGACGATCCATCACCCGCATCATCCAGCCGGTGCCTTCACGGCACGGGGTGCACTGGCCGCAGCTTTCGTGCTTGTAGAATTTCGACAGCCGCCAGATCGCTTTCACGATGTCGGTCGACTTGTCCATCACGATCACCGCTGCGGTGCCAAGGCCCGAGCCCAGCTCGCCGCGCAGGTAGTCGAAATCCATCAGCGCATCGCGCATGTTTTCGCCGCGCACCACCGGCACCGACGAACCGCCGGGGATGACCGCCAGGAGATTGTCCCAGCCGCCGCGAATGCCGCCGCAATGCTTTTCGATCAGCTCTTCAAAGCTGATCGACATCGCCTCTTCCACCACGACCGGGTTGTTCACATGGCCCGAGATGGCAAACAGCTTGGTGCCCGAGTTGTTCTGACGACCAAAGCCGGTGAACCAGCTGGCGCCGCGCCGCAGGATCGTCGGCACAACCGCAATGCTTTCGACGTTGTTCACGGTGGTCGGGCAGCCATAGAGGCCCGAGGCGGCGGGGAATGGCGGTTTCATCCGCGGCATGCCCTTCTTGCCTTCAAGGCTTTCCAGCAGCGCGGTTTCTTCGCCGCAGATATAGGCGCCGGCGCCGTGATGCAGGAACAGATCGAAATCCCAGCCCGACCCGGCGGCGTTCTTGCCGAGAAGCCCGGCGTCGTAGCATTCGTCGATCGCCGCCTGCAGCGCTTCACGCTCGCGGATGAACTCGCCGCGAATGTAGATATAGGCGGTATGCGCGCCCATCGCGAAGCTGGCGATCAGCGCGCCTTCGATCAGCGTATGCGGATCGTGGCGCATGATTTCGCGGTCTTTGCAGGTGCCGGGTTCGGATTCGTCGGCGTTGATCGTCAGATAAGACGGGCGACCATCGGTTTCCTTCGGCATAAACGACCATTTCAGGCCGGTGGGGAAACCCGCACCGCCACGGCCGCGCAGACCAGAGGCTTTCATCTCGTCGATGATCCAGTCGCGGCCCTTCTTGATGATGCCCGCCGTGCCATCCCAATGGCCGCGCGCTTTCGCGCCCGCGAGCGAGCGCTCGTGCATGCCATAGATGTTGGTGAAGATCCGATCCTGATCCTTCAACATTCGCTCTTATCCTTCATCCTTCCGGCGCGCCCGCCAGATCCGGTAGGTCACGATCATCGCAAAGGCAAAGCCTGCGAGGGCCGCGAGGTCAAACAGCGCGCGGATGCGCTGGGACCAGTCCCAATGCTCACCCGCCCAGGTCGCCAGAACCCAGAGCACGCCAGTCAGCGCAATGGCGAGGCCTGCCAGCCTGCCTTGCGCCACGCGCATCTGAAGATCCGGGTCCATGCTCATTCTTCAATCCTGCGACGTCAGTAGACGTCGCCCTTCTTCACACGTTGCGAGAATTCCGTTTCGCCGCCTTCGGCCAGAATCTTCGCCTGTTCCACCCAGCCATCGCGGCTGACGCGGCCTTTGAAGCCGACGAGGTTTTCATCGGCCCAAGCCACCTCGGCATCGCTCCATTTCGAAATCTGGTCGAAATGGTAGAAGCCCAGCTCGTTCAGAAGCGCTTCAAGTTTCGGCCCGACGCCTTTGATTTGCTTGAGGTTATCGGCCCCAGCTTTGCGCGCTGCCTTGAGGCTGCGCGGCTTTTTCGCAGCCGTAACAGCCTCGGCTTTCGGCGCCGCGGCCTTCTTTTCAGCCGGTTTCGCCGCCGGTTTGGCTTTCGCCGCAGGCTTGGCAGCAGGTTTCGCCGCCGCTTTCGCGGGGGTCTTCTTGGCGCTCACATGCACCTTGCGACCGCCAGCAAGCCACGGGGTCGACAGCGGCACTTCGGTGCCGTCGATACGCTTCACCGTGTCGCCGATGGAGGTCGCCAGCGCCACCGAGGCGTTATATTGCGTGCGTCCGCTTTCGTGCTCGGTCAGCGCGGTCAGACCAGCAAGCGGTTCGGCGGCATAGCGGCCGTTTTGCGGCCCCGGCACCGGCACTTCGCCAGCGGCGAGCTTGTCGATCAGGTCGGAAAAGTTCTCGGTGGTCAGATCTTCGTAGAAATCCTTGCCCACTTGCGCCATCGGCGCGTTGGTGCAGGCCCCGAGGCATTCCACCTCTTCCCAAGAAAACTTGCCATCGGCCGACAGCTCGAACGGCTTCGGCGCGATCTTCTCTTTCGCAATCGCAATCAGGTCTTCGGCGCCCATGATCATGCAGCTAAGCGTGCCGCAGATCTGGAAATGCGCAACCGAACCAACGGGTTGAAGCTGGAACATGAAGTAGAAGGTCGCCACTTCCAGCGCCCGGATATAGGCCATGCCCAGCATGTCGGCGACATATTCGATCGCGGGGCGGGTCAGCCAGCCTTCCTGCTCCTGCGCCCGCCACAAAAGCGGGATGATCGCCGATGCCTGACGGCCTTCGGGATATTTGGTGATCTGAGCCTCGGCCCAGGCGAGGTTCGCCGGGGTGAATTCAAAGCTCTCGGGCTGTTCGTGGTGCAGTCGGCGCAGCATTACTGAAACACCTCATTCAAGGGCAGACATACGACAGAGGGGTGATCGGCCTCTGCAGGCTCCTCCCCGGCCATCACGGCGTCAAAATAGGCATCGGGCATCGAGAAGCGGCACAGGTCAATCTTCCCATACCCTTCGATCACCAGAGTTCCCGGGCTTGCGGAGACATAGCCTTCCGACTCATCAATCGCCGCCGCCAGATCGAAGACAGTCTCAAGTCCCGACCCGGTGGTGGTGATCGCTAATTTCGACAAGGGCAGACAGATCGCCTGAGGCTTCGCCGCCACTTTGGCCGCGTCATCCCCGGCAACGACCGCATCGAAATAGGCATCGCCACCGATAAACCGGCAAATCTCGGGCGTGTTGCCCATGATCAGCACATCATTCCCACCAAGCGACGTATAGCTGTAGGAATTGTCGATCAGGTCGTAGAGCGCATTGCCGGGCTCGGCAAAGCCCGGGGCAGTGCCCAAGGTAAGGCATAGAGCGACCAAAGCACCACGATGGGAAATCGTCTGGTTCAACGGTCGATCTCCCCGAACACGATATCAATGGTGCCCACCAGCGCGGCCACGTCGGCCAGCTGGTGACCCTTGGCGATATGCACCAGCGCTTGCAGATGCGAATAGCCGGGGGCGCGGATCTTGCAGCGATAAGGTTTGTTCGACCCGTCGGAGACCAGATAGACCCCGAACTCACCCTTCGGCGCTTCGACGGCGGTATAGGTTTCGCCAGCCGGAACGTGGAAGCCTTCGGTGTAGAGCTTGAAGTGATGGATCAGCGCTTCCATCGAAGTTTTCATCTCGCCACGTTTCGGCGGGGTCATCTTGCCGCGAGGCATCACATCGCCCTGCCCGTCCGGCGCACGCAGTTTCTCAATCGCCTGCAGGATGATCTTCACCGATTCCCGCATTTCCGCCATGCGCACGTTGTTGCGATCATAGGTATCGCCATGCGTGCCGGTCACGACTTTGAAGTCGAACTCGTTGTAGCATTCATAGGGCTGTGCGCGCCGCAGATCCCAGGCAAGACCCGAGCCGCGCACCATCACGCCGCTCAGCCCGTATTGCTGGATGTCCTCTTCGGTCACGATGCCGATATCCACCGTCCGCTGTTTGAAAACGCGGTTTTCAGTGACCATCGTGTCGTAGTCATCGAGCATGGACGGGAATTGATGCGCCCAAGCTTCGATATCGTCGAGCAGATCGGCCGGAAGATCCTGATGCACACCGCCGGGACGGAAATAGTTGGCGTGCAGACGCGCGCCACAGGCCCGGTCGTAGAACGCCATCAGCTTTTCGCGTTCCTCATAGCCCCAGAGCGGCGGGCTGAGCGCCCCCACGTCGATGGTCAGCGACATCACGTTCAGAAGGTGGTTCAGGATCCGGCCGATTTCCGAATAAAGCACCCGGATCAGGCTGCCCCGACGCGGCACCACGGTGCCGGTGAGCTTTTCGATGGCCAGGCAGAAAGCGTGCTCCTGGTTCATCGGCGCCACGTAATCGAGCCGGTCGAAATACGGGATGTTCTGCAGATAGGTGCGGCTTTCCATCAGCTTTTCGGTGCCGCGGTGAAGCAGCCCGATATGCGGGTCGGCACGCTCGACGATCTCGCCGTTGAGCTCAAGCACCATCCGCAGCACACCATGCGCAGCCGGGTGCTGCGGGCCGAAGTTGATGTTGAAATTGCGGATTTTCTGTTCGCCCGTCTGGGCGTCTTCAAAACCTTTGCCGCCGTCCATCATTCGCCCTTCTCCTCGCTCTTTTCATCACCGGGGAGCACGTATTTCGCGCCTTCCCAGGGGCTCATGAAATCGAATTGGCGATATTCCTGCACCAGCGAGACCGGCTCGTAGACCACGCGCTTTTCGGCTTCGTCATAGCGCACTTCGGAATAGCCCGTGGTCGGGAAGTCCTTGCGCAGCGGATGGCCGCGAAAGCCATAATCGGTGAGGATCCGGCGCAGATCGGGGTGGCCGGTGAAAATGATGCCGAACATGTCGAACACTTCACGCTCGAACCAGCTGGCGGTCTTGTGAATGCCGGTAACAGACGGCACCAGCTCGCCCTCTTCCACCGCGCATTTCACCCGGATGCGCTGGTTCTGATACATCGAGAGCAAGTTATAAACCACGTCGAAGCGCTGTTCGCGCTCCGGCCAGTCCACTGCGGTGATGTCGATCAGCGTCGAGAATTTGCAGGCCGGATCGGTTTTCAGAAACTCGATGATCCCGGGCAGCGCGCCCGAGCGGATTTCCAGCATCAGCTCGCCATTGATCACCGACCAACCGACAACCTGTTCGGGACGCTTTGCTTCGATCTGAGCGCCAAGCTCTTTCAGGGCTTCGGGCATGACTTACCTCGCAATCGTTCCGGTGCGGCGGATCTTCCGCTGCAATTGCATGATACCGTAGAGCAGCGCTTCCGAGGTCGGCGGGCAGCCGGGCACGTAGATGTCCACCGGGATGATCCGGTCGACGCCACGCACCACCGAATAGGAATAGTGGTAATAGCCGCCGCCATTGGCGCAGGAGCCCATCGAGATCACATAGCGCGGCTCAGGCATCTGGTCGTAGAGCTTGCGGATCGCTGGCGCCATCTTGTTGGTCACCGTCCCGGCCACGATCATCACGTCCGATTGACGCGGGCTGGCCAGCGGGGCGGCGCCGAAGCGTTCGAAATCGTAGCGCGCCATGGCGCCGTGAATCATCTCGACCGCGCAGCAGGCCAGACCGAAGGTCATCCAGTGCAGCGAGCCGGTGCGCGCCCAGTTGATGATGTCGTCGGTGGTGGTGAGCAGAAAGCCCTTATCGGCAAGCTGTTCCCCCAGCACTTTCGCCGCGACATCTTTGTCGGCCCCGGCAGTGTTGGCTCCGGTCATCACTCCCATTCGAGTGCCCCCTTCTTCCATTCATAGGCAAAGCCGATGGTCAGGACGGCAAGGAACACCATCATCGACCAGAAGCCGACCAGCCCGATATCCTTGAACGCCACGGCCCAGGGAAACAAAAACGCAATCTCGAGATCGAAGATGATGAACAGGATCGACACGAGATAGAACCGCACATCGAACTTCATCCGCGCATCATCGAATGCGTTGAACCCGCATTCGTAGGCCGACACCTTTTCAGGATCGGGATTGCGCACGGCGATCAAGGCGGCGGCGATGAGAAACACGAGGCCGAGAGCAACGGCCACTGCGAGGAAAATGACGATGGGGAGGTATTCCCGGAGAAGGTCTTCCACGTGAGGCTCCTTTGGCGGGTGGTGCCGCGACAGTTTGGCTCACGCGGGGTTTACTCCCCGGTTCCCGGGCGGTCAACAGAACGCGGCCATATTTCCGAGCTTCTATTTCCAACAAATCATATGCAGGAATTAACCAGTTTCGCCCGGTATACATTTGTTTACAATGCCAGCGCCGCCTGATGCGCCGCTGCGCTGGCGTCGGAATAGCAACAGAGGATGATCTGCGCCGGTTGCGCGTGCTCTGCCATCCAGGCCGAAACCTCATCCGCCGCGATTCGCGCGGCTTTATCAGCGGGGTAGCCGTAGACGCCGGTCGAGATCGCGGGAAAGGCGATGCTGGTGCAGCCCGCCGCCTCGGCCAGAGTGAGCGCCTGACGGTAGCAGGAGGCCAGCAAAGCCGCCTCGCCCGCATCGCCCCCGCGCCAGACTGGACCGACCGTGTGAATTACCCAGCGCGCGGGCAGATCGTACCCGCCGGTGATCCGCGCCTCGCCGGTCGGGCAGCCGCCCAGCGTTTTGCATTCGGCCAGCAGCCCCTGTCCCGCAGCGCGGTGAATGGCGCCATCGACGCCGCCGCCGCCCAGAAGGCTGGCATTGGCGGCGTTCACAATCGCATCCACCTGCAATGTGGTTATGTCGGCGGTGATGACCTCGATACTCATGACATCTCCCCGGCCCGGTTCGGGCGGTCAGATTGCAAGGCCGATCTTCGCCGCCCCTAGCCCAACCCTGACATCGCCGTGCGATGGGCAAGGGCGCAATCTTCTGTAAAACAACAGAAAAATATCCGGCTGGGCTTCTCGTGTTCGGCCTGCCAGGCTAGGCATTCCTGAATTGCGATCCGCGCCGCCTGTGCGGCGGGAAAGCCGTAAAGCCCGGTTGAAATCGCCGGAACAGCAATGTTCACACATCCCGCCGCCTCGGCTTGCTGAAAACTGTTGCGATAGCATTGCGCCAGTATCTCGGCCTCGCCCGCGCCACCGCCCTGCCAGACCGGCCCGACCGTATGGATCACATTGCGTGCCCGAAGGTTATGGCCTGGGGTGATGACCGCCTCGCCCGGCGCGATGGTGCCGATCTTTTCGCAATCCGCCGCCAGCCCCGGGCCTGCCGCCCGATGGATCGCACCATAGACGCCCCCGGCACGCGCAAAATTCACGCCGGTTTCGTTGATGATGGCATCCACATTCATCGTTGTGATCTCGGCCACGACGATTTTCAGACTCATAACGCTCCTCCCTATACGCATTCCCGGCGGGAATACCGGCGGGGAACGGGTTGAACTTACGGTGCAGTTTCTCCCCCGGTCCTTGACCAAGGTCATATTGCGGTTGTGGAATTCATTATTAAGTCGCCTGTCCGGATAGACGAAATCCCCTAGCCCCGGCGCGCGCCTTGCGGTATTTCCGCGCTGATGACCCAGAGCCTGACCCTCCGCCGCCCCGACGATTGGCACCTGCATCTGCGCGATGGCGCGATGCTTGCGGCCGTTCTGCCCGAAACCGCGCGCCATTTTGCCCGTGCCATCGTGATGCCGAACCTGGTGCCGCCAGTGGTGACCGGCGCCGAGGCCGAAGCCTACCGCGCCCGGATCATTGCCGCCCTGCCCGCTGGCATGGCGTTCGAGCCCTTGATGGTGCTCTATCTCACCGAGCAGACCGACCCGGAAGATGTGGCGCGCGCCGCTGCCTCCGGGCTGATCACGGCCGTGAAGCTCTACCCGGCCGGGGCCACGACCAATTCGGCCTCCGGCGTGCGCGACATCGCCAAGGTGCGCCCGGTGCTGGAGAAGATGGCCGAGATCGGCCTGCCGCTGCTGGTGCATGGCGAAGTGACCGACCGGGAGATCGATATTTTCGACCGCGAGGCGGTGTTCATCGACACGGTGCTCGACCCGCTGCGCCGCGATCTGCCCGAGCTGCGCGTGGTGATGGAGCACATCACCACCAAAGAGGCCGCGCAATATGTCAGCGCAGGCAGCGAAAACCTCGCCGCCACCATCACCGTGCAGCACCTGATGCTGGACCGGAACGACATGCTGGTGGGCGGCATGCGCCCGCATTATTACTGCCTGCCGATCCTGAAACGCCGCGAACACCGCGATGCGCTGATGGCGCTGGCGGCCTCGGGCCATCAGCGCGTATTTCTCGGCACCGACAGCGCCCCGCATCCGACCCATAAGAAGGAAAGCGAATGCTGTTCGGCGGGCGCTTTCACCGCCCCCATCGCGATGTCCTGCCTCGCGGAAGTCTTCGAAGAAGCAGGCGCGCTCGACAAGCTGGAAGGCTTCACCTCACTCTATGGCCCCGCCTTCTACGGCCTGCCGGTGAACGAAGCCACGATCACCCTGACCAAAGGCGCGCCGCTCGACCTGCCCGCCCCCATTCCCGCCGGTGCGGACACCGTCACCGTGTTCGACCCGGCCCGCCCGCTGCATTGGCGGGTGGAATGAGCGCATTGCCTCACGAGACATCCAACCGGGGCGCTTGCGGCCCGGTTCGCGCCTGCCCTGAGACCGCCAACTGGCGAAGATCAACCGAGACCAATGGAGACCCCGTATGATCCCCACCTCCTTCCCGCCGAAAGACGAGATTGCCCGCCTGACCGCCCGGATGCTTCTGGAAATCGGCGCGGTGAACTTCCGGCCCGAAGAGCCGTTCATCCTTGCCTCCGGCCTGCCCTCGCCCACCTATATCGACTGCCGCAAGCTGATCAGCTTTCCGCGCATCCGCACCACGCTGATGGATTTCCTCGCCGTCACGGTGATGCGTGAAGCCGGGTTTGAGGCGTTTGACAATATCGCCGGTGGCGAAACCGCGGGCATCCCCTTCGGCGCACTGGTGGCTGAACGGCTGGCCCTGCCGATGACCTATGTGCGCAAAAAGCCCAAGGGCTATGGCCGCAATGCCCGGATCGAAGGCGTGATGACCGAAGGCCAGCGGGTGCTGCTGGTGGAAGACCTCACCACCGATGGCGGCTCGAAGCTGAGCTTTGTCGACGCGATTCGCGAAACCGGTGCCACTTGCGGGCACACGGCGGTGATTTTCTACTACGACATCTTCCCCGAAACCGAGAAAACCCTTGGCGATCACGGGGTTCAGCTGCACCACCTCTGCACCTGGTGGGATGTGCTCGCGGAAGCCCGCGCGCAGGGGGTGTTTGACGCCGCCACGCTCGACGCGGTGGAAGAGTTCCTGAACGCGCCCAGAGCGTGGCAGGAAGCCCACGCTCAGAAATAAAATCGCCTGATTTCAGCGCCCGGCTGGGGATAACCCGCCGGGCGCTGTGTACGAATCCGCCCCGGCTCAGCCCCTGTCATTCGCCTATTTGGTGTTGAACGCGCGGCGTGCTACCATAGCTGCATGGCAATTCCAGCGGGTCGGGTTATCCACATGCTTGTGCACAGGTTTATCCTGCCAGTTATACAATTGGTGTTTTTCCGCCGGGCTACCTATGCCCACCGCATGCCACGGGGGACAGAATGAACGAGATCGCACAGATCCGAAACGAGCAGACAGCCAGCAGCGAAACCGGCGACGTCGCCGATGTGATGCCGCATAATATCGAAGCCGAGCAGCAGCTTCTGGGCGCGGTTCTGACCAATAACGAGGTCTATGACCGGATTGCTCAGATCATTCGGCCCGAGCATTTCTACGAGCCGGTGCATGAGCGGATCTACCGGATCGCGGAAGAGCGGATCGGGGCCAACATGCTGGCCTCGCCGGTGACGCTGAAACCGTTTCTGGCCGATGATGAAGGGCTGAAAGAGCTGGGCGGCCCGGCCTATCTGGCGCGTCTGGCAGGCGCTGCGATTTCGTCTTTCGCGGCGCGCGATTATGCTCAGATGATCTATGAGATGCATCAGCGGCGCGAGCTGATGAAGCTGGGGGCCGAGATTGCCGACCGCGCCCGGCGGATGGAAACCGACAACCAGCCGAGCGAGCAGATCGTGACCGCCGAACAGGCGCTGTACAGGCTGGCGGAAACCGGGCAAAGCAGCTCGGGCTTTCAGAGCTTCCTCACCGCCGTGACCGATGCCGTGCGGGTGGCCAATGCCGCCTATCAGCGCGATGGCGGGCTGGCCGGGGTCTCGACCGGGCTGATCGATCTGGACAAGAAACTCGGCGGCTTGCACCGCTCTGACCTTCTGATCCTTGCCGGACGTCCGTCGATGGGGAAAACCTCGCTGGCCACCAACATCGCCTTCAACATCGCCAAGGCCTACAAGAAGGGCAAAACGCCCGATGGCAGCGAAGGCGCGGTGAATGGCGGGGTGGTCGGGTTCTTCTCGCTCGAGATGTCGGCCGAACAGCTGGCGGCGCGGATTCTGTCGGAAGCCTCGGAAGTGCCCTCGGAACAGATCCGGCGCGGCGACATGACCGAGGCCGAGTTTCGCCGCTTCGTTGAGGCCGCGAAGGCGTTGGAAAGCTGCCCGCTTTATATCGACGACACGCCGTCGCTGCCGATTGCCCAGATGGCGGCGCGGGCGCGGCGGCTGAAGCGCGAGCACGGGCTTGATGTGATCTTTGTCGACTATCTTCAGCTGATGCGGGGCACCGGCAAGGGCGACAACCGGGTGCAGGAGATCGGCGAGATCTCGATGGGCCTGAAAGCCATCGCGAAAGAGCTGGATATTCCGGTGGTGGCGCTGTCGCAGCTCAGCCGTCAGGTGGAAAGCCGCGACGATAAACGGCCGCAGCTGTCGGACCTTCGGGAATCGGGCTCGATCGAGCAGGACGCTGACGTGGTGATGTTCGTGTTCCGTGAGGAATATTATGCCGAGCGCGAGAAACCGTCGGATGACCGGCTGGACGAAATGGCCGCCTGGCAGGAACGGATGGAGCGGCTGCATCAGAAGGCCGAGGTGATCATCGGCAAGCAGCGCCACGGCCCGATCGGCAATGTGGAGCTGAGCTTCGAGGGTCGCTTTACCCGCTTTGGCAACCTCGTGCAGAGCTGGCAACAGGGCCGCGACGACGAGTATTGAGCCCGTTTCGCAGGGGGGTGCCCGAACTCGAACAGGGGGTCAAGCTTCTGTTTTATATAGCGTTACCGCTAACTGTTCGAACTTTGCTCGAAGGGGAGACAAAGCCTGCCCCCCCCTCGGGTGCGCCTCATCGTGACCGGCACGAACCGGGAAGATACGCAACAGGCCGGTCATTGATTGCTGTTTTCTGAACATCGGCTATCGTCCATACGACCCCGAAAACTGGAGAACGCAGATGGCTCTTCCCCAACCGCCGTTTGAAGGCTCTTGCCTCTGCGGGGCCGTGTCAGTCCGGGTGACGGCGCCGCCGCTTCTGACCCTTGCCTGCCATTGCCGCGATTGTCAGAAGTTTTCCGCCAGCGCCTACTCGCTGACTACGATGTTTCCCGCCGAGGCGTTTTCCTGCACCGGCGCGCTGATCATGGGCGGCCTCGGCTCCGGTGGGGGAAAGCACTATTTCTGCAAGTCTTGCCTGAATTTCATCTATTCTCAGATTGCCGGGGCCGAGCAGCGGATCAACCTTCGCACATCCATCCTCGACAAAGCCGCGTCGTTCGAACCCCTCGTTGAAGTGATGACCGACGAGAAAATGCCCTGGGCGCATGTTCCCGCCAAACACAGTTTTGCTCGCTATCCCGAAAGCCTCGACGCCTTGCAGGCGCTCATGGATGACTACGCAAATCTGTGACCCCTCGTGGCGCAGCATTCGCGGCTTCAACCTCTCGCCCGGATCATTCCGCCCCCCGGGCGTTTCTCTCATCCCAGTTTCGGCGCCCAGGTCATTGCCCAATCCCCGAGCGGCTCCAGCCGGTCGAACAGCGCGCGCCCATCTTCGGTCAGGGCGTATCCATCGCTCTCTTTGCAAACCAGCCCCGCCGCACGCAGCTCTTTCAGCCGCGTATTGATCACGCTGGGCGACGCTGATCCGCAGCGGACCTGCAATTCCCGGAAGGTTCTGTTGCCGCCACTCAGGTTCCACAGAATGCCCATCGCCCAACGCCGACCGATCAGGTCGAAAAGAACCATGATCGGCTGGCCGGTCGTCGATCCCTGCACGGGTTCACCGGGCTTTGGTATCTTCGGCCCGTCGCGGTTCTCAGCCATGGTTGCTCCGGCTTTACGGTTGCTTCTATTTCCGTAGCGTTCTATCGCTACTATTATCGAAGCACAAAGGAACACCACAATGACGACGAAAGCAACCCGAGGCGATATCTTCCTGTGGCTTGCCCTCGTGACGATGTGGAGTTCATCCTACAGCGCGATCAAGCTTGGTGTTGCGACCGTTGATCCCATCATCCTTGTCGCCGGACGAATGTGGATCGGGGCCATGGTGATCTATGCCGTGCTCAGGCTGAACCGCATGACCCTGTCGCGACGGTGGGAAGACTGGGGCCGCTATGCGGTGAGCGGCCTCATGGGCAGTGCCGTTCCCTTTCTTCTCATCTCCTATGGCGAGCAATCGGTCGACAGCGCATTAGCCTCGATTTTCATGGGCATCGCGCCTGTTGCGACCGTCCTTCTGGCTTCGGCTGTGTTCCCCGATGAACACCTCACCCCGAAGGTTATTATCGGTCTTGGCTTCGGATTCGTCGGCATTGTGGTTCTTGTCGGTCCCGCTGCGTTATCCGGGATTGGCGCCGATATTGCCGCGCAAGGCGCAATCCTGACCGCCGCCCTGTGCTATGCGCTGACAGTCATTTATGTCCGCCGTTTCGTGCAGAGACCGGCGCTGGAAATGGCGGCGGGATCAATGATCGTTGGCGCGCTGGCGCTCACGTTTCTCGCCATCGTGACGGGCGCGCGGCTGGAGAGCATCAGACTAACGGCGACGTCGCTCGGCGCCATCCTGTATCTCGGCCTGTTCTCGACTGCGCTGGCCAATCTCATCTACTTCCACCTTGTGCCACGGCTTGGCGCGACCCGGATGTCACAGGTGAATTTCGCCGTTCCGGTGGGCGGGGCACTGATCGGCAGCCTCGCCCTGTCCGAGAGGATGACCGCAGAAAGAGTACTGGCTCTGGCGGTTATTTCAGCCGCCATTCTGCTGGTGACAGCCAGGACGCGACGCGGCTGACGCTGTGCCAAAGAAAACGGGCGCGAGGTTGCCCCCGCGCCCGCAATATCAAATCAAAACTGCTTCGATCAGCGGGCGAGTTTCCACAGGCCCGGGACCACGAGGGCGGCCAGAACCAGTTTCAGCACGTCGCCGACGAGGAAGTTGGTGAAGCCGTACTGCATCACCCAGGCGGCGCCTTTGGCGGCGCCGAACAGATGCGCCATCCAGGCCAGACCGAAGACGTAGATGATCGCGTTGCCGAGGATCATCGCGCCGGCCATGGTCAGCACGCTGCGGTCCCAGCCCTTGCGCGCCATCGCGCCCATTGCGGCGGCGGCGACAACGAAGCCGACGAGATAGCCAGCGGTCGGCCCGGCCATATAGGCGATCCCGGCGCTGTCACCGGCGAAGACCGCGACGCCCGCAGCCCCGAGGACAACATAGCCCAGCAGCGAGGCCAGACCGAGGCGCAGGCCAAGCCCGGCACCAAGGGTGAGCACGGCAAAGGTTTGCATCGTCATCGGCACCGGCCACATCGGTACGCGGATTTTCGCGGCGATGGTCAGCAGAGCGATGCCTGCCAGAACCAGAGCAACTTCTTTCACGCGCTTCGCGGTGCCGGTCTGCGGGCCGAAAGCCTCGCCCAGAACCGTGTTCATCGTGTTCGCCATGGGTTTCTCCCCTCTTGGAATAGCTGACGCCCCTTTTGCCCGAGCAAATTGCATCGCGCAAGCGGTTTGCCTTCAAGTTGCTTCCCTCAAGGAAACTTAGACCATGGGGTAGAAATTGCTGACCAGATGGTAGTCTTTGCGCGGGCCACTGACCTGCCAGATTTGCTGCCAGTCGGGCCAGGCGCTGAAATCATAGCGCACATCATAGCGGTCGGGGGCGCAATCGTGGCTGTCTTCGGCCTGCGCCTGCCCGGCCCGGATCAGATGAAACGGCCGCCCGTCTTCATACTGCACCGCGATGCCTTCGGGCACGGCGCGCCAGAGATAGCGCCGCTCGGCCCGCATCGGGGCGGCACCGGGCAGGTGCAAGAGCCCGGTTTCGTGATAGGCGAGCCCCGCCCCATCGGGGGTAAAGCGCGCCTCGCCCTCGAAATGGCTCACGGCACCCGCGCGCGCATCATCGATCCGCCGGACCAGCCCCCAATTGCCCTCAAACTCTGCCAGCTCGCGCATCTGCCCTGCCTTGTTTCCAACCTCTTCCCAGTTTAAGACCCGCGCGAACCCGTCACAAGAAAGAGGCTGCCGATGATCCCGCGTTATTCCCGCCCCGAAATGGTCGACATCTGGGAACCCGCCACCAAGTTCAAGATCTGGTACGAGATCGAGGCCCATGCCTGCGACGCGCAGGCCGCCCTTGGGGTGATCCCGAAGGAAAACGCCGAGGCTGTGTGGAAGGCCAAGGATGTGGACTTCGACGTGGCGCGGATTGACGAGATCGAAGCCGTCACCAAACATGACGTCATCGCCTTTTTGACCCATCTGGCCGAGCATGTCGGCTCGGAAGAGGCGCGGTTTGTGCATCAGGGCATGACCAGCTCTGACGTGCTTGATACCTGCTTCAACGTGCAGCTGGTGCGGGCCTGCGACATTCTGCTGGCCGATCTCGATAAGGTGCTGGCGGCGCTGAAAAAACGCGCCTTCGAGCACAAGATGACGGTGCGGGTCGGGCGCAGCCACGGCATTCATGCCGAACCCACCACGATGGGGCTGACCTTCGCGCGCTTCTATGCCGAGATGGAGCGCAACAAGAACCGGCTGGAAAAAGCCAAATGGGAAGTGGCCACCGGCGCGATTTCCGGCGCGGTCGGCACATTCGCCAATATCGATCCGGCGGTGGAAGAGCATGTGTGCGAAAAGCTGGGGCTGCGGCCGGAGCCGATTTCCACCCAGGTGATCCCGCGCGACCGCCATGCGATGTTCTTTGCCACGCTGGGCGTGATCGCCAGCTCGATCGAGAACGTCGCCATCGAGATCCGCCACATGCAGCGCACCGAAGTGCTGGAAGGGGCGGAGTTCTTCTCGATGGGCCAGAAGGGTTCCTCGGCGATGCCGCATAAGAAAAACCCGGTGCTGACCGAAAACCTGACGGGGCTGGCGCGCCTCGTGCGCATGACCGTGGTGCCGGCGATGGAAAACGTGGCGCTCTGGCATGAGCGCGATATCTCGCACAGCTCGGTCGAGCGCGGGATCGGGCCGGATGCGACCATCACCCTCGATTTTGCCCTGAACCGGCTGGCGGGCGTGGTCGAGAAGATGCTGATCTTCCCCGAGAACATGCTCGACAACATGAACAAATTCCCGGGGCTGGTGATGAGCCAGCGGGTGCTGCTAGCGCTGACGCAGGCCGGTGTGAGCCGCGAAGACGCCTATTCCATGGTGCAGCGCAACGCGCTGAAAGTCTGGGAAGACCGGGTGGATTTTCAGGAGCAACTGCTGGCCGACAAAGACGTGGTCGCCGCCCTTGGCGAAGACGGCATCAAGGCCAAGTTCGACATGGAGTACCACACCAAGCATGTCGATACGATCTTCAAGCGGGTGTTCGGCGAAAGCTGAGCCGCGGTCGAGACGAAACAGAAGGCCCCGGTGGAAACGCCGGGGCTTTTGTTTTTAGGCTTCGCTTGCTGAAATGGCTCGATTGGCATATATTGCCAACAACACAGAGGAGCCCGGCATGACAACCCGCAATGTAGTTTTGACCGATGATCAGGACGATTTCGTCAAGGCGTTGATTGCATCTGGCCGATACCAGAATGCCAGCGAAGCCTTGCGGGCGGGGCTGCGCTTGTTGGAACAGGAAGAAAGCCAGACACTGGCGTTGCGGGATCGTCTGAAAGCCGCTCTGGCACAAGCCGAGGCCGGTGATCGCGCCCCGGGCAGTGGCGCAGAAGCCGTGCAAAGCGCCTTTGCCGAAGCCCGGCAGCGCTGGCAATCGCAGTGAAACCGTGGCGGCTGACCTCGCACGCGCGAAACAGCCTTGTTGATATTGCGCTCTGGACCTTGGATAGGTTCGGCCCTGCACAGGCTGAAATATACGAACGGGAACTGCTCGAGAGATGTGAGGCCGTCGCCGAAGGGCGGGCACAATCGCAGGATTGCGGCCTATTGCTGGGCGAGCGCCCGTCAATGCCACTCCGGTTTGTGCGTGCAGGCGAACATTTCGCAGTGTTTCAGGATCGACCCGATGAAATTCTCTTCATCGACTTTCTGCACGCCCGCAGCAATCTTCCAGCCCGCATTGCAGCACTGAATGCGCTGAGCAAATAGCGACGCTTTCCCCAGCGAGTCTGCCGGGCACCATGCCCAACCATCGCACAACACCCCGCCGGGTTTCGCCTATCGGTTGCGATAAGCTCTTGACGGAATCTGCGTGGTTTCGGAAACGGAAGCATGAGCACCGGAAGACTGACAATTGACCTCGATGCGCTGGCCGCGAACTGGCGGGCGCTGGATATGATGAGCGGAGCGGCGGTTCAGACCGCCGCCGTGGTGAAGGCCGATGGCTATGGGCTGGGCGCGGGCAAGGTGGCGCGGGCTTTGGCCGCGGCCGGGGCGCGGCGCTTTTTCGTTGCCGTTGCGGAAGAAGGTTGGGCCCTGCGTGAAGCCCTCGGGCCGGGGCCGGAAATTGCCGTGTTTTCCGGGCATATGGCGGGCGACACCGACATGATCCACGATCTGGGTCTGGTGCCGATGCTGAACTCGATTGATCAGGTCACCCGCCATCTGGAAGCGCTTCCGGGCCATCCGTTCGGGGTGCAGCTCGACACTGGCATGAACCGGCTGGGCATGGAACCGGGCGAATGGGCAGCGATCCGCGATGTGGTGCTGATGCAAGGGCCGCGCCTGCTGATGAGCCATCTGGCCTGCGCCGATGAGCCGGGCCACGAGATGAACAGCCAACAGCTCGCCGCCTTTCACGAGATGACCGATAATACCGGCATTCCGCGCTCGCTCTCGGCCACGGGGGGCATCATCCTTGGCCCGGAATATCATTTCGACCTCACCCGCCCGGGCATCGGCCTTTATGGCGGGCTGCCCTTCGAAGAGGCGCAGCCGGTGGTCGAGCTCGATCTGCCGGTGATCCAGATCCGCGATGTCGCCCCGGGCGAAAGCGTGGGCTATGGCAACAGCTTTGTCGCCGATACCCCGACACGGGTGGCGACGGTTTCGGGCGGCTATGCCGACGGGATCACCCGGCGCCTGTCCAATACCGGCATCCTGTTTCACGAAGACACGCCCTGCCCCATCCTGGGCCGGGTGTCGATGGACCTGATCGGCGTCGATGTGAGCCATCTGCGCGAGGCGCCGAAACAGCTTTCGCTGCTCGGGCCGCTTCAGGGTGTGGATGAGGTGGCCGATATGGCGGGCACGATCGGCTATGAGGTGCTGACCCAGCTCGGGATGCGCTATGCCCGCCGCTACGCGCGTGGACGGAGCTAAGCCGGGCTGAGCCGCGCCGGAGCCGCTGCATCGAGATAGCCGAACAGGGCACGCAATAGCCTTGGGCGCAGTGCATCGGGGCCGATATCTTCGCGCAAGGCGGCTTCGTTGATCAGCGCCCGACAGATTGTCACCACATCGCGCACCGCCGCCCGATCCGCATCCGGGCGATAGGCAATCACTGCTTCGGCGATGACCGCTTCCACCTCACGGGTCAGCGCAGCAGCTTCGTGAGCAATGTCGAGCCCGGTTTGGATATGTTCAAGCTGCACCGCCAGTACCGGGCGGGCAAACTGATGTGCCATCGCCACTTCGACATAGCCAAGAAGCCGGGCGCGCGGGGCTTCGGCCTGATCAGCCACGGCGCGCAGAGCCTCCAGCATCGCGGTCCATTCGCGCCGTAGAAGCGCGGCGATCACCGCCTGTTTGTTGGGGAAATACTGGTAGAGCGAGCCGATGCTGACCCCGGCGCGTTCGGCGATGTGATTGGTCGTCAGCCCAGCCGCACCTGCGCTTTCAAGAATGCGAGCGGCCGCCTCCACAATCGCCGCCTCAGTGGCTTTGGCGCGGCTTTGCGTGCCTTGTTTTCTTGGTGCATGCGCCATGCCGCCCCCCGGGGATTGGATGCGAGTTGAGAAGGTGAGCCATTGCTCGCATTTTCAACACACCCAATCAACCGGAGATCACAGAATGAAAATGACCGTATTCCTGATGCTGCGCGCCGCCCCGAGCTGGCTGCAACTGGCGCGCAACACGCGCAACGGTATCGCCGAAAAGGCGCTGGCGGCGGCCTTTCCCGATGGGCGGTGCAGCTTGCGCTTTTTCGATGCCGAAGCGTTTCACGCGCGGGTGTCGGATGTGGCGATGATCGAGGCGGAAAGCGCCAAAGACTATTACTTTGCCATCGAGCGCCTGCGCGACAGCCCGCTGATTGCCGAAGGGTATTTTGAGCTGGTCGAGGTTATCCCGGCCTTTGAGGACGGGTTTCGGCAGTTTGAGGCAGCGCTATAGGCCGAAGCGCTGACCGCCCCCTGACGAGCTGAGTGTTAGCCCACCCGCGCGCTGCGGCCACCGCGGCGGCCTTGCGGGGCAGCGGCACCGGCCAGACCGGCGCGCAGAACCTCGGTCATCGGATGATCGGCTTTGTCCGCGCCGTAGAAGTCCAGCAAAGCGGTGATCTGGGCGGACTCGTCAGGCGCCTCGGGCCGCCCCATCGCCCAATCCAGAAAGATGGCCCGGCATTCCGGCGCGGTGATGTTTTCAATCCGATAGGATTCGCGGATCAGACCGCGCGGATCGTAGTCGTGGGTCACTGGTGCCATGCGTCTCTCACTATCCTGTTCGCCGGTCAGCCATCCTCAAGCATGATGTCGCCCGGAAGCCGCGTCATGGCTGCTTCTATCGCATGTTGCGCCGCCTGCGCCAAGGCTACGATACGCTCCTCCAGCGCTCTGGCACTGCTCTCGCCGGTTTCGCGCAGCAGAAAATCCAGGCCCCCCTTGCCGATATCCTCAAGTTCCGGTGGCTCGTCGCTGAGCAGTTTCACCGCCGCCTGCAAGCGGCGCAGGAAATCATTGGCCGCGAGCAGGGCCCCGGCCTCGTCGGGATGCAGCCAGCCAAGATCGACGCCATCGGTGATCTGGGAGGCCACATCGCGCGGGGCACCGGGCGACAGAAGTGCTGCGCATTGCGCGCAAAGCTCGATATCCTGAAGGCGGCCCGGCCCGTTCTTGGCGTCGAGCAGCCGTTGCGAACCACCCTTGGCCGAGGCGATGCGCGCGCGCATCTCGACCACGTCGCGGATGGTTTTGGCTGCATCGCGGGGGGCGCCCAGAACCTCGGCCCGGATCGCCTCGACCTCGCGCCCCAGATCCATATTCCCGGCCACGGGCCGCGCCCGGGTCAGCGCCAGATGCTCCCATGTCCAGGCCTCTTCGCGCTGATAGGCGCCGAAACTGTCGATTGAGGTGGCAACCGGCCCCTGCCTGCCCGAGGGGCGCAGGCGCATATCGACCTCGTAAAGCTTGCCCTCCGGCATCGGCGCCGACAGCGCGGTGACCAGCGCCTGCGTCAGCCTTGCGTAATAGGCGCGCGCGGGCAGCGGACGGCGACCATCGGAATTTTCCACCCCGGCGGCATCGTAGATCATGATCAGATCAAGATCGGAGGTGGCGCTGACATTGCCCGCCCCGAGGCTGCCCATGCCGACCAGCACCGCGCCGCGCCCCGGCGGATTGCCGTGCTTTTGGGCAAATTCGGCCACCACCACCGGATAGAGCGCGCGCAGCACCGCACTGGCCAGATCGGTATATTGCGCCCCGGCGCCGCGCCCGCCGATATGGCCGCGCAGATGGTGGACGCCGATGCGGAAATGCCATTCCTTCATCCAGCGCCGCGCCATGTCGAGCTGTTCTTCGTAATCGCCGCGCATCTGATTGAGCCGGGTAGAAAGGTCGGTGGTCAGCCCCTTCTCGCCCGGCCAGGGGCTGAAGAAATCGCCGCCCAGAACCGCGTCGAGCACCTGCGAATTGCGGCCCAGATAGACCGCGAGCGCGGGGGCGGTGGCGGCGATGTCGACGATCAGATCGACCAGCGCCGGATTGGCCTCGAACAGCGAGAAAAGCTGCACCCCGGCGGGCAGGCCGCGCAGGAAGGCATCGAATTCGACCAGCGCCTCATGCGGGCGGGCGGCCTGCTTCAGCCGGGCCAGAAGATCGGGTTTCAGCCGGGCAAAGATCTCGGCGGCCCGGGGCGAGCGGCAGGCGGGATAATTACGCCAGCGTTCGATGATCTCGGCATCTTCCGGGGCGAGGTCGGCCAGCGCCGCCGCACTGGCGCGGCGCTCTTCTGGGGTGAAAAATTCTTCGGTAACCTCCTGCACCTCTTCCAGCGCCGCCATCAGCCGGGCCTGCCAGACCTTCAGGTTGGTTTCGCCCATCATGTTGACCAGGCGCATGAAGTCCTGACTGTTGGTGGGCAGGATATGGGTCTGGGCGTCGCGCACCATCTGTATGCGATGCTCGATCTCGCGGTGGCTGCGATAATGGCGGGTGAGGACTTCGGCGGCCTCATAGGAGATCCAGTTGTTGTCGGCCAAGGCCGCCAGCGCCGGAACCGTGCCACGCAGACGCAGAGCCGGAACGCGGCCCCCGGCGATGAGCTGCCGGGTCTGGGTGTAAAACTCGATCTCACGGATGCCGCCGCGCCCGAGCTTCATGTTATGGCCCTCGAGCTGCAGCGGCCCGCCGGTGCCCTTGTGCTCGCGGATCCGAAGGCGGATGCCGTGGGCGTCCTGAATGGCGGCGAAGTCGAGATGCTTGCGCCAGATGAACGGGGCCAGGCGTTGCAGATAGGCCGCCCCGGCGGACAGGTCGCCCGCTACGGGGCGCGCCTTGATATGCGCGGCGCGTTCCCAGGTGCGGCCAAGGCTTTCGTAATATTGCTCGGCCGTCGCCATTGCCATGATCACCGGGGTGACGGAAGGATCGGGGCGCAGGCGCAGATCGGTGCGGAACACATAGCCTTCGCCGGTCATCTCAGACAGGGTGGCGGTCATCCGGCGGGTGGCGCGGATAAAGGAGGCGCGGGCGTCGTTGAAATCGTCGCGCTCAAAGCGGGTTTCATCAAAGAGCATGATCAGGTCGATGTCGGACGAGTAGTTCAGCTCGCCCGCGCCCATCTTGCCCATCGCCAGCGCCACCGCCCCGGCAGCTGTGGGGATATCGTCCTGCCCCATGCCCGGCAGTTTACCGCGCGTGATTTCCTGACCGACGTGAAAGCGCAGGGCGATGTCGGTGGCGCGTTCGGCAAAGCGGGTGAGCGCCAAGGTAACCTGTTCCAGCGACCAGACACCGCCCAGATCGGCCAGCCCGACCAGCAGCGCCACCCGGCGCTTGGTTTCGCGCAGGGCGCTGTTCATCATGGCAAGGGTTTCGGCGCGGATATCGGCCAGCAGCACTTCGAAGGCGGTTTCGGGCTCGTAAGACAACATCGCACGCAGCCAGAGCGCCTCGCGTTCGATCAGACCTTTCAGATAGGGGCTGCAGCCCCCGGCCCCGGCCAGAAGCGCGCGCAGCTCGGGCACGAGGTCGGAAAATTCCGCGCTCAGCTCAGCCCCGCTGGCCTCGTCATAGGGGATCGGAAAGCGGGTGATGCGGTCGGCAAAGCTCATAGGCTGCCCCTGCCCCGGCCACGCGGCCCGATCAACCCGACTGATTTTTGCATGGATGACATCCCCTTCGCCCCCGCGCACGTTCTGGTTGCACTACTGTTGTGCCAGACTTGTCTTAAAGCTTCGTGAGCGAAGAAACACTTAAGATCAAACCGGGGCATTGTTGCTTTCCTCGGTATCCTGACTGAAGATGTTGCGCCAGCCATAGGGGCCGCGCTTCCAGATCGAGCTGACATACATCACCTCGTCTTCTGCCGATCCGGGGCGTCGGTAGCGGGCACGGTAAGCGATCAAGGCCAGACCGGGGCGCAACCGCATCAGCCGGGGCAGTTCGATCTGATAGGAGGCGACGCTGGGGCCTGCCGTCAGTTGGGCCGCATGGCCCGCACGGTCGCAGAACCCGGTTGCATAGACTCCGAGAAATTCCGGTGCGAGGGCGGCTGCATCTGCCGCCCAATCGCCATGCTTCAACGCCCCCCAAACAGCGCTTTCGCAAGCCAGCAGCTCGTCAAGTGTCACATCGGCACTCATCACGCCCTCTTGCACTTGCTGCCTAACCCCGTGACATTGCCACAAAACGGAGGAAAGCTAAATGTCGAAATCGCTCAAGCGGGTGCGCCACGCACTGGAACAAGCCGGGCTGGCCGTGGACATTCTGGAAATGAGCGACAGCACCCGCACCGCTGAAGAGGCCGCGCAGGCGGCAGGCTGCGCGCTGGATCAGATCGTGAAATCGATCATCTTTCGCGGCGAGGCCGACGGCCGGGCGGTGTTGTTTCTGACCGCAGGCGGCAACCGGGTGGATGGCGAGAAAGCCTCGGCGCTGGCGGGCGAAGCCTTGGGCAAGGCCGATGCGCAGCTGATCCGGGGCCAGACCGGCTTTGCCATCGGAGGCGTCGCCCCCATCGGGCATCTGTCGCCGATCCGCGCCTTTTTCGACCCGCGACTCATGGAATTTGACCGGGTTTGGGCCGCTGCAGGCACGCCACGGCATATTTTCGCCGCCGATCCGCGCGATATTGCCCGAATTTCTGAGGCGCAAATATCTGATTTCACGTCATAATCGAAAATAATGTAAAGCGGCTTCACATTTTTCCTTGAAACCGGCTGGGCAAGTGCCAATCTAGGCAATGTGAAAGGCATTCACATTGGACCCAACCGAAAGGATCACACAATGACAACCGCAGCCGACCCGCACACCTCCACCCCCGGTGGTTGGTTCGCCAAAGCCGAGGGCTGGCTTGACGAACGCGGCAAGGGCGCCTGGATCGCAGCCATGGTGCTGGGGTTCATCATCTTCTGGCCCGTTGGCCTTGCCTTCCTTGCCTATATGATCTGGAGCAAACGCATGTTTTCGAACAAATGCCGTGGCTACCGCCATCATCACCACCACGAATTCCACGCTGAAATGCGCAACCGCGCCCATGCGATGCGCTCTGCCGCTCGCCCCTCGGGCAACTCGGCCTTCGATGAATACAAGGCGCAAACCCTGCAACGCCTGATGGACGAACAGGAACAGTTCGAGGCCTTCCTCGACCGCCTGCGTGCCGCCAAGGACAAACAGGAATTTGACGAGTTCATGGATGAGCGCGTGAAAGCCGCCCGTGACACAGCGCCGGTCGTGATCGACGAGGACGACGCCAAAGGCGACGATAAATAAGCGCCATGCCGGGCCGGGTATTTACCTGGCCCGGCCTAGCTTACAGGGACATTTCAAATGAGCATGACAATGACATCTCAGCCCAAACTTGTGGCCGAAACCAACGCGGCGGTGCAAATTCTCTCCACCCTGCTCTACGGCGCCTTCGCGATTACCGCAGTTGCCGTGGCCTTCAACACCTTCTGGCCTGCCGGGTTTGTGCTGGCCATCGTTCTGGGCTGGCGTGGTGGCTTCGTGTCGCGCGAAGCGCCGCAGATGAATCCCGAAGAGCTGATCGAACGCCTGCGCAGCCTCAGCCCGGAAGCCACTCATCGCTCCACCGGCAATGCGAGTTTTGACGCCTATCGCTCGGACACGCTGAAACGGCTGGAAGAAGAGCAGGAAAGCTTTGAAACCTTCCTTGAGCGGCTGCGCACAGCCCGCGACAAGCAGGAATTCGACGGCTTCCTTGACGAACGCATTCAGGCCGCCCGCAACGCAACGCCGGAAGACGACGCCTGAGCCCAAGCGGCCCCCACAAGGGACCGCTTCCCCACACAGAGAAAGTCCGATGAGCTACTCCCACATTGCCCAATGGGGCCTGCCCGACCCCGACACTCAGGCCGAATTCTATGCCGACATCCCGGTGAAACGGGCCATCGCCTGGGTGATCGATATTCTGATCGTGTTCACCCTCGCCTTTTTCATCAGCCTGTTCACCTTTGGGCTGCTGTTCTTTTTCTTCGGCTTCCTGACCCTTACCATCGGCTTCATCTACCGCACCGTGACACTGGCCAATCGCTCGGCCACATGGGGGATGCGACTGGTCGCCATCGAGATCCGCAATGCCCAAGGCGAACGGCTCGATCTGGCCACGGCAGCGCTGCACACGATCGGCTATCAGCTGTCCATGGCGTTCTTTCTGGCGCAGATCGGCTCGATCGTGCTGATGCTGACCGGCCGCCGCGCGCAAGGGCTGACCGACCATGTGTTGGGCACCGCTGCGGTGAACCGCGCCGCGCGGTTCTGACCTGCCCGATCAAGTGCCCGCCATAAAAAAGGCGGGCATTTACCTCTTTTTTACCTTATCCTTGGCGCAAGAGATTTTCGTTGTTAAGCTTTGGTAATCGGGCTGTTTATCAAGAAATATCATGCGCCATTCGCTTCCGCTTGCACCGCAATTCTATGTTACCGCGCCACAACCCTGCCCTTATCTTGAGGGTCGGCTGGAGCGGAAATTGTTTACCGCGCTGCAGGGCGAGATCGCATCCGATCTGAACGATACGCTGTCAAAACAAGGGTTTCGCCGTTCGCAGAACGTGCTCTATCGCCCCTCCTGTACGGAATGCTCCGCCTGCCTGTCGGCCCGGATCCGGGTGGCGGATTTCATGCCCAACAAGAGCCAGCGCCGCACCGAAAAGCGCAATTCCTACCTGATGCGCCGCACCCGTGCGCCCTGGGCGACCGAAGAGCAATACGAGCTGTTCCGCACCTATCTGGATGACCGCCACGCCGATGGCGGCATGGCCGATATGGATGTGTTCGAATTCGCCGCGATGATCGAGGAAACCCCGATCAAGACGCGGGTGATCGAATATTCCACCCCGGCCGAGGGCGACCGAGCGCGCAAGCTCACCGCCGTCTGCCTGACCGATGTGCTCGATGACGGGCTGAGCATGGTCTATTCCTTCTACGACCCGGCCAAGCGCAACGACAGTCTGGGCACCTATGTGATCCTCGATCATATCCGCCTCGCCGCCGATGCGGGCCTGCCTTATGTCTATCTGGGCTACTGGGTGCCCGGCAGCCCGAAGATGGGCTACAAGGCCAAATTCTCGGCGCTGGAAATCTACGATAACGGCCAATGGGTCGAGATGGATGATCCTGAGGCCTATTCCTCCATGCCGCATCCGCTCTGCAATGACACGATTGCCGAGCAGGTGGCGCAGATCACTCTGCCCGATGCGATCCCGGTGAAGGGCTGACGGCACGGACTCCACCCGTCTGCCGAAAGAAAAAATCCGAAAACAGCTCCCCTGCGACACTTTATTCGCGTTTTTGCGTTGACGCCCCTTTCTGCCCCTCCTAATGTCCGGCGCAGGATAAGGAGCCTTTGAGAATGAACAGCATTCTTCTCGTAGTAGTAGAGCGGCGTATGGGACGGTAACGGAACCCCTGTTATTACCCCATGCGCCCCCGAAACTCGGGGGCTTTTTTTATGGCGATGTGTGGAGACGGAGAGAGATATGACACGTCAGATGACCGGAGCAAGGATGGTGATTCAGGCCCTGAAGGATCAGGGTGTGGACACGGTATTCGGCTACCCTGGCGGGGCCGTTCTGCCCATTTATGACGAGCTGTTCCAGCAAAACGATATTCACCACATCCTTGTGCGTCACGAACAGGGCGCGGTGCATGCCGCCGAGGGCTATGCCCGCACCACCGGCAAGCCCGGCGTGGTGCTGGTGACCTCTGGCCCGGCCGCCACCAATGCGGTGACGGGCCTCACCGACGCGCTGCTCGACTCCATTCCGCTGGTGGTGCTCACCGGGCAGGTTCCGACCTTCCTGATTGGCACAGACGGGTTTCAGGAAGCCGATACCGTTGGCATCACCCGCCCCTGCACCAAGCATAACTGGCTGGTGAAGGATCCCGACGCGCTGGCCGATACCATCCATCAGGCTTTCCATGTGGCGACCTCGGGCCGTCCCGGGCCGGTGCTGGTGGATATTCCGAAGGATGTGCAATTCGCCTCGGGCAGCTACACGCCGCCCGCAAAAGCGAAAACAAGCCATTACGCGCCGAAGCTGAAGGGCGATGCCGACGCGATCACCCAACTGGCCGAGATGATCGAACAGGCCGAGCGCCCGGTTTTCTATACCGGCGGCGGGGTGATCAACTCTGGCCCGAATGCGGCCCAGCTGCTGCATGAACTGGTCGAGGGCACCGGCTTTCCGATCACCTCAACCCTGATGGGGCTTGGCGCCTATCCGGCCTCGGGCAAAGCCTGGCTGGGGATGCTGGGGATGCATGGCCTTTATGAAGCCAATATGGCGATGCATGATTGCGATCTGATGATCAATATCGGCGCGCGGTTTGACGACCGGATCACCGGGCGGGTTGATAGCTTCAGCCCCGGCTCGAAAAAGGTGCATGTGGATATCGACGCGAGCTCGATCAACAAGATCATCCACGTCGATCTGCCCATCGTCGGCGATGTCGGCCATGTGCTGGAAGATCTGCTGAGGATCTGGAAATCGCGCGGGCGCAAGACCAACAAAGAAGCGCTTGGCCAGTGGTGGAAACAGATCGACGAATGGCGCGCGGTGAAATGTCTGGCCTATACCGGCTCGGACACGCTGATCAAACCGCAATACGCGCTGGAGCGGCTGCAGGCGCTGACGGCGGATCGGGATCGCTATATCGCCACCGATGTGGGCCAGCACCAGATGTGGGCGGCGCAGTTCCTTGGCTTTGAAGCTCCGAACCGCTGGATGACCTCGGGGGGCCTCGGCACGATGGGCTACGGCCTGCCCGCCTCGATCGGTGCGCAGATCGCGCATCCCGAGGCGCTGGTGATCAACGTTGCGGGCGATGCCAGCATCATGATGAACATTCAGGAAGTCGCCACCGCGGTGCAGTTCCGCGCCCCGGTGAAGCAATTCATCCTGAACAATGAACGGCTTGGCATGGTGCGCCAGTGGCAGCAGCTTTTGCATGGCGAGCGCTATTCGCAAAGCTGGTCGGAAAGCCTGCCGGACTTTGTGAAGCTGGCGGACGCGTTCGGCTGCAAGGGCCGTCAGGTGTCGGACCCGGCCGAGCTGGATGACGCGATCAAGGAAATGCTCGATTACGATGGGCCCTTCCTTTTGGATGTTCTGGTCGAGAAGCATGAAAACTGCCTGCCGATGATCCCCTCGGGCGCGGCGCATAATGAAATGCTGATGAGCGATGCGGTCGCAACCAACGCGATCAAGGGCGCCGGCGGCGCGCTGGTTTAAGGAGGACGTCAAAATGGCTGCACTGAATATCAAAAAAGGGTCCTCCCGCAAATCGGCCTATGATCTGCGCGACCCGAATGCCGAGCTGATCGAACGCCACACGCTGGCGGTGATCGTCGACAACGAAGCCGGGGTTCTAGCCAGGGTGATCGGGCTATTCGCCGGTCGGGGCTATAACATCGATAGCCTGACCGTGGCCGAGATCGACCATCTGGGGCACCAGTCGCGGATCACCATCGTGACCACCGGCACGCCCGCCGTGATCGAACAGATCAAGGCGCAGCTGGGCCGGATCGTGCCGGTGCACGAGGTGCATGACCTCACGGTTGAAGGCCCCTCGGTCGAGCGCGAACTGGCGCTTCTGAAAGTGGCGGGCACCGGCGAAAAGCGGGTTGAAGCGCTGCGGCTGGCGGATATTTTCCGCGCCAATGTGATGGATTCCACTCTGGAAAGCTTCATCTTCGAGCTGACCGGCACCCCGGACAAGATCGACGCTTTCGCCGAGCTGATGCGCCCGCTGGGCCTGCAGGAAATCGCCCGCACCGGCGTGGCGGCTCTGGCGCGCGGCGCGGTGTAAACGATAAGGGTCGCGTCCCAGCGCGGCCCTACATTTGCTTGGAAAACAATACAGCCCGGGGCCTTATCGCTCCGGGCTGATGCGTTCAGGCGACGACGCGAAGATGGCTCACCGCATCGCTCGTGCGGTGATAGCCCGCAAGAATCTCGCGCGGATCAGGGCCTGCGGCTTCGCGCGTGACCGAGAAGACATCGCGCACATGGCGCACGCCATCGCGCAGGTCGATACTGAAAACCACCCGGTCGCCACAGCCCAAGCTGTCAACGCCTTCTGGAAGTGTGTTTTCTGGCCCGAAAAATGCCAGCGGACCTTGATCTTCGCACCAGATCATGCCCGTACCAGAAACCCTGTTGAACCACAGAACCAGTCCTATCACGGTGTGCCCTCCCACCTGATGACCAGCAGAGTGTTTGCCCCTGCGCCTATCCTTTGGGATAGGTCTAGACCTTGAGTTCTGCAAGCCGAGCCTGCGTATTTGCACAAGATTTAGCTCACTAGAACTCAAAAGCCACAATTAGGCAAAGAAAAAATGGGGGGCATTTGCCCCCCAAGGATTTCGGACAAGGCGCATTATCGTACCGCCCGTTGGTTTTGCCTGTCGCCTTATCCGTACGCACGCCCGGTTCGGGGCATGTGCCGTAAGTGGAAGCGGCGCGCTACGCCACCCCCCGATCTTGTGCTGCCACCTCCATCCCGGCGGGCAAGCTGGCGCCGGTCAGGAAATAAGCTTCGCCCTCTGCCGGGTCGATCTCGCGCACCAGGAGCGAGAAGCTGTCGCCGCGATCGGTGCGGAAGGTCAGCGACCCGACATCGATCCGCCCGACCAGTGCGGCAGGCACGGAAAACGATCCCGATCCCGCCGTGATGCCGCCGCCGGTGGAGAGGATGACCCGAAGGTCAACCTCGTCACTTTCCCACCCGTCGATCACGAAACAGCCTTTGAAAACACGCAGTTCCATGGCGGTGCTCAGCTGCAGCCGGTGGTGGAACCACAGGTGTTGCACTTCATGCAGGTGCCGTTGCGCACCAGCGTGTAGTTGCCGCATTCGCCGCAAGGATCGCCCTCGTAGCCCTGCATCTTGGCCTTGGTGCGCGCATCCACGGTGGTGACAACGCCCGAGCTGAGGGCGGTGCTGCTGCCGCCGCCCATGGCAGGCGCGTTCACCGTTTCCGGCACCAGCGTGTTCAGCGCCTGAACCGGATCGGCCCCGCCTTTCAGCATCACGCCGCCACCGGCGCCGCCTTGCAGCACCACCAGCTCTTGCGGCAGGCGCTTGCGCAGATAGCCGGTCGAGCTGATCTGTTTCAGCATTTCCAGCGACCGGCTAGCGGTGCTGTCGCTGAGCTCGCGAACATTGGCCACGCCCTCTTCTTCGCCCCGACCGAGATCGTCGAAAGTGTGCCCTTGCGGCTTCACATGCGCCAGATCGGTGCGGTCGAGATAGGACACCGCCAGTTCGCGGAAGATGTAATCGAGGATCGAGGTCGCGTTCTTGATCGAGTCATTGCCCTGCACCATGCCCGCGGGCTCGAATTTGGTGAAGGTGAAGGCATCGACGAACTCTTCGAGCGGCACGCCATATTGCAGGCCCACCGACACCGCGATGGCGAAGTTGTTCATCATCGCCCGGAAGCCAGCGCCTTCCTTGTGCATGTCGATGAAGATCTCGCCAAGGCTGCCATCCTGATATTCGCCGGTGCGCAGATAGACCTTGTGACCGCCGACGACCGCCTTCTGGGTGTAGCCCTTGCGGCGCTCCGGCAGCTTCTCACGGCCCGCGCGCGCAACTTCCTTGATCACCACCTTCTCGATGATCTTTTCGGCCAGTACGGCGGCTTTTTCATGCGCGGTGCCGGAGGCGAGGATTTCTTCGGCTTCCTCGTCATCCTCGACCAGCGCCGAGGCCAGCGGTTGGCTGAGCTTCGAGCCGTCGCGGTAGAGCGCATTGGCCTTGATGCCGAGGCTCCAGCTGAGCTCGTAAGCCTTCTGGCAATCCTCGATGGTGGCGTTGTTGGGCATGTTGATGGTTTTCGAGATCGCGCCCGAAATGAAGCTCTGCGCCGCCGCCATGATGTAGATATGGCTTTCGGTCGACAGGAAGCGCGTGCCCTTCTTGCCGGCTTTGTTGGCGGTGTCGAACACGTTGTAATGCTCCACCCGCAGATGCGGCGCGCCTTCCACCGTCATCGTGCCAAGGGCGTGATCGTTCGCGGCTTCCACATCGGACCGGGTGAAGCCCAGATGGGTGAGCATGTCGAAGCTCGGGTCGATCAGCTTGTCGGCCGGGATGTTCAGCACCTGCGTGCAGAAGCTTTCGCCCAGCGTCCACTGGTTGAACAGGAAGCGGATGTCGAAGGCCGAGGCCAGACCGTTTTCGATCTTGTCGATGGCTTCGTCGGTGAAACCGCGCTGACGCAGGGTGGTGTGGTTGATCCCCGGCGCATTGCCAAGGCTGCCATGGCCCACCGCATAGGCGATGATTTCTTCGATCTCGGCCGAGGAATAGCCGAGTTTTTCAAGCCCGGCAGGCACCGAACGGTTGATGATCTTGAAGTAACCGCCGCCTGCGAGTTTCTTGAACTTCACCAGCGCGAAGTCGGGCTCGATGCCGGTGGTATCGCAATCCATCACCAGACCGATGGTGCCGGTGGGTGCAATCACCGAAACCTGCGCGTTGCGATAGCCGTTGGCTTCGCCCAAACGCAGCGCTTCGTCCCAGGAGGCCATCGCCAGCTCGACGAGCTTGGGATCGGGGCAGTTGGCGTGATCAAGCGCCACCGGCTTCACCGCGAGGCCTTCATAGCCATCGTTGGCGCCATAGGCGGCGGTGCGGTGGTTGCGGATGACCCGCAGCATGTGCTCGGCATTGCGCTTGTAGCCTTCGAACACGCCCAGCTCGCCCGCCATTTCGGCCGAGGTGGCATAGGCGACGCCGGTCATGATCGCGGTGAGCGCGCCGGTCATCGCCCGGCCCTCTTCGCTGTCATAACCAAGGCCCATATTCATCAGAAGCCCGCCGACGTTGGCGTAGCCAAGGCCCAAGGTGCGGAAGTCGTAGGAGAGTTGGGCGATTTCCTTCGAGGGGAACTGCGCCATGGTCACCGAGATTTCCAGCGTCACGGTCCAGAGACGGGTGGCGTGCATATAGGCTTCGGCATCGAACTCGCCATCCTTGAGGAAGGTGAGCAGGTTCATCGAAGCAAGGTTGCAGGCGGTATCGTCCAGGAACATGTATTCCGAGCAGGGGTTGGAGCCCCGGATCGCGCCATCTTCCGGGCAGGTATGCCAGGCGTTGATGGTGTCGTGATACTGGATGCCCGGATCGGCCGAAGCCCAGGCGGCATGACCGATCTGTTCCCACAGATCGCGCGCCTTGATGGTTTTCGCCACCGAGCCATCGGTGCGGCGGATCAGTTCCCAATCGGCGTCGTTCTTCACCGCTTCCAGGAAGCTGTCGGTGACGCGCACGGTGTTGTTGGAGTTCTGGCCCGACACGGTGGCATAGGCTTCGCTATCCCAGTCGGTGTCGTAGGTCGGGAACTCGATCGAGGCATAGCCCTGCTTGGCGTAGTCGAGCACGCGCTTGATATAGGTCTCCGGGATCGCAACCTTTTTTGCCGCTTTCACAGCGTCTTTCAGGATGTTGTTCACCTTCGGGTCATAGGCCCCTTCGGCGCTGCCATCCCAGTTGCGCACGGCGGCGAAGAGGCCGTTGAGATGCTGTTCATGCATCTTCGAGCCAGCGACCAGCGAGGCCACCTTTTGCTCTTCCTTGACCTTCCAGTTGATGAATTCTTCGATATCGGGGTGGTCGCTGTCGACAATCACCATCTTGGCCGCGCGGCGGGTGGTGCCGCCCGACTTGATCGCGCCCGCAGCGCGGTCGCCGATCTTCAGGAAGCCCATCAGGCCGGAGCTCTTGCCGCCGCCCGAGAGCGGCTCGTTGGCTGCGCGCAGGGACGAGAAGTTGGTGCCGGTGCCGGAACCGTATTTGAACAGGCGCGCCTCGCGCACCCAGAGGTCCATGATGCCGCCATCGCCGACCAGATCGTCGCCGATCGACTGGATGAAGCAGGCATGGGGCTGCGGGTGCTCATAGGCCGAGGAGGATTTGGTGAGCTTGCCGGACTGGAAATCGACATAGTAGTGGCCCTGGCTCGGGCCATCGATGCCATAGGCCCAGTGCAGGCCGGTGTTGAACCATTGCGGGCTGTTCGGGGCGGCCATCTGACGAGCCAGCATGAAGCGCATTTCGTCGAAATAGGCGCGGGCATCTGCTTCGGTGGTGAAGTAGCCACCTTTCCAGCCCCAATAGGTCCAGGCCCCGGCGAGGCGATCGAACACCTGCTTGGCCGAGGTTTCGCTGCCAAAGCGCTCGTCTTCCGGCAGCTTGTCGAGAATGGCGGTGTCGGGAACGCTGCGCCACAGGAATTCAGGAACGCCCTTTTCTTTCACCCGTTTGGTGGCGGCGGGGACGCCGGCTTTACGGAAGTATTTCTGCGCGATCACGTCGGCAGCGACCTGGCTCCATTTTTCCGGAACTTCGATGTTATCGAGCCGGAAAACGATTTTCCCGTCAGGGTTGCGGATTTCCGAAAGCGTGGTGCCAAACGGAATTTCCGAATAAGCGTCTGCTCCTGCCTTGGTGAATTTGCGTTCGATCTTCATTGTGCCCCATCTTCCATTTTATTCGCGCCCCAGACCGCCGCGCCCGCGAAACGGTCCAATCCTGTTTGCGGATCAGAGTATTGGGGTGTGACAGGGCAAAGCCTTCCTCTGGCCAACACAATATCTTGTTGGCAAGGGGGCGAACCTTAATTGGTTCTATGCTTTTCTGATACCTATCCCGCCCCGCCACGCGCCACTATATGTTGTGACTTCCTGACCGGCCCGCACAAATTGACGTAGGAGAGCGCAACGGTCAACGTACAATTTGAAGGTTTTTTTCTTGACTCAGGCTTTGTATCCACCGCCTCCGAGTCGATGCTGTGGATGATTTGTGGATGGATCACAAAACCGAACAGTTTTTCAGGTGTTTCGCGCTCCCTCCTGTCACGGCACCTTATCCCCCCCTGTGCATACATGCCGCAGCTCTTCTTTCGAAGAAGAGCGGCAGAGAGGCAACAGAAACGCCCGACCGGCGCCCGTCGGGCAAAACGCGCGAGAATCGGGCAAAATTCCGGTTGTGGCGGGCGGAATGGTGATGGGCCGCGAAAACCCCTTTGCAACCATAGGTTTATCCAAACACCTTGGCAGACCGGAGGCAAAAGACCCGTTTCGGGGGAGAGATTCTCGGGAAAATGGTCGGGGCGGCGAGATTCGAACTCACGACCTTCTGTACCCAAAACAGACGCGCTACCAGGCTGCGCCACGCCCCGACGCGGCCCTCATACAGAGCGCATCCGGAATTGGAAAGACCTATTGGGCCTCACAGGGCCAAAGGGCGGAATTTGCGTCAAAGGCCGGGCTGCGCAGCTCGTCGCCCGGGCCGATACCCAAGAGCTTGGCCATGCCGCCCCGGATCTCGAACACCGCAATCACCCCGTCGCCGCCGTTCACCGGGCTGAGGTCGCCCGGCTGGGCGCTGTCCTTGACATATTGCACCTGCCCCTCGGGGGTGATGAACAGCATGTCGAGCGGGATCAGGGTGTTTTTCATCCAATACGAGGGCGAGCCGGGCGTGTCATAGACAAAGAGCATCCCCTGAGCGGCGCCGATGCTTTCACGAAACATCAGCCCGCGCTCGCGCTCGGCATTGGTATCGGCAATTTCAACGGTGAACCGGGCACTGCCCCAGGGCCCACGGATATCAAGCCGGTCGGGCGCGCATTCTGAGGCCTGAACTGCAGAGGGCAGCAGGCCAAGGACAATCAGCGCGAAGAGCGCTGATCGTCCAATCAATCGGTGGTGTGAAGTGCGGCGTCCCATGTCGAGATCAGAACTGCCATACGACCGCGAGAGCCGTCAACGGCCCTGAGACCGACCGCTTCGCCGGGTTGCAGATCCGCAAAGCCTGAGCGACGCAGAACTTCGATGTGAATGAACACATCTTCCGGCCGCCCGAACACGTTGGCGAAACCGAAGCCCTTGCCCTTGTCGAACCACTTCACCCGCGCGGGTTCCAGCGGACCGGCACTGGCCAGATCGATCTCGTCTTCGGTCAGGACCTCGCCCGGCAGTTCGCCGTTGCAAGGCGGTTCGATATGCAACACTTCGATCGCCTGGATCCCGCGCCGCGTTACCTGTGCAACGACGGTGATACCGGACCCATCTGCCACAGTGCTCTGCCCGAAATTTCTGAGCACGTTCGCATGCAGCAGAATATCCGGACCGCCCTGATCGGAAACCACGAAACCAAAACCCTTGGACGGATCGAACCACTTCACTTGACCGTGAAGCGTCTCGGGTTCCGCCTGTTCGGATTCGACTATTGTCTGTACCTCTGTCATTTAAAACCTACGACACAATTTGTTCACATCCCGATATGTATCTCCTCGCTTTTGCAAACGTGTGCAAGGTCTTCTTGCCTGTATTTTTGTACAGGTTGGAAGACAAGTGAGTACACGCTTAACAAGATCAGGGGTTTAGCCGGTCAATCTGCCATTGTGCTGTGACCGTTTGTCGTGTCCAGCGGAACCGATCGTGCAACCGAAATGCGCCATCCGCCCAGAATTCAATCTCCAGAGGCCGAATCCTGTAACCGCCCCAAAATGGCGGTCTGGGGGGATTCGTTCCATATTGCGCGGTAACGGCGGCCACTTTGGCCATCAGCGCCGTGCGCGAGGACAGTGGCTGGCTCTGGCGCGAGGCCCAGGCGCCCAAACGGCTCTTCAGCGAGCGCGAGGCATAATAGGCATCGGCCTGCGGCCCCTCCAGGCGCGAGACCAGCCCGCGCACCCGCACCTGACGGCGCAGGCTCTTCCAGTGCATCACGAAAGCCGCCTTGCCTGTGGCTTCGATTTCAGAGGCTTTGGCGGAGCCGTAATTGGTGTAGAAAACGAATGCATCCGCTTCGATTTCTTTCAACAGAACCATGCGCATATTGGGCAAACCATCGGCATCGACCGTGGCCAGCGCAATGGCATTGGGATCGTTCACTTCCGAGGCCTCGGCTTCGGTCAACCAGCGCTGTGCAAGGACGAACGGATCATCGCCCGCAAAAATTCCGGTGCGATCGCTCATGTCGCTCTCCTGCCTGCCCTAAGGTCATCCCCGTGCCCGAACCGGAGCAACCGCCTGTCAGGCAGGCTTGAAGCACCCGTTTCAATCGCATAAACGGGCATATCCGAATTTCACGGGACGGGGAACTACGAATGTCGAATGGCTTGATGAAGGGCAAACGGGGTCTGATTATGGGCCTCGCGAACGATAAGAGCATCGCCTGGGGCATTGCCAAGGCTCTGCGCGACGCGGGGGCGGAAATCGCGCTGTCCTATCAGGGCGAAACGATGAAGAAACGGGTTCTGCCGCTGGCCGAAGAACTTGGCTCGACCCTCGTGGTGGATTGCGACGTTGCGAATGACGACTCGATGGACGCGCTGTTTGCCGAAGTTGAAGCCAAATGGGGCACGATCGACTTTCTGGTTCACGCCATCGGCTTCTCCGACAAGGCCGAGCTGCGCGGGCGCTATGCCGAAACCAGCCGGGCCAACTTTAGCCTGACCATGGACATCTCGGTCTATTCCTTCACCGCCGTTGCACAGCGCGCGGCGAAGCTGATGCCCGAGGGCGGCTCGATCCTGACCATGACCTATTACGGCGCCGAACGGGTGATGCCGCATTACAATGTGATGGGCGTGGCCAAGGCGGCGCTGGAAGCCTCGGTGCGCTATCTGGCCGAGGATTACGGCAAGGAAGGCATCCGGGTGAACTCGATTTCGGCCGGGCCGATCAAGACGCTGGCGGCCTCCGGCATTGGCGATTTCCGCTATATCCTGAAATGGAACGAGCTGAACTCGCCGCTGCGGCGCAACGTGACCATCGACGATGTGGGCAAATCCGCGCTCTATCTGCTGTCGGATCTGGGCTCGGGCGTGACCGGCGAGACCCATCACGTCGATGGCGGCTTCCATGTCGTCGGCATGAAGGCCGTCGACGCCCCCGATATTGACACTGTGACCGGGAGAAAAGAGCAATGACCGACCGCCTGCCCCACGAAAAAGGCTTTCACATTTCCTGGGATCAGATCCATCGCGATTCCCGCGCGCTGGCCTGGCGTCTGGACGGGCGCGGCCCGAATGACGGCGCCTGGAAAGCGGTGGTGGCCATCACCCGCGGCGGCATGGCGCCCGCAATGATCGTGGCCCGCGAGCTGGATATTCGCGCCGTCGATACGATCAGCGTGAAAAGCTACAACCACCAGACCCAGAGCGAGCCGGTGGTGATCAAGGCCCCGGATATGAACCTGATGGGCGATGGCGAAGGCGTGCTGATCATCGACGATCTGGTCGATACCGGCAAAACCCTTGAAGTGGTGCGCCAGCTGATGCCGAAAGCGCATTTCGCCACCGTCTATGCCAAACCCAAGGGCAAGCCGATGGTCGACAGCTATATCACCGAGGTGAGCCAGGACACTTGGATCTTTTTCCCCTGGGATATGGCGCTGCAGTATGTCGAGCCCTATCGCGGCAAAGACTAAGCCGCCCCCGGCCCTGCAAAGCACCGATAGAGCAATCAAAGACGGCCTATCTGCATGCAGACAGGCCGTTAATATATTGGGCCCAAAGGCAATATCGCCGCCCGATCGGCAACCTCCCGAAGTGCGGCCGCGTGCCTCGGTCTGACTTCGCCCCCGTCGTGATTCTGTGTCCATAACGGCGGCATCACGTCCTACAGGTTGAGCGCAACCTATACTAATTCGTCCATTGCGGGCAGTTTGCACGGCTTGTAAGCCCCCCTCGTCGCCGACCATCCAAGCGGTCGGTTATTTGGAATTGAGGGAGACGTTCAGTGCGCAACATTCAGAAAAGTATCATTTTTATCCTGCCGCTCAGTGTTCTTACCGCCTGCATGAGCCCCACCGGGGGAACCGGGGGCACCACGGGCAGCACCGGCGGCACCACCCCTGTCACTGTGTCGGGCACAACCTATGGCAGTTATGTCGATAATGGCGATGGCACGATCACTGTCTCGCTGGCTGATGGTAGCAATGAAAGCGTTGTTCTCAGGTCATCTTGGACACTCAATGGCTCGACCCAATACGCCTCGGCCATCGTTCATGGCCAAGTTATCAACCCGCTCTCACTTGAAACCGCCGACACCAAGCTGATCATGATCCCGGCAGTGGCCGGTTACGATCATACGCTGGTAGAGAGCAGCACATTAAACAAGCAACTCACCAGCAGCGCAGTGTTCACCGGCAGATACAGCGAAAATATTCCAGCGGGCGCACATTCGGCGCCTGCAACGATCTCGGTGGATTTCGCCGCTGGCACCATGGATGTTGCAGGGCCAGACGCATTGAATGGTGTAACCATGAACTGGTCTGCTCCGCTGGAAAGATTCACAGCTGACACTGGCGATGTCCAGGCAGAGGGCATAGTCTTTGGTGATACCGACGCTGCCGGACGCTATGAACAAAGCTCGTCCAATACGCAGGGTATTTTCCTGGGCACGAAATAACACAGATCTGAAATCCGCCCCGTGACCGGCTTAATCGGCTGCGGGGCGGCGCCGCTATCTTTGAACCGCGCGGGGAGCGTTCCCGTCGCTCAGC
Organism: Paracoccaceae bacterium; assembly: GCA_050288685.1. Classification (GTDB taxonomy): domain Bacteria; phylum Pseudomonadota; class Alphaproteobacteria; order Rhodobacterales; family Rhodobacteraceae; genus Sinisalibacter. The sequence goes on along the minus strand of JBNKEH010000003.1, from coordinate 463,560 downwards.
TTGCGGGGCTTGAGCGCCACAAAACTCAGAGCCATGCGTGAGTGGAACAGCGCAGCGGCAGCTGGGTCAGCGCCTTTCCCGTTTGTATCCCGCAAGTTAAAGAAACCTCCGGTTTTTTCGCTATCCTGCGACCCTCTGGCAACCATTGGTCGCACCGCGCCCCCTTTGCCCCGGCTCGCTTTGGGGCTAGTGTCACGGCAAACGCAAAATAGGAGGCCCAAATGCGGCGTGGACTGGCAGCAGGCAACTGGAAAATGAACGGCACGGGCGCATCGCTCGCCGAGATCGAAGCGCTGAAAGCGGCGCATGCCGACCCCAAGGTCGATATTCTGATCTGCCCCCCGGCCACGCTGGTTGAGCGCTTCGCCGCCAGCGCCAAGGGCAGCGCTGTGGCCACTGGCGGGCAGGATTGCCATGCCGAAGCCTCGGGCGCGCATACCGGCGATATTTCCGCCGCGATGCTGGTCGAGGCTGGCGCTACGGCGGTGATCGTGGGCCATAGCGAGCGCCGGGCCGATCATGGCGAAAGCGACGCCATGGTGCGCGCCAAGGCCGAGGCCGCGATTGGCGCCGGGCTGCTGGCGGTAATCTGCCTAGGCGAGACCCTGGATGAGCGCGAAAGCGGCAAGACCCTCGATGTGATCGGTGCGCAGCTTGCGGGCTCGCTGCCCGACGGGCTGACCGGGGCCACGGCGGTGATCGCCTATGAGCCGATCTGGGCGATTGGCACCGGCAAGATCCCGACCATCGAACAGATCGCGGAAGTGCATGACTTCATCCGCGAGACCATCACCGCACGGTTTGGCGCAGAAGGCGGCAAGGTCCGCGTGCTTTACGGCGGCTCGGTGAAGCCCTCGAACGCCACCGAGATTTTCGCGGTGGAAAACGTCGATGGCGCGCTGGTGGGCGGGGCCTCGCTGAAAGCCACCGACTTCTCGCCGATCATCGCGGCGCTGGAAGCGGCCAAGGGCTAAGCCCCCTTCCCGACAGGTGAACGAAAAACGAGGGGCTGCGGCCCCTCGTTCCATTTCAGCCCTTCCGTTGGGGCGGCACGCCGTGGATCGCCCCGAGCTTGCCCTTGCTCGAAACGGACCTCCTGCTTGGCATCGGAAGATCTGCGCGCCAAAGACGGCAATTTGTGATCCGGGTGCAGCGGGAAAGTTTGACGGCATCCGAGAAGACGCTATGACCATCCCGGCCGTATCAGCTGATCTTTCCGCAACGGAATGACCTTGCGTGATCATAGCGCATAGGCGGGGGCATTCGCCCGTGATACTGTCTCAAAAAAATATCCGGCCAGACCGGAATGTGGTGGAGGGCAAGATGCGGTTTCTGGCAGTTTTTCTGCTGGCTATAGGGCTACCCTATTGGGCAATGGCCGATAGCTGGCCGGTTTATCAAACCAGCTACGTCAACGATTATGCACATCTGATTGATGCAGATGCTGAAGAGCGCATCACCACGGCCTTGCGAGGGTTGAGCGAGGAAACCGGGGTTGAAGCCACGGTGCTGACCCTGAACGACCGCCGCACCTTCCGGAGCCGCGGCACGCTGGAAGAGTTTGCCACCGGATTGTTCAATGAATGGGGCATCGGCAATGCCGAGACCAATGACGGCATTCTGGTGCTGGTCATCCTGAATGATCGTGAAATGCGGATCGAGCTCGGCGAGGGCTACGGCCGGAGCTATGACGGCGAAGCGCAGAACATCATCGACACGATTTTCCTGCCTGCCTTCAAGAATGGACAATATTCGCACGGGATCGAAGATGGCACCGATGCGGTGATCGAACGGATCGCACGGGTGCATTTCAACGGTCAGGGACCCGGCGTCATCACCTCGACGGCCGAGGGCCTTACCGGCGAGCTGACCCCCGAACGGATCGGCTCTGGCCTGATTGGCGCGGTGATCGGGGCTGTGGTTGCCGCCGGGATTGCCGCTCTGATCTTTGGCCGCAAGCTGCGCGACCGCTTCACCCGCTGCCCGAATTGCGGCACCCGGGGGGTGCGCACCAGCCGCAAGGTGCTGACCCATGCCACCCATAACCATACCGGGCGTGGCGAGCATCACACCAACTGCCCGCGCTGCGGCTATGCCGATACGACGATCTATACGATCCCGATCATCACCTCGTCTTCGAACAGCTCTTCGGGCGGTAGTTCGTCTTCCGGCGGCGGCGGATCTTCGTCGGGCGGCGGGGCGGCGGGCAGCTGGTAGGCCCGGCAGTTTCCGCAACGTCAGGGCGCGAAATTGTGACTGCGTGTTAACATCATTGGCGCTATGCTTGCGTCAGGGATGACTGATAAACGCTGACGCCTGATGAAACGCTATGGTCTGACACATACTCTGGCCGAACATATCGCCGATGGGGTGATGCATGTTCTTGGCCTGGCTGCGGCGATTGCCGGGGCGACGGCGCTGATCGTCTGGGCAGCACTTGCAGTGCCTGCTGATCGGATCTGGCCGCTGATCCCCTATGTGGTGGGGCTGGTGGCGACCTTCGCGTTTTCGGCGGCTTATAACCTCACGCTACACCAAAAAATCCGCGCGGTGCTGCGCCGGTTTGACCATGCTGCGATCTATTTGATGATTGCGGGCACCTATACGCCGATGGCGCTGATCGGGGTTGGCGGCGGGCGTGGCTGGGCGCTGGCGATTGCGGCCTGGGGGCTGGCGGTGTTCGGCATCACCCTGAAGCTCGCCTTCTTCCACCGCTGGCCGCGTTTGGGCTTTATCCTCTATCTTGGGCAGGGTTGGCTGGGGGTGCTGGCCGCCTGGCCGATGATGCAATCCCTGCCGCCAGCGGCGCTCATTCTGATTGCCGCCGGGGGGCTAACCTATACGCTCGGCACGATCTTCTATGCGGCGAACTGGAAATTTTCGACCGCGATCTGGCACGGCCATGTGCTGGCCGCCGCCGCCGCGCATTACGTTGCCGTTCTGCTGATCGTCGCGCCGAATTGACCTCGGCTAAGGGCGGTTAGCCTTCAGCCTTTTCCGCCAGCATCAGCCATTCCTCTTCCGCCGCGTCGCGCTTGTGCTGACGTTCCACCAGCGCCTCGGTGGCTTTGCGGAACTTCACCGGCTCGCGGGTGAAAAGCTCAGGATCGGCCATCAGCTCTTCGAGCTTGGCAATCTCGGCGGAGAGCCGGTCGATCTCGCCAGGCAGCGCTTCAAGCCGATGTTTCTCGGTGAAGCTCAGCCCGGATTTGGCCGCCTGCTCTTTCGGCTTGTCCTGCTTGGGCTTGGCGCTTTGCGCTTTCGGTTGCGGGGCGTCTTCGGCCCGCGGCCCGCGCTGGTCGATGTAATCGCTCCAGCCGCCCGCATAGATCGTGGCCTTGCCGTCGCCCTCCATGGCGATGGTGGTGGCCGCGACGCGATCGAGGAAATCCCGGTCGTGGCTGACCAGAAGCACGGTGCCGTCGTAATCGCTGATCAACTCTTGCAAGAGGTCGAGGGTTTCGACGTCGAGATCGTTGGTCGGTTCGTCAAGCACCAGAAGGTTCGAGGGCTTGGCCATGATCTTGGCGAGGATCAGCCGCGCCTTTTCGCCGCCCGAAAGCGAGCGCACCGGCGCGCGAGCCTGCCCCTCGTCAAACAGGAATTCCTTGAGGTAGCCGACCACATGTTTCGGTGCGCCGCGCACCATGATCTGATCGGCCTTGCCGGAGACGCGCAGGTCTTTGTCGCCCGCGAGGTTTTCCCACAGGCTGGCATTCTCGTCGAGCGAGGAGCGGTTCTGATCGAACATCGCCATTTCCAGCCCAGTGCCGATTTTCACGCTGCCAATATCGGGAGCAATCTCGCCGGTGAGCAGTTTCAACAGCGTGGTCTTGCCCGCGCCATTGGGGCCGACCAGCGCCACGCGGTCGCCGCGATTGATCAGAACGGAGAAATCGCTCAGGATCACCTTGCCGTCGTATGTCTTTGAAATATTGTGTGCTTCTACAACGCGCTTGCCGGATTTCGGACCGGAATCTAGGGCCATTGCCGCAGCGCCCTGACGCGATATCTGCGCCGCGCGGCCTTCGCGCATGGCTTGCAACGCGCGCACGCGGCCCTGATTGCGGGTGCGGCGCGCCGAAATGCCTTCCACCGCCCAACGCGCCTCGGCTTTGATCTTGCGGTCGAGCTTGTGGCGCTGGATGTCTTCTTCTTCCCAGATCTTGTCGCGCCAGGCTTCGAAGCTTTCAAAGCCCTGTTCCTGACGGCGCACCACGCCCCGGTCGATCCAGAGCGTGACACGGGTGAGCGCGCGCAGGAAGGCGCGGTCGTGCGAGATCACCACAAAGCCCGCGCGGGTGTTTTTCAGCTCGTCTTCGAGCCAGGCAATCGCCTCGATATCGAGATGGTTGGTCGGCTCGTCGAGCAGCATGAGGTCGGGGGCTTCGGCGATGAGTTTCGCCAGAGCCGCCCGGCGACGTTCGCCGCCCGAGGCGGTGGCGCAAGACGTATCGGGGTTGAATTTCAGCCCCTCGGCGGCGCGCTCGACACGGTATTCCTCGCCATGGGGCAGACCGGAGGCGGCAAACTCGCCCAAAGTGGTGAAGCCCGACAGGTTGGGGTGCTGTTCCATATAGCCGACCGAGGTGCCGGTGGGCAGGACGCGCTCGCCATGATCGGCTTCGACCATGCCCGCCATCACCTTCATCAGGGTGGATTTGCCCGAGCCATTGCGGCCGACCAGCGCGGCGCGGTCGCCCTGCTGGATGACCAGATCGAGATCGGAGAATACCGGATCGCCCCCAAAGGTGAGGCCAATCCCGGTGAGCTGAAGAAGAGGTGCGCGTGCCATGGCGGCGGCGTATCCGGGCAAAGGGGCGGCGTCAATGGGAGGCGAAGATGAGGCCGGGTGGCACCCGAGCCTAGGAGGGCGTTTTGCGGCACCAAAGATAGGCGATGTGGTCAAAAGCAGCCCCGCCCGATCTGCGATTTGCCGAGTCGCCATGCGCCCTCCCGGGGGGAGGGTCGGGCGCCACCCGGCCGTTGGCCGGGCGATGCAGGGTTATGCCGCCCCTACCCTGCGGCCAGCCCGCGCAGGGCGCGTTGGCGGGCGGCGGGGACGGCGCCGACTTCCAGCCCGGTGAACACATGCAAGGTGCCCAGATCGCGGTCGATCACCGCGTGGTCCGACACCCAGCCGCCCATCATCAGATAGGTGCGCAAGAGCGGCGGCATTGCCTTGAAGCCGCGCCGTGCATCGGGTTTGCGCCGGAGCCGCGCGGCAAAGCGGAAGACCTGCGGGGCCTTCACCCGGGGCAGCCATTTGCGCGGCGCGATATGGCGGGCGCGCAGCAGGGCGAAAGCGTCGAGATAATCTTTTTCGTCAATGCCGTGAAAGGAGGAACAGCCGAAGAGCATGCTGATCCCTTCGGCGTCGATGATCCGGGTCAGCGCCGCCCAGGCCAGCCGCAGCACATCGCCATCGCGCGCTTCGGGGGCGATGCAGAACCGCCCGACCTCGACCATCGCGCCATCATAGCCCGCGAGCGAGCCAAGCTCGTAGAACTGCGCCGAATAGCTTTCACCGATCCGGCTGCCATTCTCGACCGCCAGAAGCCGGTAGCAGCAGACCAGCGCGCCGCTCTGGGCCTCTTCGATCAGCACATGACGGCAGATCGGATCGAAGGCATCGCCATCTTCGGCAGCACCATCGCCGCGGAACACCCGTGCCCTGAGCGCCTGCGCACGGGCAATATCGGCAGGGCCTGCGGCCAGCCGCGCCCGATACCGTCCTGCTTCCATCAAGCTGTCGTGAGCCATCGCGCTCTCCCGCACTCTGCCCCTTGGCGCGCGCCGGGGCATGTTTAACTATGGATATTGCCGGGCCTAGCAGCAAGATGTGACGGCAGAATGAAAGGACGACGCGTGGAGAAAGTTGAAAAGACCGAGGCCGAATGGCGCGAAGAGCTGGACGCGCTGACCTTTGAAGTCACCCGCAAGCGCGGCACTGAGCGGCCCTTCAGCCATGACGATTTCCCGGTGCAGCCGGGCCAGTTTACCTGCACCTGTTGCGGGGCGCCGCTGTTTGAGCAGGAAGACAAGTTCAATGCGGGCTGTGGTTGGCCCAGCTTTTCGCGCCCCGGAGACGGCGCGCCGATTGGCGAAAGCGTGGATACCAGCCACGGGATGCGCCGCACCGAAGTGCATTGCGAGCGCTGCGGGGCGCATCTGGGCCATGTGTTTAACGATGGGCCGCCCCCGACCGGGCTGCGCTATTGCATCAACGGGGTGGCGATCACGTTCAACCCTGAGGCCTGACGCGCAGGGAGCCATCCGAGGCCGGATGGCTCTGTGCCCTTAGTTCTTGAAGAAATTGGCGAGGTTGGCCACGCCTGCGGCACCACCGAAGAGCTGTTTGAGGAAGCTCACACCGGCGATGTTAGAATCGGTCACCCGGCGCGACAGCACCACGACCTGACCGCGCTCCAGCCCGAAGCGCTCGATATTCTCGACCACGCCGTTCTTATCAAAGCTGATCGAAACCACTTGCCGGTCAATCTCTTCCGGCTCGTAGAAGGCCAGATGCTTGAACTCGGAGCGCACATAGTACCACGCGCTTTCCGCCGTCAGGCCCGACGCACCCGGTTGCCCGATGATCGAAGCCACGGTGGCACGGGTATCGAGCCCCACCTGAATCTCTTCAAGATCCTGATCGGTCGGGACGAATCCGTGATACTCGGTGATCGGGGAACAGGCTGCGACAGCCACAAGAGCCACCAGCGCAAGTATCTTGCGCAGCGCTGTCATCGTATTAGCCATACCGCCCCCCTTGCCTGGATTGGCTTGTTCTGCCACTCGGCTTACAGAAGGATAGCAATAACTTCAAGAAACGAAAGGGCGCAGCCATGAGCCATGAGAACAGTTCTTCCAGCTCGCATATGGGTCCGGTTCTAAACGTTGCCGGACTGGTGCGCAGCCAGACCCGCGACATCAGTGTGGAACCCGGTCCCGAGGCGCTGGAGGCGATTGCCGGTGAGCTGGAGCTGATCGCTCTGCGCAAACTGCGATTCGTCGGCAAGCTCAGCCCGCTGGGCAAACGCGACTGGCGGCTGACAGGGCATCTGGGCGCCACTGTGGTACAACCCTGCGTGGTCACCCTCGCCCCGGTCACCACCCGGATCGAAGAAGAGGTGGCGCGCAATTTCGTCACCGATTTCGTCGAGCCCGAGGCCGATGAGGTGGAAATTCCCGAAACCGTGGAAGACGAGCCGCTGGGCCATGATATCGACGTGGGCGCGGTGGTGCTGGAAGCGCTGGCGCTGGCCCTGCCCGTCTATCCGCGTGCTGAAGGGGCCGAGATTGAGGAAACCGTGTTTACCGAACCCGGCAAGACGCCGCTGCGCGACGAGGAATTGCGCCCCTTTGCCGGGCTGGCGCAACTGCGCAACAAGCTGACCGACGACGAGGATAACGGATAATCCTTCTCCGCCCCCGTTCCGGGGTTGAATTCCTACGGAACGCGGGGCAAATACACCTTGCACCGAGCCAGAATCGCAGTATGTTCCGCCCCTCTTTGCTACGTTGGGTTGGACAAGCGATGCTTTTGCGCCTATGAGGCGGTCGGACTCAGGAAACACCGGGCTTTTGCCCCCGAATATCGAGGTTTGGACATGGCTGTCCCTCAGAATAAAGTCACGCGGTCGCGCCGCGGTATGCGCCGGAGCCACGATTCGCTGGTTGCCGCGAACCCGAACGAATGCCCGTCGTGTGGCGAGCTGAAACGCCCGCACCACGTCTGCCCCTCCTGCGGCTCGTATAACGAGCGCGAAGTGGTGGCGACGGTTGGTGAAGCCGCGTTTGACGACGAGGACGCGGCGTAAGCCGCCCTTTGTCGGGACTGGCCCTTCATGACGGCACTGACGGATAATCCGCAGACAGCCGCGCCCGATGGGCCGCGCAGGATTGTAATTTCGGTTGACGCCATGGGCGGCGACCGTGGACCGGCAGCTATTGTTGCCGGTCTTGCCAAATCCGTGCGAAAGACCCCGGACATTGCCTTCATCCTACATGGCGACGAAGCGGTTCTGACTCCGCTTGTGGCCAAGCGCCCGACCTTGGCCGGGCGCTGCGAGATTCGTCATGCCGATGAGGTGGTGACGATGGAGGATAAGCCCTCGCAGGTTTTGCGGCGCGGGCAGAAAACCTCGATGTATTCCACCATCGAAGCCGTGCATGACGGCGATGCCGAAGTGGCCGTGTCCTGCGGCAATACCGGCGCGCTGATGGTGCTGTCGATGATGCGGCTGCGCAAGATGCCCGGGGTGAACCGCCCCGCCATCGCCTGCTACTGGCCCTCGCGCAACCCGTCCGGCTTTAACGTGATGCTGGATGTTGGTGCCGATGTGCGCGCCGATGAAACCGACCTTCTGCAATATGCGCTGATGGGGGTGAGCTATGCTCGCAACTCGCTCGGGCTTGCCCGGCCGCGCGTGGGGCTTCTGAATGTTGGCACCGAAGAGCATAAGGGGCGCCCCGAAATCAAAGCCGCTGCCGAGCTGATTGCGGACGCGTCCAAGGTGGCGGATTTCGACTTCATCGGCAATGTTGAAGGCTCCGACATCCCCTCCGACCGGGTTGATGTGATCGTGACCGATGGCTTTACCGGCAATGTGGCGCTGAAAACCGCCGAAGGCACCGCCGGGCTGATCAAGCGGGTCTTCAAGGATGCGTTCAAGGCCACCCTGCCCGCCCGGATCGGCGCGCTGTTCGCCGCGCGTCAGTTAAAGATCCTGTCGCGCCGGACCGATCCGCGTCAGGTCAATGGCGGGGTGTTTCTGGGCCTGAACGGCACTGTGGTGAAAAGCCATGGTTCGGCCGACGCCACTGGCATCGCCGCCGCCCTGAATCTCGCCTTCGATCTGGCCCGTCACGATTTCAATCACAAACTCGCGGCCCGGGTTGCATCCTTCTCCGCACCCGGTCAGGATGGTCAGACCCCGGAAGAATCCGCGGGCGACCGGAATGAAGCAACACAATGACAAAACGCGCACTGGTCAGGGGTATCGGGCATTACCTGCCAGAGCGGGTGGTTCCAAATTCCTGGTTTGAAGACAAGGTCGAGACCACCGATGAGTGGATTCGCACCCGGTCGGGCATCGAGCGGCGGCGCTTTGCTGCCGAGGGCGAAACCACCTCGCAGATGGCAATCGCTGCGGCCAAGGCCGCGCTCGACGATGCCGGGCTGCTGCCGGACGATCTCGATGCGGTGATCGTTGCCACCTCCACCCCCGATCTGACCTTTCCCTCGACCGCCACCATGGTGCAATCGGGGCTGGGCATGACCCGGGGCTTTGCCTTTGATATTCAAGCGGTTTGTGCGGGCTTCGTGTTTGCACTGGCCAATGCCAATGCGATGATTCTGTCCGGGATGGCGAACCGCATTCTGGTGATCGGGGCCGAAACCTTTTCGCGCATTCTCGACATGACCGACCGTTCCACCTGTGTGCTGTTCGGCGATGGCGCCGGGGCGCTGGTGCTGGAAGCGGGCGAAGGCACCGGCAGCAACGCCGATCGCGGCATTCTGGCGACCGACATCAATTCCGACGGGCGCCACCGCGACATGCTCTATGTCGATGGCGGGGTCTCCACCACCGGCACGGCGGGTGTGGTGAAGATGCAGGGCAATGCGCTGTTCCGTCAGGCGGTGGAAAAGCTCGCCGCGACGGCTGAAACCGCGCTGGCCAAGACCGGGCTGAGCGATAGCGACCTTGATTGGCTGGTACCGCATCAGGCCAATATCCGCATCATTCAGGGCACCGCCAAGAAGATGGGCCTGTCGATGGATCATGTGATCGTGACGGTTCAGGATCACGGCAACACCTCGGCCGCCTCGATCCCGCTGGCGCTGTCGGTGGGCAAGCAAAGCGGCAAGATCAAACAAGGCGACCTTCTCGTGACCGAAGCGATTGGCGGCGGTCTGGCCTGGGGCGCCGTGGTTCTGCGCTGGTAAGCCAGAGCGTTTTGCCCCCTCGGGCGACGCCTTGCCGTCGCCCCACTTCCAAACCGTTGATCTTGACTTAAAATCCATGTGCGCCCATGCTGCGTTTGTATGATTTTCGGGGGGACCGATGACTGGAAAAACTCTGACACGCATGGATCTGAGCGAAGCGGTGTTTCGTGAAGTCGGTCTGTCGCGCAATGAAAGTGCCCAGCTTGTGGAAAGCGTGCTGGGTCATGTCTCGGACGCATTGGCAAATGGCGAGACGGTGAAAATCTCCTCGTTCGGCACCTTCTCGGTGCGCGACAAGGCGGCACGGGTTGGTCGCAACCCGAAAACCGGGGAAGAAGTGCCTATTCTGCCCCGCCGGGTGCTGACCTTCCGCCCCTCGCATCTGATGAAGGAACGCGTGGCGGCAGGGAACAAGCGCTGATAAGGCGCGGGCCGCCCGACCCTTGGGCAGTTAACACACAGGCGCAAACATGAACGAGAAATCCCCAGAGGCCTTCCGCACGATCAGCGAAGTCGCCGAATGGCTTGGGGTGCCGACCCATGTGTTGCGCTTCTGGGAAAGCCGCTTTGCGCAGGTGAAGCCGGTGAAACGTGCCGGTGGACGGCGCTACTATCGCCCCGCCGATATGGAACTGCTGGGCGGCATCCGTAAATTGCTGCACGATCAGGGCATGACCATCCGGGGCGTGCAGAAGATTCTGCGCGAAAAGGGCGTGCGCTATGTCTGCGGGCTGTCGCCTTCGCTCGATGCGCCGGTCGATCTGGAAACCCGCTCGAATGTGGTCGATATCGACGAGCTGCGCGCCGAGGAAGAAGCCGCCGCCTTCAAAGAACAGGATACCTTCGCCGAGAAGCCTGAGCCTGAGCCGGAACTCAGCCCGGAAGACATGGCCTTTGCCGCCGATAACGCTGCGCTGTCGTCCGGGAATTGGGACGATAGCGGCGAAGAGGTGACGCCGGATTTCGAGGCGGGGGTGGATTTTGATCCGGAACCCGGGCTGGAACCGGAGCTGGAGGACGAGGCGGATCGCGCGGCGGACGAGGCGCTGGCGGCGCTGGAGGTCAATCCGCCTGAAAGCTTTGACGATCTTGCTGAGCCGGGGCCGGATATGGGCCTGGATGCGGATCTGCTGGCGCAGGATGTCGATTCGGCCGAGGCACCGGACGAGGCTGTAGAGCTGCCTGAGGTCGATCTGGCGGAGATGTCGCTGGAAGACATGCCCGCCGAAGTCTCGGACCAAGTTACAGACGCCATCGCGGACGAAACCGTTGCAGAGCCCGACGCCCCGACCCCGGATTGGGATATGGCGGTCGAGGCTGAAGTGCCGCTGCCCGCTGCCGAGCTGCCGGAAGAGGCGATTGCCGCGCTGGACGAGGCTCTGGACGCGCCGATGGAAACGACGCTGGATGAGCCGCTGGACGAGCTGGCCATGTCGGAAGATGTGGCGTTGGACTTTGGCGCGCCGGATCTGTCCGAGTCTTCGGATGAGGCCGGGTTGGAAAGCGGGTTTGAGACCGATCTTGCCGCGCTGGACGAGGCCGGGTTTGAGGCGGCGGCTCCTGACGATGGGCTGGCCGATCTGGCTGATCTTTCCTTCGCTGATGCTGCATCTGATGCTGCTGACGAGGCCTTGCCTGATCTGGAAGCTCAGGCCCTGCCCGAGCTTGGCGGAATGGCCGACGAGCTGGAAAGCGCGCCTGCGCCGATGGAGGGCTTTGCCCCCCTGCCCGACGCCGACGAGCTTGCCCCGGACCTGCCGGAGCTGCCCGAGGTGGAGGCGGGTGATCTGGCCGATCTCGCCGCCCTCGATGGGGCCAGCGAGGCGGATATTTCCGAGCTGCCGGATGTCGGCGGGGAAGACACGCTGACCGAAGCCGCGCCGGAACTGGCGACGCTGGGTGAAGTCGGGTTACCTGAGCTGGAACAGCCCGGGGCGGCGCTGGAAGAGGTGGAACTGGCTGAAGCCGCGCCCGAGGTTGCGGGGCTGGCTGATGTAGAGCTTCCCGAAGCGGAGCTGGCTGAGGCCGGTCTGCCCGAGATGGATCTGGCGGAGCTGCCACCGCTGGCGAGCGATGCCTTTGCCGAGATGACGCCGGACGAAGGCGGTCTGGCACTGCCCGGTTCCGACCCGCTGGCCGATATGGTCGAGTTGCCGGTTGATCTGACGACGCCTCTGGCTGAGGCCTCCGCACCTCTGGCCGATCTGGGGGAACCCGTAGCCGATCTGGCCGCGCCGATGGCTGACGCGAGGGAACCCTTGGCCGATCTGGGTGAACCGCTGGGTGACCTGGCCGAGCCTCTGCCCGATCTGGCCGAGGCTGCTGAGCCTTCGGCTGAACTGGTTGAGCCTCTGGCTGACTTGGCCGAGCCGCTGCAGGACTTGTCTGAGCCTCAGGCTGACGCTGCCGAACCCCTCCCCGCACAAGCCGAGCCTCTGGCTGATCTAGGCGGAGAGGCGATGGAAGCGGCGCCGGTGCTCGATGCGCTGATCCTGACCCCTGCGAATGCGGTGCATGAGACGCCGGAGCCGATCGCCCCGGAGCTGCCCGAGGTTGGGGCTGAGGCCGCGATGATGGCCGCCGCGATGGCCAATATGGCGCCGGTTGATTCGCCCGAGATGGCGGCAGAGGCTCCCGCCACCCCGGCCCCGACACTGGTCATGCCCGATATCGGACCTGATCCGGAAGACGACGACGATCTGCCGCTCGGGGCGCTGACGGCGGCGCATTTGCGGGTGTTGCGCGCCCATAATGCCAATGTTTCCACGGCCACCTTCGGGGCGCTGCAAGACCGTCTGGGTGAGCTTTCGCTGCGCTGGCAGGACGCCGCCAAACCGCATCGCGGACAACTCTGAAAAAATGCGACTTCCTGCTTGCTCCTGTCGGCAAAACCGCTATGTAAAGCACCACGTCGGGCTATGGCGCAGTCTGGTAGCGCGTCCGTCTGGGGGACGGAAGGTCGCAGGTTCAAGTCCTGCTAGCCCGACCAACAACAAAACCGCCCGCCCGGGAAACCGGCGGGTGTTTTTGTATCCGGAGGAGCGATGCCCATGAAAACCGGTGTGCTGTCTGACCGCCAGATTCGCGATATGATCGCCGGGGGCGGTATTGCCGCTTCGTCTCCGATCCTGAATGACCAGATCCAGCCTGCCTCGCTTGACCTGCGGCTTGGGGATCGCGCCTATCGGGTGCGCGCCTCGTTCCTGCCCGGCGAGCACAGCACGGTGTCAGACCGGCTGGATGAATTCACCATGCACGAGATCAGCCTGACCGGCGGGGCGGTGCTGGAAAAGGGCTGCGTTTATGTGGTGCCGCTGATGGAGCGGCTGGCCCTGCCCCAAGGCATGACCGCCGCCGCCAGCGCCAAAAGCTCGACCGGGCGGCTCGACCTGATGACGCGGGTGATCACCGATCATGGCGTCGAGTTCGACCGGGTGCCCGAGGGCTACACCGGCCCGCTTTATGCCGAGATCTGCCCGCAGAGCTTTTCGGTGGTGACGCAACCCGGGCAGCTTCTGAACCAGATCATCTTCCGGCAGGGCAAGACGCTGCTGACAGACGACGAGCTGCGCGCCGTGCATGAGCGCTCGCCCATCGTCTCGGGCACGCCGGTGATTTCTGAGGGGTTGGCCTTTTCGGTCGATCTGAAACCGGCGGAGGGCGATCTGGTGGGCTACCGCGCCAAGCGCCATACCGGCGTGGTCGATCTGGCCAATATCGGTCATTACGATCCGGCGGAGTACTGGGAAGAGGTGCGCACCACCGAAGGGCGGATCATCCTCGATCCCGGCGCCTTCTATATTCTGGTGTCGCGCGAAGCCATTGCCATCCCGCCCGATTGCGCCGCCGAAATGGCGCCTTACCTCGCCATGGTCGGTGAGTTTCGGGTGCATTATGCCGGGTTCTTCGATCCGGGCTTCGGCTATGACGCCGCCGGTGGGGCCGGATCGCGCGGGGTGCTGGAAGTGCGCTGCCACGAAGCCCCTTTCGTGCTGGAACACGGGCAAGTGGTGGGGCGGCTGGTCTATGAGCGGATGTCGGAAGAGCCGGAACTGCTCTACGGCGCCGAGGGGATCAAGTCGAACTATCAGGGCCAGGGCCTGAAACTGTCGAAGCATTTCAAGCCGGTGCGGTAAGACGCCCTTTACACGATGTGACTTTGGGTGAAAGGCATATGCGCGGCAGCTTTCCGCCCGGCTTGCGATGAATCGCAAATCAAAGTGGTCGGCTAATCTATCCCAGCACGCGCCGGAAGGTATCTGGGTAGTCCAGCACCAGCCCGTGCGCATCAATCTCCAGCTCTGCGGAAAAATCGCGAAACAGCCCTTCGTAGCGGTAGCGCCGCCCGAGGCTGAGGCAGGTATAGCGCTGCTTTGCCGGACGGGGCAGAAAAGCGCCTTCGATCTGGCTCGGCAGCGGCACATAGGCGGCAAGAATATCGCGGCTGGTCTGATCCGAGAGCTGCAGGCGCTTGATCGGCAAGAGATTGGTGGCAGGCGTAACGCCGATATCGACGTCGAAACAACCATCAAGATCCGGGAGAGGCTGATCAGTCAGCCTATCGTGCCAATGCCCCTGCCCGTCACTGACCACATGCAGCTCTGGCCCGCCGATATAGCGCAGCCTGACCTCACGTGTGACAAAACCGGCATCGGTTTCGACCCGATAATGCGCGCCGCAATCGCCGTCGCGCGTGCCAATCACCACGCCTTCCAGAGACAGCCCCTCAGGCTGCACATCCAACATGCAGCGCTCCAGACCGTTTCCATCCCAATCTGTCCAGGCAACGGCGACGTCCATGATCAGCGCATCCGGCGGGTGAGGCGGGCGGCCTGACGGGCGCGTTTGGTCATCTGGCGCGCGGCCTTGGCCTGCTGCCGCTCTTCCGGGGTCATCTCATCCGGCGCCTTGCCCTTGCCTGCCATCCGGTTGATCCCGGCATCAATGCCGCGATTGACCAGCCGGTTGATCAGCGGCCTGAGGATCATCATGATCAGTCGTTCTGGGTTCATATGCACCTCTCGGGGGCCAGCATAGCAGGATCGGCGCCAAGGCCCAATCACGCTTTGCGGATCATTCTTCGAACAGTTCGGACTGACCGCTATCGTCGTCATCCTCGTCATCGGCTTCGCCTGCCCCCGGCATCGGGCGGCTGTCGAGCAGACCGGCGGCGCGCAGTTCTTTCAGGCCCGGCAGATCGCGCGCGCTTTCCAGACCGAAATGATCGAGAAACAGCGGCGTGACCACGAAGGTGACGGGGCGGCCGGGCGACATGCGGCGGCGGCCAAAGCGAATCCATTCCAGCTCCAGCAGTTGATCCACCGTGCCCCGGCTGAGGCCAACGCCGCGGATTTCCTCGATCTCGGCGCGGGTCACCGGCTGGTGATAGGCGATGATCGCCAGCGTCTCGATCGCGGCACGGCTGAGCTTGCGGGTTTCCACCACTTCGCGGTGCATGAGAAAGCCGAGATCGGCGGCAGTGCGCAGAGCCCAAGCATCGCCCACCTTCACCAGATGCACACCTCGCCCTTCATAGCGTTTGCGCAAATAGACCAGTGCTTCCGCCGGGTCAGAGCCATGCGGCATCCGCTGGGCCAGTTCAGCCACGCTGACCGGCTCGGCAGAGGCAAACAGGATCGCCTCGACCATCCGTTCCTGCTCGCCCATCGGCGGGGCTTCGAACAGGCTTTGTTCCTGATGCGGTTCGGATGGGTCAGACATGCGGTTTCTTTCGTATCTGGATCGGGGCGAAGACCTCGCCCTGCCGGATTTCAATGGTGCCAGCCTTGACCAGCTCCAGCGAGGCGGCGAAATGCGCGGCGGTGGCGCTGCGGCGGCGGGCCGGATCAATCTCCCAGCCCTCGGGCAGGTAAGACATGATGTCGGTCCAGTCGCCGGCATAGCCGATCAGATCGCGCATCCGCTCCAGCGCCTGCTCCATCGTCATCAGCGCGTCGCGGTCCATCACATAGGGGCGGAACTCGTCCTTGGTGCGGATGCGGGCATAGGCCTGCATCAGATCCATCAGCGTGGCGGTATAGGTGACGCGGCGCACCCGGCGCATGGTTTCGGGAATGCCCCGGGCAAAGAAGTCACGCCCAAGCTGGTCGCGCGCCATCAGCCGGGCGGCGACATCGCGCATTGCCGAGAGCCGTTCAAGCTGGAAGGCCAGATGCGCGGCCAGTTCCTCGCCCGATGGCCCCTCTTCGCCGGGTTCGGGCGGCAAGAGCAGGCGGGATTTCAGAAAGGCGAGCCAGGCCGCCATGACCAGATAATCCGCCGCCAGCTCGATGCGCAGATCGCGGGCCTTTTCGATGAAGCTGAGATATTGCACGGCCAGTTGCAGCACGGAGATCTTGCGCAGATCGACCTTTTGGGTGCGGCCAAGGGTGAGGAGCAGATCGAGCGGGCCTTCGAAACCGTCGACATCGACAATCAGCGCCTCGGCGGCCAGCCGCTCGGGCACCGACATCGCGTCAGCCTGAAAGTCGTCTTCTGCCACTGGTCCTACACCTGACCCGTTATCAGGCTCCGAAACTCGTCTTCGAGGGCGGCAATGTCAACGGGCTCGGGCGCGCGGCGCCAGGATAGTGCATCTTCGGCGCGGACTTTCGCCTGATGGCCCATCGTGCCTGCGGCTTCGGCCACCGCCTGCATCTCGGCCAGATCGCCGTTGCAATGCAGGACGATATCGCAGCCCGCGCGGATGGCGGCCTCGGAACGGGCGGCAATCGGGCCAGAGAGCGCCTGCATCGAAATGTCGTCGGTCATCAACAGGCCCTTGAAGCCGATCTGATCGCGGATGCGGGCAATCATGATGGGGCTTTGGGTGGCCGGGTGATCGGGGTCGATCTCTTCATAGACCACATGCGCGGTCATCGCGATCGGCAGGCCCGACACCGCCTGAAAGGCCAGAAAATCCGAAACCCGTAGCGCCTTTTCGCGGGCGGTCACGCGCGGCAGATCGAGATGCGAATCCACCTTGGCGCGGCCATGGCCGGGGATGTGCTTGGCCACCGGCAGCACGCCGCCATCAACCAGCGCTTCAGCCACGGCCCCGGCAATATCGACCACGCGCACCACGTCATCGCCATAGCAGCGGTTTTTCAGGATCGGATGGGTGTCTTCCTGGGTCAGATCGACGACCGGGGCGCAGTTGCCATCAATCCCCACCGCGCGCAGCTCTTCGGCGATGATCCGGTAGCGCAGATACATGCTGCGCACGGCCCGGCGCGGGTTCATCTGCACCTGCTCCAAGGGCGGCAGCCAGTCGCGCCAATGCGGCGGGCCCAGCCGTTCGACCCGCCCGCCTTCCTGATCGATGAAAATCGGAGCTTCCCAGCCGACCGCCTCGCGCAGCTCGGTGGTGAGCCAGCGCAGCTGGTCGGGATCTTCGACATTGCGGCGAAACAGGATGAAGCCCCAGGGATCGGCTTCGCGGAAAAACGCCTGTTCAGCGCGGCTGAGCCGGGGACCTTCGATACCGAAGATAAAGGCCCCGGCGCCGCTCAACGGGCGACCACCGGAATGCAGGCGGCTTTCTCGGCCATCAGGGCCGAGCAGAAACGGCGCGCATCAGAGAGATCGGCAAAGTTCATCGCGCGCAGGCGATAGAAGGTCTTGCCGCCCGATTGCGCCTTTTCGATCACCCGGTCCTTGCCGACGAAAACGTCGCTGAAGCGGTTCATGATCATGCTCCACTCGGCCTGAGCCACCTCAACGCTGTCAAAGGCGCCAAGCTGCACCAGCCGCGTGCCAGCGGGCACATCATCCATGGCCACATCGTGGAAGGCGGGCGCGGTGGCTGCGGTGGCAGAGGCCAGCGCCAGATCGACCGGCGAGGTTGCAGCGCGGGTGACCAGTTCCATCGGGCGCGGCATCGGGCGCGGCGAGACGGTGACGCCGGGCACGCTGGCGGGGATCACAGTGCGGGCTTCGGCCACCGGCGCGGTGCTGCTCAGAACGGCATCCTCGGAGATGCTGGCCGAAAGCGGCTGGATATTGGCGGTGGCGCTGTCGACCATGGCCAGAATATCGGCTTCACTGAGCTCGGTCGTGCCACCATCCACTTCGGCGCTGCTTGCATCGGCTATAACCGCCACGGCGGGCTGATCTTCGTCGCTGAGGCTCATCGGCGCGGGGGCCAGAGCCACCTCTTCGGCAAGCTGATCGGGTTCGCCTGCGGCCACGTCATTGACAGCCAGGCCCTGATAATCGGCGGCGATCCCACCGGGATCTTCCGGCTGCACCCGCATCGGCCCTTCCAGGGCACGCACCACCGGCACGCCGGTGACGTCGCGCACGGCGAGCTTGTAGCCCCAGACCGCCAGCCCCGCGATCAGCGCGACCGAGAGCATGGCGCCAGCGCCGTTGATCACTTTGGTGAATTTCGACGGCTCACCCGGCTGTCCCGCGCGAATGCGGGGCGCAGCCTCGGCATCATAGCCATAGGGCGGCGGCATGCCGTAGGCCTGTGCGCCTGCCCCTTCATAGCCGTAACCAGCCGCCTGACGGGCCGCACCAGCATGGGCCGGATGCACATAGGGGGTTGCCCCGGCGCTCCGATACCCTTGATAGCGTTGGGATTCCTGCGAATAGGCGGCTGGATAGCCGCCCCAATCTGCATCTGTCATTGCCTGCTCCGCCCAGCGTTCTGGCCTCTGCGTGCCTTCGCCGGTTCTGTTACTGCTCGTTTAGCCGGTCTGGGGCGCCTTGATCAGCGCATTTCCTCTGCCGGCGTTACGCCAAGAATACCAAGCCCGGCGGAAATCACAATGGAAACAGCCTTGGGTAGAGTGATTTTCGCCGATGTTGCAATCGAGTCACCCTCCTGCACGAAGCGCAGACCGGTATTTTCATTGCCCTTGTTCCACAGCGCATGGAACTCGGAGGCCAGCTCGTAAAGGTAGAAGGCGATCCGGTGCGGCTCGTGCCCACGCGCAGCAATCTCGACCAGACGCGGCCATTCGGCGAGCTTCTTCGCCACCGAAATCTCGGCCTCGTCGCTCAGCAGCGGCGCGCCGGGCTCGATGCCCTGATCGGCGGCCTTGCGCAGCACCGAATGCACCCGCGCATTGGCGTATTGCACGTAAAACACGGGGTTTTCGCGGCTTTGCTCCAGCACCTTGTCGAAGTCGAAATCGAGCGGCGCATCGTTCTTGCGGGTCAGCATGTGGAAACGGGTCACGTCTTTGCCCACCGCATCGACCACGTCGCGCAGGGTGACGAAATTGCCCGCCCGTTTCGACATCTTGAACGGCTCGCCGTTCTTGTAGAGCTTCACCAGCTGGGTGAGCTTGATGTCGAGCGGCACCTTACCATCGGAGAGCGCGGAGACCGCTGCCTTCATCCGTTTCACATAGCCGCCGTGATCGGCGCCGAACACGTCGATCAGCGCGTCGAAGCCACGGGTCACCTTGTCATAGTGATAGGCGATGTCCGGGGCGAAATAGGTCCACGACCCGTCCGACTTCATGATCGGACGGTCGACATCGTCGCCATGGGCGGTCGAGCGGAACAGGGTCTGCTCGCGCGGCTCCCAATCTTCCGGCATCTTGCCTTTCGGCGGCTCCAGCGTGCCCTTGTAGATCAGATCCTTGCCACGCAGTTCTTCGATCGCGGCTTCGATCCGGCCGGTGCCGTAGAGCGATTTTTCCGAGAAGAACACATCCATCGAAACGCCCAGCGCGGCGAGATCTTCGCGGATCATCTCCATCATCCGGGCGGTGGCGAATTCGCGTACCTCTTCCAGCCAGTATTGCTCGCCCTTGTCGAGCAGACTGTCGCCGTATTTCTCTTTCAGCGCCTCGCCCACCGGCACGAGGTAATCGCCGGGGTAAAGCCCTTCGGCAATCTCGGGGGCATGGCCCAGCGCTTCGCGGTAGCGTTCATAGGCCGAGCGCGCCAGCACATCGACCTGCGCGCCGCCATCGTTGATGTAATATTCGCGGGTCACATCGTGGCCAGCAAATTCCAACAGGCTTGCCAGCGCGTCGCCGAACACCGCGCCACGGGTATGGCCCACATGAAGCGGGCCGGTCGGGTTGGCCGAAACATATTCGACATTGACCTTCTGCCCGGCGCCAAGGGTCGAACGGCCATAGGCGGGATCGGTGAGGATCTGCGAGACCAGAGCGGTCCAGGTGCTCGCCTCAAGTTTCAGGTTGATAAAACCAGGGCCTGCCACTGCGCCCAACTCGATCCGCTCATCCAAACAGATCTTGCCGACAAGCATCTCAGCAATATCGCGCGGCTTCATACCCGCCGGTTTTGCGAGAACCATTGCAGCATTGGTAGACATGTCACCAAAGCCTCGATCGCGCGGCGGTTCGACCGCCACGTTGTCAAAGCTCAGCCCCTCGGGCAGCGTGCCCTCGGCAACCATCGCATCAAGCGCCCCGATCACAAGCTCACGAATATCGGCAAACAGGTTCATCGCATCTTCCTTATCGCGTTGAGGCGGGTCTAGCATATGCGGGGGCAAGGTCAACGCCCGCGGGGCATGTTGCCCGAGGCCAAAGCCTACACCTGCGGCAAATCTTTGCCCGCCCCTGCCCCGGCGGCCTTGGCTCTTGCCTCGACCTGCCCCGCGCCCTAGGAAAAGCCTGAACCACAGCATGAGGGTTGAGATGACCGACACAGCACAGAGCTACGATATCGTGATCATCGGAGCGGGGCCTGCGGGGCTGAGTTTCGCACGCACGCTGGCCGATACCGGGATGCGGATCTGTCTGGTCGAACGCCTGTCGCTGGCCGTGCTGCAAAACCCGCCTGAGGATGGCCGCGACATCGCGCTGACCCATACCTCGGAAAAGCTGATGAAAGAGCTGGGGATCTGGGCGCATATTCCCGAAGACGAAATCGGGGTGATCCGCGACGCCAAGGTGGTGGATGGGGCCGATCCCTATGCGCTGCATTTCGCCTCTACCGAAACCGGGGCGCCCTATCTGGGCAAGATCGTCGCCAATCATCAGATCCGCAAAGCCGCCTATGAGGCGGTGAAGGACAGCGAAAATATCACCATCCTGACCGAGCAGAACGTGACCCATGTCGAGACCGATAGCGCCGAAGGCCGGGTGACGCTGGCCGATGGCTCGGTTCTGGCCGCCCCCTTGGTGATTGCCGCCGATAGCCGGATGAGCGAGAACCGCCGCCGCATGGGGATCTCGGCGCAACTGACCGATTTCGGCCGGATCGTGATCGTGTGCGAGATGAGCCACGAGCTGGATCACGAGAATATTGCCACCGAATGCTTCCACTACGACCGCACGCTGGCGATCCTACCGATGGCGGGGCGTAAAAGCTCGGTGGTGGTCACCCTGCCCGCCGATCATATCGACGAGGTGATGAGCCAGACCCCGGAAGAATTTGCCGCCGATATCGCCCAGCGCTTTGAATATCGCCTGGGGCAGATGGAGCTGGTGACCGAGCGCCATACCTATCCGCTGATGGGGGTTCTGGCGAACCGCTTCGTGACCAACCGTTTTGCGCTGGTGGGCGATGCGGCGGTGGGGATGCACCCGGTGACCGCGCATGGCTATAATCTGGGCCTGTCGGGTGCCGCCATTCTGGCCGAAGAGCTGCGCGGGGCAAAGACGCGCGGCGAGGATCTGGGCGCGATGCCCGCGCTCCTGAGCTATGAGCGCCGTCACCGCCGCAAGGTGCTGCCGCTCTACCATGGCACCAACACCATCGTGCGGCTGTTCACCGATACGTCCGGCCCGGCGAAGTTCATGCGCTCGGCGGCACTCCGGTTGGGCAATGTGCTGACCCCGGCCAAGCGGCTGATCGAGAAGCAGCTGACCGAGATGCAGCTGTAACCGGAACCCGGTCTCTCCCCCGAAAAGCAAAGCGCCGCCCTTGGACCCAAGAGCGGCGCTTTTGTTTGCAGTGAGGCTTCGCTTAATGCGCGGGCTTGATGAAGGTGCCGTTGTTCAGCTCTTTCACCGCCTGACGCAGCTCGTCGCGGGTGTTCATCACGATCGGCCCGTGCCAGGCCACCGGCTCCTTAATCGGGGCGCCCGAGATCAGCAGGAAGCGCACGCCTTCTGGGCCAGCCTGCACGGTGATCTCGTCACCGGTGCCAAAGCGGATCACTGTGCGGTTGCCGGAGAGGTCGCGGATATTGACCTCTTGGCCCATCACTTCTTTCTCAAGCAGCACGCCTTCGGGCTGGGAGGCGTCGGCGAAAGCCCCTGCCCCTTCGAACACATAGGCGAAGGTGCTTTTGTAAGTGTCGACCTTGAAGGTCTTCTTCACCCCGGCGGGCACCGAAATGTCGAGATATTGCGGATCGGCGGCGATGCCATCGACCGGGCCTTTGCCGCCCCAGAAGGCGCCTACGATCACCCGCACAGAGGTGCCATCGTCATCGGTGATGACCGGGATGTCGGAGGATTTGATGTCCTGATAACGCGGCGCGGTCATTTTCAGGCTCGACGGCAGGTTGGCCCAGAGCTGGAAGCCGTGCATCTGGCCAAGGATGTTCCCCGAGGGCATTTCCTGATGCATGATGCCCGAGCCTGCGGTCATCCATTGCACATCGCCCGCACCCAGCGTGCCGTTATTGCCCAGACTGTCGCCATGCTCCACGGTGCCCGCGAGCACATAGGTGATGGTTTCGATCCCCCGATGCGGGTGCCACGGAAAGCCCCGGATATAATCGCCGGGCCGGTCGCCGCGGAAATCGTCGAACAGCAGGAAGGGATCATAGGCCTCGGGCTCGTGGAAGCCGAAGCCGCGATGCAGGCGCACCCCGGCGCCCTCAAGCGTGGGCTGCGCCAGAGTTTGGGAAAGTACCGGACGAAGTGACATGCGCGTCTCCTTTTCCAAGCATAAATAGGGGCTCGGCCTGACAGAGACAATTCAGCTTGCGGTGAAAGGCGGCGCAGTGACTGTGCAGAGGCGCACAGAGCTACTGCGTCAATTTGCAAGTGGAGTAAGATGTATCTTGCCAGTCACATGCGATGTTGTCGATAAAGCGCGGTCGGGTTGTCACGAGATCGACGAGATCGGTCTGTCCAACGCCCGTAAGTGTCGCCGAGAACAGCGGCGTATAGGTCATGCTGGTTTCCATCACGATTACCGCCTCGCCAAGCCCCATCACGGGAATGACATGATCGTAATTCTGCTGGATCTCGGTATCGGTCAAAGCCAGGTGGCTATCGCTGGATGCAGACCAGATGGCACTCAGCTTGCGCGTGGACTCGCCGCATTTCTCCGTGCAGGTGACCAGAGTTGTCCTGATCCAGGATGTTTTCGAATCCCCGGTCAAGTGGCCATAGACCTTCGCCATCCCCCGAATGTAATTCAGATCCACCGTCTGGGACTCGCGCGACAGCAGATCGGAGATCGCGTAGTTCCCCTTGAGCGCAAGGTTCTTGGACCGGAAGGCATCGAAATAGGTGAAGGTTGCCGCAAAGCACCAGAGTAGAAGCGGCAGAACAAGCAGCGCTTCAACCGTCAAAGAGGCCCGCTCCTCGCGGTGAAAACGCTGGGTCGAACCGGCGAGAACATTGAAAATACGTTGGATTCCCATCATCCCCTCCTACGGTTCATTCACGAAAGTTGACATGGCCACAATCGAGTAGCCGCCAGAGGCATCGGTCGGCATCTGCATGACCAGCGGCGTGGAGCCGAAGAACGGATCAACCACCGCACAGGCCCGCACCAACATCAGATCATTGCGGTTCCCCGTGTTGAAACCGACTTCCGGCTGAATCTTCTCCGACCGCTTGACGCAGGTCACGTTGGTCGTCGGCAGATCCCAGCTCTTGGTGGAAATCCGTGTCAGCTCGATTTTGATGGATTCCTGGCAATTCTTAAAAATCATCGCGTTGTCGCAGACAAGCTGTTGCAGATGATCCTGCGTTGCCGGATCGAGCTGGCCCAGCCGCAACAGCCGCACCGACATATCCAACGCCCGTTCCAACATCACGTCACGCGCCATGAAGATCGACACTTCGATGACCGAGAAGAACAGGGTCATGATCGCCGGGAACAGGAGGACGAATTCAATCGTCGTCGATCCCGTCTCCCGGCTGACTGCTCTCTTCAACGCCCGCAACATTTTCTGTGCTGCCTGAAACATAACCCTACCCTAGTTTACCAGTCGCAGCTTGTTGATCGACAGCGCGATCGACGCAAAAGCCGCTGCGATGTTACTGCCGTCGGCGCTGAAATAGTGCGATGAGTCCGTGGCGCATTTGCTCATCACCACATCAGACGCCGAGCTCACTTCGAAACCGACGGCGAACACGATATAGCCAGCGTCTTTGGCGGCGGTGCAGATGGCGTCGAGCCGCTGGTCTTTCTGAGGATTGTACCAAGTGTTGACCACATCCGTGCCCGGGCTCGGCAACCATGTAAACCGCTTCCACCAGTTCCAGTTTTTCTGCGACCAAAGCTCCGGGAAGCTCATCTGAACCGCGCCGTTGCCAGATTCCATCACCGTCTCGGTTGTGCATGTTTCGGGGACCCAGACCTTCCCCCCCCACCACGTACGGGTATAATACCCACCGGTGCAGGTGGTTTTCTCATAGGAGGCCCGAGATCCATAAGGATGATCTTGCCACTCTTCCTGAGTTTCCCACCAATACAGATCCTTGGAAGCATCATAGATCGAGTAGCTGAAGTCCTCCCCCCACCAATAGCTTTCTGTCAGTTCCTTCGTGCGCCAGACCGGTGCCGGGCCATCGCGGAAATTGTCGTATAGATAGGCTTGGCGCGTGTTAATACCGTCGGTCATCAGCACGATGACCTTCTGCGACAGTCCCGTCGCAGGACGACCAGCGAAAGTGGAATCGACCTTACCCTCATTGGCCATATCAGAGGCGATCGGTGCAAAGGCGGGGTCGAGCAGGGCGGATCCCCATTTCATCCCCAGCTCAATCGAGGTGCTTCCGTCTGCGTCAAGAAGACCAATCGCCTTGCGCAACTTCGCTGCATCCCCCTCCATCGCGGTGATTTCGCGCCATGCTTCAGGCTTGCAGGTCCAGCCCCCCCACGAGCCTGCGGGCACGGAACCAGAATTCCACTCATCGATCTGCCCGGTGCGTTTGATGCGCTGCCCAGGCGTGATTGCGGTGGTGCTGAAATCGGCTTCATCAAAGGTCACGCAGGACGAAGCCGTGTGCTCCATCGTCACATTGAAGCGCCGCAGCAGATCTTCGCCCACCACGACCTGCTCGGAATAGGGCACAATGTTCATCGACACGAGGCCCGCCGGCACAACGCAGCCTGTGGTGGCGGTTGGATTTGTCGGATCGCACATCACGATGTTCACAAACTTTTTGGCCGCGTCTTTCAGCAGGTCGATTTTTGACCCTCCAGCCGACGACCGTTCAGTCATCGACCCTGACACGTCAAGGATCAGCGAAATCTCGGTGTTCGAAATCGACTCTTCGGCCGCTGAAGCCGCCGGGGTGTTCAGCGTCGTGATGTCGGAAAATCTCAGAAGTGTGGTGCCCATATCCATCGAAGCACTTGCATCTACATGCCGCGAGATAGCCGTTTCGGAGACATGGATATCATCAGCACTGATATAGGCGGCGAGCCCGGCCTTGTCGAAATAGTCGAGCACCACCGATTGCGGATCGAGCGGCTGACTGAGGCTCGATGCGGCCAGCACTGCACGATCGAGCGTCGCCTGAAGGCGGACACGTTGCGCCTCGTAGCGCATATAGTCCACACCGATACCTGCGATGGCCAGCATCACGACGAACAGAAACAATCCGAAGAGGATCAGCGATCCCTCTTCATTGCGGTAATACTGCCAGAAGGCCGAACCCGACCGCTTGTGTTCGCGCGCAAGTCGGCCGTCCACTGACTCTGTCAATCTCAGCATATCCCAACTCATCCCTTTTACCGGCGCAGCTTGCTTGCAAAGCCACGTCACCCAATCGTCCAAGGATATTTCACACGTGGACGGTGGCATAATTGGGGCCGAAAAAAGGTGTTTGTGCTTTTGTTAACCATTGCTTGAAAACAATACGGGATCAGGCGGATCGGTTGTTAACCGCACGTCAACAAGTCGCCACATTTTACACAAAATTGTAGATTTCGACTCGCCTGCAGCATGCGGGGATTTGTAGCAGGGATTGCCGCCTGCCCGCCTGCCGCCTATGTCTTGGGGAAATCCGCAAAAGGAGTTCTCATGCGCATTCAGTCCCTGCCCTTTCCGCTTCGTGATGCCAATGCCGGTGCTGCTGGCCCGAACGCTCTGGGCGGATTGCCCGAATGGGATCTGACCGATCTCTATGCCAGCCCCGACGCCCCGGAAGTGGCGCGCGATCTGGAGCGGCTGGAAGCGGCCTGCACGGACTTCGCGGAAAAATACGAGGGCAAGCTGGCCGATCTGGATGCCGAGGGAATGCTGGCCTGCATTCAGGCCGACGAGGCGATCAGCCTGATCGCCGGGCGGCTGATGTCCTATGCCGGGCTGCGCTACTATCAGCTGACCACCGATGCCAGCCGGGCGCAGTTTTTGCAGAACCTGCAGGAAAAGGCGACCGACTACACCAATGCGCTGGTGTTCTTCACGCTGGAAATGAACCGCCTGCCCGACGATCATCTGGCCGGGCTGCTGGCGGCGAATGCCGAACTGGCGCGCTACAAGCCGATCTTTGACCGGATGCGGGCGATGAAGCCCTATCAGCTGTCGGACGAGCTGGAGAAGTTCCTGCACGATGCTTCATCGGTCGGGGCCGCCGCCTGGAACAAGCTCTTTGATGAAACCATGGCCAGCCTGACCTTCACCCCCGAGGGCGAAGACGAAATGCCGCTGGAAGCCACGCTGAACCTGCTGACCGAGCAAGACCGCCCCCGCCGCGAGGCCGCCGCGCGCGAGTTGGCCCGGGTGTTTGGCGATAACGTGAAGCTGTTTTCCCGGATCCACAACACGCTGGCCAAGGAAAAGGAAATCGAAGACCGCTGGCGCAAGATGCCGACCCCGCAAACCGGGCGGCACCTGTCCAATGATGTTGAGCCGGAAGTGGTCGAGGCGCTGCGCAACGCGGTTGTAGCGGCCTATCCGAAGCTGTCGCACCGCTATTACGAGCTGAAGCGCAAATGGCTGGGGCTCGATGTGCTGGAGGTCTGGGACCGCAACGCGCCCCTGCCGATGGAAGACACAAGGCTGGTGAGCTGGGACGAGGCGAAAGCCACGGTGCTGGATGCCTATGCGGGCTTTGCCCCCGAAATGGCGAAGATCGCCGAACCGTTTTTCGACAAAGGCTGGATCGATGCGGGCGTGAAACCCGGCAAAGCCCCCGGTGCCTTTGCCCACCCCACCGTGACCGACGCCCATCCCTATGTAATGCTGAACTACCTTGGCAAACCGCGCGATGTGATGACGCTGGCGCATGAGCTGGGCCACGGCGTGCATCAGGTGCTGGCGGCGGATCAGGGCGAAATGCTCAGCTCCACCCCGCTGACCCTGGCTGAAACGGCGTCGGTGTTCGGCGAGATGCTGACCTTCCGCAAGCTTCTGGCCGATGCCAAAGACGACGCCCAGCGTAAGGTGCTGCTGGCGGGCAAGGTCGAAGACATGATCAACACCGTGGTGCGCCAGATCGCGTTTTACGACTTCGAGTGCAAACTACATGAAGCGCGGCGCGGCGGCGAGCTGACGCCCGATGACATCAACCTTCTGTGGATGTCGGTGCAGGCCGAAAGCCTCGGGCCGGCCTTCAACTTCATGGAAGGCTATGAAACCTTCTGGAGCTATATCCCGCATTTCGTCCACTCGCCCTTCTACGTCTACGCCTATGCTTTCGGCGACGGGCTGGTGAACGCGCTTTATGCTGCCTATCAGGAACAGCCCGAGGGCTTTCAGGAGAAGTATTTCGACATGCTGAAAGCCGGTGGCTCGAAACACCACAAAGAGCTGCTCGCCCCCTTCGGCCTCGACGCCTCCGATCCCGCCTTCTGGGATAAAGGGCTGAGCATGATCTCGGGCTTCATCGACGAGCTGGAGGCGATGGAGGGGTGATCTCCATCGCGCCTTTACCGCGGAAAGAAATCGACCGGGTGGCGCATTTCCATTTGCCGCCTGAGCAGATGCAGTTCTCCGCCCACCCGCTCGACGTGATGAAGGTGCCGGAAAGCCGCGACGCGCATGTGATCTATGATGGCGAGGTGCCCGTCGGGTTCTTCGCCATCGACCGCGACTATGCGCAGACGCATGATTTCACCGAACCCGGGGCGCTGGGGCTCAGGATGTTCTCGGTGAACCATGCCGATCAGGGGCGCGGCATCGCCTCGGCGGCGTGTCGGCTGCTCGGAAGCTACCTGCGCGCCCAATACCCGGAGCGGCAGATTTGCTACCTTGCTGTCAACTGCCGCAATCCCGGCGCCTATCGCGCTTATGAAAAGGGCGGTTTCGTCGATACCGGCGCGCTCTATCATGGCGGCTCGGTTGGCCCGCAACACATCATGCGGCTTCAGCTGGCCTGAAGATGTGTAAGGTGGGCAGCGCCCCCCTCAGTCCAGCTCGGTCCAGGGCCAGGGCTTTACTTCGCTGGCGCCGGTTTGGAAGCGGGCGGCTTTGGCGATCCAGATGCCCAGAGTGGTGCCGAACTCGGCCATTTGTTCGTTCGGTTCGCCTTTGTTCACCAGCATGATCACGTATTGGATCACCGTGGCCACGCCCAGCACCGTCTGCGCGACCTGGATCATCAGGGCGATCAGGATCATGTAGAGCAGACGCATCAGCAGATTGTCTTTATCGCCCGGGTCGAATTGCGGCCCATGCATGCGGCCTTCGAACTTTTCCTCGTCTGTCGGACGCATGGCGTATCCTTTCTGGTCTCTCGATGGGCCGGATTGGCACCACGTCTGCGCAGCCACGAAAGCCATGACGCGCGGTTCTGTCAAGTCGCGGCCCCGATGGGCCGGGTTAGGCCGCTTTGCCGCCCTTGCCCCGGCTGAACACCGCCCGCCAGAGCGGGCCCACGATGCGGGTGCCGATGGGGATCAGGATCAGGCCAAAGAGGGTGGCAAAGACCCCGTCAAGGGCTGCGGTCACGCTCCAGGCCACCGCCTCGTGCAGGGCTTCGGGGGTGAGGGCTGCTACCGCTTCGGCCCAGTGGTGGAAGCTGTCATAGATCAGCGGCAAGCCAAGCTCTGCCAGCCCGTGGGTGACGATATTGCCGCCAACCCAGAGCATCGCCGCCGTGCCCACCCAGGTGAGCAGCACCATGAAAACCGGCATCGCCTGCACCATGCCGCGCCCCAGCGCCTGGGTCAGGCGCAGATGCCCACGTTCGACCAGCAAGAGGCCGATATCGTCAAGCTTCACCAGAATGGCCACCGAGCCATAAACGGCGGCAGTGATCCCGAGCGCGACAATGGCCAGCACCAGCGCCTCGATCCAGATGGTGGAGTGTGGAATGGCCGAAAGCGCGATGGTCATGATCTCGGCAGAGAGGATGAAATCGGTCTTGATCGCGCCTGAGACCTTTTCGGCTTCAAGCTGGGCCGGGTTGCCCTCTTCATGCGGCGCGGCGTCGATCACATGCTCGCTGGGAAAGGCGGCATGCCAGAGCTTTTCGGCGCCTTCAAAGCACAGATACGAGCCGCCCAGCATCAGAAGCGGGGTGATCATCCACGGCGCGAAACTGGTGAGCAACAGCCCGATGGGCAACAGGAAGATCAGTTTGTTGCGCACCGAGCCAAGGGCGATCTTGCCGACGATGGGCAATTCGCGGCTGGCGGCAAAGCCATGCACGTATTTTGGCGTCACCGCAGCATCGTCGATGACCGCGCCAGCGGCCTTGGCCCCGGCCTTGGCCGCCTGCGCCGCCACATCGTCGATCTGCGCAGCTGCCACTTTGGCAATGCCCGCCACGTCGTCCAGAAGCGCCAGAAGCCCGCTCATGTCATCCCTTTCGTTTGTGCCAAATTAGCCCATCACCGCGCGGCGGGAAAGCCCAATGACACCACGCGCAATCAACACCGGCAAAAGCGGATTCCTTCGTGATATTCTTGGGTTAACCATCATTCTTAAACTTATGCGCCGCTTTGATCTATGTCATCGCCGCGACGGCGACGCGGCGCGAAGCTGAAGGGGTCAAACATGGGAGACAACCATGAAAACCCAACCACAAATCACCTTTCACGGCATCACCACATCGCAAAAGCTGAGCGCTGTCATCGAACAGAAGATCGCCAAGCTTGAGCATTTGAGCGACCGGATCACCGCCTGCCGCGTGACCGTCGCCCGGCCCAATGGCGGGCACAAGCATAGCCCCTATCAGGTGGGCATCGAGCTTGATCTGCCCGGCAGCGTCATTGTGGTGAACCATGCCTCGGGATCGAAAGACGCGCATGACAATCCGCGCGCTGCGATCCGCGACAGTTTCGAAGCCGCGCGCCGTCAGCTCTCTGACCATCTGCGCAAATCCGGCGGCGTCCATATGAAACCGGGCGTAGAGCTGCCCCAATAGCGAAGGAGGAAACCGACAATAGAGACGAGTAACGAAGGTGCACTAAACCACGGGGCGGAAAGGTGGCGCTAACGGTTGCGCTAAACCTCTCCGCCCCAAACATGTTTTCGCTAACATGCTGATTTTTCGCCAATATTTCTATTGGTCCCTGCGTCAATTTTGCCTATAGCAACGCCATAACAGGCGCCTTCAGGCCCGCGACGTCAGGGAGATAAGCATGAGCATTACCATCGGGATCAACGGCTTTGGCCGTATCGGCCGCTGCACCCTCGCCCATATCGCCACTTCGGGCCGGAACGATCTGAGAGTGGTGAAGATGAACGCCACCGGGCCGCTGGAAACCACCGCGCATCTGCTGAAATACGACTCGGTGCATGGCCGCTACCCGAACAAGATCACCATGGAAGACGGGATGCTCGATGTCGGTCAGGGGCCGATCGAGATGTTCTCGACCTATGAGCCGGAAGAGCTGGACTGGTCGGGCGTCGATGTGGTGCTGGAATGCACCGGCAAATTCAACGATGGCGAGGCGGCCAAGATCCATATGGAACGCGGCGCGCGCAAGGTGCTGATCTCGGCCCCGGCGAAAAACGTGCAGAAAACCGTGGTCTTCGGCGTGAATGACGAAGAGCTGACTTCGGCGCACCGGATGGTGTCGAATGGCTCCTGCACCACCAACGGGCTGGCCCCGCTGGCCAAGGTGCTGAACGACGCCATCGGCATCGAGCGCGGGATCATGACCACGATCCATTCCTATACCGGCGACCAGCCGACGCTCGACCGCCGCCACAAGGATCTTTACCGCGCCCGCGCCGCCGCCATGGCGATGATCCCCACCACGACCGGCGCGGCCAAAGCCATTGGCGATGTGCTGCCGGAGCTGAAAGGCAAGCTCGACGGCACCGCCCTGCGGGTGCCGACGCCCAATGTCTCTTGCGTCGATCTGACCTTCGAGGCGGGCAAGGACGTGACGGTTGCCGATGTGAACGAGATCGTGCGCGAAGCCGCCGCCGGGCCGATGGGCCGGGTGCTGGGCTACGATCCGGAACCGAAGGTCTCGATTGACTTCAACCATACCGACCAAAGCTCGATCTTTGCCCCCGATCAGACCCGTGTGGTCGGGCGCACGGTGCGGGTGCTGGCCTGGTACGATAACGAATGGGGGTTTTCGGCACGTATGGCCGATGTTGCCTCGGCTCTGGGCCAACTTCATTGAGGGCTGGGCATACCCCAAGAAAGCGGCGCCTTCGGGCGCCGTTTTTTTCTTGCCCGGCTCGAAGGGATGAGACACAACGCCGCCATGACCAACCGGATCGCCATCGCGCTGGGTATTCTGATCGCCGCGCTTTTCGTCATTGATGCCCTGGCTTTTGGCGGGCATGCGCCTTTGTTTCTTGCCCGAAAATGCTTCGAATTGATCGATTGGATTGCGTTCTGGCGCTGAAAACTGCGACAGTTTGCGCTAACATTTTTCCGCCCAATCTTTGAGTCATGGCTTGACTATCCCGGCCCATTCCCGAAGGTTCAGGCCAACGGTTACCCGTGCCCCCCCTGTGGGGCCTCACTCTAGGCAAGGACAGAGAAAATGACGGTCAAGGTCGCAATTAACGGTTTCGGACGGATCGGTCGCAACGTGCTGCGGGCGCTGGAAGAAAGCGGGCGCAAGGATATCGAGGTTGTGGCGATCAACGATCTCGGGCCCGTCGAGACCAACGCTCACCTGCTGCAATATGACAGTGTGCATGGGCGCTTTCCGAAAGAAGTGAAAGTGAACGGCAACACCATCGACGCGGGCTCGGGCCCGATCGAAGTGAGCGCGATCCGTAACCCGGCCGAACTGCCGTGGAACCATGTCGATATCGTGATGGAATGCACCGGCATCTTCACCGACAAGGAAAAAGCCAAGATCCACCTCGAAAACGGCGCCAGCCGGGTTCTGGTCTCGGCCCCCTCGGCCGGTGCGGACAAAACCATCGTTTACGGTGTGAACCACGAAACCCTGACCGCCGATGATCTGATCGTGTCGAACGCCTCCTGCACCACCAACTGCCTCGCGCCGGTGGCCAAGATTCTGAACGACACCGTGGGCATCACCCGCGGCTTCATGACCACGATCCACAGCTACACCGGCGACCAGCCGACGCTCGACACCATGCACAAGGATCTCTACCGCGCCCGCGCGGCAGCGCTCAGCATGATCCCGACCTCGACCGGTGCCGCGAAAGCCGTGGGCCTGGTGCTGCCGGAACTGAACGGCAAGCTCGATGGCGTGGCGATCCGGGTGCCGACGCCGAACGTCTCGGTGGTTGACCTGACCTTCGAAGCCGCCCGCAACACCACGGTGGAAGAAATCAACGAAGCCATCCGCGCCGCCGCCAATGGCCCGCTGAAAGGCATCCTTGGCTTCACCGACAAGAAACTGGTGTCCTCGGACTTCAACCACGACTCGCACAGCTCGACCTTCCACACCGACCAGACCAAGGTCATGGAAGGCAATTTCGTGCGAATCCTCACCTGGTACGACAACGAATGGGGCTTCTCGAACAGGATGCTCGACACCGCTGTCGAAATGGCGAAATACCTCTGATTTCACGCTGAAGTCACAAATAATTAACCAAAAGGCCGCCAGAAATGGCGGCCTTTTCTTTTGTTTTCAGTGATTTACTCGTCATGCGCTGGACGCATGGCGGTTATCGCTAACAGGCAGTTGTTCTGCAGCGCAGCAATGCTAGATTCAGGACAGAAGCAATGACCTAGTTTTGAAAGGAACACATCATGGCTGCCTACACGACCATCCGCGAAGCGATCGCCAAACGCGCGCTTTATGTCCGTACCCGCCGCGAGCTGGAAGCCCTGCCCTCCGACCTCGCCATCGAAGATCTGGGTTTTGCCCCGTTCGACGCCAAAGAGATCGCCTACCGCGCTGTTTATGGCGAATAAGCCATGACACCGGGAGGCACCCCGGCAGACGGGGAAAGGGATACACATCACGCATAAGGGCCGGACATCGTTCCGGCCCTTAGTTTTTGGGCTCTATCGCTTGCTTTCCAGCTTCGCCAGCAATTGCTCGCGCACCTCGGGGGTGACGAACTGGGTGATGTCGCCGCCAAGCCGGGCGATTTCCTTCACCAGTTTCGAGGCAATCGGCTGAAATTTCGCCCCCGCCATCAGAAACACCGTCTCGACCGAGCTATCGAGCACCCGGTTCATCCCGACCATCTGATATTCATATTCGAAATCCGCCACCGCCCGCAGGCCGCGCACGATGATCTGGGCATCCACATCATGGGCGCAATCGATCAGCAGGTTCTCGAACGGATGGGTCACGATCTCGGTGCCGGTTTCGGCGCTGAGCTTGGCACATTCGGCCTCAACCATCGCCACCCGCTCTTCGAGGGTGAAAAACGGCCCCTTGTCGCGGTTGATCGCCACGCCGATCACCAGCCGGTCGACCAGCGCGCAGGCCCGGCGAATGATATCCTGATGCCCCAGCGTGATCGGGTCAAACGTGCCGGGGTATAGTCCGATGCGCATGGCGCTCTCCTCGTCGCTTCGCGCGCACGCAACAATATTGCCTTTGGGATTGCAAGAGATTTCCGCCCTTTGGCGACGGCTTAGCGGGCAAGGACCGGCCCTGCCCGCGCCCGATCAATAGCCCATGATCATGTTTTTCAGCGCGTCGGCCTGATTGGACAGCTCTTCGAGCCGCGCCTTGACCACATCGCCGATGGAGACCAGACCAACCATCTTGTCGCCCTCCATCACCGGCATGTGGCGAAAACGGCCATCGGTCATGCGTTGCAGCACTGCGATGGCCCGGTCGCCGGGGGCGCAGGTGACAAGCTTTTTGGTCATGATCGCGTCGACATCGTCGGTCAGGCAGCCGGTGCCGCGCTTGCCCAGCTCGCGCACGATGTCGCGCTCGGTGATGATCCCGGCCGGGTGCACCCCGTCTTCCGAGACCACGACGCCGCCGATCCCTTTGCTGGACAGAATATTCGCCGCCTCGGCCACTTTCGTGCCCGGGGGCACCGTCAGAACGCCCTTCACCGCTTTGTTTTGCAGAATCTGGCTGATCAGCATGGTCTTCTCCTCCCGAAATTCCCCCAGCAGCACGAATGCCGCGTCTCCCAGGTCAAGCGTCGCGCAGGCTGCGACAACTTGTCAAGCGAGAGCTTCCAGCCGCGCCAGTTCGGCGCGCAGCCCGGTCAGCAGCAAATCGCCTACCCGGGTCAGCCGCTCGCTGCGGCGATCCCCGGCATGGCGCACCAGAAAATAGCTGCGCGTGAGGGAAAACTGATCGGCCAGAATCCTTTCCAGACCGGGCACGAAGGGCAGCGCGAAATCATGGGTGATGCCCAGCCCGGCGGCGTGCCGCAAAAAGCCGAGCTGCACCGAAATGGCACTGGAGGCGAGCGCCACCCGCTCCACCCCGATTTCGGACAAGTAGTCGAGTTCCTTGTCGAAAATCATGTCGGGGATATAGCCCACCACGGGGTGATCTACGACATCGGCGAGCGCGGTGATCGGCGGGGCCTTGGCCAGATAATCCCGATGCGCGACCAGATGCAGGTGATAATCGGTGATCTTCTGCACCGTCAGCCGCCCGGTGGTGGGGGGCGAAACGGTGACGGCGAAATCGGCCTCGCGGCGCGACAGGCTGAGCACGCGCGGCAGCGCCACAACCTGCATTTCCAGCGCCGGATGCGCCGCCTGAATGGACGCGCAAACCTGCGGCAGCAGATAGCTGGCGCAACCGTCCGGGGCACCGATACGAATCTGGCCGGAAAGCTGCCCAGGCGCCCCCTGCAGCGCCTCTGTGCCACGCGCCACGGCCTGTTCGACCGCCTCGGCATGGTCCATCAGCCGCGCGCCCGCTTCGGTCAGCCCATAGCCCAGCGGCGAGCGCTGGAACAGCGCCGTGCCAAGAGCCTCTTCCAGCCGGGTCACCCGCCGCCCCACCGTGGCCGGATCGCGCTTCAACAGCCGCCCGGCCTCCGACAGGCTTTCGCCCCGCGCCACGGCGAGGAATACCCGAAGATCGTCCCAGTCCGGATCCATGATCTGTCCTTTATGCTACCTGCAGCGGCCATCCTTTGCATTTATGCAAAGCCCATTTGAGAACTTGCCTCTTTTTGGCGCAATTTTGCAAGCCTATCCTACTGCCAAATCTCAGGAGGATTCCCCATGTACGAACTGGAGCATTGGATCAACGGCGCGCGCGTCAAAGGCAGCTCGGGCCGCTTTGCCGATATCTACAACCCCGCCACGGGCGAAGTGCAGGGCAAGGTTCAGCTTGCCAGCACCGACGAGCTGAACGATGTCGTCGCCAAGGCTGCCGAAGCGCAAAAGGGCTGGGCCGCGACCAACCCGCAGCGCCGCGCCCGGGTGATGATGAAATTCGCCGATCTGATCAACCGCGACATGGACAAGCTGGCCGAAGCGGTGAGCCGTGAGCATGGCAAGACCCTGCCCGATGCGCGCGGCGACGTGCAGCGCGGGCTGGAAGTGGTCGAGGTCTGCATGGGCGCGCCGAACCAGCTGAAGGGCGAATTCATGGATTCCGGCGGGCCGGGCATCGACCTTTACTCCATGCGTCAGCCGCTGGGCGTGGTTGCGGGCATTACCCCCTTCAACTTCCCGGCAATGATCCCGCTGTGGAAACTGGCCCCGGCCATCGTTTCGGGCAACGCGATGGTGCTGAAACCCTCCGAGCGCACCCCGACCACCTCGGTTCTGCTGGCGGAACTGCTGAAAGAAGCGGGCCTGCCCGATGGCGTGCTGCAAGTGGTGCATGGCGACAAGGAGGCCGTCGACGCGATCCTCGACAACGACACCGTTCAGGCGGTGGGCTTTGTCGGCTCGACCCCGATTGCGCAGTACATCTATGGCCGCGCCGCCAGCAACGGCAAACGCGCGCAGTGCTTCGGTGGCGCCAAGAACCACATGATCATCATGCCCGATGCCGATCTCGACAAGGCTGCCGATGCGCTGGTCGGGGCGGGCTACGGCGCTGCCGGCGAACGCTGCATGGCGATTTCGGTGGCCGTGCCGGTGGGCGAAGAGACCGCCAACCGTCTGATCGAAAAGCTGGTGCCGCGCATCGAGAAACTGAAAGTCGGCCCCTATACCGCTGGCGACGATATGGATTACGGCCCGGTCATCACCGACGCCGCGCTGGCCCGGATCAAGGGGCTGATCGGCTCGGGTGTCGATCAGGGCGCCACGCTGGTGATGGATGGCCGCGATTTCACCCTGCAGGGCTATGAAAACGGCTTCTTCGTCGGCCCGACGCTGTTTGACAACGTCACCCCCGAGATGGACATCTACAAGGAAGAGATCTTCGGCCCGGTGCTGTCGACCGTGCGTGCGGAAACCTATGAAGATGCGCTGAAACTGGTGATCGACAACGAATATGGCAACGGCACGGCGATCTACACCGCCGATGGCGACACCGCGCGCGATTTCGCCTCCCGTGTGAATGTCGGCATGGTCGGGATCAACTTCCCGATCCCGGTGCCGCTGAGCTACTTCACCTTCGGCGGCTGGAAGAAATCGGCCTTTGGCGATCTCAACCAATACGGGCCCGACGCCTTCCGCTTCTACACCCGCACCAAAACCGTGACCGAGCGCTGGTTCTCGGGCATCAAGCACGGGGCCGAAACCGCCTTCAAAGCGATGGACTGATCAGGCCGGGGGGCGCGAGCGCCCCTTTGGCAGCAGAGCAATCACATGGGCCGGGGGCAGTTCTGCTTCCGGCCCCTTCGCTTCTGCACACGGATGACGGATCGCGTCGGCCAGAACCAGATTATGCCGCAGCGCCGCCTTGCATTCGAAGCTGCCCGCGCGAAAGGCCCGGCAGGCCTCGGGCCGCTGCTCATAGACCGAACACAGCAACTGCCCATCGCCTGATGCGCAAAGCTGAGCGCAATGGCCCTCGAACATTTTCAGATAACGCCGTCCGTCGATCTCGTGCAGAGCGGCTTCGGGCAGGGCCCGGTTTTGGTCTTCCGGCAGCAGGACCACATAGCGATCATGCTTGCCAAAGCAGCACGCCCCGCAGCGCGTGCAATCAAATTCGGATGATGACAATCATATCCCCAGAAGGGCGCCGGACTTGCAGCCCCATGCCGCAAATTGCCAGGCTGGCGGGATCTAGGTGAGCGCCGCGATTCCGGCAAGAGCCATTCTGTGCAACAGGACGACACGACACCGCCTTCAAGGCGATGGGCTGCCACCGGTTCATTTGGCGAGGTTCGGGCGCGCGCTTCGGCACCCCTTGGCATTTACAGCCCTTAACCTTTTTAGAAATAGACGGATTACTTGCGCGCAGATATAGATTGCGGTCATGCGTCTGGGTGGGGGCATGACGGACGATGAAGCTGCAAGGAGAGCGGGCTTAATGGCGGTGAGTTTTCAGATCATACCAGACCGCGGACTGACGATTGTCACCTATGCGGACCAGGTCACGATCGAAGAGTCCTACCGTGCCGCCGAGCACTATCAGGCCCATCCCGACTACCGCCGCGGGCTGAAATTTCTGTTTGATTCCAGCGCCGCCACAGGGCGCGAGCGCGATTATGTGGCATTCATGGAGTTTCACGGCCGGATGCTCGATCTGTTTGCCGATACCGGGCGCGATCAGCTGGTGGGCATCTATGCCCCGACCGAGGTGGCGCGCGAGATGGCGACCCTGGCCAAGCGCAGCTGGGAGCCGATCCCCCACATGGTGATCATGATCCACGACGATGAAGCGGAAGTGCTGCGCTTTCTCGGGCAGCGCGAGAGCAGCATCGACGCGCTGCGCGCGCCGTCAGAGTTGACGCGATAATCCGCTCACCGAGGTTCACATTCGTGGGAGCGCATGTATTTGCCGTGGCAGCGCCATGGCAGGGCTGCTAGGTCTGGGCCAATTCTTCACCCGCGAACAGACCGACAGAAAGCCAAAATCATGCGCAAACCCGGCCTTTCCCGGCGGCTTTTTCTGGCCGCCGCCCCCCTGCCCCTTTTCGCCCCGTCGATCCTGCGGGCTGAAACCGCCGATCCTGAAGTGGTGGGCGACGACGTGATCCGCCGCAATATTTCGTCGTTCCAGACGATGAACTGGCAGGACCATTTCGACACGCTCGGCAAGGGTGCCATTGTGGCCGATACGATCAGCCGGGCGCTGCATTTCTGGGCAGCCGATGGCGAGACCTACCGGCTTTACCCGACCTCGGTGCCGCGTTCGGACGAGCTGACCCGGCGCGGCTATACCGAAGTGGTGCGCAAGAAAGAGGGGCCGACCTGGACCCCGACCGCCTCTATGCATGAACGCTTTCCCGATCTGCCCGAGGTGATGCAAGCAGGCCCCGGCAATCCGCTCGGCACCCATGCGCTCTACCTCTCCTGGCCCGCCTATCTGATCCACGGCACCCATGACACCCGCAAGATCGGGCGGCGCAGCTCGGATGGCTGCATCGGGCTTTACAATGAGAAGATCAAAGAGCTGTTCGGCCTCGCCCCAATTGGCACGCAGGTGCGGCTGATCTGAGCCCATTTTCCGGGCAAACCCTCCCGGGGGAAACTGCCCGGCGGTTTCCCCGCCACAAGCCAAGGTGATCTGCGGCATACTTTCTTAGATGCGGTGCGAATGGCGCCGCGCTTGAGGAAGTGGGGAACACATGACGGCGACATTTCAGATCTTGCCTACGCGCAACCTTGTCTATTGCCGTTACGAGGGGGTGATCACCCTGCCCGTAGCCGAGAAACTGTTCAGCGACTACGTGTTGCATCCGGATTATCGCCCGGGGCAGCTGCACCTGGTCGATCTGAGCGCCGCCACCGGCTGGTGCGCCGAGTTCATGCAATTCATGCGGTTGCAGACGAAAAACGCCGGTGCGCTCGGGCTGGAAGCCGGCGAAATCCTGATGGTCTATCTGGCGCCGACGCCGATGGCGCATGAGATTGCCGAGACGATCCGCCAGACCTGGGCCGTCATCGAAGGCGCGGTACCGATCATTGTCGAGCGCGAAGACGAGGCGCTGGTGGTGCTGGGCCAACCGGAATCAAGCATCGAAGAGCTGCTGAGCGTGGCGGCCGCCCCCGAGCGGGCGCAACGGCGTCTGGCCTGATCGCAAAACCTTACGCCGGGGCCACGGCCCCGCGCGCTTGCCCATGGTCGGGTTTCCTGCCAGTCTTGGCCAAACGTCCGGGAACACGCCATGGCCAGAGAAATGCCCGCCTTTTCAATCGGGATCGAAGAAGAATACCTGCTGGTCGATGCCGACACGCTGGCTTTGGCCGAGGTGCCTGCCGGGCTGATGGCGGCTTGCGAGGCCGCGCTGGGGGCGCAGGTCAGCCCGGAATTTCTGCAATGCCAGATCGAGGTGGGCACCAAGGTCTGTGCCACGATTGGCGAGGCGCGTGCCGATCTGCGCCGCTTACGGGCCGGTGTGGCGCGGGCGGCGGGCGAGTTTGGTCTTGCCCCGATTGCCGCCTCCAGCCATCCGTTTTCAGCCTGGCGCGACCAGCAACATACCGACAAGGCGCGCTACAATGAGTTGCAACGCGATCTGGCCGGGGTGGTGCGGCGGCTGTTGATTTCCGGCATGCATGTGCATGTGGGCATTCCCGACGAGGAAGACCGCATCGACATCATGACCCAGCTGACCTATTTCCTGCCGCATCTGCTGGCACTGTCGGCGAGTTCGCCGTTCTGGCAGGGCGAGGATACCGGGCTGGCCTCTTACCGGCTGACCATTTTCGACAATCTGCCCCGCACCGGCCTGCCGCCGCATTTCGCCAGCTGGTCGGAATATCAACGCTCGGTCGAGGCGCTGACCGGGCTGGGGGTGATCGAGGATTCCTCGAAAATCTGGTGGGACCTGCGCCCCTCCTCGCGTTTTCCGACGCTGGAAACCCGGATCATGGATGTCTCGCCGCGGCTGGAGACCACGCTGACGCTGGCGGCCATCGTGCAATCGCTGGCGCGGTTCTTCTGGCGGCTGAAAGCGCAGAACCGGCGTTGGCGGGTCTATGACAATTTCCTGATCGCCGAAAACCGCTGGCGCGCGATGCGATACGGCACCGATAACGGGCTGATCGATCTGGGGCGGCGCGAGCTTCTGGGCTTTGACGAGCTGGTGGACGAGTTGATCGGGCTGGTGCGGGAGGATGCCGAGGCTCTGGGCTGCCTCAGCGAGGTTGAGGCGGCGCGCGGCATCGTTCAGAACGGCAATGCGGCCCGCGCCCAGCGGCAGGTTTATTACGACGCCTTGGAGGCGCGCGATACGCCCGAGGCCGCCCTGCGCGCCGTTGTGCGCCATCTTATCGAGCAGTTTCAGGCGGATCTCTGACCCATGGCCGATCTTTACATCCGAACCTCCGGCAAGGCCGGACGGATCACCCTCACCCGTCCGCAGGCGCTGAACGCCCTGAGCTGGCAGATGTGCCGCGACATTCACGCCGCGCTGAACACATGGCGCGACGATCCCGAGGTGGCGCTGGTGCTGATCGACGCGGAAGGCGAGCGGGCCTTTTCGGCGGGCGGCGACATTCAGCAGATGTATGCGACGGGAATGAAAGGCGATTTTGCCTTCGGGCAGAAGTTCTGGGCGGATGAGTACCGGATGAACGCGGCCATCGCGGGCTACCCCAAGCCGGTGGTCACGCTGCTTCAGGGCTTCACCATGGGCGGCGGTGTCGGGCTGGGCTGCCATGCTTCGCATCGGGTGGTCTGCGAAACCAGCCAGATCGCCATGCCGGAAGCCGCCATCGGTCTGGTGCCCGATGTGGGCGGCACCTATTTGCTGGCGCGCGCGCCGGGGCATATCGGCGAATACCTTGCCGCCAGCGTGGCGCGGATGGGACCGGGCGACGCGATCTTCACCGGCTTTGCCGATCTTTACGTGCCCCGCGAATTCTGGATTGATCTGATCACCGAGCTGGAAGATCGCGGCGATGTGGCGATGGTTGCGGCGATGTCCGAACCCCCGCCCCCTGCACTGCTTGCCCAGCTTCAGGGCGAGATCGACCGGCTGTTTGCGGGTAGCCCCGCCGAGATTGCCGCCGCGCTGAGCGCCGATCCCAGCGATTTCGCCCGCGCCACCCTCAGGGCAGTTGCCGCCAATTCGCCGCTGGCCATCGCCGCAGGCATCGCCAATATCCGCGCCGTACGGGCGGAAGGCGGCGACATACTGAGCGCACTGAAACGCGAGTACCGTTTCACCTGGCGGGCCTCTGAGCAGGGCGATTTTCTGGAAGGCATTCGCGCGGCGGTGATCGACAAGGACAAGGCCCCGCGCTGGAAACACGCGACGCTGGCCGAGGTGAGCGAGGATGAGGTTGCGGCGATGCTGGCCCCGCTGGGGCCGGATGAGTGGCAGGCCTGAGCGATCAGGTCAGGCGCTGTTCTTGATCCATTTCTGCACATTGCTGACCCGGGCGCGCGCAACCGGGATCGTCACCCCGTCATCCAGTTCTAGAATCTGGTGCCCGCCTTCGTGTTTCAGCTCCGGCGCGGCCCGGCGCGCCACCCAGTAAGAGCGGTGCGGCTGGATGCCCCCGGCCCCCTCCAGCTGTTTGACCAGATTCTTCAGCGAGGCGCGTTCGAGCGTGGTGCCGTGATCGGTGACCAACTCGACATAGTGTTCGACCGACTTGATGTAGCGCAGTTCGGTCAGCGGGATTTTTCGCCCGTTCACCTGGAGAGAATCAACCTCGGGCAACATCGCCTCGCGCCAGCTCATGAAGCCGACCCCTTCGAATTGCGGCAGCACGAAAGCCACGATCAGAATCT
Organism: Paracoccaceae bacterium; assembly: GCA_050288685.1. Lineage (GTDB taxonomy): Bacteria > Pseudomonadota > Alphaproteobacteria > Rhodobacterales > Rhodobacteraceae > Sinisalibacter. The sequence continues at coordinate 421,385 of JBNKEH010000003.1, read as the reverse complement.
CGATCACGCTGCCGACCAGGGTGTAGCGCAGCACCTCGCCCCAGACCTGAAGCGCCGTCATCTTGTCGAGGCCGAGCACCTGATACGAGACCCAGTAGTTCAGCCAGACCATCAGCGCGATGTTAAAGAAGTTGTTCATCAGCGCGTAGTTGCGCAGCCGCAGTTTCAGGCCATGTATCAGCCAGAGCATGATAAAAGCCTGCACGCCCCAGAACGCGGTAACGAGCATGCAATCCAGATACCAATAAAGAAACCTGCCCAAAAACGACAGTTTAACCCTGAAAACCGGCGCGTCGAACAAAGCCACCAAAAGGCTGAACAGCGCCATCAGCCAGAAATATGTCTTCGACGTAACCACCTTCCACGACGTCTGCAACGAGATCGTGAAGACCCTGCCGTTCGTGGCAAAGACCTGCAATTCGTGACTTGCGCGTTGATTTTCGGTCTGTCTCATTGGATGACTACGGGTGCCGGGAATTGGAACTGAGTTTATAGAGTAGAAGAGTCTTTAACAAAAGCTCTTCGAGTTTGGTGTTTTGTCAGCCATTTCGGTACAGCCCGCAGCTTACCGCTGCGGGCTGACTGATTATCTGGGCTTTCACGCACTTATCCCCCCTGATTCGTCCCATCCCAACCCCTCCGCGGCATTGCGACGCAAGTTGTGATTGCCCCCTCTTCGGGAAGCCCGCACAGTCTTCGCTATGCGGCATCAGGGAGGAACGCCATGAAAATCGGATTCATCGGACTCGGGAATATGGGCGCGCCAATGGCGGGCAATCTGCGGACGGCGGGGTATGAGATAACGGGCTACGACCCCGTTGCTACCTGCCCGCCGGGCATCGTGCAGGCCCCCAGTGCTGCCGACGCCGCCAAGGGGGCCGAGGTGGTGATCACCATGCTGCCCAATGGCGCGATCCTGCGCGCGGTAGCCGATGAGATTATCCCGGCGATGACGCCCGGCGCGGTGTTTCTGGACTGCTCGACGGTCGAACTTTCCGCCGCCCGCGATGTCGCGGCTCAGGCTGAAGCCGCCGGGCTTCTGGCTATGGATGCGCCGGTTTCCGGCGGGGTTGGCGGGGCGAAGGCGGGCACGCTCACCTTCATGGTCGGGGGCAGCGAGGCGGGGTTTGACGCCGTCGCGCCACTGCTCGCGGTGATGGGACAGAAGGTGGTGCATTGCGGCCCCTCCGGCAATGGGCAGGCCGCGAAGATCTGCAACAACATGATCCTTGGTGTCACCATGAGCGCCACCTGCGAGGCCTTCGCGCTGGCCGACAAGCTGGGGCTGGACCGGCAGAAGATGTTCGATGTGGTCTCGACCTCGTCGGGCCAAAGCTGGGTGATGACCAGCTATTGCCCTGCCCCCGGCATTGGCCCCGACAGCCCCGCCGATCATGGCTACGCACCCGGTTTCGCGGCCGAACTGATGCTGAAGGATCTGCGCCTGTCGCAGGCGGCGGCAGAGGGCGCCGATGCCGATACGCCGATGGGGGCGGCCGCAACCGCCCTTTACGCCCGCTTCGTGGAAGAGGAAGATGGGCGCGGCAAGGATTTCTCGGCGCTGTTGCCGCGATTTGAGGGGCGAGGCCGCGGATGAGCTGGACCGAAGAGGCAGAGGAACTGGCGGCGCTTGAACCTGCCGCCCGCAGCGCGCTGGAACGGCTGAAGCCGATGGAACTGCCTGAGGGCACGCGGCTTTTTGCCCCCGGCGAAACCGTGAAGGGCTATGTGGTGGTGCTGTCGGGGCAAGTGGCGGTGTCGCTCTTGGGTCCGAACGGGCGCGACATCCTGCTATACGAAGTGGCGCCGGGGCAAAGCTGCATCCAGTCCACTCTGGGCCTACTGGGGGGCGATGACTACTCGGCCGAAGCGATGACCATGCGCCCTACCCGGCTGGTGCTGATCCCGCGCCCGGTGTTTCTGGAACTGCTCGATACCTCGCCCGCCTTTCGCAAAGTGGTGTTCGCGGCCTTTGGCGAGCGGATGCAGGCGATGATGCAGCTGATCGAGACGATGAGCTTCATGCGGGTCGAGGCGCGGCTGGCGACGCTGATCCTTGACCGGGCCATCGACGGAGAATTGGCGATCACCCAGGCTGAAATGGCCCGTGCCATCGGCACGGCGCGCGAAGTGGTCAGCCGCCGGCTCGACCGGCTGGCGCGCTCAGGCGCGATCCGGTCGGAACGCGGGCTGATCCGGGTGATCGACCGGGCGGCGCTGGAGGCGCTGATAAACAGCCCGGCTGTGTGACTCCGTCACATGCCATTCATCGCATATAAGGCTAGACCAGTGGCAAGCACAGTTAACCAAAGGAGCTTGCCATGTTCACCACCAACGAAGGATCGATCGACCGGATCCTGCGCATCGTGCTCGGCGCCGCATTGATCGTCGGCTATTTCCTCAACCCCAACGGCGCCTATTCCTGGCTCTATTGGATCGGGGTGATCCCGCTGGTCACCGGGTTGATCGGCTGGTGCCCGCTCTACTCGATCTTCGGCATCAAGACCTGCAAAACCAACTGACGACACGCGCGGGGGCTGTCCCTTCGCCCCCAATGGGGTGCCCTGTCCTGGACGGGGCACCCCATTCCTTTGAAGACCCACCTTAAAAACCTATATCAGCGCCGCAACTTGCCCTTGCCCTCCCCCTCGGGTTCGGATCACATCGCGCCATGACTGACGCGCGCGCCCTTTCCTATCAGCGACCGATTGTCGGCGTCCTCTGGATGCTGGTGACGGGTCTCAACTTCGTCATGGTCAATGCGATCGTGAAACATGTGGGCGGGCGCATCCCGGCGGCGGAAAGCGCCTTTCTGCGCTATCTGCTGGGGCTGGTCTTTCTGATCCCGATGCTGAAGCCGCTTTTTGCCGCAAAGCTCGACCGGCGAGCACTGGCGCTGTTTTCGGCCCGGGGTGCGGTGCATACCGGGGGCGTAATCCTGTGGTTCTACGCGATGGCGCATATCCCGATGGCCGAGGTCACGGCGATCAACTATCTCAACCCGGTTTTCGTGACCATCGGCGCGGCGCTGCTGTTTGGCGAACAGCTCGCGGCGCGGCGGATTCTGGCGATTGTGGCCGCGCTTGCCGGCGCCCTGATCATCCTGCGCCCGGGCGTGCGGGAAATCCTGCCGGGGCATTATGCGATGCTGGCCACGGCCACCTTCTTTGCCGCCTCCTACCTCATCGCCGGGCGGATGGCGGGGCGGGTCAAGCCGGTGGTGGTGGTGGCGATGCTGTCGATCACCGTGACCATCGGCCTTGCCCCTTTCGCGCTGGCGCATTGGGTCACGCCGGAGCCGCAGGAACTGGCTTGGCTCTTTGGCGTCGCGGCCTTTGCCACTGCCGGGCACTACACCATGACGCTGGCCTTTGCCGCCGCACCGATGACGGTGACGCAACCGGTCACCTTCCTGCAACTGGTCTGGTCGGTCATGATCGGCGCGCTGTTCTTTGGCGAACCGGCGGACCCGTGGGTGATGCTGGGCGGGGCGCTGATCCTGGGCGCGGTGAGCTTCATCACCTGGCGCGAAGCGGTGCTGAAACGGCGCATCACCCCGGTGGTGGATGAAACCAGCCTGCAATCCTAGGCGCTCTGGCCTGTTCTCCTGCGCCGAGTGGCTCAGAAGGTGAGCGTATAGGCCTCGGTGACAATCGCATCGAGCATCTGATCGGTCGGCTCCAACGGCAGGCTCTCGGCCTCCTGCGCGCTATAGGCATAGCCGATGGCGATGGTCGGACGCAGGGCGCGGAGCTTTTCCAGCGTCCGGTCGTAAAACCCGCCGCCATAGCCCAAGCGCCCGCCAGCGCGGTCGAAGGCCACCAGCGGCACGATCAACACCTCGGGCAGGATCTCGATCCCGTCTTCCGGCACCATCGCGCCGAAAGCGCCTTCGACCATGGTGCAATCCGGGGTCCAGCGGTGAAACTCAAGCGGCTGGCCAGAGCCCAAGATCACCGGCACACCGACCGGACCTTGCGCGGCCATCTCTTCCATCACCGGCAGCGGGCTGATCTCGGTGCGGATCGGCATATAGCCAGCCATTGCCTTGCCGCGATGCGGGGCCAGCAGCGCGCGCAGCCGGTCTTGTGCTGCCGCATCGCCCCCGGCTGCATGTGCCGCCTTGCGCCGCGCAAAGGCCTCTTTGCGCGCCGTTTTCTTGATCTCGTCCAGTGTCATAGAAGCATCACCGCTGCCAAACCGAGGAAGGCGTAGAAGCCCACAACATCGGTTATTGTCGTTACGAACACGCCCGAGGCCAGTGCCGGGTCGACGCCGACACGTTCCAGAAGGATCGGCACCACGGTTCCGCCGAAGGCCGCCACGAAGAGGTTAATCACCAGCGCGGCCCCGATCACGCCCCCAAGCGACATGGAACCGAACAGCAGCGCCACGATGATCCCCAACGGGATCGCCAGAGCCAGCCCGTTGACCAGCCCCACCAGCGCTTCGCGTCGGATCACCCGCCAGACGTTGGCGGTGGTAAGGTCTTTCGTGGCCAGCGCGCGCACGGCAACCGTCAAGGACTGGGTGCCCGCGTTGCCGCCCATCGAGGCGACGATCGGCATCAACACCGCCAGCGCCACCAGCGAGGCGATGGTATCCTGAAACATCGAGATCACGAAGGCCGCGAGCCCCGCTGTGACCAGATTGACCGCAAGCCACGGCACCCGGCGCAGGGTGGTTTCCATCACATTGTCCGACAGGCTGCTTTCGCCAACCCCGGCCAGACGCAGGATGTCTTCTTCGTGTTCCTCATCGAGAATGCCCATGGCGTCGTCGATGGTGATCACCCCGACCAGCCGCTCGTCTCCGTCGACAACCGGGGCCGAAATCAGGTGATACTGGTTGAAGGCATAGGCCACATCGCCCTCGTCCTGCAGAACCGGGATGGTGCGAAAGCTTTCTTCGGCAATCTTGGCCAGCGGCACCTGACGCGACGAAGACATGATCCGCCCGAGGGTGACATAGCCGGTGGGCCGCATCCGCGGATCGACCAGAATGACGTGGTAGAACTGCTCCGGCAGTTCCTCTGCGGTGCGCATATAGTCGATGATTTGCCCGACCTGCCAATGCTCGGGCGCCACCACCATTTCGCGCTGCATCAGACGGCCGGCGGAAAACTCCGGATAGGTCAGCGATTGTTCGACCGCGACCCGGTCAACCGCTTCCAGAGCGTCGAGAATGGCCTCTTGCTGCGGCTCGTCGAGGTCTTCGATCAGGTCGACAACATCGTCGGTTTCCAGATCGCGCACGGCCTCGGCCAGAACCTCGGGCGACAGCGCCGCGATCACGTCTTCGCGAATGCTTTCATCGAGTTCCGACAGGATATCGCCGTCGAATTCGCGCCCGTACAGGCGCACGAGGTCGCCCCGGGTTTCGCTATCGACCTGTTCCAGAAGGTCGGCGATGTCGGCCGCGTGCAGGGGTTCGAGCAGCTCGATCAGGCGCGCAGAATCGCCCGCCTCCAACGCCGATAAAACCGGGCGCAGGACTTCGCGGTCGAGTTCGTAATCGCCTTCTTCCGGCACGCTGTCGTTGATGTAATCGTCCATCAGTCCCTGCCGCCCCTGTTCTCGGTCCGGACCATAAGCGATGCCATCCAAGAGGAACAGAGGGAATGGGAAATCAGCGAGAACTGAAAATTTACGTCTAATCACTAACCTATGGGAGGCAGGTCCTGCCCGCTGGTCTGTTTTTGCGAGTGTGAGAGGTGTTGTTGCCCATCCAATAATGGAAATTCAAATGTTTAAAAAAGTTCTTTCTCGGCTATCCACCCGCTTCTACGCCATTGTCGCGCTGGCTGTGCTGATGACGGCGGTGCTGAGCGGCGTGCTGGTCAATCTCGCAGTCGATAACGCCTATGCGATGCGTGAAAAGCACCTTTCAGATGTCACCGATACCGCCGTCAGCATGCTGGCCGAGCTTGAGGCACAGGTTGCCGCTGGCACCCTGACCCGCGACGAGGCGGTGGCGGAAGGCCGTATGCGGTTGAATGATCTGAGCTTTGGTGACGGAGGGTATTTCTACGCCTTCGACACCAACAATATCTTTCAGGTTCACCCCTCGCACCCGGAATGGATCGGCACCGATCAGTCCGGCTACAAAGACGTGAAGGGAATGCCGCTTTTCGTTGAGATGAACAAGCTCGCAGCGGCCAAGGGCTCGGGGGCGATCACCTATTATTTCACCAAACCGAATTCCGACGTGCCGGAAGCCAAGCTCGGCTATGTGAAGCTGTTCAAGCCGTGGAACTGGGTTGTCGGCACCGGCTCTTACATTTCCGATATTCAGGCCGATCTGGCGCGCCTGCGCTTCATCAGCACCGCCATTCTGATCGGCAGCCTGATCGTGCTGGCCATCGTCTCCACCCTGCTGATCCGCAGCGTGACCGGCCCGCTGAATGCGCTGCAACGGCGCATGGGCGCGCTGTCGGATGGCGAGACCGAGGCGGAGATCCCGTATCAGGCCAGCACCAGCGAAATCGGCGGCATGGCCCGCGCGGTGGCGGTGTTCCGCGATGCGCTGGTCGAACGTCGGCGCCTCGAGCAGGAACAAGCGGCGAAAGACGCCGAAATCGCACGGGAGCGCGAGCGCGCCGCGCAGCGTGAACGCGACGCACATGAACGCGAAGAGCGTGCCGCCGAGGCGCAGCGCGCCGCCGAAGACCAGGCCCGCGCCCGGCAGGAGGCGCAGCGCGCCGAAGCCGAGGCGGACCGTGCCCGCGCCCACAAAGAGCAAACCGAGGTCATGCAGGCGCTGGCCGATGGGCTTGGGGCGATGTCGCAGGGCGATCTGACCGTGCAGATCGACCAGAGCTTCCCCGAAGCCTATGAAAAGCTGCGCGTCGACTTCAACAATGCCGTGGCCAAGATCGCCACGCTTATCGTCGATATTGTCGATGGAGCGGCGCAGATCACCAACGAGACCGATACGCTGAACGGTGCAGCGCTGGATCTGAGCCAACGCACCGAGCGGCAGGCAGCCGCCTTGGCCGAAACCGCCGCTGCGCTGCAGGAGCTTTCGGGCTCGGTGAAATCCTCGGCTGAAAACGCCCGCAGCGCCGCAAATGTGGTGACGGAAAGCCGCGAGCAATCGACCAAAGGGCGCGATGTGGTGCAAAAAACCGTCGCCGCGATGAGCGAAATTGCCAAAAGCTCCGAGCAGATCTCGAACATCACCAATGTGATCGACGAGATTGCCTTCCAGACCAACCTTCTGGCGCTGAATGCTGGCGTCGAAGCGGCACGGGCGGGCGAAAGCGGACGTGGCTTTGCGGTTGTGGCCTCGGAAGTGCGGGCCCTGGCACAACGCTCGTCGGATGCCGCGCGCGAGATTTCCGCGCTGATTGACACCTCCGGGCGGCAGGTCGAAACCGGCGTGCATCTGGTCAACGATTCCGGCACCGCGCTCGAAACCATCGACAAGCTGGTCGCCAATCTCGATCAACTGGTGCAGGGCATCGCCACCTCGGCCAGTGAACAGGCCGGTGGCCTGTCGGAGATTTCCATCGCGATTGACGATCTCGACACCGTAACCCAGCAAAACGCCGCGATGTTTGAAGAAACCACCGCCGCCGTGCAGGCGCTGCGCGGTCAGGCCGGGGTGCTGCAACGCGCCACCGGCGCGCTGAAGCTGAGCGATACAAGCGATGAGTTCGGCGACGATATGGACGCAGCCTTCGGCTAGGCCTCACGACACGCGACTCCGGGCGGCATCAGCGGCCCGGGGCGCCCCTTTCGCTCTCGACAGTGCCGCCACAGGGCGGCATTCTGCAGGCTTGCGCGGGCCACCGGGCGGGGCTTTGCCTCGGCCCTGCCCCGCGCGTCCTGACAGCGCAATCGGAGCGGCAGCGTGCAGATACTTCTAGGCCAGACCCTGAGCTTCACCGGCAACCCGTTCGAGATGCCGCCGGAAGAGGCGCTCACGCATGAACGCCGGGGCGCGGTCGTGGTTGCGGATGGCAAGATCGTCGCAGTTGGCCCGGTGGAGGAGATTCGCGCTGCCTACTCGCAAGCGCCCGCCACCGATCACGGCGAGGCGCTGATTTCGCCCGGCTTTGTCGATGCCCATGCGCATTATGCCCAGACCGCGATCATCGCGAGCTGGGGCAAGCGGCTGATCGACTGGCTGAACAGCTACACCTTCCCCGAAGAGGCGCGCTTTGGCGATGCAGGCTATGCCGCGACCATCGCCGCGCGCTATTTCGACCTGACGCTGGCGGCGGGCACCACCACGGTGGCGAGCTTTGGCACCATCCATCCCGAAAGCGTCGATGCTTATTTCGCCGAGGCGCAGAAACGCGGGCTCAGGGCGCTGACCGGCAAGACCTGCATGGATGAAAACGCCCCCGATAATCTCAGCGACAGTGCAGCGGCCGCCTATGATCAGTCGAAGGCGCTCTTGGAGCGCTGGCATGGGCAGGGCCGGCTTGGCTATGTGATCACGCCGCGTTTCGCGCCGACCTCGTCGCGCGAGCAGCTCGAAGCGCTGGGGGCGCTCTGGGCCGAGCATCCCGAAGTGCTGATGCAGACGCATCTATCTGAACAACATGAAGAAATCGACTGGGTGCATGAGCTGTTTCCGGAAGCCCGCGATTATCTCGATGTCTATGATCGTGCCGGGCTGCTTGGCCCCGGCGCGCTGATGGGCCATGCGATCCACCTTGCCCCGCGCGAGCGCGCCCGGTTGCGCGAGGCAGGCGCGAGCCTGATCCATTGCCCGACCTCGAACACCTTCATCGGCTCGGGGCTGTTCGACACGGAAGGGCTGATGCGCGAAGGGCAAATCATTGGCCTCGCTACTGATACCGGCGGCGGCTCGTCGTTTTCGATGCTGCGCACCATGGCGGCGGCCTATGAGGTGGCGCAACTGCGCGGCACAGCGCTGCATCCGGCGCAGCTCTGGTGGCTGGCCACGGTGGGCTCGGCCCGGGCGCTGCGGCTGGACGACAAGATCGGCACGCTGGCGGCAGGGATGGAGGCCGACCTTGCGGTGATCGACCTCGCCTCGACCCCAGCGATTGCTCAGCGCGCCGGGCGGGCCGAAAGCCTGTGGGAAGCGGTGTTTCCCACCATCATGATGGGCGACGATCGCGCCATCGCGGCCACTTATGTGGCGGGCAAACGGGTGTAGCCCGGTGGGCCTGCCCGATTTGTTCACAATGCGAACAGAACCAGCCACAGATTGAACAAGCGCCGTGCGCTGCAGTTTTCCCTCACCCTCGCCCGCCCCGCGCGCTAGGACAGCTCCGAGGAAGCCCGAGGAGAGAGACATGCGCGACGCCTTCATCTGCGATTACATCCGCACCCCGATTGGCCGCTTTGGCGGCGCCTTGGCGCCGGTGCGGGCCGACGATCTTGGCGCGGTGCCGCTGAAGGCGCTGATGGCGCGGCATGATATCGACTGGGCGGCGGTCGATGATGTGATCTATGGCTGCGCCAATCAGGCGGGCGAAGACAATCGCAACGTGGCGCGCATGGCCGTGCTGCTGGCGGGGCTGCCGGAGAGCGTGCCGGGCACCACGATGAACCGGCTCTGTGGCTCTGGCATGGATGCGGTGATCACGGCCGCCCGCGCGATCAAGGCGGGCGAGGCCGAGCTGATGATCGCGGGCGGGGTCGAAAGCATGAGCCGCGCCCCCTTCGTGATGCCCAAGGCTGAAAGCGCCTATTCGCGCAGCGCCGAGATCCACGACACCACCATCGGTTGGCGTTTCGTGAACCCGGTGATGAAGGCACAATACGGCATCGACAGCATGCCCGAAACCGCTGAAAACGTGGCCGAAGAGTTCGGGATCAGTCGCAAGGATCAGGACGCCTTTGCCCTGCGCTCGCAGCAAAAGGCCGCCGTGGCGATGGCAAATGGGCGGCTGGCGCGCGAGATCACCCCGGTCAGTATCCCCGGGCGCAAAGGCGACGTGGTGATCGTCGACACCGATGAGCATCCCCGCCCCGAGACCACGCTGGAAGCGCTGGCCAAGCTGCGCGCGCCGTTCCGCGCGGGCGGCTCGGTGACGGCGGGCAATGCTTCGGGGGTGAACGATGGCGCGGCGGCGCTGATCGTGGCCTCGGAAGCGGCGGTCAAGGCGCATGGGCTCACCCCGATTGCCCGCATTCTGGGCGGCGCGGCAGCGGGCGTGCCCCCGCGCATCATGGGCTATGGGCCTGCGCCCGCCTCGCAAAAACTGATGGCGCGGCTGGGGCTGAGCCAGTGCGATTTCGCGGTGATCGAGCTCAACGAAGCCTTTGCCAGCCAAGGCCTTGCGGTATTGCGCGATCTTGGCATCGCTGACGACGATCCCCGGGTGAACCCGAATGGCGGCGCGATCGCGCTGGGGCATCCGCTGGGCATGTCAGGCGCGCGGATCACCGGCTCGGCGGCGCTGGAGCTGAAATCCGGGCAAAAGGCGCTGGCCACGATGTGCATCGGCGTCGGCCAAGGCATCGCGGTGGCAATCGAGGCGGTATAGGTTTTCGCGCAATTTACCCGAAAACCGGTGCCCACTTTTCGGATCGCGCTCTAGCCCATCAGCGCCCGCGCCCGCGCGGTCTGGCGCTCGATCACCCGAGGCAGGTCGAGCGTGGCGATCTGGCCCTCGCGCACCACGGCGCGGCCTTCAACGAACAGATCGCGCACCCGGGTGGGACCGGCCAGCAGCAGAGCGGCCGGATCCCAGCTGCCCGCGCTTTCGATGCCCGAGACATCCCAGATCGCAATATCGGCGCGCATGCCCGGGGCAATCTGGCCAACATCGCTGCGCCCCAGCACCTCGGCCCCGCCGCGTGTGGCGATGCGCAGCGCCTCGCGGGCGCTCATCTTGTCGGCGCCATGGGCCACGCGCTGCAGCAGCATGGCCTGACGCGCCTCGGCGATCAGATTGCCCGCATCATTCGAGGCCGATCCATCGACGCCCAGCCCCACCTTCACCCCCGCATCGCGCATCGCACGCACCGGGGCGATGCCGGAGCCAAGGCGGCAGTTCGAGCACGGGCAATGGGCAACGCCGGTGCCGGTTCTGGCAAACAGATCAATCTCTTGCCCGTCGAGTTTCACACAATGGGCGTGCCAGACATCGGGGCCGGTCCAGCCCAGTTCTTCGGCATATTGGCCGGGGCGCATGCCGAATTTCGCCTGTGAATAGGCGATGTCTTCGTCGTTCTCGGCCAGATGGGTGTGCAGCATCACCCCCTTGTCGCGCGCCAGAAGGGCGGCGTCGCGCATCAGCTCGCGGCTGACCGAAAAGGGCGAACAGGGGGCGACGCCCACCCGGACCATGGCGCCGGGGCGCGGATCGTGAAAGGCGTCGATCACCCGGATACTATCGTTGAGAATGTCCGCTTCGCGTTCAACCAGACTGTCTGGCGGCAGCCCGCCCGCGCTTTCGCCAATGCTCATCGCGCCACGGGTGGGGTGAAAGCGCAACCCGATCTCGCCCGCCGCCGCGATGGTATCGTCAAGCCGCGCGCCGTTCGGGTAGAGGTAAAGGTGATCGGAGGTGAGCGTGCAGCCCGACAGCGCCAGCTCTGCCAGCCCGGTGAGGGCCGAGATGAACACGTCATCAGGGCCGAACTTGGCCCAGATCGGATAGAGGGTTTTCAGCCAGCCAAACAGCAGCGCGTCCTGGCCGCCGGGTACCGCGCGGGTGAGGCTCTGATAAAGGTGATGATGGGTGTTCACGAGGCCCGGCGTGACCACGCAACCGGCGGCATGCAGCTCTGAACCCGTGGTCGTAAGCCCCTGCCCCAGTTCAACAATCACGCCGTCGCGCAGGCGGATATCGGTGCCATGGTACTCTGACATGGTGTCGTCCATGGTCAGAACGGTGGCGGCGTTTTTGATGAGAATTTCCATGCGTGTTCCCTCTGGCCCATTTCGGTGAACACGCGAGACCGACAAGCCAGAAAGGGCAAAGGACGCTGGCCGGTGGGGCAAATTTAGCCTAGAGCCCTGCGACCGCGCAAGGGTTCAGCCTTCGGGCACCTGCGACAGCCATTCCAGCGCGGCGGCGTGGATTTCGGCATTGGCGGCAGCGATGGCCCGCCCGCCCTGATGGGCCGGACCGCCCTGCCAATTGGTAACGACACCGCCTGCGGCCTCGATCACCGCCATCGGCCCCTGAATATCGTAGGCATTCAGCCCGGCCTCGACCACGAGGTCGATCTGCCCGGCGGCCACCAGCGCATAGGCATAGCAATCCATGCCATAGCGCGTGAGTTTCACCTTGGCAGAAAGGTCGGCAAAGGCGGCGCCTTCGATGGCGGTTCCGACTTCCGGGAAGGTGGTGAACAGGATCGCCTCTGAGAGCGGGCGCGCGGCGCGGGTTTGCAGCGCCCGCCGCCCCTGCGGCCCCTCGACATAGGCCTGCCCGAAGCCGCCAACGAAGCGCTCGCCGATATAGGGCTGATCGACCACGCCCAGGATCGGGCCGCTTTCGCCGCCCACGGCGATCAGCACCCCCCAGGTGGGCGTGCCCGACAGAAAGCCACGCGTGCCATCAACCGGATCGAGCACCCAGGTCAGCCCGCTGGTGCCCTCGCTGCGGCCAAATTCTTCACCGAAGATCCCGTCATCGGGCCGCATCTCGGCCAGAACCTCGCGCATCGCCTCTTCGGCTTCGCGGTCGGCGGCGGTGACGGGATCAAACCCGCCCGCATCCTTGTTGTCAGCGGTCAGGCCGGTCATGCGAAAATGGCGCAGGGTTGCCCCCCGCGCCACATCAGCCAGCTTCAACGCTGTCTCGATCAGATTTTTCTGGGTCGTTTCGTCGATCTGAAGCATGGGGCCACCGGAGATTAATCGCTCCGGCGGTACCCGTTGAGGATCAAACCGTCAAGCAGCGTCCGACAGAACCCGGGCCAGCTCGAACAGACGACGACGCTGATTTTCAGGGATCGCGTAGTAGGAGCGCACCAGTTCCAGAGCTTCCTTGTCGGCCAGAATATCGCCCGGCAGAGTGGTTTCCGACGCGGCAGACAGGCCGCCTTCAATACCTTCAAAGAAGAATTCAATCGAAACAGACAAAGCTTCGGAAATATCCCAGAGCCGCGACGCACTGACGCGGTTCATGCCGGTTTCATATTTCTGGATCTGTTGAAATTTGATGCCAACTTTCTCAGCAAGCTGTTGCTGAGTCATGCCCACCATCCAACGACGGTGGCGGATACGTTTCCCCACGTGAACATCCACAGGGTGTTTCATTCAATGTTCTCCTCGGTAACCAGCAGCAACGTATCCAGAAACCATGTGAGGCCCTGCAACCACAACCTGTCTTTTTGGTCAAACCTCGGAGGGGATAGTAATCCTATATATTACAGTATGTTAGGCAATAATGATTAACGTTTGCATTCAGACACGACGTCACCAAAAGACTCTTTCGGATACAAGCAATGCGTGTTTTGCAGTTTCTTTTGCATTTTGCGAATCTGTTTTCGCAAAACCGGGACTTCGCCTTCTGGTTGTTTTTCGTGAATCCCGAATCTATCTCGGGCCACCCCGAACATGTGGTTTTTGGCGCGTTGAAGCCAAAAACCCAGCGCTAAATGTCACTTTGATGACTGCACACCATTTCAGTTTGGTATGGTTAAGTTGACGTTAGGGAAGCTTTTACGTCAAGCGATTCTTGACTGCCCGTCAGGCAGGTTTTCCACCGAAGCCCTGCCGCAACAGCGCCACCAGCGCCTTTTCCGCCGGACCTTTCAGCGTGTCGGCCTCGTAGAGGTTCACAAACTTCTCGTCGAGCTCGGGCAAAGCCCCGCCATGATCGATCTGTTCCAGCATCGCGGGCACCGTGCCTTCGAGCAGTGCGTGAACGGCAAGATCGGCCGAAACCGTGGCCTCGATGGTGCGGCTCATTTCCGAGGTGACGGCCATCTCCCAGTCGATGCCCGCCGCATCCAACGCCTTTTCCACCCCGACCCGGAAGATATTGCGGTTTTCAAAAGCCAGCCGCAGGGGCCGTTGCCGCCAGGCCTGCCCGCCATGCGCCCCGACCCAGACCAGTGGCAGGGTGGTGAGGGTAACCCCGCCCGGTTCAACGGCATCTTCGGTGGTCAGGATCACGTCGCAATCGCCGTGATCGAACATCTCTTTCAGCCGTCGCGTATAGGAGGAAACCAGTGTGACCTTCATGCGTGGAAATTCAGCGTGAAAGCGTTGCAGCACCGGCGGCAAAGCGGGATAGACCAGATCGTTGGGCACGCCCAGCGTTAGCTCGCCCTCATAGGCCGAGCCGGTGAAGCGCGACCAGACCTCGTCGTTCAGGAGCAGAATGCGCTTGGCATAGCCGAACATCTGTTCGCCATCGGCGGTCAGGCCAACCCCCCGGCCCTGCCGCTCCAATAGCTTGCGCCCCAGCATTTCTTCCAGCCGTTTGATCTGCATCGACACGGCCGATTGGGTCAGGTGCAAAAGCCCTGCTGCACGGGTGATCCCCCCCACTTCAGCCACGGTGGCAAAGGCCCGGATGGCGGCCATATCGAGATTGCGCGACATATCACGATCCTTGATGTATTAACTAATAATCATTCATTTTTATTATGCCACAAGACGCGCTATCTAATCAACAGGCGGGGCTTTGACCGTAATTCACGCCACTGAGGCCAGGAGAGTAAAATGCAAACGATTAGCGCGAAACATCATATTTCCCATCAAAACCGCCCGGGTTTTCATCTCATGGGGTGGTTCATTCAGGCTTTTGCGACCCATCATCAGCGGGCGCGGCTCGATACGCTCGACGATCATCTGCTGGCCGATATCGGCATCGACCGCACCGTCGCACATGAAGAAGCCACCCGTCCGTTCTGGGACATTCACTGAGTCCTTCGGCGGTAAACGTCCAGTAAGTCGCTTCCTGCCTTGAAAAACCGGCCTGGTTTGCCAATATTTAGACCTGAGCGGCGTCGAACCGGCGCCGCAATGCAATTTGGCTTTCAGGAGGCTAACAATGGCTGGTTATAACTCGGTCCGCGCGGCAACGGGTGTCCGTGCGCAGATCGACGAGGGGCTGCGCGCCCATATGAACAAAGTCTACGGCACAATGTCCGTGGGCCTGCTTGTGACCGCGCTCGTGGCCTGGGCCTTTGGCTCGTCGCCGGCGCTTCTTTCGATCCTTCGCGATCCGATCACCCTGCAACCCAACCTGCTGGGCTGGATCGTCATGTTCGCCCCGCTGTTGATGGTGTTCGGCTTCGGCGCCGCGCTCAGCCGTCTTTCGGCCGCTGGCGCACAGCTTTACTTCTACGTCTATGCCGCCGTGATGGGGCTTTCGCTGAGCTGGATCTTTGTGGCCTTCACCGGCTTCTCGATCGCACAGACCTTCCTAGTCACTTCGATCTCTTTCGCTGGTCTCAGCCTCTGGGGCTATACCACCAAGAAAGACATCTCTGGCTGGGGGTCGTTCCTGATCATGGGCTTGATCGGGCTGATCGTGGCCTCGGTCGTGAACATCTTCCTGCACAGCCCGGCGGTGCATTTCGCGATTTCCGCCATTGGTGTGCTGCTGTTCGCGGGCCTCACTGCCTTTGACACGCAGAAGCTCAAGAACGACTATATCCAGCACGCCCATGCGATGGACAGCGAATGGCTGGCCAAATCGGCCATCCTCGGCGCGCTGAACCTGTATCTGGACTTCGTGAACCTGTTCATGTTCCTGCTGCAGTTCCTCGGCGACCGTCGCTGACGCTGGCAAATGATTAACCAATTTGGGCCGGTCCGCGTGACCGGCCCTTATTGTTTCCAGGCCTGAAAATGGGCCAAGCGAACACCCTATCGGGGCCGAATTTGCGCCCCATTCGCCCCCTAGCTCCTCCTACGAGTAGCGGGAGCGAGTGAATGCAAAATCTGTTTGGATCTCTGTCGGAACGGCCGATGACCACGATGAGTTTCGGCATGTCCTATGCGATGATGCTGCTGTGGTATGTGGCCCGGCGCCGTCGCCGCAAGGACAAGCTGCGAGGCGCCCTGCACGCCAAGCCCTGAGGGCTGCGCGGCTCCCAGCCCGGGCTGGCCGCGCGCGGCCCCAGCCCCGCCCCAAAGCCACTCACCACGTCACAAACACAAAAAAGGCCACGCTTTGCAGCGCGGCCCATTTTGTAAGATGAGGCAAGATTACTTGATCTTGCCTTCCTTATATTCGACATGCTTACGCACGACCGGGTCGTATTTTTTCACGACCATCTTTTCGGTCATCGTGCGCGCGTTCTTTTTGGTCACGTAAAAGTGGCCGGTATCCGCGGTCGAGTTCAGGCGGATTTTGATTGTTGTCGGCTTCGCCATTTTCTCAGCTCCTCATCGAGGCCACGGCCCCGGGTAAATCCTTGAAGCCCGCCTTTTAGCGACGCTGGGGCCCGAGTCAACCGCAAAGGCGGAGCCAGCGAAGGATTTCCGCTCAGATCGGGGTGAATTTCCCCATGCGCCTGACAGATGCCCCGGTTTTTCCGGTCAGCACGGTCAGCGGGCGGACACAAACGGCTCTCAGATGGGTCTTGACGTTAGCTATTTAGCGTATTAGCTAACTAGCTATGAACACAGTCTTCGATGCCTTGTCGCACCCGATCCGTCGTGAGGTGCTGGAAATGCTCAAATCGGGCGGGAAAACCGCTGGCGAGCTGGCCGAGCGCTTTCCGGTCTCGAAACCGACCATGTCCGGCCATTTCGCCAAGCTCAAGGCCGCCGGTCTGATTCTGGGTGAAAACAGAGGCGGAACAATCATTTACACGCTCAACCTCTCCATTCTTGAAGAAGCCGTCATGGGCTTTATGGGGCGGATGGGCGTCAGCAAGGCGCAAGAGGACGACAGCTCTGACAGCGCCACAGACGAAGGAAACCTGACATGAAATCGAAAGGGATGCTGATCCTATCGGCCGTGTTGGCCATGGCGATGGTTGGCTTTGCGATGATCGCGACTGCCCGCCTTCGCGCCGGGGCCACCCTGCCGGTTCACTGGAACCTGACCGGCGAGATTGACCGTTTTGCCCCTGCCTTTGAAGCCCTGATCATCCCGCCGATCCTGCTGATGGTCGTGGCGTTCCTGTTTGCGCTGATCCCCTCGCTGGAACCGATGCAGAAAAAACTGGAAGGCTCCGCCCCCGTTCTGCGTGTCACCTGGATTGGCATCATGCTGATGATGGTGGTGATCGAACTGGCGATTGGCCTGCCCGCCTTTGGCATCGCCACATCGGTGAACCTGATCCTGCTCGCGGTTGGCGTGTTGTTCCTGATGATCGGCAATGCCCTGCCGAAAAGCCGCCCCGGCTTTTTCGTCGGCATTCGTACCCCCTGGACGATCAGCGATACCGATAACTGGATCGCGACGCACAGGCTGGCGGGGCGGCTGATGATGCTCACCGGGCTGGCCATCTTCATCGCAGGCGTATTGTCCCTGCGCCCGGAAGCCCTGATAATCGTCGGTTCGGTCTGTGTGGTGATCACCGTGGCGCTGCCCGTCGCCTATAGCTGGTGGATGTGGCGCGCCGCCGCGAAACCGAGCTAATCCAAAGCTCCAGTGCAAGGGCGCCTCAGCCCTTGCGCAACACCTTGGCCCAGGCATCTTCGGCGCGGGCATGAGCGTTTTCGGTGATCAGGTCGCCATGCGAGAGCACGATCCGGTCAAATTCCCAAGCCAGAACCTTCCGAAGTGCCGCCGCCGTGGGCTTATAGCGCATCAGCATCGCATATTCCGGCGCCGGGCGCGGCTTGTTCCACATGAAGGTGATGAATTTCCAATAGAATTTGATCCCCCGGCCGACGCCCTTGGTCTCCGGCCCGATCAGCTCGATCAAATCCGTCACGATCAGCGTGCGGCTGGCGCGGTGCAGAAACACCACTTCGGAAATCACCCGGCTGCCGGGCACAAACACCTGATCCACTTCGCCCGCCCAAGGCTCGGGCATGGTATCGCCCAGCATCCCGTCATAGCGAAGCTCTGGCTGCTTTTTCTCCACACCAGGCGCGATCCAGGTTTCGGCCTCGGGAAAGGCCTCTTGCGCGGATTTCATATGCAGGTGGTGAAAGTTGCCCGGGGCTACCAACCAGCCAACCGGCCCAATCGCTTCGATCTCGGCCTTGAGCTCGGGCGTGATCTCGCAGGGCGAATGCAGGATGAGCTTGCCGCTGGAGAGCTGGATGATGCTGGTGCGGGCGTTGAAGGTGAGGCCGCTATAGCGGATCGGATACTCCACCAGCCAGATGCCGGGGGCAAACTCCATCAGACTGTGCTGCATGTCTTTCATCAACCACGCCTCCGTCTCAGGGCCGCGCAGAGGGTCTAAAACAGCGGTGCGTCGGCCCTTAGCCCGCCGCTTTCTTCTCGACCAGATCGGCAATGGCTTCGGCCCGCGCGGCAATCTCGCCCAGAGTGTCGGCCACATTGTCCGGCAGCGGGCTCGGCACCGCCACCGGGCCTTTCGCCGCAGCGCCGCCCAGCTGGGCTTCCAGCTCGGCAATGCGGCGTTCGGCGATCTTCAGGGTGTCGTCGATCCCGGCGGTCTTGTCGGCCAGCATCAGCCCGGCCATGAGCAGCAGACGGCTCTCGGTCAGGTGGCGGATCTGGCTCATCAGGGTTTGCGCCTCGGCATTCAGCATGGCGGCGGCGGATTTCAGGAAATGCTCTTCGCCTTCCTGACAGGCAACTTCAAAGTCGCGGTTGCCGATGGTGATTTTCACGTCAGGCATCGGTGTGCTCCTCATCTTCGCCATCCCGTCCGGCCACAGCGCCTATAATCGCCGCCAGATCGGGTGCGCCCCCGGCCGGGGCGGTTTCGGGCTGTGGCGCATCGACGCTGTTGAACGCCGCTGTGGTTTCTTCATCCGTTGCGGCTTCGACGCGATTTCGGGTTTCTTCGACCAGCGGCGTCAGCTCGGCCAGAATGGCGTCGAGCTCGGCCCGGTCGGCGGCTTGGGTGGCGCGCAGGCTTTCCAGCTCGGCCATCATCGCCTTGTTGATCAGATGCGCGTCGGGCAGCCCGGCGGTGATCGTGTTGCGCAGGGCATTGTTGTTGGTGCGCAGCTCGCTGTTCACCTTCGACAGCCGGGCAATCATCGCCTCTTCGGCCTGCAGAAGCGCGCGCAGACGCTCGACCTCGCTGGCGAGCGTATTCACCGTTTTTTCCTGCTTTTCCTTGATCGCGGAGACCCGCGCTTCAAGCTGAGCATTGGCTGTGCGCTCGTCATCCAGCGCGGTTTGCAGCCGCGCGATTTCCGCGCGATCCTCGCTGCCGCCGTCTGTCGGCTTTTCGAGCCCCTCCAGCCCAGACCCGATCCGGTCGAGGGCCGAGGTGATCCTGGCCTGAAGGTCTGCAATCTCACTCATGCTCTGCCTGCCTTCTCTCGTTCATTACACGGTCCGCACCTGCCAACCCGCCGCGCGCTGGCCCGATTGGGCCGAATCGTGTGGGTGGCCCCCGTTTTCACCAGTTTAACCAAGTCAACGGGTAATTGCCCCCCCCTTTGGCGTCAAGCACTTGGAGCTCGTGCTTGATCTTGCCGACCCGGGTGCTATTGACAGCACGGACGCAATATTGCTGGAAAGGGAGTATCCCCGTGGACATCGCAACCCTTCGTGAAAAACATGCCGATCATTGGCTGCGCGCAACCGCTATCCGCACGCTGACGCTCGACGCCGTCGCCGCGGCCAATTCGGGCCATTCGGGGATGCCAATGGGGATGGCCGATGTGGCCACCGTGCTGTTTGGCAAGCATCTGAAATTTGATGCGAGCGCGCCGAAATGGGAAGACCGCGACCGGTTCATCCTGTCGGGTGGCCACGGCTCGATGCTGATCTACTCGCTGCTCTATCTCACCGGCTACAAGGAAATGTCGCTGGAAGAGATCAAGAACTTCCGCCAGATGGGCGCCAAGACCGCCGGTCACCCGGAAAGCCACCTGCTTGATGGGGTTGAAACCACCACCGGCCCGCTTGGGCAAGGGATTGCCAATGCGGTGGGCTTTGCGATGGCCGAAGAAGCCATGCGCGCCCGCTTCGGGCGCAAGCTGCAAGATCACTATACCTGGTGCTTTGCGGGCGATGGCTGCCTGATGGAAGGCATTTCGCACGAAGCGATTGCACTGGCCGGTCGCCAGAAGCTGAGCAAGCTCGTGCTGTTCTGGGACAACAACAACATCACTATCGACGGCAAGGTCGACCTCTCCGACCGCACAGATCAGGAGCAGCGCTTCAAGGCGGCAGGCTGGCATGTGCAGGCGATCGACGGGCATGACCCGGAGGCGATCGACGCCGCCATCGAAGCCGCGAAGAAATCGCAAAAGCCCTCGATGATCGCCTGCAAAACCCACATCGCTCTGGGCCACGCCGCGCAGGATACCTCGAAGGGCCACGGCGCGCTGACCGATCCCGAACAGCTGAAAGCCGCCAAGGCCGCCTATGGGGTGGACTGGGCGCCGTTCGAGATCCCCGCTGACGTGAAAGCCCAGTGGGAAGCCATCGGCGAGCGCGGCCGTGAAGAGCATGTCGCCTGGCAAGTGCGCTTCGACGCCGAGACCGAACGCCGTCAGGTCGAGTTCAAACGGGTCTATGCCGGTGAGTCGCCGAAGAAGCTTTCGGCCACGATCCGGGCGCTGAAAAAGCAGATTTCCGACGAACAGCCGAAAGTCGCGACGCGCAAATCGTCGCAGATGGTGCTGGAAGTGGTGAACCCGATCATGCCGGAAACCTTCGGCGGTTCGGCCGACCTGACCGGCTCGAACAACACCCTGACCGGCGATATGGGCGCGTTTGACGAGACCAACCGCAAGGGCCGTTACGTCTATTACGGCATCCGCGAGCACGGCATGGCGGCGGCGATGAATGGCATCGCCCTGCATGGCGGTCTGCGCCCCTATGGCGGCACCTTCTTCGTGTTCACCGACTATGCCCGCGGCGCGATGCGGCTGTCGGCCCTGATGGGCACCCCGGTCACCTATGTGATGACCCACGATTCCATCGGCGTCGGCGAAGATGGCCCGACCCACCAGCCGGTGGAGCATCTGGCGATTTGCCGGGCCACCCCCAACACCCTCACCTTCCGCCCCTGCGATACGGTGGAAACCGCCGAGGCCTGGGAACTGGCCCTGACCCAGCAAAGCACCCCCTCGGTGCTGGTGCTGACCCGTCAGAACCTGCCGACGCAGCGCAAAGAGCATAAGGTGAAGAACCTCACCGCTCAGGGCGCCTATGTTCTGGCCGAGGCCACCGGCAAGCGTCAGGCGATCCTGATCGCCACCGGCTCGGAAGTGGAAATTGCCATGGCCGCCCGCGATGCGCTTGAGGCCGAAGGGATTGGCACCCGCGTGGTGTCGATGCCGTCGATGGAGCTGTTCGCCCAGCAGGACGAAAGCTATCGCCGCAAGGTTCTGCCCGCCGGTCCGGTGCGGGTGGGGATCGAAGCCGCGCTGCGCGAAGGTGGCTGGGATCGCTGGCTGCTGGGCGAGCGGGGCCGCGAAGCCAAGGCTGCCTTCATCGGCATGACCGGCTTCGGCGCCTCGGCCCCGGCCGAAGAGCTCTACAAGAGCTTCGGCATCACCGCAGAGGCGGTTGTGGCCAAGGTGAAAGAGCTGATCGGGTAAGCCGACCAACCCTATGATCAAAACAGAAACCCCCGTCCGGACCATCCGGGCGGGGGTTTTCAATTCGGGCATCGGCCTTTGATTATTTCAGCTGGCTGTCTTTCGAGCCACGGCGGTTGATGCCGGGGCGGGTCTTGTAGGCGCTGTCGCGTTCCTGCTGGCAGTCGATGCACAGCTTCACCCCCGGCAGGGCGATGCGCCGCGCCTCGGGGATTTCTTCATCGCATTCGGCGCAGTGGGTCAGGCTTTCGCCCTGCGGGAGGCGCTTGGTGCGCATCCGCTCCAGTTCCTCGGCAATCGAGGCGTCGATCTGTTCCTGCACCGCGCCATCGCGCGCCCATCCTGTCGCCATCCGTGCTCCTTTCCTTCAGCCCGGCCAGGCTCGCTCAGTCGTCCTTGGCCCCGTCCGTGCTACCCCAACGGGCGAAGGGGAAAGGTTTAGCTTCCGTCGCCCCGGTTTGAAACAGCGTCACTTTGGCGAGCCAATCGGCCAGTTCCTTGCCGAAATCGGCCACCGGCTGATTCTTCTCCTTGCCGAACAGCAGCCAGAAAAATTGGATCAGGGCGGCGATCACAAGAATGGTTTCCCCGAGCCCGAACAGCAGCGCGAGGATCAGCATCCACAGCCCGCGCATCCAGACATTGTTATCGGTCTCATCGGCCTCTGGGACTTCGTCTTCCGCTACCGGCTCTTCCAGAACCTGCGGTTCGACCTCGGTTTCGGGTTTCTTCGGTGACTTGGCCATGTTGCCTCCTTGGCCCTAGAGCACGATTTCACTAGCGAGGTGTTTCACCACCTCATCCGGAGTCAGCTTCAGATAGTCCTTGGCGATGTCGACAACCAGCGCCTGCTTCAGCGACGGTGCCAACCCGGCGCGCAGAACCCCGAGCATTTTCGGCGGCGCCACCAGAACGAAGCGCTCATAGCTGCCCTTGTCGAAGTGGCGCAGGGTTTCCTCAAGCACCAGCTTGGAAAAGGCTGCCTGCGCGTTGTCGTGTTCGGCCTCGGCGGTGTCGAAGGCGTGTTGCCCCACGCCCTTCATCGCCGAATTGCGCCCCGGCCTGTCGGCGTTGCGCCAGCGGTCGGCATCGAGCACGGCTGCCGAAAAATCTTCCAGCTCCTGCAGCCCCTTGCCAAGGCCAAGGTTTTCAAACAGGCGGGCCTTTTCATCATCCGCCAGCAGAACAAGTGTTTTGGTCGGTTTCATCTTGCGATCCTTTCTCCCGATGGCGGCATCAGTGCCGCGCCGGGTCAGACGCCCTCAGACAATCTCGACAGCATTGGCAAAGACCTTGTCGATCATCGCCTGAGTTCCCTTGCTGAATTCGAGCGGGCACGGATAGGCTACCCCCTCGCGCACGCTGCGGGCAAAGTTTTCCACCTGCAGCACGTAGTGATTAACCCCCGGCCAACGCTCGATCCGGGTGCTGCCCGCGTGGTTACGGATATGCAGCTCAGCCTGATCGAAGATGCCGGCATTGAACGGCGCGGTCACCTTGATCGTTCCTTTGTCCCCCTGAAACACCACCTCTTGCCGCGATGCGAGGCGCATCGAGGTCATGGCAGAATAGGTGAAGCGCCCGGCAGGGCCTTCCATCTCGCCCACCACCTGCGCCCAGGTATCCACACCGTTTTCGTATTTGATCCGCGCCGACAGCGCAGCGGGCTCGGCCCGGGTGGCAAACCGCACCGAGGAATAGGTGTAAACGCCGATGTCGCGGATGCCACCGCCGCCGGTTTCGGGGCGGTTGCGGATATTGCCGGTTTCGGTGCGGTTGTCGTAGCTGAACACCGTATCGACATGCGAGAGCGTGCCGATCTCGCCCTCGTCGATCAGCGCGCGCACCCGCTGCCATTGCGGATGATGCACGATCATATAGGCCTCGGCTGCGAGCAGCCCGGTTTCATCGCGCAGGGCGATGAGCGCGTCGATCTCGCTGGCTTCCATCGCAATGGGCTTTTCTGTCAGCACATGCTTGCCCGCGCGCAGGGCCTTCTTGGTCCATTCCACATGCAGCGTATTGGGCAGCGGAATATAGATGGCGTCGATCGCATCCCATTCCAGCATCGCCTCGTAATCGAGGAACACATCAAGCCCCGGGCAGAACGCTTCGAACGGCGCGGCCTTCTCTTCGGTCGAGGTGGCCAGCGCCACCAACCGGTTGCCATGGGCGGCATGGATCGCCGGTCCCATATGCTTGGCGGCGAAGCTCGATGCTCCAAGGATCCCCCAACGCAACTCGTTGCCCATCGCTTTCTCCTTCTGACGGCCTTGTCTGCGACTCTACGCCTGGCCCGGCCCTCGTGCAATCACCTTGAAATTACAGGACGAAAGGCGCAATTCTGTGGCATGTCGCAACCTTTTCCCCGCGCTCTTGCCGCGCTTGTTCTTGGTGCCCTCTACACAGCGCTGTTGGTGCTGTGTAATTCCATTGCGGCCTCGGCGAGCACCGGGCAGGGCGCGACCTGGACAACGGCACTCAGCCTGACGCTGAGCCTCGTTGCGCTGCCGGTCCTGTCGATCATCCTGCCGGTGGCACTTGCCCGGCGCTGGGGGCTGGCGATCTCGTGGTGGCCCGAGCTGCAACACTGGCCGCTGGCGGCGGGGCTGATCGGGCTTTCGGTACTGATGACCAGCTTCGACGGGATGCGGGCGCTGATCACGGCTGGCCTGCCCTTTCGCAGCTTTGCGGTGCATGTCACCTCGATCTCGCTGTTTCACGTCGCGAGCTACCCGCTGTTTCTTGTGCTGATCCTCGGCACCTGACGCAAGCTGACAGGGCTCGTTCCCGCGATGCTGATCACCGCCGCAGTCTTCGCCCTGTCGCATTTGGCGCAGAGCCATTTCTTTCCCTCTGAAACCACCCGCGCGATGGTGACGGTGCTGTTCATCGCCTTTCTGGTGGATCAGTTTCTCTACCTTCTCACCCGGTCGCTGGCGCTGGTGGCGCTGGGGCACGGGCTGAGCAGCGCGGTGCTGCTGGCCGAGACCGGCACGCTCTACAGCACCAAAGGCGCGCTGTTCTGGCTGGCAACGGCCACGCTGGCGGTGGCGCTTCTCTGGTCGCTGATCGAGATGCGGCGGGCGCCCCGCAGTGGATCGCGGGTCTGGCTGCGGCTGGTGCCGGACGACTAGGCACCCGGCATCCCGGTCAGACGGTTTCCAGAAGCCCCTTCTTGGCGGCAAGCTCCTGCATGCGCTTTTGCAGCTTTTCAAAGGCGCGCACTTCAATCTGGCGGATCCGTTCACGGCTCACCCCATATTGTTCGCTCAAGTCCTCCAGCGTCACGGTGGCATCCGACAGGCGGCGCTGGGTGAGAATGTCCTTCTCGCGGTCGTTGAGCACGCTCATCGCTTCCAGCAGAATTTCGCGCCGGGCTTCCAGCTCGTTGCGGGCCTCGTAATCGCCCGCCTGATCGGCGTCTTCGTCTTCCAGCCAATCCTGCCATTGCATGGTCGAATCGCCATCCGACGAGACCGTGGCATTCAGGCTGGCATCGCCGCCCGACATGCGCCGGTTCATCGAGATCACCTCGTCTTCGGTAACGTTCAGGTCATGGGCAATCTGCGCAACGTTTTCCGGGCGAAGATCGCCCTCTTCCAGCGCGCCGATCCGAGCCTTGGCCTTGCGCAGGTTGAAAAACAGCTTCTTCTGCGCCGAGGTGGTGCCGAGCTTCACCAGCGACCACGAGCGCAGGATGTATTCCTGAATGCTCGCGCGGATCCACCACATCGCATAGGTGGCAAGGCGGAAGCCTTTTTCCGGATCAAAGCGTTTCACCGCCTGCATCAGGCCCACATTGGCCTCGGAAATCACCTCGGCCTGCGGCAAACCATAGCCGCGATAGCCCATGGCGATTTTCGCGGCGAGGCGCAGATGGCTGGTCACCATCTTATGGGCGGCGGCGCTGTCTTCGTGATCCACCCAGCGCTTCGCCAGCATGTATTCTTCTTCCGGCTCCAGCATCGGAAATTTGCGGATTTCCTGCAGATAGCGGTTCAATCCCCCTTCCGGGGTGGGCGCCGGCAAGTTTTGATAATTGGCCATAGGGTCTCCCTCGCGCCTCAATGTATAGAGGCTTAACATCCATATAGGCGGCTCTTCGGCCCGATCAAGTGGTGCGAAACCGGAATTAGCGCCTCGATTTGAAAGAAGTATGAACCTCAATTCGGCAAGGCGAAAGGGGGCTCACGGGAAATTGCAGAGTATTTCAATCAGGTTTTAGCGGCAGGCACCGATAGGGGCCGCTCAGGCCCCTGCCCCACGCCGTAAGGTGCTGATCAGCCCGGCCATATCGTCGGGCAAAGGCGCCTCGAAACGCAGCGCTTCGCCGGTGACCGGGTGGGTGAAGCCCAGGGTCGCCGCATGCAGCGCCTGACGGGGAAACTCCCGCGCCGCCGTCTCGCCCGCCTCGCCCAGAGCCTTGGCCGAGAGCTTGCGCCGCCCGCCATAGGTGCTGTCGCCGATCAGGCTGTGGCCGGCATGGGCCATATGCACGCGAATCTGATGGGTGCGCCCGGTTTCCAGCCAGCATTCCACCAGCGACAGGGTCGGCGGGGTGCCGAAGGTCTCGACCACCCGCGCGCGCGTCACCGCATGACGGCCGCCATGCCAGATCACCGCCTGACGCTGCCGGTCGGTCTTGTGCCGGGCGAGCTGGGTAGTGATCTTGACGATCCCGCCAAGCTCGAAGCTCACCCCCTTCACGCCCTTCAGGCGCGGGTCAGAGCGTTCGGGCACCCCATAGACCAGCGCCAGATAATGCCGTTCGACCGTGTGCTTTTCAAACTGCTTTGCCAACCCATGATGCGCGGCGTCGGATTTTGCCACCACCAGCAGGCCCGATGTATCCTTGTCGATCCGGTGCACCACGCCGGGGCGTTTCTCGCCGCCCACCCCCGACAGGTTGTCGCCGCAATGGGCCAGCAGCGCATTGACCAGCGTGCCCGAGGGGCTGCCCGGCGCCGGATGCACCACCATCCCGGCGGGCTTGTTGATCACGATCAGGTCGTCATCCTCATAGACTACCTCCAGCGCAATCTCTTCCGCGCCGATATGGCTTTCCTCTGCTTCGGGCACAGTGATGGTGATCACGTCGCCCGCCGCGGTTTTGGCGCGCGGATCGGTCAGCACCTCGCCGCCCCGCATCACCGCGCCGGTTTCGATCAGCTTGCTCAGACGCGAGCGGCTCAGCTCGGCTTCTGCTGGCACATCGCGCGCGAGCGCCTTATCAAGGCGCGGCGGCGGATTGTCCGCGATTACCACCTCGACGAGGGTTGATGACATGGGTGACACTCCGATTTCCGACAAGGACGCAGCCCTGCTGCGCTACCTGAAAGCTTTGGTCACGACCTTGAGCGTGACGATGATTGCCGGTGTCATAGTGCTGATCGCGGTGATTGTCATGCGCTTCAATGCCGAACCCCGCGCCCCGCTGCCGGAAAACCTGACACTGCCCACCGGGGTGCACGCCACCGCGATCACCCGCGGCACAGACTGGCTGGGCGTGGTGACCGATGACGGACGCATCCTGATCTACGCGCTCGACGGCAAAAACCTGCGGCAGGAGATCACGGTGCAGCCGGGCGGATAACCCCAACCGGCTGCGGATGTGGATCAATTCCTCGCGCCGACAAAGCCACCGGCATAGACAAGCGTATCGCCGTGGCCATGAACCGCGCCGACCGTCCCGTTGGCACCAACCATGCCAGAAAGCGCGCCATCGACACCAGAGTAGCTGGATGTCCCGGTAACGCTGCTCCCGGATACTGTGCCATTGATTGACAGAATATTGTCGGAGCCGGTCAACGTTCCGGCGTTCGTATCGAGGATCAGATTGACCTGCCCCGACGTGCGGCCGCCAAAGCCACTCAGCGTGCCCGATCCAATTGAGGTGTAGCTCACGCTAATATCGCGAATATAAGCGAGTTCATAATCTGCTGTGTAGGTTGCAGTGCTACTCGTAACAGGTGCACCAACCGCACTGCCGGGCATCACACCGGCATAGGCATGTGCCCCTGACGTATCAGTGCCGGTCAGATAGGCCGCGCCACCAAGGCTGACGTCATAGACCTGACCCGACTGAGTGTTATTCAGACTTTTGGAAATAGCCGCCGAAGCATTGGTCCCGTTCGGTACGGCAAACTCGGAACTGGTCACCTCAAAGCAGCCCGACAGGCCCATCACAGCGGCAGCACTCAACAGTGTAATCGTCTTGTTCAATTTTCCAAATCTCCAAAATCGCATCAGCACAAACAGCCCTGATGTCAAATACTTGTCGGGAAAGTCATTCCGTTCACTCTGTGGCATTTATGTGATGAGAGCGCGCAGCTTTTGTGGAATTGACCTGTAAATATCCTTTGCTCCCCTCCAGCGCCCCGTTGAGGGAAATTGGTATCCTTGAGCCCCGTCGACCAGCGTGGGATTGCCGATGACCGGCGCATCCTGATCTACGCGCTCGATGGCAAAAACCCTGCGGCAGGAGATCACTTTGGACTCAGATCAATAGCGACGGAAAATCGGCGCTCAAACCTTGAGAATACAGCAGATTACCTGTTGGGGGAGATGGTACCGCCTCCCCGGCTTGAACGGGGGACCTCTGGATCCACAATCCAGCGCTCTAACCAACTGAGCTAAGGCGGCACTGGCGGGCGATTTAGCCTTGCCACGGCCTGAACGCAAGAGGGAAGATCATCGAAAATCGCCTCCGACGGGTCAGAACCGGATCAAAGCGCGATTTCCCAGGTTTGATCGACCACATCCACGCCGAAATCTTGGCCGGGGGTCGAGGCGGTCAGAACGAAGCCCGCCTTTTCATAAAGGGCGCAGGCGGCGCGATGGCTTTCATGGGTCCAGAGCACCATCTTCTGGCAGCCGCGTGCGCGGGCGTGATCCATCGCCGCCTCTAGCAATTGACGCCCCAGCCCCAGCCCCCGCGCCTCGGGTTCCAGCAAAACCAGCCTGAGCCGCGCCACGCCCGGCGCTTCATGCACAACGAAGGTCGAGCCCAGCCGGTGGCCCTGTGAGTCGATAGCGATGAAGGCACGGTTATCCGCATGCGGTTTCAGCACGAACTCCGCCACGATCTGCGCAACCAGTGCTTCGAAATCGAGATTGTAGCCCTCGTCGCGCGCATAAAGTCGGCCATGCGCCTCGATCACCCAGCCCAGATCGCCGCTTTCCAGATCGCGCAGAGTGACGCCAGAGCTGGGGGCGTCACCCAGCAGCGATTGCACCCGGCACAGGGCACGGCAGAGCTCGTTGCGCCCATCCTGCGGCAGCGGGGCCAGCATGGTGTTCAGCAGCGTGCGCGAGGCGGTGTCGATCGGGGAAAATGCCGCCTGCCCGGCCTCGGTGAGCCAAAGCCGCTTGCGCCTTGCATCCGTCGGATCTGCTTCGCGCCGCAGCCAGCCCTTGCGCAGAAACCCGGAGATGATCCGGCTCATATAGCCCTCGTCGGCACCGATCTGCTGGGCAATCTCGCGCGCCAGCGCACCCCCTTCGCCCGCAAAGGAAATCTCTTGCAGCACCCGAACCTGGGTCAGCGTCAGCCCTGATCCGAGATAGGAGCTTTCCAGAAGACCAAGGCGGGAAGTGTAGTCGCGGTTGAAGGCGCGGATGGTTTCGATATGAGACATGGGGGACCGTATTACTTGACTTAGTCAAGTGTGTAGTCTCTTGCTTCACGTCCTGCAAGCGCGTAAATCCCGGCTCGTAATCAGGCCCCATCGGGCCAGCATCAGGGAGCCAGCATCATGGGCATCGATTCCGAAAGCGATATCAGCGCCGATCTGCAAATCGGGCCGACCACGCTGGGCATGGTGCGGATCTATATCGCGGGCGAAGGCATCGATCTGCCGATGGATTTCGAACCCGAAGAAGCCGAGGAAATCGCTGAGGAAATCCTTGCAGCGGCGGCACAGGCCCGGGCGCTGAGCGATGAGGCTACGAAAAAGGCTCCGAAAAAGCGCTGACGCCCGGATCGCGATAGGCCTGCAAGCGCCGCGCGGCGTGGCGGGCGAATTTCTGCAGCATCACCTTGCGCCGGGCCGCGGCGAGCTTTGTCTCCGGCCCCATGCGGATGATCTCGGCATCATAGGCATCGGCGATGATCAGCCCGGTTTCGGCCGGTAGAAGCTCGGTCGGGAAATCCGCATCCACCGCCCAGAAATACCGATCGCCCCATTCCAGATAGCCCTGCCATTTGCTGTCAGAGGTGAAATCGGCGCGGGAGGATTTGCATTCGATCACCCAAAACTCGCCCTTCGGCCCCAGCGCGAACACATCCATGCGCAGCCCCCGCGCGGGCACGAATTCCTCGACGGTGACGAAATCATGCAGCCGCAAATGCCGCGCCACGCCCCGGGCGAGCAACTGGCCCGGCTGGGCGGCGGTCAGAAATGGGTCTTGGGTCTCCATGCAGAGAATGTGAACAAAGAGGCAACATTTGTAAAGGCTTGCGTCGCGCGACTGCCCGTCGCACTAATCACCACATGCAAACCCGTCTTTCCCAAGCCTGTGCCCAATGGGGCCTGACAGATCCTGACCTGGTCGCAGAAACCCCGCGCGCCACGGTCTTTCGCGTGCAATATCAAGGGCACCCGGCCGCACTGAAGCTGCTCACCCCTGACGGCATCGCAAGCGAAGGCGGCGCGCCTGCGCTGCTCCGGCACTGGGATGGTGACGGGTCTGTTACCCTGCTCGCAGCCAGCGGTGATGCGCATCTGCTGGGCTGGCTCCCCGGCCCATCGCTCGGCGATCTGGCGCGTGGTGGCGACGATATGGGCGCGGGCAAGGTCTTGGCAGAGGCTGCCCTGCGCCTGCATCGGGCGCCCCCGCTCGCGGGCGTCGAGACGCTGGAAAGCCTGATGGCGCCGCTACTAGACCATGCGTTCCCAACGCCCGAGATGGCGCGCGCCGCCGGACTGGCGCGCCAGCTTCTGGCCACCGCCCCGCCGCCAAAGCTGCTGCATGGCGATCTGCATCACGACAATCTGCTGGGCGATGGCCAAGGCGGCTGGGCCGCGATTGATCCCAAAGGGGTGGTCGGCGATCCGGCCTTCGATCTGGCCAATGCCTTTCGCAACCCGGTGGGGATGGAGCGCGAAGCCGCCAACCCAGCCCGGGCCGAACAGCTCGCCGAGCTCTTTGCAGAGGTGACCGGATATGACCGTGATCGCCTGCTTGGTTGGGCCGGGGTGCTGCCCGCGCTTTCAGCAATCTGGAATGGCACCGAGACCACGCCCGGCCATGACCACGATATCCTCGCCGCGCTCCTGCCCCTTGCTATGGCCGCGCTCAACGCCTAAGTCAGCGCTTGGCGGTCTGCTCTACTCGTACATATGAGCGCAAGTCTCCGGTGGCCTTAAGCAACCGAAAGGGAGCTGGCTCTGTCCAGACCTTGGTCTGGTTACCCGGCGCCCACCTGATTTATCAGGCTTCGGGAGCAATGCGCTGCTACGGTTGCTGCGGTCCCGCCACCCTTCCCACCTCTGGCGGGAAGCCGCGCCGGCCTTAACGGCGGCGCTGTTTCGGGGCTTCGGCGACGGCTTGCACCCGGGCCGGAACATTGGTTGCCACCGGCACCTTGCGCCCGCCTTTGGGTCCGTCATCCTCGCCGGCCATCTGCATGATCACGATGGCGAATTGCACGCCCGCGAAAACCAGCCCGTTGAACAGGAACAACATCGCCACGGCGATCCAGCCAATTTCCGAGCTGGTGACCAGATGCCAGAGGTTCGCCACGTTGGTGTAGAGCAGCGCCGCCACGAAGATCGCCGACAGGCCAAAGCCAATCAGGATTTGCTTGATATAGAGGCGAACCAGTTTGGGCATGATCTTTCCCCACGCATTGCGATCCATTCCAAGACTAGCATGTGAATTTCATATGCCAAGGGGGAACTGCGCGCAGACCGGACTCAGCTTTGCTGCCCGGTCAGCCCGCCAAGCCAGGATTTCAGCAAAGCGTTCAGCGCGTCGCGCTCTTCGGGGGACAGCCCTGCCACCAGGTTCTGCTGCGTGGCCACATGCGCCTCGACCGCCTTGTCGATCAGGCGCGCGCCGGTCTCGGTCAGCCCGACCACGGCGCTGCGCCCGTCGGCAGGGTTGGGGCGGCGCTCGATCAACCCGGCGGCTTCCAGCCGGTCGAGCCGGTTGGTCATCGTGCCCGAGGTCACCATCGTCCACTCGATCAGCGCCGAGGGCGACAGCGCATAGGGCGGGCCCGCGCGGCGCAGCGTGGCAAGCACATCGAAATTCGCGGCATTGAGGCCAAATTCGGCAAAGGTTCGGACCTGCGATTCAGACAGCACCTGTTGCAACCGCTTCAGCCGCCCGATCAGCCCCATCGGGCCGGTATCGAGGTCAGGCCGCTCGCGCGCCCATTGGGCAAGAACCTTGTCGACATGATCCATAGCGCCCCTTTCGCAGAAAACTGTCTTGACGTCAAGATTGTGCATATATATCTCGACATCAAGTTAGTTATCTCGACATCAAGATAAGGACGCTGCCATGTCCCGCAACCGCGATACCATCCTTGCCGCCATGGCCCCGGTCATCTGGGGCACGACCTATATCGTCACCTCGCAACTGCTGCCGCCGGGCTATCCGCTGACCGATGCGATGTTGCGCGCCCTGCCCGCCGGGCTGTTGATGATCGCGCTCACCCGCCAGCTGCCGCCGCGTGCCTGGCTCGGGCGGCTGGTCCTGCTTGGCGGGCTCAATTTCTCGCTGTTCTGGGCGGCGCTGTTCGTGGCGGCCTACCGGCTTCCCGGCGGCGTTGCGGCCACATTGGGGGCGATGCAGCCGCTGATTGTGCTGTTTCTGGCGCGCAGCCTGCTCGGCACACCGATAAGCCGGAGGGGCCTTGGCGCGGCGCTGTCGGGGATCGGCGGTGTGGCTTTGCTGCTGCTCAGCCCCGGCGCCGGGCTTGATCTTGTCGGCGTGGGCGCGGCGCTGATTGGGGCGGTGTCGATGGCGCTTGGGGTGGTGCTGAGCCGCAAATGGCAACCGCCGGTTTCGCCGCTCACCTTCACCGCCTGGCAGCTCACGGCCGGGGGCGTGCTGCTGCTGCCGGTTGCGCTTATCGTCGAGCCGCCCCTGCCCGCCCTCAGCCTTGCCAATATCGCCGGGTTTCTGTGGCTCGGCCTGATCGGCGCGGCGCTCAGCTATGTGTTCTGGTTTCGCGGCATCGCCCGGCTGGGGCCAACCGCCATCAGCCCTCTGGGCTTTCTCAGCCCGCTCACGGCGGTCGCACTGGGCTGGCTGCTGCTCGGCGAAAGCCTCAGCCCACAACAGGGGATCGGTGCGCTGATCGTGTTGGGATCGGTCTGGCTGGGCAGTCGCCCAACGAAAAGCGCCCCGCCCCTGACAGGCGAGGCGATAAAGGCCTAGATCAGGCCGCCTGCGTTACGCGGTTTCGGCGCCCTGTGTGCCGCCAAGCCGCCACGGGCCCTGCCCGCTGGTGCCGTGGATCATGGTTTCAAACCATTCAAAGCTGCGCGCCATCTGTTCGAGGGCGGCACTCAGCTCGCCCCGGCGACGTGCGGCTTCGGCATTGTCGCGCATCTGGCGGATCAGATCGAAGCGCCGGGTCGGCTCAAACGCCTGCCCAAGCGCCGAGATGCCGCCTTTGCTTTGCGATTCCCCGTGCTGCGCCAGCTCTTCAAGAAAGGCGGCGTGGGAATAGCCCGCCGCCCTGAGCTTGGCCACCATCTCATCAATCTCGCGCGGCGAGATCGACCGCAGCGAATAGGTCTGAAACACGTCGCGTGCATCGCCGCGCGGGCTGCCGCTCAGCAAGACCGAAAACGGATGAGAGGGATTGTTTTCAATGGAATAAGAGCCGAACAGCGACCGCTTTTGCGTGGTGTTCGGCTCAGTTTCATGGCTCGTTTGCATTCTGCTACTCCTGCACCTATTCGCGAGAACCCTAACGCTAGCATGGTGAACAAGCCGTAAACGAAGGCACCTTTTGGTGCTTGGCTCGGGCAATAACGGGGCTTTGCCCCGCGCCTTTGCCGCGGATTTCCCGCATCTTTAGCCGGTCAGCCCTCCTGCATTTGCGAAGCGACCAGCGACTGGGTTTGATCGGAGCCGGTTGGGCCCGAGAGGTAGGGCGAATTGCGGAAGATGCCGTTCAGCATATTCTCGACGAATTCGAAACTGCGCGCCATTTCCAGCTGCGGCGCGTTCCAGTCGCCACGCGCCTTCACCGCCCGCGCCTCGTCATAGAGCGTCTGGATCAGATCAATCGGAGTATTCGGCGCCTTGGCGCCCGCTTCGGATTTGGCCCCGTGCTGCTCCAACACCCCCATCAACGCATCATTGCGATACCCGGCCTGTTTCAGCTCGTCGCGCATCTGATCCATCTGGCTCGGACTGATCGACCGCATCGTATGGGCTTTGAACACCCCGCGGGCTGGCCCTTCCGGGGTGCCGAAAATGACAATCGCCTTGGGATAGGCCGGTGGTTTTTTCACCGCCAGATTTTCGAGCGGTATGCGCGTCATCGCGGAGGTGGCGAAACCGGTTTGCGAGGGTGCTGTCATTTGCATTGCGATACTCCTGTATCTCCGGTCCCGGCCCCGTTTTGGCCCCGGCCCGGATTTGTACTCGCGCCGAGGGCTTCGCCCGGCGCTGTGAGGGGTCATCCTTGCATCAGGCTTGCTTCGATGGCGGTTTGTGCGGCGGTGTTGGGCATGGCGGTGCTGGGTGCTACGCCCCCGGCATGGGCCTGACGGTCGAGCTGGTCGAGATACTCCGCCATCTGCGCAGCAAAGGCATAGGGATCACCGTGCCTGCGGGCCATCTCTGCCTCAGTCCGAAACCCGTCGATCAGATCGGTGGGCGTGGTCATCCGGTGGGCAAATTCGGCACGGGCAGCCGCATCGGGGGCATGGCCCGTGATCTCTGCGCTGATTTCCTGAAAATGGCTCTGAAAGGCTTCGCCGCGGGTTTCCAGCATCAACAGCCCCTTCACGTCGCCAAACCCCGCCGTGCGCAGCTCTCCGACAAGCTGATCGACCTCGTGCGGGCTGATCGAATGTAGGGAATATTTCTGAAACACCGCGTTTGCATCTTCGGGGATACCGTCGCGCAGCGTGTCCATGAATGACGAAAGCCCACTGGCCTGAGGCGCGTGGGCGGCGATGGGTTGACGCGACATCTGGGGGCTGACAGCCGGGGTCACTTGCATGTTTGGCACTCCTGCACCTTGCTTGGATGCAGGCTAGGCGCGGGATGTGAACGCGCCGTAAACAGCTCTAATTGTAGAATTTAGGATCGGCGGGATTGGCCGCCCCTGCCGTCTGGGTGGCAAGCGGCGGACCATGCCACCGCCCTGCCCCAGCCCTTACCGACGCCCTCAGAAGGCGTCGGGTTGCGCCTCGCGCGCCATGTGGTCGAGCACCGCATTGGCAAAATTCGCCTCGTCGCTCTCGGGGAAAAACGCCCGGGCGATGTCGACGAACTCGCTGATCACCACTTTCGGCGGGGTGTTCCCCGCAACCAGCTCGGCCCCACCGGCGCGGAACAGCGCGCGCAGGGTCGGGTCGATGCGGGCAATCGGCCATTTCGCCACCAGTGCACGGTCGGTCATCTGGTCGATCCGGGCCTGCTGGTTCACTGCCTCTTCCATCAGCGCGCGGAACAGGGGCGCATCGCCCTCGGCCATATCGCCTTCGTCCAGATGCTCGCCAAAGCGGAAATCCTCGAATTCCCGCATCACTTTATCGACGGTCTGGCCCGAGGCCTCCATCTGAAACAGCGCCTGCACCGCGAACAGCCGTGCGGCGGATTTCATCTGGCGTTTCTGGTTGCCCGACAGGGTCATGCGGAAGTCCCACCTTGATTGCCGGTCTCCCCGGCGAGTTTGATCTCATCCCAGGGTTTGAAGCCCACGGGTTTTTCGGGCTGACCCCATTTGCGCCGCAGCGCAATGAGGTGCAGCGCGGCAGCCGCCGCCCCGCCGCCCTTGTTCTGCCCTTCGGGCTCGGCCCGCACCTCGGCCTGCTCGCGGTTTTCCACGGTCAGGATGCCGTTGCCAATGGCAAGGCCCTGCAGCCCGAGCAGCGTAAGCGCCCGCGAGCTGTCATTGCAGACGGTGTCATAATGGGTGGTTTCGCCCCGGATCACGCAGCCCAGCGCCACATAGCCATCGAAATTCGACAGACGGTCGGCCATGGAAATTGCCGTGGGCACTTCCAGCGCGCCGGGCACTTCGATCAGATCCCAGCTGCCGCCAGCCGCTTCGATCTCGGCTTTCGCCCCGGCCACGAGGTTATCGGCGATGTCCTTGTAATAGGGCGCCACCACGATCAGCAGCTTGACCGGCTTGTCAAAACTCGGGCGCGGCAGGATGTAATGCTGTTCATTCGCGGCCATCAGTCTTCTCCCCGGATCGGATGGGTGCCCTCGATGGTCAGCCCATAGGCTTCCAGCCCGACGAATTTCGGCAGCGGGCTGTCGGTAAGCAGGGTCATGCGGGTGATGCCGAGGGCGGACAGGATCTGCGCCCCCAGCCCGTATTGCCGCAGGATCTGAGGGCTGACGGCGCCATCGGTAATCAGCTTCATCGCCGGATCGCGCAGCAGCACAACGGCGCCACGACCGGCATCGGCAATGATCTGCATCGCACGCGGCAGCTCGTCGGCATGGGACGGGCCAAGGCCCAGTGCGTCCTGCAACGGGTTGAGGCTGTGCATCCGCACCAGAACCGGTTCACCCGTGGTCAGGTCGCCCTTGGTCAGAACGATATGCTCGGCACCCTGGGTTTCATCGGTGAAGATGCGCAGCATCCAGTCGCCGCCAAATTCCGAGGTCACGGCTTTCGAGGCGCTTTCGTTCACGAGGTTGTCGTGACGGTGGCGATAGGCGATCAGATCGGCAATCGTGCCCACCTTCAGCCCGTGTTTCTGGGCGAAAGATACCAGCTCGGGCAGCCGCGCCATGGTGCCATCGTCATTCATGATCTCGCAGATCACCCCGGCGGACTGAAGCCCGGCCAGACGGGAAATATCCACGGCGGCTTCGGTATGACCGGCACGCACCAGCACCCCGCCCTTGCGGGCGCGCAGCGGGAACACGTGGCCCGGCGTGGCGATATCGGCGGCCCCTTTGCTGGGGTCGATGGCCACCGCCACGGTATGGGCGCGGTCATGCGCCGAAATGCCGGTGGTCACGCCTTCGCGCGCTTCGATGGAAATCGTGAAGGCGGTTTCGTGGCGCGAGGCATTGACCGTCGACATCAGCGGCAGGCCCAGCGCGTCGATACGCTCGCCCGGCATCGCCAGACAGATCAGCCCACGCCCATGGGTGGCCATGAAGTTGATCGCTTCCGGCGTGGCCATCTGCGCGGGGATCACCAGATCGCCCTCGTTCTCGCGGTCTTCATGATCGACAAGGATGAACATCCGCCCGTTGCGGGCTTCCTCGAAGATCTCCTCGATCGGAGAGATCGCATCGCTCCAGTTGCGCTCAACTGGTCCCGGCTGTTTGTAGGCTTCTGAGTCTGTCATGCTTTCCCCCGGCATTGGGCACGCGGTCAGATAACGCCTCTGACCCGGCAATACCAGTACGAAAGGGCACCGGGAATGGCCCGAAAGCGACGTTACGCAGCGCCGAAATAGGCCCCGGCGGGCAGATAACCCGCCATCCGGCCGGCCACGGCCCATTCCGCCTCAAGCGCGGTATCGCCAATCACCACCACCGCATCCGACGGCAGACCGCGCCCACGGGTAAGCTCGGTCAGCTTCTCGCGGGTGGCGGTCCAGCCATCGGCCAGGGTCGGCGCCTGCATGGCAGCATCGATCAGCGCGGCATTCGCCCCCTCGACCAGATGCGGGGTCAGCGGACGATGTACGGCGGCAAGGCGATGCGCCCCCTTCACCGCGCCAAGCTTGGCGGCTTCCGCCTCGGGCAGCGTCACCAGTTTCGGCCCCACCCGCAGCGCATTGGTTGAGAACAGAAGCGCAATCACGTCGCGCCCGGTGCCCGCCCGGATCGAGGCATAGGATTTGTAATCGATCCCCAGCTCTTTCGCCCGGTTCACCCGAAGGCGGACAATCTCCAGCGGCATTTTCGGCAGGGTATCGCGTCGCGCCCGCGCCCAGGCATAGCTGCGCCAGCCTGCCCCCGGCTCCAGCGTCGGGCCGCCATTATGGCCGAGCCCGCTCATGCGCTGGCTTCGGCCAGCCGCGCGACGTAGCGCGCCAGCGTATCAATTTCGAGGTTGATCGCGTCGCCCTCTTTCACCGCGCCCCAATTCGTCACCTCTTTGGTGTGCGAGATCAGGTTCACGCCGAAGATAGTGCCCTCAACTTCGTTCACCGTCAGCGAGGTGCCGTTCAATGCCACCGAACCTTTCGGGGCGATGAATTTCGCCAGCGCCTCGGGGGCACGAAATTGCACGCGGGTGCTGTCGCCCTCGTCGCGGATCGAGACCACTTCGGCCACGCCATCGACATGGCCCGACACGATATGCCCGCCCAGCTCGTCGCCGACCTTCAGCGCGCGTTCAAGGTTTACCCGCCTGCCCTCTTCCCAAGCTCCGAGATTGGTTTTCGACAGGGTTTCGGCAGAGATATCGACCTCGTACCAGTCGTCGCCCAGCGCCACCACGGTGAGGCACACGCCATCGGCGGCAATCGACGCGCCAATCTCGATCGTGTCGGTATCGTAGCCCGTCTTGATCCGCGCATGCATGTCGCCGGAACGGCTGATCCGCTCAACCCGGCCCATATCGGTGATGATCCCTGTAAACATCGGCAGTCTCCTTTGGCCCATCGGTAAGCCAGCCTCCGGGATTTGCCAAGGGGGCGGCAGGGTCAGAGCAGGCCCGAGCGCTGCCGCCTGCCTGCCATCTTCCTGCCCGGGCGCTGCGTCATAATGCCCAGAGAGGTGACAAAGGCAGGCCAAAAGGTCATGAAGGGCGCAATGCCCAAGGCGACAAGGAAAGCAATGCAAGCCATCGACGGCAAAGACCGGGTATTTCTGTTTTTACAGGGGCCGCATGGTCCCTTCTTCGCACGTCTGAGCAAGATGCTGCGCGCGACCGGGGCCGAGGTCTGGCGGGTTGGCTTCAACATGGGCGATGAGATGTTCTGGCGTGATGCGGCCAGCTACATCGCCTATGACGGCACGCAGGAGGATTGGCCCGCGCGGCTGGATGCGCTTCTGACCGAAAAGCGCGTGACCGACATCGTGCTCTATGGCGATACCCGCTTCATCCATGCCGAAGCCGTGAAAGCCGCGCGCAAGGCCGGGCTGGGCGTTCATGTCTTCGAAGAGGGCTATCTGCGGCCCTATTGGGCCACCTATGAGCGCGGCGGTTCGAACGGGCATTCGCGGCTGATGCAGATGAGCGTGGCCGATATGCAGGCGGTGCTGGCCGAGGGCGAGCGCGACATGCCGGAACCGCCCGCGCATTGGGGCGATATGCGCCAGCACATGTTCTACGGCGCGCTCTACCATTGGTTCGTGATGTTCCTGAACCAACGCTATCGGGGCTTTCGCCCGCATCGCGCCCTGCCGGTGACCCGCGAGTTTCAGCTCTACCTGCTCCGGCTGCTCTTGATGCCGGTTCACGCCGCCGAGCGGCGCATTGCCTCGGCGCGGATTAAATATGGCGGCTTTCCCTATCACCTCGTGCTCTTGCAGCTTGAACACGATTCCAGCTTTCAGATGCATTCGCCCTTTTCCACCATGACCGAATTTCTGGAGCGAGTGATCGCAGGCTTTGCCGAAGGCGCGCCGCGTCATCATCATCTGGTGTTCAAGGCCCATCCGCTGGAAGATGGCCGCGTGTCATTGCAGCATGAAATCAAACACTTGGCGGCGCAGTTTGCGGTGACCGACCGGGTGCATTACGTGCGTGGCGGCAAGCTCGCCCGGCTGTTGGATCACGCCCGCAGTGCCGTCACGGTCAATTCCACCGCCGGGCAACAGGTGCTCTGGCGCGGGTTGCCGCTGCATATTTCCGGCCAGGCCGTCTATGCCAAGCCCGAGCTGGTATCGACCCAGCCGATGGCGCAGTTCTTTGCCCGGCCCGAGCGCCCGGAAACCCGCGCCTATCGCGATTACCGGCGCTATCTTCTGGAAACCTCGCAGATCCCCGGCGGCTTCTATTCGGCACGCGGAAGACGGCGGTTGTTGCGTCAGGTCGTCGACATGATGCTGTCGCCTGACGATCCCTATGAGGCGCTGGCACGTGGCACCGCAGCACCTCGGCAACAATTCTACGTCGTGCAATAGCCGGAACGCATGGAA
Organism: Paracoccaceae bacterium; assembly: GCA_050288685.1. Taxonomy (GTDB): domain Bacteria; phylum Pseudomonadota; class Alphaproteobacteria; order Rhodobacterales; family Rhodobacteraceae; genus Sinisalibacter. Next base: position 381,557 of record JBNKEH010000003.1, on the reverse strand, counting down.
ACGCTGGATTTTTCCGGGCGATCCCGGTAGGTTTGCGTTAATAAAGATAGGCAGAACTCCATAAAGGAGCCGAGCAGTGAATAAATTCGGCATGGTTTGGGCGCGGAATGCGACCCTTTTAGCTTGCGTTGTGGGGCTTTCCGCCTGCAATGCCCTGCCCCGGTCTGGCCCGAACAAAGCCGAGATATACGCAGGTTCCGTCCAGCAACAGGGCGATGCTTTCGTGGTTGCCGTCGATGATCAGGTCACCCGGGCCACCGGTGTGATCGCCGCGCTTGGATTTTCCGACAAATTCCTGAAAGCCGGTGTCGTCGGCTCCGACACGATCCATCCCGGCGATACGCTGGGCGTGTCGATCTGGGAAAACGTCGATCAGGGCATCCTGACCTCGGCCGGGGCCCCCGCCACCCTGCAGCAGGTGCAGGTGGATGGCAGCGGGTTCATCTTCATCCCCTATGCCGGACGGATCAAGGCCGCGGGCAACAGCCCTGAGGCGATCCGCCGGATCATCACCGAAAAGCTCGCAGAACAAACCCCCGATCCGCAGGTTCTGGTGAACCGCCTCGCCGGGAACGGGGCCACGGTTTCGCTGACAGGTGCGGTGGGCGGACAGGGCGTGCACCCGATCGAATTGCCCACGCGCACGCTGGGTGCCATGCTGGCGATGGCCGGCGGGGTGACGGTTCCGGCCGATATTGCCGTGGTCAAGATCATCCGGGGCACCGAAACCGGGCAGATCTGGTACCAAGACCTGTTCGAGCATCCCGAGCTAGACATTGCCCTGCGCAATGGCGACCGGATTCTGGTCGAAGGCGATACCCGTGCCTTTACCGCGCTGGGGGCTACCGGCTCGCAGACGCGGGTGAAATTCCAGACCCAGTCGCTGTCGGCGCTCGAAGCCATCGCGCAGGTGGGCGGGCTCAATCCATCGCTGGCCGACCCGACCGGGGTGTTCGTGTTCCGCAACGAACCGGCAGAGATTGCCAGTTCGGTTCTGGGGCGCACCGACCTGATCGGCGATCAGCGGATGATCTATGTGCTCGACCTGACCGAACCCAACGGCATGTTCCGCGCCCGCGATTTCGTCATCCGCGATGGCGATACGGTCTATGTGACCGAGGCGCCCTATGTGCAGTGGACCAAGGTGATCACCGCGCTCACCAACACCACGGCAACGGCCAGTTCGCTGTCGACGGCGGCGCAAACGGCGGGGCTTCTGCCCTGACGATGGCGTCCAATCCCGCAGATCAGGCCGCCGGGGAGCCCTCTTCCCGGCGGCTTTTCGTTTTCAACGGCGGCTTTGTGATGCAGCGCCGTCTGCGCCGGATCCTTGCGCTGGCCGGGTGGCAATTGCGGCTGGGTCGCCCCACGGCGGAAGATACCATCGCGGTCTGGGGCCATTCCCCCTATGCTCATCGTGGCGAGGCGATGGCCGCGCGCTCTGGCGCTGCGCTGATCCGGGTGGAAGACGCCTTTCTGCGCTCAGTCCGCCCCGGACGCGCGGGCGAGCCGCCGCTGGGCCTGTTGATCGACCAGCAAGGCGTGCATTTCGACAGTTCCACGCCCTCCGATCTGGAAGAGCTGCTGGCCAGGCACCCGCTCGACGACAGCGCGCTTCTGGCCCGCGCCCGCGCCGCGATGGAAGCAATGGTGCGCGGCCATATCTCGAAATACAACGCCTATGACCCTCGCGCCGAGATCCCCGAAGCCCCCTATGTGCTGGTGATCGACCAGACCAAAGGCGATGCCTCGATTGCCCATGCCGGGGCCAATGCAGCCACCTTTGCCGAGATGCTGGCCGTCGCCCAGATCGAGCATCCCGGCATGCGCATCGTGATCAAGACCCATCCCGAAACCGCCGCAGGCCACCGCGAGGGGCATTTCGGGCCGGAACATGAAGACATGCGCACCACGCTTCTGACCGATCCGGTCGATCCCTGGGCGCTGATGGAAGGGGCTGTGGCGGTGTTCACCGTCAGCTCCGGCATGGGGTTCGAAGCGATCCTGGCCGGGCATCGCCCCCGGACCTTCGGCCAGCCGTGGTATGGCGGCTGGGGGCTGACGCAGGACGAAAACCCGGTGCCGCGCCGCCGCCGCATCCTGACCCGCACGCAGATGTTTGCCTGTGCGATGATCCTCTATCCCATCTGGTACGATCCCTATCACGACACGCTCTGCGGGGTGGAACAGGTGATCGCCACGCTGGAGGCGCGCGGGCGCGGCTGGCGCGAGGATCAGCACGGCTATGTCGCTGCCGGAATGCGGCTGTGGAAACGCAAGCCGCTGGCGCGGTTCTTTGGCAGCGCGGGCAAGCGCCTGATCTTTGCCGAAGGCGCGAAAGCCGTGACCATAGCGCGGGAAACCGGGCGCGACCTTATGGTCTGGGCCGGGCGCGAGGCCGAGCTGGGCGATACCAGCGGGGTGAGATTGCTCCGCGTTGAAGACGGCTTTCTGCGCTCACGCGGGCTGGGCGCCGAGCTGGTGCCGCCGCTCTCGCTCGTCACCGACGATCTGGGCATCTATTACGATCCGACCCGCGAAAGCCGGTTGGAGCAGCTGATTGCCGAGAGCGTGACCCTGCCGGAAGGCGCAAGGGCGCGGGCCGAGCGGCTGATTGCCGGGCTGAAGCGCGCGCGGATCAGCAAATATAATCTTGAGCGGGCGATGCCCGATCTGCCGGAAGGGCGGCGCATTCTGGTGCCCGGACAGGTGGAAGACGACGCCTCGATCCGGCTGGGCACCAGTGGTGTTTCCACCAATCGCGCGCTGCTGGAAGCCGCGCGGGCGGCCAACCCCGACGCGGTGATCATCTACAAGCCCCATCCCGATGTGGAAGCCGGGCTGCGCCAAGGCGCGGTGGAGGATGCTGAAACGCTCGCCGATATCGTCGCCCATGAGGCGGATGCCATGGCGCTGATCGACGCCTGCGATGAGCTCTGGACCATGACCTCGCTGATGGGCTTCGAAGCCCTGATCCGCGGCAAGCCCATCACCTGCCTCGGCGCGCCCTTCTATGCCGGTTGGGGCCTCACCCGCGATCTGGGCGATGTGCCCGCGCGGCGGCAAGCCCGCCCCGACATCGTGGCCCTCGCCCATGCCGCCCTGATCGACTACCCGCGCTATTACGACCCTGTCACCAACACCCCCTGCCCGCCCGAAGTTGTGGTCGACCGGCTGGCCGCAGGGGTGAGCACCCCCACCGGCCCCGCACATCGGCTCATCGCCAAGGCGCAGGGGCTGCTCGCCGGACAAAGCTGGATTTGGCGGCGGGGGTAGCGGGCTAAGGCGCTTTGTTGACCCATCAGTTTCCCCCGCTATATTGCACGCAATAGGCGAGTTGGATGCTTTGATATCGGTGGCATCCTGAGGGCGAGATCTTATGCATCAAGAGGAAATTCGAAGAGTGATCCTGTGGTGAGGCCACGCGAACCCGGTAAATATCAGGCGTTATTTTTCGCGTGTGATATGAAAATACTTTGGTCGCTTCGATATCCGAAGCTGAAAACAAATAGCAAGAGACAGGCAATCGATGGCGACGGGAAATAGGTTGGTTGCATCCAGGGGCGCAAGAATAGTAGTGCTATGTGTTGCAGTCTTCTGTGCTCTAAATTACATACTTCACAATCTTGGATTTGTATTTTTTGGCAGAGAGTTTGCGGACTTGGTGTTGCCAAATGGGCTTCAGCTTGAGGTAAACAGAATGTCTGTCACACCTCGCTATGCCCAATCCGCTGATGCCTATGCCAGTTTTCTTGTGGTAACTCTCTTTCAAGTTGTGATGTCCGCGGCATTATTTCTGGCGCTATTCATTCGACGAATCTTGGTGGCGCTCAAATTAATGCCGAAGTTGGAGCTTGAAAGGGTTCAGTATCTGGTTTGGGTATTTCTTTGGTTTGGTGTCTTTATCATTTTCATTGGTCTGGACAACTTTTCGATCATTTTTAATGAAAGTACTAGATTGGGCGGAAAACCGATCTGGTTTGACACGCTGATCCTGTCACTTCAAATGTTGATGATGCTTTCTATTCTTTTGGGCTTCTTGCTGTTTCCGGCCGCGATAAATCACAATGTAAAATACGGAGGAAGAAATACCAACACCCCAGAATGAACTGGCTATTCAGTCAGAGGAAGGGCTCAGTTGATGACGTGAATGCTTCCTCCCGACGGCATCGCAATGTGCCATTGTGGTGAGTGTTAGAGCCATCACAAAAGGAAGGTGCATCAGCTCCATCCACAAAGCCCATTCAGACCTCAAACCGCCCCCTCACCCAAACAGCCGCTTATGCACCTCCAGCGCAAACCGATCTGTCATTCCGGCGATGTAGTCTCCCACGATCCGCGCCAATTCCACTTCGCCTTCCGCTTTCGCCACATCGTCGCGCCATTCCTCGGGCAGCATCGACGGATCAGCGAGGAAGGCCGGGAACAGCTCGTCGACCACTTTCGTCACCTGTTTGCGCATCTCCACCACCGAGGGGGCGCGGTACATGCGGGCGAAGAGGAAGGCGCGGATTTCTTTCAGATCAGCCCAGAGATGCGGCGAGAACTGCACCACCGGGCGGCCAGCATGGCGGATATCGGCGGCAGAGGCAGGATTGACCTCCTGCAACAGCCGCCGCGATGTGACGAGCACGTCTTCGACCATCACCCCGAACACCCGCCGCAGCGCTTCGTGGCGACGTCGATTGGCGTCGAGCCTGGGGTATTTCTTGTCGACCGCCGCAAAGGCCGGGCCGACCAGCGGCAGGTCGCAAATCTCGTCTTCGCTGAACAGCCCGGCGCGCAGCCCGTCCTGCAGGTCGTGATTGTTATAGGCGATGTCGTCGGCCAATGCCGCCACCTGCGCCTCGCCGCTGGCATAGGTGCCAAGCTCCAGATCGTGCAGCGCGTCATATTCCGCCAGCGCAAAGGGCAGAACCCCGGTGACCGGGCCGTTATGCTTGGCGATGCCTTCCAGCGTTTCCCAGGTCAGGTTCAGCCCGTCGAACTCGGCATAGTGGCGCTCCAGCGAGGTGACGATCCGCAGCGCCTGCGCGTTATGGTCAAAGCCGCCATAGGGGGTCATCAGCGCATCCAGCGCGTCTTCGCCGGTATGGCCAAACGGGGTGTGGCCCAGATCATGGGCCAGCGCCACGGCTTCGGTGAGGTATTCGTTATAGCCGAGCACCCCTGCGATGGTGCGCGCCACCTGTGCCACCTCGATGGAGTGGGTCAGACGGGTGCGGTAATAATCGCCCTCATGCTCGACAAACACCTGGGTCTTGTGTTTCAGCCGCCGAAAAGCCGAGGAATGGATGATCCGGTCGCGGTCGCGCTGAAACGGCGAGCGAAAGGCGCTTTCGCCCTCCGGGTACAACCGTCCGCGCGTTTCGGCCGGATTACACGCATAAGTGCCTACCATCTCTGCCCCAATCTCTTGTCGCCCTGTCCTGCCCCCCATATATTCACATTTGCGACAGGATGAAACCGAGGCGGCTATGGAACTGAACCTTCCCCCAACTGTGACCGAACGCGCCTTTGCCCGGCTAGCCGAAATTGGCGCGGGCGATGGCGGCCAAGCGCTGCGCATCGCGGTCGAGGGCGGCGGTTGCTCGGGCTTTCAATATGACATCTCGCTCGACGATCCCGCCGAGGGCGATCTGGTGCTGTCCAGCCCGGATGGCAAGGAACGGGTGGTAATCGACACCGTCAGCCTGCCGTTTCTGGCCGGGGCCAGCATCGACTTCACCGAAGAGCTGATCGGGGCGCGGTTTGTGATCAACAACCCCAATGCCGCCACCACCTGCGGCTGCGGCACCTCGTTCTCGATCTAAGCCACCACCTACACAAAGCCTCCGCCGCTCAGACCCCGAGCGCGCGGAAGACTTTCGGCAATTCCTCCGGCAGGTCTTCGGCGATCAGGCCGGGGCCAAAGCTGAGTGCGCATTCCACATGCAGCCACGCGGCGGTTTCTGCGGCCTCACTCGGGGCAAACCCGCGCGCCATCAGCCCGGCAATGAAGCCCGCGAGCACGTCGCCTGATCCCGCCGTGGCGAGCCAGGGCGCGGCGCGCTGATAGGCGGCAGTATGGACCGAGGCGCGCCCATCCCGTGCGGCAATCACCGTATCGGGGCCTTTATAAAGCACCACGCAGCCCGCGCGGGCGGCGGCGTCTCGGGTGGCATCGAGCTTGGAATAGGCCGGGCCGCCGCTCGCAGGGGCTTTCAGCTTCTCGGCAATATCCGGGAACAGCCGCGCGAACTCCCCGGCATGGGGGGTGAGCACGCAATCGGGGTGCAGCATCGCAAACAGCGTGGTCGGGTCGCCCGAAAACGCCGATAGCGCGTCGGCATCAAGCAGAGTGGCCCGCCCCGCCGCCAGCGCCACCGGCACCAGGGCCCGCGCGCGGTCAAATCCCAGCCCCGGCCCCAGCGCCAGCGCAGTGATCCGCGTATCGTCCAGTATCCGGGCCAGCGTGGCGGCATCGTCAATCTCGCTGAGCATCACCGCATTGAGCTGGGCTGCGTTCTCGCCCAGAGCCTCATGCGGGCAACCCAGCGTCACCACCCCTGCCCCGATCCGCAACGCCCCCCGCGCCGCCAGCCGCGCCGCGCCGCCTTTGCCAGCGGGACCAGAGAGGATGAGGGCGTGACCGTGGGAATATTTGTGCCCGACCCGGCCTTTGCCAAGCTCGGCTGTGGGCTGCGTCACCTCACTGGCAAGCTCAGGCCCCTGCGCCGCATCAAGCCCGATATCCGCCACCACCACCTTACCTGAGCGCGACGGCCCCTCGGCCAGCACATGCCCAAGCTTCTTGGCATGAAAGCTCACCGTCAGCTGGGCAAAGACCTGATTGTCCCCCAGCCCCTGCCCGCTATCGCTGCTCACGCCGCTGGGCATGTCGATCGCCACGGTCTCGTTGCCCGGCACCATATCCGACAGAAACAGCAGATGGCTGGCGAGGGTTTGCAGATCGGCGGGCAAAGGACGGGTCAGCCCGGTGCCGAACAGCGCATCGAAAAAGATCGTCCGCGCGTTCATATCCGGGAGGTAGTCCCAAAGCGCATCAATGCCAGACACCGCCCCGATCCCGCACCACCGCTGATAGTTCGCCTTCGCATCGGGCGGCAGCTTCTCGGCATCGCCATAAAGGAACACGTCCACCGCCCAGCCCCGCTCGGCGAGCAGCCGCGCGACCACGAACCCGTCGCCGCCATTATTGCCGGGGCCACAGAGCACCACGGCGCGATGATCGCCTGTCGCCAGCTCCGGCCACTCGGCCAGAACCGCCTCCACCACGCCCTGCCCGGCGCGTTCCATCAGCTCCAACCCGGAGGCTTTGCCGCTCTCAATCGCCGCCGCTTCGATGGCGCGCATTTGGGCGGCGGTCAGCAATTCGGTCATTTTTTGCCTCCAGCATTCATAATTTGCACAGCCATCACGCATCTTGCATAAATATTGTGCAGCCCCACTGGAATCCCTTCCGTGTCTGCGCTACCAGAACCCTATCCAATTGTGGCCCATCCGCGAAAGTGATCACTGGGCTGCGAACCGTTTTCCATGGGGGGACACCACATGAAAAAGATCGAAGCTATCATCAAGCCGTTCAAGCTGGATGAGGTAAAAGAAGCGCTTCAAGAGATCGGCGTGCAAGGCCTTTCGGTGATTGAAGTGAAGGGTTTTGGCCGTCAGAAGGGCCATACCGAACTCTATCGTGGCGCCGAATATGTGGTGGATTTCCTGCCCAAGGTGAAAATCGAAGTGGTTCTGCCTGCCGATCAGGTGGACGCTGCCATCGAAGCTATCATCAACGCCGCCAAGACCGACAAAATCGGCGACGGCAAGATTTTTGTGTCGCCCGTTGAACAGGCGATCCGCATTCGCACCGGCGAAACCGGCCTCGACGCCGTCTGACCCGCGCCTGCGCCCTATAAGCTAGCACTCAGAATCAAAGGGAAAGAGAGACTATGAGCAAAGCTGATGTTCTCAAGCTGCTGAAAGATGAAGACGTAGCCTACGTCGACATTCGTTTTACCGACCCGCGCGGTAAACTTCAGCACGTGACTGTTGTTGCCGATCTGGTTGACGAGGATTTCCTCGACGAAGGCTTCATGTTCGACGGTTCGTCGATCGCGGGCTGGAAGTCGATCGAAGCCTCCGACATGAAACTGATGCCCGACACCGAATCGGTCTATATCGACCCGTTCTATGCCGAGAAAACCCTCTGCATCCATTGCTCGATCGTCGAGCCGGATACCGGCGAAGCCTATGAGCGCGACCCGCGCGGCACCGCCGAGAAGGCTGAAGCCTACCTGAAATCCTCGGGTATTGGCGACACCGCCTATTTCGGGCCGGAAGCTGAATTCTTCATCTTCGACGACGTGCGTTATTCCGTGTCGCCGAACAAAGTGTCCTACCAGCTCGACGCCGTTGACGCCGCCTGGAACACCGACACCGAATACGAAATGGGCAATACCGGCCACCGCTCGACCTATAAAGGCGGCTACTTCCCGGTGAACCCGATCGACGACAGCCAGGACATCCGTTCGGAAATGCTGTCGACGATGAAACAGATCGGCATGAAGGTCGACAAGCATCACCACGAAGTGGCGACTGCCCAGCACGAACTCGGCCTGATCTTCGGCACCCTGACCAAACAAGCCGACGACCTGCAGAAATACAAATACATCATCCACAACGTCGCCCAAGCCTATGGCAAAACCGCGACCTTCATGCCGAAGCCGATCAAAGGCGATAACGGCTCGGGGATGCATGTGAACATGTCGATCTGGAAAGACGGCAAGCCGCTCTTCGCTGGCGACAAATATGCTGATCTCAGCCAGGAAGCGCTGTACTTCATCGGTGGTATCCTGAAGCACGCGAAAACCCTGAACGCCTTCACCAACCCGGCGACCAACTCCTACAAGCGTCTGATCCCGGGTTTTGAAGCGCCGGTTCTGCGCGCCTACTCGGCCCGCAACCGCTCGGGCTGCGTGCGTATTCCGTGGACCGAAAGCCCGAAAGCCAAACGCGTCGAAGCTCGTTTCCCCGATCCGGCGGCCAACCCCTATCTGGCCTTCTCGGCCCTGCTGATGGCTGGCCTCGACGGGATCAAGAACAAGATCGATCCGGGCGCGGCATCCGACAAGAACCTCTACGATCTGCCGCCGGAAGAACTGGCCGGTATCCCGACCGTTTGCGGTTCGCTGCGTGAAGCTCTGGAAAGCCTGGAAGCCGATCACGACTTCCTGCTGGCCGGTGACGTGTTCACCAAAGACCAGATCGCGGGCTATCTCGAACTGAAGTGGGAAGAAGTGTACGCCTACGAGCACACCCCGCACCCGGTGGAATACCAGCTGTACTACAGCTGCTAAAGCAGACCACTATATGTTGCGAAGGGCGCCTCTCGGGGCGCCCTTTTTCGTCGTGAAATCACCCCATATTTGCGTGTCTCAGGGCGAAACAATGTAACAAATCGTTAACAATAGTGCCCCAATTGTGGCAAATCACGTCTAGATTGTATGGTTAAAAATCACATTTATCTCAAATTGAGGACACACTCTTTCGGATACTGCACCTTGTACCTGATGGCAGGAGAAGAAAGAATGGAAGCCTTCGCCGCGAGCACGATCGCAACGCTGTGCTACAAAAATTTGTCCGGGCTTGAGTTCACAACGCTCACGTCGGATCTGGCCAGCGCGCTTTGGGCGGGGCAGCTCGGTGCGGTCGAGATCCGCACTCAATACGACGACTTCATGATCTTCGATCTGCCGACCGTGCGGATCTGCCTGGCACACAGCGATTTCGCCGCCGAGTTTTCCCGCGAGGCCAACGGCTTCGCCGGGGGGCTTCTGGTCTCGGTGGGCAGCCACGAAAACACCCCGGCAGGCGACCGGATGTTCGAAAACCGCGCCGCTCTGATCAAGGCGCTGGTGAACCGGATCGAAGCGGTGCGCGCCCCGGAAGAGGTGATCCTGCTGGAACGCAACGAAGTGTTCTCGGAAGAGGGCTTCGATGCGCTGATCGAAGACATCTGGAAACTGATTTCCCACTCGGAGACCGAAGCGGAGACCGCCGAACTGGCCGAGATCACCGCCGCCCCGGTGGACAGCGTGATCGAACCCGCCAAGATCGACGCGAAAGAGCTCGATTTCGCTGGCCAGTCGCCCGACGATTTCCTGCCCGCCCTCGAAGCCCGCTTCGAGATCGAGCATCACCGCCGCGCCCGGCTGATCCCGCAGGATGGCTCGGATGCGCCGGTTCTGCCGGTGATCGAACGTGCCCCCCGCCCGGCCGTTGCCGCGCTGGCGAAATCCACCGATCTGCACGCGATGCAGGTTGCCAAACAGGTCTACTGCGATCTGGAAGCGCAGAAGCTGCGCGAGGCGCTCTATCCGAGCAAACGCCCCGTCGTTGCCGCCGCGACCGCCAACCCGCTTCTGCACCGCGCCGCGATCCACGCGATGAACGCCTTCGTTCTGGCCTTCGCCCTGCCGCTGGGTGCCACGATGATGACGCTGGCCGTGCTGGGCCGTGAAAGCTGGGTGATGAGCGCCCGCGCCACCGCCGTGACCGGTGCCTTTGCCGGGATCGCGCAAAGCGAAACCGCCATGCATGTCCTGTCGTTTCTGAACTAAGCCACGCTGTCTTCGGCAATCACGTCCAAAGCCGCCCGGTCCTCATCGCAGAGCGCCGTAAAGGGCAACACATAGCTGTGGATCGAAAACACCACCGCGCGGCTGATCGCCAGCCGCAGCAATCCCTGACGCTCGACCCTGAGCCAACGCGGCCCCGCCTCAAGCGTACGGTTGCGCGGATCGTCCTCGCGCCGAGGCTGGTGCAAGTCGGGGTTATCATAAACCAGATTATTCGCCCGCCAGATCGGCCGCCCCGGCTGGATGCCGTCAAACAGCCGCTGCACCCGCTGGGCCAGATCCGCTGAATAGCGCGGCACCGGCACATGGATCGTGGTGAGGGGCTGCAGAAATTTCTCGCTCAACGTCCAGCTTGCCGGAAAGCACAAAACCGCGCCGGTCAGAACATGTTCGTCCGATCCCGGGCGGGTTTCGAGAATCACCAGATCCTCCTGCACCAGCCGCCCGCAGGTGGCCAGCGGCGCGGAAGGGTCAATCTCGACCATGCGGCCATCCGGGCAAGTCACCTTCTCACCTTGCTGGGCATAACCCGGCTTTGTCGCGATATGCGCCAGCACCGACTCCAGCAATTCCTCTGCTGCCGGGCGCGCGCCTTCGTCCAGCGCCAGCACCGCGCCGGGGCGATCGGCCAACAGCGCTTCGCGATAGGCCATCTGGGCAGCATAGGCGTCATCAACGCGCAGCCAGTCGCCCGGCTCGACCGGGTTCAGCCCCGGCAACCGGCTTGTGCGCGGCTCGGCCCAGGGCCGGATCGGCAAGTCGCGCTGACAAATCTCGTGAAATCGCTGCATCGGCCCTCTCTCTTCTGCCCGCGCCCAGCCTAGTGGCATGGCCTGTCAAGACAAGAGCCCTGCCCCGCGCAGCGGCATAATGCCCGGGTTGCAACCCATTGGAGCGATACCCAATTATGAGCAAACCCCAAAGGGACAGACATTACATGAAAACCGAAACCTTCACTTTCCCCGGCCATGCCGGAACGCAACTCTCCGGTCGGCTCGACCTGCCCGATGGCCCCGTAAACGCCACCGCGATCTTTGCCCATTGCTTTACCTGCACCAAGAATATCCTGCCCGCCCGGCGCATTGCCGCCCGGCTGACCGAGGCCGGAATTGCGGTGCTGCGGTTCGATTTTACCGGGCTGGGCGAGAGCGAGGGCGAATTTGCCGAAACCAGCTTTGGCAGCGATGTCGACGACCTTCTGGCGGCGGCGAAAGCACTGGCCGAAAAGGACATGGCCCCGACCCTGATGATCGGCCATTCGCTGGGCGGCACAGCGGTGCTGAAAGCCTCTGCCGAGCTTGACAGTGTGCGCGCCGTGGCCACGCTGGGCGCCCCGTTTGCGCCGGGCAAACCCGAACGCGGCTTTGCCGAAATGCTCACCGAGGCCGCCGTTGAAGGCTATAAAGAAGCCCGGCTAGGCGGCCAGAGCTTCAATGTTTCCAAAGACTTCCTTGAAAGCGTTGAAGCGCGTGAAGTGTCGCGGGCGATCCATGGACTGAAGGCCGCGCTCTTGGTCATGCATGCCCCGCGCGACGAGGTGGTGAGCATTGATAACGCCGCCGAGATCTTCCGCGCCGCCCTGCATCCGAAAAGCTTTGTCACGTTAGGCGATGCCGATCACCTGATCTCGTCGGCGGAAGATGCCGAATATGCCGCCAGTCTGATCGCCACCTGGGCCAGCCGCTATCTGGGCCTTGCCCCCTCCACCGCAGCGATGCTGGTGCCGCCCAACCCGGCCCCCGAAGGGGTGGTGCGGGTCACCGAAGTCGGCCCCGAAGGCTATGTGCAGACCGTCGCCAACGGGCCGCATCACTTCTTCATCTCGGACGAGCCCGAAGATGTCGGCGGCACCAATCTCGGGCCGAACCCCTATGCGCTGTTGAAAGCCGCGCTCGGCTCCTGCACCTCAATGACGATGCGGATGTATGCGCGGGTGAAGAAATGGCCCGTCACCGGCATTTCGGTGGATATTCACCATGAAAAGGTGCTGGCGGGCGAAGGGCTGAAAGACGATCGTGGCCGGCCGCTGAAAGTGGACGTGTTCACCCGCGACATCACCCTGACCGGCGATCTGGACGAAGACCAACGCCAACGTTTGCTGGAGATTTCCGACCGTTGCCCGGTGCATATGACCCTGCATCGCGCCAGCCGGATCGAGACCAAACTGCTGCCGGTCTGAGCCAAATCCGGCCCGGCGAAACGCTTCGTCGGGCCGGATTTTCCGCAACCGCGACAACGACATATTAACGCCTATCTGTCAGTTTTACCGCAAGTGAACAGGCCCGGAGGGACAAGGTGTCAAGCGCGCTGCCAGCTTTGAGTTCCAATGATTTTGGCCTTCCGGCCGATTTTGATCTGCCCGATCTCGGCTCGCTGGGCGGGGGCGAGTCGCTGCCCACCGGCACCCCGCGCAAACTGACGCGCAAGCAGAAGGCGGCGATCATCATCCGCCTGTTGCTATCGGAAGGTGTGGAAATTTCGCTGACCGATCTGCCTGACGAGCTGCAATCCGAGCTGGCCCGGCAAATGGGCAAGATGCGCTTTGTCGACCGGGTGACGCTGAAATCGGTCATCGACGAATTTGTTGCCGAGATCGAGGATATTGCCCTGTCCTTCCCGAACGGGCTGGAAGGCGCGTTGAAGGTTCTGGGCGGCACGATCAGTGCGGGCACGGCGGCGCGGCTGCGCAAAAGCGGCGGCATCACCTTTGTCGGCAATCCGTGGGAAACGATCTCGGGCCTCGATACCGACCGGCTGCTGGCGGTTCTGGAAGAGGAAAGCGTCGAGGTTGCGGCGGTGCTGTTGTCGAAGCTGAAGGTTTCGGTCGCGGCGGAGCTGCTGGGCCGCCTGCCCGGGCCGCGCGCAAGGCGCATCGCCTATGCGGTGTCGCTGACCAGCTCGATCCAGCCCGAAGTGGTTGAACGGATCGGCATGTCGCTGGCCGAACAGCTCGACGCCCAGCCGGTGCGCGCCTTCAACGAAGGGCCGGTGCAGCGGGTTGGGGCGATCCTCAATTTCAGCCCGGCGGCCACCCGCGACGAAGTGCTCAGCGGGCTCGACGAAGACGATGCCGCCTTTGCCAAGGAAGTGCGCAAAGCCATCTTCACCTTCGCCAATATCCCCGAACGGATCGACCCGCGCGACGTGCCGAAAATCACCAAGGGCGTCGATCAGGCGGTGCTGGTCAAGGCGCTGGCCGCGGCGGGCGAAGAGGGTCCGCTGGGCAAGGCAGCCCTGTTCATCCTCGAAGGAATCTCGAAGCGGATGGCCGAGCAGATGCGCGAAGAGATGAAAGAGATTGGCGTGGTGAAACCGGCAGACGGCGAAGACGCAATGAGCTCTGTCGTCGCTGCGATCCGGCAGCTGGAAACCGATGGCGAGCTGATCTTCCTCGCCAACGAGGAAGAAAGCTAACCCCCGCCCTGCCTGAGGGCCGGGCACCGGCCCCCTTGCCCGTTGGCGGGTGGTCTTCGTGCCACTCTCTCAATCTAACGCTGCGACATAAAACGATGCGCAGATCAGGTCGCAGTCGGCCTGCGTGGCCGTCCGCAACTTTCGGCATCAATCCAGTGGAAAGTGTCTATTCGACCCGCAGCGCGGCGAGGATGCGGCCGGGACCGCGCTCTTGCACGATCACCGCATAGGCGCCGTCGCCGGTGGCATGGGCGTTGAGATTGAACGTGCCGCGCCCGTTCCAGGTGCCGATCTTGTCCCAGTCCTGCACAATATTGGCATAGGTGATTGTCGACCCGGCATTTTCACCGTGCAGAATATTCACCCGCGCGCTCGGGATGTAGCGCACGAGCTGAATATCGATCTGGTTCGGCAACTTGGCCCCGTTCACCGGCGCGCCGGTCAGATGCAGCACGCCCCCGCTTTTGGTGGCGGTCAGGGTCATTTCCGGCCCGGCGGCCCGGTAATGCTGCAACAGGTCTGCCACTTTCATCGGCCGGTAGCCAACCACATGATCGACGCCCTCGACGATCATCTGCGGCGTATAGATCGAGCGCACCCCCGCCGCGTGGGCATAGTCTTTCTGGCGCTGGGTGTATTGCGGATTGGCAAAACCGTCGGCCCAGCCGATGTAATCCCAGTAATCCACGTGCAGCGCCAGCGGCAGCACATCGTTACGGGCGGCCAGCTCTTCGATCAGCGCATCGGCGGGCGGGCAGGAACTGCAGCCCTGCGAGGTGAACAGCTCGACCACCACCAGCGGTTTGTCCGCCGCCAGCGCCATACTGCCTGCGCCCAACCCGATCGATGTGAGAATCGCCGCCACGATGAATTTCATTGCTATGGTCCCGTTCGTTCCCGTTCTATCTATCTCAGCCTGCTCATCACCTGCCAATCAAGGTTTTGCGAGAGGTTGCAATATGCGCCACCGGGGCAACAGTTGATTGCATTACGGTGTGCAATGGTATACAGCGCACGCGACGCCCTTGCGCCAACGCCCGGAACCGGGCAAATGAGCGCCGAACCCCAGCGATCAACCGGAGGATCCTATGACAATTTCCGTCGGACAAGACACCGCGAAGACCCGCAAGACGCTCAGCGTCGGCGGCTCTTCTTTTGCCTATTACTCGATCCCGGCCGCCGAAGCCGCGGGGCTTGGCGATTTCTCGCGCCTGCCCGCTTCGCTGAAAGTGGTTCTGGAAAACATGCTGCGCTTTGAAGATGGCGGCCGCACCGTGAGCGTGGACGACATCAAAGCGTTCTCGGAATGGGCCGACAAGGGCGGGAAGAACCCGCGCGAGATCGCCTATCGTCCGGCCCGCGTGCTCATGCAGGATTTCACCGGCGTTCCGGCCGTGGTTGACCTTGCCGCGATGCGCGATGGCATCAAAGCCCTCGGTGGCGACGCCAAGAAGATCAACCCGCTGGTGCCGGTTGATCTCGTGATCGACCACTCGGTGATGATCGACGAATTTGGCTCCCCGCGCGCTTTCCAGATGAACGTGGACCGCGAATACGAGCGCAACATGGAGCGCTATCAGTTCCTGAAATGGGGCCAGACCGCGTTTGAAAACTTCCGCGTTGTGCCGCCGGGCACCGGCATCTGCCATCAGGTGAACGTCGAATACCTCGCCCAGACCGTCTGGACCGACAAAGACGAGGCCGGCGTTGAAGTCGCCTACCCCGACACCCTCGTCGGCACCGACAGCCACACCACCATGGTCAACGGCCTTGCCGTTCTGGGCTGGGGCGTTGGCGGGATCGAAGCCGAAGCCGCGATGCTCGGCCAGCCGATCTCGATGCTGATCCCCGAAGTGGTCGGATTCAAGCTGACCGGCGCGATGATGGAAGGCACCACCGGCACCGATCTGGTGCTGAAAGTCGTGGAAATGCTGCGCAAAAAAGGCGTGGTTGGCAAATTCGTCGAATTCTACGGCGAAGGCCTCGACAACCTGCCGCTGGCGCAGCGCTCGACCATTGCCAACATGGCTCCGGAATACGGCGCCACCTGCGGCTTCTTCCCGGTTGACGCCGAAACCCTGCGTTACCTGCGCCAAACCGGCCGCGACGAAGACCGGATTGCCCTGGTCGAAGCCTATGCCAAGGAAAACGGTTTCTGGCGCGATGCCGATTACAGCCCGGTCTATACCGACACGCTGGAACTCGACATGGGCACCATCGTGCCCGCGATCTCGGGCCCGAAACGCCCGCAGGATTACCTGCCGCTGACCGATGCCAAATCGGCCTTCGCCAAGGAAATGGACGCCAGCTTCAAACGCCCGCTGGGCAAAGAAGTGGCCGTCGACGGCGAAGATTACACCATGCATTCGGGCAAGGTCGTGATCGCGTCGATCACCTCCTGCACCAACACCTCGAACCCCTATGTGCTGATCGGCGCCGGTCTGGTGGCGAAAAAGGCGCATGAGCTTGGCATCACCCGCAAGCCTTGGGTGAAAACCTCGCTGGCCCCCGGCTCGCAAGTGGTGACCGAATATCTCGATGCGGCCGGTCTGACCGAGCATCTCGATGCCATCGGTTTCAACCTCGTGGGCTATGGCTGCACCACCTGCATCGGCAACTCCGGCCCGCTGCAACCGGAAATCTCGAAAGCCATCAACGAGGGCGACCTTGTGGCGACCGCGGTGCTTTCGGGCAACCGCAACTTCGAAGGCCGGATCAGCCCCGATGTGCGCGCCAACTATCTGGCCTCCCCGCCGCTGGTTGTGGCCTATGCGCTGGCTGGCGACATGAATATCGACCTGACCACCGAACCGCTCGGGCAAACCCCGGATGGCAAAGACGTGTTCCTGAAAGACGTCTGGCCGACCGATGCCGAGATCGCCGAACTGGTCGAAAAGGTTGTGACCCGCGAAGCCTTCCAAGCCAAATACGCCGATGTGTTCAAAGGCGACGAGAAATGGCAGGCGGTCGACGTGTCGGGCGGCGAAACCTACGATTGGCCCGCCTCCTCGACCTATATCCAGAACCCGCCCTATTTCCGCGGCATGGGCGCCGAAGCTGGCACCATCTCCGACCTCGAAGATGCGCGCGTTCTGGCGGTGCTGGGCGACATGATCACCACCGACCACATCAGCCCGGCGGGCAGCTTCAAGGCTGACACCCCGGCAGGCAAATACCTGACCGAGCGTCAGGTGGCGGTGCGCGATTTCAACTCCTACGGCTCGCGTCGCGGCAACCACGAAGTGATGATGCGCGGCACCTTCGCCAATATCCGCATCAAGAACGAGATGCTGGATGGCGTTGAAGGCGGCTACACCAAAGGCCCCGATGGCGCTGAGACCTCGATCTACGACGCTTCGATGGCCTATCAGGAAGCGGGCGTGCCGCTGGTGGTGTTCGGCGGCGAGCAATACGGCGCTGGCTCCTCGCGCGACTGGGCGGCGAAGGGCACCAACCTTCTCGGCGTCAAAGCCGTGATCGCGGAAAGCTTCGAACGCATCCACCGCTCCAACCTCGTGGGCATGGGCGTGATCCCGTTCGAATTCACCGGCGGCGACACCCGCAAATCGCTCGGCCTCACCGGCGACGAAAAGGTCACCATCCACGGGCTTGAGGGCGACCTCAAACCGCTCTCGGAAGTGCCCTGCACCATCACCTATGCCGATGGCACCGAGAAGACGATCCAGATCAAGTGCCGGATCGATACCGGGGTTGAGAAGGAATATGTCGAAAACGGCGGCGTTCTGCACTACGTGCTGCGCAACCTCGCCAAGGCGTAAGCCACCGACCAGACGACAAAAAAAGCCCCGGACATTGTCCGGGGCTTTTCATTTGGGCCGACCCAAATCCGAAACGTTTTGTTTCCGCTCCGGCACCGGGACGCTCACCGCAGATTAACCATGTGGGGCGAGACTGCGGCTATGAAATATCGCATTCCCATCCCCGCCCTTGAGGCCCTCGCCTTTGTCCTGTTCATCGCGCTGCTGGCACAGACCGGCGGCGGAAGCTGAACAAAAAAAGAGCGGCCCCGAAGGACCGCTCTGATTTGCAAAAGTCCGGATGATCACTCGATCACACGCACCTTTTCCATCACATCAGGCTGGCCGATCACCGCGCCATTGGGGCCGGTGCCGCGCTTAATCGCGTTGACCACGTCCATGCCCTCGATCACCCGGCCAACCACGGTATATTGCCCGTTCAGATGTTCGCCATCGGCAAACATGATGAAGAACTGGCTGTTGGCCGAATTCGGATCCTGACTGCGCGCCATACCGACCACGCCCGCCTTGAACGGCTCTTGCGAAAACTCCGCAGGCAGGTCGGGATATTGCGAGCCACCGGTGCCCGCCATGCGCATGTCGCCCCCCAGCTTGCCGTATTCGACATCGCCGGTTTGCGCCATGAAGCCGTCGATCACGCGGTGAAACACCACGCCGTCATAGGTGCCTTCGCGGGCCAGCGTCATCAGCCGCTCGGCATGTTTCGGGGCGATTGTATCGAACAGCTCGATCACCACCTTGCCATTGGCTTCGCCGGAAATCGTCAGCTCGATCTGCGGCCCACCGGCCTGCCCCAAGGCATTGCTTTGCGTTTCAGTCGCCGCAGCAGGTTCCGGAGAAAGCAGGGTCATAGCCGCGTAGACAACGACAATTGCGACCCCGGCGAGGAAAGCAATCCAGGCATTCCGCACCGCGTGAGGGCCGCGCTTGGGTTCAACAGGATCAGACATCCGCCGCCACCTTGACCGAAATCATCATGTCGGGATTTGCGGGCGGCTCGCCGCGCACGATCGCATCCACATGCTCCATGCCTTCAATGACGCGGCCATAGACGGTGTATTGGCCATTGAGGAAATGATTGTCGGAGAAGTTGATGAAGAACTGGCTGTTGGCCGAGTTCGGGTTTTGCGACCGCGCTGCGCCCAGCGTGCCGCGATCATGCGGCAGCTTGGAGAATTCCGCCGGCAGATCGGGCAGATCGGAGCCGCCAGTGCCCGCCATGCGCATATTGCCGCCTTCGCGGCCATTCTTCACGTCGCCGGTCTGGGCCATGAACCCATCAATCACGCGGTGAAACACCACGCCATCATATTGCCCGGCACGGGCCAGCTCTTTCATCCGCTCCGAATGCTTCGGGGCCACATCGGGCAGAAGCTCGATGGTCACGGTGCCATCTTTCAGCTCGATGAGAATGGTGTTTTCGGGATCGTTGATCTCGGCCATAAGGCGCTCCTTCCGTTTTTCGTTGGCGGCACCCTATGCCTGCAAAAGCCCAAGGAAAAGGGGGCCGGGTTCCCCGATGCGCGGGGTTCTGCCCGAATTTCGAAAAAGTTTCATCTCTGGGGTGCCATTTGCCTCATTGACGCGGGTAGACTGGTGTTGTCTCTCAGCCTCGACCGACACATGGAGAATGACATGGCCTGGAAAACCCTCGACGATATGGATCTTGCCGACAAAGTGGTGCTGGTGCGCGTGGACATCAACGTGCCCGTAGACGGCGATGGCAATGTCACCGACGCAACGCGGATCGAACGGATCGTGCCCACGGTGAAAGACATCGTGGCCAAAGGCGGCAAGCCGGTGCTGATGGCGCATTTTGGCCGCCCCAAAGGGCAGGTTGTGCCCGAGATGAGCCTGAAAATCGTGCTGCCCGCACTGGAGCAAGCCTTTGGTATGCCGGTGAAATTTGCCGAAGACTGCATTGGCGGTCCGGCGAAGGAAGCGGTTGGCGCGCTGGCCCCCGGTGAAGTGCTGGTGCTGGAAAACACCCGCTTTCACAAGGAAGAAACCGACAATGATGCGGGCTTTGCCGCTTCGCTGGCCGCCCTTGGCGATGTCTATGTGAACGACGCCTTTTCGGCCGCTCACCGGGCACACGCCTCGACCGAAGGCATTGCCCGCCTGCTGCCCGCTTGTGCAGGCCGCCTGATGCAGGCCGAGCTGACCGCGCTGGAAGCCGCCCTTGGCACCCCGGTGCGCCCGGTTGTGGCCGTGGTTGGCGGCGCGAAAGTCTCAACCAAGCTCGACCTTCTGGGCAACCTGGTGAGCAAGGTCGATCATCTGGTGATCGGCGGCGGCATGGCCAACACCTTCCTTGCCGCGCAGGGAATCGATGTGGGCAAATCGCTCTGCGAACACGAGATGGCCGAAACCGCGCGCGAGATCCTTGAAAAGGCCAAAGCGGCGGAGTGCGAAGTGATCCTGCCCACCGATGTGGTTGTGGCACGCGAGTTCAAAGCCGGGGCCGAGAACGAAACCGTTCCCGCCAATGCCTGCCCGTCGGATGCGATGATTCTCGATGCCGGGCCGGACACGGTGAAAAAGGTGATCGCCACTTTCGACGCCGCCAGAACCCTGATCTGGAACGGCCCGCTCGGTGCCTTTGAAATCGCGCCCTTCGACACCGCAACAAATGCGGCGGCGGCCCATGCGGCGGCGCTGTCGAAAGACGGCAAGCTGACCTCGGTCGCGGGCGGTGGCGATACCGTTTCGGCGCTGAACAAGGCCGGGGCGGCGGATGATTTCACCTATATCTCGACCGCTGGCGGCGCCTTCCTCGAATGGATGGAAGGCAAAGAGCTGCCGGGCGTGGCCGCTCTGAACGGCTGAGCCACCGCTGCTATGCAAAAAACGGCGGGCAGATATGCCCGTCGAAACCCGCGCTTATTGATCTGGAACAAGGGGCAACCCTTCGTCACGAGTTATTAGCGCTACCATGATTGAACGGCACGGCGCTTTTCGCCACAACTGCCGTAAACCATGCAACCGAAAGGGTCAGACATGCCAAATCCGGAACACCTCACGCAGATGCGCTCGGGCAAAGGGTTCATCGCCGCGCTCGATCAGTCGGGCGGCTCCACGCCGAAGGCGCTGAAGCTCTACGGCGTTGAAGAAGATGCCTATTCGTCGGAGGAGGAAATGTATGACCTCATCCACGCCATGCGCGCGCGTATCGCTCAGGCTCCGGCCTTTACCGGCGACAAGGTGATCGGTGCGATCCTGTTCGAAATGACCATGGACCGCAAAATCGACGGCAAACCCGCCGCCACCTTCCTCTGGGAAGACCGCCATGTTGTGCCGTTCCTGAAGATCGACAAAGGGCTTGAAGCCGAAGTGAACGGCTGCCAACTGATGAAACCGATCCCGGGCCTCGACGATCTGCTCGACCGCGCTGCGGCGGCGGGGATTTTCGGCACCAAGGAACGTTCGGTGATTTCGGCGGCCAATGCCGAAGGGATCAAGGCCGTTGTGGTTCAACAGTTCGAGCTGGGCAAACAGGTGATCAGCCACGGGCTGGTGCCGATCATCGAGCCGGAAGTGACCATCTCGATCGCCGACAAGGCCGAAGCCGAAGACATGCTGATGGCCGAGATCCTGGTGGAACTCGACAAGCTCTCCGACGATCAGAACGTGATGCTGAAGCTGTCGCTGCCGACCAAGCCGAACCTCTACGCCCCGCTGATCGCGCATCCGCGCGTGGTGCGTGTGGTGGCGCTGTCGGGCGGCTATCCGCGTGACGAAGCCAATGTCATTCTGGCCAAGAACGAAGGCATGATCGCCAGCTTCAGCCGTGCGCTGACCGAAGGGCTTTCGGCCCAGCAGAGCGATGACGACTTCAACGCCGCCATCGGCGCTGCCATCGACGGCATCTACAAAGCCTCGATCACCTGATCATCGGCAAATTTCGGCGAAAGGCGGCCTTTTCGGGGCCGCCTTTCTCATTTGTGATTCGATTGGGGATTCACAGCGCGAATCACCTGTGGCATAGTCGACCTATCGCCCATGAAGAGGCGCAAGGCAGAGGCAGCATGAGCATTCAACGCAGACAAACCGGATTTGGCGGCGTGGCCTATATCATGGGCATCGGCCTGGCCGGGCTCTATTTCGTCTTTGCCAGCGTGCAGGGCGATTACGGGCTGTTCCGCCGGGTGCAGATCGACGCCGAGGCGGAAGCGCTGAAACTCGAGCGCGATGCGCTGGATGCGAAGATCGCGGTGCTCGAGAACAAGACCCACCGGCTGTCGGACGCCTATCTGGATCTCGACCTGCTCGACGAACAGGCCCGCTCGGTTCTGGGCATGGTTCGCGCCGACGAGATCGTCCTGCGCTAAGCGCTCCCCTTCCCTCGCCCCGCCCTGCGCGCTGGGGCTGATCCTCTCAGCAATTCAAGGTGAAACGCCTTCGCTGCGGCGCGGCGTAACTGCCCCCTCGCCCTGAGGGGCATTTTCCTGTATGAGATAGTTTAATATTAAACCAATTCACCGGAGCGTGAGGAGGACGCCTATGGCCGCCACGAAAAGCGCCAAGAAATCAAACACATCCAAAGACGAACTGCTGAAGCATTATCGCGAGATGCTGCTCATCCGCCGATTCGAGGAAAAGGCCGGCCAGCTCTATGGCATGGGCCTTATTGGCGGGTTCTGCCACCTCTATATCGGTCAGGAAGCGGTTGTGGTCGGGCTCGAAGCCGCCACCAAGGAAGGCGACAAGCGCATCACCTCCTACCGCGATCACGGCCATATGCTGGCCTGCGGGATGGACCCGAAAGGCGTGATGGCCGAGCTGACCGGGCGCGAAGGCGGCTATTCCAAGGGCAAGGGCGGCTCGATGCATATGTTCAGCGTCGAAAAGCACTTCTATGGCGGTCACGGCATCGTAGGCGCACAGGTTCCGATCGGCACCGGCCTCGCCTTCTCCGACAAATATAACGGCAATGATAACGTCACCTTCGCCTATTGCGGCGATGGCGCGGTGAACCAGGGTCAGGTCTACGAGGCGTTCAACATGGCCTCGCTCTGGCAATTGCCGGTGATCTACGTGATCGAGAACAACCAATACGCCATGGGCACCTCGGTGTCGCGCGCCTCGTCCACGCCGGAATTCTTCACCCGCGGCGCCGCTTTCGGCATTCCCGGCGAAGCGGTCGACGGGATGGACGTGCTGGCGGTGAAAGACGCCGCAGAGCGCGCCGTGGCCCACTGCCGCGCGGGCAAGGGCCCCTACATTCTCGAAATGAAAACCTACCGCTATCGCGGCCACTCGATGTCGGACCCGGCGAAATACCGGACCCGCGAAGAGGTGCAGAAGGTGCGCGAAACCCGCGACGCCATCGAACATGTGCGCGAGCTGCTGTTGCAGGGCAAACATGCCACCGAAGACGACCTGAAGGCGATCGACAAGGACATCAAGGCGGTGGTCAGCGATGCTGCCGACTTTGCCCGTGAAAGCCCGGAACCGGCGCTCGAAGAGCTCTGGACCGACATTTACGCCTGAGGAGAGTGACAGATGGCGACCGAAATTCTGATGCCCGCGCTCAGCCCCACCATGGAAGAGGGCACGCTGGCGAAATGGAACGTGAAAGAGGGCGATAGCGTCGCGGCGGGCGATGTGATTGCCGAGATCGAAACCGACAAGGCGACGATGGAATTCGAGGCCGTTGATGAAGGCATCATCGGCAAAATCCTGATCGCGGAAGGCTCCGAAGGCGTGAAAGTGAACACGCCGATTGCGGTGCTGATCGAAGAGGGCGAAAGCGCCGACGATATCGCTGCGCCCGCAGCCGCCGCGCCCGCTTCTGCGCCAGCCGAAGCCACTGCTCCGGCTGTGGCCGCTGCGCCCGTTGCCGCCGTGGTGCCGGACGATCCGGAAATCCCGGCGGGCACCAAGATGCGCGAAATGACCCTGCGCGAAGCCCTGCGCGACGCGATGGCCGAAGAAATGCGCGCCGATGAGCGGGTGTTCCTGATGGGCGAGGAAGTCGCCGAATATCAGGGCGCCTATAAAGTGTCCCAAGGGCTGCTCGACGAGTTCGGCGCCAAGCGAGTGATCGACACGCCGATCACCGAGCACGGCTTTGCCGGCCTCGCGACCGGTGCCGCCATGGGCGGTCTGCGCCCCATCGTCGAATTCATGACCTTCAACTTCGCCATGCAGGCGATTGACCACATCATCAACACCGCTGCCAAAACCCGCTACATGTCGGGCGGGCAGATGTCGGTGCCGGTGGTGTTCCGGGGCGCTTCGGGTGCCGCCGCCCGCGTGGGCGCGCAGCACAGCCAGGATTACGCCTCGTGGTATGCGCAGATCCCCGGCCTGCATGTGGCGATGCCCTATTCGGCTGCCGATGCGAAGGGCCTGTTGAAAACCGCGATCCGGGGCGAAACCCCGGTGGTGTTCCTCGAAAACGAGCTGCTTTACGGCCAGACCTTCGAAGTGCCCGAGCTGGACGATTACGCCATCCCCTTCGGCAAGGCCCGGATCTGGCGCGAAGGCAGCGATGTGACCATCGTGAGCTTCGGCATCGGGATGAAATACGCCCTCGCCGCCGCCGATCAGCTTGCCGAGGAAGGCATTTCGGCTGAAGTGATCGATCTGCGCACCCTGCGCCCGATGGACACCGAAACCGTGGTGAAATCGGTGATGAAAACCAACCGCTGCGTAACGGTGGAAGAAGGCTGGCCGGTGGCCTCGATCGGCGGGCATATCTCGTCGGTGCTAATGCAGCAGGCTTTCGACTATCTCGACGCCCCGGTCATCACCTGCACCGGTAAAGACGTGCCGATGCCCTACGCCGCCAACCTCGAAAAGCTCGCGCTGGTGACCACCGACGAGGTGACCGCGGCGGTGAAGCAAGTGACCTACCGCTAAGGAGAAAGACCGATGGCAACTGAAATTCTCATGCCCGCGCTGTCTCCGACGATGGAGGAAGGCACGCTGGCGAAATGGCTGGTGAAAGAAGGCGATACCGTGCAATCGGGCGACCTTCTGGCCGAGATCGAAACCGACAAGGCAACGATGGAGTTCGAAGCCGTTGATGACGGCATCGTCGGCAAGATCCTGATCGCCGAGGGCACCGAGGGCGTGAAAGTGAACACGCCCATCGCGGTGCTGATCGAAGAGGGCGAAAGCGCCGACAGCGTCGCCGCCCCTGCCCCGGCTGCTGCCGCGCCTGCCAAGGCCGAAGCCCCCGCTCCGGTGGCAACGCCTGCTGCCGCTCCTGCCCCGGTGGCCCCGAAAGCCGCTTCGGGCGAGCGCATCTTTGCCTCGCCGCTGGCCCGCCGCATCGCCGCCGACAAAGGCGTCGATCTGGCTGCGCTCAGCGGGTCAGGTCCGAAGGGTCGGATCGTGAAGGCCGACGTGGAAGGCGCCAAGCCCGGCGCCGCCGCGCCCGCAGCGGCCCCTGCCGCTGCCGCCGCTCCGGCTGCCCTGCCCACCGGCCCGGCCACCGAAACGGTGCTCAAGATGTATGCCGACCGGGAATACGAGGAAGTGGCCCTAGACGGGATGCGCAAAACCATCGCGGCGCGGCTTACCGAAGCCAAGCAGACGATCCCGCATTTCTACCTGCGTCGCGACATCCAGCTTGATGCGCTGATGGCCTTCCGGGGCCAGATCAACAAGCAGCTTGAGGCACGCGGTGTGAAGCTGTCGGTGAACGACTTCATCATCAAAGCCTGCGCGCTCGCGCTGCAACAGGTGCCCAATGCCAATGCCGTTTGGGCCGGTGACCGGGTGCTGAAGCTGAAGCCCTCCGATGTGGCCGTGGCCGTGGCGATTGACGGCGGGCTGTTCACCCCGGTTCTGAAAGACGCCGACAAGAAAAGCCTGTCGGCGCTTTCGAGCGAGATGAAAGACCTCGCCACCCGCGCCCGCGACCGCAAGCTTGCCCCGCATGAATATGTCGGCGGCAGCTTTGCGATTTCCAACCTCGGGATGATGGGCGTCGACAATTTCGACGCCGTGATCAACCCGCCGCATGGCGCGATCCTCGCCGTGGGTGCCGGGGTGAAAAAGCCGGTGGTGACCGCCTCTGGCGAGCTTGGCGTGGCCACAGTGATGAGCGTGACGCTGAGCGTCGATCACCGGGTCATCGACGGCGCGCTTGGGGCCGAGCTTCTGGCCGCGATCAAGGATAATCTGGAAAACCCGATTGCGATGCTGGCCTGATCCGGCAGCCAGGTTTTTCGTCAGATACCCTTAAAAGGCGCGGCAGAAATGTCGCGCCTTTCAGCATTATATTTACCTTTTTCAGTGTCTTGATAGATCACCATCTAATCGCCCCGACGTTCAGCCGGGCAACGCAGATCACGAAGGAACCAAGATGCAGATGACAAAATTCGTGGCAGGCCTTGCTGGCCTGGCTGTCCTGTCCGGTTGTGCCCAGATCGGCGCCATCACCAAAGCCGCAGAGTTCAGCTCGTTGCAGAGTGACATCGATGCCGCCAGCGGCGTTGCGGTCACCATGCCCAGCTCCGGCACCGCCACCTATTCCGGCGTTACGCTGCTTGGAGCAAAATCTGCGACGAGCAGCGTCGGCTTCATGGGCGACACCCATCTGACGGCCGATTTCGGCGCCGCCACGATCAGCGGGGAGCTCAATAATTTCATCGGCGTCAAAGATATCGTCGTCGATTCCGGCGGCAATTTCACCGATCTGAACGACAATCCGGTGAGCCAGTTCGATGTTCTGATGGCCGCACAAACGACCACCGGCTCCATCGCCGTGACCAATGGCACCATTTCCGGCAGCACCTTCGACGCCGATTTCTCCGGCACCGTCGGCCTCGCAGGCACCAATTACGGCGCCGATGGCATGATGCACGGCAATTTCTTGGGCGCGACGGGCCAGCTGATTGATGCCTCTGCAAGCTGCGATTTTGCCCTCAACCCGGGCTGCTCGGACGTCCTTCTCAGCGGAATCACCGACAGCACCGGCGCCTTCATTTCGGTCAAGGGCAGTTCCGAGTGATCTCGCCCCACTTTTCGCCGGGTCATCGATGGCGCGCTCGGGGCTGAGCTTCTGGCCGCGATCAGGGGCAATCTGGAAACCGAATTGCCCTGCCGGCCTGATCCGAAAGCTCAGATCTAAATAAAGGAAGGCCCGGGATGCTTTACGCGCCCGGGCCTTTCTCTCTCTTCCCCGCCTATGTCAAACAACAGCGAGAGCCAGCAGGAACAGGGCAGAAAAGCCCAGAACCGTGGCAATCCACATTTGCAACATGGCATCTCCCCATCAGACCTCATGGCCGATAGAAGGGTCATAGCCAAAGCGCTGATCTGAAACAAGAAAGCACAAGCCTACCGCGCCGAAAGGCCGCAGGGCTCAGCCTTCTTCACCGCATTCCTCGCCGAGCGTCTGGCGCATTTCGATCGAGGGATGCGCACAGCCCGCGCTGCCGACGATCTTGGCGGGCACCCCGGCCACGGTGGTGGCATCGGGCACCTCTTCCAGCACCACCGAGCCTGCGGCAATCCGCGAGCAGCAGCCCACCTTGATATTGCCCAGCACCTTGGCGCCCGCCCCGATCAGCACTTCATTGCCGATCTTCGGATGCCGGTCGCCATCTTCCTTGCCGGTGCCGCCAAGGGTGACGGAATGCAGCATCGAGACGTTATCGCCGACCACGGCGGTTTCACCGATCACGATGGAATGGGCGTGGTCGATCATGATGCCTTTGCCAATACGGGCGCCGGGATGGATGTCCATCCCGTAGACTTCCGAGGCGCGCATCTGCATGAAATAGGCCAGATCGCGGCGGCCTTTGCGCCAGAGCCAATGCGCCACCCGATAGGCCTGCATCCCCTGAAAGCCCTTGAAATACAGGATCGGCTGCAACAGCCGGTGGGTGGCCGGGTCGCGGTCGAGCACTGCCATCAGATCGGCCCGCGCGGCTTCAACGATCGAGGGATCGTCGGCATAGGCCTCATCGGCCACCTCGCGCAGCACCAGCATCGACATTTCGTTCGAGCTGAGCTTGGCCGAGACCCGATAGGACAGCGCTTTGTCCAGAGAATTGTGATGCAGCACACAGGAATGGATCAGCCCGCCCATCAGCGGCTCACGCGCGACGGCCTCAACAGCTTCCGAGGTGATCCGGTCCCAGAGCGGATCAAGCAGAACGGGTTTGGTGCGGGTTTCGGCCATCGGGGCCTCCTGTAAGTTGCCGGAACTATATACGACAGATATGGTCGGATTTCCACACGCAAAGCCGTGAAGGAAAGGAACAATATGAATGGCGAACTGTTAGCTGAGTTTCGGGCGCGGCTTGAGGCCGGGCTTCAGGCGCTGGATGAGGACGACGCGCTGGGGCAAGAGGGGCAGAAAACCGTGACGCTGGATCAGCAATCGGTGGGCCGTCTCAGCCGCATGGATGCGCTGCAAGGTCAGGCCATGGCCCGCGCCACGCAAGCAAGGCGACAGGCCCAGCGCCAGCGCATCGCCGCCGCCTTCGCCCGGATCGAGGAAGGCGAATATGGCTATTGCGTGGAATGCGGTGAGGAAATTGCCCCCGCCCGGCTAGAGCTTGATCCCACCGTGCCCACCGGCATCGCCTGCGCGCGCGGCTAGATCGCCCTGGCGCTCGTCCCGGGCGATCAGCGCCTCCAGAACCAGCCTCTGACAGGCGGCGTGATCGGGATCGTCCAGCATAAGGGCAGGCCCAAGCGGGCGGGTCATCGCCGATGCCATCAGGCTTCCCCCACCCCAGCACGGATGCGCGCGGCCTGTAATGTGCCGATAAGCATCGGCCAGCTCTGCCGCGTCGATCATCTGGCGCAGCAGCCCGGCACGGTTCGGCGCGGGCACCATCGTAAGGGCCCGCGCCGCCTGAATCACATCGCCTTGCAGGATCGGGCGCATCTCACCGCGTCACGCTGAGGCGGCGATAGGGGCCGGGGCCGAAGCTTTGCGACACCTGCGCCACTTCCACGGCGAAACTCGTCCCCACCCCATCGGCCGCCTGCATCGCCGCCGTATAGGTCCAGCCCGGCGCGGTCACATCCAGCTCGCGCAGCACCGTGAGCCCGCCCATCACCCGCAGCCGGTAGCGCTCAGCCTCTTCGCCCAGCGGCACCTCTTCCGCCGCCCAGCTATCGCCGTCGATCCGCGTGCGCCGGATCCAGCTCAGCCCCAGATCGCCGCCCGACCACTGCCCGCGCAGATGCACGGGGGCCAGCGGGCGCAAGCCGATCCCCTCGAAAGCCAGCACCTCATGGCTGTAGGTGGCATCGTCAAAGCTGCGCGTAGCCGGACCAATCCGGTAATTGCGCTCCAGCCCGCGCTCAGAGGCCGCCATCGGGATTTGCCCGGTGCTGCGGTCAAGGATCACCACATAGGAGCCAACCGGCCAGCTTTGCGGCATCAGCGCATCGCTGCCCGCCTGCCCGCGCAACCGCCCCGAAAGCTCATAGACCCCCTCGCCCACCAGCACCGCATCGGTGAACTGGAACAGCTCCCAATTCGCCGGTGAACCATCGCCGATCACCGCCAGATTGGCGCCGTTCAGCACCCGGTCGAGCGAGGTCGAGGCGAGCGTACCCGAGGTCAGCCGCACCCGCAGCGCCGGGCCACGATCCAGCAGCCCCGCCCGTGCGGCGGGCAGTACGGTTTCCGTGACCCCCACCCGCGCCGGGCTTTGCACGATCTCGATCAGCTCATAGCCGTCATCGCCGGGGGCGCGGTAGACCGCCACCCGCCCCGGCCAGGGCAGCGCCGTCACCGCCAGATGCGGCGCATAGGGCAGTTCCGCCCCGGTCAGCAGCGGCAGATCCATGAACAGCGGCAGCACCGGCACGGCGGGGTGCGGCGCGGGCAGGTTCACGGGCAGGTCCAGCGCCTCGGCGGGGGTGTAGATCACCGGCTCCACCCGCGTGGCCTCGACCATCTGCATCCCGCTCTCTTCCACCCGGTCGATCCGGTAGAGCCCGGCCCCGCGCGCCAGATCCAGCGCCAGCACATCGCCCGCCATCGCGCCCAGCGCCGAAGGCGGCAGGGCAAAGCGGGCAGAATCGCGCGCCACCCGCGCCTCGGCCAGCCAACGCTCGGTAATTGCCCGTCCCTCGCCGCCGGTCAGCACCAAGGGCAGCTCGCTTTGCGACACCGCACGGCTCGGCTCATCGGGAAACACGGTTTCCGCCGCGCGGGTTTCATAGCCGCCATCGGCCTCGATGAAGTTGAGCCGCACCCGCCCGGCAAGCTCCGCCGCCGGGGCGCGGGTCAGCTCAACCGTGCCATCCAGCTCGTCGCTCAGCGCAAGCTGCGGTTCTTCCACACTCCGCGCGGCCAGCCCGGTGCGGGTGAAAAACACCATCACCCCTTCACGCTCGGCCGCCTCAAACCCATAGGCCATCATCAAGGGCTGCAAAGCATTGCGCCCGCCGGTGACCTGACCGACGCCGTAGCCCCTGAGCTGCCCGTAGAGCGCCGATGTATCGACCGCGCTCACCCCAGAGCGCGCGGCAATCTCTTCCACCACCGAAGCCAGCGCGCGGTTGGTGGCCCGCCCGTTCAGCCAATGCCCGCGCAGGTAATTCCCCGCATCGGCCCAAAGCCCGCTCAGCCCCGGAAACCACGGGAAGGGCCGCGCATCCCAGGCCCAGACATGGGCGCGGCTCATATCGAGCATCTGCACGCCCGTTTCAGCATCCACCGGGTTGTTCTCCGGCTCGGCCCAAAAGGCGGCATGGGCGCGCAGGTATTGCATCTGGATGAAATCATCCCGCGCGCCCGAGGAATAGCGCGGCGCAGCACTTTCCGAGCTTTTAGGGTCGATGAACTTGTTCGGCTGGTTGGTGCCCTTGTCGATGGCCGCGCAGCCAAATTCGGTGAAGCGGATCGGTTTCGAGCCCGGCACCCAATCGGTGGGCTGGGTCTCTCGCACCCCACCGGGGCGGTTGTGATGCGCCTGTTGCCACCACGATTTTATGTCCTTGTAGCGCCAGACCCACCGCTCGCCAGAGGCGCCATCGGTGATCTCGGTGCGCAGCTGCACCGCGCGGGCTTCGGGCGCGTGATAATACCAGTCATAGCCCTCGCCGCCGAGGATATTGGCTTTGAGATAGTCGAGATTGTAGATCGACCCCCAGCCCGCATCGGCATGATCGGGCCCATCGCGCCAATCCGAGAGCGGCATGTAATTGTCGATGCCGATATAGTCGATATTGGCATCGCTCCAGAGCGGATCGAGATGGAAGAACGCCTCGTCGCCGCCGGGGTGATAGCCGAAATATTCCGACCAGTCGGCGGCGTAGGAGATCTTTACCCCCGCCCCCAGAATGGCGCGCACATCATGGGCCAGCGTGATCAGCGCCGCGACCACCGGAAAGCTGCCGCCCGCGCCGCGGATCTGCGTGAGCCCGCTCAGCTCTGACCCGATCAGAAAACTGTCCACCCCGCCTGCGGCTTTGCACAAATGGGCGTAGTGCAGGATGAAGCGGCGATAGGACCACTCCTCCGGGCCGGAATAGACCACGTTGCTGCCGCTCAGGGCAAAATTCGACACCTGCGCCGACCCGAAGAACGCGGCCACCTCGGCCTCAGCCCCTGCACTCTGATCCGGCGATCCCGCCTGACCGGGCGCCATGGACAGCGTGATCCGCCCGCGCCATGGCAGCGCCGGTTGCGCGCCTGCCCCGCTCCACGGATCGGTCAGACCATTCCCCGCCTGCTGGGTCATCAGGATGAACGGATAAAACGTCACCGCCTTGCCCGCATCCTTCAGCGCCGTGATCGCCTCGATTACCGAAGCATCGGCGGGCGTGCCGCCATAGACCGGGTTGCCCGCCTCCAGCGGCACCAATCCGGCCTCGCCACGCGTGAGCCCGGCCACCTGCCACGGCATTTCGTGGCCATCCTCTTCGTGCTGCTCCACCTTCGGGGCAATCTCGCAGCTCGCACAGCGCAGGTCATTGCCGAACCAGCACACCACCAGCGACACCGCTTCCAGATTGGGCAGCTCGCCGGTCAGCATATCCAGAGAAGCGGCGAAATCGGATTTGCCCATCGGCGTGTTTTCATTCACCGGCTGCGACTCGCCCGCCAGCGCGCCCTTATGCACCACCGTGATGGCCAACGCGTATTCGCCGGTGCCGGGGATCAGCGCCACCGCCCGTGTGCCGCGCGAAATCTCAGGCTGCTCATCGGGCTGTTCGGGCCGGATCACCTCGAAATTCAGCACCGGCACGCGGTTGTTGAAGGCGGTCAGGTTCATATCCTCGATCACCACATAGGCGGTGCCGCGAAAAGCAGGCGCATTGCCCGCGCTCTCGACCGCTTCGATCTTAGGGTCGGGTTGCTGGCTCTCACTGCCCGGATAGGCCCGCATGTTGAGGCTGTCGGGCGCGATTTCCTCGCCATCGGCCCAAACGCGCCCGATCCGGGTGATCTCGCCCTCGCAAAGCGCAATCGCCAGGCTCAGGCTGTAACTGTAATCGGTTTCCTGCGCGGTCGAGACGGTGCCCTTGCCCGAGCCGGTCACCGTGGTGGTGGCATGTTCTTCCACCGGGGCGGCCCAGATCACCTGCCCGCCCAACCGCATCCGCCCGAAGACCTGCCCCAAAGCCGCGCCTTCCGAAGCACCTGTCAGGCGCAGCCGGTCCACCCTTCCATGCTCCACCGGAGCCGAGCCGCCAGTCAGCGCATTGTCGATCATCGAGCCGGCAATCGCCCCCACCGCGCGCCCGATTGCCACCGAAGACAGGCCCAGAACGCCGCCGCCAATCGAGGCGCCAAGCCCCGCGCCCACAGCCGAAAGAACAATTGTCGCCATAGCTTACCGCCTTTCGGGAAATCTGAAATATCCGGCGATCCGGCGTTGCCAGGGCGGCGTCAGCGCGTTTTCCACCACGCCGTGGCCGGAATAGGCGTGGATGAAGCGCGGCGCGCTGCCCGCCACACTGAGCACGCCCAGATGTTTCGCCACCGCGCCCCTACGCATCCGAAACACGATCACATCTCCCGGCGCGGCCTCGCCAGCATCCACCGCCACCATCAGCGCCTCTGCGCCCTCCAGCAGCGCTTCCACACCACGCGCCTCGGCCCAGTCGGGCGTATAGGCGGGCAACGCAAAAGGCTCCGGCCCCGCCGCCTCGCGCCAGATCCCCCTTATCAGCCCCAGACAATCGCAGCCCGCGCCCTTGCACGAGGCCTGATGGTGATAGGGCGTGCCGATCCAGCTACGCGCCAGCGCCACGATGTCATCGCCCCGGCTGCGCTCGGTCATTTCCCACCTCCGCTGGCGCTGCTGCTCGCCGCCCGCACCGGAACCGACAGCAGGCGGTCTTCGCCCGGAATATGCGGAAAGCCGCGAAAATTCAGATGGTTGGAGAATTTCTGCTGGCAGGTCGCAAACTGCTTGTCGCAGCCCGCTGCAAGCTGCACTGTGTCGCCCACCGCCAAGCCGGCGCGCAGCGCCTGCCAGAGCTCGATCTGGTGGATGCCTTCGGCCAATACATCGGATTTCACCGGCGCGCTCAGCCCGGTCGCCTGCCCCGTGACACCCAGCAGCCGCCCGCGCGCGAACCAGCCGCTGGCATAGGCTTCAAGCCCCGCCACCAGCAGCGCCCTCTCCTCGATCGCCGCCACCGTGCCGGTGCCGCTATAGGCCGGATCGCCCAGATCAACCCCGCACGCCGCATCGCCCAGCACCGCGCTGCACTGGGTCTGAAACACGCGGCCCTGCGGAGAGTTGAGCGCATCGGAAAGCCCCAGAAGTTCCGCCTGAAACGCCCCGCCCGCCCTTGTGATCTCGCCCAGATGGCCGCGAAACAGCTTCACCCGCTGGCTCGGCTCGGCCCAGTTCACCAGCCAGGCCTCAACCTCGGCCCCGTCATAGCGCCCGGCGGTGATGTCGGCCTCGGTCACCGCCGCATCCGACAGCCCGCCCAGCGCCTCGGAATTATCAATCGACAGCCCCGTCGTTTGCGCCAGCGCCCGCGCCGTCAGCCCGGTTTCGGCCTTGAAGCTGATGCCCTCAAAGCCCAGATCGCGGTCATGATCGGTAAAGCCCAGCACCAGGCCATCGCGCCGGATCAGCGCCCAGCAGCGCGCCAAAGTGGTGTTGCCAGAGGCCAGATGCGCCTCGAAATCGGACGAAAGTGCCATCAGACCCGCACCTCCACCACCGGCACCGAGGGCATGTCGCCCGCCTGAAATGAGGCCACCGAGGTTTGCACCCGGTCAGTATCGAAGCGCACCGGCACATCGAACTCAAACCCGGCGGTGATATCGGCGCCCTCAGCAGGGGCGGTGAAAAACCGCACGATCCCGCTGGTCAGATCAACCTCGTAATGCACGGTTTCCACCAGCGCATCGCCCTGAAGCCCGATCTTGACGCTGCCCGCCACCGGCTTCTGGATCGGGCGGGCATAGCTGAAGGTGCCAGACTGATAGGTCTTGATCAGCTGAAACTCGGTGGTGGTGCCATCGCCCCAACCCAAAAGCTGATCGCCGCGCGCCGGATCGGCCGACGGTTGGCAGGATTTGTAATCGGCCCAATCCTTCCAGCGAAACCCGTAAAGCTGGCCTTGCCGCGCCTCGAAAAACGCGATCAGCGTGTCGATATCGTCAAGGCTGCGCATGCTCACCCCGGCATCGTAGCGGCGGCGCGAATGCGCCCAGGGGGTGTTGCGCTCTTCATAGCCATTGGCCAGCGTCACCACCTCGGTGCGCCGCTCTGGCCCGCCGACCGAGCCAAAGCTCAGGCTCGGGGGAAACCGGATTTCGTGAAACAGCATATCGCCCTCCTCAGCTATAGCGCCGTCCGCGCGTCAGGGCGCGGCCAAGCTGCGCCGCGATCTGGCCTTTCGAGCGGGTGAAGCCCTGTACATCGCGGGTGGAAAACGCGCCCTGTTCGAACCGCTCCACCAGGGCGATCAGCGAGCGGCTTTCGAGGCTCTCTTCCAGCTCGGCCAGCGCGCCCAGCGTCAGCTTCAGCACCTGCCGCTCGCCATTCAGCATCAGCGCCACTTCGCCTGCATAGGGGTTGGCCATGATCACAGCGCCGTAAAGCTGAGCGCACCCGCCGAGGACAGCGCCAGCTCATAGGTGGCTTCGCCATCATACCGCCCCGCATAGTCGAGCGAGGTGATCAGGAAGGCGCCTTGGATGATGCCGAAATCCGGCACGATCACCTGAAATTCGGGGATCTCGCCCGCGAAAAACACCTGCCGCGCCCGCGCATCGGTGGCGTCGTCGCGAAACACCCCCGAGCCGGAAATCTGCGCCGCTTTCACCCCGGCGCCCGCCAGCAGCTCGCGCCAGCCCCCGGCAATGGCCGATCCGCCCCTGCTCATAAAGCGCGGCCACCGGCTCGGCCCGCTTGGCTTTGCCCCGGCTGGCGCGCACCGCGCGATAGGGCACCAGCGGATCGCCGCCCTGATTGACCTCGGCCACCAGCCGCTCTGCCCCGTGTCGTTCCAGCGCCGACAGCGCCGCCCGTGCCCATTCGCTGGGCGATGCCGCCGACACGCTGGCATCTTCCAGCACCACCGCCCGCCAGTTCTGCACCGGCCCCTCGGTCACCGCCCCCACCACGACAATCCCGCATTCGTCCGAGCCCTTATGCCCGGTCACCGGCGGATCCACTGCCACCACGATGCGGCTGAAGCTGGGGCAGTGATCCACCCGCAGCGCATCAAGCCCCGCCGCCGTCCACAGCGCGCCGTCTTCCTCGGCGATCAGCTCGCCCTCCAGCTCCTGCCGCCCCAGACGCGTGCCGCCATAGCGCGCCTCGACCTCTTCCAGAAACGAATGCGCGAGGTTGGCCCGGTTCGCCTCGGTCGGGGCATGGGTCATCACCGTCGAGGGGTTGGCCAGCACCGCTTTCAGCACCGGCACATTGCGCGGCGTGGTGGTGATCACCTGCTGTGGATGCGCCCCCAGACGCAGCGCGAATTGCAGCATGTCCCAGGCCTCGCTTCCCTTCTTCCACTTCGCCAGCTCATCGACCCAGGCGGCATCGAATTGCGGCCCGCGTAGGCTTTCCGGTTCCGAGGCCGAGAACGCCTGCGCGATGGCCCCGTTCGGCCAGACCAGCCGCCGCCGCGTCGCCTCCCAGACCGGGCGTCGATCCGGCGGCGAGGCGGCAATCAGCCCGCTTTCGCCAAACACCATCACCTCGCGCACCTGATCCATGGTCTCGCCCACCAGCGCCACATGGCGCGCCCGCCCCACGTCTCCCGGCCGCGCCCCCTCGACCTGCATCCGCACCCATTCCGCCCCGGCCCTTGTCTTGCCCGCGCCGCGCCCGCCCAGCACCACCCAGCTGCGCCAGTCGCCCTCAGGCGCCAGTTGATGCGGCAAGGCCCAGAACTCGAATAGCCACGGCAGTGCCTTCAGCTCCTCGTCACTCAGATCCTTCAGAAATGTCGCCTGCACCGTCTTCGGCCCGGAGGCGATCCAGCCTGCGCCCGATTTCAGCGCGGGCCCTGTCGAAATCGACGCCGGTTTCTCCGGCAGCACTGCCATGGAATTTTTCAAGATGATGCCTTTCGTTGAACAGGGCCTGAATCGAGCGATGCAGCCCGTTGGTGGCTTCGCTGACCCTCCTGCCGGTGCCATCCTCCTGCGCCGTCTGGGCGCGAACGGCCTCCTGCAGTTCATCCAATGCCCAGGCCACCTCGTCTTCCGCGAGTTTCAGCAGCGCGTCGGGACCGGTTTCCTTCCCAAGGCCGGGGCGGGTGTTATTGCTCATTTTCGCCTCTCATACTTGCCCCGTCCGAGTGCCACGAAAAAACGGCCTCGGGCGGGGCCCGGGCCGTTTCATGCGTCATTCCAGCATAGTCCGAAATCTAGTCCCGATCGCGCGCCCGGTCAAATTCGCCCAGCCACCACCCGCCCGCCGCGTTAACTTTTTTACCGCCGATTCTGGCCGCAAATCGCCCCGAAAACCGCCATGGGCAACCGGGGATAAATCCCGCCAATGCAGCGCGTTAGGGGCCAAAGCGGTGAGAACACGCTGATCCACGCACGCGCTTGCCTCTTTTACTTTCCTTGGCGCGCTGGCTGCGATAGGGTCTCGCGCACGGGGCCAAGCTCCAAAAGACATCAGACCGGATCACCATGAAACCGAATTTCGCGCTCGATCTCAGCCATGACGGTATCAACCTGCTTCACCGCGGCAAAAACGGCTGGTCGCTGGTGGGCAGCGTCGGGCTGGACGATCCCGAATTCATGGCCCGGCTCTCCGACCTGCACATGACGGCGGCGCAGCTTGCCAATGGTCACTTCACCTGCAAGCTGATCATTCCCAATTCGCAGGTGCTTTATACCGTGGTCGATGCCTCCGGCCCCGACGATATTGCCCGCGAAGTGCAGATCCGCGCAGCCCTTGACGGGCTCACCCCCTATCCGGTCGGCGAGCTGGTCTTTGACTGGCGCGCCGAGGGCGACAAGGCCCGTGTGGCCGTGGTCGCCCGCGAAACGCTGGACGAGGCCGAAGCCTTTGCCGCCGAAAACAAATTCAACCCGGTCAGCTTTGTTGCCCGTCCGGGCCGGGGCGATATGTCGGGCGAGCCGTTCTTCGGCAAGACCAAAGCCGCCACCCGCTTGCTGGAGCCCGGCGAACGGGTCGAACCCGATGCCGCCGCCGTGCCGCTCGCGTCAAAAAGCAAACCCGCCGAAGGCGGCAGTGTTGCCGAACCGGTTGAAATTGTCGAAGAGCCCGCCGATCTGCCCCAGCCCGATCCGGCCCCGCATGTCGAAGTCGAAGCCGCACCCGCGCCGAAACCGGCCCCGAAAAAAGTCGAGCGTGCGCCGATCCCCGAGCTGGGCGATCCCTTTGCCGAGCTGGATGCGCTGGCCGAGGAACTTTCCGGCGCCTTCGATCCCAAGCCGGAACCCGCCTTTGACGCGCCCGCCCCCGAAGCGCCCACCAGCAAACGCCGTGGCCGCAAGGATACCGACGAGCCAAAAATGCCCGCGCTCGCGCCCTTCCCCGCCTTCCCGGGCGAAGACGATGAAGACGCCAAGGCGCGGCCCTTCCTGCCAAGCAAACCGTCCAAGGCGCCCGCCCGCGACACGGCCAAGCGCGAGCCGATGCCGCCACGCCCCGCGCCCAAAGCGCCGCTGCCGGTAATCGACGACGAGGAACCGACGCAGCCCAACCGCGCCACGCAGAGCGAAACCTCTGAGCAGAGCCCGAGTTTCGCTGGAAAGACCAGCCTGCCGCCGTTTGTCGAACCCGCTGCGCCCAAACCTGTGGAAGCGGAAGCCCCCAAACCGCAGGCTCCGGCAAACGGTGAGTCCGATGCCACGGATGCGCCCCCGTCTATCGCCTTCTCCTCGCGCCGCACGGCCAGCGAGGTCGACACAGGCACGCCCCCGGCTCTGACGCCCGCCTCGCGCAATCAAAGCGCGCCGACGCCGCCCAAACCCGGTTTTTCCGCACCGTTCGAACTGTCCCCGACGAAGGGCACGCTTGAGGGCGGATCGCCGTTCTCGCGGCTCCGGGCCGAGATGGCCGATGCGCTCGCCAAACCACTGCCGACCCCCGAGCGCCCGTTCCAGCCCGAGCCGAAAGGCCCCGGCCTGATCGAACGCGTGCGCGATACGGCCACCGGGCTGATCCCCGCGCGCAAGCCCGCCGATGCCGCACCTGCACCGGAAGCACCGGAGCAATCGCAGCCTGTCGAGACCCCGGACAAGCCAAGCCCCCGCGCCCTGCCTCTGCCCAAGCGCAAAGGCAATCCAAAACGCGCCGAAGAAGAGGCGCGCCGGGCCCGCGAGGCAGAGGCGCTGACAGTGTTCGGTGCCCGCAAGACCCAGGCGGTTGGTGGCAAGCCGAAATATCTGGGGCTGATCCTCACCCTGCTCTTGCTTCTGATCATGGCGGTCATCGTGGTCTGGTCGAGCTTCTTCGTGCAGGACGGTCAGGTCAGCCTGTTCAATCCCAGCCCCGATGTGGCCACGCTGTCGCAACCGGACGATCAGGCCCCCACCGACCCGGTCGGCACCGCCGATCTGGGCGGCACGCCCGACGTGACCCCGCTCGATAGCCCGGTGCCCGACGACACCACGCTGGCGCTGGTCGCCCCCGACACTGCGCCTGCCGTGACCGAACCCGACCCGGTGCCGAATTCCACCACCGATGGTCTGACCACGGCGCAGGTGCTTTCAGCCGAAGAGGCCGCCGCCTATTACACCGATACCGGAATCTGGCAGCACGCCCCCGAGGCGCTGGCCGGGCCGGATCTCGGCGCTTTGACGGCCCAGTCGCTTGCGGGGCTGGCCGGGGGGCCGACCCGACACGAGCTGACCCCGCTCCCGGGGATCACCCCCGAGGCAAGCTTTGATATCGCCCGGGCCGATCCGATGCCCCCGCCAGCGCCCAATACGAGTTTCGCGCTTGACGAAAACGGGCTCATAGAGCCAAAGCCCGACGGAGCGATAAGCCCGGCGGGCATTCTGGTTTTTGCGGGCAAACCCGCGCTGGTGCCGCCTCTGCGTCCGGGCAGTGCCGCCCCCGAAACCGCCCCCGAAACCGCCCCGGCCGATCCCGCCCCGGCTGACACTGCCCTCGCCGCAAATCCGGAGGCGATGACCCCCGATAGCCCGGTGGCCGAGCCTCCTGCCGATACCGCCGACATCCTGCGCCCGCCGCCGCGCCCGACCGATCTTGCCGCCGCCGACAGCACCACTCCGGAAGCCCCGGCAGCACCCGACGCCATCTCTGATGGCGCCATTGACGCCGCCATCGCCGATGCGGTGGAAAACCCCTTCGTCGGCTCCACCGAACTGGCCGTGGCCAGCTCCCGCCTGCCCAGTCGGCGTCCGGCGAATTTCGACGCCATCGTCGCCTCGGCCCAGATCAGCGCCTCCGACGGCTCTGTGGTCTCGGCCCCGGGCGACCCCGAGCCTGAGCCCACGGCACCACGCGCGCCCTCCATCCCGACCAGCGCCAGCGTTGCCGCGCAGGCCACCACCGAGAATGCGATAAATCTGCGCGAAATCAATGTGATCGGGATCTACGGCACGTCGAATACCCGCCGCGCGCTGGTGCGCCTCGCCAATGGCCGCTATGTGCGCGTGCAGGTAGGTGATCGGCTCGATGGCGGTCAGGTCACCTCGATCTCGGCCAGCCAGCTCACCTACCAAAAGGGCAATCGCGTCTTCAAACTCGACGTATTGCCGCTCGGCTAAGCCTCCCTCTCCTCCCGCAAAATTCCCTCCGGCGCCAGCGATCCTGCGGGCGTCTTTTGGCAATATTTCCTCTGCAACTTTTTTCACCTCCCGCCACTCCGGCTCCGGTTCGGTTAACCAGCTGGAAATCAAAAGAGCATACATATCCGAAAGAACAGGCTCTCGCCGGAATAATGGAACACTCCCACCGTGTCATATCAGCAAGTACCCTCAGACTTTCGTCCGGCCACTGGTGAAGCGCCGTTCGCTCTGGACGAAGTCTTCTTTTCGCGCACCGACAAGCGGGGCGTCATCCAGGCCGGGAACGAGGTCTTCCGGCGCGTGGCCGATTTCGATTGGGACGATCTGATCGGCGCGCCGCATCGCGTCATCCGCCATCCCGACATGCCGCGCGGCGTGTTCTGGTTGCTTTGGGACCGCATCCAAAAGGGCCACTTCATTGGCGCCTACGTGAAAAACCTCGCCCGCGATGGCCTCTCCTACTGGGTTTTCGCCGCCGTTGCCCCCTGCGAGGGCGGGTATCTCTCGGCCCGGATCAAGCCCACCGGCAAGATGTTTGCGGTGATTCAAGAGGAATACGCTGCGCTTCTTGCCGCCGAAAAGAGCGAGAACCTCACCCCGGAAGCCAGCGCCAAACGGCTTCTGGCCCGCCTGAACGAGCTGGGCTATTCCGAATATGACATCTTCGCCTCCGAGGCGATGAACCTCGAATTGCGGGCGCGCGATGCCGGGATGCATAATGATCTGGATCTCAATCTTTCACGGTTCGACGCCATGATCACCGCCGCCACCGCGCTGAAAGACGATACCAACAGCCTGATTCACGTGTTTCACCAAATGCGCACGATCCCGCATAACATGCAGGTCATCGCCTCGCGGCTGGAACCCACCGGCGGCCCGGTCTCGACCCTGTCGAAGAACTACGGCGCGATCTCGCGTGAAATGTCGGACTGGTTTGAAACCAATATCGCCCATGAGGGCAGCAATTTCGCCTCGATCCGGATCACCATCGAAACCTCGCTGTTTCTCGAATGCATGGTGCGGGTGCTGCACGAATGCGATGCCCAGCTCACCCGCGAAACCCTGACCACCGACAAGGTCGATATCGAGAACGAGCGGCGGATCCTGCACGATCAGCTTGAGACCTTCCTCAAGCAATCCAAGGATGGGCTGGCCAAGGTCGGCTCGGAGGCCGACCGTATCCTGCGCACCTGCGATATGATGAACCGCCACGTGACCGGGCTGTCATCCACCCGCATCCTCGCCAAGATCGAGGCCGGGCGCATCCAGAATGCAGGCGAAGGGCTGGGCGACATCATCACCCAGCTTGGCACCTTCCAGCAGCGCATCGCCGATCAGCTCGCCAAGATTGCCGAGAAAAGCGAAGCGATCCTGAAGAATATCGACTAACCCAAGCCCAGCAGGCCGGGGAATCAGCCTTCCGATACCCCGGCTTCAGCAAAGGTCGACATGCCGGAATGGCAGGCCACGGCGCCTTTCAGAACGCCGATGGCCAGCGCCGCGCCAGAGCCCTCGCCCAGCCGCATCCCGAGCGACAGAAGCGGCGCCTTGCCCAGTGCATCAAGCAGGCGGCCATGCGCAGCCTCGGCCGAAACATGCCCAGCCACCGCGTGATCCAGCGCGCCCGGCACAGCGCGTTCCAGCGTGGCCGCCGCAGCGGTGCAGATGAACCCGTCCAGAATGACCGGAATGCGCGCCGCATGGGCCGCCGCAATCGCCCCCGCCATCCCCGCCAGTTCACGCCCGCCAAGGCAGCGCAGCGCCTCCAGCGGATCGTTGCCTGCTTCGGGGTTGGCGGCCAGCCCTTCGGCCACCACCTGCGCTTTCAGCGCCACCCCGGCATCGTCCACCCCGGT
Organism: Paracoccaceae bacterium; assembly: GCA_050288685.1. Taxonomy (GTDB): domain Bacteria; phylum Pseudomonadota; class Alphaproteobacteria; order Rhodobacterales; family Rhodobacteraceae; genus Sinisalibacter. The sequence goes on along the minus strand of JBNKEH010000003.1, from coordinate 339,718 downwards.
GCCACGCCCCACCCAGCTTTCCGGCGCGCCGCCAAACAGCGCATAGGCAATCGCCGCCGCCGAAGTGGTGTTGCCAATGCCCATCTCGCCGGTGACCAGCAGATCGGCCTCCGGGTCAACCGCCGTCCAGCCCGCCGCCAGCGCCGCCACCAGTTCCTCTTCGCTCATCGCGGGGCCGGTGGTGAAATCGGCGGTGGGGTTTTCCAGCTCCAGTGCCACCACATTCATCTTGGCCCCGAAGGCCTTGGACAGCTGGTTGATCGCTGCCCCCCCGGCTTCGAAATTCCCCACCATCTGCACCGTCACCTCGGCGGGAAAGGCCGAAACGCCCCGCGCCGTGACGCCGTGATTGCCCGCAAAGATCACCACTTGCGGCGCTTCGAGCGTGGGCCGTTCATTGCCGCGCCAGCCTGCATACCAGATCGCCAGATCTTCCATCCGCCCCAGCGCTGCGGGCGGTTTGGTCAGTTGCAGATTGCGGGCCTCGGCCCCGGCGCGCGCCGCCTCGTCCGGCCCGGGCAACCCGGCCAGAAGCGTGCGGAACTCGGCAAGACTACTGAACGGGGCAAGGGACATCACGGCTCTCCTGTTGAAACGTTGTGACGACCTCTTTACCGAGGCATAAGCGAGCACAACAGTCAGGAAAGGTCCCGCAAGTGACGAAAAACGACGCACCCCTTGCTATGCCCGCCGATCTGGCCGAGGCGCTGGCGCTGCTGACCCGGCTGCCGGTGAAAAGCGCCTTTGCGCGGGGAGCGCGCGCGGCCTGGGCCTGGCCGCTGGCGGGGGCTGTCGTGGCACTGATCGCGGGCGGCGTGGGCTGGCTGGCGCTGACCTTGCATCTCTCGCCCCCCATTGTTGCCGCGCTGGTGATCGCCACCCAGATCGCCCTGATTGGCGCATTGCATGAAGACGGGCTGGCCGATACCGCTGACGGGCTCTGGGGCGGGCACGACCCCGTCCGGCGGCTGGAGATCATGAAGGACAGCCATATCGGCTCCTATGGCGTGCTGGCGCTGATCCTGGCGCTGATCCTGCGCTGGACGGCCCTCACCGCCCTGATTGGCGCGGGCGGGCTCTTTGCCCCGCTCATCGCCGTGGCGGCCCTGTCACGCGCACCGATGGCGGTGCTGATGGCCACCCTGCCCAATGCGCGCGGAGCAGGGCTCTCAAGCAATGTCGGCGCCCCGCCACGTGACACAGCGCTGCTCGCGGTTGTCACAGCGCTTCTGGTCGGGCTTCTGACTATCGGCTGGAGCGTGCTGGCTCTGGCAGTCTGGATTGCGCTGGCAGTAGCGGCCCTCGCCCTGATCGCCCGCGCGAAGATCGGCGGGCAAACCGGCGACATCCTTGGCGCCAGCCAGCAGATCGCCGAAATCGCTGCGCTGATCGCGCTTGCGTCCTGGCTGTAACGAGGCCGACCGCGATGCGCCCCAGCCTCCGACAGAAAATCCTTCAGGTCTGCGACCAGAAAATCGCCAGCAAGGGCGATGGCGTCGGCCTGTCCTTCTACGCCTTCTTCGCCAACAGGAATGACGATCCCGACCTGCTGATGGAAGCCGCCGAATGGTGGATCAAAACCCATCGGCTCGATCACTTCGAAAAGGCCGTGAAAATACGTGAGATGATCCGCGCGGGTCTTTGATACGCAACGAAAAACCGCCGCCCCGAGGGGCAGCGGCTTCGCACCTATTTCGTCAGATCAGGCGGCGCGCGAGGTCAGAACGTCATCGACCTTTTTCTGCGCGGCAATCTCATCGCCACCCGACACGGCCGCGACTTCGCGGGTCAGCCGTTCCAGCGCCGCTTCGTAAAGCTGGCGTTCCGAATAGCTTTGCTCGCGCTGGTCGTCATTGCGGTGCAGGTCGCGGACCACTTCGGCAATCGAGATCAGATCGCCCGAATTAATCTTCTGTTCGTATTCCTGCGCCCGACGCGACCACATCGCGCGTTTGACCCGTGCTTTGCCCTTGAGCGTATCCATCGCCTTCGACACGATGTCGGGGCTCGACAGCCCGCGCATCCCCACTTCGGTTGCCTTGTTGGTAGGCACCCGCAGGGTCATCTTGTCTTTCTCGAAGGAGATCACGAACAGCTCCAGCGACAGCCCCGCGATTTCCTGCTCCTCGATCGACATGATCTTGCCCACCCCATGCGCGGGATAGACAACGAAGTCATTCGGACGGAAATCCGCTTTTTTGGCTTTGCTCATATGTATCTCTTCCTCATTCAACCCGATACCGACACAAAACACCGCCTCCGGACCCGAGTTCCGGACGCAGCTCAGTTATTGCGCGTCATATCTACATAAACAGTGCGACCTGCCCGAACAGGCTCGGCTTTCGGCTCATCTAAGCACCGAACATAACACAGAATCAGGATATTTGAAAGCGCGGTTGCAACACCACGCTTAACCTTGATTAACCAGCCGCCGCACAGCTGCCGTCAGGCTCAGTTGCCTTCGCCAGGCGCTTCCGAGAAATACTTCTCCAGCTTGCCCTCTTCGCCATCGCGCTCTTCATAGCCCGGCAGCGGATCTTTCTTCTCGACGATCACCGGCCAAAGCTCGGCGTATTTGCGGTTGAATTCCACCCATTTGGCGGCTTCCGGCTCGGTATCCGGGCGGATCGCGTCGGCCGGGCATTCCGGCTCGCAAACCCCACAATCGATGCATTCATCAGGGTGAATCACCAACATATTCTCGCCTTCGTAGAAACAATCCACCGGGCAGACTTCCACGCAGTCGGTGTATTTGCAGGCGATACATTTATCATTGACGATGTAGGTCATGGGGCACCCTGAAAGTCGTTGTTCGGCGTCTTGCTACAAGGGTTGGTCAGATCATTCAAGCTGCGACGGGTCATAAAGACGCGCGTTCTGCCGTTCTTTCCGGTTCGGGCGGCCCTTGCCGTCATAGCTTGGATTACGCTCAACCCGGTCCACCTGCGGCGAAAGGTCCTCATAGAGCGCCTGGGCTTCCGGGGCCGGGCCGCGCCGCTCTGACAGCGCCAGCACCTTCACCACGCGCACCTGCCGGGCCTGCGGAAAGGTCAGCACGTCGCCCGGACGGATCGAATAGGCGGCCTTGGCCACCTTTTCGCTGTTCACCCGCAGATGTCCGGCTGTGATCAGTTTGGTGGCGAGGCCGCGGGTTTTGAAAAACCGCGCGTGCCATAGCCACTTGTCAGCGCGCATGGCGGGCCGGGTCTCCGGCCCACCCAAAGCGCCATCCTGCATCAGGTCTTGTCCTTCAGCCCCATCAGCGCTGCGGCGAAGGGGTTATCAGGATCAATCGGTTTTTCCTTGCGGGGCGGACGGGCTTCAAAGCTCTTGGCTCTGCCGCCGCCCTGCCCTTTCGGACCGGGTTTGGGCCCGCGCGGCTTGCCGCCGCCCTTGCCACCCTTGTTGGCGGGGCCACCACGGCCCCTCTGGCCCTGATCGCGCTCGCCACCAGCCTGACCGCCTTGGCCGCCCTGCTGACCGCCCCGACGCCCTTGGCCCTGCCCCTGACGGCGCGCAAGCCCGCCCCAGGTGAAGGTGTAGAACACTTCCGGCTCGTCGCTCACCGCACGGGCACTGGCCTCGCTGGCCCCGGCCTCGCCCGGTTGCGCTTCGGCGGCCTCTGCCAGCTCGGGCTGAGCTTCGACCGACGAAGCCCCCTCTCCGGCCAGATGATCAACCTCAACCGCCGCTTCGGCCCCAACGCCATCGGCGGTGGGCTGTGCTTCGGCTTCGCTGGCGCCAGCAGCACCGGGATGGGCGGCACCCGCCACATCCGCATCCGGCTGCGCTTCAACTTCCGAGCTGCCCGGCGTGCCTTCGGCATGATCGACGGGCTGTTTCACCCGCTCGCCGCGCTCGGCCTTGTAGCCCAGACCCTGCATCAGGTCGGCAAATTGCTCCAGCGTCGTGCCGCTGATCGAGAGCATATCGGGATTGGCCTCGAACCCGGCGCGGCTGTCCTTGGCGCGTAGAAGATCGGCAAGCCGTTCCAGCATGTCGATGCGGATCGCCCGCGTGCCCGCCGGACGGTAGCCCGACAGCGTGTAGACCACGCGTTCGATGCCGTCGATCACCGGGATCGTCACCAGCCCCGGAGGCGGCGCTTCCGGGAAGATCTGCTCGTCATTGGCAAGGCTCCACAGAACCAGACGCAGACGGGTCGGCGCGGGTTTCAGCAGCAAGGGCAGGAAGATCGTATATTGACCAAAACGCACGCCGTGTTTGCGCAGCGCGCCACGGGCATCCTGATCCAGATCCTTCACCTCATTCGCCACCTCGTCGCGCGGGATGATGCCAAGGTTTTCGATCAGCCGGAAGCCAAAGCCACGCGCCAGCCCGTTCAGGGCCTCATCGCGCTGGATGGTCAGAAGCGGCTCGAACAGCGCGGCCACCTTGCGGTCGATGAAATGCTGCAGACGGCGCTGAACCTTCTCGGCCACATCGCTGCCCGCTTCGTCATCAACGAAAGCCTGCACGCGGGGTTTCAGCGGGTCGTCGCCCTTGACGAGCTTGCCGACCGCATGTTCGCCCCACATAAGCCCGCCCTGCTCGGTGTAATCGAGCTCGGTATCGGGCGCGTTATAGAATCGATCTGCACGCAGATGGAATTCGGGTGCCAGCGCCGCTTCGGCTGCTGCACGCAGGGTATTGGCCTCTTCCGGTGTCGAGGATTTGTCCTGCCGGAAGCGAAACCCTTCCAGCCGACCAACAAATTCGCCCTCAACCGTCACTTCACCCTTGTCGTTCACGTCGGCCACAAGGCCCTCCTTCTGCTTCAATCGCCGGAGCAAGACTGCTGTCCGCCGATCAACAAATCGTTGCGTCAGTGCCGCATGAAGCGCATCCGACAGGCGATCTTCTACCGCACGCGTTTCGTCACGCCAATGGCCTTCGTCCTCAAGCCAACCCTTTCTTTGCGCAACGTAAGTCCAGGTACGGATAAAGGCGAGCCGCTTGGACAGGGCATCAATATCGCCATGAGTGCGGTCAATCCGGGCCACCTGCGCGGCAAACCAGTCTTCGCGCACCCGGCCATATTCGTGCAAATCGTTGTAGATCCGGCCCAAAAGCCCCGCATGTTCGCTCTGGCTGATGCCGCGAAAATCCGGAATGCGGCAAACATCCCAGAGCAAACGCACCGAAGCGCCATCGCTCGCCCTTGCGCGGATTTCCGCCTCTTCTGCCAATGTTTTCAGGGCGATCAGATCGTCGGCATCGCGGGCGCGGCTGAGCCAGGGATCGTCGGTCGGCGCTTCCAGCGAGCGGATCAGCGCCTCGACCCGGCCAAATTCCAGCCGCGCATTGCGCCAGTTGAGCTTGCGCAGCGGGGTGAAGCGGTGGTTGGTGATCGCCTCCACCACTTCCGGCTCCAGCCCGTGCACATCGCCGGTCACACCGAAGGTGCCATCGCTGCGATAGCGCCCCGCCCGACCCGCAATCTGCGCCAGCTCATTCGGGGCAAGTTGCCGCATCCGGTAGCCGTCGAACTTGCTCAGCGCCGAAAACGCCACGTGATTCACGTCGAGATTCAGCCCCATCCCGATCGCATCGGTGGCCACGAGGTAATCCACATCGCCATTCTGATACATCTCGACCTGCGCGTTGCGGGTGCGCGGGCTCAAGGCCCCCATCACCACCGCCACGCCGCCCTTCTGGCGCCGCATCAGCTCGGCCAGCGCATAGAGGTTTTCCACCGAGAAGCCGACAATCGCGCTGCGCGGCGGCATCCGGCTGGTGCGTTTCGAGCCGGCATAGCTCAGCGACGAAAACCGCTCGCGTTTCATGAAATTGGCACCCGGCACCAGCGCGGCAATCGCCCCGCGCATGGTTTCTGCGCCTAAGAACAGGGTTTCATGCCGTCCGCGCGCATGCAGCAGCCGGTCGGTGAACACATGGCCGCGCTCGGGATCGGCGCACAGCTGGATCTCGTCCACCGCCAGAAAATCGGTACCCATCCCATCGGGCATCGCTTCGACGGTGCAAACCCAATATTGGGTGCGCTCGGGCACGATCCGCTCTTCGCCGGTCACCAGCGCCACAACGGACGGCCCGCGCAGCTCGACAATCCGGTTGTAAACCTCACGCGCCAACAGCCGCAGCGGCAGGCCAATCACCCCGCTGCGATAGGCGAGCATCCGCTCGATGGCATAGTGAGTTTTGCCCGTATTTGTGGGCCCGAGAACCGCGGTGATCCGCGACATTGCTGCGCTCCTGCCTCGCTTCAGATCGTAGAACCCTGAAGCGCGGCTTCGAGGCGATCGACGGCCTCTCTTAGATCGGGGCGGAAGGGATGTATAGCAAGCGCAGCCTCAAAGGCGGCCTTCGCCTGTTTCAGATCGCCCGTCTGTTCCAAAATGGCACCAAGCCCCGCCAGCGCCCCGAAATGGCGCGGCTCCAGCGTCAGCACATGGGCGATATCGGCCACGGACGGCCCGTAAAGATCGGCCATGAAATAGGCGGTGGCGCGGGCATTCCAGCCCTCGGCGAAATCCGGCGCATTTTCCACCACCACGGTGAAATCGTCGATGGCGGCCTTCAGCGCGCCCGCATCCATCTCGGCCCGCCCGCGCGCCAGCAGCAGGTCCATGGCGGGCGATCCCGAGTTCGACCATTCCGCCCAGATCTGCTCTTCGATGCTCAGCCAGTTCTCGTCTCCGGCGGTTTGCAGCTCGGCAAACAGCTGATTCAGCCGCGCCTCATCGGCGAAAACCGGGTGTGCCGCAAAGAGCATGGCAAGGATAAGAATTGCGCGTTTCATAGCTCAGCCTAACCCAGCCCGGCGGTGATCGTCATCACCTTTGCGTGCCTGCTTTGTGTGCCTGCGCCCTTTCCGGCAAAAATTCCCGTGCGTCACTTGACCGGAATCTTGTTCCGCGACGGCCCTCCTGCCTGTAGGCTCCCCCCAACCTTGTAATCCAGACTGGAGATCCAGAATGAGCGACGCCCTCGACACCGCCGTAACCGCCCTCAACGCAAAACTGGCCGGGGCCGGTTTTGACGGAACTGCAAAATTCGTGCTCGAAGGCGTGGGCGCAGTGATCATCGACGCCAATGGCGCCCGCCTTGGCGATGACGAAACCGATGTTACCCTCACCGCTTCGCCCGATGTGTTCCAGTCGATGCTGGCCGGCGATCTGAACCCGACCGCCGCCTTCATGACCGGCAAGCTTTCGGTCGATGGCGATATGGGTGCCGCGATGCGCCTTGGCGGCTTGCTGAGCTAAGCGATGGAAGCCGCGCCGCTTTACACCGACGTGGCCCGTGCGCCTGAGGGCGGCGAGGCTTGGTGGTTGACCACGTCAGACGGGGTGCGCATCCGCGCCGCAGCCTGGCCCGCCGCCACCGGCATTGCCACCAAAGGCACGGTGCTGCTCTTTCCGGGCCGCACCGAATATATCGAAAAATACGGGCCCGCCGCGCAGGAATACACGCAGGCGGGCTTTGCCTTTCTCACCATTGACTGGCGCGGTCAGGGCCTGTCCGACCATGCGCTGGCCGAGCCGCTTTTGGGCCATGTCGGGAATTTCTCTGAATTCCAGCTCGATATCGCGGCTGTGGTGAATCTGGCCGAATGGCTGGAGCTTCCCAAACCCTGGTTCCTCGCCTCGCATTCCATGGGCGGCTGCATCGGTCTGCGCGCCCTGCATGAAGGGCTCGACGTCGCCGCTGCCTCCTTTTCCGCCCCGATGTGGGGCATCCAGCTGTCGGATAGCGACCGGCGGCTGGGCTGGGTCAGCTCGATCGTCGGCACAGCGCTCGGTCAGGGCGGCAAACTGGTGCCCAAGGGCTCGCTGGACCATGAATTGTTCACCGCGAATGTGGAAAACAACCTGCTGACCCATGATCCCGAAATTTGGGACTTCATGAAAATCCAGATCTCGACCCATCCCGATCTGGCGCTCGGTGGCGTCACCCTGAGCTGGCTGCGCGCGGCCCTGCTGGAAGACCGGCGACTTAGCCGCATGGCGCCCCCCTCCGTGCCCGCGCTGGCTTTTCTGGGCAAAGAAGAAGGCATCGTCGACCCCGCCCCGATCCATGCGCTGATGGGAAAATGGCCGGGCGGCAAGCTGGAGCTGGTCGACGGCGCGCGTCATGAGCTGATGATGGAACGGCCGGAGATCCGCGCGCGGGTCTTTGAAGGATCCATCGCGCTGTTTGAAAGCCAAGCAGCGCGCTAACCCGCCGCCCCACCGCTCTCTCTCCCCAAAAGCCTTCAGAAGGCTTTTGGCAAATGCCTTCAAAAAGGCATTTGCTCCACCGTCCCGCAGCACGAAATCCGCGCGAAACCCGCGCCCCCTTGCATTCGCCGCCAAAACGCGCTTCGCAGAGGCATGAAGACCTATCCGTTCACCCTTGCGGGCGCGCGCCTCGCCCTCCTGCCCTCCGGTGCGCTCTGGTGGGCGGAGGAACAGCTCCTTTGCGTCTCCGATCTGCATCTGGGCCGCTCCGGGCGCTATGCCCGCAATGCAGGCGCGCTGCTGCCGCCCTATGAGGTCAGCGACACCCTCGCCCGGCTGGAGGCAGACATCGCCGCCACCCAGCCCGACACCCTGATCTGTCTCGGCGACAGTTTCGACGATGCCCACGCCGCCGACGAGCTGAGTCCCGAGGCGGCAGACTGGCTCACCCGGCTGATGGCGGGGCGGCGCTGGGTCTGGATCGAGGGCAATCACGATCCCGGCCCGCTGGCGCTTGGCGGCACCCATCTGGCCGAATACCGCCACGGTCCCCTGTCCTTCCGCCATATCGCTGAGCCGAGTGCCACTGGCGAGGTTTCAGGCCATTATCACCCCAAAGCGCGGCTTGCGGGGCGCAGTCGCCCCTGCCTGCTCTATGACACCGCCCGCGCCATCCTGCCCGCTTACGGCACCTATACCGGCGGCCTGCGCAGCGACGACGCCGCGCTTGATGCGCTGATGGGTCCGGGAGCTGTGGCAGTGATGACTGGCCCCGTCCCCCGCGCCCTTCCAATGCGCGCGCCGTAGCGTCAGCCTTGCCGCGCGCGCGCCGTGCCGCCATCCTTCCCGCAACAGGGAGGCCCCAATGAGCAACCGCATTTCCATCACCCGCCATGGCGCTGTGGCCGTGGTCACCATGACCCGGCCCGACAAGCTGAACGCGCTCGACATCGCGCAGATCGAAGCGCTGGTCGAAACCGGCGAAGCGCTGAAAGCCGCGCGCGATGTGCGCGCCGTGGTGCTGGTGGGCGAAGGCGACAGCTTCTGCGCGGGCCTCGATGTCTCGGCCATGCCGAAGCTCGCCGAGCTGGCGCAAACTGTCGGTTTCACCACCCGCACCCATGGCGCCTCGAACCTGTTTCAGGCCGCGGTGATGGTCTGGACCGAACTGCCGCAGCCGGTGATCGCCGCGGTCACGGGCAACGCGCTTGGCGGCGGCTTCCAACTGATGCTCGGGGCCGATATCCGCATCAGTGCTCCTGACGCCCGCTTTTCGATCATGGAAGGCCGCTGGGGCATCGTCCCCGATATGGGCGGCATGGTGCTGATGCCCCGCCTTGCCCGCAGCGACGTGATCCGGCGGCTGACCTATACGGCCGAGATCTTCGGAGCCGAAGCGGCGCTGAACTGGGGCTTTATCACCGAACTGGCCGAGGATCCCCTCGCCCGCGCACTGGCTCTGGCCGAAGAAATCGCCGCCCGCTCGCCCGACGCGGTGCGCATGGCCAAACGCCTGATCACCGACACCGCCCTGATGCCCCCCGCCGAAACGCTGATCGCCGAAAGCGCCGCGCAGGAAAAACTGGTCGGCCAGCCCAACCAGATGGAAGCGGTGATGGCCGGCATCCAAAAACGCGCGCCGGTGTTCAAAGACTGAGCCGCGCCCGCACTGGGGGTTTCACACCCCCAGACCCCCGTGAGGTATTTGCGGACCAAAGACGATGCGCACGGCCTAAAACAAAAAGGGGTGGATCCCGCGAAGGATCCGCCCCAAATCTTTTCAAACCAGCCCTCAGATCAGGCGGTCAGCCCTTCCGGTTCGGCCAGGTTGTTGGCCCGGCAGGCAGCGGTCAGGGTGTTGGCGAGCAGGCAGGCGATGGTCATCGGCCCCACGCCACCCGGCACCGGGGTGATGGCCCCGGCCACTTCGGCAGCGGCGGCATATTCCACGTCGCCCACCAACTTGCCCTTGGCGCCTTCTTCGGCGGGGGGCAGACGGTTGATGCCTACGTCGATGACGGTGGCACCGGGCTTGATCCAGCTGCCTTTCACCATTTCCGGGCGCCCAACTGCGGCCACCACGATATCGGCTGCGCCAACCACAGCTTCGATATCTTTGGTGCGGCTATGGGCGATGGTCACGGTGCAGCTGTCGCGCAGCAGAAGCTGCGCCATCGGCTTGCCCACCAGGTTCGAGCGGCCAATCACCACGGCGTTTTTGCCGGTCAGATCACCGAGCTCGTCGCGCAGCAGCATCAGGCAGCCCAGCGGTGTGCAGGGCGCCATCGCCTTCTGCCCGCTGGCCAAGAGGCCGATATTCTGGATATGCAGCCCGTCCACATCCTTGGCCGGGTCGATCCGCGCCACGATCTCGGCTTCCGACAGATGATCGGGCACCGGGAACTGGCACAGAATGCCATGCACCGCCGGATCATTGTTCAACTGGTCGATCAGCGCATAAAGCTCTTCCGCCGAAGTATCGGCAGGCAGCTTGTGCTCGTAGGAGTTCATCCCGACTTCGACGGTCTGCTTGCCCTTCGAGGCCACATAGACCTGGCTCGCCGGATCTTCGCCCACCAGCACCACGGCCAGACCGGGGGTCAGCCCGTGTTCTTCTTTCAGCCGCGCCACATGGGTCGCCACCTGGGCGCGCACATCGGCCGCGAAGGCTTTGCCATCAATACGTTTCGCAGTCATTTTTCCCCCTCAGATATCGGTTCGCGCGTATTCTGCGCGGTAATGGTCCATTTGCATCCGCGTCGCGTGCACCGCGTTGCGCATCAGGATTGCCACCGTCACCGGGCCTACCCCGCCCGGAACCGGGGTCAGCCAGCCAGCCACGTCTTTGACGCTGTCGAAATCGACGTCGCCCACGGTTTTGCCGTCAACCCGGTTGATGCCAATATCAATCACCGCCGCACCGGGGCGGATCATGTCGCCGGTCACCAGACCGGGCTTGCCCACTGCCACGAACACCGCATCGGCCGCGCGGCTGTGCATGGCGACAGAACGGGTCATGTGGTGGCAGACGGTCACCGTCGCCCCCAGCCCCATCAAGAGGAAGGCGATGGGTTTGCCGACGATCTCGCTATGGCCGATCACCGTCACATCCAGCCCTTCGATATTCAGCGGCAGGGTTTTCAGAATTTCCACCGCCGCAACGGCGGTACACGGCCCGAGCGTGAGGTCGTTATAAACGATATTGCCGATCGAGGCCGGGTGCATGCCTTCCACGTCTTTCAACGGATGCACGACTTTTTGCAGCGCTTTCACCGGAATATGCGACGGCAGCGGGCGCTGGATGATGATGCCATTCACGCGGGGATCATGGTTCAGCCCCTGCAGGATACCGATCAGCTGTTCCAGCGAGGTATCTTCCGGATAGGCGCGCGCCTCGAACTCAACACCGGCACTGGCGGCCTGCTTTTGCTGGTTGCGCACATAGAGCTCGGCAGCGGCCGTATCGCCCACCGAAACAGAAACCAGCCGGGGTTTCCAGCCTAGGGCCTCAAGCTCGGCGGCCTCTGCGGCCACCTCGGCCCGCATCCTCGCGCCGATTTCCTTGCCATCAATCAGGGCTGCACGGGGAAGACGGTTGGTCATGAGCGATCCTCTCGATTACGAAGACGCCCCGGGAAATCCCGAGGCGCCTTCTCTTTGCCCGAGCGCGCGGCTTAGAACAAGCCTTGCACGTCGCCGTTTTCATCGAGTTTGATCGTCAGAGCCGCCGGTTTCGACGGCAGGCCCGGCATGGTCATGATCTCACCGCAGATCGCAACCACGAAACCGGCACCGGCCGAGAGCCGCACTTCGCGCACCGGCACCGAATGGCCGGTGGGCGCGCCACGGCGGTTCGGATCGGTGGTGAAGCTGTACTGGGTTTTCGCCATGCAGACCGGCAGGTTGCCATAGCCGGCTTCTTCCCAGGCTTTCAGCTGATCGCGGATCTTCTTGTCAGCGAGCACTTCGTCGGCGCGGTAGATGCGCTTGGCGATGGTTTCGATTTTCTCGAACAGGCCCATTTCGTCCGGGTAGATCGGCGCGAAGTTGGCCATACCGGCATCGGCGATCTCGGCCACACGGGTGGCGAGCTCGGTAACACCGGCGGAACCTTGGGCCCAGTGTTTGCACAGGATCGCTTCCGAGCCCTGACCGGCCACATAGGCTTTAACCGCGTCGATCTCGGCATCGGTATCCGACACGAAGTGGTTGATCGCGACAACAACCGGCACACCGAAGCTTTTCAGGTTTTCGATATGGCGGCCAAGGTTGGCGCAGCCCGATTTCACCGCATCGACGTTTTCGGCACCCAGATCGTTCTTGGCCACGCCGCCGTTCATTTTCATCGCCCGCACGGTCGCAACCAGAACCACCGCGGACGGGGCCAGATTGCCTTTGCGGCACTTGATGTTCATGAATTTCTCGGCGCCAAGGTCGGCCCCAAAGCCAGCTTCCGTCACAACGTAATCGGCAAGTTTCAGCGCGGTACGGGTGGCGATCAGCGAGTTGCAGCCATGAGCGATGTTGGCGAAGGGGCCGCCATGCACGAAGGCCGGGTTGTTTTCCAGCGTCTGCACCAGGTTCGGCTGCATCGCGTCTTTCAGCAGAACAGTCATCGCACCGTCAGCGCCGACATCGCGGCAGGTGATGGCTTTGCGGTCGCGGGTATAGGCCACGATGATGTCGCCCAGACGCGATTGCAGATCGTCGAGATCCTGCGCGAGGCAGAGGATCGCCATGACTTCGGACGCCACGGTGATGTCAAAGCCGGTCTGGCGCGGGAAGCCGTTGGACACGCCGCCGAGGCTGGTCACCACGTCGCGCAGCGCGCGGTCGTTCATGTCGAGCACACGACGCCACACCACGCGGCGTTCGTCGATTTCCAGCTCGTTGCCCCAGTAGATGTGGTTGTCGATCATCGCCGACAGCAGGTTGTGAGCGGTGGTGATGGCGTGGAAGTCGCCAGTGAAGTGGAGGTTCATGTCCTCCATCGGCACGATCTGGGCGTAGCCGCCACCTGCCGCGCCACCCTTCATGCCGAAGTTCGGCCCGAGCGAGGCTTCGCGGATCGCCACAACGGCTTTTTTGCCGATGGCGTTCAGACCGTCGCCCAGACCCACGGTGGTGGTGGTTTTGCCTTCGCCCGCCGGGGTCGGGTTGATCGCGGTCACCAGGATGAGCTTGCCATCCTCACGGCTTTCCAGCGAATTGATGAAGTCCTGCGATACTTTGGCCTTGTCGTGGCCATAGGGCAGCAGGTGCTCAGTCGGAATACCCAGCTTGGCCCCGATCTCTTGGATCGGCTTTTTGTTGGCCTCGCGGGCAATCTGAATATCGGTCTTAAAGCTCATGTCTCATCCTTCCCAGCCGGAACGGGCTTCATTCCGGCCCTTGATATATGTATACATAAAAAAGGGCATACGGAATCCGACATCTTTTGCGGCGGGAACGGCCTTTTGCGGAAACCCGTGTTTACGATACGAAACAAGCGTTCCGGATCAGGGTTTTATCGGGTACCCCCCGGCAGAGAATTTTCGAGCATGTATTCACCAAAGCCCTACCGAGAGGAGTTTTGGCGGCAATCATGGCCTCAATGTATGCATGGGTCCGAAAAATGCGATTCTGATCAGGGCGCCCAGGCGCGCTGCCCCGGCACGAACAGGCGCAACACGTCGCCCACGGCCAGCCGCCCTTCCCGCTCGACCCAGGCCGTCACCCCGCGCCGCCCCATCGCCGCCGGTTTGAACCGCGGCCCCAGCCCCGGCAGATAGGCATCCACCGCTTTCCCGGCGGGGGTGCAGGGATGGTTTTCCGCATCCACCACCAGCGTGGCCCCGGCCGGCCCCTGCAGCCGCGAAGACGGCGGCAGATGGGTAAGGTCCGGAATGCCCTCGACCATGATCGTGGCCCCGATCCAGCCCGGCTCCAGCCGCTCCGCCCCCATCTCCTGCGCAATCGCCGCCAGCTCTTCGGCCGAGACAATCGAGACCTGCCGCACATTGCGGATCTCGGTGCCGCGCTCGTACATATTGGTCACCCGCACACAAGACGCCCGCGTCAGCCCGCCATGCGCCTCGCCCAGCGGCCCGTCGAAGCCCAACTCCAGAACCTCGGCGCTCTGGCTGCCCAACCCGGCCTCCCGGTCCCCCACCCGGCCCAACCAGGTGACACGGCCAACATATTCGGTGGGGATGATCGCTTGCGGCATGACGGGCTCCCGTTTTGTCAGTCCTGCGTAAGAAGCCCGCTCCGACATCGAGCGTCAACCTCGGGCACAAAGAAAAACCCCAGACCTTGGCCCGGGGTTGATCTTTGTTCCGTCAGACGGTGGGTTCCGGCTCCAGGCCGCCCTCGCCTTTCGGCTTTTTGCGCGGCTTGGTTTTCGGGATCGAGATCACCGAGGTCGTGGCGCCCTCCGCTGCATCGCCCTCATCGTCGGAGGCGTGCGGCGGTTGCCCTGCCATCACCCGCTTGATCTCTTCGCCGGTCAGGGTTTCGTATTCCAGAAGCCCCTGCGCCAGACGTTCCCATTCATCCTTGCGTTCGGTGAGGATCGACATCGCGCGCTCGTAGCCCGTCTGCACCAAGCCCCGAACCTCTTCCTCGATCAGCTCCTTGGTATGCGCCGAAACCGAGAACCCGCCGGTATTGCCCTGATAGCCCTCGGCGGCTTCGGCATAGTCGATATTGCCGACCTTGTCCGACATCCCCCAGCGCATCACCATGGCGCGCGCAAGGCTAGAGGCTTGCATGATGTCCCCGGCCGGGCCGTTCGACACTTCGTCCTCGCCCCATTTAAGAATCTCTGCCGCCTTGCCCGCCATGGTCATGGCGAGGTTCTGTTGGCATTGATCCTTGTGCCAGTTCAGCCGGTCGATCTCGGGCAGGCTCACCACCATCCCCAATGCGCCACCGCGCGGGATGATCGTGGCCTTGTAAACCGGATCGCATTTCTCCAGCGCCAGACCGACCACCGCATGGCCCGCTTCGTGATAGGCCGTATGTGCCTTCTGCTCGTCGGTCAGCACCATCGAGCGGCGTTCGGCCCCCATCATCACCTTGTCCTTGGCCTCTTCGAAATCAGGCATGGTCACAAAGCGGCGGCCCACACGGGCAGCCATCAGCGCCGCCTCGTTCACGAGGTTGGCCAGATCCGCCCCCGAGAAGCCCGGCGTGCCGCGCGCGATGATGCGCAGATCCACATCCGGCCCCAGCGGCACTTTGCGCGCGTGAACAGACAGGATCTTTTCGCGGCCCTTGATGTCGGGATTCGGCACCGTGACCTGACGGTCAAACCGGCCCGGACGCAGCAGCGCCGGATCCAGCACGTCTTTACGGTTGGTGGCCGCGATGATGATCACGCCCTCATTGGCCTCAAACCCGTCCATCTCGACCAGAAGCTGGTTCAGCGTCTGCTCGCGCTCGTCATTGCCGCCGCCATAACCGGCGCCACGATGGCGACCGACAGCATCGATCTCGTCGATGAACACGATGCAGGGCGCGTTTTTCTTGGCCTGCTCGAACATGTCGCGCACCCGGCTTGCACCGACACCCACGAACATTTCCACGAAATCCGAACCGGAAATGGTGAAGAAGGGCACGCCCGCCTCGCCCGCAATCGCGCGTGCCAGCAGGGTTTTACCGGTGCCCGGAGGGCCGACCAGCAGCGCGCCTTTCGGGATCTTGCCGCCCAGACGGCTGAATTTCTGCGGGTTGCGCAGGAATTCCACGATCTCTTCCAGCTCTTCCTTGGCTTCGTCGATCCCGGCCACGTCGTCAAACGTCACCCGGCCTTCGCGTTCGGTCAGCATCTTGGCCTTGGATTTGCCAAAGCCCATTGCCCCGCCTTTGCCGCCGCCCTGCATCCGGTTCATCATGAAGAACCAGAAGCCGATCAGCACGATCACCGGCAGCCAGAGGGTGAGAAGCGACATGAAGCCCGATTGCTGTTGGCTCACCGCATCGACCGACACGCCCTTGGCGAGCAGTTTATCGGTCACCTGCGCATCAGCGGGCAGAATGGTGGAATAGGTGGTGCCGCCCGCCACATAGCGCACGGTCTCGCCGTCCACGGTGGCCTTCGACACTTCCCCTGCATCGACCGAGGCGATGAAGTCGGAATAGCTCACGCTTTTCGATGCCACGTTCGACTGGCCGTTCATGAACAGATTGAACAAGGCCAGGATCAGCAGAAAAAGCACGATCCAGAAGGCGAAGTTTCTCGCGTTGCCCAAGTCGTTCTCCTTTGAAGACGTCTGATGCGGGTGTCCCCCCGCGCGTTGACCTTAAAATAGGGATGCTGAGCAAAGGTTCAATGAGATAAAATTGAAGAGAAGAAATCTCCTCCCAGTGGCACAAGCGCCACTGACCATCCCGCCTCAAGCCCAGCGAGCGGTGCTGCAAGCAGTGTATCACCTTTCCATACAGAAGGCGAGGCGCGCAGGCTGTCGCGCGGCAACCCGGTTTCGCGCCAGTCGGGGCAGGACGTAATCGCCTCGCCAAGCGCGCGAATTTCGCAATCCGGGGCATCTGGCCCGGTGAGCTGCCAGCGATTATCCCAAAGCCCGGACCCCGGCGCCACCACCGCACGCACCGCTTCCGGCTCGCGCGCCACGCGCAGCGTGTCATCGGTCTGGGTCAGAAGGCAGCCTTGCAAAGTGGCATGGCGCCGCCCGTCGCGCAGGTCGCTTTCCAGCGCATGCAGGGCATCGCGGCGGGGCCGGTAGGGGCTGGACGAAACCCATTTCAGCGCGTGCGACATCAGCCGGTCGCGCAGCTCGACCTCCAGCCCGGCCAGCCCAGCCCGGTCAAAGACCACATCCCCGGCCTCGACCCGGGCAATCTCATACGCTGCCGCCTGCGCCGCCCGTTCCAGCGCCCGACGCGCATCGCTCATCGCTTCGGCGGTTGCCGTCAGCCGGTCCACGCCCAGCCCCAACGGCTCCAGCTCACGCAGCGCCCGGCGTGCCTTCACCCGGTCGAAGCGGTCGTTTTCATTTGAGGGGTCGTCGATCCAGCCGATCCCGCGCCCGCGCAGCCAGTCACGCAGCTCTTCCCGGCGTAGCTCCAGCAAGGGCCGCGCCCAATGCCGCCCACGCGCCTGCCACAGCCCACGCATCGCCGACAGCCCGTCCACCCCCGAGCCGCGCGCCAGACGCATCAGAAAGGTTTCGGCCAGATCGTCTTTGGTATGACCCAGAAGGATCAGCGGCGAGGCGCCCCCGGCGATGTCCGCCGTCGCGATCAGATCATAGCGCGCCTCGCGCGCCGCCTGTTGCAGATTGCCCTGCCCGCTCCAACCCTGCCAGCGCAGCACCTGATGCGGTACATCCAGCCCCGCGCAGATCTCGTGCACCTTCGCGGCTTCATCAGCACTCTCGGCTCTCAGCCCGTGATCCACCGTCACCGCCGCAATCGGGATGCCCGCCGCGCGGGCCCATTCATGGCTCAGATGCAAAAGTGCGAGCGAATCCGATCCGCCCGACACCGCCACCAACACGGCGTCAAACCCGGCCTGCGCCTGACAATCGCGCAGCGCCGTGTCGAGCCGGGTCTCAATTGTCATGTTACTGGCAGTTCAGCGCCTGACGGGCTCTGTCGGCTTCGGCCACTTCGGGCGATCCGGCAAAGCGGTTGCCCACCTCAGCCAGCGTCACGCAGGCTTCCGTCACCTGCCCCAGCTCGCCAAGGGCAGCGCCCAGTTTCAGCAGCGCCTGGGCCGAACGCGGCCCGTTCGGCTCGCCGGAATAGGAGGCGAGATAAGCGCGCGCGGCCTCAGCCACCTGCCCCATCTGCCCCAGCGCCTCGCCGCGCAGGAAATCCGCCTGCCCGGCCAGAGGTCCGCCCGGATAGGTCTGGGTATAGGTGGAGAGCATCTCGGCGGCCTTGGCGTAATCGCCGCCATCAAACGCCGCCTTGGCGTCGTCGAAATCGGATTGCTCGGCCACCGCCATATCGCCGCTGGCCGGACCAGACGGGCTGACCGGCACCGTGGTCGCCACCGCCGGCAGCTCGCCACCGCCCAGCGTCGGGGTATCGCCCAGCTGGCCCACATCGCAATTCGGCTCCAGCTCACAGAGCCGGTATTCCAGATCGCCCACCGTATTGGTGCCATCCTTCACCACATTGTCGATCCGGTGCTGAAGCTGTTCGATCTTCGAGGTCAGCCGGGTCAGTTCGGCTTCCAGCGCAATCACCCGGTCAAGGGTCGAGCCGGTATTCGAGGGCAAGGTCGCGCCCCCGGTCGTGTTCAGCTCAACCTTGAGGTTCTGGATCGAGACATAAAGCACCGTCAGTTCCTGACGGATATCGGCCAGAGTCTGGGTATTGTCGCCCGCCTGCTGCGCGCCCAGCGGAGCCGAGGACAGCCCCAGCACCAGCACCAAGCTGCCCAGATGTTTCACAATCCCCGGAATCCGACCCATGTCATGCCTCGTCTTTCAGACCAGTGTTATTTTCGTCCGTCGGCCTGAGATCAGACCCCGGCCCCTGCTGCGGTCAGCACCGTCACCGCGCGGCGGTTCTGGGCATAGCAGGCTTCGTCCGAGCAGATCGCCAGCGGACGTTCCTTGCCGTAAGACACGGTTTTCAGCCGGTTCGGCGCGACGCCGCGATCGATCAGATAGGCCTGCACCGCCGAAGCCCGCCGGGCCCCCAGCGCAAGGTTGTATTCACGTGTGCCCTGCTCGTCGGCATGGCCTTCAATCGTGGCGTTGAAAGCCGGGTTCGCGGTCAGCCACTGTGCCTGTTTGGCCAGCACGTCCTGCGCTTCCGAACTCAGCGTCGACTGATCGACCGAGAAGAACACCCGATCCCCGATGGTGGCCTGGAAATAGGCAGGCGAGGTCGGGTCGCTGACCGAACCCGCGACCATCGCGCCGTTGGCGCCATAGGCCCCGTTGGCGCCGTCGGTGCCGAAGTGGTTCCCTTTATCGCAGGCGCTGAGGGCAAGAGCGCCCACAAGCATGGCAGCAATCGTGAGATGTTTCATGGATTTTTCCTGTCTCGAATACCGTTATTACGCTCTTATTCGTGTCACTCTAGCAGAGTAGGTCCGGCTTGTGAATCCGCTCTGAGCCCGCTTAGCGTTGCAGCGGGCCCCAGGCCGGATCAGAGGCCGCACTCGGAGTCGGCACCCGCTTGAGGT
Source organism: Paracoccaceae bacterium (assembly GCA_050288685.1). GTDB lineage: Bacteria > Pseudomonadota > Alphaproteobacteria > Rhodobacterales > Rhodobacteraceae > Sinisalibacter. The sequence goes on along the minus strand of JBNKEH010000003.1, from coordinate 320,392 downwards.
TGCGCCCCGAAATATCGACCGAATAAAGCGCCGGCGCCCCATCGGCCCCCTGGCTTTCGCGGGTGAACATGATCACCCGACCATTCGGCGACCAGGTCGGCCCCTCTTCCAGGAACGAGGCGGTCAACAGCCGCTCTTCCGAGCCGTCAACGCGCATCACGCCGATATGGAAGCGGCCTTCATTCTGCTTGGTGAAAGCGATAAGGTCCCCACGCGGCGACCAGACGGCGGTGGAATAACGCCCGGCGCCAAAGCTGATCCGGGTGGCCTCGCCGCCGGAGGCGGACATCACGTAGAGCTGCTGCGTGCCCGAACGGTCGCTTTCAAACACGATCTTCGAGCCGTCCGGCGAAAAGCTCGGCGCGGTCTCGATCGAGGGCGCATTGGTCAGCTGGCGCAGATTGCCGCCGTTCAGGTCCATCATGAAGATGTCGGTATTGCCGCCATTGGCCAGCGAGAACACCACCGAATTGCCATCGGGCGAGAAGCGCGGCGCAAAGCTCATCGCCGCCCCGCCGGTATTCAGCCCCACCTTGCCGACGCTGGCCACATCCAGAAGGTAGATCTGCGGTTGGCCGGTCTCATACGAGGTGTAGAGCAGCCGCGAGCCATCGGGCGAAAAGCGCGGCGCCAGAACGATGGTGTTGCTGTCGGTCAGATACTGCACATTGGCGCCATCGTAATCCATGATCGCAAGGCGTTTCAGGCGGGCGTCTTTCGGCCCCTGCTCGCTCACAAACGCCACGCGGCTGTCGAAATAGCCGCTTTCACCGGTGATCCGGCTATAGACCACATCCGCCACCTTATGCGCGATGCGCCGCCAGCCAGCGGTGGTGCCGGTCAGTTGCAGCCCCTCGCCCAGCGGCGCACCGGAGAACACGTCGAACAGCCGGAATTTCACCGTGATATTGCCGCCCGACACCGCAACCGCCCCGGTGATCAGCGCCTGCGCGTTGATCGCTTTCCAGTCGGAATAGGCAACCGGGGCGTCAAAGTTGGTGACCCCCGAGATGAAGGCGCTGTCGGGGATTTCCCGAAACAGCCCGGTACCGGTCAGGTCGGCCGCCACCACCCGGGTCAGATCCAGCGCCATCTGCGCGGAGTCCGCACCGCCCGCCGCCACAAAGGTGGGGCTGGCAAAGGGCAAGGGTTCGATCACGCCCTGATCAATGACGATCCGAAGCGGCTCGGCTTGCGCGGTCTGGGCGAGCCCGATCAGGGCCAGTACGAAGGTCAGAAGTCGAATATGTGTCATAGGGTCCTCTCGCACTCCGGATTAGTCGGCACGGGGTCAGTTCGCCAAGGGGAATTAACCGCGTTCCGCAGCACTACGTTGGAATTGGCATATCTATATCCCAACAGATCCATCAGCGGATCCTCATATTTGTCGGGTCAAAGGTCATTTCAATCTGACGCCACTGGTCGAACTTCTCCACCGGCAGCGGATAGCCACGGCTGCCGCAACGGATCACCGCCCGCTTGGCCGCCTCAAAGGCAATCTGCGTGGCCGCGTCAGAGGGGCCATCCGAGGATTTCAGCGTCACCGATTGCGGCTTGCCGGTCTCGGCCATATCGACCAGCACCGTCACCGTGGTGCGCAGGGCGTCGGTCGAGGACGAGCCGAGGTTCCAGCATTGCGATACCGCCACCCGCAGCCCATCGGTCTCGCCACGGGTCAGCGGCGGGCCGGAAGGGGTAGGTGCGGTTTCAGGCGCGCTATCGTTCAGAATATCGGCCAGCGCGCTATCGACCGCATCGTTGATCGCGGCATCGGGATTGGTCACAGGCTGCGGCTCCGGGGTCGTCGGCGTGGCCGTCGCGGTTTCGGTCGGCGGCGGCGGCGTGGGCCGGGTCCGAGGCCGGATCGAGGTGGTCGGGGCGGCTTCGGCCGGTGTGTCAGCTTCAGTCACGATCTGCGTGGTCGAGGCTTCCGGCGCCTGCGGCGGCTGTTCCACCACCGGCGTTTCGCTCGGCACATCGCTGGGCGCGGCTTCGGGCACGGTCTCCGGCCCGGTCGGCAGGGCAGGATCGGGCGCTTCCACAACTTCATTCGTCACCCGGTCGGCGGGCGGCGGGGTCACATCCGGGGTCGGCGTGGGGGTCGGTTCAGGCACAGGCTGCGGCTCGGGCTGCGGTTGCGGCTCGGGCTGAGGTTCAGGCTGAGGTTCAGGTTGCGGCGTCGGCGCGGGCTCCGGTTGCGCCACAGGTTGTGGCCGCGCGGGTGGTGCGGGAGACGCTTGCGGCGCGGGCGATTGCAGCGCGGCAAATTCCTGCGCAGACACCAGCGACACCTGCGCTACCGACAGCAGCGGCTCGTCCCGCGAGGGCAAAAACAGCTCGCCAAACAGCAGCCACAGAAACAGCAGCCCGTGCGCGACACCTGAAATGATATAGCCGGTTCTCATGGCTCAGGCCTCCGGGCGCCCCCGTCGCAGGCGCAGCACCGAAGCGGGCGCAGATGCACCCTGCCCGGCCATACTCGCCACGACAGCTTTCGCCATTTGGCCTTTGTTCCGCATCTCAGTTCCCGCCCATCGACGGTCCGCCGGTATCGGTCACCAGACCGATATTGCTGAACCCGCCCGAATTCAGTGCGCCCATCACCTGCGCGACCACCTCGTAAGGCACCCGCCCATCGGCGCGCAGGAAAATCTTGTTCTCCGACCGTTCGGCCGCAATCGCGCGCAGTTTCGGGATCAGCTCGTCCTGCGTGATCTCGGTTTTCATCAGCGTGATCGCGCCCTCGGCGGTGATCGACACGGTCAGCGGCTCTTCTTCCACCGCCGGCAGCGCGGTCGCTGCGGTTTTCGGCAGTTCCACCGGCACGCCCACCGTCATCAGGGGCGCGGCCACCATGAAGATGATCAGAAGCACCAGCATCACGTCGACCATCGGCGTGATGTTGATCTCGGCCATCATTGCCCGATGCCGTCCACGCCGCCGCCCGCGCCGGGCGCGAGGTTTGCCCCCTGCTACGTTCACGCCCATCTCAGGCGTCCAACTGGCGGCTGAGGATGGTGGCGAACTCATCGGCAAAGGCTTCATAGCCTGCGGTGATATTGTCGCTGTCGGCGGTCAGCTTGTTGTAGAAGATCAGCGCCGGGATCGCAGCGAGCAGCCCCAGCCCGGTGGCAAACAGCGCCTCGGCAATGCCCGGCGCCACCACGGCGAGGTTGGTATTCTGTTGCTGGGCGATCTCGATGAAAGCATGCATGATGCCCCAGACCGTACCGAAAAGCCCGATGAACGGCGCCGACGAGGCGACCGTAGCGAGGAACGACAGCCCCCGGTTCAGCCCTTCGGCCTCTTTGGCGATGGCCACATCCATCGAGCGGTCAATCCGGCTTTGCGCGCCCGCAATCAGCCGCCCATCCGCCCGGTGCGAGCGGCGCCATTCCAACATTCCGGCGGCAAACACCTTTTCAGATGATCCTTCCGGGGCCGGTCCAACCTCGTCAAACAGCTCATCCAGCGGATTGCCCGACCAGAAAGCCTGATCGAATTCCGCCGCATGTTCCCGCGCCCGCCGGTATTGCAGGTGCTTGGTTACGATGATGGCCCAGGAATAGAACGATGCTGAAACCAGCAGCAACATCACCAGTTTCACAACGAATGTTGCACGAAGAAAAAGCGCCAGAAACGAAAAATCGATCTGCGACGCCGCTGCGAGAGTGTCTGCTTCCATAGTCCTGCCTCGATCCCACCGTCTCTTACGGACGGCATTTGCGGCAGAAAATAGCCCATATCAACGCAGAAAGCCAACACAACCGCGTCATAGGCAGGGAATCGACGCTTTCAGAGCAGAAGCGAGCGGATATTCGCCGGTAACCGGGCCGCGCGCCCCTCCATCGTCATCGCCACCAGCGTGACCTTTGCGGTGAAAATCGCCTGCCCGTCGCGCTGCACCTCCTGCCGCATCTCGATCCGCGCCCCGCCCAGCTCCACCACCGAAGTCACGACCTCCAGTTCGTCGTCAAACCGCGCCGGGGCCAGATAGTCCGCCTCGACATGGCGCACCGCAAAAACGATACCCTCCTCGTCGCGCAGCCGCCCCTGATCAATCCCCACCGAACGCACAAACTCCGTCCGCCCGCGCTCGATGAATTTCAGGTAATTGGCGTAATAAACGATCCCGGCAAGGTCGGTATCTTCATAATACACCCGGATCGGAAAGCGGTGGGTCATTCAGGTCTCCTAGCGGCTCAACTCAGCTTCGGCCAGCGCTTCATAAATCGGGCCATCTTCGCGCAGGTGTGAGCGGTAGAGGGTGACGGTATCGGCGCGAGCCTGTGGCAGGCGGGCCAGCGCGTTGAGAGCCAGAAACTCGCCCAGCCGCGTCTGATCGCGCGCGCTCATGTCTTTGCCAAAGCGCGCCAGCGTCACATGCGGGCGAAAGCGGCTGCGGGGCAGCGCGATCCCCACGGCGCGCACCAGATGCGCCAGCTTGTCGTGCAGATGCTCCAGCCCCTCGCCACTGCCGCCAATGAACAGCACATCAGGCCGTTTGCCGCCAAAGAGATCGAGGCCAGACAGGCTGAGATCAATCGCCGGATGGCGAAACAGGCTCAGCGCCTCGGCCAGATCGCGCGCCTGCGCGTCCGAAATCTCGCCCAGAAACGCCAGCGTCAGATGCAGGTTCTCCTCCGGCACCGCCCGCCCCACCATCAGCCCCGCCTGCAACCGCGTGAGCGGCGCCACCAGCGCCTCCGGCAGATCGAGGGCAAGGAAGGCTCTCATGGCACGATCACTCCGCCATGATAGTCGAGCCGGTAAAGCACGCGCCCCTCACGCAAAATCCGCTCGATCCCGGTGAACTGCGGCCAGTCCCCCTCGCTGCGATCTTCATAACTATAGCCGTCATGGAGAAAATCGAACCCGCCCAGAAACTGCCCTTCCGCATACATTGCCGAAAGCGCCGCGCGGATCACCTCTGCGCCGGTCGCGCCGTCAAACACATCGCCCGCCAGAACCCGCCCATAGTAATTCATCGCCCAGACCGGGGTTTCGCCGTGCCAGACAACCTCCTGCCCGACGAAATCCGTGCCGCCGAAATAGCTGTCACGATAGGAAAATGCGCCATCTTCATAGGTCAGATCGAAGGCGCCGGGGCGGCTGGGGGCCACTTTCTGCCCCGCCCCCACATAGGTCGTCGCCTTGGCCGCGACGATGAAGCCTTCCAGCCCGTCCATCTCAGCCCACCGGCCCGATCCGCGCGAACAGGCGCAGGGCGTGGCTGGGGTCAGTAGCGCTCACAGGCATCACCCGGTCATAGGCGGCACAAAGCAGCGCGGCGATTTCGGGCCGCAGCAGGGCAGCCCCGCTTTCAGGGTGGCGCACCAGCGGCGAGGCATTGGCAAAGGCGCCCTCGCCCCAGGTCAGCATCGCCTGCACCGCCTGGCTCAGCGCAATCGTCTCGGCGGGCAGCTCTTCCATGCCTCCGCCCATCCGCACGAATAGAAACGCCGCCTTGATCGCGCCAGCCTCATCAAAGCGGAAGGCCCGGTATTGCGTCGCCTCAGCCGCGCGCAGTCGCGCAACCGTGGCCTCAAGATTGGGGATCATCTGGCCGAGATCGGGCACAGCCAGCAGCTCGTCCCAGTCGCGAAAGAAGAACAGCATCAGATTGGCGCCGAATTCCGGGTCGGTCTCGGCCATCTGATGGCCCACCAGCACCGCCATCGCCTCGATCGCGCCCTTGATCACCCCAAGGGTTTCCGCCTCGACGCCAAACACCACCGGCACAATCGGCCGCCCCCAGCGGGCAAAAGCATAGTCTTCGCCGCGCATGAACATGTTCTGAATGTCGTCCGGGGTCACGATACGTCCTTCATCCTGGCTCAAAAGCTGCGCAGAGGCATAAAAGCTTACCGGCAGGCGTGCAATCCTGAGCGGCACCACTAACCGGCGCGAGAGGCGCCACTCACTCCTCGAACAGCTCCGCCTGTCCGGGGGCGCGGGGCGGGGCAAGGCCCAGATGGGTCCAGGCGCGGCTGGCGAGCATCCTTCCACGCGGGGTGCGCTGGATGAGGCCCTGTTGCAGCAGATAAGGCTCGATCACCTCTTCCAGCGCATCGCGGCTTTCCGAGAGGGCCGCCGCCATGGTTTCAATCCCCACCGGACCGCCCTGATAATGCTCGGCAATCAGGGTGAGATAGCGCCGGTCGGCCCCGTCGAGCCCCAGATGATCCACCCCCAGCCGCGTCAGCGCGTTATCGGCAATCGCCCGGGTGATCCGCCCCTGCCCCTCGACAATGGCGAAATCCAGCACCCGGCGCAGCAGCCGCCCGGCAATCCGCGGCGTGCCCCGGGCGCGTTTGGCGATCTCCTGCGCGCCATCAGGATCGGCCGGCGCACCCAGCTTCACCGCATTGCGGCTGACGATCTCATGGAGCTCTGCCACCGTATAGAATTGCAGCCGGGTCGGGATGCCGAAGCGATCACGCAACGGCGTGGTCAACAGCCCGAGCCGGGTGGTGGCCCCGACCAGCGTGAAGGGTTGCAGTTCGATCCGCACGGTGCGCGCCGCCGGGCCTTCGCCGATCACCAGATCGAGCTCGAAATCCTCCATCGCCGGATAGAGCACCTCTTCCACCGCCGGATTGAGCCGATGGATCTCGTCGATGAACAGCACATCATTGCGTTCAAGATTGGTCAGGATCGCCGCCAGATCGCCCGCCTTGGCCAGAACCGGCCCCGACGTCATGCGAAAATTCACCCCCAGCTCGCGCGCCATGATCTGGGCGAGCGTGGTCTTGCCAAGGCCGGGCGGCCCATGAAACAACGCGTGGTCCATCGCCTCGCCACGCTGACGGGCGCTTTCGATGAACACCTTGAGGTTGGCGCGCGCCTCGGCCTGCCCGATGAAATCAGCCAGCATCTGCGGACGCAGCGCGCGGTCATTATCCTCCGGTCGCGGATCGGGGCGCAGGGTGGGATCAGGTGTGGTCATCGGCTGCGTTCCAATACGAGATGTCCATTTCTCCAAACAGTACGGGCCGGGCGCAAGCCCTCACCTATACCGGTGGCCACCGCGCTCATAGCCCCTCCGCCCGCGCCGCGCGCCAGCCGAAAATGCAGAAGGCCAGCATCCCCAGATTGGCAACGAAGTCGATCGCCATCCCCGCCGTGAACAGCGGTTCGACATAGAGAAACCAGTAGTTGAACACGAAGAACGGCAACAACGCGACGCCGTAGCCAAGAAAACTCCAGCGCGTGAAACGGCTGGTCAGGATGAACACCGCCCCGAGCAGCGCCTGCGCACCGAATGCGCCAAGCGTCACGGCCATGATCCGATCATCGATCTGTACCTCGGGGCGGAACGCCACATGCTGAACGCTCGTGGGTGCAACCAGCGCCCAGCCGCCGAGGACGACGAAGGGAATGGCGAGCAGCCGTTGCCATGTGCGCGCGGATACAGCCATCCTCTATCCTTTCGGAGCCAGCAGCCGCAGGGCGGCGCGGATCAGGGCGGGGGTATCCAGCTCGGGGGCCTCGCCCAAAGCCGTGACCACGGCCGAGGCCGCCTCGCCGGGGGCGTAGCCCAGATTGCCAAGGGCCGAGAGCGCTTCGGCCTGCGCGGACGGGTTGCCGACCACCGGCGCAGGCGCCGCTGCGGGTGCATCGGCCTCCACCAGCACCGCATCCTCCGGCACGCTGCCAGCGCCCGCCGCAGGCGCCGCCGACATCGCCATCACCGCATGGGCCTTGTCTTTCAGCTCCAACACCACGCGCTGTGCGGTTTTCGGGCCAATCCCCCGCGCCGCCTTCACCGCATTCCAGTCGCCCAACGCAATCGCGCGGCTCACCCCGTCCGGCCCCAGCGCGCCGAGAATGGCCAGCGAGGCTTTCGCCCCAACTCCCTGCACCGACATCAACAGCCGGTGCCATTCCTTTTCCACCAGCGTCGGAAAGCCGAAGAGCTGCAGCAGGTCTTCGCGCACCAGCAGGTCGGTATAAAGCGCCACCGCCTCGCCCGGCCCCGGTAGCGCCATCAGGGTGCGATCCGAGACATGCACCACATAGCCCACCCCGCGCACATCGATCAGCACGTTGTCCGTGGCTTTGTAGATCAGAATTCCGGCAATACGTCCGATCATGCGCTGGCCCTCTTCAAGGCTGCTTCCAGCCGCCCCGAGGCGCGGGTGAAATGCGCATGGGTCAGCGCGATGGCCAGCGCGTCTGCCGCATCCGGCCCGGCAATCTCAACCCCGGGCAATTGCAGCCGCACCATATGATCCACCTGTTGCTTGGCGGCGTGCCCAACGCCCACCACGGTTTTCTTCACCTGATTGGGGGCATATTCGCCCACCGGCAGCCCGGCGCGTGCAGGCACCAAAAGTGCCACACCGCGTGCCTGCCCCAGCTTCAGCGTGCCAACGCCATCGCGGTTCACAAAGGTTTTCTCGACCGCTGCAGTTTCCGGCTTGTAGCGGGCAATCACCTCGGTGAGCCCGTCAAACAGCACCAAAAGCCGCTCAGCCAGCTCCACGCCCTCGCCATGCAACACGCCGTTGGCCACATGGCTGATTCGCGCACCGTCGGTGTCAATCACCCCCCAGCCCATATTCCGAAGCCCCGGATCGATCCCGATCACGCGCATGAGCTGCCCCGCCCTTGTTGTTGTTTCGGGCAGAATTAGCACGAAACGCGAACATCCGCCAGCGCAAATCCCGAAACCGACACTCCCCCCGCCGAATGAGCCATGCATAAAGCGCATAGAAAATATGCAAACAATAGCTCTACTCGCCAATGATTCCGGCGGTTAGGTGACGGCAACTCGTTTTACACGTCTTCAAGGACACGACCCATGACCAGTTTCGACACCACGCTCCGCGTCACCGGCTTCGCCTTCGCCCCCCGTCTGACCCGTGCGGTCGAATATGCCATCACCGCATGGCACCGCGCCGCCACCCGCAAGGCGCTGCGTGGGCTGTCTGATCAGGCCCTCGACGATATCGGCCTGAACCGCTGGGACGTCGAGCACCGCTTCTAAGCCACAGGCATGCAAAAGGCCGCCCCGATTGAGGGCGGCCTTACAACCCCCGCCCGAAAGCGGGGGTTTTTTGCTGGCTTATTTGTCGAGCGTGACGGCCACGAAGCGCGGATCGCCCTGACGACGGATCAACAGCAGGATCGACTTGCGGCCCGCTTTGCTGGCGTCATCGATCCGGGCGTCCATATCGGCAATCGTCTCCACCCGCTGTTGCCCGGCTTCCTCGATCACGTCACCGGCGCGCAGACCCTTGTCGAAGGCGTCGCTGGCCTGATCGATGTCGGTCACCACGAGACCTGCGGCATCGGGGGCAAGGTTCAGATCCTGCCGCAGCATGTCGGACATTTCCGACAGGGTCATCCCGAGCACCGATTTCTCGGCCGGGGCCTGCGGTTCGGCCTGTTGCGGAGCCGGCGCTGCGCTGGCAGCCTGAGCTTCTTCACGACGCCCAAGGGTAACCTTCAGCGTCTGGGTTGCGCCATCGCGCAGGATCACGACCCGCACACTCTTGCCCGCCGCCGCGTCGCCGACGATCCGCACCAGCTCGCGGGTGTCTTTCACGTCTCTGCCATCGAAGTTCAGGATCACGTCACCTGACAGGATGCCCGCATCCTTGGCCGGACCATCGGGCACATCGGTCACCAGCGCACCGGCGGAACTGTCGAGGCCCATCGCCTCGGCCACATCCGAGGTCACGTCCTGAATGCGCACGCCCAGCCAGCCGCGACGGGTTTCGCCGTATTGCTTCAGCTGATCGACCACTTTCGACACCACGTTCGACGACATCGAGAAACCGATCCCGATCGAGCCGCCGGTGGGGCTGAGGATCGCGGTGTTCACGCCGATCACTTGCCCTTCCATGTTGAACAGCGGCCCGCCCGAGTTGCCCTTGTTGATCGCGGCGTCGGTCTGGATAAAGTCGTCATAGGTGCCCGAAAGCTCGCGCCCGCGCGCCGAGATGATCCCGGCCGAGACCGAGAAGCCCTGACCAAGCGGGTTGCCCACGGCCATGACCCAATCGCCGACCCGCATGATGTCGCTGTCGCCAAACGGTACGAAGGCCAGCGAATGATCGGCTTCGATTTTCAGCAGCGCAATATCGGTGTTGGGGTCAGCGCCCACAACCTTGGCTTCATAATGATCGCCATTGGCAAATTCGATCTGGATCTGATCGGCGCCGTCAATCACGTGGTTGTTGGTGACGATATAGCCATCTTCCGAGATCACGAAGCCCGAGCCGAGTGCCTGACTGCGTTGCGCATGCGGCTGGCCATTGCCGTTCTTATCGAGAAAATCCTTGAAGAACTGCTCGAAGGGCGAGCCTTCCGGCACCATCGGCTGTTGGGTGGTGTCCTGTGCCACCATCATGGTGGTGGTGATGTCGACCACGGCGGGGCTGACCTTTTCGGCAAGGTCGGCAAAGCTTTCCGGCACGCCGCGCGCCTGAGCGCGCAGGCCGGAGCTGATCACCAGCGCCATGGAAACGAGTAGTACGTAGAACGCTTGCACGGGCATGCGGCGCCCGGTGCGAAATCCTGTTGTTTGTGTCATTGGGGTCAAACGAGCCTGAGCTGTCACTGCGGCCTCCTTGATGCTGCCTGGGGGCACATCCCGCGCCCCCCATGGAATTTGTAGATAGGGTGGGCTTTACACAACACAAACGCTGCAAGGCGATTTCACGCATACGTGAAATTTCCGGCTCTGCAATTGTTTGGCATGCCCCTCCCGAAATATCAGACGGGCTTTGTCAAAAGCCCGTCCGCGGTTCACGTCGAAAAATACCAATGTCAGACGCCGATACTGCGTCCGATCCAAACCAGCGCCACACCGGTGGCCACGGCGATAAGGCCGATCATCCGCCGATGCTCATGCGAGAGCGACGCCATCATTTCCAGAATTGAATCAATGCGCGAAGGGGCCAGTGCGAACACCAGCCCCTCGATCACCAGCACAAGGCCGAAGCCAAGTGCCAGCCAGCTCATTGCAGCGCCTCGGTGCCGGCGCCATTGCCCGCCCCGGACGAGGATTTCAGATAGTCGAAGAACTCGCTATCGGGCGAAATCACCATGGTCGAATTCGATCCCTGCAGGCTCTCCTCATAGGCTTTGAGCGAGCGGTAGAAGGCAAAGAACTCCGGATCGCGGCCAAAGGCTTCGGCGAAAATCGCGTTCCGCTTGGCGTCGGCCTCACCCCGGGTGATATCGGCCTGCTTTTGCGCCTCGGAGGTGGTTTCAACCACGGTCCGATCCGCCTGCGCGCGCAGCCGTTGGGCGGCTTCCTTACCACGGGCGATCTCGTCGGCAGCTTCACGCTGACGTTCGGCCCGCATCCGGTCAAAGGTGGCGGCAAGGTTCTGCTTCGGCAGGTCGGCGCGCTTGATCCGCACGTCGATGATGTCGATGCCCAGCGCCAGCGCCTCGACCCGCGCCTTGTCGCGGATCTGGTTCATCAGCACCACCCGGTCAGCCGACAGAACGGCCCCGGAATCCACCTGCCCCAGCACCTCGCGCAGCTGCGCATTGAGGATCCGTTGCAGACGGGTTTTGGCGCCGGGAATGCCCGAAGCCCCCACCGCTTTGCGGAACTGCTTGGCATCGGCGATTTTCCAGCGCGCGAAAGCATCGACCACCAACCGGCGATCGTCAGCCGGGGTCACTTCCAGCGGCTGGGTGTCCAGCGGCAGGATCCGGTCGTCATATGTCGCGATCTCGTGCAGGATCGGCACCTTGAAATACAGGCCCGGTTCGGTGATCTCGGCGGTCACTTCGCCAAACCACAGCCGCAACGCCTTTTCGCGTTCATCGACGATGTAAAAGCTGTTCAGTGCCATAATGAGCGCCACAACCAGCGCGCCCAGTGCGATATAACTGCGTCGCATCAGTTCGACCCTCCGGTGGTGTTGGCGTTGCCCGACGACGGGGCCGTGCTGCGCAATTCGCTGAGCGGCAGATAGGGCACCACGCCCTGCCCGCCTTCGGCGCTCGGGTCGATGATGACCTTGTTCACGCCGGACAGCACCCGCTGCATGGTTTCGAGATAAAGCCGTTTGCGCGTCACATCCTCGGCTTTGACATATTCGTCATAGACCGCGATGAACCGCGCCGCCTCACCTTCAGCTTCGTTGACCACCTGCGCGCGATAGGCTTCGGCCTGTTCCAGCGTCTGGGCGGCCTGCCCGCGGGCTCCGGCGATCACCTGATTGGCATAGGCATCGGCCTGTTTCTGCAGCGTGTCGCGGGTCTGTTCCGCCGCCTGCACTTCGCGGAAGCTGTCGATCACTTCGCTCGGCGGGTCGGCGCGGTCGAAGTTGACCCGCACGATGTTCACCCCGGACTCGTAAGTATCGAGCGTTTCCTGAATGAGCGATTGCAGCTCCTGCGCAATCGCGCCCCGGTCGCGGTTCAAGACCGGCGCCAGTTCCGAACGACCAATGATCTCACGCATCGCCGATTCCGACACGGCGGTGATCGTGTCGACCGGATCGGCGAGGTTGAACACGAATTTCTCGATGTCACCGATATTCCAGACCACCTGGAAATCGATGTCGACGATGTTTTCGTCCCCGGTCAGCATCAGCCCCTGATCGGTGCCGGTGCCAATATCAATCGTGTTTTCACGGGTAACCGGATAAATCTCTTTGGTTACAACTGGCCAGGGGGCAAAGTTCAAGCCCTCGCTGCCGACCTTGTAGCGCTTGCCGAACATCAGTTCGACCGATTGTTCCGAGGTATCGACCCGGTAGAAAGAGGCCATGCCCCAGACCACAACCGCCGCCAGCGCCGCAATGACGATGCCGCCCCGACCGATCTTCGGCCCGGCGCCGCCACCATTACCGCCGCCGGTGCGCCGCGCACCATTGCCGCCGCCGCCCATCAGAACCTTCAGCCGTTCCTGGCCGCGTTTCATCAGCTCGTCGATTTCAGGAATTTGCGGCCCGTCCGGGCCTTCACCGGGACGCCGCCCGCCACCATTACCGTTACCATTATCGCCACCCGAGCCGCCACGGTTTCCACCGCCGCCGCCCCAGGGTCCGCCACTATCACTGGCCATATGCTGCTGTTCCTCTCCGCATTCTTTTCAAAGGCATTTGGTCAAATCTGACCTCACGCCCGCGTGATTTCAACCCGCCTGCCCGTTTATGAGCGGCGAGTCGGCTGTTTCATCAGCACAATTTCTTCCGCCATGGTCGGATGCACCGCCACGGTGGCGTCGAAATCGGCCTTGGTTGCGCCCATCTTGATCGCCACGGCGGCCAGCTGGATCATCTCGCCCGCCCCCGGTGCCACGATATGACATCCCAGCACTTTCTGGGTTTTCTGGCTGACGATCAGCTTGAACAGCACCCGCTCGGTGCCGTTGATAAAGCTGGTCTGCATCGGCCGGAACGCAGCGCAATAAACGTCGACGCATTCCTGCTCGCGCGCCGCCTCTTCCGTCAGGCCCACCGAGCCATATTCCGGCTGGGTGAACACCGCCGAGGGCACCAGATCATGGTCGGGCTTGGTCGGGTTGCCGTTGAACACGGTTTCGACAAAGGCCATGCCTTCGCGGATCGCCACCGGGGTGAGCGTGATCCGGTTGGTCACATCGCCCACCGCATAGATCGAGGGGGTCGAGGTCTGGCCGTAATCGTCCACCACCACTTCGCCCCAACGGCCCAGCGTCACGCCCGCCTCTTCCAGCCCCAGGCCCCAGGTATTGGGTTTGCGCCCGGTGGCATAGAGCACCTGATCGAACACATCCTCGCGCCCGTCGGTGCCCTTCACCCAGATCTTGCCGTCGCGCCGCTCCATCCGTTCGACTTCAAGCCCCACATGCAGATCCACTCCGTGGCCCCGGATCAGCTCGGCCAGATGCCCGCGCACCTCGTCGTCAAAGCCCCGCAGGATCTGCGCGCCGCGATACCACTGCGCCACATGCGCCCCGAGCCCCTTGAAGATCGTGGCGAATTCGCAAGCGATATAGCCGCCGCCAACGATCAGAATACGCTCGGGGAATTTCTCCAGATTGAACACCTCATTCGAGGTGATCGCCAGCTCCGCCCCCGGCGTGGTCGGCACATAGGGGGTGCCGCCGGTGGCCAGCAGAATATGCTTGGCCGTCACCTCTTCGCCAGTCGACAGCGCCACGGTATGCGCGTCTTTCAGCGTGGCGCGGGCGTTGTAGATGGTGGCGCCCGACTTGCCCAGATTGGTCCGATAGATGCCTTCAAGCCGGTCCAGCTCGGCATGCAGCTTCGGGCGGAACTTATCCCAGTTGAACGTGCCGCCCTCATATTCCCAGCCATAGCCGCGCGCCTCTTCCGCCGCCGGGCCGTAATGCGAGGCAAAGACCATGAGTTTTTTCGGCACGCAGCCCCGGATCACGCAGGTGCCGCCCATGCGGAACTCTTCCGCCAGCGCCACTTTTGCCCCGCCTTCCGCCGCCACACGGCCAGCCCGCACCCCACCGGAACCGCCACCGATGACGAAAAGATCATAGTCAAACTTGCTCATAGTCCCCTCAGGCTTCTTATATGTCTTTGAAAATATTATCTTCGTCGACAAAGGTGATCTGTTCTTCGCGATGGGTGCCTTCGTTGATGTCGATCACTTCGACACGGCCCGACTGATGCCCGATCACAACCTTGTCACAGATATCCACGAACAACCCGTTTTCAACCACACCGGGGATCTGGTTCAGCACAAAGCTCAGCTTGCGGGCGTCCCCAATGCGTTGCAGGTGCAGATCGACAATATGGTTGCCCTCGTCGGTGACATAGGGCGCCTCGCCATTCATCCGCAGCGTGCCGGTCTGGCCGAGCACATCGAAGGAATCCAGGCTCTCCTCGATCAGCGCCTTGGTGGTCTGCCAACCATAGGGCACCACTTCCACCGGCAGGGGGAAGGCACCCAGATGTTCAACCTGTTTCGACGGATCGGCGATCACCACCATCATATCCGACGCGGTGGCCACGATTTTTTCCTGCAACAGCGCCCCGCCACCGCCCTTGATCAGGTTGAGATCGCCATCGAATTCATCGGCCCCGTCAATGGTCAGATCAAGCCAGCGCGCCTCATCAAGGCTCACCACCTTGATCCCGACCTGCTGCGCCAGTTCCGCCGTGCGGATCGAGGTCGGCACACCCGAGATCTGCAAGCCTTCTTCGCGCACCCGTTCGCCCAGCGCGCGCACCATCCAGGCCGCTGTCGAGCCAGTGCCAAGCCCCACCCGCATCTTGTCTTCCACGAAATCGACCGCGCGTTTGGCCGCTACAAATTTCGCGGTGTCGATCGGCGACAGATTGGCGCTCATCCCGACTCTCTCCCTCATCATCTCCCAGTTGAACTGCGTTATAGAAAAGATGCCGCCCCGGGGCGAGGGGCAATTGGCACCGGCTGAAACCGGCGCAGACGGCGGCCTGCGTCAAAGTGTCGGTTTTGGCGTCGCTCCGATACCGCCTTGCGGGCAAATAGGATCGAATGACACTCTCATATGGACGCGCGCATGTTCCTGTCAGTCTTTGACGTTTTCAAAATCTCGATTGGTCCGTCCTCGTCGCATACGATGGGGCCGATGGTGGCCGCTGCCCGGTTTCTGAACCGGATGCGCGAAAGCCATTTCACCATGCACGGGGTGCGGGTGCAGCTTTATGGCTCGCTCGCCCATACCGGCGTGGGCCACGCCACCGACCGCGCCACCATTCTGGGCCTGTCGGGCTTCACCCCCGACAGTTTCGATGCCGCCGCCGCCGAGGCCGAGATGGCGCGCATTGCCGCCGAGAAAACCCTGCTGCCCGAGGGGCTGCCCGAGCTGGTCTTCGACCCCGCCCGCGACATCATCTTCGACAAGGGCGCGCCGCTGCCCGGCCACCCGAACGGGATGATGCTGATGGGGCTCGACGCGCAGGGCGATGTGATCCTGCAGGAAACCTATTATTCCATCGGCGGCGGCTTTGTGGTCACCGAAAGCGAAATGGCGCAAGAAGCCAGCCTCGACGCCCGCGATGCCCGGATCTTCCCCTACCCGTTCGAAACCGCCGAGCAGATGCTGAACATGGCGCGCGAAAGCGGCCGCTCGATTGCCGAGATGAAACGGGTCAACGAGCACCTTCTGCGCCCCGATGCCGATCTTGAAGCTGGCATCGCCCGGATCTGGGAAGTGATGAACAACTGCATCGAACGTGGGCTGGCCGGTGAAGGCATCCTTCCCGGCGGGCTGAAAGTGCGCCGCCGCGCCCGTGCGATCCACGAACAGCTCGTCGCCGAAGCCGGTCTCAACATCACCCCGCCCCATACCGCCAATGAATGGATGGGCGTCTACGCGATGGCGGTGAATGAAGAAAACGCTGCCGGGGGTCAGGTTGTCACCGCCCCCACCAATGGCGCCGCCGGGGTGATCCCCGCCGTGATCCGCTATTGGCTCGACCATGTGCCCGGAGCCAGCATCCGCCAATTGTCCGAATTCCTGCTGACCGCCGCCGCGATTGGCGGGCTGATCAAGCACAATGCCTCGATCTCGGGTGCCGAAGCCGGATGTCAGGCCGAGGTCGGCTCTGCCGCCGCCATGGCCGCCGCCGGTCTGGCCGCAGTGATGGGCGGCACGCCGATGCAGATCGAAAACGCCGCCGAAGTGGCGCTGGAGCATCATCTGGGCATGACCTGCGACCCGGTGCGCGGCCTCGTTCAGGTGCCCTGCATCGAGCGCAACGGGTTGGGCGCGGTCAAGGCGGTCTCCGCCGCCGCTCTGGCCCTGCGCGGCAATGGCGAGCATTTCATGCCGCTCGACAACTGCATCGCGGCGATGTTCCAGACCGGGCAGGACATGAGCGAGAAGTATAAAGAGACCGCGCTTGGCGGGCTCGCGGTCAACGTCCCGAACTGCTGAGCGCAGCCATCGCCGCCGCCAGCGCCCGGCGCGGCAGAAACACCAGCAGACCGTCCCCCCCGGGGGCGATCTCAACCACATCCGCATTGGCCCGGTTCGACGTGCCGACCCGCCCTGCTGGCGCCAGTTTCAGCTGGTCCAGCGGCCATTCCAGCCCGGTTGCGTTAACCACGAGCTCGGCCAGTGGAAACAATGACACCCGCATCCCCGGCTCCAGTTTGAGCCGCAAGGCCGCCGGGGCGTGGAAACAAACGTCATATTCGCCCACCAGAATGATCTTACGCGACGCATAGCGCACCAGCGTGTTGAACGCCGCCAGCGCATGATCGGCCCGCCGCCCCATGAACCCGGCCCCAAGGATCATTTGCGTTTCAATGCTGCGGATCGCCTTGTCGAAATCGGTGCTATCCTGCTCGGAAATCTCCAGAATACGGGCCGGGTCGATCTGCGCCCGCGCTTCTGACCCAAGCGAATCCATATCGCCCACAACCAGCTCTGGCATCAGCCCGAATTCCAGCGCCCGCGCCGCCCCGCCATCGCAGGCCACCAGATTCGGCGCCAGCGTTAACAGTTCGGAAACGGTGGCCGCACTCAGCTCACCGCCACCCAGCAGCGTTACATTTGCTTCAAATCGTGTTAAGTCGGTTGTCATCGTCTCAATTGTTCTCATTTCGGCAATGGTTCACAATCCCGCCGCGAAAATACACCATCCGTATCCCGGTTTTGTGAAAGTTTTCGAAGGGAAAGATGGTAAACAGGCCAGGCTGGATCGGGGGAGAAAGCGAATTTAGATCATGGTGAGCACCAGTAGGATACTCACGGTATCGTATGGCACCTTCAGCTGCACGCTGGAAGGTTTCGATGATCCGTTTTCGACCATGAAGTCGATTGCCGAGTATTTCCGCGACCTGGCTGCCGATGACCGCTATTTTGGTGCCGAGCCACCGACGCCGGATGCGGAGATGCTGCACCGGATTGCTGAACGCGAAATTCAGCGGCGAGTCGAGGCAAAGGTCAGCGATCACGGCGTGGTTCTGCGACAGACCGAATATGACCGTCCGGCTCTGACCGATTCGGATGCCGTCGACGCAACGCGCGCCGCCCAGGCCAAAGAGGCTGCAACCCGCAAGGCTGCCGAAGCCGAGGCCAAAGCCGAAGCTGCCCGCAAGGAAGCCGAGGAACAGGCCGCCGCCGAAGAAGCCCGCAAGGCGGCTGAAGACGCTGCTGCCCGCGAAGCCGAAGAGGCCGCGCGCAGAGAGGCGGAAGAAAAGGCCCGTGCCGAAGCCGAAGAGGCTGCGCGGATCGAGGCCGAGGAGCAGGCGCGCGCCGAAGAAGCGGCCCGCAAGGAAGCCGAAGAGATCGCGCGTCAGGAAGCCATTGCCGCTGCCGCCGCCGAAGCCAAGCGCCAGGAAGAAGCCCAGGCTGCTCGCGCCCGTGCCGAAGCCAAAGCCGCCGAACGCCAGAAAGCGGAAGACGACGCCCGTCGTGCCCGCGAAGCTGCCGAGGCGGACAAGCCTGTTGAAGCCGAAATCGTTCCGCTTCAGGCCGACAGCATTGCGGCCAAGCTGCAGCGCCTGCGCGCCGTGGTCGAAGAAAACGCCGCCCAAGGCGCCTCTGAGACCTATGAAGACGAAGACTCCCAGGGCTTCCTTGCCGAAAATCCGCTCGGCGCCCGTCTGGAAGAAACCCTTGAAGCCCGCGCTTCGGTTGCAACGGACGAAGACGAAAACAATGTCGATCTCGGCGATGATTCCGCCGCGATCAGCGCCATTCTGGGCGAGCTGAGCCATCCGCCGGTGATGACCGACGCGCAGGACGCGCCGGTTGAAGAGGCCATCGCGGATCAGCCCGAGACCGCCGAAGAAGAAGAGGCCGAAACCGCCACCGAAGCCCAGCCTGAAGAGGAAACGGCCGAGGAAGCGGAAGACACCTCCGGGCCGCATTACCACACCCTGGCGCAAATCGTCCGGGTTCGCCGCCCCGCGCCGGTGCAAGCCGACGTCGAAGCCGTGGCGAAAAATGAAGCCGAGGATGATGACGACAGCGACGACGATAGCGACGAGGACAGCTTTGAATTCGATGAAGACGAATTCGAGATTCCGGGCGCGTCGGCCAGCTCGCTTTCGCCGGAAGACGAAGCCGAACTGACCGCCGAGCTTGCTGCCGTTCAGCAGGAAATCCTGTCGATGCGGGCGGCCCTTCAAGCCGACGAAGCCCCCGCCGACGAAGCCGAGGACAACACCGAAGCTGAAACCGCCGAAGCCGAGACCGAGACCGAGACCGAGACCGACGTAGAGCCGGAACCGCTGGCTTTCGAACCGGAAGAGGCCCCGGCCGACCGGATTCGCCGTCAGGTGCCGCAACGCACCGCCTTTGACGATCACGATCTCAGCCGCAGCGACGAGGCGATCGACCGGATCCTCGAAAAGACCAATACCGAACTGAAAAGCGGCGAGGCCACCCGGCGCCATTCGGCGATCCAGCACCTGAAAGCTGCGGTGCATGCCACCCGGGCCGATGCGCCCGGCAATGACAACGATGCCGAAGACGCGCATGCGCCCTACCGCGAAGACCTCGCGCAGGTGGTGCGTCCGCGCCGCCATTCCACCGCCGGCGGCGACCGCCCCGCGCGTCGTCTTGCCCCGCTGGTTCTGGTCTCCGAACAGCGGATCGACGAAGAGCCGGTCACGGTTCATCGCTCGCTCGCCGCAAACGGGACGCCGGTGCGTCCGCGCCGGATCAATACCGGCAATCTGGCTTTGTCGCCCGAGGCAGAAACCGAAGTCGGCTTCGCGCCGGAAGACGACGTGGAGGTTCTGGTTTCCGGCTTCCGCGCCTTCCTCGACACGCAAGACATTGCCACCGACGAAGACCTCGTCGAGGCGGGCCTGGCCTATATGACCCAGGAGGTTGGCCGCGCCAGCGTTGCGCGCACCCAGCTCACCGCTCTGGTGGCGTCCAGCACCGAGGTGTCGCGTGAAGAAGCGCTGCGCTGCTTTGGCCAGCTTCTGCGCCAGAACCTGATCACGCGGGTGCGTCGCGGCGCCTATGTGCTGTCCGAAACCAGCCAGTTCTACGACGCCAACGCCTGAGGCGGTTCGCTATCAACGAAAAGGGCGCTCCTCGGAGCGCCCTTTTTCTATGGATATGACCGGGGTCAGTCGTGCCCTTGCGTCTCATCCGGATCGGGCCGGGCCACGCCCAAGAAAAGCTTTTTCAGCGGCAGCGCCCAGATCACCCCGAGGCCGATATAGATCGCCAGTTCCACCAATGGCGACGGACGCTCGAACAGGTTCACCAGCGTCACCGCCACCACGATATAGGCTGGCACCCCAAGCACCAGCACCAGAATCGCCAGCCGTTTGCGCGCCTTGAACGTCATCAGTCGGCAAACGGGTCGGTCACGAGAATCGTGTCGTCCCGTTCCGGGCTGGTCGACAGAAGCGCCACCGGGCAATCGATCAGCTCTTCGATATGACGGACATATTTGATCGCGTTGGCCGGCAGGTCGTTCCAGCTGCGCGCGCCTTCGGTCGATTCCGACCAGCCCGGCATTTCTTCATAGATCGGCGTGCAACGCGCCTGCTGATCGGCGGCGGTGGGCAGATAGTCGAGCCGTTTGCCGTCAAGATCGTAGCCGACGCAGATTTTCAGCGTTTCGAACCCGTCGAGCACGTCGAGCTTGGTCAGCGCGATGCCGTTCACACCCGAAGTCTGGCAGGTCTGGCGCACGAGGGTGGCATCGAACCAGCCGCAGCGCCGTTTGCGCCCGGTGGTGGTGCCCCATTCGTTGCCGCGCACGCCCAGCCGGTCGCCGTCTTCGTCAAACAGCTCGGTCGGGAACGGGCCTTCGCCCACGCGGGTGGTGTAGGCCTTCACGATGCCCAGCACGAAATCAATCGCGCCCGGCCCGATGCCGGTGCCAGTGGCCGCCTGCCCCGCGATCACGTTCGACGAGGTCACAAAGGGATAGGTGCCGAAATCAATATCCAGCAGCGCGCCCTGTGCGCCTTCGAACAGGATCCGCTTGCCCGCCTTGCGCTGTTCGTTCAGCACTTTCCAGACCGGGGCGGCGTATTTCAGAATCTCCGGCGCGATCTCGCGCAGCTTGACCAGCAGCGCCTCACGGTCCACCGGCTCCAGCCCGAGGCCCGCCCGTAGCGCATTGTGGTGCACCAGAGCGCGGTCGACCCGCAGCTCCAGCGTGGCGTCGTCGGCCAGATCGGCCACCCGGATCACCCGGCGGCCAACTTTGTCTTCATAGGCCGGGCCGATGCCGCGCCCGGTGGTGCCGATCTTGGCCACAGAATTCTGCGCCTCGCGGGCCCGGTCCAGCTCGCCATGGAACGGCAGGATCAGCGGCGCGTTTTCCGCGATCATCAGGTTTTCCGGGGTGATCTCGACCCCCTGCTTGGCAATCGCCGCGATCTCGCTGACCAGATGCCACGGATCGAGCACCACGCCATTGCCGATCACCGACAATTTGCCGCCGCGCACCACGCCCGAGGGCAGCGCGTTCAGCTTGAACACTTCGCCGTCGATCACCAGCGTATGGCCGGCATTGTGGCCGCCCTGAAACCGGCAAACCACATCAGCGCGCTCCGAGAGCCAATCCACAAGCTTACCCTTGCCTTCGTCGCCCCATTGAGCGCCCACGACAACTACGTTGGCCATGCCATCCTCCGGTGATGAAACCCGTGACCATATAGCTGGCTGCATCGCGGCATGAAAGGGCGAAATCCCTGCGCGCGGGTCAAACCCGGCGCCGAGATGGGATCATCACCCGGTTTTGGGTTGCGGGATGGCGCCGTTCCTCCTAGATAGCCCCATCGAGATCAAAGACCCCGGGGTTCTTATGGAAAACGTGCTGCTCATCATTCTGCTGATCCTGGCGCTGGCGCTGATCGCAGTGGTGCTCCTTCAACGCTCTGAAGGGGGCGGGCTTGGCATGGGTGGCGGCGGCGGTGGCGGCGGTGTTATGACCGCCCGCGGTGCCGCTTCGGCCCTGCACAAGGTCACCTGGGGCCTGGGCATTGCCTTTCTGGCCGTATCGCTGGCGATGACCGTTGTGTCGCGACTGAATTCCGAGGTCACCTCGGTGATCGACCGCGTCGGCGATACCGCCACCACGACCGACACCACCCCGGCCACTGATCCGGCCGCCGATGCGTTGATGCCGCCGACCGTGACCGATGGTGCCACCGGCACCGCCCCGGCGACCGACGCGCCGGCCACCCCGCCGCGCGCCAACTAAGGCGCGGCACCCCAGCCTGATCCACCCCGGGAGCCTTCCCGGGCTGGGTTTTGGCCCCTCAGTGAAACCACAATACATTGATGAGGCGCGATTATTTGCCCCATCATCTAGAGGCTCTGTTGCCTCGGCCATGGGAATCGGGTATATCTTGACTCCCGTGATGGTGCAGAGTTTTGGGTCGGTCTTCGCCCCGGTTTTGCACGCAATTACAGATATGATCACGGGAGCAGCCGACACATGGCACGATACATTTTCATCACCGGCGGTGTGGTTTCCTCGCTTGGCAAGGGTCTCACCTCGGCTGCGCTCGGGGCGCTTCTTCAGGCGCGCGGGTTTTCAGTGCGGTTGCGCAAACTCGATCCCTATCTCAACGTCGATCCCGGCACGATGTCGCCCTTCGAGCATGGCGAGGTTTTCGTCACCGATGACGGCGCCGAAACCGATCTCGATCTGGGCCATTACGAACGTTTCACCGGCGTTGCAGCGCGGGCGACGGATTCGGTCTCGTCGGGCCGGATCTATTCGACCGTGCTCGAAAAGGAACGCCGCGGCGATTACCTCGGCAAAACCATTCAGGTGATTCCGCATGTCACCAATGAAATCAAAGACTGGATCGCTACCGGCGATGACGAGGTCGATTTCATGCTTTGCGAAATCGGCGGCACCGTGGGCGATATCGAGGCCCTGCCGTTTTTCGAAGCCATCCGTCAGTTCTCGCAGGATCGCCCGCGCGGCCAGTGCATCTTTGTGCACCTGACCCTGCTGCCCTATCTGGCGGCCTCCGGCGAGCTGAAAACCAAACCCACCCAGCATAGCGTGAAAGAGCTGCGCTCAATCGGCATCGCGCCCGACGTGCTGGTCACCCGGTCCGAGCATGTTCTGCCGGAAAAAGAACGCGAGAAGATCGCGCTGTTCTGTAACGTCCGCAAAGAGGCCGTGATCCCGGCCTATGACCTCAAATCCATCTACGAAGCGCCGATGGCCTATCACGCCGTGGGTCTCGATCAGGCGGTGCTCGACGCCTTCCAGATCAGCCCCGCCCCGAAACCCGATCTCAGCCGCTGGCAGGATGTCGAAGACCGCATCCACAATGCCGAAGGCGAAGTGCGGGTGGCGATTGTCGGCAAATACGTCCAGCTCGAAGACGCCTACAAGTCGATCAAGGAAGCGCTGACCCATGGCGGCATGGCCAACCGGGTCAAGGTGAAGGCCGAATGGATCGACGCCGAGATTTTTGAACGCGAAGACCCGGCCCCCTATCTGGAAGGCTACCATGCCATTCTGGTGCCCGGCGGCTTTGGCGAGCGTGGCACCGAAGGCAAGATCCGCGCCGTCGAATATGCCCGGGTGCACAAGATCCCCTATCTGGGCATCTGCCTCGGCATGCAGATGGCGGTGATCGAAGCCGCCCGCCATACGCTGGGGATTGCCGATGCCGGGTCCGAGGAATTCGACCACGAAGCCGGTAAAAAGCGTTTTACCCCTGTGGTTTACCACCTCAAGGAATGGGTGCAGGGCAATTACACGGTGAAGCGCAAATCCACCGATGACAAGGGCGGCACCATGCGCCTTGGCGCCTATACCGCCGCGCTGAAGGAAGGCTCGAAAGTCGCTGCCGTCTATGGCGATGCCACCGAGATCGAAGAGCGCCACCGTCACCGCTACGAGGTCGACATCAAGTACCGTAAGGAGCTTGAGGAAAAGGGCCTGCGCTTCTCGGGCATGTCGCCGGACGGGCGCCTGCCGGAAATCGTCGAATGGGCCGATCACCCGTGGTTCATCGGCGTGCAGTTCCATCCCGAGCTGAAATCCAAACCCTTCGCCCCCGCCCCGCTCTTTGCCGATTTCGTTCGGGCCGCTAAAGAGGTGGAACGGCTGGTCTAAGCCGAACACGCAGGGGGACAGGCGATGATTGCAGAGTTTTTCGACCGGCTCAGGGGGCGCAAACCCGAAGAAGAGCTGCCCGAACTGGATGCACAGCTTGCCGTCGGGGCGCTTCTGGTGCGCCTCGCCAAGGCGGATGAGCATTACGCCTTCGAAGAGATCGTCCAGATCGACCGGATCCTTGGCGACAGCGAAGGGCTGAACCCGGTCGAGGCGGCGAAACTGCGCGCCACCTGCGAAAAAATCGAGGCCGCCGCCCCCGATACCGAAGCCTTCACCGCTTTGGTGCAGGGCAATGTGCGCTATGCCAGCCGTGCCCGGATTTTCGAAGCGCTCTGGCAGGTCAGTCTGGCCGACAACATCGTGAAACCCGAAGAGCAGGCGTTTCTTGCCGATATTTCCGGGGCGCTCGCGATCGCCCCCGCCGACGCCGCCGCGATTGCGGCGCGCCATGGAAAGGATGCGTGATGGCCAAAGGCTACTGGATCGGACGGATCGACGTCGCGGATGAAGAGGCCTACCGCGCCTATATCGCCGCCAATGCTGCCCCCTTCGCCAAATACGGCGCGCGGTTTCTGGTGCGCGGCGGACAGATGGACGCCGTCGAAGGCACGGCCCGCACGCGCAATGTGGTGATCGAATTTCCCGATTACGCCGCCGCCCTCGCCTGTTACCGCAGCCCGGAATATCAAGCCGCCAAGGCCCTGCGCGACCCGATCTCAACCGGCGAACTTGTGATCATCGAAGGCTACGAAGGCGCATAGACGCCCGCGCTTCCCCGTCCTATATCGGTGAAATGATAGAACGTTTGCTGAAATCGCTGTTCGTCGCCGCGCCCAAGCCGCTCGACGATTCCGATGCCCGCCTTGCCCTCACCGCCCTTCTAGTGCGGATTGCCCGCTCGGATAATGATTACGAGCGGATCGAGATTCTGCGGATCGAGCAGATCATCGGCCAGCGCTATGGGCTGAGCCCGGATGAGGCCAACGAGCTGCGCCGCGAAGCCGAGATTCTGGAAGAGGCCGCCCCCGATACCGTGCGCTTTACCCGCGCCATCAAAGAGGCGGTGCCGCTCGACGAGCGCATCGCGGTGATAGAGGCCGCCTGGTCGGTGGTGCTGATCGACGGCAGCCGCTCGGAAGAAGAAGACGCGCTGATGCGTGTGATCGCCAGCCTTCTGGGCATCGGCGACCGCGACAGCAACATCGCCCGCCAGCGGGCGCAGGGCGCGCGCGGCACCGCATGATCGCTGCCTTCCCGATGTATGACCGCCCCGAAACCCGGGACGCCAACGACCGTCTATGGGCGCTCACCCGCGAACGCCTCGGCTACGGGCCTGCCGAACTGACCCGCGCCTATGACCTTGATCTCTGGTTGCTTTGGGAATCGCCCGAGCTGTTGCTGACCCAATCCTGCGGGTTGCCGCTGCGTACCAGACTCGCAGGCAAGGTCGATCTGGTCGGCTCGCTGATCAACACCCTGCCCGACTGTCCGCCGGGGCACTATTTTTCGCGCATCGTGGTCAATAAACGGGCAAGCTCGCATCATCTGCCCGACTATGCCGGGGCGCGGTTCGCCTTCAACCAATCGCATTCGCAATCGGGTTGGGCAGCGGCTCAGAACCACGCGGCCGAGATGGGATTTCGCTTCACCAACGCCACCGAAACCGGCGCCCATCGGATGAGCGCGCGGGCGGTGGCCGAGGGCCGTGCCGACATCGCGGTGATCGATGCGGTCAGCTGGAGCATGATCGAGGAATACGACGATTTTGCCCGAGAACTAAAGGTTATCGCTAACACCATCCCCACCCCGGGCGAGCCGGTGATCGCCGCACCGGGTCAGGATGTGGCGGCCCTTGCTACGGCGCTCAGCGGCGCGATTGCGGCGCTCGAGCCCGAAGACCGCGCCACCCTGCGTCTGGCCGGGCTGGTCCCTGTCGATCAGCTCTCCTTTGCAGATTACGCCGCCATTCCCAATCCGCCGGGTCCGGACCTGCGCGCCTAAGTGCTCGAAACAATTTGATCAAAATTGATAAAAGCGTTGCATTCTAATCGGAATCACGCCCTACTCCGCCCCCAAGAACAGACTGGCAGGCCCCGTGACAGACCAAACACCACCCGTTATCGAAATTCGCAATCTCCACAAAGCCTATGGCGAGCTGGAGGTGTTGAAAGGTGTCGATCTCGTTGCCCCGAAAGGTCAGGTTATCGCCCTGATCGGTTCGTCCGGCTCCGGCAAATCCACGCTTTTGCGCTGTGCCAACCTGCTTGAGGAAAGCCAGCAGGGCGAGATCCTGTTTGACGGCGCCCCGATCCTCTGGCGCGGCACGGGTCAGGCCCGCCACCCGGCTGACCGGGCGCAGGTCATCCGCATCCGCACCAATCTGTCGATGGTGTTTCAGCAGTTCAATCTCTGGTCGCATATGACCATCCTGCAAAACGTGATGGAAGCGCCGATCACGGTGCTGGGCCGCGACAAATCCGAGGTTGAAGCCTCGGCGCGGCGCTATCTTGAAAAGGTCGGGATCGGCGACAAGGCCGATGCATGGCCCGCGCAGCTGTCCGGTGGCCAGCAGCAACGCGCCGCCATCGCCCGCGCGCTCTGCATGGAACCCGAGGCCCTTCTGTTTGACGAACCCACCTCGGCGCTCGATCCCGAGCTTCAGCAAGAGGTGGTGAAGGTCATCAAGGATCTCGCCAATGAAGGCCGCACCATGGTGATCGTCACCCATGACATGCGGCTTGCGGCCGATGTGGCCGACCACGTTATTTTCCTGCATCTGGGAAAAATCGAAGAAGAAGGCCCGCCCAGCGAGGTCTTCGGAAACCCAAAAACCGAACGGCTGAAGCAATTTCTGTCTTCCACCGTTCCCGCCTGAATCGACTAGGGAGCTAAATCGATGAAAAACCTTATTCTTTCTACTGCTATTCTTGCCCTCACCGCTGGCACCGCCCTTGCGGGCGACGTCATCCGTATGGGCACCGAAGGCGCCTATGCACCTTGGAACTATCTCGACGATTCCGGCAACGTCGCAGGCTTCGAGCGTGAACTGGGCGACGAGCTGTGCAAACGCGCCGAACTGACCTGCGAATGGGTCACCAATGACTGGGATTCGATCATCCCGAACCTCGTTTCCGGCAACTACGACACCATCATGGCGGGCATGTCGATCACGGCCGAGCGCGATGAAGTGATTGATTTCACCCAGGAATACACCCCGGCCGATCCGTCGTGCTATGTTGCCACCTCGGAAAGTGCCGATGTTGACGGCGGCATCGTTACCGCTCAGGCCACCACCATTCAGGCTGCTTTCGTGGCCGAGCATGGCGCCACGCTGGTGGAGTTCGCCACCCCGGAAGAAACCATCGCGGCGGTGAAATCGGGCGAAGCCGATGCGGTTCTGGCCGATTGCTCCTTCCTCGAGCCGATCGCGGCGGAAGACAGCGATCTGGTGATGCTGGAGCGTACCGAGCAGATCGGTGGCGGTGTGGGCCTTGGCCTGCGCGAAAGCGACACCGAGCTGAAAGCCAAGTTCGACGCGGCGATCACCTCGATGAAAGAAGACGGCTCGCTGAACGCGCTGATCACCAAATGGGAAGTGGCCAGCACGTTCTGAGCCCGACCTGACTAAGGCCTCTGCCCGCGCGCCGGGCAGAGGTCCCCTTCCTTGACGACACGCGCGGGCCAGCCCGATCCCGGGATTGCGACAGGCTTGCGCTGATGAAAGACGCCGATGTTCACCACCTGCGCCGATCCATCCTCAC
Source organism: Paracoccaceae bacterium (assembly GCA_050288685.1). Taxonomy (GTDB): domain Bacteria; phylum Pseudomonadota; class Alphaproteobacteria; order Rhodobacterales; family Rhodobacteraceae; genus Sinisalibacter. The sequence continues at coordinate 292,632 of JBNKEH010000003.1, read as the reverse complement.
TGCACGGCTTCGGCTGGCTTCTATGCTACCTGACCACGGGCAAGCATATGGCCTTCTACGGCTCGTTTGGCACGGTTCTGGCCTTGTTGCAGATCACCGCCCCCACCGCCCTTCTGTTCGGCTTTGCCGGGGCGAGTGCGGCCCGCTCGCGGTTCTGGCCGCTTTCGGTGCTGGGCAAGGTCTATATCGCCATCGTGCGCGGCGTGCCCGACATCGCGTTTTTCCTGTTCTTCGTGATCGCCCTCGATCAGGGCTTCGAATATCTTCGCCACAAGGTGAAATGCCCCGACTGGCCCGACGCCATCCGGCAGGGCAACGATTTCGTGGTCTGTCAGGCGGCCAAGCTGCCCCTCTCAACCTCGCCGCAATATGTGCATGAAATCTATGGGTTCTTCCTTGCGGTTCTGACCTTTGCCATCGTCTATGGCGCGTTTTCGGCCAATGTGCTCTTTGGCGCGATGCGGGCGGTGCCGCATGCCCAGATCGAAACCGCCGAAGCCTATGGGATGAGCCACCGTCAGGCCTTCTGGCGCATTCTGGTGCCGCAGATGTGGATCTATGCCCTGCCCGGCCTTGGCAATCTGTGGATGATCCTGATCAAGGCCACCCCGCTTCTGTTCCTGCTCGGGGTCGAAGACATCGTCTATTGGGCGAAAGATCTGGGCGGCTCGAAGGTCGCCAAGTTCACCGATTATCCCCATGGCGATTACCGGATGTATTACTTCGGCGGGCTTCTGGTCTTCTACCTGCTGCTGACCTGGCTGTCGGAAAAAGTAATTGCCCGGCTCACAAGGCGGCTGAGCCATGGTCAGGCCACGGCGGCGGGCGAAGCAATGCGAAAGGCCGCAGCATGAGCGCCTGTCTGCAAACCATCGCCGATTACGGCCTGCGCTCGATCGGCATCGGCGAACGGCTTCTGCCGAAGACCGATTTCACCCTGTGCCAGCAGTTTACCCTGATCGGATCGGGGATGCTGTGGAACATCTATTTCGGGATATTTGCCCTCGCCGCCGGGTTCTTTCTGGCCACGCTTGTCGGGGTCGGCAAAGGCGCGCGGCAAGTCTGGCTGCGCAAGCCCGCCGAATGGTTCATCTTCATCTTCCGGGGTTCGCCGCTCTTCATCCAGTTCTTCTTCGGCTATTACACCTTCCTGACGCTGAAACAGATGAGCCCGATTTTCGATGCGTTTTCCGCCGCTTGGCTCGGGGCGTTGATCGTGCTGTTTCTCAATACCTCGGCCTATACCGCCGAGATCTTCTATGGCGCGCTCCGCTCGATCCCGAAGGGCGATCTGGAGGCCGCCGACGCCTATGGCATCACCGGCTGGAAGCGTTTTCGCCGCATCACCTGGCCGACCATGCTGCGCCTCGCCTGGCCCGCCTATACCAACGAAGCGATCTTTCTGTTTCACGCCACCACGCTGGTGTTCTTCTCCGGCTTCCCGGCCTGGCAACAGCGCGGCGACGCGCTCTATTACGCCAATTATTTTGCCGACAAGACCTTCAACCCCTTCGTCCCCTACCCGATTCTGGCGATGTATTTCATCATCTTGGTGGTCAGCATCATTGGCATCTATGGGGTGATCAACCGGCGGCTGAACCGGCACCTGCCGCAGCGTGCCCGCCCGCGCCTGCGCATCCGCATGAATCTCATCCGCTAAGACACCTTACCCAACTATCTGTAAAAGAAGCGCTTTTCGAATTTGCGAAAAACGCTGCATCTCCCCCCTTGCCGGTTTCGCGGGGCTCGGATAGGCTCGCGGTGAAATTTGATCAAATTTGGTGACCCATGCGGATCGGCATCCTTCAGACCGGCCACGCCCCAGACGAAGTTCGGGGCGCGCTCGGCGATTATGCAGACATGTTCGAACAGCTCCTTGCGGGGCGCGGCTTTACCTTCACCCATTACGATGTGGTCGATGGTATCTTTCCCGAAACTCCCGAAGCGGCGGATGGCTGGATTGTCACCGGCTCGCGCCATGGGGTCTATGAAGACCATCCCTGGCTCCCCCCGCTGGAAGCGTTCATCCGCGACATTGTCGCCGCCGACCGCCCGCTAGTGGGCGTGTGCTTTGGCCATCAGGTGATTGCACAGGCGCTTGGCGGCAAGGTCGAGAAATTTTCCGGCGGCTGGGCTGTTGGCCAGCAGGACTACGATTTCGGTGGCGAAACTCTCACCCTCAATGCCTGGCATCAGGATCAGGTGGTCGAGCTGCCCGAAGGCGCCGAAGTGGTCGCCTCCAACGCGTTCTGCGCCAATGCCGCGCTGGTGATCGGCGACAAGGTCTTCACCACGCAGCCGCATCCCGAATTCACTGCCGAGATGATTGCCGGCCTGATCGAGCACCGCAGCTCTGCTGTGCCTGACGAACTGGTAGACCAAGCCCGTGCCCGTCTCGACGCCCCCACCTCGAACGCCGTCCTTGCCGAGCGCATGGCCGCCGTTCTCAGCAAAGGAGCCAAATGATGGCCCCGCAAGACTGGACCGAAAACCTGCCCGAAGCGGCCCTCCTCTATCTGGACGGCCGCCGCCTCGACGAGGTGGAATGTATCATCGGCGATTTGCCCGGCATCGCCCGCGGTAAAGCCGTACCCGCCAGCAAATTCGAGCGGCAGGAGTACTTTCACCTGCCCGATTCCATCTTCTACCAGACCATCACCGGCGATTGGGGTGAAGCGGCGGGCGAGGAAGGCTTCATCGAACGCGATATGATCCTGATCCCCGACATGTCGACCGCCACAGCCGCGCCCTGGACGGCGGATGTCACCCTTCAGGTGATCCACGACGCCTATGACCGCAATCGCAAGACCATCCCCTATTCGCCGCGCAACGTGCTGAAACGGGTTGTCGAGCTGTATCACCAACAAGGCTGGCAGCCCGTGGTCGCGCCCGAGATGGAATTCTACCTCGTCGCGCGCAACCTCGATCCGGCCGAGGCGATCAAGCCGATGATGGGTCGTTCAGGCCGCCCCGCCGCCGCCCGTCAGGCCTATTCGATGACCGCCGTCGACGAATTTGGCCCGGTGATCGACGACATCTATGATTTTGCCGAGGCTCAGGGGTTTGAGATCGACGGCATCACTCAGGAAGGCGGCGCCGGTCAGCTCGAAATCAACCTGCGCCATGGCGATCCGGTGCTCTTGGCCGACGAGGTGTTCTATTTCAAACGCCTGATCCGCGAAGCCGCGCTGCGCCATGATTGCTTTGCCACCTTCATGGCCAAGCCCATCGCCGAAGAGCCCGGCTCGGCCATGCATATCCACCATTCGATCATCGACATCGAAACCGGGAAAAACCTGTTCTCAGGCCCGGCGGGCGGCGATACCGATGCGTTCTTCAACTTCATCGGGGGCCTGCAGACCTATCTGCCCTCGGTCGTGGCGGTGCTGGCGCCCTATGTGAACTCCTATCGCCGCTACGTGAAAGACAACGCCGCCCCGATCAACCTCGAATGGGGCCGCGACAACCGCACCACCGGCATTCGCGTGCCGCTGGCTTCGCCCGCCTCCCGGCGGATCGAAAACCGGATCGCGGGCATGGATTGCAACCCCTATCTGGGCATCGCGGCCAGCCTTGCGGCGGGCTATCTCGGCCTGATGGAAGAATTGCGCCCCACCGCGCAATATCGCGGCGACGCTTATGACGGCGAAGAGGCGATCCCGCGCGATCTGGGCGAGGCGCTCGATCTGTTCGACGAGGCCACGAAAATGCACGAGGTGCTCGGGCCGGAATTTGCCCGGGTCTATTCCATCGTGAAGCGCACCGAGTTCAACGAGTTCCTGCAGGTCATCAGCCCGTGGGAACGCGAACACCTGCTTTTGAACGTCTGAGCGCGATTTTCTCCGGGTTCTGTCATATTGCTGATACGGTTTTCCCGAATTAATGTTTCGGGAAAACCGAACGTGGAGATGGTGTGATGGTTCTGGCCCCAAACGTTTACGACGCCGAGCCCATCCCCGAAGACGCCCGCGCCGAAATAGATCGCCTGCTCGCCTCGGGCGATCTCTTTCGCTACACCGCCCCCGAAAATTCCCCGGTCACCCTGCTGGAGCAGGAATTTGCCGCCGCCATCGGGACCAAATACGCGCTCGCCGTATCCTCCTGCTCCTCCGCGCTGTTTCTGTCGCTAAAGGCTCTGGGGCTTGCCCCCGGCAGTCGGGTGTTGATCCCCGCCTTCACCTTCGCCGCCGTGCCCTCGGCGGTGATCCATGCCGGTTGTGTGCCGGTGCTGGTCGAGGTGGGCCGCAACTACCGCATCGACATGGCCGATTTCGCCGCGAAGCTCACCGACAATATCGGCGCGGTGATCATCAGCCATATGCGCGGCCATACTTCCGACATGGACGCGATCATGGATCTCTGCACCGCCGCCGATGTGCCGGTGGTCGAGGATGCCGCCCATTCGCTTGGCACGCTCTGGCATGGCAAGAAGATCGGCACCATCGGCAAGATCGGCGCCTTCTCGTTTCAGTCCTACAAGATGCTGAATGCCGGCGAAGGCGGGGTGCTCATCACCGACGATGCCGATGTGATCGCCCGCGCGGTGATCATGTCCGGCGCCTACGAGCATAACTGGAAAAAGCACAAAGGCACTGACGGCCAGAACGATCCCGAGCTGAGCGAAGCCTTTGCCCGCTGGCAAAACCGCCTGCCGCTCTACAATACCCGCCTCAACAATCTCTCCGCCGCCGTGATCCGCCCGCAATTGAACGAGCTGGATCGGCGCGTGCGCGATGGGCTGGCCAATCACGATTACGTCGCAGCCCGGCTCAATACCTCGCCCTGGATCGAGGTGCCCCCGGCCCTGCCCCCCGAAACCCGCGCGCCGGATTCGATCCAGTTCAATCTGGTCGGCATGAGCGACGATGAGGTCACGCTGTTTGCGGCCATCGCCAAAGAACGCGGCGTTGGCGTGCAGGTCTTCGGCCTCTCCGAAGACAATGCCCGCGCCTTCTGGAACTGGAGCTTCCTGCCCGAAGCCCCCGGCCCACTGCCCAAAACCCGCGCCATGTTGATGCGCGCCTGCGATACCCGCCTGCCGGTGCGGCTGAAACGGCCCGAGCTGGATTTCATCGCTGATGTACTGATCGGTGCGGCGCAGGATGTGAAGGGCACCAGTCAGGCTTTCGGCACCTGAGGGCGCTCACAGCACCCGCATTTCGCCCTGCAGCGCCGGATAGCGGGTGCAGGCGGGCGTCACCAGCGTCTCGCCGATCATCGCGCGCAGCCGCGCCGCCACCTGCCGGGGCATGTCGCCCAGCATCCCCGCCCGTACGCTAAGCGAAATCCGGCGATTGAGCGGCGCCATCGGCAGCGGCAGAATATCGGCGCGATCCACAAAGCGATGCGCCCGCAGCACCCCCAGCGGCGTCAGGATCGTCCAGCCTGCCCCTGCCGCCACCAGCGCCATGATCGCGTGATAGCTATCGAGCTCCAGCCGGGCCTCCAGCCCCAGCCCCTCGCGCGCCAGATGGTCCGAGATCAGCCGCCCCATGAAATGTCGCGGTGAATACTGGATGAAAGGCCGCTCCTGAAGCGCCTCGATCCCGCCCGCCTCGCCTTTCGGCACCACTGCCACAAACGGCTCTTCCATCAGCGGATGCACCTCTGCCCAGCTTGGCGGCTGGCCCATCTCGGCGGCGATGATCATATCCAGCGCCCGGTCATCCAGCCCCTCGGCCAGAAGATGCGAGGGGCCCGTTTCCAGCAGAAACTGCGTCGAGCTGAGGTCGTCCGCCATTTCCGACAGCATCTGCGGGGTCACATTGGCGTCGAAATCCTCGATCACCCCCAGCCGGAAGCGCGGCAGATGCGAGAAATCCGACAGTGCCAGTTCCGCCCGCGCCTGATCCGCCTCGTCCAGAATGGCCCCGGCGCGACGGCGAAACAGCTCGCCCGCCGGGCTTAGCCGCAGGGGCCGGGCCGATCGGTCGATCAGAACAACGCCCAGCGCCGTTTCCAGATTGGTCAGTTGCTGGCTCACCGACGAGGGGCTTGCCCCCAGCCGCCGTGCCGCCAGCGAGATCGAGCGGTCTTCGGCAATCGCCTGAAACACCTGCATGCCCCAGAGGGTCAACCGTCCAGCCGTTTCGACCATCTCGGCAGACCCTCCCCGTTCCGGCTACAGACCCGACAGTTTGGCCTGCAATTCGGCCAGTTGTTTCTTGATCGCGTCCAGCTCGCTTTCGGTGTTGCCATCGGGCTCCGGCGCGGGGCTGCTGGTGCCACCTGTCGCCGCCTTGCCCCAGCCCGCCATCATCGCCTTCAAAAAGGCTTCCTGCTGGGCCTGCATCGCTTCAAAGCCGGGCATCGACTTCATCGGATTGGGAATGCCCCCGATATTGTCCATCATCTTCGCCTGGCTCTCGCGCAGCATGTCAAAGCTCGCGGCCAGAAATTCCGGCACCATGCTGCGCGCCTGCGAGGTGTAAGACCGCACCAGATCGGTCAGCACATCAATCGGCAGCACGCTTTCGCCGTGGCTCTCATGTTCCGCGATGATTTGCAGAAGGTATTGCCGGGTCAGATCGTCGCCGGTTTTCAGGTCGATGATCTTCACTTCGCGCCCGTCCCGGATGAAGCGCGCAATATCGTCGAGCGTCACATAATCCGAGGTTTCGGTATTATACAGCCTCCGGCTGGCATAGCGCTTGATCAGCAGCGGGTCTTGATCCTTGGACACGCAGTTCCTCCCGTCATTATCATGGCTTGTTTTCGCCCTTGCAGAATGAAGCCTACGCCAGCGCAGAAAAGAAAAGCAAGCACTGCGGGTCTTTAGGGGGGCAAAGAAAACGGGCGAGCCAGTGGCTCGCCCGAGAAAAACGTCGGCGGGAGGAGGTGCCGACTTTTAAATTCGGCTTATTTGGCCGCAGCGGTCGCTTTCTTGGCGGCCTTGGCAACTTCGTCCGTCGCCTTTTTCATCGCAGCCTGAGCTTCGCTGCCCAGATCCTTGCCCGCCGCCATCATCAGTTCTACGGTTTCCATTTGCAGGGTCTTGGCGACCTCAGCAAAGGCCGACAGGTTTTCGGCAGCGATTTCGGCCTGAGCCGAAGCGAAATCGGTCATCGCCTTGGTGTAATCGGTCGCGTCGGCTTTCACCGCCGAAACGTCACCGATCTTGGCGAGCGTGTCTTTCGTCCATTTGGTGGAAATCTCAACCGACTTGCCAGCGGCATCGAGCGCCACCTTGGCGAATTTCTCGTTCATCGCGGCGGTCGATTTGAAGGCTTCATCAAAGCCCGGCATCTCCATGGGGAAGGCCCCCATCATGTTTTGGAACATCTTAGTGAAATCATTTTGCGTGGCCATTGTACGTCTCCGGTCTGGCCGGGCGCTTACCCGGTACTTTCTGCAACTGCACATAATATGCATGCTGCAGTGCAGCATTTCAAGCTTTTTCTGCACTGCAGCAATTCTGTCGCAGGCGGGTGAAATGCGGGTTTGGGATCAGGCCTTTGGCACCATCAGCACATAGGTGCCCGGTGCCTTGGCCAGCACCGGATGCTCCGAATCGCCCAAGGCTCGCGCCGGCACCATCGGCCCCGAGCGCGGTGCCAGCCAAGCCTGCCAGCTCGGCCACCAGCTCCCCTGCTGAAACGCGGCCCCCTCCTGCCAGTCAGCAGGATCAGCGGGCCAGCCCTCGTTGAGGTAATGGCCATATTTCTTTTTCGACGGCGGGTTCACGATCCCCGCCACATGGCCGCTTTCCGACAGGATGAATGTCTTGTCCTCCGATCCCATCGCCCGGATGCCGCGATAGCTCGACCGCCACCCGGCAATATGATCGGTCTCGCAGGCCACGGCGCAAAGCGGCACCGTCACATCGCTGATCTTCAGCCCCGTGCCCGCCAGCGACAACCCATCCTCGGAATGGGCGAAGGCATCGCGCTGGCAGAGCCCACGCAAATACTCCACCGCCATCCGCCCCGGCAGATTGGTGCTGTCGCCGTTCCAATAGAGCAGATCAAAGGCCGGGGGCCGCTCGCCCAGCAGATAGGACCGGATCGCGGGCTGATAGATCAGATCATTGGCCCTGAGATAGGAAAAGGTCCGCGCCATATAGAGCGACGACATGATCCCGGTTTCCTTGGTCTCTTCCTCGATCCCGTCGACAAAATCATTGTCGAGAAACACCCCCACCTCGCCCTGATCGGAAAAATCGGTCAGCGTGGTCAGGAAGGTGGCGGAATTCACGCTGTCATCGCCGCGCTGCTTCATCAGCGCCAGCGTCAAGGCCAGCGTGGTGCCCGCGATGCAATAGCCCACCACGTTCAGCTTCTCTTCCCCGGTGATCTTCTTCACCTCCGCCATCGCGGCCAGAAACCCCTCGTCGATATAGGTCTCCAGCCCGACATCGGCAAAGCTCGGATCGGGGTTCACCCATGACACCACGAACAGCGTATAGCCCTGCTCGACAATCCAGCGGATCAGGCTGTTTTCCGGTTTCAGATCAAGGATATAGAACTTGTTGATCCAGGGCGGGAACAGCACCAGCGGGGTTTTGTGTACCTGATCGGTTTTCGGCGCGTATTGAATAAGCTCGATCATCCGGTTGCGATAGACCACCGCTCCTTCGCTGGTGGCAAGGTTCTCGCCGGGGGTAAAGGCTTCAGGATCGGACAGCGTCACGATCAGCTCGCCCTGATGCTTTTCCAGATCGCGGATCAGGTTTTCCAGCCCATCGATCAGCGATTGCCCCTCGGTCTCGATCGCCTTTTCCAGCGCATCGGGGTTGCTGGCCAAAAAGTTGCTCGGCGCCATCATGTCGATGATCTGCCCGGTGAAATAGCTCAGCCGCTGCTTTTCATGCGCCTCCAGCCCCGGGATCTCGTCCACCGCCGTGCGCATCGCCTCGGCGGTCAGGAAATATTGCTGCTTGAGATAGTTGAAATAGGGATGGGTCTGCCACAGCGGATTGGCAAAGCGCCGGTCCTGCGGGCTGTCGTCCTCGCCCATGGCCTCGCCGGTCAACAGCGCCTGCTGCGCCTCAACCGCATGGGCCAGCGTCTTGCCCCAATATTCGATCTGCTGTTCCCAGAGCTTGGCCGGATTGTTCAGCATCTCGGCCCAATAGGCCCCCAGCGCCCTGCCATACAGCTCCGGCCCCGGCCCCTGCAACGACGCCCGGATCGGCTTTTTCTGCGCCATCACCTCGGCCAGCCGCTGGGTCAGCGCTTCGATCCTGACGATATTGTCCTGAAAACGCGCGCTCAGCTCCGGCGGAAATGCCTCATTTGTTGCCATGGTAACAAATCCGCCCTATCTTACTTTGCACCCGCAGCATTTTGCAGACGGGCCGTCACTCGTTCTCTCAAGCGTATGCGAGGGGGCACGGGCATGGCAACAGGAAGGGCAGAGAATGCGCTACATGGCCACCTATGATCTGATGGAGACCTTCCGCAACGCCAATCAATGGATGGGCGCAACGGCCTCGGCCTTTGCTTCCAGCCCCGCCATGGCCGCGCAGCCCAATCCGTGGATGCAATGGCTGGGCGCCTGGGGCAAGGTCACCGAACGCAGCTTTTCGCGCATGGTCGCCAAGCCCGACTGGGGCATTTTCAACGTGGTCGGCGAAGATGAACGCGATCACGTGGTGACCGTCGACAAGGTGGTGGAAAAGCCCTTTGGCGATCTGATCCGTTTCACCGCGCAGGGCCGCGCGCCGAAATCCCGCCGCATCCTGCTGGTGGCGCCGATGTCGGGCCACTATTCCACCCTGCTGCGCAGCACCGTCGCCTCGCTCCTCCCCGATGCCGAGGTCTATATCACCGACTGGCACAATGCCCGCGACATCCCGGTCAGCGCAGGCAAGTTCGATATCGAGGATTACACGCTCTACCTCGTTGAGTTCATGCGCGCCCTGGGGCCGGATATCAACGTCATCGCGGTCTGCCAGCCTGCCCCGCTCACCCTCGCCGCAACCGCCTATCTGGCCGAGCTCGACCCGGAAGCGCAGCCGCAGACCCTGACCCTGATCGGCGGCCCGATTGATCCCGATGTCGCCGCCACCGAGGTCACCGATTTCGGCCGCCGCGTCACCATGGGCCAGCTTGAAGAGCTCGCCATCCAGCGCGTCGGCTTCAAATACAAAGGCGTCGGGCGGCTGGTCTATCCGGGGCTGTTGCAGCTTGCAGGCTTCATCTCGATGAATGCCGAAACCCACGGCAACGCCTTTTCCGATCAGATCTTCCGCACCGCGCGCGGCGAGGCGGGCGATCACGACAAGCACAACAAGTTCTACGACGAATATCTCGCGGTGATGGATATGTCGGCCGAGTTCTACCTCTCGACCGTCGAGCGCATCTTCAAGGGCCGCGAGATTGCCGATAACGCCTTCACCGTGGCGGGCCACCGGGTCGATATCGGCAAGATCACCGATGTGGCGGTGAAAACCGTGGAAGGCTCGAAAGACGATATCTCCGCCCCCGGCCAATGCGCCGCCGCGCTGGATCTCTGCACCGGCCTGCCGGAAGCGAAAAAGGCGGGCTATATCGCGCTCGGCGCCGGGCATTACGGCATTTTCGCGGGCCGGAGCTGGCGCGAAGACATCCGCCCGCTGGTGCTCGATTTCATCGACGCCAATGCCGGACGCCACGCCGAGCTCGCCAAAAAGCGCTAAGCCAAAGGCAAACCGGCGCTGAAAGCGGTCTGACCCCCCTTTCGCCCGGCGGCACCGCCGGGCGGCGCCCGACCTTCCCCCCGGGAGGGCGCATTCAACGCCGCATCGAACGGATCGGGAGTGAGGGTTTCAAAGCCCAGCGCGCGCCAAGGCGCCGCCCAGCCCTCCCAAGGTCAGGCGCCGCCCTCGTTTTCTGAAGGACCGTCCTCAGCCTCAGCCCAGCAGCTCGTCAATCGTCGCTTCGATCAGCGCGAGGTTTTCCGGGGTGGAAAAGCTGTGATCGGCGCCGGTCACGAAGCAAAGGCGCATGTCGTCCGCTTCGATATGGTCGAGCAGGTTCAGCGCCACCTGCCGGTCCACCACATCATCCGCCGTGCCCTGAAACAGCCGCACCGGGAATGGCATCGACAGCGGACTGCGCAGCACCAGTCGCTCGCGCCCGTCCTCGATCAGCCGCTTCGTCACCGGGTAAGGCTCGTCATAGCCCGAGGGCACAAAAACCTGCCCCTCTTCCATCAGCTGGCGGCGCATCTCTTCGGAGAACCCGTTCCACATGCTGTCTTCAGTGAAATCCGGCGCGGCGGCGATGCCAATGAAGCCCGCAATACGCTCGGGGATCGCCCGGATGGTCAGCATCGAAATCCAGCCGCCCATCGACGACCCAATCAAAAGCTGCGGCCCATCCGTCAGCGCTTCAATCACCGCGCGGGCATCTTCGGCCCAGTCTCCGATGGAACCATCGGTAAATTCGCCGCTGCTCTGCCCATGGCCGGAATAATCGAAGCGCAAAAAGGCCCGGCCCTGCCGTTTTGCCCAGGCTTCCAGCGCGACGGCCTTGCTGCCTTCCATATCCGACATAAACCCGCCCAGAAACACCACGCCGGGGCCCATATCAGTCCCGCGCCCCTCGGTTTTCACATAGGCAATCCGCCGCCCGCTCGCGGTGTTCAGATAGTCAACCATACCCTGCTCCTTTTTTACGTCCCGCCTAGATATGGCCCCCCGGCAGGGATGCAACCCCTAGCCAATGCTCTGCGCCAGCACCCGCGAGATCGTACTCAGCGGCCGACCAGACTGCGCCTGCCAGGTGTTGAACGCCGCCTGCACCGCCTTCCGCGCCACCTTCGACGTGGGCGCCTTGTCGATCACCCCTTCGGCCACCAGCCGCGCCACCACATCGGTGGAGAGCATGAAGCCATCCCGCCCCATGAAGCGCAGCATATAGGCGCCGGTATTGCCGCCCAGCCGCGCGCCTTCGCGCTGCAACCAGTCGATCAGCCCGATGTAATCCTCATCCGGCCAGTCCGCGATCTTGCGCCCGAACTCGCCCGCCTCGGCGCTCACCTCGGCAATGAACACCGCGTTTTCCTGAATGGCGCGTACCTTGGGGGCCGAGCGGATGATCCGCGTGTCGCGCAGTAGCTCATCAAACCACTCGTCCGACATATGCCCGACCCGCCCCACATCAAAACCGTGAAACGCCTCTTCAATGCCCGGCCACTTGGCCTCAACCACCTTCCACGAAATCCCCGCCTGAAAGATCCCCTGCGCCATCTGCGCCAGCCAGCGATCATCGGGGATCGCCGCCAGTTCCTCGGCGCTTTTCATCACCGGCATGGTCGCCAGCACCGCCGCCTCTCCCCCATGCCGCTCCGCCGCAATCGCCAGTATCTCGTCAAAACTGCGCATCGTCCCCTCCCCGTTTCCCCGCAGCCTGACGGCGCATCGCGGGGCAATCAAGCCACGTTTTCGCGCCGCCTTCCGCCAAGCTGTTGACATCGCCCCGCTCCGGCGCAAAAAGCCCTTACACATTACCCGCAACCGGGCGTTCCGTGGGCGCCAAACCGACGAGGAGAAGGCCATGAGCCAGATTTCCCTTACATTCCCCGATGGCAATTCCAAAAGCTTCGACGCAGGCGTCACCGCCGCCGAGGTCGCCGCGAGCATTTCCAGCTCGCTCGGCAAGAAGGCCATCAGCGCCACCGTCAATGGCGCGCATTACGATCTGCAATGGCCGATCACCGAAGATGCCTCCATCGCCATCCACACGATGAAGGACGAAGCCCAAGCACTTGAACTGATCCGCCACGACGCCGCCCACATCATGGCGCGCGCGGTGCAAGAGCTGTGGCCGGGCGTGAAGGTCACCATCGGCCCGGTGATCGACAATGGCTGGTATTACGATTTCGACCGCGAAGAGCCGTTCACCCCCGAAGACCTTGGCGCCATCGAAGCGAAGATGAAGGAAATCATCAATCGCCGCGATCCGGTCTCCACCGAGGTTTGGGATCGCGACCGCGCGATTGCCTATTACGAAGCCAATAACGAGCCCTACAAGGTCGAGCTGGTCAATGCCATTCCCGACGATGGCCAGCCGATCCGGATGTATTGGCATGGCCATTGGCAAGACCTTTGCCGCGGGCCGCACCTGCAAAACACCGGCCAGATCCCGGCCGACGCCTTCAAGCTGATGAAAGTGGCGGGGGCCTATTGGCGTGGCGACAGTGATCGCCCGATGCTGCAACGCATCTACGGCGTGGGCTTTCTCAACCGCGACGGGCTGAAACAGTATCTCACCTTCCTTGAAGAGGCCGAAAAACGCGACCACCGCCGTCTGGGCCGCGAGATGGACCTGTTCCATCTGCAGGAAGAGGCGCCGGGTCAGATCTTCTGGCACCCGAATGGCTGGACCATCTACACCACGCTGCAAGACTACATGCGCCGCCAGCAGCAGCGCGACGGCTATGTCGAAGTGAACACCCCGCAAGTGGTGAACCGCAAACTCTGGGAAGCCTCGGGCCACTGGGACAACTATCAGGAAAACATGTTCATCGTCGAAGTCGATGAGGAACATGCGCGCGAGAAAACCGTCAACGCACTGAAACCGATGAACTGCCCCTGCCATGTGCAGATCTTCAATCATGGGCTGAAAAGCTATCGCGACCTGCCGCTGCGCATGGCCGAATTTGGCTCCTGCAACCGCTACGAACCCTCGGGCGCGCTCCATGGCATCATGCGGGTGCGCGGCTTTACGCAAGACGACGCGCATATCTTCTGCACCGACGACCAGATCGAAAGTGAAACCAAGAAATTCATCGACTTTCTGGCGATGATCTATGCCGAGTTGGGCTTCCATGACTGGAAGGTCAAGCTCTCCACCCGCCCCGATAAACGCATCGGGTCAGAGGAAAGCTGGGACAAAACCGAAGCGGCCCTGGGAAATGCCTGTAAAGCAGCAGGCTACGACTACGAGATCCAGGAAGGCGAAGGCGCGTTCTACGGTCCGAAACTGGAATTCGTGCTGACCGACGCCATCGGCCGCGATTGGCAATGCGGCACGCTTCAGGTGGACCCGAACCTGCCCGAGCGGCTCGATGCCAATTATGTCGGCGAGGATGGTGCCAAGCACCGCCCGGTGATGCTGCACCGCGCCGTGGTCGGCAGCTTCGAGCGTTTCCTCGGCATTCTGATCGAAGAGCACGCCGGCAAACTGCCGTTCTGGATCGCCCCGCGTCAGGTGGTGGTGGCCTCGATCGTCTCGGATGCCGACGATTACGTGCACGAGGTCGTGGCGGCGCTGAAAGCCCGTGGCGTGCGTGCCGAGGCCGATATCCGCAACGAAAAGATCAACTACAAGGTCCGCGAGCATTCGGTGGGCAAGGTTCCGGTGATCCTCGCCATCGGTATGAAAGAAGTGGAAGATCGCACCGTGTCGCTGCGGCGTCTGGGCGAGAAACACACCAGTGTCGTGGCGCTCGACGAGATGATCGAAAGCCTCGCCGCCGACGCGCTGGCGCCCGACCTGCGCTGATCAAGCTACGTCACCGGGCCGTGTTTAAGCGCGGCCCGGCGGCGACAGGAACTGTTCCATCTGTTCTTCCGACAGGGGCATGACCCGAATGTGCTCGGCAAGCCCCCCATCGGCCTCCCCCTCCGGATCATCGCAGCCGATAAAGCTGTCCCGCCCGCTGCTTTTAGCCTTGTAAAGACGGGCATCGGCCAGAGCCAGCAGGCGCGCGTCATTGCGGTTTTCGCGGCTCAACGCCATCCCGATGCTGGCGGTTATCGTCAGACCTTCCGCAATCACCGACCAATCAAATTCGCGGATCCGCTCAAGGATGCGCATGCAAGCTGCCTCGGCCACCGTCTGATCGGCCTCGCGCAGCAGCAGCACGAATTCTTCGCCCCCGATCCGCGCCACCAGATCGCCCTTGCGGCAACTTTCGGTGAAAATCTGCGCCGTGGTCTGCAGCACCAGATCACCAGCGGCATGCGAAAACCTGTCATTGATCTCTTTGAAGTGGTCGAGATCGATATAAAGCACCGCCAGCTCATCCGCCTCTTCCGCCAGGAACCGCTTGAATTCGCGGTCGAACTTCCGACGGTTTGCAACGCCGGTCAGTGCGTCTGTGGTCGCATCTCTCGCGGATTGCTCGGCATGTTTTCGGGCCGCCTCGGCCTCTTTGCGCAGCTTCTCGGATTCATAATAAATCGCCACCGCCCGCGCCCGGCTCCGGATCTTCTCGCCTTCGACCTTCTGCGCCAGTTGGTGATATTGTTTGTAGCTGCTCAGGGCCTTTTCGAAATCGCCCTGCACCTCGTGGATTTCTGACAGAACCTTCATGCAATCGCGCACCAGGTCGAGTTTGGAAACGGCTTCGGCAGCCCGCAATCCCCGATTGCACATCTCCAGCGCTTCGGTGTGTTTCCCCTCTTTGAAATACACATTGGCGCGGGCAAACAGATAGTGCACCAAACGGCGATTGCTCAGCTCACCGGACACGCCCCGCCAGCGTTCCAGCAGACGATGTGCCTGCTTGAACATGCCAATCTCGGCATAGAGTTCCGCCCCATTGGCAAGCGCAATACGCTCGGTCCAGCTGTCCTTGCTGTCCTGCCCCCGGTTCGCGGCATCAAGGCTCAACTGTGCGGCCGCCAGATAGCCGTCGCGATAACCGTCCTCATCCCCCGTAAGTCTGGCATTGTCGGCCAGATCGGCCACAACGCAGGAGAAATTGTTTTCGATCCAGCCGATTAGATGCGGATCCCCGGCCTGATAGGCACGCTCCAGCGCCCGCTCCGAATGCACCTTCGCCTGTTCGGGATCGCCGCCCTCCTGCGTCAGAAGCGACAGCACATATTGCGCATAGGCGATCGCCCAATCGTCGCCGCTTTGCTCAGCCAGGTTCAGCCCGATCAGGCATTCCGCAAAGCCTTCGTCGCTCAATCCAAGCGAAAGCAGCGCATCGGCATTGAAGGTCGCCGCATTGGCCTGAAGCACAAGATCAAGGCCAACGCTCAGCGTTCGGGCTCTTTGGCTATGCGCAAAAGCGGCCTCAGGATCGCCCAACAGGAACTGCACCCAGCCGGACACCCAGTGGAACTGGCAAATCAGTGCCGGATCGGTCGCTTCGTGCAACCGCGCAGCGACCTGCTGCAGACGCTCGAAGGCATCGCTGGGATGCCCGGTATGGGCCTCAGCCCATGCTCTTTCAATGTCTTCAGCGATCACTGCTCTGTGCGTCTTTTTAAATTCCACCACCGGCCATGCTATAGAGTAGTAGTTAGTCACTGATGAAACATAAACGTGGCGCTTTTCGGACAAGTCGCATCAATTTGACCGGACCCTCAAAATCCGCCCGTTTTCATCCTGCCCCGAATGGGCCATTGCTCGCGCGGCGGCTCTCACTTCGTCGGGCAAACCCACCACCCGATCACGGGTAATTTTCTTGCCCCACACATGCCCCCCGGGTAACAATTCCCGCTCAGTGTATCAGGGAGGGATTAGTGCCCCGGCAATCGCCCCATGCAGAGCGCGTTTTCGAGGCGATTGAGGCGTCGGGTTCGGCGCGCTCACGGCTGGCGCAAAGCTGGCGGCGCTCGGTCGAGCATCACGGTCTCGACCCGATGGAGCACCGCGCGCCCGACCGGATCGACGCAAGCAATCTGGCGCGAAGCCGCGAAGAACAGGCGCAATTTCTGGCCCTTGCCGCCCCCCGGATTGATCAGCTTTTCAAACTCGTCGGCCTGTCCGGCTGCAGCGTGCTCCTGACCGATGCCGAAGGGCTGGTGTTGGAAACCCGGATGCGCGACGCCGATGCCAAAGTGTTCGAAGGCTGGGGGCTGGCGGTGGGCACCAACTGGTCCGAATCGCGCGAGGGCACCAATGGAATCGGCACCTGCCTGGCTGAAACCCGCCGCGTGATCATCCACCGCGACGATCATTTCTACACCCGCAACACCGCGATGAGCTGCATCGACGCCCCGATCTGGGGCGAAGAAGGCCAGCTGGTCGGAGCGCTCGATGTCTCTTCGGCCCGCGTCGATCAGACCGAGGGCTTCAACCAGCTCATTGCCGCGCAGGTGGCCCAGACCGCCCGCGCCATTGAAGAGGCGCTGTTTCGCTCGGCCTATGCCGATGCGCGGATGATCCATGCCGATAATGGCGATGCCGACTGCGCCGTGCTGCTGGCGGTCGATACCGATGATCTGGTCATCGGCGCCACCCGCAAGGCCCGTCGCGCCTTTGGTCTTGCCCCGACCGGCAAGCTCACCCCGCGCCCCGCCGCCGACCTTCTGGGCCGCGACGATGGCCCCACCGGCTTTGAAAAGGCCGAACGCGCCGCGATCCTGCGCGCCCTCGCCCGCGCCGAAGGCAATGTCTCCGCCGCCGCGCGCGCCCTCGGCATTGGCCGCGCCACGCTTTACCGGCGGATGAAACGGCTCGGCCTCGGCGAAAGCTGATCCAACCTGTCTCACCCCTGAGACACCTTCCCAAACCCTTCCCCTTCCCCCCGCAGACAGGCCTGCCCTGCCCTGCGATGATCCTCTTCGGCTCGGTGGAGGACCGGCCCAACATGGAGGAGACCCTAATGAACGAGATGACCCGTCCGGTCGTGGACCACTTCGTCAACCCATTCAAAATGCGTTACGACAACTTCATTGGCGGCAAATTCGTGCCCCCGGTGAATGGCAAATATTTCGAAAACATCACCCCGATCACCGGCGAAGTAGTGGGCGAAGTCGCCCGCTCGGATGCCGCCGATGTGGAACTGGCGCTCGACGCCGCCCATGCCGCCCGCGAGGCCTGGGGCCGCACCTCGGCCACCCACCGCTCCAACGTGCTTCTGAAAATCGCCGATGTGATCGACGACAATCTCGAACTGCTGGCCACGGCGGAAACCTGGGATAACGGCAAGCCGATCCGCGAAACTCTCGCCGCCGACATTCCGCTCTCGGCCGACCATTTTCGCTATTTCGCCGGGGTGCTGCGCGCACAGGAAGGCACGATGGGCGAGATCGACGAGGATACCGTCGCCTATCACTTCCACGAACCGCTCGGCGTGGTCGGCCAGATCATCCCGTGGAACTTCTCGATCCTGATGGCGGCGTGGAAACTCGCCCCGGCGCTGGCCGCTGGCAACTGCATCGTACTGAAGCCCGCTGAACAAACCCCGGCGGCGATCATGGTGCTGGCCGAACTCATTGCACCCCTCTTGCCCGATGGCGTGCTCAACGTGGTCAACGGCATGGGCCCCGATGTGGGTGCCCCGCTTGCCCGCAGCCCGCGCATCGCCAAGATCGCTTTCACCGGCTCCACCGAAACCGGCCGCAAGATCGCGCAATATGCCACCGAAAACCTGATCCCGGCCACGCTGGAGCTGGGCGGCAAGTCGCCCAACATCTTCTTCTCCGATGTGATGGCCGCCGATGACGCCTTCCTCGACAAGGCGGTCGAAGGCTTCGTGCTCTTTGCCTTCAACCAGGGCGAGGTCTGCACCTGCCCGAGCCGCGCGCTTATTCAAGAAGATATCTATGATGCCTTCATCGAACGCGCCATCGCCCGGGTGAAAGCCATCAAACAGGGCGATCCGCGCGACATCGAAACCATGGTCGGCGCACAGGCGAGTCAGGAACAGCAGGACAAGATCCTGTCCTATCTCACCATTGGCCGCGAAGAAGGGGCCGAAGTGCTCTGCGGTGGCGAAGCCGCGCGCTTCAACGGCGATATTGCGGGTGGCTTCTACATCCAGCCGACCATCCTGAAAGGCCACAACAAGATGCGGGTCTTCCAGGAGGAAATCTTTGGCCCGGTGGTGTCCGTCACCACCTTCAAGGATGAAGACGAAGCGCTCGCCATTGCCAACGACACCATGTACGGCCTCGGCGCCGGGGTCTGGACGCGCGACGCCAACCGTTGCTACCGCTTTGGCCGCCATATTCAGGCCGGGCGCGTCTGGGTGAACAACTACCACGCCTATCCGGCCCACGCAGCCTTTGGCGGCTACAAGCAATCGGGCATCGGGCGCGAAACCCACAAGATGATGCTGGACCACTACCAGCAGACCAAAAACATCCTGATGAGCTACAACCCCAACAAGCTCGGTTTCTTCTGAACCAATCTCCCCGGCGGGCCAAACAGCCCGCCTCTCCTCTGCCCGCCCCCGAAACGGGGCGGGTATTTTGTTACAATCGCCCGCCTGCCATCAGCGGCCACACCCACTTGGGAGCCGATTGTTGCAATCCTCACGCCGAAACCACGCGCCGCACCTCACCCCCGCACCTCCGCTTCCGCCGCGATCACGCCGCTACACATCTGTTATTGCGTCATTTTCTTGGCAAACACCGCCACCTCTTCACAGGTCAATTCACGCTTTCGTTTGTTACAGTTTCTAACACACACGCGGGGCACGGCCCTGTGAATGGCCTGTGACGCCCCCCTCCCGCTACACCTGTCTCATCGCCAAGACGCGATCCGAGATTGGAAAAAACGAGGAGTTCCCAATGCAAACGACCCTGAAAACCCTGGCGCTGGTTGGCGCCGTTGCCACCGCCCTTTCCGCCCACGCCGCCGTCGCCGATGGCGCTCAGGAACAGTGCTTCGGCATTGCCAAAGCGGGCCAGAACGATTGCGCCGCCGGTCCCGGCACCACCTGCGCCGGCACCTCGAAAGTCGACTATCAGGGCAATTCGTTCAAATACGTGCCCGCCGGCACCTGCGAAAGCACCATGATCGACGCCTCGATGGCCATGGACGGCACCGAGCGTCACGGCTCGCTCACCGCGCTCGATCGCGACCTGCCGGAAATGTAAGAACCTGCGCCCCGGGCTTTGCGGCCCGGGGCAAATCCCTGGGGAGAATGACCATGTTTGATGAAGGCCCCAACCGCCTGCCGCCCCGCGCGGGTGTCGGCTACAAGCCCCAGCATTACGGCGACATCATCGCCGGGTCCGGCAGCGTTGCCTGGCTCGAAGTGCATGCCGAAAACTACATGGGCGATGGCGGCAGGCCACTGGCGCAATTGCGCGCGCTGTCCGAACGCTTCCCGATTTCGGTGCATGGGGTCGGGCTTTCCATCGGCGGCGAAGAGCCGCTCGACCGCGCCCATCTGGCCCGGCTGCGCAAGCTCATCGACTGGCTCTCCCCCGCCAGCTTTTCCGAGCACCTCGCCTGGTCCTCCCATGGCGGTGCCTTTTTCAACGATCTTCTGCCCCTGCCCTATACCGACGCCACACTTGCCCGCGTGGCCGCGCATATTGACGAGGTTCAGCAGGCCGTCGGCCGCCAGATGCTTCTGGAAAACCCCGCCACCTATCTGGCTTTTGCCGAAACCAGCTGGATTGAAACCGATTTTCTCGCCGAGATCGTCCGCCGCACCGGCTGCGGGCTGCTTCTGGACGTGAACAATGTCTATGTCGCCTGCACCAACCGGCAGGAGGACCCCTACGCCTATATCGACGCCTTCCCGCTTCACGCGGTGGGCGAGCTGCATCTGGGCGGCCATGACGCGCAGGAAGACGAGCACGGGTTGCCGTTGCTGATCGACAGCCACGGCGCCGAGGTGGTCGATCCGGTCTGGGCGCTCTACGCCCACACGATCACGCGCACCGGCCCCACGCCGACCCTGATCGAATGGGATAACGACGTGCCCGACTGGCCGACACTCGAAGCCGAAGCCGCCCGCGCCACAGCGGTCCTGTCTCGCGTACAAACCGAAGTTATGGCCGAGGTGCCCGCATGATCCCCTTCGCCCCCGCTCTGCTCAACCCCGACGCCGCCCTGCCCCCCGGCCTGATGGCCCCCGGCGGGCGCGAAGCGGTGAAGCGCTTCAACGTCTATCGCAACAATGTGGTGGTCAGCCTGAAAGAGGCGCTGGTCACCGGCTTTCCGGTGCTGGTGAAACTGGTGGGCGATGAGTTTTTCAACGCCATGGCAGGGGTGTTTCTGCGCGCCCATCCGCCCCGCTCGCCGGTGCTCGCCATCTATGGCGACGAGTTGCCGGAGTTTCTGGAAGTCTTCGAGCCGGTCGCGCATCTGCCCTATCTGGCCGATGTTGCCCGGCTGGAGCTGGCCCTGCGCCGCGCCTATCACGCCGGTGACGCCACCCCAATCCGCCCCGACGCGCTGGCCGCACCGGGGCTGGAACTGGCCCGGCTGCGCTTTGCCCCGGCGGTGCAGCTTCTGGTCTCGCCCTACCCGATCCACACGATCTGGCAGGCCAACACCGACCCGAACGCCCCCCCCGCCCGTGGTGGCGCCGAAGCGGTGCTGATCACCCGTCCCGACTGGGACCCGCGCCCGATCCGCATCACGGATGCCGATGCCCGCTTTCTGGCCGCGCTTCTAGCTGGCGAACCGCTTGGCAGTGCGATCGAGGCGGCGGGCGACGGGCTCGACCTTGCCCCGATCCTCACCCGCCTGCTCAACACCAAGGCGATCATCGCCGTCGAAGGAGCCACCGTATGATCCGCGCCCTCACCGCCCGGCTGAACGCCAGTGGCGACTGGCTTCTGCCCAGCCTCGCCCGCTTCGCCTTCGCCGCCACGCTGGCCGGATATTTCTGGGCCTCAGCCCTGACCAAGATCGGCAGCGGCCCGCTGGGCTTTCTGCACCCCTCGCTCGGCGCCTATGCCCAGATCTTCCCCAAGGCGATGGCAGCAGTGAGCTTCGACACCAGCCAGCTCAGCCTGTTTCACTGGGCAGTGGCCACGGCGGGGATGTGGGCGGAATTCATCCTGCCCGTGCTGATCATCTTCGGCCTTGCCACCCGGCTCGCGGGCTTCGGGATGATCGGCTTCGTCACGGTGCAAAGCCTCACCGACATTTTCGGCCACGGGGTCGATGCCAGCACCATCGGCGCCTGGTTCGACCACAGCTCCGACAGCCTGATCCTCGATCAGCGCCTGTTCTGGATGGTGATCTTCATCACGCTCGTGCTGAAAGGCGCAGGCCCGCTCTCGCTCGATAGGCTCGTGGCAAAGCGGTTGGCCCTTTTGCAGAAGGCTTAACTACGCTGCAAACGCCAAGCGAATACTAGCTCATATCAGATATTAGCCACGCGCTTTCGCCCGGTGGGCACCACCGGGCAGCGCCCGAACCGCCCCCACGGGGCGGGCGCTACTCGCCCTCTCCGCGGTCCGGTCGCCGCCCTCAGGGCATAGCTCCCCGGCTCGGTGCTCAGCAGGTCCGACGCTCAGAAATGCGATTTCGGCTCGTCCGGCTTGCCCGCCATGATCGCAAAGAACCCGCCCAGCCCGGCCATCACGATCGGAAACATCGTCGCCGCGTTGAAGGTGAAGGCCAGATACATCATCACCGCCGAAGCAATCAGCAGCACCCCGCCCCAAAGCGCGCGGATCTTTGCCATGCCGCCCCCGGCAATCGCCAGCGTCGGGGCCGCCACCGAGGCAAAGCGCACAAAGCCCGGATTGTGGAAATTGCCGAAAATCGTGCCCGCTTCCGGCTGTTGCTCTACGAATGTGGTCCAGCCATAGCCGAACAAACCCACGAACATGCCGATCACCCCGGCGATAATACCCAAAACCAATGCTGCGTTGCGCATTTCTGCCCCCGTCTTGCGAATGTCCCTTCACCTAAGGGGGTTAGGCCGGATTTCCAAGCCACAGATCGCGGATTTCCGGCCCCCAGCCCAGGGTCAGGCGGCCTTCCGCCTCAATCACCGGGCGTTTCATCAGCGCCGGATGGGCAAAAATCAGCCGGATCGGGTCACCCGCCCGCTCCGCCTCGCTAAGGCCCCGCCACGTCGCCGAGCGCCGATTCACCAGATCCTCGCTGAATTCGGCAAAAAACCTTTCCAGATCAGCCTCTTCCAGTGGCGTCGCCCGAATATCCACCAGCTCCGGCGCATGGCCTGCCGCCGTCAGCTCGCCCATCGCCTTTTTCACCGTATCGCAGCTCTTCAACCCGTAAACCTTCACGCCCCACCTCGCGTTACAAATCTTTTCCTTGCCTTTTTTATGGCTTCATTCACCCTAGAGCTGTGACAACAGAACTTCCAGACGATTGCTCCTCTGGGGCAGCCGAAGACGAGAAGACTGGCTGCACCACCCCGCCGCAATTCCGCGGGCGGGTAAATGAAAGGAGCAAACGGATGGCCACGGGCACCGTGAAATGGTTCAATTCTACCAAGGGCTTCGGCTTCATCGCACCGGACGATGGCGGCAAAGACGTGTTTGTGCATATCTCCGCGGTCGAACGCGCCGGGCTGAAAGGCCTGAAGGACAACCAGAAGGTTGAATACGAAATGATTCCCGGCCGCGACGGTCGGATGTCGGCAGGCGATCTGAAAGAGCTCTGAGCCGCCCCCGGCGCGCCTGGCGCGCGCTCATCGCCCTGTGGGCGCTGGCTCGCAGGGCCCTTGTTCATGCGCCCGATCTTGGATCCGGGCGCAATTTTTTTCTCTTTTTTCTTGCAAAATTGCCAAAACGCGCCCATGTCAGCAGAGTACGACAGATCTACTCTTCCCGCCTCCTATCACTGGCAGTCGGTTAAAGACCCAAGACTGCGCTACCAGGCCGCTGCATGTTGCGGGCGGCATACGATCAGGAGATACGGGAATGGCCACTGGCACCGTGAAATGGTTCAACTCCACTAAAGGCTTCGGCTTCATCGCGCCCGACGACGGCGGCAAAGACGTGTTCGTGCACATCTCGGCCGTTGAACGCGCCGGTCTGACCGGTCTGCGCGACGACCAGAAAGTGGAATACGAACTGGAAGCCGGCCGCGACGGCCGTCAATCGGCTGGCGCTCTGAAACCGCTCTAAGGTTTCACCGACAACAGATACAAACCCCCGCCAGGCGCACGCCCGGCGGGGGTTTTTGTTTGGGGTATAGGGATTGGGGGCGTCCGACCCGTTGGTCTGATCGACGCAGCGCACTATCCAACCTCTCCGCCCGGCCGCAGGACGGGCGACGCCCGGCGGGGCCGGGCGAAGGGTGCAGGTTTCGCGCGAATGTAGGGTGGGTTTTCAACCCACCATTGCCGACGCCCGACGAATGAGGGGTGCAAGCAGGCGTTCTATGCTTGCTGGTCCGACAGAAACGCAGCGACCAAACGGAAGGGTCGCGCCCGGCCCCGAGGGCGGGAGCGCATTCGCACCCGTCCTGGGGGACGGGGCTGGGCGCGAACCGGGTCACGGGGTGATCCGGTGTTCGAAACTGAAAGTATTAGACGGATTTGATTTTTCTAAGTTCTGCGTACCAACCAAAATCTTGGTCAAACTCATCTCTAGTAATTCGTTCAGGCGCATCTCTCCGGGCGTAATAGAACCGATGCACATCCATCTTACGAACGTCATCCATCAACAAGCGATATCCCCAATGGTCTAGGGCGAGTTCGATCGCATCTTTGGAAACGATCTTCTTGTTGTTGAATTTCGCAATGGCTTTGAAATGGGTTTTTATTTCTCGCGCATGTCGCCAAATCTCATCAGGAATTTTTACACGATTGTGAAGATCGAGATTTTCCGCAGAAACATTCAAAGCATCGACAGCCTCAAGCTGCTCTCTGCCTGTCTCTGACTTTGCCCATTCACCTACTGCCACAAGATGCTTCAACAGCTTCCCATAGTCCTTTTCTGATTTGAATATGAACGCGGCATCGCGCGCACGACGTTTGGAATCTCGTTCGGAAAACGCGAGCGCCCCCAAAATAAACGTGATAAGGACCGACATTACAGCAGTGATGTTGGCCGCACTGAGCATATTCGTTGCGGGCTCTGTGGAAAGAACCTGCAGTAGTCTTTCGAATTGCTCCGCGTCGAGTTCCATCCCCTCTACCCCCTCAACACCTCTTCAAACTCCCGCCATTCCCCCTTCGACATCCCCGAATTCTCCTGCGTCACCTGCTCGCCCTTCACCATCCGGCGCACGCAGTCGAGTGCGGTGGCGCTGAGGGTGGCGCCGCCCATGCGGTAGTCTTCGAACGCCCCGTAGGCGGCGGGCACCCAGTCGGCGACCACGGCGGCGATGGCTTCGGCGTAGACGCGGATTTCGAATTGGGCATGCGGGTCGGCGCGCAGGCGCAGGAAGTGGAAGAGGTTGTGCAGGTCCACTTTCCAGTACCATTGGGTGTAGATATTGGCGGGCAGGTTCATCCGGGCGAGTTCGCGCGCCAGCCCCGCCTGCCCGTCCTGCGAAATCATCGCCTCGTAATTGTCGTAAGACCGTGCGGAATCCGCTTTCAGAATTTCCAGCACCCGTGCCGCTTCTTCGTCGCTCAAAAGCTCGCCCCGGCCCTGATTGTTCACCACCGATTGCGCCGCGATATGTTCGCGCGCCGGGATGTAGAATTCGCGGTCGAGGATCGAGTAGCGCGCCGAATATTCGTTCACATTGGCGGTGCGGTGGCGGATCCATTGCCGGGCAACAAACACCGGCAGTTTCACATGCAGTTTGATTTCGCACATTTCGAACGGGGTCGAGTGCCAGTGCCGCATCAGATAGCGGATCAGCCCTTCGTCGTTCTGCACGCTTTTGGTGCCGGTGCCGTAGCTCACCCGCGCCGCCTGACAGATCGCCGCATCGTCGCCCATATAGTCGATCACCCGGACGAAGCCGTGATCGAGCACTTGATGGGCCGTGTAGAGGTGGTTTTCCATCCCCGGCGCGACGGCCCGCAGCGTGCTCTGCGACTGGCTGCGCAGGGCGTCGATTTCGGCTTGTTGTTCGGGGTGCAGGGGCATGGCGAATCTCTCCCATTGGATGATTTCCCCACTATATCTTGCGGCGCCCCGATTGGCACCCGCCAGATGACGCTGGGTCGCCCTTCCCCTTCGCGGCGCCGCGCCTGTCAAAGCTCAGCCATCCGCCCGGCCCTTCGGCATGGCCTGCCCCACCGCCGCATTCCCGGACCCGAAATAAAACAAGGGCTCCGTAGCCGTAGCCACGAAGCCCAAGCGCAAGCGTTCTGGTCGTGTTGCTTGCTGAGGGAACTGATTGGCCCGTCGGGCCTAGTAGATATAGCGGATCTGATCGGTCCAGAACCGCTCCATGCGTTTCAACGAGCCGTTGATGTCGTCGAGCATTTCCGACGGCACGATCCCGCGGGCCTGCAGCCCTTCGGCGTGGCGCTCGAACAGATCGATCACGACCTTGCGAATGTCGCGGCCCTTCTCGGTCAGCTTCACCCGCACCGAGCGCCGGTCAATCTCCGAGCGCTGGTGGTGCATGTAGCCCATATCGACGAGCTTCTTGAGGTTGTAGGACACGTTCGAGCCCTGATAGTAGCCGCGCGATTTCAACTCGCCCGCCGTCACCTCATTCTCACCGATATTGAACAGCAAAAGCGCCTGTACCGGGTTGATTTCCAGCACATTCAGGCGCTCGAACTCGTCTTTGATCACATCAAGCAGCAACCGGTGCAGCCGTTCTACAATGGCCAGCGTATCAAGATACTGGCCAAAATATGCTGTGTCCGATCCCTGATCGATTGGGGAATGGATGCTCATCCGCGTCTCCACACTTATCTGTCTTCCAACAGACCATCGGCGGAAATCTCGAATATTCAGTTAAACCCGCAGAAAAATATCCGGAAAAATGCAGGAATTTCTTGGCGATTGGTTAACCCAGCACGGTTGAGGCCGCATGATCGGCGATTTCGGCGATCAGATCGGCAAAAAGCTCCGGCGCAGCGACCTGCCCCGAAACCCATTGATACAGATCGTGATCGTTCTCATCGAGCAGCGACTCATAAAGATCCAGCCGCTCCACCGGCATAGCCGCCAGCCGCGCATCGGCGAACTGGCCCAGAATGATGTCCATTTCCTTGATGCCGCGCCGATGCGACCGCATCGACACGCGCTTCAGCCGGATTTCGTGTGTTTCACTCATTCGGTAGGGCTCTCCAATATCCGTCTCAGGCGTTTTTCGATCCGCGCGATGCGAACCGACGCATCGTCGATATCAACCTTGAGCTCGCGCAGTTCAAGCAAAAGCAGACGCTTGTCGTGGTGCAGCGGTTCTTCGGTCCCCGGAGGGGCCACACCGTCGCCCTCGCCATTCAGCATCCACATCAGCGACACATTGAGCAGCCCCGCCAATGTCTGCAGCCGGTTGGCCCGGGGCTCGGAAATATCGGACTCCCACGAGATCACGGTTTTCTGCTTCACGCCCAGGCGGCGGGCCAGGTCTTTCTGGCTCAGTCCGGCCGCATCGCGCGCAGCTGCCAACCGGTCTCCGAACGTGGCGTGGTCTTCAGAAAACCAGTCACTGTTTTCGGCGTTGATTGTCGTGTCGGTCATAGCATCCTCCGTCAATGCAGCTTGAACAGGTCTCCCCCCAAGCCTAAGAGAAGCGGACACAAAGCACAAACCCCGGACCGACCCCATGAGCTTTCTCTCCGACACGCTGGCCCGTGTGAAACCCTCGCCGACCATTGCCGTCACCACCCTCGCCGCCGAGCTGAAAGCAGCCGGGCGCGACGTGATCGGCCTTGGCGCGGGCGAACCTGACTTCGATACGCCTGATAATATCAAGGCTGCGGCCAAGGCCGCCATCGACGCGGGCAAAACCAAATACACCGCGCCCGATGGGATCATCGAGCTGAAAAAGGCGATCTGCGACAAATTCGCTCGCGAGAACGGTCTCAGCTACACACCCGCGCAAATCAGCGTCGGCACCGGCGGCAAGCAGATCCTCTACAACGCCTTCATGGCGACGCTGAACCCCGGCGACGAGGTGATCATCCCCGCGCCCTATTGGGTCAGTTACCCGGATATGGTGCTCTTGGCAGGCGGCGAGCCGGTGATGGTCGAATGCGGCGCCGACACCGAGTACAAGATGACGCCCGAAATGCTGGAAGCCGCGATCACCCCGCGCAGCAAATGGCTGATCTTCAACTCGCCCTCGAACCCCACCGGCGCGGCCTATACCGAGGCCGAGCTGAAGGGCCTCACCGATGTGCTGATGCGCCATCCGCATGTCTGGATCATGTCCGACGACATGTATGAGCATCTGGTGTTTGACGATTTCAAATTCACCACGCCCGCTCAGATCGAGCCCGGACTTTATGATCGCACCCTCACCTGCAATGGCGTGTCGAAAGCCTATGCGATGACGGGCTGGCGGATCGGCTATGCCGGCGGTCCTGTTGAACTGATTTCGGCGATGCGGATGATCCAGTCGCAATCGACCTCGAACCCCTGCACCATCAGCCAATGGGCCGCGGTCGAAGCGCTCACCGGCCCGCAGGATTTCCTCGCCGAGAACAAGGCCGTGTTCCAGCGCCGCCGCGATCTGGTGGTGAAGATGCTGAACGAGGCCCCCGGCATCACCTGCCCGACGCCTGAAGGCGCCTTCTATGTCTACCCGTCGATTGCCGATTGCATCGGCAAGACCTCAAAAGGCGGCGTGCTGATCGAAAATGACGAAGCCTTCTCGAAAGCCCTGCTGGAAGAAACCGGCGTTGCCGTGGTCTTTGGCGCGGCTTTCGGCGTCAGCCCTGCCTTCCGGGTCAGCTACGCCACCTCCGACGCGGCGCTCACCGAAGCCTGCACCCGCATTCAGGCCTTCTGCGCGGACCTGAGCTAAGATGCCATAGCCGCCGCAGGGGGCCCTAAACCCCTTGCGGCGCCTCAGGTGGCTTGATTAACTGGCG
The DNA here is from genome assembly GCA_050288685.1 of Paracoccaceae bacterium. Taxonomy (GTDB): domain Bacteria; phylum Pseudomonadota; class Alphaproteobacteria; order Rhodobacterales; family Rhodobacteraceae; genus Sinisalibacter. The sequence continues at coordinate 264,117 of JBNKEH010000003.1, read as the reverse complement.
GGGCAGGTTTCAGCCCACCCCGCCACGACAAACAGGTCCACCATGACGACGCAATTGCCCGATTATTATTTCCGGGTCCGTGAAAACGGCGCCTTCGTGTTCCGCGTGGACACCGAAAACCGTCATCGCCGCATCGAGATGGACCAGATTGCTGTCGTCAATCTGCGCAATAACGAGATCAAGCCCCAGGGCGGGCGCGACCTGCTCGACGAAGACATCGCCGCAATCCAGACCTGGATGGACGAACGCCGCGCGCTTCTGGCGGCCCGCGACATCGACGACATCCTGCGCACCGTCGATCACCTGAACCTGACCGCGCAATGGGTGCAGGCGCGTGCCTCCGAGGCCGATCTGGATGCGGTCACCGATACGCTGCTACTGGCCATGCACGATCTGCGCTCTGTGTTGGTGCGCAAGAAGGCCGAACGCCTGATGCAGGCCGATTAGGCCGCTCCGACCCGCGCCGAGGCCCGCATGAACCGGATCGTCAGCATCAGCGCCGCCGATCCCAGACCCAGCACCAGACCCAGCCAGATCCCCTGCGGGCCAAGGCCCAGCGCGATCCCGAAAATCCAGCTCGCCGGAGCACCGATCAGCCAATAGCTCGCCGCCGCGATCAGCATCGGCCGCTTGGTATCCTGCAAGCCCCTCAGCAACCCGGCCGCCACCACCTGCGAGGCATCGGCAAGCTGGAACAGCGCGGCCAGTGCCAGAAGCACCCGTCCGACCTCCAGAATGGGCCCCCGAAGCGGATCGTCGGCACCGATGAACATCCCGATCAGCAGATCGGGCACGCTCAGAAAAGCCAGCACCGCCAGAATGCCCCAGCCTGCCGCCAGCAAATAGGCCGCCTTCGCCCCCTGCCGCAGCGCCACCGCATCGCGCCGCCCGAAGGCCCGCCCGGCGCGCACCGTGGCCGCCGAGGCCAGCGCCAGCTCGATCATGAAGGCCAGCGAGGCCAGCTGCAGCGCGATCCCATGCGCGGCCAACGCCACCGCCCCGAACAGCCCCATCAGCAGCCCAACCGCTGAAAACAGCCCGACCTCGGCCAGCACCGTCGCGCCGATCTGCCAGCCCATCGCGAACACTTCGCTCAGCGCCTCGCGGTCAACCCGCCAGAGCCGCTGAAACAGGTGATGCCCGGGAAAGCTCTTCAACGCATAGCCCGCCAGCACCACAAGCAGCACGATCTGAACGAAAAGCGAAGCGATGGCCGCCCCGCGAATGCCCAGTTCCGGCGCGCCGAAATGGCCAAAGATCAGCGCGTAATTCAGCGCCGCATTCGCCACCGCCGCTAGGATCGAGGCCACCAGTTGCACCCGGGTCCGCTCCTGCGCGGCCAGATAGCTTTTCAGCACCATCACCGTCAGCGCGGGCAGAATGCCCCAGCCCATGATGCGCAGATAGCTTTGCGCCCCGGCCGCCAGATCGGCCTCCTGCCCCATCAGTTGCAAGAGCGGCGCGGCGAACAGAAACACCGGCAGGATCAGCATCCCAAATCCGAGCGAGATCCAGATCCCCATCCGCGTTACCCGCCGGATGCGGGTATCGTCCCCCTCATCGGCGGCGGCAACCAGCGGCATCACCGCCTGCGCAAAGCCCGACCCGAACAGGAACAGCGAGAAATAGATCGTATTGGCCAGCACCATCGCCGCCAGCGCCTCGACGCCATACCAGCCCAGCATCACCGTATCGGTCATCCCGATCGCAAGCTGTGCGATATTGCTGCCAATCAGCGGCAGGCCCAGTTTTAGAAGGGCGCGAATATGATCTGTCAGGCGCTGGGTCATGCTCCCCAATCGCACGGGGCGCAGGGCGCGGCAAGATCACACGGGCGTATTCAGAGGGGCTTCCGCGCCACCAGATCAATCAGCGCCGACATGCCCGCATGCCCCTCGCCCTCGTCGATCTCGCGGTCATAGCTCTCCAGCGCGAGGATCTCCAAGCCGCCAAAGGCATCGCGCAACAGATCTTCGGTATAAAGGTTCTCCACCGCGCGCGGCCCGCCGGTGCCATAGGCAATCTGCTCGGGCCGGTAGCCATGCAGCATCACCAGCCCGCCCGGTTTCACGCTGCGGATCATCCCCGCAAACACCTCAGCGCGCGCCTCGGGCGTCAGAAACTGAATGAAGATCGCCACAACCACATCATACTGCGCCGCCTCCCAATCCCAGGCCAGAATATCGCCGCTGTGGTAATCGACCGATACCCCGCGTTCCTCGGCCAGTGCCCGCGCCTTTTCCAGCGCAGTAGCACTTGCCTCCATCGCCACGACATCCAGCCCCAGCCCGGCCAGATAGACCGAATTGCGCCCCTCGCCATCGGCCAGCGCCAGCGCTGTCATGCCGGGGGCCAGCAGATCGGCCCGGCTTTTCAGAAAATCGGCAGGTTCCTTGCCAAACAGATAGCCCGGCTGGGCATAGCGCTTATCCCACATCATCCGCTCCTCGGTGTTTCACAGGAGCTAGGGCGCCGGAGGCGCTTTGCCAAGGCCTAGCCGCGCAGATGAGCCAGCAGCCCCTTCGAAGCAATGCCGCTCACCGGCAGGCCCTTCGCCGCCTCATAGGCCCGGATTGCGGCGGTGGTCTTGTCGCCGATCACCCCATCCGCCCCGCCGGTATCAAAGCCTTTCGCGGTCAGCCGCTCCTGCAGCTCGCGCCGCTCATCCAGCGTCATCCCCTGCGCATCGGCGCCGAAATTGCCCACCAGCGGCGCCCCGCCTGCCAGCCGATCCGACAGATGCCCCACCGCCAGCGCATATTTCATTGAATCATTATAGCGCCGGAACACCTTGTAATTGTGGAACAAAAGAAAGGCCGGACCGCCCGCCCCATTGGGCAGGATCAGCGTTGCCGGGCCGTGATCCGGCACATCCCCGCCGCGCGCCAGCGTCACGCCGCGTTTGCGCCATTCCCCCACCGGGCGGGTCACCAGATCGTCGCGCCCCTTTGGCAGCTTCACTTCAACGCCCCAGAGCCTGCCCGCCTCCCAGCCCGACTTCACCAGATAATGTGCAGTCGAGGCCAGCGCGTCGCTGGGATCGTCCGACCAGATATCGCGCCGCCCGTCGCCGGTGAAATCCACAGCAAAGGCCTGATAGGTGGTGGGAATGAACTGCGTGTGCCCCATCGCCCCGGCCCAGCTTCCGGTCATCTTCGCGGGTGCGATGTCGCCATGGTCGAGGATTTTCAGCGCCGCAATCAGCTGGGTTTCGAAAAACGCCGCCCGGCTGCTTTTCCACGCCAACGACGACAGCGCCGAGATCACCGGCACATCGCCGCGCCGCGCCCCGAACGAGCTTTCCATCCCCCAGATTGCCGCCAGAACTTCCTTCTGCACCCCGTAGCGCGCTTCGATCTTGCCCAGCATCTGCCGATGTTCCTGCAGCTTGGCCTTGCCGATGCGCAGCCGCTCGGCGGTGGTGGCGATGGCGATGTAATCCTCCAGCGTGCGCCGATATTGAAACTGCGCCTGATCCTGTTTCACCACATCGGGCCGATACCCGGCCACCCGAAACGCCGCATCGAAGGTCTTGGACGTAACCCCCTTGGCCAGCGCGCGCGCACGCAGCCCCCGCACAAAGGCATCATATCCGCCTGGGGACGCAGCGGCGGCGGGCGCAGCAGGGCGCGGCATCGGCGGCTCGTTTTCTGAAGCCGCCAGCGCGCTGCCCGGCCAGCCCGCCACCCCCGAACAGGCCGACAGGCTCATGGCCGCGATCCCGAAACTGATCTGCCTGCGCGCAATACTCACCATGAAGGCCTCTCTCCGGGGCTTTGCCCCATATTTCAGGCCGCTCCGGCCCGGCAACAACCAAATCAACGCGCCGACCCTAGGCCAGCGCGGGCGCGGAACAAACAGGTTTCGGCAGAGCGCGGCAAAGCGGCAGCCCTTCGCCGCCCCCCCGGCCTTGGCATCGGCGCTACAACAAAAAAGGCTGACCGGCGAACCGATCAGCCTTTACTCGTCAAACCTGCCTTGCCCCCTAACGGTGGCGCAGATCGGGATGCATGCTGGCGCCGAGCACATGATCGGCGGCGCCATGGATCACCTGACTGGCCCAGCCGATGATCAGCGGATCCGGCGCGTGCACCAGCTCCTTGTTCTTGTCGGGATAATCCAGCGTCCACAGGAAATGCCGCATCGCTTCCAGCCGCGCGCGCTTCTTGTCGTTGGATTTCACGATCGTCCAGGGTGCATCGGCGGTGTCGGTATAGAAGAACATCGCCTCTTTCGCCTCGGTGTAATCGTCCCATTTGGTCAGCGAGGCTTTATCGACCGGGCTGAGCTTCCAGCGCTTCAGCGGGTCGTTTTCGCGCGAGGCAAAACGGCGGCGCTGTTCGTCCTGAGTGACCGAGAACCAGTATTTGTAAAGCTTGATCCCCGAGCGCACCAGCATCCGTTCCACTTCCGGGGTCTGGCGCATGAATTCGAGATATTCGGTCGGTGAGCAGAAGCCCATCACCCGTTCCACCCCGGCGCGGTTATACCAAGAGCGGTCATAGAACACCATTTCGCCTTCGGTCGGCAGGTGCTCGATATAGCGCTGGAAGAACCACTGGCCCTTTTCGCGCGGGCTGGGTTTGTTCAGCGCCACCACCCGGGCTTCGCGCGGATTGAGATGCTCCATGAAGCGCTTAATGGTGCCGCCCTTGCCCGCCGCATCGCGGCCTTCGAACAGCAGCACGAATTTCTGCCCGGTCTCGCCAACCCATTTCTGCACTTTCAAAAGCTCGGCCTGCAGCTCGGCTTTTTCCTGTTCATAGCGGCGACGGCTGAGTTTCTTCTGATAGGGATATTCGCCATTCTCGAAGGTCTGGCGAATGAGTTCCGGCGTTGCGGGGGCCAGGACCGGCTCGTCTTCCGGCATCTGGTCGGGCGCGGCGGCTGTCAGGTTGGGCACAGCTTCCATCACTTCCTCCTCCGGGGCGAAGGCCGCCTCGGCCGCCTCGCCCCCATCGCTTGCATCGGCTGGCGCGTCTTCCGGGATCGGAGCCATGTCGTCCTCAGGCAAAGCCAGATCAGGCGCAGCCTCGAATTCCGGCGCAGCCTCCGCGCCCAGAGCCATCTCCGGCAGGGCGCCCAGTTCGGTTTCCGCCTCCATCGCCAGCTCGGGCATCGCGCCCAGTTCGGCTTCCGGTTCCATCCCCGGCTGCGGCATGGCCTCAGCCCCGGTCAGCGCATCCATCGCCAGCTCCAGCATGGCACCCGCCTCAGGCATATCGCCCAGCGCGGGCTCAGGCATCGCGCCCATGTCAGCCTCCGGCTCCATCGCCAGCTCAGGCGCAGCGTCCGCCTCAGGTTCCGCCATCAGCTCAGCCATCGGAAGGTCTTCCCCTTCCGGTGCCAGATCCAGTTTGGGGTCCGTCAGCGCAGCCATATCCATAGCAGGCGCGTTTTCGGCTTCCATATCAAGCGCGGCGGGCATTTCTGCGACATTTTGTGCCGCCATCGGCGCTTCTGGCACCGCCAGATCGGCCAGATCAGCCAGATCGCCCAGCTCCGGTGCGGAGATATCCGACTCAGTCTCCAGCGCATCCAGCCCGGGCATGTCGGCCAGCTCCGCCAGCTCTGCCGGGTCAGCCCCTGCCTCTTCCGCCAGATCAAAGCTGGGCAGATCCGCCAGCCCGTCCATTGCCGGGGCCGACTCATCCGCCGCCGGGTCGCCCAGCGCCAGATCCGGCAGGGCGGCATCGAACGCGGCCAGACCGTCTTCGGGCAGGTCAGGCGCCATCAGGTCGAGCACATCAGGTTCCGCCAGTGCAGGCCCGGCCAGATCGGGCGCCATCAATTCGGGTGCGGCCAGATCCACCGACAGATCCATCGGCGGCATATCGGCCATCGGTGCATCCATCAGCGGCGCCTCAGCCACCGGCGCGTCCGGCATCGTCATTCGCACAATGATTTCATCGGGTTGCGCCGCCTGCACCGCGTCTGGTTCAGCCGCCAGATCAGGCAGATCGGGCAGATCCAGCGCGGGCATCCCGCCCAGATCGGCAAGGTCCAGATCCGGCAGACCGCCGCCCCCAAGCTCAGGCAACGCGCCGGGAACCTTCTCAGCCGCCTCCATCATCGAATTCGGATCGATCTTGCTCATCAGCTGCTCCCTTCGTCGCAACGCAACACAAACTCGGGTCAAACACGGCCCCGATCCGTCGCAGTCTCGCTGGTAATTGTTTCGATTTCCTTGAGCACGCTTCGGGCGACCGAACATTGTCTCGCAACCTGTCGAAATTGCGCAGCCTTTCCCTGATCGTGCCTTTTTCCCGCCCAGTTTCACCGCCAAGAAGTTCGGGAAACGCGAGCTACGGAGATACATATGAGCTTCCTCGGAACGATCAGTTGCGACCAGATCGTCCTTGCCATCATCGTCACGATCGTACTGCGTGAAGTGGCCGTGGCCTTCCTCCCCGAGCGCGGCTTGCGCGCCCAACGGCAGGAACAGCCCAGCCGTCGGCATTAAGCCGACCACATATGGCACACCCCGACAAAAAGCCGGGGTGCATATTGGAAGAATCCTGAAGGACAAGCCCGATCAGAGCGGACTATCCACCCGCACCGTCACCTGTACGGTGCCGCGGCAGGGCTCCGGCCAGATCAGCTGAACCAGATTATTCTCGCTGCCCTGCGCGATCTTGGCATAGGGCATCGCCTGTACCACAGCATTGGCGGCATTCAGAATCTGCCCCTCTGCGGTGATCGCAGAAACCGTGCGCGCCGCGCCACCGAACGGCAGATAGGCACTCGCATCCAGCGTCCAGACCGTCTGGTTACTGCTCTGGGTGAATTCCAGCACCGCCGGGCTGGACACCGGCTGCGAAACCCCATGGAAAGTGTTGCGCTCGAAGGTCAGGTTGCGGCAGCGAAACTTGTCGAGCCCGGCAATGGAATCGTCCACACCGTCCACCCGCGTGACAGTCCCCTGCGACGAGCGGAACACGTTCTGGTTCACATGCAGGCCGGCAATGTAATGCCCCACCCCATAGGGCTTGATCACGATCCAGTTCATCCAGCTCGCCACATCGCTGGCAATGAAGATATTGCCGGTGATGGTCATCCCGCCGAAACTGTATTCCGAGCCGAAATTCGGACTGGCATCGTGTTCGTTGGTCCATTCGATATAGCAATTGTCGATATAGTTGCCGGTAATCACCGTTTCGCAGGGCTCGTAGGTGAACACCATCCCGGCCACCCGGGGGCTGTCGGTCAGATCATCCCCCTGAAACCAGTGATTGCCCACGATCAGATGGTTCGAGCCATGCAGCACCCCGGTCGTGCCCATGCGCTGAAAGCGGTTGTTGCGGATTTTCGAGTCATTGGCGTTCACATTGAAAGCCACCGATTGCCGCGCGGTCGCCGCCAGCCCCTGCTCGCTCGAAATGAACTGGCAGCGGTCGATATGCAGATCCTGACAGCCCCGCCCGGACGAGGTGATGCCGCGGTTCTTCGGCTTGATGAAGAAGCAATCGAGAAACTGGAAGTTTTCGCCATCGCGCGGCAGCAGCACCCCGCTGGCATAGCCGTTCATCTGAAACTCGATATTCTGCAGCTCCATGCGCTGCATCTTGGTGAAGCCGCCGAAATCGAGCACGTATTTGTAGCGGGTAAAGCTGTAGCTCTGGCTGGCATTGGGGTCGTAAAGCGGTTGGCTCAGCGTCAGGCTCCCCGCCCCCACATTCACCTCTTTCACGTAAACCTGCCGCCCCACCCCGGTGCCGGTAACCTGCGAGCCGGGCTGGATCTGCGCGGCATTCGACAGGTTGGTCAGCTGATAGGGGTTGTTGGCATTGTAGCTGCCGCTGCTGGTCACGGTGGCGGGCGTCCAGGCGGTGTTGTCGACCACGTAGAACTGACCGTTGCGGATCACCCGGCGGATCTCGAACGTATCAACCCTGGCCACCGCCGCCTGCATGTCGATCGGCGCAGACACCTCGATCCGCCGCCCGCCCAGATCGAAGGCGTCGTGATCGGCATAATTCAGCAGCGCCTGAAAGCCCTTCTTGAAGGCCAGAACCTCGTCGCCAAAGGCGTCGATATAGGTCGGCAGATCGAAATCCCGGATGATGATGAACTCGGTCGCCGCCGCCATGGTGACGGTGCCGTCAAAGCGCATTTTCGATTGCAGGGTCAAGTTCGAGCCGATGAAAAATGTGCCATCGGGCACCACCAGCGTGCGCCCATCCGCCGCCGCATCCGCCGCCGCAAAAGCCGCGCGGTCATCGGTGATGCCATCGCCCACCGCGCCGTAATCGCGCACATCGACCTGATCCATCATCTCGCGCAGAAACGCCTCGGTGATGTCTTCGATCACGATATCGTCGATCCGCACGATCCCGCCCGATGTGCCGGTCAGATCGAGCCCGAAATGCCCGTATGAGGCCCCGGTGCCCCAAACCATATCTACCCCGGGCCGGTTGCCCGAGCCGACAATCGCACTGATTTCAACCACTTTGCCGTAAGTATCCAGCGCGGTCGTGGGGCCAACCTGCGGCAGGGCCACCAGATTGTTGCCAGCCGCATCGGCGGCAAAGCCCGCGATCCGCACCGAGGGGAACACCCCGCTGATCGCCTTCACCTTCGCCCGGATCCGCAGATAGACCCCCGGCAGGATCGGCGTCTGCCCGGTCCAGCGCAGCTTCTGCACCGACTGATCTTTCAGCAGCTCCAGACAACCGCCGAAATCCTGATCGGCCGGCACAATCGAGGCGTTCGCCGCCCCGTCATATGTGGCCGAACCCGGCGTTCCATCTTCGCTCGACCAGACCGCCAGACCATCGGCAAATGGCGGCGGCAGCAGATCCAGCCCCCCGGTAATCGCAATATTCATGGAAAACCCCTTTCAGCGCCACGACCCACGTTCCGGGTCAGCCGCGAAGGCCGCCCGGCAGGGATACATCGCTACCAAAGGCGCCTTAACCGCCGCTAAGCCCAGCGCACGCTCCTCCGCCCGCCGGGCGACGTCGCTCCTCCCTGCATGGCAGAAGCGCAAACGGAAAACCGGTTCCCACTTTTCCTGCGCTTCCGCGCTCCTCCGCCCGCCGGGCGACATCGCTCCCGCCACTGAATGCGGCCATGCGTCCAATCGTTTGTCCGGGTTCAAAACTGTAGGACGGGAACCATCAAGCCCATGCGTCAGAGGAGGCTTACGTGTCACAGGTGGTATTCTTCGTCATCTTCGCCGGAATGGTCCTCTACACCTATTACTACAGCCTCAGCGTTCGCCCAGCGCATATGGAGCAACAGATCGGCCCCGTGGCCTATCCGCGCTGCGCCACCCTGCGCCGCATCGCTTTCGTCGGCATGGGCGCCAGCATGCTGGCCGAGCTGCTCTACGTCTTCTTCCCCCTCGATATCGGCCTGCCGCTGCGGCTGTTCGACGGGCTCTCCGGCTGGGTTCTCTCGGCAGCCATCGGCCTTATCTTCACCGGCCTCGGCAGCTGGATCCTGATCAAGGTGGGCAAGGCCGCCCCGGATTCCTTTGCCCCGCGCAAGGAAAACCCGATGTTCGGCGGGATCTACGAAACCATCCGCCACCCGCAGGCGATTGCCGATGTCAGCCTCTGGTTCGCCATCGGATTTCTGCTCAACTCGCCGCTTCTGGTCCTCGTCGCCCTGCTCTGGGTGCCGCAGAATATCTGGCTGACCTATGTCGAGGAAAGCGATCTGAAACTGCGCTTCGGCCAGGACTATATCGACTACATGGCCCGCACCGGCCGCTTCCTGCCGCGTCGCAGCTAAAAACGCCCTCCCAGCCGCCCCTTACAGCGCCCAGCGAAACGACCGTTTCAACGCGTCGACAGCGCCGCTCTCGATGCAGCGCCCATGGGCCAGAATGACCTTCTCCGGCCCCCAGCCAATCATCCGTTCCACGTCTTCGCGCAGCGCGGCACGGCCACCGCGAAAGGTCTGGCGCATGTCGATCGGGGCTTTGCCATCCGGCGCAATGATCCCCGCCAGCCGCCCGGCAAGACGCAGCCACAGCCCGATCTTCTCCGGCTCGAAATTCTCGATGAGGTCGGTCAGGATCAAGCTCTTGCTTTTGCGGTGGAAAAACACCGCCTCGCGATGCACTTTCGAGCCGCGCACGATCATCTGATCAATCTCGCCTGCCCAGGCTTCCGGCGCGTCCTGCTCCAGCGCATGGTCGAACTGCACCTCCATCCCCCGGCTCTTGGCCCGCTCGGCCACCCCCGGCGCGGCCCAGCTTGTGGCCTCGGGAAAGCGCGCCTGCCAGTCTGCGACATAGGCGTAGTGAATCCAGTTCGGGGCCACCAGATGCCGGACCGGCCCCAGCGCCGCCACCTGATCCGCCAGCGCTTCGCTCAGCTGCGTCGGCGAATGCACCCAAAGCCCGCCATCTGCGAGCCGCACAATCGTCGCCCTTGTGGAAAACGGCATGCCATAGAACCGGATTGCCGGACCATCGACGATCCAGATATCCCGCCCCATCGGCTTCAGCGTATCGAGCGGCTCATATCCCGTTACCATCGGCACCCTTCATCTCTGATGCGGGCAGCATAATGGGATTGTTAGCGGATCGGCAAGAACGGGCCCGGCGGCAGCGCTTTGCCCATCTCAGCCTTGGAGCGACCCCGTCAGACCCCGTCGCCGGACCAGTGATCGCCGTCAATCGGCAACCCGCAGGCTTTCAGGAAACCTTCCGCATCCTCAACCGCCGCCCGCAACAGGGTCGGCTCGGCAGTCTTCTGCAGCGTCTCATCGCCCATGAGCACCGCCATAGCTTCCTGATGCAGCGCACCGCGCAATCCCCGCACCTCTTGCGGGTTGGTCGGGAACAGGTAGGCCACCGTCAGGGCCAGAACGAGAATGATCTGTTTCATGTCAGCTCTCCTTGCCGACAATCTAGCGCGGGCAGATCAGAGATGCTCATCACATATCCGCGACGGGCGGTTGATCGCAAATCCGCTCAGCAAATCACCGGAAACTGCTGCAAAACCTGCATCAGCGTGACCTCGCAGCGCGAATAGGTCTCGGCGATCCCGGTCTCGCGCGCCACCTTATCGTGATCGCCCGCCATGAAGCCCGCAAGGCTCGCCTCGTCGCGCCAGAGCGTGACAATCTCGATCTCCGCACTCTCATCGCGACTGGCCACCGTCACGCCCAGAAAGCCCTCACAGGCGCCCATGGCGGCGTTCCAGATGGCCTGCGCATCCAGAAACGCCGCACGTTGCCCGGGCTTTACCGTGACGATGATCTTTTTCAGGATCATCGCGGCTCACTCCGCCGCGACGAACTCGCCTGCCAGCGCCTTGTCGATCAGCTCCACGGTTTCGTTCACGCCATAAAGCGCAACGAACGAGCCGAAACGCGGGCCTTGATCCGCCCCCAGCAGCACCTGATAGAGCGCCATGAACCAGTCGCGCATCTGCTCGAAGCGCTCGCGCCCACAGGCAAAAACCTCGCCCTGCAGCGCTTCGCCATCGGCCTCGCCCTGCCAGCCCGCCAGCCGCTCACGCAGCTCGATGAGCGCCTCGCGCTCCAGATCGCTGGGCGCGCGATAGGTCTTCGTCGGGGCGACGAAATCCTGATAGTATTTCACCGCATAGCCCGCCGCCGCATCGAGGTCGGGATGAGTTTCAGGCGACGCTTCCGGCGCATAGTTCTTGATGAAGCCCCAGAGCACATCCTTGTCATGGGCCGAAGCCACGCTCGCGAGGTTCAACAGCATGGTGAAGCTGACCACCATATTCGACGCCGGCACGTTATGCCCATGGATATGGAACACCGGGTTGTTCAGCCGCTGCGCCGCATCCTGCTTGGCATAGGCCTGAAGCTGCTGGTGATATTCATCCATCGCCCGCGGGATCACGTCGAAATACATCCGTTTCGCGGTCTTGGGCTTCTGATACATGAAATAACTCAGGCTCTCGGTCGAGGCATAGGTCAGCCATTCATCAATGGTCAGCCCGTTGCCGGACGATTTCGAGATCTTCTGGCCCTTGTCATCCAGGAACAGCTCATAGGTGAAGTGCTCGGGCGCACGGCCGCCCAGCACCCGGCAGATGCCGTCGTAGATCGGGGTGTTGGTGCTGTGATCCTTGCCATACATCTCGAAATCCACATCCAGCGCCGCCCAGCGCGCGCCGAAATCGGGTTTCCATTGCAGCTTCACATTGCCGCCGGTCACCGGCAGGGTCCATTCGCGGCCCTCTTCATCGTCAAAGGTGATGGTGCCCGCTTCGGCATTCACCTCTTTCATCGGCACATAGAGCACGCGGCCGGTTTCCGGGTGGATCGGCAGGAAGATCGAATAGGTTGCCGCCCGCTCTTCGCGCAGGCTTTTCAGCATGATCTTCATCACGTCGTCATAGCGTTCGGCGGCGCGTTTCAGCACCTCGTCGAACTGGCCGGAAGCATAGAACTCGGTGGCCGAATAGAATTCGTATTCGAACCCGAACGTGTCGAGGAACCGGCGCAGCATCGCGTTGTTGTGATGGCCGAAGCTCTCGAATTCGCCAAACGGATCCGGCACAGATGTCAGCGGACGCTGCAGGTTCTCGTGCAGCATCTCCTGATTGGGCACATTGCCCGGCACTTTGCGCATCCCGTCCATATCGTCCGAGAAACAGATCAGACGGGTCGGAATATCGCTGATCACCTCGAAGGCGCGGCGGATCATCGTGGTGCGCAGCACCTCGCCAAAGGTGCCGATATGCGGCAGCCCCGACGGCCCATAGCCGGTTTCAAACAGCACATAGCCCTTCTCCGGCGGCGCCTTTTCATAACGTTTGAGCACCCGGCGCGCTTCTTCAAAGGGCCAGGCTTTCGACGTCATCGCAAGGTCGCGCAGTTCAGACATGTGTTCTACTTTCCAGAAGCTCGGGGCCACTCCCCGACAAGCATCGGTTCCTATTGTTCCTGTGCCCAAAGGTCAATAAACCCGCGCGCCTCGAGGCGGAAACAACACGGTTCCCTATGTGCTCCCGTACCTATTGCAGGCAAGCGCATCCGGGAATGGAGCAAGCCGGGCGAGTGCCGGTCCGGGGACTGGCGCATCCCAACCGTTCCGCTTCGCCATTTATGCCCGCCACAAACTGCCTGCCTCCCCGCGTGTCGAGAGGCAGCAAAAGCGCCAGTCCGGGGGACGGACCGGCGCTCGCCCGGCGCCTGCGGCGCTATTCGGGCGTTCAAGCGCACCCGCCCCCTCTTTTCCGCCCGCCCTTTTCACCATGCCTATTGAAGCAGCCCCCCCGCGCCAATAGTTTGATCCCAAACCACAACGAGCCAGGAGGCCCCCGTGCCCGACCTTCCCCATTCCCTTTCGCCCGAAGATACGCTTGTCGCGGTCATGCTGGCGGTTTCGGTCTCCGACAGCAAAATGCGCACCGCCGAGCTGCTCAGGATCGAGACCAGCGTCAACCACCTGCCGGTTTTCGCCAATTACGATATGGACCGCATCCGCAAGGTCAGCGAAATCGTGTTCGACCTGTTCTCCGAAGATGACGGGCTCGATGCCCTCTTCGGCCTCGTGCGCGAAAACCTTCCCGACTACCTGTGGGAAACCGCCTATGCGCTGGCCTGCGACGTTGCCGCCGCCGATGGCACCCTGCACGGGCCCGAGCTGCGCATCCTCGAAGAAATCCGCTACGAGCTGAGCATCGACCGTCTGCACGCCGCCGCCATCGAGAGGGGTGCGCGCGCACGTCACATGACGCTCCACGACGAGTAGCATTATCTGCCCATCATATGCATCAAGCAGAATATGTGCGCCGCGCGCGCCGAAAGGAAGAATATGTCTGACAACGCTCTCGAAAGTTTCGAAATCACCAAACGCTGGCCGGCGAAAGACCCCTCGGTCATCCAGCTCTATTCGCTGCCCACGCCGAACGGTATCAAGGTCTCGACCATGCTGGAAGAAACCGGCCTGGCCTACGAGCCGCATCTGGTGAATTTCGCCACCGACGATCAGTTCACCCCCGAGTTTCTCTCGCTGAACCCGAACAACAAGATCCCCGCGATCATTGATCCCGATGGCCCGGGCGGCAAGCCGCTGGGGTTGTGGGAAACCGGGGCGATCCTGATCTATCTGGCCGAGAAAACCGGGAAATTCCTGCCCACCGATCCGGGCCGTCGCTACAAGACCCTGCAATGGCTGATGTGGCAGATGGGCGGCGTTGGCCCGATGTTCGGCCAGTTCGGCTTCTTCCACGCTTTCGCGGGCAAGGAGTTCGAAGATAAACGCCCGTTCGAGCGCTACAAGAACGAGAGCATCCGCCTGCTCGGCGTGCTCAACAAGCATCTTGAAGGCCGCGAATTCATCGTCGGCGAAGACTACACCATCGCCGATATCGCGATCTGGCCGTGGATCCGGGTGCTCGAAGGCCATTACAAGGCGCATGACCTTCTGGAACTCGACAACGTGCCCAATGTGATGCGCTGGTATGAAACCTGCTCGACCCGCCCGGCCAGCCTGAAAGCGGTGAACATCCCGGCACGCCCCAAAGGCTAAACTCATTCCGCCCCGGTCATGGCCGGGGCGGTCTGCCGCCTATTCCTGGATCGACTCGATGTATTCGACCAACGAAAGCAAACGCCCCCGCGCATAAAGCTCGGCGCCCATCAGGCCCCGCTCTTCAATCGCGGCAGACTGATAGCGGTCGCCCCAAATCGGCATCGGCCCGCCATGGCCGCGCACCCCGGTACGCCCGTCGATGATCATCAGCGTTTTCAGAAACGGAAACTCGCCATCATTCGCAGCCGCAAGCCCGGTCAGCCCCGGCACTTCAATGCTGAGCAGACTGGCGAACTGCCCGTTTCCCTTGGCGCTTTCACCATGGCAGATTGCGCAGGCAATCATGTATTCGGTTTTCCCGGCATCATCCTCTGCCTGAGCGGCAAAAGTCGTTGCGGCGAAAAACGCAGCTGCAAGGGTTAAAAGCTTGGTCGTCATAACGTTACCTCCTCCTCCTGCATGCATCCCTGCAAACATTCGAAGAGTAGCATATTTCTCGCATTCACGCCCTGATCCGGCGCAAATCCGGAGAGATAGGCCAAATGCAGCCCATCCCGAAACCGGCCTCAAACAGCAGGCGAGGAAGTCTCAGGCGGAGTAAATCGCGGCCCAGCGGTTGATCAGCTGATATTGCAGCCAATGCGCCCGGCGCGACCAGCCCCGCGCGCCAGAGGGGCGTTCCATCTCTTCGCGAGGGATGCGCGCGCGCCGGTCGATATCCGCCGCCATGATCGAAAACACCAGCGGGCGGCCGGTTTTCGGGGTGACATAGCCCGTCAGCGCCGAGGTGAAATTCAGCGTGCCGGTCTTGGCATGAATGGCAAAGCCCGGATTCCGGATCGGGTTGCCCTTGCTATCCACCGGCGACATCTCTTTCATATGCGCCTGCAGCACCCCGCCCGGCCCGGCATGAACCAGAAGCTTCACCATGTCTTCAGCGGCAATGCGGGACTCGCCGCTCAGCCCGGAATGATCGACCAGCCGGATCGACCCCGCCCCGAACGCCTGCCGCGCCCAAGAGCTCATCGCCTGCGCCGAGCCTTTCAGATCGCTCACCGCCTGCCCGCGCCGGGTGGTGGAGGCAAGCCCGATCACTTCAGCCGAGAGGTTGGTGGAGTATTTCAGCATCAGCCGGGTCAGTTCCGACAGGCTGGCGCTGTCATGGTTCACCAGCACCTTGCCCGCAGGCAGACTGGTACAGGCCTCAGCCTTCGGCAGTTTCACGCCATATTGCGCCGCGATCACCTGCACCACGTTCCCGGTGTACAGGTCGGGCCGCCGCACCGGCAGCCAGCGCGAACCGCCATCGCCCAGCGCGCCGCTCGCCACCGTCCATTCGTCCACCCCGCCCTGCGCCTCGCGATAGGTGTAGGTCGGGGCCTCGCGCGCCACCACAGCCATTTTCGCCATGCTCACCGCCGGGCGCAGCGTGTCCGAGCGCGCATCCATGCTCACCGCCCAGCCCTGCCCGGCGCGTTCCCATTGAAAATACACCCGGTTGAAATTCAGATTGAGCGCCGAAACCGCCGGGTTGTAGCCGACATATTCAGGTTGCTCCGGGTCAATCGCCCGCACATAGGGCAGCGCCGTGGCGCAGACCAGAAATTTTCCGGTGATCCGGCGCAGTCCGGTGGCCTTCAGCGCCTTCACCAGCCCTGCGAGCGTGTCGGTGTCGAGCAGCGGATCGCCGGTGCCCACCAGCACCAGATCGCCCTGCAAAGTGCCCTCGCTGATCGGGCCGGTGGCGATCAGCTGCGTCTGAAACTGAAACCCAGTCCCCAGTGCGGCAAAGCCATAATACGAGGTCAGAACCTTGGCGGTCGAGGCGGGCGGCAGGCCCAGCCCGGGGGCGGCACTTTCCAGAACCTCGCCGGTGCTGGCATCCGCCACCACATAGCCCAGACGTCCGCCCAATTGGGCCTGTGCAATCAGATCGGCAGGGGCCGGAGCACGGGCTTCAGCCGCAGCGCGGCCCACCCAGGCAGGCCGCATTTCGGGGCGCGGCGAGGTCAGCGGTGCTTCCGCCAGGCCAGCCCCCGCAAAGGCCGACGCAGCACCCCCTAAAAACAGTCGTCTTGTTACCAATCCCGGCATGGCGGCAGTTAACCCGGGCAAAGGCCCGTTCTCAAGGGTGGAAATCGCGCAGCCTCACAAAGGCCCGCACGGCGTGGCCCCGCCGCACTACTCAGCCGCCCCACTCTCCAGCCGCGCGGATGGCGGTGGAGGAAACATCGACCATCGGAATGTTCACCAGACACCAGCACGGCGCCGGGCAGTCGGCCAGCAGCCGCGAGGCATGGCCCGGCAGCCGCGCGGTGCGAAACCGTTGTGCCGCAGGCGAGGTGCGCGCCGCCCCCCGGTCACCGGGCCGGGCGATCACTCCTATCGGCAGCGCCCGCATGATCTCGTCCCAGCGCTCCCAATGGTGAAAGCTCGCCAGATTATCCGCCCCCATCAGCCAGACGAACCGCACCCCCGGATAGAGCTGAAACAGCGCCTCCAGCGTTTCGGCGGTGTAGCGCGTACCGAGGCGGTCTTCGATCCCGGTGATCGTCACCTTCGGATGGCGCATCACCTCGCGGGCCTTGGCAATCCGGCGTTCCAGTGGCGCGGGGCCGTCCTGTTTCAAGGGGTTGCCGGGTGTCACCAGCCACCAGACCCGATCCAGCCCGAAGCGCTTCATCGCCTCGCGGGTGATATGGGCATGCCCCGGATGCGCCGGATCGAAGGATCCGCCGAGCAACCCGATCACTTCGCCGGGCTGGGCATGGGGCATGTCATATCTCATCGCGCTTGATAGACAGAAGCGCGGCTGTTCTGTCAATAAGTTGACAGGCGGGAACTATCTGACCTAAGTCAGGTATATCGCCTTATCAGACCAAGGTCAGACATCCATGCCCCTCGATCCCATCGCCCGCATCCGCCGCTTCAACCGCGCCGTCACCACCGAAACCGGCGCGCTCGACAGCTCGTTTCTGGGCCGGGGCCGCCCGCTCGGCGCAGCACGGGTGCTCAACGCCATCGGTCAGGGCATGGGCGATGTCGGCGCCCTGCGCGCCTATCTCGGGCTCGATAGCGGGCTCGCGAGCCGCCTGTTGCGCGGGCTGGAGGCCGAAGGGCTGATCGAAACCGTACCGGGCAAAGATGATGCCCGCCGCCGCGTCGCCCGGCTGACCCCATCCGGCGAGGCCGAGTTTGCCGCCTATGAGGATCTCTCCAACCACCGGGCCAGCGCGCTCATCGCGGACCACCCGAAGCCCGACCTGCTGCTGGCCGCGATGGATCTGGTCGCCACCGCCCTCGGCCGCGACCGGATTGAGCTCATCGCCCTGCCCCCCGACGCGCCTGAAGCCCGCCACTGCATGAGCGAATATTTCAACGAGCTGAAGCGGCGGCTCGGGATGACCTTCGATCTGGAGGAGGCGCTGACCGATGGCATCGACGCCATGCGCGCGCCCCACGGCAGTTTTATCGTGGCAATCTCCGACGGCCAGCCCATCGGCTGCGCCGCGCTGAAGGCCCAAAGCACCGACTGGGCCGAGGTGAAACGCGTCTGGGTCTCGCCCGCCGCGCGCGGTCTGGGTCTGGCGCGTCGTCTGATGGCCGAGATCGAAGCCCAGACCCACGCCCGCGCCATCCCGCTCCTGCGCCTTGATACCAATCACGGCCTGCCCGAAGCCCTCGCCCTCTACCGCCGCCTCGGCTGGACCGAAATCCCCCGCTACAACGACAACCCCCATGCCACCGATTTCTTTGAAAAAGCGCTGTAGGGACCGTCAAAACGGGCGCCGCCCCGATGTGCATTCCCGTGAAAGCGGCCCTCAGAGCGTCAGAACGGTCACGCCCGGGATGCGGGCAATTTCCAGCATGTCTTCGTCATAGATATTCGACAGCTGCTCGATCAGCTCCGGCGTCCAGCCCGGCAGGTCGATCTCTTCTTCGACCTCTTCATCGAGGGCGTATTTATCGAGAAAGGCCGAAACGATCCTGCGGCGCTGGATCTCGTTGAGCGGCGGATTGCTGGCCAGATAGCTGCGCAGCCGCTTGATCCCTTCCTTAGCCATGATCTTGCCCAGGATTCTGAAGCCGCCCGCAAGCTGGATCTGGGCGTCGAGACCAGCCACTTCATGCATGACCTCCGGCCAGATCATCGGCGTATCTTCGTTGCACCACACGGTGATCGGCGTGTCGGGATTGGCCTCACGGATATCACGGATCACATCGGACCAGAGCAGGTGCTCGGGGTCGAGTCCCGCCACATAGTCGCCAAACGGTATGTCAGGCAGGTAGGAATGCATTTCCGGAATCCAGATGGCCGGATCGCGCACCGCAAAGAACAGCTCGACCTGGTTATCGGGAAAAAGGTTTCTCAGCGCGGCTGAACGGGTGCCGGCTTGAGGGTAGAGCTGACCGTCTGTGAAAGCTTCCGGATGGTTGGCCATCGAAAAGGGTGTCGAGAGCACGATCCGCTCGTCATCTTCGCTTTTGGTGATGTGCTCGAACAGCACATCCTGGGTGTCCTGATTGGCCGGGGCGCCATTGAGGCGCTCCAGAACTTCCCGAATCAACGGTCGATAAACAACCGGTTTGGGAACTACGACTGCGTGTTCGTGCAGCACCTTGTTGTTCCGCCGCAGCGAGCTGATAAGCAGATCGTCATCGGTGCAGAGCGCTCCCAGATGAAATGAAATTCGCGTGCCGTGCATGACCGTCTACCACCACTGCTGTTCTGCCCACCCAAACGATAATATAGATGCTTTTACCGATAGTTAAACTGGTTTTCCGAGCGCGTAGGCTCTGACGGGCAGATAGGCCGCCACCCGCAACCATGGCGTGCGCCTCTCTACCCCCGCCCGACATGCGGGCAGGATCCCCCGAGGGAACAGCGCCGCGCTTGCCTTCGGGCGAGGACGCCCCGGGGTCCGGCACCGCGCTTTCCGAAGGCGCCGGGAAAGTCAGGCTTGAACGGCCGCGCCGGAAGCCGTAAATGCGGGGAACATGCCCCTATAGCTCAGCTGGTAGAGCATCTGATTTGTAATCAGAGGGTCGGGAGTTCGAGTCTCTCTGGGGGCACCAGTCCATCTGTTACCGAGATGAATTTGGGCCGCCGCCGGAAATATCTGGCCCGTGCCGCGCGCCGCTCTATCTCGCCCCCCAGAAACGGGCGACACCCGGTCCTGCCCCTACGTTTCCTCCGACGACTTTGCCCAGAGATTGATCGCCTCTTCATCGGCATATTGATCAATCTCCGCCAGCTCCTCGGCGGTAAATGTCAGGTTCTCCACCGCACCGGCGCAATCCACCACCTGTTCGGGCCGTGACGCCCCGATCAGCGCCGAGGTGATGCCGCCATCGCGCAGCACCCAGGCAATCGCCATCTGCGCCAGCGTCTGGCCGCGCCGCTCGGCAATCGCATTCAGCGCCCGGATGTTTTCAATCGCATTCGCGCTCAGCATATGCGGATCGAGCGATTTGCCCTGCGCCGCGCGCGAGTCTTCGGGAATACCGCCCAGATATTTCTTCGTCAGCATCCCCTGTGCCAGCGGGGTAAAGGCAATCGACCCGACGCCCAGTTCGTGCAGCGTATCCTTCAGCCCGTCGCGCTCGACCCAGCGATTGAGCATGTTGTAGCTCGGCTGGTGGATCACCAAGGGCGTGCCCATCTCAAAGAGAATATCCACCGCCTCGCGGGTGCGCTGGCTGTTATAGCTGGAAATCCCCACATAAAGCGCCCGCCCCGAGCGCACGATATGATCCAGCGCCCCCATGGTTTCTTCCAGCGGTGTGTCGGGGTCGAAGCGATGCGAATAGAAGATGTCGACGTAATCCAGCCCCATCCGCTTCAGGCTCTGATCGCAGGAGGCGATCAGGTATTTCCGGCTGCCCCATTCGCCATAAGGCCCCGGCCACATATCGTAGCCCGCCTTCGAGCTGATGATCAGCTCGTCGCGATATCCGGCAAAATCGCTCTTCAGGATCTCGCCAAAGGCCTCTTCCGCGCTGCCCGGGGGCGGGCCGTAATTATTGGCCAGATCGAAATGGGTGATGCCAGTGTCAAACGCCGTCCGGCAGATCGCCCGCTTGGTCTGATGCGGCGTGTCATGGCCGAAATTGTGCCACAGCCCAAGGCTGACCAAAGGCAGCTTCAGCCCGGAATTGCCCACCCGCCGGTAATGCATCTTCTCATAGCGATCCTCCGCCGGATGATAGCGCTTGGGAAAAACACTGGCAGACCGAACATGCGTCATGGCAAGGCTCCTCTTGTGATCAGGGAAGTAGACGGCCCGGCGGGGAGGATGTCAACGCGGGCAGGCTCAGGCACCTGCAGCCTGCCGGTGAGTAGCGATGCGAAAACCTGCAGGTCGGCACAGAGCCTAGCCCACCACCCCGCCCGGCGGAACGACGGGCGACGCCCGCCCCTCCCCCCGGGAGGGCGTTTGGAAACTCCAGATAAAGCAGATCGGGCGTCGATGCTTTAGCGTGCCGCGCCCCGCCCCCCCTCAGCACAACGCCCACCCAGGGTCGGGCGTCACCCGTTTCGGAAAGCAAGCGCAGGATGGGTGCCCCCCATCTCTCCGGTAACGAAATCAAATGCCGCCCCGCTTCAGCGGCAAGCACCGGACCGGATCGGCAGGTTCAGCCGCGATGACACGGTCCGATTGTAGACGACAAGCTCCAGCACCAGCATCTGGACCTCGTTGCGCGCCGGAACCCGGTCGCCATCATAGGGCAGACGGCTCATCACCGCGCCGCAAAAGGCATGCTCCATCTGCGCGTTCACCAACGGCCGATAGGGGGCATCAAAGGGCGGATCGCGCCACAATTGCATAGAGAGCACGGATTCTCCGGATTTTTCCCGCGTCCAAACCGGCGCCATGCCTTTCCACCGGGTGCCATGAACCAGATAGATGCCGCTCCCATCGGGCAAGACGGCTGGCGGCGGGGCGGGCCACGCCTGCTCGATCGCGTGGCCGATCACCAGAAAGGCGGCAGCCACCACC
The DNA here is from genome assembly GCA_050288685.1 of Paracoccaceae bacterium. GTDB lineage: Bacteria > Pseudomonadota > Alphaproteobacteria > Rhodobacterales > Rhodobacteraceae > Sinisalibacter. Next base: position 242,643 of record JBNKEH010000003.1, on the reverse strand, counting down.
CCGATCAGCCCCACCACCAAAGCCGTGGCATGATTTGCGATTTCCCGCGCCGTTCGCGGCGGTGATCTGTCCTGCATCCTGCCCCGGTTTTTCTTACGCGTTGCAACGCAACGCCGGTCGCAGGCGACATAACATGACCGCGCCCCGGCAGGAAAGCCGCCCAACGCGCCCTCCCCACCTCCGCGATGCGCCCGCCTCAATCGTCGCGCGGGACGCGGGGCATGGTGTGGGCGATGCCCTTGTGACAATCAATGCAGGTAGACCCGCCGGACAGATCGGTGCCATTTGCCACCGGCTCCATCTTCTCGCGCGAGCGCGCCCGCTGATGCTCGAAATCCATCGCATCAAAGCTGTGGCAGTTGCGGCATTCGCGGGAATCCGTGGCCTTCATCGAATCCCAGACATGGGTCGCCAGTTCCAATCGCCGGGCCGCGAAGGTTTCCGGCGTCGCGATCCGCCCGGTCAGCTTGGCCCAGATTTCGTTCGACGCCCGGATCTTGCGGACCATCTTCGGCCCCCATTCATGCGGCACATGGCAATCCGAACAGATCGCCCGCACCCCGGAGGCGTTCCGGTAATGGACCGACTGGGTATATTCGACATAGACCGTATCGCGCATCTCGTGACAGGAGATGCAGAACTCCAGCGAGTTCGTCGCCTCCATCGTGGTGTTGAACCCACCCCAGAAGATGATACCGGCCAACATCCCGAAGGTCAGAAGGCCGCCCTGACCGATCAGGACGGACGGGCGGGTATACCAACGCCAGAAGCGACGCAGCAGCTTAATCATCCGTTTGACCCTTCGCATAGTAGATGTGCCGCCGGAGACGCTTCAGGCCTCCGGCGCTTGTTAGACCCGCTGTCTGGCCGCTTATTCTGCGGGCAGCGTGGTCAGATAGGTCAGAACGTCGGTTGCAACCTGAGGATCAATGGCGCGCAAAGCCGGCATAACCTCGCTGGGCTGGCCGTTCATGAGCTTGTGCATCACTTCCCACGGATTGCCCATCAGCGAGCCAAGCGGGGGCATCGCCGTCGGCAGTTTGCCCTCAAGCCCATGGCAATTGGCACAGATCGTGTTGAACACCTGCCCACCAGCCACCGCGTCACCCTTCGGGGCTTTGGTTGCCGGATCGATATAGGCGTCCATGTCGATCTGACCGTAGACGACGAAATTGGCCAGATCGGCCAGGTCGGTCTCAGACAGCTTGTCGCCATAGCCATGGCCTTCGCTGGTCAGAACCGCAATCACCGCCGCCGGATCGCCGCCAGCCATGCCATTGATCCCGATGATCCCGGTGGCGTGGCTGCCGCTCGAATAGGCGCCAGCGGCCCCTTTTCCGTCCCAACCATGGCATTCCTTGCAGCGCCAGTTCGCGCCCGGATCATTGGCATATTTCTCGTTCGCGGCCGGATAAAGCGGATGCGAAGCCGTCGGGGCCTCTGCCTTGATTTCCTTGTACCACTTGTCATAAAGCCGCCCGCCACGGGCGATCGAGCCCTGATCCGCATCGGCAAAGCTCGCCGAGGCCGTTAGCATCCCTCCGAGCACCACCGCGCTCGCGGCGACAGTCCGAACCATTCCACGCATCGCAGTCATAATTGCCTCCCAAATGTGACCACACTTCACCAATGGCTCCCGAGCACCCCCGGAAACCCGATCTTTAACTTGCCGAGAAGGCAGAGTGCGCCCCCGCCCCGGCCATAAAACCGGAGCTATCAGCCGATATCGGCCCCCACATCTGCAGATACGGTAATCCGTGCTGCCGCTGGCATGTCCCTGCCAGCGTCTTGCACCGCGTTGCCCTTCCAACCAAAGAATGCCTCGCGGATGCTTTCTTGATGGCGTGGCATCCACAGCTACGCCTTGATTTAGATCAGTTTTAAAAATTGGAATATGTTCCGGTCTTTGCCCGCTTTTTCGCTCTCCGACCCTTTGTCCTACAGGCAATCGGGCTGCCCCCATTGCCCCTGCCCCCATGCATCGCTATCTAGGCGCAAACCTGCATTCCCGAGAGGCACACGCAAATGGCCAGCTATCAATACGTCTACCACATGTCCGGGGTCTCCAAGACCTATCCCGGCGGCAAGAAATGCTTTGAGGATATTCACCTCAACTTCCTGCCCGGGGTGAAGATCGGCGTGGTCGGCGTCAACGGCGCCGGTAAGTCGACGCTGCTCAAGATCATGGCCGGGATGGACAAGGATTTCTCCGGCGAAGCCTGGGTGGCCGAGGGCGCCAAGGTCGGCTATCTGGCGCAGGAGCCCGAGCTCGACGACAACCTCACCGTGCGCGAGAACGTGATGCTGGGCGTCGCCGCCAAAAAAGCCATCCTCGATCGCTACAACGAGCTGGCGATGAACTATTCCGACGAGACCGCCGACGAGATGGGCCAGCTTCAGGACCAGATCGACGCCGCCAATCTCTGGGATCTCGACAGCCAGGTCGACGTGTCGCTGGAAGCGCTGCGTTGCCCGCCGGACGATGCCAATGTCGCCAGCCTGTCGGGCGGCGAGCGGCGCCGGGTGGCCCTGTGCAAACTGCTGCTCGAAGCCCCCGAAATGCTGCTGCTCGACGAACCGACCAACCACCTCGATGCCGAAACCATCGCCTGGCTGCAGCAGCACCTGATCGAATACAAGGGCACGATCCTGATCGTCACCCACGACCGCTACTTCCTCGACGACATCACCGGCTGGATTCTCGAACTCGACCGTGGCCGCGGCATCCCCTACGAGGGCAACTATTCCGCCTGGGTCGAGCAGAAGGCCAAGCGTCTGGCGCAGGAAGCCCGCGAAGACAAATCGCGCCAGAAGACCCTTGAGCGCGAACTCAAATGGATCCGTCAGGGCGCCAAGGCACGTCAGGCCAAGCAGAAGGCCCGGATCAACTCCTATAACGATCTGGCCGATCAGTCGGTGCGCGAGAAAATCACCTCCGCCCAGATCGTCATCCCGCATGGGCCGCGTCTTGGCGGCAAGGTGATCGAAGTCACCAATCTGAAAAAGCATATGGGCGACAAGCTTCTGGTTGAAAACCTCAGCTTCTCGATCCCGCCCGGCGCCATCGTCGGGGTGATCGGCCCCAACGGTGCCGGTAAAACCACGCTGTTTCGGATGCTGACCGGGCAGGAAACCCCGGATGAGGGCACGGTTGAAGTGGGCGATACCGTCAAGCTCGCCTATGTCGACCAGTCGCGCGACGCGCTCGATCCCAATGCCACCGTCTGGGAGGAAATCTCCGGCGGCGCCGAGATCATCGAGCTGGGCGATGCCCAGATGAACTCCCGCGCCTATTGCGGGGCGTTCAACTTCAAGGGCGGCGACCAGCAGAAAAAGGTCGGGCTGATCTCGGGCGGTGAACGCAACCGGGTGCATATGGCCAAGCTCTTGAAATCCGGCGGCAACGTGCTCTTGCTCGACGAACCGACCAACGACCTCGACGTGGAAACCCTGCGCGCCCTCGAAGACGCCATCGACGATTTCGCCGGCTGCGCCGTGATCATCTCGCACGACCGCTTCTTCCTCGACCGCCTCTGCACCCACATCCTCGCCTTCGAAGGCGACGCCCATGTGGAATGGTTCGAAGGCAACTTCGAAGACTACGAAGAAGACAAAGAACGCCGGCTTGGCCCGGACGCGCTGGAGCCGAAACGGCTGAAATATAAGAAGTTCACGCGGTAAAGGGATAGGGAGCGGCGGCGCCCGCTCCTCACGCCTTGTTTTTTTTAGAAATGAGGCTAAAGTCGTTAAAAGTTAACACAATTCACGATGGCTTCATGAGAACTTTACCTCTGCAGCCCTTAAAATAACACGATTAGAGGCGATATTGGACGCAGAGGTACTTGGTAACGTAGCGGAGGTTGTCGATTCACTGAAGGCTCTGGTCACTGAATTGAAGGCCTTGATCACTGAAGGCGGTTTCACACCGGGAAATGTACTTACCTACTTTATTGTGGGGCTAATCGCATGGAGGTTTCCGGCTTTTCTTGTGCATCGACGAGAAATGCATCGTACACGCAATCAGTTTCGGCTGGACTCCATTAAGCTCCACGAGAAGATCAGTACCGAAAGAGAAAAAAGGAAACGAAAGTTGGAAAAAAGGAAATGATCGAATTTGCAATTACAATGCCTATTGCAATTATAGCGGCATTTTTTTTGACCGTTATTCTTTTAGTATATATGCGTGCAAGAGCGGTCTCCAATGCTTTTTTGGCGCTTGCTGGTCAGGAATTCCACACAAAGGCTACGAAGCTGCTCCAAAGTTCCGAAGAGTTGCCGGACGGCGTTCTTTCGTACATTGACTTCATGAACAGGAGCGCCCTCGGGAAATACACCGCGTGGCACGTTTACGCATCTCTCAGAAAGTTCAACCGCGGAAACGGAGAGATGGAGACTGAAAAAGCCGCACGATACAATGAATTCATGTCTCAAGTAATGAGCATGCGCAAAGAGCTTATCAGCATATTGGGCGAAATGAATGCAATGTGGATTAATTGGCAGATTAATAGAAATGTGGTCCTCGGCCTCCTAATTTCACTTGAATTGAAGAAGATTAAGGCAAGTCCCGAGCATATATACGAATCCACCGAAAAGATTGGCGCTTCGGTATTCCCACGCATCGACGGAGCATTTTGCTAGCCAGCAGTAGCGAGACGTAGGATGGGTGCTCAACAACCATCTTGGATCCCCGTCCCACCGCACACCCGAAATCCGCGCACAATTCTCACCGTATGCAGGATTTCAGCCCGGCCCTTCCGAGCCCCTAACAACCGCCTCCACCCAAAACGGGCGACGCCCGACCCTGGGTGGGCGTTGTGCCGAGCCAATTCTAACCACCGCGCCCACAAGCATCCCCGCCCGATAAGCGTCATCCGTCATCGCCAGAACGCCCTCCCGGGGGGAGGGTCGGGCGTCGCCCGTCGTGCCGCCGGGCGGGGCGCTTGGCTATCGCATTGCGCGGATAAAACCGGCGGATCTCTCGCGCTCCCGGGGGGATAGGAGGGACCCTCGCGCCGGTGGCGCGGCGAAAGCCGTCCGGATGCGGGCGTCGCCCCAATCGGCGCGCTTTCGCGGCTTCCCTGGAGCCACGGTCGCGCCCCCTATGCCGCCGGGCGGGGCATATGGCTATCGCACCGCCCCCTTTGCGCCGGGTCGCCCGTAGGGTGGGGTTTCACCCCACCATCCCTACCGCTTCCCTCTTCCCACCGCCTCCTGCAGGCTCTCCCCCATCACGCCCGATCACCTTCGTGTAGGGGGGATTGCCTCAGATCCCACGCCCGGCAAGATGGCGAGGCATTGAAGGAGGCCCCAATGACGTTTTTGAAAAGCCTTGCGCTGGCGGTTGCTCTGTCGGCCACCCTCTGGGCGATCAACCTGCCGGTCTATCTCGGCGCGCATCCGTGGTGGTCGCAAAAGGTGGTGCTGATCGGGGCGCCGATTGGGCTGGTCATCGGGGCCGCGCTTTGGGGCAGCACGCTCGCGCAGCGCTGGCGGCTTCTCATCGCAGCCACCGCCCTCGTGCTGGCCGGGCTTTCGGCCTATTTTGGCAAAGCGGGCTTTGTCGCCTCCTATGCGGAAGATGCGCTGGCCGGACGGTTCTGGTTTTTCGGTTGGATCGCGCTGGCCGCTGCACTTGCGGGCCTCACGCTCAGCGTGGCACGTTCCCGCGCCTGATCACCCTGCCCCGCAAGCCCTGCAGACCGGGCATAACCGAGGCTTTACTGGCCTTCGCGCAAATCTCGAACAGTTAGCGCTACCGCGTTAAATATCAAAGGTTTGAATCCCTGTTCGAGTTCGGGCACCCTCGCCCGCCTTGCCGCTCAGAAACTCACCTGCCAACCCAGCCCGACACCTTCGGAGCCGACGATGGGGGTGAAGGTCCCGAAGCTCTGGCGCTTGCGGTCTTCATAGGAGCTCAGTACCACATTGCCGATCCCGGTGCCGATCAGCGCGCCCGCGACCATATCGCTGACCCAGTGATTATGCCCCTCGGCCGATTGCAGCGCGATCGCCGCAGCGATGCCATAGGGGATCAGGTAGTTGTCATAGACCCCGGAATAAACCCGCGCCGCGGCGAAATACATGGTGAAGTGATAGGAGGGCATCCCGGTGGCGGCAGCGGTCGAATCCAGGTGAATGCCGTTCCAGTTGAAGAAATCGAACGGGTCGGTGGAATAAACCCCCGGATCCCCGCTATGCCCGGCCAGATCCTGCACCGGACGTTTGCGCCCAAGGGCGGCTTTCAGGATGATATGCGAGGTCAGGTAGGAATAGGCCACCGCCTTGCCCGCCAGCATCGCCGCCACCTGCGCCCGCTCGTCATTGGCGGCGATCCCGTAAGCATAGGTGCCCGCCATCCCCAGAGCGATCCATTCCTCATCGGCGGTCAGGAACGAAATATTGGTCAGGTTCGGCAGATCGAATTTCCGGCCGATGGGTGGCAGCGTTTGTTGATAGAAGGTGGTGGTCTGCCGGTCGACCAGCATCAGCCCCCCGATCCCCAACGCGAAAGTGCCAAAGGTCACCGGGTCGCGCAGCGGATAGGTGGCGATCTGAAACATCTCACCGCCGATGCCGCCCATGGATTGCACAAAGACCCGCCCGGCCTTTTCGAACCTGTCCTCGCCCGTCGCCGGAAACAGATCGGCCGACAGCGTCGGGGCAAAGGGATTGTCGGGCCATTGAAAGCTCACCGGCGCCTCTTGCGCCCCTGCCCCGGCGGCCTGCAACATCAGCGCCGCTGCGGCGAGCATAGACCGACCCATCGCGCCAAATCTGCGTGCCATCCTGTCCCGTCCCTTTATCGAATCCTGAGGCACAGTAGCGCCTGCCCCGAAGCACGGCGAGGGCACAGCGCCGCGCGCGCGGCGTCGCCGCCGCCGCCGTGGCCCCTTCGCCACAGATGGACAGCCCCCGCCGCGCCTCCTAACCTTGCCCAAACTCAATCGAGGCCCACATGCATCGACGCCGCTTTCTCGCCCTCTCCTCTGCCGCCCTGCTCACCGGCTGCGCGTCGCTGCGCCCCGCCGGGCTTTACGGGCGGCTGATCATCCTGCGTCATGCTGATCGGACCTTTTCGATGCTGAACGAGGTCGGCGTTGCCCGCGCGGTGATGCTGCCTGCGGCGCTGGCCGATCTGCCCGTTGATGCGATCTATTGCACTCCGCGCCAGCGCAACATCGATACCGCCACGCCGCTGGCCGAAGCCCGGGGTCTGCCCGTTCAGACCATGCCCGCGATCGGGGCCGGCACGAAACTCCTCTCGGCCCATCCGGGGCAAACCGTGGTCTGGGTCGGCAATCAGGAAAATCTGGGCTTTCTCTATCTGGAGCTCGGCATCCCCGGCAAACCGCCGGTGCAGTTCGGCGAAATTCAGGTGGTGACCCTGCCCGAGGGCGGCGGCAATGCGCAGATCGAAAAACGCCATTACGGCGCCTAGCGCCGCGCAATCCCGATTGCGCTTGTCCGCGCCTGATCGTAGATTTTGATCAAATGAAAAAATCAGGCGCGGCCTGAACCCCAACGGAGAGTCACATGCACGGTTTCACCGAGAACGATATCAGCCACGTCATCGCGGCTGACAAGGCCCATGTCTGGCACCACCTCGTGCAGCATAAACCCTTTGAAACCAGTGATCCCCGGATCATCATCGAAGGCAAGGGCATGCGGGTTTGGGATGCCACCGGCAAGGAATATATCGACGCTGTGTCGGGCGCGGTCTGGACGGTGAATGTGGGCTATGGCCGCGAAAGCATTGCCGACGCGATTCGTGATCAACTGGTGAAACTGAACTATTTCGCCGGGGCTGCCGGGAACGTGCCGGGGGCGATCTTCGCCGAAAAGCTCATTGCCAAGATGCCGGGGATGAGCCGGGTCTACTACGCCAATTCGGGCTCTGAGGCCAACGAGAAGGTGTTCAAGCTGGTCCGCCAGATCGCACATAAGCGCTATGGCGGCAAGAAGACCAAGATCCTTTACCGTGAGCGCGATTATCACGGCGGCACCATCGGCACGATGAGCGCAGGCGGCCAGAGCGAGCGCAATGTGCAATACGGCCCCTTCGCGCCGGATTTCATCATGGTGCCGCATTGCATGGAGTACCACGCGCAGTGGGATCTGAGCGGCGAGGCCTATGGCCAGCGCGCCGCCGATGCCATCGAAGAGGTGATCCTGCGCGAAGGCCCCGATACCGTCGGCGCGCTCTGCCTTGAGCCGATCACCGCAGGCGGCGGCGTGATCGTGCCGCCCGAAGGCTATTGGCAGCGGGTGCAGGAGATCTGCGCGAAATACGACATCCTGTTGCATATCGACGAGGTGGTCTGCGGGATGGGCCGCACCGGCACCTGGTTCGGCTATGAGCATTACGGGCTGAAGCCGGATTTCGTCACCCTCGCCAAAGGCGTGGCCTCGGGCTATGCGGCTATCGGGGTGACGGTGACGAACGAGAAGGTCTTTGAGATGTTCAAGGACGATGCCTCGGACCCGCTGAACCATTTCCGCGATATTTCCACCTTCGGCGGCTGCACCGCAGGCCCGGCAGCGGCGATCGAGAACATGCGGATCATCGAAGACGAGAACCTGCTGGAGAACTGCACCCTTATGGGCGCGCGGATGCTCGGCAATCTCGAAGCGCTGATGGAGAAGCACAAGGTGATCGGCGATGTGCGCGGCAAGGGGCTGTTCCTCGGGGCCGAACTGGTCAGCGACCGCACCTCGAAAACCCCGGTGAGCGAGAAAGAAGTCGGCGCCGTGGTGGCCGAATGCTCTGCTCAGGGCGTGATCATCGGCGCCACCAACCGCTCGGTGCCGGGCTTCAACAACACCCTCACCTTCGCCCCGGCCCTGATCGCCACAGCCGACGATATCGACGCGATCACCGACACCGTCGACCGCGCCCTGACCAAGGTGTTCGGCTAAGCCACCTCAGAGCCCTGCCTGCCCCCTTATTGAGGGGGTGGGCGAACTCGCACATGGGGGTAAGTCTTTGGGGTAAAAGACGTTACCGCTAACTGTGCGAAGTTTTTCGTCGCGCGGTTTTCGGGGCATGGCGGGGGGTGATTTCACCCGTCATATGAAGCGCTGAACACCCCTGTAGCCTGCGCCCTCAGGCGCAGCGAGGACGTGCAGAACTGACCCGCAAACCACCGACGAGCGGTGCGCAGAACTGCGCATCCTAGGGGGGCGTGCCTCGCCCCTATCCACGCCCCTCCCCCGCCATCTTGATTTTTCCCGACATATGTTCTACATTTGTTCTCTCACGGGAGAACGCCGATGTATGACACAGGATACGAAACCCTCGCCCTGCCGCCGACGCAGAAGCAGCTCGATTATGCCCGCCAGATTGCCCGGCGGCTCGATACCGCCATTCCGCGCACCGAGCGGGAAGACCGCCGCGCCCTGTCGCGCTGGATCGACGCGCATAAGGTAAGGTCCGGTGGTGGCAGTGGGGCGACCTCGAAACAGGTGGCCTTTGCCGAAAAGCTCGCGCGGCTCAAACGCCGGGCGATCCCCGATGAATGCTTCCGCGATGCCGGAATGATGTCGCGCTGGATCGACGCGAACCGTTAGGCGGATGAGGCCTAGAGACGTAAGGGCGCTTGGCTGGGCTGCCCGGAACAGCCGCTTTAGCGGCCCGGGCTGCGCATGACCGCGTCGCACCAGAGGTGCGCAGCTATACCTGTCACGCCTCTGGCGTGGCGGTCAGGCGCATCGTCACCACATGCGCGGAGCTATAAGCAGGAGGACACCGTCACCATAAACGGACAGACCGGAAACGCTTATGCGCCCAACCGCGGTCCTGCGCCGCCCTAGCGCTTGCCCTGCATCCAGCCGAATTTATGCGCCAGTGACAGCTCGCCGATGGTGACGAGGATCCGCACCAGATGGTGCAGCGTGATGATGGTTGGATTGGCGGCGAGCGACAGGCCGATCAGGCTCATCTCGACCACCCCGCCCGGCGCATAGGCCACCACCAGCATATCGCTGGGCAGGCCGGTGATACGGTTCACGATCAGCGCCGCGATCAGCCCGACGATCATCATCATCACCACCGACATCAGCGACAGCCCTGCCCCTTTCAGCATCAGCCGCCCGGTCATGCCGGTAAAGCGGATGCCCAGCCCGGTGCCCACCACCACCTGCGCGGCGGGCAGCACCCAAACCGGCGGGGCCAGCACGAACAGGCCCGACACGGTGACAACAGCCGCCAGCAGCATCGGCCCGACCAGCTGACCGGCCGGCAGGCGCAGCTTTTCGCCGAGGAAGACGCCGCCCAGCGCAATCACGGCCAGAACCGGCACGCTGATCAGGGTGATATGGCCACCCTCGCCAAAGCTCACCCCTGCCGCCGAGCCGACCAGATGCCCCTCCCACAGCGACATCGCCACCGGCACCAGCGTGACCACGGCGATGATGCGCAGGAATTGCAGCAGTGTGAGCATGGCAATATCGGCCCCGGCCTCTTCGCCGAACACCAGCGAGGCATAGAGCCCGCCCGGTGCGCCGGAATAATAGGCGGTGACCCGGTCGATCCCGCCAAGCCGCTGGAAAATCAGCATGTTCAGCCAATGCACCAGCGCAACGATCACCACCAGCACCGGCACCGAGATCGCCATGCGTGGCAGGACAGCAAGGATTTCAGGCGTGAAGCCGTCGCCGATCATCGCCCCGATGACCCCGACAAACACCATGCGCAGCTTCATCGGGAAGACATAGCCTTGCGGAAAGCGGTGCTGACCGAAGCCCACCGCCAGCCCCGACACCAACATCGGACCGAGCAGATAGGGCAGCGGCAGGCCAATGCGGCCAAACACAGCGCCAGCCAGCCCGCCCAGCGCGAGCAGAGTCAGAGTGAAGGCAAGATGAGAGGCGCGCGGGGGTGTCATGCCGCCATCTAAAGCGCGGCTGAGATCGGGGTGCAAGAGGCGGAATGCGTTACGTAATGCGATCACTTTTCGAGTAGCGGTAACGTTTTTCTTGCGTCGAATCGCCGCGGGGATTACCCCTGACCGTGCGGTCGGCTTTTCCCGGCGGCACGGAGGAGGCTCCCGGGCACGCCCCGGGTTGGCACCGGCTTGGGAGGGCCAGCCATGTATGCTCAGATGGTGAAATCGACCGGCAAGGCGGTGAAGCCCCGCGCTGAGATGAGCCCGGAGGAGGCGCATTTTCAGGACCGGATCGAGGCGGGCGAAAAGATCGAGCCGAAAGACTGGATGCCCGACGGCTACCGCGCCACGCTGATCCGCCAGATCGCCCAGCACGCGCACAGCGAAGTGGTCGGCCAACTGCCCGAGGGCAACTGGATCACCCGCGCCCCGACGCTGGAGCGCAAGGCGATCCTGCTGGCCAAGGTGCAGGACGAGGCCGGGCATGGGCTTTATCTTTACTGCGCCGCCGAAACCCTCGGGGTCAGCCGCGATGATCTGACCGAAAAGCTGCTCGACGGCTCGATGAAATATTCCTCGATCTTCAACTATCCCACCCTTACTTGGGCCGATATCGGCGCGGTGGGCTGGCTGGTCGATGGCGCCGCGATCATGAACCAGGTGCCGCTGCAACGCACCAGCTACGGCCCCTATTCCCGCGCGATGATCCGCATCTGCAAAGAGGAAAGCTTTCACCAGCGGCAGGGCTACGACATCATGATGAAGATGGCGACCGGCAGCGAGGCGCAACGCCGGATGGCGCAGGATGCGATGAACCGCTTCTGGTATCCGGCGCTGATGATGTTCGGCCCCTCCGACACCGACAGCGTGCATTCGGCCCAGTCGATGGCGTGGAAGATCAAGATCAACACCAATGACGAGCTGCGACAGAAATTCGTCGATCAGACGGTGCCGCAGGCCGAATATCTGGGCCTGACCATCCCCGACGACACGCTGCGCTTCAACGAAGAGACCGGGCATTACGACTATGCCCAGCCGGACTGGCGCGAGTTCTACGAAGTGCTGAAGGGCAACGGCCCCTGCAACACCGAGCGGCTGGAAGCCCGCCAACGCGCTTGGGAAGACGGCGCCTGGGTGCGCGAAGGGCTGATGGCCCATGCCGAAAAGCGCGCCGCGCGCGCAGCAGCGGAATAGGGAGGATAGCATGTCGAAGGAATGGCCGCTGTGGGAAGTGTTCATCCGCGCGCAGAACGGGATGAGCCACCGGCATATGGGCAGCCTGCACGCGCCCGATGCAGAGCTGGCGATCAGAAATGCCCGCGATGTCTATACAAGGCGGGGCGAAGGCGTGAGCATCTGGGTGGTGCAAGCCACCGACATCACCGCCTCCTCGCCCGCTGAAAAAGGCCCGCTTTACGAGCCTGCGGAAAGCAAGGTCTACCGCCACCCCAGCTTTTTCGACATCCCCGACGATGTGGGGGCGATGTGATGGCGGATCAGGCTTTGTTCGGGCTGTGCCTTCGGATGGGCGATAACAGCCTCGTGCTGGGGCATCGGGTCAGCGAATGGTGTGGCCATGCGCCGGTGTTGGAGGAGGACATCGCGCTGGCCAATACCGCCCTCGACCTCATCGGTCAGACCCAGCTTTGGCTCGGGCTGGCCGGTGAGGTCGAGGATGTCGGGCGCGACGGTGATGCGCTCGCCTTTCGCCGCGACGTCTGGGAGTTTCGCAATATCCTGCTGGTCGAACAGCCCAATGGCGATTTCGGCCAGACCATCCTGCGGCAATTTCTCTACGATGCCTGGGCCAAGGTGATGCTGGCGCGGCTGGAAGGCTCCTCCGATCCGCGCGTCGCCGCGATTGCCGCCAAGACCGGCAAGGAAGTGGCCTATCATTTTGCCCGGAGCCGCGACACCGTGGTGGGCTTGGGCGATGGGACCGAGGAAAGCCATGCAAGAATGCAGGCGGCGCTGACCCGGCTCTGGCCTTATGTGGGCGAGATGTTCGAGAGCGACAGCGCGGATGAGGCACTGGCGGAGCGTGGCATCGCCCCCCTGCCCGCCGATCTGCGTGGCGATTGGGAGGCTCTGGTGGGGGCTGCGCTGGAGGAAGCCACGCTGGTGATCCCCGAAAGCAGCTGGGCGCAGTCCGGCGGACGCAGCGGCGCGCGGCATTCCGAACATCTCGGCCACTTGCTGACCGAAATGCAATGGCTCCAACGCGCCTATCCGGACGCACGCTGGTGAGGCCTCTGATTGCAAATCAGATGCGTGCGGCATCGCAGCGCGCAGGGAAAAGCCTGAACGGTCCCAGCCGGCCCACTCCGCCCGTCGGTACGACGGGCGACGCCCGACCCTCCCCCCGGGAGGGCGTTTGGAGACTCCGGATTAAGCAGATCGGGCGGGAATGCTATGAAGCGCGGCGTCTAGAAACAGCTCAGCACAACGCCCACCCAGGGTCGGGCGTCGCCCATTTCTTACCGCTCGCAGGCCTCCAATGACCCGCCCCGCCCTCGCCACCATCTGGGCCTGGCTCGCCGAGATCCCCGACCCCGAAATCCCGGCGATCAGCCTCGTTGATCTCGGCGTCATCCGCGATGTGGCGTGGCAGGGCGACACACTGACCGTCACCGTCACCCCCACCTATTCCGGCTGCCCGGCCACCAGCCTGATCAACATGGAAATCACCCGCGCGCTCAGCACCCACGGCATCGACAGGCTGGAGTTGAAACGCCAGATCAGCCCGGCCTGGACCACCGACTGGCTCTCCCCCGAAGGCCGCGACAAGCTGGAAGCCTATGGCATCGCCCCGCCGCATCCGGCAGGCGGGCCAGCGCGCTGCCCGCGTTGCCATGGCACGGATCTGGAGCGCATCAGCCAGTTCGGCTCGACCCCCTGCAAGGCACAATGGCGCTGCAAATCTTGCCTTGAACCTTTCGACCATTTCAAATGTATCTGAGGAATGTCATGCAGTTTCATAAGCTTACCGTGACAGACGTGGAAAACACCATCCCCGATGCGGTGGTGGTCTCGCTCGCCCCCGCCGTGGGAGAGGAAGGCGATTTCGCCTACCTGCCCGGCCAGCACCTGACCTTTCGGCGCAGCTTTGAGGGCGAAGAGCTGCGGCGTAGCTATTCGATCTGCACCCGCCCCGGCGCGGGGCTGAAGGTGGCGATCAAGCGGGTGGATGGCGGAGCCTTTTCAAACTGGGCCAATGACAATCTGAAACCCGGCGATGTGATCGAAGCAATGCCGCCCTCTGGCGTGTTTCACCTGCCCGAAACCCAAGATGCCCCCCGCGCGGCAAGGCACTATCTGGGCTTTGCGGGCGGGTCGGGCATCACCCCGCTTCTCTCGATCCTGACCACGGTGCTGGAAGACGAACCCGAGAGCCGCTTCACCCTCGTCTACGCCAACCGGCGGGTGAATAGCGTGATGTTCCGCAGCGAACTCATGGATCTGAAAGACCGCTTTCTGGGCCGGTTCTCGGTGCTGCATGTGCTGGAAGACGATGCGCAGGATGTTGATCTGTTCACCGGTCGGGTGGACGAGGCCAAATGTGCGGCGCTGTTTCAGCACTGGATCGACCTCTCAGCGATTGACGCAACCTATATCTGCGGGCCGGAGCCGATGATGAAAAGCATCGAGGCGGCGCTGCTGGCGGCAGATTTCCCCGCCGAATCCATCCATTACGAGCTGTTCCTCTCCGCCCAGCCCGGACGGCTGGCGCAGCAGGTGGCGGCGGCGAAAGCCGAAGGCGGCGCGGTTGAAGCGGTGATCACCATCGACGGCGCCACCCGCACCATTGCGATGGGGCGCGAGACCACAGTGCTGGAGGCAGCCCTCGCCCATGATCTGCCCGCCCCCTATGCCTGCACGGCGGGGGTGTGCTCGACCTGTCTCGCCAAGGTGGTGGAAGGCGAGGTGGAAATGCGCGCCAATCACGCGCTGGAGGATCACGAAGTTGCGGCGGGCTATGTGCTCACCTGCCAATGCCACCCGATTTCTGACCGGGTGGTGATTGATTACGACGTGCACGGATAGGCCCGACAAGACGCGAACAGGGGGATTGTTATGGTGATGAACGTGGCGAGCTATGCGCTCGGGAATTGGGTTGCACCGGATGAAAGCGCGCGGCCCATACTCAGCGCAATTGATGGAAAAGTGATAGCGGAAGCGGGAAATTCCAACCTCGACTACGCAGAAATGTTGAAATTTGGAAAGTCTCGCGGCGGGCCTTCGCTGCGGGAAATGACCTTCCACCAGCGCGCCGGGATGCTGAAACAGCTCGCGCTCTATCTCAACGAGCGGCGCGATGCGCTATACGAGATCTCCTATCATACCGGCGCGACGCTGGGCGATCATCGCTATGATATCGACGGCGGCATCGGCACGCTGTTCGTCTACGCCTCGAAAGGCAAGCGCGAATTGCCGGACGGGCAGATCTATGTCGAAGGTGCGGTGGAGCGCTTCGGCAAGTCCGGCGTATTTGCGGGCCAGCATATTGCCACCTCGCTGCAGGGTGTGGCGGTGCATATCAACGCCTTCAACTTCCCGGTCTGGGGGATGCTGGAAAAGCTCGCCCCGACCCTGCTGGCAGGCGTGCCCGCGATCGTGAAACCGGCCACGGCGAGCTGCTATGTCACCGAGTTGGCGGTGCGGATGATGATCGAAAGCGGCATCCTGCCCGAAGGCGCGCTGCAGTTCATCGCAGGCAGCACCGGCAATCTGCTCGACCTCTTGGGCCAGCAGGATGTGGTCAGCTTCACCGGCTCGGCTGCCACCGGCAACATGCTGCGCGCGCGGCCCAACCTGATTGAAAACGCCACGCGCTTCGTGGCGGAGCAAGACAGCCTCAACGCCACCATCCTTGGCCCCGATATTACGCCGGGCAGAGATGCTTTTGATTTGTTTATCAAAGAGATACATCGTGAGATGACCACCAAGGCGGGGCAGAAATGCACCGCGATCCGGCGCATATTCGTGCCCGAAGCCATGGTCGCCCCGGTGATCGAGGCGCTCTCAGCCCGGCTCTCTAAAACCGTGATCGGCGATCCGCGCGATCCGGCCACGCGGATGGGCGCGCTGGTCTCCGCCGAGCAAAAGGCCGATGTGTTGGCCAAGGCCGCGATTATCGCCACCGAGGCCGCGCTGGTGTTCGGCTCCACCGACACCCCCGCCCTCAACGGCGATGTTGCCCCCGATGCCTATGTCTCGCCGCTGCTCTTTCACTGCGCCGATCCCGACGGGGCCGAAAAAATCCATGCGACCGAAGCCTTTGGCCCGGTCTCGACGGTGATGCCCTATCGCGACCTCGACCATGCCATCGCGCTCGCCAATCGCGGCGAGGGCAGCTTGGTGGCGAGCGTGGTGACCGAAAGCGGCGATATGGCGCGCGCGGTGGCTCTGGGCGCGGGCGCCTATCACGGGCGGCTTTACTTCAACAATCCCGTATCGGCGCCGGAAAGCACCGGCCACGGTTCGCCGATGCCGCAGCTGATCCATGGCGGCCCGGGCCGCGCGGGCGGCGGCGAAGAAATGGGCGGCATTCGCGGCGTGCTTCACTACATGCAGCGCACAGCCGTGCAGGGCAGCCCTGATATTCTGACCGCGATTACAGGCACTTGGGTGCCGGGGGCAGCCGAGATCAGCCAAGAATCCCATCCCTTCACCCGGCCCTTTGGCGCGCTCACGTTGGGCGAAACCATCACCACCGCATCGCGCGAAATCACGCTGGAAGACATTGAGCATTTCGCCCATTTCACCGGCGACACCTTCTATGCGCATATGGATGAGGAAGCCGCCGCGGCGAACCCGTTCTTCCCCGGTCGGGTGGCGCATGGTTATCTGCTTCTCAGCTTTGCCGCCGGGCTGTTTGTCGAGCCCAATCCCGGCCCGGTTCTGGCCAATACCGGGCTCGATAATCTGCGCTTTCTGAAGCCGGTTTGCCCGGGCGACAGCATTTCGGTAAAGCTGGTGGTGAAGGCGAAAACGCCCCGCACAAAGGAGCATGGCGAAGTGCGCTGGCATGTGACCATCCGCAATCAGACCGGCGAGACGGTGGCGGAATACGATCTTCTGACCATGAACGCGCTCTGATGGGGGCCGAAGCGGCCATCGCGGCGCTGACCGCCGGGGCAGACCCGCGCACCTGGTCGCTGATCGTGACGATCTTTGGCGATATGGCGCGGGCCGAGGGGGCGGAAATTTCCGGCCCCGTCCTGTCGGCGATCATGGGCCGGATCGGGGTCAGGCCCGAGGCGATGCGGGTGGCGCTGCACCGGCTGCGCAAGGATGGCTGGATCGAAACGCGCCGCGAAGGCCGGGTGTCGCATTACCAGTTGACGCAACAGGGCCGCGCTGAAACCGAGCGGGCGAGCGCGCGGATCTATGCGCCCGCTCCCCCTGCCCCGGAGCGCTGGCATGTGCTGGTGGCGGGGCCGTTGGAGGCGCCCGAGCGGCTGACGCTGGAGGCGGCCCGTCTGGCCGAGGGCTATGTGGCGCTGGGGCAAGGCGTCTGGCTGGGCATGGGCGTCGCGCCGGAAGCCGCCGGAATGTTCGTGCTGGAAGGCACCGCGCCCGAGGTGCCAGAATGGCTGCAGGCCCAGCTGATGCCCGAGGCGCTTGCCGCGTCGACCGCCGCATTCAACAACGCGCTCTCGAAGGCCGAGGCGGCGTTGGAGGGCACCGACCTTCACGCCCTGCCGATGCTCGATCGCGCGGTGTTGCGAATGCTGATCGTGCATGGCTGGCGGCGGCTGGTGCTGCGCCAAACCGACCTGCCCGATAGCTTCTTCCCCGCCGATTGGCAGGGGGCCAAGGCGCGCAGCCGGGTGCAGGGCCTGCTGGCACGGCTTGGGCAACCGGCGCTGGAAGCGATCAGCGCAAGCGGCGCGGATTAGTCGAACGCCACCTCTTCGGTCAGCGCCGCGTTGCTGTCGAAATTCACCGCAAAACGCAGCTCGCGCAGCGGGCGCACCCTTGCAATCGACACCTGATAGAGCTCATGCGCCTTATAGGCCGCCAGCGCGTCGAGATCGGCAAATTCGCCATAGACCACCACATCAATCTCGTCGCTGATCGGATCGTCGCGGTGATTGAGCGCCAGCTCAAGACGATCGGCGTGAGGGATGCGGGTGAGGATGCTCAGCCCCTTCTGGATGCGTTCGGCATCTTTCGGGTCTTTGGCGGAAAAGAATACGATATGGCGGATCATCCGGGCCTCCGAAGGGTCTGTTTTGCGCGCCGGGTTACGCCAGAGGGGCGGAAATGACAATTGCTGCGTCGCTTCGCCGATTGAGCTTCCGCGCCTGCTGGACTATCGCTCGCCGCAACGCAGCAACCCGGCAGGCCCATGCTTATTCAATTCGATCCCGGCCCCGACGGTACCGGCAAACGCTTTTCCGCCCCGGTCGAAATCATCCGCGCCGATACGCCCGACGAGGTCGAGGCGGCCTTTGCCGCGATCATCCGCGCGCAGGAGGACGGGCACTGGCTTGCGGGCTATTTCAGCTATGAGCTGGGCTATCTTCTGTCGCGCAAGCTCACACCGCTTCTGCCGGAAGCCCGCGAGCTGCCGCTGATCCTGCTCGGGGTGTTTGAGCATTGCGACGCCGCCGGGCTGCCAGATGATCCCGCGCCGGTTCCCGCCCCGCATCACGCCGCGCCGATCCCGGAATTTGCAGGTTATGAGGCGGCGTTTGACAAGGTGCATGCCTATCTCGCTTCGGGCGATACCTATCAGGTGAACCTGACCTTTCCGATGGAGCTGGCTTCGCCCGCCAAACCCGCCGCGCTCTATGCCGCGCTCGCCGCGCGTCAGAAAACCGAATATGGCGCCTATGTCGATCTCGGCGGGCCGGTGCTGCTGTCGCGCTCGCCCGAGTTGTTCTTCTCGGTCGATGCCGAGGGCTGGATCGAAACCAAACCGATGAAGGGCACGGCGGCCCGGGGCGCGACACCGGCAGAAGACGAGGCGGCGCGCGCGGAGCTCGCGGCCAGCGAAAAGAACCAGGCCGAAAACCTGATGATCGTCGATCTGATGCGCAATGACTTGTCGCGAATCTGCGAAGTGGGATCGGTCAAGGTGCCGAAGCTTTTCGAGATCGAAACCTACGAGACCGTGCATCAGATGACCTCGACGGTGCGCGCCAAGCTCAATTCCGGCACCACCCTGCCCGACATCCTGCGGGCGATCTTTCCCTGCGGCTCGGTGACCGGCGCGCCAAAGATCCGCGCGATGGAGATCATCCGCGAGCTGGAACCCGCCCCCCGCGGCGTCTATTGCGGCGCCATCGGCTGGGTCGCGCCCGGGGGCGAGATGCGCTTCAGCGTGCCGATCCGCACCCTGACCTGGCACGGGCCGGAGCGGATCACGCTGAATGTCGGCGGCGGGCTGGTCTATGACAGCACCGCCGAAGCGGAATATCGCGAAGCGCTGCTGAAAGCCCGGTTTGCGGGCGTCGAGGGCAACGGGGCCGGACCCGCCAAACCCTTGCCATAAAGATCTGCTTTACTCTGGCGCAAAATCGCGCGGGCCTTGCGCCAGATCAAGGTTGCACTACATACTCGATCATATTACTCAGGTAATCGCGCACGAAGAAACGGGATCTCTGCCCATGACTCATCTGTCTGCTGCCTCCCCCGTCATCAAACTCGGGGACGCCCCCCGTGGGTTTCGCGGACGGCTGATTGCCATTCAGGGCAGCGATGAAAAGGGCCGTTTGGGGGCCGACGAGATGGAACGCCGTCTGGTCGAACATGGCTTCATGGAAGGCGCCGAGCTTGAACTTCTGCATGAAGGCCCGATCCGGCGCGATCCCATTGCGGTTCGGATCAGCGGCGCGACCGTGGCACTGCGGCGGCGCGATGCGATGGCGCTGATGGTCACCTCGGCCGACACTCCCGGCTACGAGCTGGCGGCCGAATGAACGACGCCACCCCTGCGACGCAGACCCGCACCACCCGTGTGGCGCTTGTCGGTGCGCCGAATTGCGGCAAGACCGCGCTGTTCAACGCCCTGACCGGATCGAACCAGAAGGTCGGGAACTATTCCGGCGTTACTGTCGAGCATAAAAGCGGCTCTGCCCAAACCCCGGAAGGCCGGGTGCTGACGGTGATCGACCTGCCGGGCACCCATTCGCTGCGCGCCCGCAGTCTGGATGAAGAAGTCACCCGCGACGTGGTGCTGGGCGCGATGCCCGGCGAGACCCGCCCCGATCTGGTGCTGGTGGTGGCCGATGCCACCAATCTGCGCGGCGCGGTGCGGCTGGTCAGTGAGCTGAAACAGGTGGGTCTGCCGCTTCTTTTCGTGCTCAACATGATCGACATCGCCCGCCATCGTGGCATCACCATTGACGAGGCGGTGCTGTCCAAAGGGCTGGGCGTGCCGGTGGTCAGTTCCACCGCCGTGCGCCGCGCCGGGATGGGCCCGCTTTGGGAAAAGCTCGATGCGCAGCTCGCTGCAGGTCTGCCCGCGCCGACCGCACCCGAATGGCAATCCCCCTCGGCCAGTGCCCTGCGTTTGGCCCAGCGCGAGGCCGACCGGCTGGTGCAACAGGCGGTAAGCCTGCCCGAAAGTGATCGCAGCCGCACCATGCAGGTGGACCGGATCCTGCTGCACGGCGTTGCCGGGCCGGTGATCCTGCTCGCCTTGCTGTTTGTGATGTTTCAGGCGGTCTTTGCCGGGGCCGCGCCGCTGATGAACGGTATTTCCGATGGCTTCCATTGGCTGAGCCATCTGGTATCGACCGTGCTGCCCGACGGGTTGCTGGCCAGCTTCCTGATTGACGGGGTAATTTCCGGCGTGGGCAGCGTGCTGGTGTTCCTGCCGCAGATCCTCATCCTGTTCCTGTTCATCCTGCTTCTGGAAGACAGCGGCTATATGGCCCGCGCGGCCTTTCTGATGGACCGGCTGATGGGTTCGGCGGGGCTTCATGGCCGCGCCTTCATCCCGCTGCTCTCAAGTTTTGCCTGCGCTATTCCGGGGATCATGGCAACACGGGTGATCGACGACCGCAAGGACCGGCTGACCACCATTCTGGTGGCACCACTGATCACCTGTTCGGCGCGCATCCCGGTCTATACGCTGATCATCGCCGCCTTCATCCCGAACGAAACCGTCTGGGGCGGGATCGGCTTGCAGGGGCTGGTGATGTTCGGGCTTTATGGCGCGGGCATCGTCTCGGCGCTGACGGTGGCGGCGGTGTCAAAACTGCTGTTTCACCGCCACGACCTTGCCGCCCCCCTGATGCTCGACCTGCCCGATTACAAATGGCCGCGCCCGAAAAATGTGGGTCTCGGCCTGTGGTTGCGGGCGAAGATGTTCCTGCGCCGGGCCGGGACCACGATCTTCACCGCGATGGTGGTGATCTGGGTCCTCGCCACCTTCCCGCTGCCGCCTGAAGGTGCGGTGGGCGCTGGGATCGACTACAGCTTTGCCGCCCGGATCGGCCATTTCATCGAGCCCATTCTGGCGCCGCTGGGCTTCAACTGGGAAATCGCGGTGGCGCTGGTTACCGGCATGGCCGCGCGCGAAGTGGCGGTGGCGGGGCTGGCCACCGTTTATGCCGTGGCAGGCGGCGGCGATGGCGTCGGGCAAGTGGCCACGGCCCTGTCGGACCATTGGACGCTGGCCACCGGACTGGCCTTCCTCGCCTGGTATATCTTTGCGCCGCAATGTGTTTCGACGCTGGCAGTGATCCGGCGCGAAACCGGCGGGGCGCGCTGGATGTGGATCAGCGTGGCCTATATGGCCGCCCTCGCCTATATCGCCGCCTTCGCCACCTATCACATCGCCGTGGCGCTCGGGGCCGGATAAGCCCCGCCCACGCACAAAACAGCAGCAAACACAGCACCGCCGGGGCGTTGCTTTAGCATTTCTCACAATGTCCGGGGGGTGTTCTCGTTCTCTATCAAGGAGATAGGGAAGAGATGGTGCGGTCGAGAAGACTCGAACTTCCACGGGAGTTACCCCACAGCGACCTCAACGCTGCGCGTCTACCAATTCCGCCACGACCGCACTGTCTAGGCTTGGTGAGGGGCTACATAGCGCCCTCCCCGAGCGATTCCAAGAGGGAAAATCAGCTTTTTGCAACGGCGCGGTTTTGCCCGGATTCGCGCGCCGTTCTGCGGCGGGCAGACGGTACTGAGCCCGGCTTTTGACAAGTGCTTTGCGGCGTGCAATCTGAACACATGGAACAGAGCTCCCTTCCCCGCCCCGAATGGCGTATTGCGCCCGGTCTGACCGATTACGACGAGGCCGTGGCCTTTATGGAGGCGCGAGCAGCCGCGATTGCGGCGGGCGACGCGGGCGAGCTGATCTGGCTGGTCGAGCATCCGCCGCTTTACACCGCCGGCACCTCGGCCAAACCGGCCGATCTGATCGCCCCCGACCGCTTTCCGGTCTACGAGAGCCGTCGCGGCGGGCAGTATACCTATCACGGGCCGGGGCAGCGGGTGGTCTATGTAATGCTCGACCTGAACCGGCGCGGCCGCGATGTTCGCGCTTTTGTGAAGCAGCTCGAAAACTGGGTCATTGCCACACTGGCCGAGTTCAACGTCACCGGCGAAATCCGCGACGGGCGCGTCGGCGTCTGGGTGGTGCGCGGCGACAAACCGCTGGGCATCACCGGCCAGCCGCAGGAAGACAAGATTGCCGCCATCGGCGTGAGGCTCCGGAAATGGGTGAGTTTCCACGGGATTTCGATCAATGTTGATCCCGATCTGGAACATTTCAGCGGCATCGTGCCCTGCGGGATCACCGCGCATGGGGTGACCTCTCTGGTCGATCTGGGCCTGCCGGTGGTGATGGAAGATCTCGACGTGGCGCTGGAACGCACCTTCGATCAGATCTTCGCCCTCTAGCCTGCGACATTCCAGCGCTTGCCCCCCGGCCCCGGCTTCCCCTAGGGTGGCATTAACGTCATACGAACGGTATGCCGGCAAAAGAAGTGTGCGCCGCGCCGCCCGAGATAACCTGCGACTGGAACTCAGAAACCAAATGAGGAACGCGATGAAAAAAGTTCTTACCACCGCCGCCGTGATGTTTGCCCTAACGGGCGGCTACGCCTTTGCTGCCAGTGATGTGGAGCAGGGCGAAAAAGACTTCAAAAAATGCAAAGCCTGCCACTCGATCATTTCGCCGGACGGCGAGAAGATCGTCAAAGGCGGCGTGATCGGCCCGAACCTCTGGGGCGTGGTTGGCCGTGCCGCTGCGGGCGATGCGGAATACGGCAAATATGACGAGACGATGCTGGCGCTGGCCGAGGGCGGGCTGGTCTGGACCCCGGAAAATATGGCGGCCTATATCCCCAACGCGAAAGACTTCCTGACCGAACAATCGGGCGAGAAAGCCAAAACCCTGATGACCCCGCAAAAGGTGAAAGACGTCACCGACGTGATCGCCTTCCTCGCACAATACGGCGCCGCTGAATAAGCGCAAAGCCGGGTCAAACCCCTTCAAACGCCGCCTTTCGGGGCGGCGTTTTCATTTCCGGGGGTCAGGAAAAGCTGGCCGGATGGCGGCAAGCCGGGTAAGTCGGACCGGAAACGCCGCGAAGAAGACCCGATGAAACCCGCCCTGCCCCTAATCCTGCTCGCCCAGCTCGCTTTCGCTCCCGCTGCCCTTGCCGGGGGCGATGCTGCACTTGGGGCGAAGGAGTTTCGCAAATGCGCCCAGTGCCACCGCATCCTGTCGCCCGAAGGCGAGATGGTGGCAAAGGGCGGCACCACCGGCCCCAACCTATGGGGCGTGGTCGGACGGGTCGCGGCGGGCGATCCGGCTTTTCGCACATATGGCGAATCGCTAAAGGCGCTGGGGGCAACCGGCTTTACCTGGACCGAAGCGTTGATCGCCGACTATGCGCGCGACCCGAAAGCCTTTCTGCGCGCCGAGATGGGCGACAACACAGCCCGCGCCCGCATGACCTTTCGCCTGAAGGATGCCAGCAATGTGGCCGCCTATCTGGCCAGCCTCGCCCCGCAGCCCTGATCCGAACCGGTCTTTGGCACGGGCAAGCGGCTTCACGGCCTGATTTTTTGAACAGATTGTCGCTGTGACAACTTGCCCCACCTGAATTCGCCCTTTAAACACTACCCAAACCCGAACTGCGACCGCAAGTCGCAGGCGGGCGGGACAAAAAGGGAGAGATTCATGGCCGACGCAGCCATTCACGGGCATGACCACCATGACCAGCGCGGATTCTTCACGCGCTGGTTCATGTCGACCAACCACAAGGATATCGGGATCCTCTATCTGTTCACGGCTGGCGCCGTCGGGCTGATCTCGGTCTGCTTCACCGTTTTCATGCGGTTGGAGCTGATGGAACCGGGTGTGCAATACATGTGTCTCGAAGGCGCGCGGTTCATCGCCGATGCGACCCAGCCCTGTACCCCGAACGGCCATCTGTGGAACGTGATGATCACCTATCACGGCGTCTTGATGATGTTCTTCGTGGTTATCCCGGCGCTGTTTGGCGGCTTTGGTAACTATTTCATGCCGCTGATGATCGGTGCGCCGGATATGGCCTTCCCGCGGATGAACAACCTCTCCTACTGGCTCTATGTCACCGGTACGGCGCTTGGGGTGGCATCGCTCCTCAGCCCCGGTTCGGCCGATGGCCAGCTTGGCGCCGGTGTGGGCTGGGTGCTTTACCCGCCGCTTTCGACCTCGGGCAGCCCGGGCTATGCGATGGATCTGGCGATCTTTGCCGTGCACGTGTCGGGTGCCAGCTCGATCCTCGGCGCGATCAACATCATCACCACCTTCCTGAACATGCGCGCCCCCGGCATGACCCTGTTCAAGGTGCCGCTGTTTGCCTGGTCGGTGTTCGTCACCGGCTGGCTGATCCTTCTGTCGCTGCCGGTTCTGGCCGGTGCGATCACCATGCTGCTGATGGACCGCAATTTCGGCACCACCTTCTTTGACCCCAATGGCGGCGGTGACCCGATCCTCTACCAGCACATCCTGTGGTTCTTCGGCCACCCGGAAGTGTACATCGTGATCCTGCCCGGCTTCGGTCTGGTCAGCCACGTCTTCTCGACCTTCGCCAAGAAACCGATCTTCGGTTACCTGCCGATGGTCTGGGCGATCATCGCCATCGGCGCGATCGGCTTCGTGGTCTGGGCGCACCATATGTATACGGTGGGTCTGAGCCTCAGCCAGCAAAGCTACTTCATGCTGGCGACGATGGTCATCGCGGTGCCCACCGGCATCAAGGTGTTCAGCTGGATCGCCACGATCTGGGGCGGCTCGATCGAGTTCAAAACCCCGATGCTGTTCGGCTTCGGCTTCCTGATCCTGTTCACCATCGGCGGCGTGACCGGCGTTGTGCTCAGCCAGGCGGGCGTGGACCGGATGTATCACGACACCTATTACGTTGTGGCCCACTTCCACTACACCATGTCGATGGGCGCGGCCTTCACCATCTTCGCCGGGATCTACTACTGGATCGGCAAGATGTCGGGCCGCCAATACCCGGAATGGGCCGGTAAGCTGCACTTCTGGCTGTTCTTCATCGGTGTGAACCTGACCTTCTTCCCGCAGCACTTCCTGGGCCGTCAGGGCATGCCGCGCCGCTATATCGACTACCCGGAGGCCTTCGCCTACTGGAACCAACTGTCGTCGATCGGCGCGTTCATTTCCTTCGCCTCGTTCATCCTGTTCATCGGCATCGTGTTCTACACCCTGCTGGCCGGTAAGCGGGTGACCCAGAACAACTACTGGAACGAATATGCCGACACGCTGGAATGGACCCTGCCCTGCCCGCCGCCGGAGCATACCTTCGAGATCCTGCCGAAGCGCGAGGATTGGGATCACAGCCACGGCCATTAAGGGCTGACGGCAACGAGACCGAAAGGCCCGGGGTTCACGCTCCGGGCCTTTTCTTTCGCCAGTATGACGAGGCCCCCGATGCCCGCCCTTGTTCCAGAATTTGCCGTATCCGACTGGCAGCGCTCCAAAGCCTTCTATCAGCGGCTCGGCTTTGCGCTGTCTTATGAGCGGCCCGAAGAGGGCTTTGCCTATCTCACTCTGGGAGCCGCGCATCTGATGATCGACCAGATCGGCGCCGGGCGCAGCTTTGACGATGGGCATCTGCCGGACGCCTATCCGTTCGGGCGCGGGCTGAATGTTCAGATTGAAGTCGACAGTATCGCGCCATTGCTTGCCGCCCTCGAAGAGGAGGCGCATCCGCTCTATCTGGCCCCGGAAACCCGCTGGTATCGCCGCGGTGATGTGGAACTGGGCAACCGGCAATTTGTGGTGGCCGACCCCGACGGCTATCTGCTGCGCTTCTTTGAGAATCTGGGCGAACGCCCGGTGGGGGGCTCCGATGCCCTATGAATGGGATATTCCGCTGAGCGCTGCCCCGGCGCCCGATGCGCCCGGCCATGCCGAAGGGGCCGAGCCGATTGCGCGGCTGCATCTGTGGCCCTATCGCTCACTGCCCAAGCGCGGTTTTGCCTTGGTGATCGGGCTGATGTTTGTGGCCACGCTGACACCGCTCATCGCCTTTCTCGGCACCGTACATATGTGGTTGCTGGCGCTCTTCGGCTTTGGCGCACTGGCGGCGCTCTGGTGGTTCATCGACCGCAGCTACCGCGATGGCGAGGTGCTGGAAGAGCTGACCCTCTGGCCCGATCACATCACCCTGACCCGCAACGGTCCACGCGGCAAACATGCAAGCTGGGAGGCCAACCTTTATTGGGTCACCGCGCAGATGCATCCAAGCGGCGGGCCGGTGCCCTATTACGTGACCCTGAAGGGCAATGGCCGAGAGGTGGAGCTGGGGGCGTTTCTGTCAGACCCGGAGCGGCCAGCGCTGTTTCACGAGCTGGAAAGCGTGCTGGTTCTGGCCAAATCGCGCCGCGCCCCGTCAGCGCCTTGAGCGGATCAGGCCGGAATGTTACGCCTGCCCATGCGCAATCTCATCCGCCAATCCCTCACCCCCTGTTTCTGGCTGGTCGTCCCGATCCTCGCCCTCAATGTGGTCTATGCCAGCCGCCTGCCCGAGATGTTTCAGCCAGAGGTGTTCCTCACTGATATTCCCGGCTGGATCGCGGGGCCGGAAAACACCCTTCGGCTGCTCATGTTCATCCTCACCGGCTTTCTGCCGATGCGGACCAACCGGGCGGGCTGGGCGCTGTTTCTGGCAGGCACCGCGCTTTACGCCGCAAGCTGGGCGGTGCTGATCCTTGCCCCTGAAGCGGATTGGTCAATGAGCGCGGCGGGGCGGCTTGCCCCGGCCTATACCCCGGCCCTCTGGCTGGCTGGCATCGGGATGATTGCCGGTCGCCCGGCCTTTTCCAACACGCCAAGGCGGCGCTGGATCGTGATCTACGGCCTTCTGGCCACCGGCTTTCTGGCCGCGCATATCACCCATACGGCACTGGTCTTCCTGCGGCAGGGCTGAGGGCTGCGCCTTGCGGCCCCCTGCCCCCGGGCCTAGGATGCGCCGAAACAGCCGGACCGGGAGAGCCCAGATGAAACCTCGCAGCGTTGCCGTGATCGGCCTTGGCGCTTTTGGCAGCACGGTGGCCAGCGAGCTTGCCCGTTTTGGCAATCCGGTGCTGGGCATCGACCTCGATCCGCGCCGGGCCGGAACGCTGGCCGATGTGCTGACCGAAACCATCATCGCCGATGGCCGCGACGAGGCCGCCCTGCGCGAAGCCGGGTTGAGCGATTATGATGTGGTCGTGGTGGCGATTGGCGAAGACCTTGAAGCCAGCATCCTTTGCACGATGAATGTGAAGCTGATCGGGGTGGAAACGATCTGGGTGAAAGCCCTCACCCGCACCCATCACCGCATTCTGGCCAAGCTCGGCGTCGACCGGGTGATCCTGCCGGAACAGGAAATCGGCCAACACGTAGCGCAGGTGCTGCACAACCCGCTGATGCGCGATTATATCAGCCTCGGCAATGGCTATCATGTCGTTGATCTGACCGTGCCCGCCCAACTTGAGGGGCAAGAGGTCGGGGCCGGGCCGCTGACGAAAAAGTACAATGTCACGGTATTGGGCGTGATGCGCGGCACCGACTTCATGCCGGGCGATGCCGGGGCGGTAAAGCTGAAGGAAGGCGACAAGCTCTTGCTTCTGGGCAAACGCCCCGAGCTGCGCGCCTTCGGAGACGACCTGCGCCGCGAGGTCTGAGATGGCACCGCGCAGAAAGCTCCGCTCGGCCCATCTGCCGCCGCCGTTGGTGCTGGTCGGGCTTTATGGTGCGCTGATCCTGATCGGCATGCTGCTGCTAAAGCTGCCCATCGCCACCACCCGGGCGCTGAGCTGGTCGGATATTGCCTTCACCGCCACCTCCGCCGTCACCGTCACCGGCCTCGCCGTGGCCGATACCGGGCGGGATTTTACCTTTTTCGGGCAGGCGGTGATCCTGGCGCTGATCCAGCTGGGCGGGCTCGGGATCATGAGCTTTGCCGTGTTGATCATGTCACTGGTCGGGCTGCCGGTGGGCTATTCGCACCGGGTCTATCTGCGCGAAGACCTGAACCAGACCTCGGCCACCGACCTGTTGAAGCTGGTGCGGATGGTGCTGAAAGTGGTGGTCGCGCTGGAACTTTCCGGCGCCGCACTGTTGGCCCTGACCTTCGTGCCGCATTTGGGCTGGGCGCACGGGCTGTGGTCGAGCCTGTTTCACGCGGTCTCGGCCTTCAACAATGCGGGCTTTTCGCTCTATTCCGACAGCCTGAGCGGCTGGGTCTCCGATCCGGTGGTGAACATCGTCCTGCCCGCTTTGCTGATCGTCGGGGGCCTGGGCTTCACCGTATTGAGCGACATCTGGCGCAAGCGGCGCTGGCGGGGCCTGTCGCTGCACACCAAGCTGATGCTGGCGGGCACACTGGGGCTGTTGATCTTTTCCACCCTCGCCTTTGCCGCGATGGAATGGACCAATCCCGGCACCCTCGGCCCGCTCAGCCCCGGCACCAAGCTCTGGGCCAGCTGGTTTCAGGCCGCCGCAACCCGCACCGCGGGGTTCAACTCGGTCGATTTCAGCGCCACCAATGACAGCACCACGCTGATGGTCATGGTCCTGATGGTGATCGGCGCCGGCAGCACCTCAACCGGCGGCGGCATCAAGGTGACCACCTTCATCGTGCTGATCCTTGCCACCATCGCGTTTTTCCGCCGCCACAACACCATCGACATTTTCGGACGCCGGATCAGCGCCGATCAGGTGGTGAAAGTGCTGGCGCTGGCGATGGTGAGCTTTTTCACCATCCTGATGGCGCTGTTCGTGATGACCCTGATGCACGAGGCCGATTTCCTCGACCTCGCCTTCGAAGTCACCTCGGCCTTTGGCACCGTTGGGCTCTCGCGCGGGATCACCGGGGATTTCGACACCGCGGGGCGGCTGGTGATCATGCTGATCATGTTCATCGGTCGGGTCGGGCCGCTGACCCTTGGCTTCCTGCTCGCGCAACGCGTGCCGAAACGCATCGCCTATCCGGAAGAAAACGTGCTGCTGGGCTAGGCCCCCGCCCCGATCCGCATCCCCAGCGCAAAGGTCTCGGCCATCGCTTTGGCCGAGAAATCCTGCAGCTTCGAGGCAGGCGCGTCTTCGGGCAGGGCCACGACCGTCAGATGCCCGCCATCGCGCATCCGTTTCAGCCGCTCGATCTCGATCAGATCGCGGCTTTGCGCACGGATGATGGTGGAAAAGCCGCGTTGCGCGGTGGCCAGCGCCGAATAGCGGCTCAGCGGCGGATCGGCGTCGAGCGCGTTATTGATCACGATCAGCACGTTGGACAACGCCCGCCCCTTGGGCAGATCGGGCACGTAGAATTGCGCGCTGGCCCCGCCATCGACATAGAGCCGCTTTGCCCCCGCTCCATCGGCCAGCGCCACCGGCGGGAACACCCCCGGAATACTGCCCGAAGCCAGTACCACCTGACGCAGGAAGTCATAGGCACCGGGCGTGCCAGACGCGGCAATCGCGCCCAGATCCCAGACGGCTGTTGTCATCCCATCCAGATCGGTGGTGGCCACATAAAGCCGCCGCCCGCGCGCCTGTTCGATGGCGACTTTCGCCAGAACCGCATCGGCGAGCGCGGCGGCAATCACCGCCGCATAGCGCTCGCTGCCGGAAAAACTGCTGCCCAGAAGCCCGCGCAGCGGATCGGTGCTGCCCGCCATGCCTTCCAGCCCGCCTTGGGCAAAGACCGCTTCCAGCCGATCCTCCGCGCCGACAAAAGCCAGCACCGCCACCAGCGCGCCAATGCTGACGCCGGTCATCACATCGGGCTGGGCAAAATGGCCCGAGCGCAGCCGCGCAGTGATATAGCCCGCGCCAAAAGCGCCATCCGGCCCGCCGCCGGAAAAGGCCACAACGCTGGGCCGCCGGGCGTGGGGCAATAGCGCCAGCGGCACCGGATCTTCGGCATTAAACACCTCTGCCCCGGCGGGCGCCTGCAATGCGGTCGCGATCAATGCGTCATGGCCGGGCGCACAGGCGCCGAGCGCCATCAGCCCGAGAAAAGCAAATGATAAAGTGGATTTTCCAAGCATCGCGCGCCCCGTCCGGCGATCTTGCCGCCGCAGCACCGGGCGCGCCTTCATGCCTTCAGCCAAGCTTGGCTTTCACCGCCGGACCGGCTTTGCCGAAATCCATCTGGCCGGTGAACTTGCCTTTCAGCACGCCCATCACCTTGCCCATGTCGCGGATGCTTTGCGCCCCGACCTCGGCAATGGCGGCTTCGATCGCGGCACTCACCTCACCGTCAGACAGCTGACGGGGCAGAAACTCCTCGATGACCTTGACCTCGCCCAGCTCTTTCTCGGCAAGTTCCAGCCGCCCGCCCTCTTCATAGGCGCGCGCGCTTTCCTGGCGCTGTTTCACCATCTTGCCAAGAATGCCGAGAATATCCTCATCGCTCACATGGGCATCTTCGCCCTCGGTGCGCATGGCGATATCACGGTCTTTGATCGCCGCATTGATCAGCCGCAGGGTGGAAAGACGCGGCGCGTCCTTCTCTTTCATCGCGGTTTTCAACGCTTCGTTCAGACGGGTTCGCATATCCATCGGCCCTTGCCCTGATGATTTCAGTCCCAGAACCCGCCTCTTACTCCCCCGGGAGGGCAGAAACAAGCTCAGTTCCAGCCCGGCAAAACCCCGCAGGCGCTTGACCCCCTCAGCCCCTCCCCGTAGGAAAGCGAAGATTTGGCCAAAGGGGAGTCGCCGTCATGCCTGCCGCCGCCCATACATCCCAGAAACAGAAACCCACCGCCTGCCTCGCTTTGGCGGATGGCACCATCTTTTACGGGCAGGGCTTCGGCGCGGTCGGTGAAACCACCGCCGAGCTGTGCTTCAACACCGCGATGACCGGCTATCAGGAAATCATGACCGACCCCTCCTATGCGGGCCAGATCGTGACCTTCACCTTCCCCCATATCGGCAATGTGGGCGTGAACCCCGAAGACGACGAAACCGGCACGCCGGTTGCCGACGGGATGGTGGTGAAATGGGATCCGACCGGGCCGTCGAACTGGCGCGCCTCGGAAGATCTGCGCAGCTGGCTGGCCAAGCAGGGCCGGATCGGTATTGGCGGCATCGACACGCGGCGGCTGACCCGCGCGATCCGCCAGCAGGGCAGCCCGCATGTGGCGCTGGCCCATGACCCCGAGGGCAATTTCGACATCGGCGCGCTGGTGGCCAAGGCCCGCGCCTTCTCCGGCCTTGTCGGGCTCGATCTGGCAAAAACCGTGACCTGCGCCCAAAGCTATCATTGGGACGAGATGCGTTGGGCCTGGCCGGACGGCTTCCCGCGCCTGCACGATCCGAAATACAAGGTTGTGGCCGTCGATTACGGCGCCAAGCGCAATATCCTGCGCTGCCTCGCTTCGGCGGGTTGCGATGTGACGGTTCTGCCCGCCTCGGCCACCGCTGAAGAGGTGCTGAGCTATAATCCCGACGGGATTTTCCTCTCCAACGGCCCGGGCGACCCGGAAGCCACCGGCGTTTACGCGGTGCCGATGATCAAGACCATCCTCGACACCACCGATCTGCCGATCTTTGGCATCTGCCTTGGTCACCAGATGCTGGCCTTGGCGCTCGGGGCGAAGACCGTGAAGATGAATCACGGCCACCATGGCGCCAACCATCCGGTGAAAGACAAGACCACCGGCAAGGTCGAGATCACCTCGATGAACCATGGCTTCACCGTCGATAGCCAGACCCTGCCCGAGGGCGTGGAAGAAACCCATGTGAGCCTGTTCGACGGCTCGAATTGCGGCATCGCCATGCAGGATCGCCCGGTGTTTTCGGTGCAATACCACCCGGAAGCCAGCCCCGGCCCGATGGACAGCTACTATCTGTTCGAACGCTTCGCCGCCGCAATGGAAGCGCGCAAGGGCTGATCGGGCCCGGTTCCGAGAGCATTGCGGGCCATCGCGCTTGCATCCCATGCCTAGCGCCGCCCCGGTTTTCGGGGCGGCGTTTTTCGTTTTTTTACCGGGCTTTGCCGCCATCTGTTGCCGCCCCGGAAACGCTTCAGTGATAAATCACTCACAATTCTGCCACATTTTAACCACATTTTAACCAGTTTTGCTCAATCCTTACCGCGACAGGATGGATGGGAAGAACATGGGATTCCCTTTTGATCGCAGCGCCGATGGTGCGGCTTCGGAACTGGCTCTGCGCCGAACCACCCAGCAGAACCGCGACCGCAAGCCCGCGCAGAACCCGCTTCAGTTCCGGCATCGCTCGGGCGGCAAGCCACGCGCGCTGCTCGGCGAGATTCTGGTGGCCAGCGGCGCGCTCTCGCCCGACAATCTGGCCAAGGCCGTGGCCCTGCAACAGCGCGAGGATGCCCGCTTTGGCGAAATCCTCGTGGCGCAGGGCATGGTCACGCCCGAGGCGCTCTATGCCGCCCTCGCCCGGCAATATCAGGCCCAGCTTGTCGATCTTGCCACCGACCCGCCGGAACCCCATCTGATCGACCAGCTCGGGGCGGAATTCTGCATTCAACACGGCATCCTGCCCTGGCGCACCATCGACTCGGCCACGGTGGTGATCTCTGCCCGACCCGACGAAATCGGCGCGGTTCTGCCCTATCTGCCGGCAGAATTCGGCCAGATCCGGCTGGCCATCGCCCCCGAGCGCGACATCCAGACCGCGCTGATCGCCGCGCGCCACCGGGCGCTGTCGCTGCGGGCCGAAACCCGGGTGAAGGCGGGCGAAAGCTGCCGCAACTGGCGGGGTAACCGCAACTGGCGCATCGGCATGGCCGGGCTTGCCGGGATCATAACGCTCATCTGGCTCTGGCCCTTCGCCGGGGCCTGCCTGCTGAGCGCCTGGGCAATCCTCGCGCTCG
This sequence comes from Paracoccaceae bacterium, assembly GCA_050288685.1. Taxonomy (GTDB): domain Bacteria; phylum Pseudomonadota; class Alphaproteobacteria; order Rhodobacterales; family Rhodobacteraceae; genus Sinisalibacter. The sequence continues at coordinate 209,438 of JBNKEH010000003.1, read as the reverse complement.
TTGCCAATACCGGGCTGAAAACCACCGCCGCCCTGACCCAGCTACGCGCCCGCAAGCACGCGCGCCTCCCCCCTGCCCCCGCCCCTGACAGCCCCCGGTTTCTGCGCCTGCCCACCGTCTCCATTCTGGTGCCGCTGTTTCAGGAAAGCGAGATTGCCGGGCGGCTGGTGAAACGGCTGACCGCCCTCAGCTATCCACGCGAATTGCTCGATCTCTGCCTCATCGTCGAAGCCGACGATCTGATCACGCAAGACGCGCTGCGCCGGGCCGATCTGCCGCCCTGGATGCGCACGATCACCGTGCCGCGCGGCGCTGTGCGCACCAAGCCGCGGGCGTTGAATTTCGCGCTGGATTTCGTCCGGGGCACAATCATCGGGGTCTATGATGCCGAAGATGCGCCCGACCCCGACCAGATTCACAAGGTGGTGCGCCGCTTTGCCGAGCGCAGCTCGAACGTGGCCTGCCTGCAGGGGGTGCTGGATTTCTACAATACCCGCCGCAACTGGCTGAGCCGCGCCTTTGCCATCGAATACGCCACCTGGTTCCGGCTGGTGCTGCCGGGGCTGGAGCGGCTGGGGCTGGCGGTGCCTTTGGGCGGCACCACGCTGTTTTTCCGCCGCTCGGTGCTGGAAGAGCTGGGCGGCTGGGATGCCCATAACGTGACCGAAGACGCCGATCTGGGCGTGCGGCTGGCGCGCCGGGGCTACCGCACCGAGCTGATCGAAACCGTCACCCGGGAAGAAGCCAATTGCGATGCCCTGCCCTGGATCCGCCAACGCTCGCGCTGGATCAAGGGCTATGCGATGACCTGGGCCGTGCATATGCGCCACCCGCGCCAATTGCGCGACGAGCTTGGCTTGCGCAAATTCATCGGGGTGCAATTGCTGTTTCTGGGCTCGTTCAGCCAGTTCCTGCTGGCCCCGTTCCTGTGGAGCTTCTGGATGGTGGCGCTGGGGCTGCCGCATCCGCTTCTGGCGGTGCTGCCGCACTGGGCGGGCCTTGGCCTCTTTGCGATCTTCGCGTTCAGCGAGCTTCTGACCATCGGCATCGGGCTGGCGGCGGTGTCGGGGCCGGATCATCGCTTCCTGATGAAATGGGTGCCCAGCCTGCACCTGTACTGGCCGCTGGCCAGCTTCGCCGCGCTGAAGGCCACGGTCGAAATTCTCACCCGGCCTTACTATTGGGACAAAACCACCCACGGCCAGCCGCATCGCGACGAGGCGCGGTTGGTCAGGACTCTTTCGCGGCGGCGGCGGCCTCTAACCTGAGCCGGGTCTCAAACGCCCGCGAGATATGGGCATGCAGCGCCTGATCGGCGGCATCGCCATCGCGCGCCTCGATTGCGCGCACGATCGCGTCATGCTCGGAAATCGCTTTTTCCGGACGCCCTTCCACCGCCAGCGAGGTGCTGGCCAAAAGCGCCATGGTGCGATGCACAAGGTCGAGCTGCTGCACCAGATAGCGGTTATGCGAGGCGCGGTGGATCTGCGCGTGAAAGCGCCGGTTGGCCCGCGACAGCGCGGTGGGATCGTTCAGCCGGCCCCGGTCTTCTTCAACCATCTCGCGCAGCACCCGCACCTCTTCCGGCGCCGCATGCTGGGCCGCCAGCCGCGCCGCCAGCCCTTCCAGCTCGGCGCGCACTGCGTAAAGCTCGGCCAGTTGGTTGTGATCGAGCGAGGCCACGATCAGCGAGCGCCCGTCGCGGGTCAGCAGGCGCTGGGTCTCAAGCCGTTGCAAAGCCTCGCGGATCGGGGTGCGCGACACGCCAAAGCGCTCGGCCAGTTCGCTTTCAACCATGCGGTCGCCGGGCCGGTACAGCCCCGCGTCAATGGCATCAAGGATCAGCCCGTAGGCGTCTTTCTGGCTCGGTCTCGGCTCGTTCATGCATACCTCCGCATACAGTGGGACGACTATGCACGCCCAGCCCGGTCATTCAACCCGTTGCAGGGCAAGGATTTCGCATCTCCGCCCGGATCCGGCTCCTTGCCCCTCCGGCAGCGCTTGTCATTCCCGCGTAGCACCCCTACCGTCGCGCCATGCAAAACGCGCACTTTTCCGATGTCAGCACCTGGGTCTTTGACCTCGACAACACCCTTTACCCGCCCTCGGCCCGGCTTTTCGACCAGATCGAAAAGAAGATGACCCGCTGGGTGATGCAGACCGCGGGGGTGGATCATGACGAGGCCGACCGGCTGCGTGATCTTTATTGGGAAACCTATGGCACCACGCTGGCAGGGCTGATGGCCGAACACCAGATCGAGCCGGGGCCCTATCTGGCCGAGGTGCACGACATTTCCTTTGCCCCGCTCAGCCCCGATCCGGCGCTTGCCGCCCAGATCGGCGCCCTACCCGGGCGGCGGATCATCTACACCAACGCCACCGTCAGCTATGCCGAAAAGGTGGTGGATGCGCGCGGGCTGACCGACCTCTTCGATGCGATCTACGGAGTGGAAGAGGCAGATTACCACGCCAAGCCCACCCGGATTGCCTTTGAAACCGTGTTCGCCCGCGATGGCTTCGATCCGGCCCGTGCCGCGATGTTCGAAGACGATCCGCGCAATCTGGCGGTGCCGCACGAGATGGGCATGCGCACCGTGCATGTGGCCGAGGCCCCGGCTCCGGCGGCGCATATCGACGCCCATACCGACGATCTCGCCGGGTTCCTCGCGGCACTCGGTCGCGGCTAGCCCCCCTATCGTCACCGGCCGTTCCGGCTTAAATATGTATCAGTGATATATGTTTTAGTCAGGAGATTGGTCATGGCACAGACAGCAAATTCGGGCGAACGCGCCACCTTCGTGATCGCCGCCCTTCTGGTGGTGGCCGTTGTGGTTGGCCTCGTTTTCGGCGGCGTCGGCGGGTTGACCATGGTGATGGTTGCGCTGACCCCGGTTATTCTGGCCTTCGCAGTGCTGGCCAGCGCCGGAAACTAGCCTCCCTTCGCCCTGCGACACCCGGCCCGGGCGCGCCCGCCTCCGAAGGGTGCTAAGCCCGTTTCAACGGCGCGCGATTCGACGTGGTGAAGGAGGATGGGCGATGGCTCAATCCAAGGGCGGCTCTGACGTGATGGCATTTGTTCTGGCGCTGGTTTTCGCGCTGGTTCTGGTCGCCGGATTTCTGATCGCGCAGATACCGGGGCTGATCGTCGCCGGTCTGGTGGCTACGGTGTTGCTTTTCCTCGCCGTTATCGTCACCTCCGGCGGTCGCTGAGCGCCGCCATCAAAGCCGAGACCCTGCCGCATATCCGAAGCTCACGGCTTCGTGTGCGGGGTGTGGCAGTATGACACATTCTGAAAAAGTGTCGCACCCCTCAGAAGCGTCCCAGCTAACTGGAGAACGCGCACATGGATCTGAGCAAAACCCCCGCGGTGGACACCTCCGCCGCTGTTGACACCCATACCTCTCGCAAAACCGAGCTGGGCTTTTTCATTCTGGCCCTCGTGCTCGTCGCCGCTCTGGGCGCCGGTTTCGCCCTCGCCGGAATCGGCGGTCTGGCCCAGGTGATGATCGTCCTGGTGCCGGTCTGCCTCATCGTTCTGGTGATGATCGCCCAAGGCAAATAACGCCTTTCTCCCGCTGCGATCCGCGATTGCGGCGGGAGATCCCCAAGACGGCGTTAACCATAATCCACGGTTCCGGCACCAATACCGGCCTGCCCCGGCGATTGGGCAAAGATGGTTAACAAAGTCTTAACAACTCTCCCAAACCGTCCAATTTTCATCACAAATTCGCGTCACCCCTGACGAAGACCGAGGGGAACGGATATGCGTGACGAAGTGTTGGAGATCTTTTCGCTGTCGGATTTCAACGATCCGCATGGGGCGCTCGCGCTGGCCCCGACCGGCCAGCAATGGGCCTGGCTCGACCCGCAATCCGCCGCGCTAGAGCTGATCAGACAAAAGCACAGAGCGCTGGCAATGAGCCATGGCAGTGCCGTTTTCTCCACCGATCACCCCACCGAGATGCTCACCCGCCCGATCATGCTCGATGGGTGCGTCTTCCCCGCCGGAACCGAGGTGGAAGATGCCTATGAGGCAACCTTCACCGGCAGCGACGGCGCCAATTATCTGCTGGTCGCGCTGGCGCTGGACGGACGTATCGCGGCGGTGCATTTCGCCGGGTCCACCCCGCCTGCGGGCACCGTGCTTGCCTATGCCGGGCAAAATCACAGCCGCGCCTTCGCCCACGGCCTGCCCGGTTTCAGCCACGGCTCTGAGATCGACACGCCCGATGGCCCCCGCCCGGTGGCCAGCCTGCACCCCGGCGATCTGGTGATGACCCGCGATCACGGACCACAGCCCCTGCGCTGGCTGGGCAGCAGCCGCAAGCGCTATGACAGGCCCGACGGCGCCGAGGAAGATCGCCCGATCATGATCGGCGCCAATGCCCTCGGCCCGGGCCATCCCAATCGCAAGATCGCGGTGCGACCGGATATGTGGATCGCGCCCGCGTCTTCACGGATCGCTTCGCCCGGGGGCCTACAGGGGCCGCTGCCCGCAGAGGCGATGCTCAGCCGCGACAATATCTGGCGCAAACGCCGTTGCCGCGAGATGGTCTGGATCCACCTCGTCTTCGATCAGCCGGAATGCCTGTTCAGCCATGGTCTGATGCTGGATTGCCCGGAACCCGACACCGCCACCCTCAACGCGCTGCGCCGCGCCGCCCTGCTGCCGCCGGTCGCGACACAAGATGACCAACCGGAGGTTTTGGACCTCTTTTCACAACAGGCAGCCTGATCTGCCCATCACCAACGCCTGGGGTGCGTGTGGGGGGGAGGCCAATGTGCGCCGGGATCAGAGCGGACCTGGAAGGCGCTCTTCCGACAGCAGCACATTGGCCTCGACCTCGCCTGCGCCGGGCAGGGTCATGATCCGGCGGCGCAGGATGCGTTCGAAATCCGCCAGATCGCGCGCCACCACCTTCAGCCGGTAGTCGTAAAGCCCCAGCACGTGCTGCACATTCTGCACTTCGGGGATCGCCCGCACCGCGCGCTCGAAGTCGTCAAGGCTGACCCGGCCCTTGGTGGCCAGCTTGATGCCCAGATAGACGGTGACGCCAAAACCCAGCGCCTCCAGATCGAAATCGACCCGGCGCGCGGCGAACACACCCGCATCGCGCAGCCGCTTCACCCGGCGCCACGTGGCGGGCTGGCTCAGCCCTAGATCGCGGCCCAAAGCCCCTGCCGATTGGGTGGCATCGGCGCTTAGCGCCCGGATCAGCGCGCGGTCGATCTCGTCCAGCTCGATCATAGCGGCACCGATTGCGCGTCTTTGATCGTGGCCACATGCATCAGCGCTTCGATATCGGCCATATGCGGCAGGGTCAGGATCTTGTCGCGGTAGACTCGCTGATAATCTGCCATGTCGCGCGCGATCACCAAGAGCCGCGCATCGACCCGGCCCAGAAAGGTGCCGATGGAAATCACCTCAGGCACCGCCCGGGCAGCGGCAATGAATTCGTCAAAGGCGCGCGGCTCGGTCTTATCCAAGGTGATGCGCAGCGACACCTCCACCGCGTAACCCAGCGCGCGCCAGTTCACCTCGTCGCGGATCGCCTGCACGATGCCCGCCGCCTTCATCGCCCCCAGCCGCCGGGTAAAGGTGGCGGGGGTGACCCCGGCGCGGTCGGCCAGCTCAGCCGCCGGAGCACCGGGATCGGCTTGCAACTGGCGCAGGATGCGCCGATCGGCATCATCGGTCTGCATGATTTCTTCGTCATTCCATAATTTCGCGAATGATCTTTCCCACAATTCCGCAGCATCGTCAAATTTTGAAACCCTATCGCGCGGATTTCAGCAGAGACTGCGCCCAGACCTGTGAGTCTTATGGAAACCCGAAAAAGGAGCGCCCAATGCGCGTCTATTACGATCGCGATTGCGATGTGAACATCATCAAAGAGAAAAAAGTCGCCATTCTCGGCTATGGTTCGCAGGGCCACGCCCATGCGCTGAACCTGCGCGACTCGGGTGCGAAAAACGTGGTTGTGGCGCTGCGCGAAGGCTCGGCCTCGGCCAAGAAAGCCGAAGCCGAAGGGCTGAAAGTCATGGGCATCGCCGAAGCCGCTGCCTGGTGCGACGTGATCATGTTCACCATGCCCGACGAGCTGCAGGCTGAAACCTACAAGAAATACGTGCATGACAACCTGAAAGAAGGCGCCGCGATTGCCTTCGCCCATGGTCTCAACGTGCATTTCGGCCTGATCGAGCCGAAAGCCGGTGTTGACGTGATCATGATGGCGCCGAAAGGCCCGGGCCACACCGTGCGCGGCGAATACACCAAAGGCGGCGGCGTGCCTTGCCTGGTGGCCGTCCATCAGGATGCGACCGGCAAAGCGCTGGAAATCGGCCTCAGCTACTGCTCGGCCATCGGTGGCGGCCGCTCGGGCATCATCGAAACCAACTTCCGCGAAGAATGCGAAACCGACCTGTTCGGCGAACAAGCCGTGCTCTGCGGCGGTCTGGTCGAGCTGATCCGTTGCGGCTTCGAGACCCTCGTCGAAGGCGGTTACGCCCCCGAGATGGCCTATTTCGAAACCCTGCACGAAGTGAAGCTGATCGTTGACCTGATCTATGAAGGCGGCATCGCCAACATGGATTACTCGATCTCCAACACCGCCGAATATGGCCAATACGTCACCGGCCCGCGCATCCTGCCCTACGAGCAGACCAAGAAAGCGATGAAAGCGGTTCTGACCGACATCCAAACCGGCAAATTCGTGCGTGACTTCATGCTCGAAAACGCCGTGGGTCAGCCCACCATCAAAGCCTCGCGTCGCGCCAATGACGAACACCTCATCGAGGAAACCGGCGCCAAACTGCGCGGCATGATGCCGTGGATTTCGGCCGGCAAAATGGTCGACAAATCGAAAAACTGATTTCAGATCAGTCTTTTGGAAGGGCGTCCCTCGGGGCGCCCTTTTTCATGCGCCCTTGCCGCAATTGCCAGCCCACCCTTCACCGCGCTAGCCTGCGCTGACGAGAGGAGACGCGGATGGATCAGGTGACCGGCGGCTGCCTGTGCGGCAAGGTACGTTTTATCGCAACGGGGCAGCCCTACCGCGTCGGGCTCTGCCATTGCAGCGATTGCCGCAAGCATCACGGGGCGCTGTTCTACGCCGCCGCGATCTTTCCCGAAACAGCGGTGCGGATCGAGGGCGAGACCAACAGCTATAACGGCCGACATTTCTGCCCGACCTGCGGCTCGTCAGTCTTTGCCCGAAGCGGTGACGAGGTCGAGCTGCATCTGGGCGCGCTGGACGATCCCGAGGCGTTCAAACCCAGCTATGAAAACTGGACCATCCGCCGGGCATCCTGGCTCCCGCCCTTCCCGCTGGCGCAGAGCTATACGCGCAACCGCGAGCACGAGGGGCGGCGCGAAGATTAGCCCGCCTCACAGAGGGCAGCGCTGATCGGCGAGGCAAACGGGTGCCCCGATTTTCCGGGGCGTCCGGTTCAGAGCACCTGAACGAAACAGCCCAGAACGCTATCCCAGCCGGAATTATATCCGCCGCGCATATCGTCGGCCTTTTCGCCCCAGATTTCCCAACCGGAATGCGTCAGCGTCACACAGGCCCGCCCATCCGGCAGGTCCTCAAAGCTGACATCGACGCGGGTTGGGCAATCGCGATTATTTCCGGGATGCCAGGTGGTCGCGAACCTCGCGCCTTCGACAAATTCCAGCACCTCGCCCCAGTCGTTGCGGGTGCCATCGTGGCGGGTTTCATAAAACGCGCCGCCGACGCGCGGCTCGATCGTCACATCCTTGGCGGCTTTGCCGTCTGCGGCAGAGGAAGCGTGTTCGTCCAGCGGCCACCAGCTGGCGATGCGGGTGACGAACACGTCAAACGCTTCGGACGCAGAACAGGGAACGTCGATGGTTTTTACGATGGCATCAGTCATGCGGTGCGCCCTTCATGGTTTTGATTTCATTTTCTAAATTATGCAGCGCCTGATCCCAGAACCCGTCCAGCCAACGGCGCAGATCGGCCAACCCATCGGGCCGAACGGAATAGATGCGGCGGGTGCCCTCAGCGCGCACCGTGAGCAGGCCCGCGTCATTCAGGACTTTCAAATGCTGCGAGACCGCCGGGCGGCTGACCGACCCGCCCTTGGCCAGCTCTCCAACCGAGCTGGGCCGACGCGCAATCCTCTCGTACAGGCTACGACGAGTCGGATCGGCCAGAGCGGCAAGCAGGGAATCAGGTATTGCGTAAGTCATAACTTACGGTAATCCGTTCCTTACGCTTCTGTCAAGCCGCCTACCTTTCCCTTGGCATTGCGCGGCTTTCATGCTCCCCTTCCGGAAAAGGAGCGCTCATGCCCAAGATCAGCACATCCACGGTCGAGACCCGGCATCACGATGGCGCGGGCGATCCCTGCGGGCCCTACACTGCGCATTTGTTCAGCGATAGCGGTGGCTTGACCCAGTTCGGCGCCTCTGAAGAGATCCTGCCGCCCGGCTCGCGCTCATCGCTCAAGCATTGGCATGATAGCGAAGATGAAATGGTCTATATGCTCGAAGGCGCGGCCTATGTCACCGAGGGCGACGCGGGCTATGATCTGCATCCCGGCGAGGCTGCCACCTTCAAAGCGGGCGTTCCCGCCGGGCATTGCCTGGAAAACCGGACCGACGCGCCAATCCGCTATCTGGTGATCGGAACGCGGTCAGATCGCGGCACAGCCACTTATCCCGATCACGACCGTCATCTGAGCTTCACCCGCACGCCCGGCACGCGCACATTTACCGACCGGACCTACACCACGCTGGACGGCACCCCGGCAGATACGCCCTACAAGCTGGAGGACTAGCGCGCCGCGCCGCTTTTGCCCTGCTCCCTCGGCGCATTTCACCCCGGGCTAACGCCTCACTGCAGTATACACTGCACGGCCACGCCGCCCGCCCTGCAAGCGCCCGTCTTTGGTCAAAAAACACCTTGGGGAGCTTGAGGGGCAACGCCCCTCATCCCAGAACACAAGCGCCGACGGCCAAGGCATGCCGCCGCGCTCCACAGGCGTCAAAAGCGCTAAACCGCCGCCTCAACCGCACCGACGATGCCGTCGACGACCTCAGCCATCATCGCTTCGTCTTCGCATTCGGCCATCACCCGGATCAGCGGCTCGGTGCCGGATTTGCGGATCAAGAGCCGGCCATAACCGTTCAACCGGACCTCACCGTCGGCTATCAATTTTCGAACATTTTCGTTCTCAAGAGGCAACTTTCCGGCGTCAAACCGCACGTTTTTCAACATCTGCGGCACTTTTGTGAAAACCTGCGAAAGCTCCGAGGCGGGCTTGCCGGTTTGCACCATTTCGGCCAGAAATTGCAGCCCCGCCAGCAACCCGTCGCCGGTGGTGGCATAATCGGTCATCACGATATGGCCCGATTGCTCGCCGCCCAAGTTGAAGCCGCCATTGCGCATCGCTTCGACCACATAGCGGTCGCCCACGGCGGTGCGCAGCAGCGTCAGCCCCTGCCCCGCCATGTGGCGTTCCAGCCCAAGGTTCGACATCACCGTCGCCACCAACGTGCCGTGGTTCAAGCGGCCATCCCGCGCCCAGTGGCTGGCAAACAGCGCCATCAGCTGATCGCCATCGGCAATCTGGCCCTTTTCGTCGATCAGGATCACCCGGTCGGCATCGCCATCGAGGCAGATCCCCAGATCGGCGCCGGTTTCCAACACCTTTTCGGCGGCACGGGCCGGGGCGGTCGAGCCGACCCCGTCATTGATATTGCGCCCGTTCGGCTCCACCCCGATCGCCACCACTTCGGCGCCCAGTTCCCAGAGCGCTTCGGGCGCGGCCTTGTAGGCGGCGCCATTGGCGCAGTCGATCACCACTTTCAGCCCGTCAAGCCGCCAGCCCGCCGGGAAGGTGGTCTTGATGAATTCCACATAGCGCTGACGGCCCTCGTCGACCCGTTGCGCCCGGCCGATATTTTCGGGCCGCGCCAGCCGGATCTCGCCCTCGAGCATCGCTTCAATCTCAAGCTCGGCCTCGTCCGACAGCTTGAAGCCGTCGGGGCCAAAAAACTTGATGCCATTGTCATGATAGGGATTATGCGAGGCAGAAATCATGATGCCGAGATCGGCGCGCATCGAATGGGTCAGCCGCCCCACCGCCGGGGTGGGCACCGGGCCGAGCAAAAGCACGTTCATCCCGGTCGAGGTCAGCCCGGCCGTGAGCGCGTTTTCCAGCATATAGCCCGACAGCCGCGTATCCTTGCCGATCACCACCCGATGGTTGTTGCGGTCGGTCCGGCGGAAATACCGCCCCGCCGCCGCACCCAGTTTCAACGCCAGTTCGGCGGTCATCGGCGGGGTGTTGGCCAAACCACGCACCCCATCGGTCCCAAAGAATTTGCGACTCATTTCACTGTCCCTCTTCATGCAAGGCGGCAAAGAGTCTGAGCGCCTGCGAGGTCTCATAGGTATCATGCACGCGCAGGATGTGCATCCCCTCTGCGGCCCCATGCAACGCAACGGCAAGCGAGCCCGCCATCCGATCTTGCGCTGCCTCGGCCCCACCGATGGCGCCAATGAAGCGCTTGCGCGAGGCGCCCAGAAGCACCGGCAGACCCAGATCGTGGAAAGTCGCGAGATGACGCAGCAAGGTCAGGTTATGCGCCTGGGTCTTGCCAAAGCCGATGCCCGGATCGGTGATGATCCGCGCGCGCTTTACCCCCTGCCCAACCGCATAATCGATGCGCTCGGCCAGAAAATCGAACACCTCGCCCACCACATCCTCATAGGTCGGATCGTTCTGCATGGTCTCGGGCGTGCCCTTGTGATGCATCAGGCAAACCGGCACGTCGCGCTCGGCACAAAGTGCTGCAAGCTCCGGATCATAGGCAAAGGCGGCCACGTCATTGACGATATCCGCCCCGGCGTCGAGCGCGGCCTCGGCCACGGCGGCTTTGCGGGTATCGATGGAGATCGGCGTGGCGATCCCGGCTTCGCGGATCGCGCGGATCACCGGGGCGGTACGGCGGATTTCTTCGTCCACCGACACCACATCGGCCCCGGGCCGGGTGCTTTCGCCGCCAATATCGAGAATATCCGCCTCGCCCGCCATCTTGCTTGCATGGGCCAGCGCAGCGGTGACGTTGTCGAAGCTGCCGCCATCGGAAAAGCTGTCCGGCGTGACGTTGAGAATGCCCATCACCCGCGGGCGATCAAGGCTGAGCCCGCAGAGATCGGGGCGCGGGGCAATCAGACGCTGGCGCGCGTCCTCGCTCAGCTCGAAGGCCAGCGGATAGTCGATCTCGCCGTCATCGCCATAAACATTCACCTCGTCGAACCAGACCGCGCGCGATCCGGCAAGGCTGTAGCTATGTGCCACATCCCTGAGGCCGGTGCGGGCAATCGGGTGCTGGCGCGAGGTCACGGCAGCTCTCCGATCTTCAGGCTGCGGACAGGCAGCTCGGCGGCGGGGGCATTGGCGCCCACACAGATCAGCTCGCTTGCCCCTTCCAGTTCCGCGAACCAGGCGGTCAGCGCCAGCGGCTCGCGCGGGCCAACCGTCGGACCATCCACCGCGTCCAGCACGATTTTCGACGGTGCCCAGACCGAGATCTGCCCGTGTTTCATCGCCCAGTCGAGTTCGGTGCGGGTGGCGACCACCACGCAGCGATCATCGCGCGCCGCCAGCATCCAGGCGTTCTGCTCGATGGCAAGAAGGTCGATCCGGCGCTGGGTCATCGCATGGCCGGTTTGCGGCACCGCCAGATCGCCCGCCCCAACGCACAGGATCACCGGGCTATCGCCCGCTTCCAGCGCATCAAGCAGCGCCGGCAGGCTGTCGTCAGCGATGGCCGGGTTCGACAGGAACACCACGCGCGGCTCGGGGGCTTCTTCCTCGTCTGGGGCATCGGGCGCCGCCTGACCGCGCATCCGCACAATCTCGACCCCCAGCGCACCGGGACCACGATCGAGCTTTTCGATCCGCACAAAGACCCGAAGCGCCTGCGGGGCGTGCAGGATGCGGTCGGCAATCCGCGCGGCCAGCGTTTCCAGCAGGTTCAGCCGCTCTTCGGCCAGCTCATGGGCGATAGCTTCGGTGATGGTGTCGTAAGACAGGATCTTGTCGACATCGTCATCGAGCGGCGCGGAGGGCGGAACCACTTCAACCACCACGTTGAAATTCAGCCGCTGGGTTTTGCCGCGCTCAGTCTGGAACGCGCCGATATCGACCTCCAGAACATGGTCGCGCAGCGAAATCCGGTCGGGCGGCGTGTCGGGTTGTCCGGCGGCCTCGGCGCGCGCGAGCGGGTGCTCGAAAGCGATGCGGATATCGGATGTCATTCGGGTCTCCTTTGGCCGCGCAAAATGCGCGAAATCACTGAGGATAGCCAGCCCAGAGCCCTGCGGCCCACGGGCGTGAGCGGAAAAGCGGCAGCCGGACGGGCAAAGCGTCAGCGGTAGAAATAGTGGTGGCCAATTGTTGCGGTTGGTTCAAGCGCCGAAGCCCAGCGCGGCGATACGGTATTGGCATGATAAAACAGTGCGCCATGGGTCAGGTGGCGCGGAGCGCCGTCCAACATCGCACGAGCGACCTTGCCGACCCGCACAAAGGCGCGTTGATTGCCGATACTCTCGACCTTGCCATCGCAATCGAAGGTAAACTGGCAGCGGTAGCGCCCGCCAGCGCTCTGATGCACCACGCCGCACACGCTGTTGGGGTAACGCGGGCTGTCGACCCGGTTCAGGATCACTTCAGCCACCGCAAACAGCCCTGCTGCGCGTTCGCCCCGGGCCTCGAAATAGAGCGCTTCGGTCAGGCATTTCCATTCCGGGCCGCCCTTGGCTTCGGGTTGCGAGACCAGCCAGTCATCGGATTGCAGCATCGGCGGAGCGGTTTCGGCGGTGGGGCGGGTCGTGGCAAGGCTGGCCAGGCGCGTGGGCGCAACCCCGGCAAAGGCCGCATGTTCGCGCCCCAGAAGCTGCGTCAGCAAGCTTTCTGCCATATCGTCACCTGCCGCGCCGGCCAAAGCGGCCGTGGCAAGGAAACTCATCCCCGCAAAGGCGAGAATAAATTTTCGCAGCATCGTGTCCTTCCCTCGCGGCGCAACTTCGGCGCCCCTTCAATTTTTTCTATTCTCTACTCGGAAAGGCACAAAAGGTCCACGTTTTCGTCGCCGCAGGGCAATTGGCCCCAATCGGCGCCCCGCCCTGCCCCGTCAATACATCCGTGGCGGGCGCTCGGCACCCCGTTCGGCAATGGCAAAATGCGCCGCCGCCAGCCGTGCCACCGGCACCCGGAAAGGCGAGCAGGACACGTAATCGAACCCGGCCGCCCGGCAGAAAGCGATGCTTTCGGGGTTGCCGCCATGCTCGCCGCAGATCGACAGGGTGATCTCGGGATTGGCCTTGCGCCCGCGCTCGGCGCCGATGGTCAAAAGCTCGCCCACCCCTTCGGTATCGAGCACATGGAACGGGTCTTCTTCATAGACGCCCTTGTTTACATATTGCCCCATGAAGCGCCCGGCATCGTCACGCGACAGGCCATAGGTCATCTGGGTCAGGTCGTTGGTGCCAAAGCTCATGAAGGCGGCGTGAACGGCGATTTCGCCCGCGCGCAGCACCGCACGCGGAGTTTCGACCATCACCCCCAGCCGGTAATCGAAATCCATCCCCTGTTCGATCCGCACCGAAGCCGCAACCGCGTCGATCCGCGCCATCACGATCTCAACCTCGCGCCGCGCCGAGACCAGCGGGATCATGATTTCCGGCACCACCGAAGCGCCCGAGCGCGCCGCCTCGACCACGGCTTCAAAAATCGCGCGCGCCTGCATGTCGTAGATTTCGGGCACGGTCAGCCCCAGCCGCACCCCGCGCATGCCCAGCATCGGGTTAAACTCGCTCAGCGCATCGGCCCGGCGCACCACATCCGACAAAGGCAGATCCAGCGCCTCGGCCAGCTCGCGCAGCCCCTCGCGGCTGCGGGGCAGGAATTCGTGCAGCGGCAAGTCGAATAGCCGGATCGTTACCGGCTTGTCGCGCATGATCCCGAACAGCTCGATGAAGTCGGCGCGCTGCATCGGCAGGATCCGCTCCAGTGCCGTGCGCCGGTCATCGGCGGTATCGGCAAAGATCATCTCGCGCATGGCAAGCAGCCGGGTTTCGGCGAAAAACATATGCTCGGTGCGGCACAGGCCAATGCCTTCGGCCTGAAACATCTTGGCCATGCGCGCATCTTCCGGCGTGTCGGCATTGGCCCGCACCCCGATATCGCGCGCCGCATCGGCCCAGGCCAGAAGGGTCTGGAAGCTTTCGTCAAGCGCCGGTTCCAGCATCGCAGCCGCCCCTGCCAGCGCATTGCCACGGCTGCCATCGACGGTGATCACATCGCCCGCGCGAAACACCCGCCCATCGGCGGCGGTCAGGGTGCCCGCCTTCGCGTCGAGCTTGATATCCGAGGCGCCAACCACGCAAGGCAGGCCCAGACCGCGCGCGATCACGGCGGCATGGCTTGTCACCCCGCCCCGCTCGGTCAGCACCGCGCGGGCGGCGTGCATGCCGCGAATGTCTTCGGGCGTGGTCTCGCGCCGCACCAGAATCGAGGCTTCATCCTGCGCCGCCAGCGCCTGCGCCTCGCGGGCGGTAAACACGATCTTGCCGGTCGCCGCCCCCGGCGAGGCCGGAATACCATGGGCGATCACGTCGCGCGGGCCATCGGGATCAACCTGACTGTGCAAAAGCTCGGGCAGCGAATGCGGCAGCACCCGAAGCACCGCCTCGTCCTCCGAGATAATCCCGTCTTTCGCCAGCGCCACCGCAATGCGCAGATTGGCACGCGGCGAGCGCGGCAGGCGCACCGCGTCGAGGATGAACAGCTCTTCATTCTCGACGGTGAATTCGATCTGCATCTCTTCGCGCAGCCGTTTGCGCGACAGATCACCGTAGCGCAGCAGGTCTTGCCAGATCTCCGGCAGCACCTGCTCGATCGAGCGCCCGCGCGGATCGGCTTTCAGATACATGATCTCGCGTTCGCCCCCGGCGGTCAGGGCGTCGCGCCCCTGCGCCTGACACATATAGCGCCCGCGCACCTCCTGTTCGCCGCTGGTGGCATTCACATATTGGATCACGCCCGAGCCGCAGATCCCCGTGCCCACGCCCAGCACCATCTTCTGCACCACCAGACCCAGACCGGCATCGGCGGGCGCACCCTTGGCCTGCCTCAGCAGCCGGGCCGATGTGCCCTCCCAGGCGCGCGCCATCGAGCGCAGCACTTCGCCCAATTGCCGTTTCACATCCTGCGGGAACGGCTCGTCGGTTTCGGCCTCATAGGCGGCGAGCGCGCGGCTCAGCGTCTTGGCCGAGGGCAGCGCGCCGGTTTCAAATTCGTCAGGGTCCAGCCGCGCCACATGCACCGCATAGGACTGGATGAAGCGCAGATAGAGCGCATTGGCCGCCAGCTCGCCATGGCTTTCGCAGAGCTTGGCGTGCAGCCGGTCATTCATGCCGATATTCAGGATCGCCCCCGGCCCGCCCCAGTCAGGGCTTTCCGACGAAGGTCGCACCGAGAGCAACGGATCGGGGCCGAACAGCGCCAGCATCGCATCGAGGTCTGGCATCTCGCCCCGCGACAGCGCATGCACCGTGGCAAAATCGAGCGCCAGCGTCAGCGGCACCGGCATATCCAGCCGGATCAGGCGCTGCAGACACTTCGCCCGGCCACCATGACGCGCAGCCGAAATCGCTGCCGTGGGCGTCAGCTCGGAAAACCCGGTGATCTCGGCCATATCCTCAATTTTCTGCACTGCGGCATCCTCCTGAGGGCAGAATAGCGCCGATCCCCGCCGAGGCAAGCCGCGCCTGCCTCGGGGGAATGAATACCGGCTTAGCCCTCGATCCGGGTCAGGTCTGCCACGCTCAGGCAGATGTCGCGGATGCGGCCCAGAAGGTTCAGCCGGTTACGGCGGACGATCTGGTTGTCGGTGTTGATCTGCACCGCTTCAAAGAAGGCATCGATCGGGGCACGCAGCCCCGCCATGGCTTCCATCGCCGCGGCGAAATCTTCGGCCTTCATCGCCGGGATGATCGCCGCATCGGCCAGATCGAGCGCCGCGAACAGCGCCTTTTCGGCGTCGTCCTCGGCGAATTTCACGTCCGGACCGTAGCTGTATTCCACCCCATCGGCGGCTTCGGCCTGGCTCAGGATGTTGTTGGCGCGCTTGAAGCCTTGAATGAGGTTGGTGCCGTCATCGGTTTCCAGCATCGCCTGCAACGCCCCGGCGCGGGTCACCAGCAGCGACAGGTCGTCATTCGCGGGCATGTTGAGGCAGGCGTCGATCACGTCGTGACGGATGCCCTCGCCCTTCAGGTGCACTTTCAGCCGGTCATGAAAGAAAGCCAGCAGGTCGTCCGACAGGTCGGGCATCTTCTTGCCGATCCGGGCCAGATAGCTGCCTTCGCCGGTTTTCGGGGCCTTGTCCTTGCCTTTCAGCAGGTCGAGCACCGCCTCCAGCGCGGCACCGAACACGCCGTGATTGGCGATCTCTTCCAGCGTCTGCTCCAGCGCGGCAATATCGGCCTCATCCTCTTCGCCGGACCGCGCCCGGGCGATTTCGTGTTTCAACAGCTGGCTGTCGAGGAAGCGATCCAGCGGCAGGCGCAGATTGTTGGTCAGGACGATGCGGATGATCCCCAGCGCGGCGCGGCGCAGCGCATAGGGGTCTTTCGAGCCGGTGGGCTTTTCGTCGATGATCCAGAAGCCGGTCAGCGTGTCGATCTTGTCGGCCAGCGCCACGGCAATGGCAACCGGATCGGTCGGCACGTCATCCGAGGCGCCCAGCGGCTTCCAGTGATCGCGGCAGGCATCGGCCACGGCATCGGAAAGCCCCGCCGCCTTGGCGTAATAGCGCCCCATGATGCCTTGAAGCTCGGGGAATTCGTAGACCATTTCCGACGCGAGGTCGGCCTTGGCCACCTTCGCCGCCAGCTTGGCGTCGCCGTGATCGGCGCCCACCAGCGGCGCGATCTCGGCGGCCAGACGGGCAAAGCGCTTGATCCGCGCGCCCTGGCTGCCCAGCTCGGCATGGAAGGTCACATTGGCCAGCCGGTCGGTCCAGCTTTCCATGCCTTCCCGCTCGACCGTGCGCAGGTCATTTTCCCAGAAGAATTTGGCATCCGACAGACGGGCGGCCAGAACCTTCTGGTTGCCCGCAAGGATGGTCGCGCCCTGATCGGTGGTTTCGCGGTTGGCGACGGTCACGAATTTCTCGATCCGCCCGGTGCCCGGATTGCGCACCGAGAAGAACTTCTGGTGCTCTTTCATCGAGGTTTGCAGCACTTCCGGCGGCAGGGTGATGAAATCGTCGGCGATCTCGCCCATCAGCACCACCGGCCATTCGACCAGCCCGGCAACCTCGGCCAGAAGACCCTTGTCGTCGACCAGCTCAAAGCCCAGCGCAAAGGCCTTCTGCTCGGCCTCGTGCCAGATCACATCGGCGCGTTCGGCCGGGTCGAGCATCACATAGGCGCGCTTCAGCTTGGCCTGATAATCTTCGAAGCTATTCACCTCGATCACATCGGGCGCCATGAAACGATGGCCGCGCGTGGTCTTGCCCGCGACGATCCCATCCACGTCCAGCGACACCACTTCGGTGCCGTGCTCATTGGTGAGGATGGCGAGGATCGAATGCAGCGGCCGCACCCAGCGCAGGCTGCCCGCACCCCAGCGCATCGACTTCGGCCAGGGGAAATTGCGGATGGTATTTTCCAGCACCTCGGCCACGATCTCGGCAGTCGGGCGACCCTTTTTCTCGATCACCGCGAACCAGACCTGACCCTTCTTGTCGTCACGCGCTTCGAGTTGATCTTTCGTCAGCCCGGTCGAGCGCAAAAACCCCTCCAGCGCCTTTTCCGGTGCATCGGTTCGCGGCCCCTTGCGCTCTTCGCGGGTGTCCGGGCTCATCGCGGGCAGACCTTCCAGCGTCAGCGCAAGGCGGCGCGGTGTGGTAAAGACCCCAGCGCCTGCATAGGTCAGCCCGGCCTCGACCAGACCGTTGGTCACCAGTTTCTTCAGGTCGTCCCCGGCCTGCGCCTGCATCCGGGCCGGAATTTCTTCCGAAAAGAGTTCGATGAGAAGGTCGGCCATGAGGTCAGTCCTGATATGTATCGTTAAGCTGGTTCCAGGCGAAAGCCCGGCCATCGGGGAAAACGGCAACCACGCGATCCACTCCGTCATAGATGTTTTTCTGGCTCAGAAACGCCACCGCCTGCCCGTGCTCCAGCGCGTCGCCAATCTGGGCGGCATCGTAGCAATCAAACCAGCGCGGCCCGTTCAGCGGCGTCGGGTGCTCGTAGATTTCGAAGGTTTCGGTCAGCGTCGCCAGGCTTTGCTGGGCCTGAAAACAGGCGCGAAAGCGGATCGGCGAACTGTCGGAATCGGTGCCCTGAAACCCGGTCATCGCCATCGGCTCGGGGCTTCCGGTGGCCACGTTCATCAACGTCACCACCGTCCCGTCGGCCGCGACCGGCGTGTAATACGCATATTCCTGGGTCCAGTAGAGCACCGCCCCGAAAATCAGAGATACGAGCACGATAAAGCTCCCGATCAGTTTGCCCGACACTTACGCGCCCCCGATCATTTCGACGACAACGTTGTTGCCTTCCTTGATCGAGCAGCGATGCCCCAGCCGGTCGCCGCCATCCATTTCAAACAGCGCACGCCAGTCCTGCCGGAAGGCGAGCTTCATGCGGATCTTGGTCTCGGGCCGCAGGCATTCGACAAACGAGGTCGGCACATGGGTGAAGGCCTCGATCCGTGTCACCTTGCCATCGGCATCGGGGTAGAGAAACACCGAAGGCAGCACCCGCTCGGTGCGCATCGGTTCAACCACCAGCGTGGCCCCGGCGATGACATTGTCCATCGAGCCCCATTCCTGCGCGCCCTTGGTCAGGTCGGTCTCGAAATCCTCAATGCAGCGCGCCGGAAAGCGGATGCAGTGGCGCCATTCGGCGGTGGCGAACTGGTCGGAGCCATAGAAATGGTTGCCCGGCGCAGTGGCTTCAAAGGTCAGTCGAAAACTCATAACGTCGCCCCTCCGGCTTCGGTTTGCACAAAGGCATCGGCGCACATCTTGGCCAGAGCCCGCACCCGCCCGATATAGGCCTGCCGCTCGGTCACCGAGATCACCCCGCGCGCATCGAGCAGGTTGAAGATATGGCTGGCCTTGATGCACTGATCATAGGCCGGATGGGCCATAATGATATGCTTTCCGGTTTTCGGATCGTCCGCCGGGTGGTCGAGGATGGATTTGCACTCGGCTTCCGCATCTTCGAAATGGCGCAAGAGCTTGTCGGTATCGGCCACGTCGAAGTTGTGGCGCGAATATTCCATCTCGGTCTGCTTGAAGATGTCGCCATAGCTCAGCGGAATCGGCGCAGAGGGATCGTTGAACGGCATGTCCATCACGTGATCAATGCCGAGCACATACATCGCCAGACGTTCCAGCCCATAGGTGAGTTCCCCCGCGACCGGGCGGCAATCATGCCCGCCGACCTGCTGGAAATAGGTGAACTGGCTCACTTCCATCCCGTCGCACCAGACTTCCCAGCCCAGCCCCCAGGCGCCCAGCGTCGGGCTTTCCCAGTCGTCCTCGACAAAGCGGATGTCGTGCAGCGCCATGTCGATGCCGATGGCCTCAAGGCTGCCCAGATAGAGCGCCTGCAGATCGGGCGGGCTCGGTTTGATCAGCACCTGATATTGATAATAATGCTGCAGCCGGTTCGGGTTCTCGCCATAGCGCCCATCGGTGGGGCGGCGCGAGGGTTGCACATAGGCCGCAGCCCAGGGCTGGCTGCCCAGCGCGCGCAGCGTGGTGGCCGGGTGAAAGGTGCCCGCCCCCACTTCCATATCATAGGGTTGCAGCACCGCGCAGCCCTTGCTGGCCCAATAGGCCTGCAGCCGCAGGATGATCTCCTGAAAAGACTTTGGTTGGGTCGGTTTGGTTTCGGCCATGTTGCGCCTCTCTGGATGAGCGCGCTCTGAATAGGCGCTGCGTGAGAAAGGGTCAATCACCGCAGGCCAATCCTTGACCTTCCCCCCTCCAATGGTGTTAGTGACCACGACCGTTTTCAAGATATTCCTCAGGGGCAGAACCTATGACCCGCGCTCTTTCCGCGATCGTGATTTTCCTTACAATTATCAGCGCCGGCATCGCCCGCGCTGAGCAAAGCTATTGGGTGCAGGTTTCGGCAAAGCCCACTTTGCGCGCCGCCGAAGACGAAGCGCGCAGTTATGGCGCCGGTCTGGGCGACGTGGTGGGCTTCCGGCTGACCGATACCGGCTGGTACGCAATTGCCATCGGGCCGTTCTCGAAAGAGGCCGCCACCGACAAGCTCGCCTCCCTGCGCGCCGATGGCAGCGTGCCGGAAGATGCCTTCGTCACCGACAATGCCGGGTTCTCGGCGCAGTTCTGGCCAGTGGGCGGCAGTGCGATGGTCACCACCGAGGCCACGGATGCGACCCAACCGGACGAGGCGCAGGTTGAAGTGACGCAAGCCGAGCCCGCGCAGGTTGAACCGGCCCCTGCCCCGGAACCCGAGCCGATGGCGCTTCTGCCCGATGACGAGACCCGTCAGGACGCACTGCAATCGGAACGCGCCCTCGACGCCGATCAGCGCAAGGCCCTGCAGGTCGCGCTGCAATGGGAAGGCTTCTACAAATCGACCATCGATGGCGATTTCGGCCCCGGCACCCGGGGCGCCATGGGCGACTGGCAAGCGGCGAACGGGGTTGAGGCCACCGGCGTTCTGACCACCCTTCAGCGCGACACGCTGATGAAGCGCTATAACGATATGCTTGCCTCGCTGGGGCTGGGCCAAGTCACCGATTTCGACGCCGGGATCGAAGTCACCCTGCCCACCGCGATGGTGAAATTCAGCCACTACCAGGCCCCCTTTGCCTATTACGAAGGCGACAAGGGCGTGCGGGTGATCCTGATCAGCCAGCGCGGCGACAAGGCCACGCTCTATGGCCTCTACGACATCCTGCAAACGCTGGACGTGGTGCCGATGGAGGGCGCGCGTCAACGCGCCGACAATTCCTTCACCATCCACGGCGAAGATGCCCGGTTCAGCTCCGACAGCTATGCCACCCTCGCCGATGGCGCGGTGAAGGGCTTCATCCTGATCTGGCCGAGCACCGATCAGAACGGCACCTCGGCCAAGGGCCGCAGCATGGTGCTGGACGCGATGCGGTCGAGCTTTGCCTCGACCGGCGACATGGCGCTCGAAGACAATGCCGGGCTCGACACCGCCACCCAGTCGATCGACCTGATCTCGGGTCTGGAAATCCGCCGCCCGGAAAAGGCGCGTTCGGGCTTCTACGTCTCGGCGGATGGCGCGGTGCTCACCACCACCGAAGCGGTGGCGAGCTGTGGCCGGATCACCTTCGATGACAGCTACACCGCCAATGTCGTGGCTGAGGACGATGCGCTGGGTCTGGCCCTGCTGAAACCCGCCGAAACGCTGGCGCCGATGCAATATGCCCGCTTCCTCGATCAGGATCCGCGGCTGAAATCCGAGCTGGCCGTGTCGGGCTATTCCTTTGGCGGGCGTCTGTCCTCGCCGACCCTGACCTTCGGCACCCTCGCCGACATCAAGGGCCTGCAAGGCGAAGACACGCTCAACCGGCTGGAAATCCGCGCGCAGGATGGCGATACCGGCGGCCCGGTGATCGACCAGAGCGGCGCGGTGCTGGGCATGCTGATCGCCACCCCCTCGGGCGATGGCCGCCTGCTGCCCGCCGATGTGGGCTTTGCCGCGAAAGCCAGCGCGCTTGACGCTTTCCTTACCGGGCAGAACATTACCCCCGAGCTTGCCACCGTGGGCGAGGCCCTCAGCCCCTACGCGCTGACCCAACAGGCCAGCGAAATGACGGTGCTGGTCAGCTGCTGGAAATAAGCCCGGCCTGAGACAGGCCTGAGACACAAAGAAACGCCCGCCCCTCCGGCGGGCGTTTTACTTTAGGCGGCGCCGGTCAGCGCGGCGTCCAGCGCGGGCCAGAGCGCCTCAAGCGGTTCGGTGCCCACCGAGAGCCGTACAAAGCCCGGCGCCACGGCATCGCCCCAACGCGCCCGGCGTTCGGCGCTGGTATGCACCCCGCCGAACGACGTGGCCGGGGTGATCAGCGGGCAGGTGCTGATGAACCGCTCCGCCGCCGCCTCATCCGCCAGCTCGAAGCCGATCAGAAACCCCATGCGCCGCATCTGTTTCCGGGCGAGCGCATGGGCCGGATCGCTGGCGAGCCCTGGATAGCGCAGCTTCGCCACCGCCGGATGCACCGCCAGCCGCGCGGCAATCTCGCCCGCATTCGCGCACATCCGCTCAAAGCGCAGCTCCAGCGTTTCAAGGCTGCGATGCAGCAACCACGCCTCAAACGGGCCGGGGATCGCGCCCGAGAGGGTACGCCAGCTGCGCACCCGCGCCATCAGTGCTGCATCGCGACCCGCCACATGGCCCATCAGCAGATCGGAATGCCCGCCCGGCGCCTTGGTATCGGAGGCCACGACCAGATCGGCGCCCAGATCCAGCACCCGCTGGCCGAACGGGGTCAACGTGGTGTTATCGACAATGCTCACCGCCCCCGCCGCGCGGATCTCGCCCGTCACCGCCGCCAGATCAATCAGATCCAGCCCGGGATTGGAGGGGCTTTCCAAAAAGACCACGGCGAAACCCTCAAACCCGCCTTTGGTAATCTCCAGCGTCGGCCGGGCTTCCACCACGACCCCGAGCGGCCCGAGGAACTCAGCGGCCAGCACGCGCGAGGCGTAATAACCATCGCTCGGCAAAAGCAGCCTGTCGCCCGCTTTCAGCGTGGCAAAGAGCGCGGCGGAAATCGCCCCCATGCCGGAAGGAAAGGCCAACGCGGGGGCCCCTTCCAGATGCGCAAGCACAGCCTCCAGCGCCTCCCATGTCGGGTTATCGCCGCGCCCATAACCCGCCACCCCCGCCTCGGGATTGCCCGGCAGATGAAACATCGAGGCCATGGTCAGCGGCAGCGCCACCGGATCGCCCTTGGCCAATCCCTCGCCGCGCAGATGCAAAAGCGCAGCCGCCCGTTCCTGATCCCGATCTGGCATGTCCCGCTCTCCGCCTTGCGCCACTGTCCAGGCAAGGCTTGGGCAGGCGCGCGGGGCAAGTCAACCCGCCGCGCAGTGGGCAGAGGCGGTTTCCGGCGGCGCCAGCCGCCCCCGGGCGAGCAGAGCACGAAAGGCCTGCCGGTCAAGCGCAGGATAGGCCAGCGGGCCGTAGTGGCGGGCCGCATCGGCGCAGCTGGTGATCCGGCTGAGCCGGGGCATCGCAGCAAAGAGGCTGAGCCGGGCCGAAAAGCACAACCCCGCCAGCGCATTCGGACCCGGATAGAAGCTTTCCACCGCCGCCCCCTCGGCCAGCATCACCGCGTGACGTGGCAATAGCAGGTGATGATAGGTCACCCGGCGCTTGCCCAGCGCCCGGCGGAACCGGCCATCGCCCTCTTCCGCCAGCCAGCGCGCGGGCACAAACACCGGCCCGCCGCCCGCATCGGCGATCAGCACCCGGTGCTGCGGCGAAAGGTAGAGCGCCGCGTCATTGTCCAGCGCCCCCCGGGCAATCCGCACCGGCATCAGCTCCGGACGCACGCACAAATCGGCCTCGGACAGCGCCCGATGCCCCGCCCAGCGCACCGGCAGCGCCATGCCGTCTGCGGTGAGCACGAGGTCGCCCGGCACAAGGGTTTCAACCGCACGCGGCCCCGCGGGCGTGGCCAGTCTTGTGCCTTCAAGAAAACAGGGGATCCCCATGGAATAGAGCGTCGGATTGGTCAGCGTCGCCGGGCTTACCCCCATCAGGGTGAGGGCCGTTCCATCCGGAAATCCAAGCACCGCATTGCCGGACCCATCGTCCGTGACGTTCACATCCCAGAGCTTTAAAGGGTTGCCGGACCCATCCGTCATATAGTCGACATTGAGCGCGTCGTCGGTCCAACCGTCCAGATTGGCGTCGCCCATATCGAAGTCAGTGATGACGTCATGGCCATCGCCATCGAAAACACCGATTGTGTCCCAGCCGGTGCCCGTGGTGATGGTATCGTCGCCACTCCCACCCTGGATCCAGTCGTGGCCGGCGCCGGAGTCGATGACATCATTTCCGGCATCGCCGAGAAGGACATCATTCCCCGATCCGCCGGTGATGGTGTCACCCCCGCCGCCACCGTAGATCACAGCGCCCTGGCTATCCGCGCTCGCATCAACCACATCGGCCTGATCGGTAAGAACCAGTTCTTCGATCTGACTGAAGGTGATAGTCGAGACGCCGTCGGTAATGGTGCCAGCTTCATCGCCGGTATAGGTCACCGTCAGCGGCGACGTTACCGCTGAAAGGTCGATACTATCGTAATCCCAACCGGTCCCCCATCCTTCACCGCCGGCGATCGTATCGTTGCCGAAATTATCCGAGATGAAAAAGCGATCAGCATCGTCCCCACCGTCAAGGATATCGGCGCCAGTGCCGGAGTAGACGTCATCGGCACCGGTGCCGCCATGAAAGGTGATCCCGGTGCTTTGGCTGCTCCAGGTCCAGCTCCCGCCGCTATTTGAGGCGTAGATTTCCTCGACATTGGTAAAGTCGATGGAGAACACCCCGGTGGCGCTTCGCGCATCGATGACATCCCAACCGGCGCCGCCGTCGAAATAGTCGGTCCCGGACCCGACCATCAGCGTGTCGTTGCCATCGCCACCAAAGACGGTGTCGTTGCCGTCGCCATCATAGATCGTATCGTTGCCGTCCCCGGCTTAGACGGTATCGTTGCCAGCGCCTGCATAGATCGTATCGGCGCCGGTGCTGGTGCCGGTGGTGTCGGCGCCGCCATAAATGATGTCGTCGCCAGCGGTGCCGTTGATCACCTCATCGGCGGCAGTGCCAAAGATCGGCCCGGTCGTGCTGCTCACACTCCCGCTGAGTGTTGGCGTGCCGCTGCCCGCGTTGGGAACAAAATAATACGACCCGCCAACGCTGTAGAATGTCCCCGATACCAGCCCGATATCACCGAAATTGACCACGCCGGTGCTGACCTGCTGATAGGCAAGCGAGTCGAAATCAAGGGTGCTGGACGCGGATACGCCGTCTCCGGCACTCGGACCGGCTGGTCCGAAATCAAAGTTCAGAAGATAGCCTTTGACCGTGGCCATGCCGCGCGCTCGAAACCCAGTGACGTCTAGACAATTTAACCTCGAAAGGCCTGTCTAAGCGTTAAATAGCAGGGGATTCAGGCTGAAAAAGGGAAAGCCCGACCGAAACCGGGGGATAGTTTCCAAACAAGTTAATGCGTATTTTTCTTACCCGGTATGGATCAGGGTCGAGAGCAGGCGCGGGTCGAGCGACTGGCTTTTGAAGGTCTCGCCCTCGGTCAGGATCGACACGGCATCATGGCTGTGCAGGCTTTCCTGATGCGAGGCCACCACGCGGAAATCGCCGATGCGCGGATCGCGTTTCAGCTGCTCGGTGAACAGCCGCGCGGCATCTTCGACGAAGATCGGATTGGCGGCATTGAGCTCGGCAAAGGCCTGTTCGTCTTCGCGTTTCACCATCACCTGAGTCTCGGTCGGCACGGCGATGCGGCAGAGGTCGATCAGGTCTTCGAACCACAGGCAATCGGGGCATTCGCGCACCAGCTCCACCGAAACCCGCGCCACCGAGCGCTGGCTGTGCGGCGTGGCCAGTTGCCCCCGGCTCTGGCGGGCATGTTCGGCCAGCTCCAGCGAACAGGGGCAGGTCGAGGAATAGACGTAATCGAGATGAAGGAACTTGCGCCGCGTGCCCTTATGCTCCACCAGCTCCAGCGCGATCTGGTAGTACTGATAGCCTTCCAGCCCCGAACGCAGGCTCATCACCTTGGCAGGGAAGGAAAACGCCATTTCGATCCGTGCATCGAGGCTGTTGAGATCGCTTTTGTAATCGTCGAGCGCCGCCTCAATCACCTCGAAAGAAAAGGTTTTTTCGGCATGGGCATAGAATGAGCGCATGATGCGGCTCATGTTGATGCCCTTTTTCTCGGCCTCAAGGCTGACCGTGCCGGTCACCGAGGTTTCGAGCACCAGATCGCCGCCATCGCGGGTGTGATAGCGGATCGGCAGGCGGAAATTGGAAATGCCGACATGCTGAATTTCCTGGCGTTCGCCCTGAATGAGGCTGGCCGGGCCGTTCTGCAGATCGGGCATCGTGGCCTTGTAGGCCGCATCGGCAACGAAATCTTCCGGATAGGTCCGGCTGAGATCGGGATAGTTCGACACTTCCCGCCCCGGCAGCAGCCGGGCGATCGCGGGGTCAAGCCGCGCCACCTCGGTGGGACTGGCGCTCTGGGCCCAGACACGCAGAATTTCCAACGCGCGTTTCGCGTCGTCCTGATCCGGCGCAGCGGCCATGTTCGGGCTTACATGGTTCATATCGGCCTCCAAGCTCCTGTCGCAGCCCCAATATAGGGATGGGGTGGGAGAGTCACCAAGTGATATGCTCAGGAATTTTTGCCAGACCACGCAAAAACGCCTTTCTCGGGTCCGGGAAAGACATTGCTGGGGGTGGGAAGAGGAGTGCCACGCCTGACCTTGGGGAGGCGCTTTTGCGGACATGCATCTGAGGCAGGCTCCAAAAGCATAAACGCCGGTTGAGCTGCGCGTATCTTCGCCAGAGCGCCTTCCCGGGGGGAAGGTCAGGCGCGGCACGGGCTTGCAGCCCGCGCCAATGGTGCCACTTGCGAGGCCCCTGCCTGCTCAGATCTGATCCAGCGCCCGTGTCAGATCGGCGATCAGATCGTCCGGGTCTTCCAGCCCAATCGACAGCCGCACCAGCCCGTCGGTGATCCCCAGCACATCTTTCTGCGCTTGCGGCAGGCGCTGGTGGGTGGTGGTCGCCGGATGGGTGGCAATCGACTTAGCATCCGCGAAGTTGTTGGAAATGATGAAAATTTCCAGAGCGTCGAGGAATTTGAAGCAGGCTTCCTTGCCGCCCTTCACTTCAATCGCCAGCACCGTGCCGCCCGACGGGGCCTGACGGATCGCCACCTCATATTGCGGATGCGCGGGATGGGTGGGGTAGCTCAACCGGCTCAGTTTCGGGTGATCCGCCAGCGCCTCGGCCACTTTCGCGGTGCTCTCGGCCTGTGCGCGCACACGCAGATCGAGAGTCTCCAGCGCTTTCAGATGGGTCCAGGCCGCGAAGGGGTTAATCGCCCCGCCGGTATGTTTCACATAGGTCTCGATCGGGCCACGGATCAGCTCACGCGAGCCGCAGATTGCCCCGCCCAGCATCCGCCCCTGCCCGTCGACATGTTTGGTGGTCGAATAGATCACCAGATCGGCCCCCAGCCGCGTGGCATAGGAAAAGACCGGGGTGATCATGGCATTGTCCACCACCACCAGCGCGCCGTTTTTATGGGCCAGATCAACCACATAGGCGCAGTCGATCACCTCCAGCGTCGGGTTCGAGATGCTTTCGAAAAACACCAGCCGCGTACCGGGGCGGATCGCCGCGTCCCAGGCCGCATTATCGGTGCCGTCGACGATGGTAATCTCGACGCCAAAGCGCCCCAGCACGTCTTCCAGCACGTAAAGACACGAGCCGAACAGCGCCCGCGAGGCCACAACATGATCGCCCGCCTTGGTCAGCGCCATCAGCGCCCCGTTCACCGCCGCCATGCCCGAGGCACAGGCAAAGGCGTCTTCGGTGCCCTCGATGGCCGCGATCCGGTCTTCGAACATCCGGTTGGTCGGGTTGCCGTAGCGGGCATAGATGAACTCGTCCGGGCCGCTTTTCACAAAGCGCGCCTCGGCGGTGGCCGCATCCGGGTACACGAAAGCCTGAGTCATGAACATCGCCTCGGACAGCTCGCCATATTGGCTGCGCCGGATGCCTGCATGAATGGCCTCGGTCCGTTTGCTCCACTTTGTCATATCTGCGACTCCCGCATCAAAAAACCCCCAGTGCCAGAGCGCCGGGGGCCGAATTCCTTCCAGTCCCAGACCTCTTTAGCGGCATGTTTAACGTGGCCCGCAATCCGGTGAACAAATCGCCACCCGATTTCGGTATCGTGACTTGCACCACGCGTCAAGGCACCGCAGGCTGGGTACAAGCGGAACAGGAGACCGAGATGACCCCGATTGAGCTTTACTACTGGCCGACCCCGAATGGCTGGAAAATCAGCATCGCGCTGGAAGAGATGGGCCTGCCCTATAACGTGAATTTCGTGAATATCGGCAAGGGCGAGCAGTTCGAGCCGGATTTTCTGAAGATCTCGCCGAACAACCGGATGCCGGCGATTGTCGACCCAGACGGGCCGGATGGCGCGCCGATCTCGGTGTTCGAAAGCGCCGCGATCCTGCAATACCTCGCCCGCAAGACCGGGCAGTTTTACGGCGACGGTGAGCGCGAGCGGGTGGCGGTCGAGGAATGGCTGATGTGGCAGATGGGCGGGCTTGGCCCAATGGCCGGGCAAGCGCACCACTTCCTGCGCTACGCCCCCTCGATGGAGCCGCCGCAGGATCTGCCTTATGCTAAAGATCGCTACCGCGCCGAGGCGGCACGGCTTTACGGGGTGATGGATAAACGTCTGGCCGAAAACGAGTTTCTGGCGGGCGATTTCTACTCCATCGCCGATATGGCCTGCTATGGCTGGGCGACGCTGTGGGAGATGCAGGAGCAGACCCTCGACGACAAGCCCAACCTCGCCCGCTGGCTGAACCAGATCGCCACCCGCCCCGCCGTGCAGCGCGGGATGGAGCTGGGCAAGGACAAGCGCGCCAACCTGCAAGACAACAAAGACGCGCAGAAGGTGTTGTTTAAGCGGTAGGGGGCAAAACGGAGGCGCCCGCCCTGAGTGGGCGCCATCCGCTATCAGAAGCGGGCGCCGCCCGACCCTGGGTGGGTGCCACACCCAGCCCATCCGACATCGCCACCCCCGTCTTCTCTCAGAGCCTAGCCACCATCCTCCGCCCGGCCGAAGGACGGGCGACGCCCGACCCTCCCCCCGGGAGGGCGTTTGGCGATGACGGATGACGCCGTTCGGGCGGGAATTCTTTCAAGTACGGCGCTTAGAACCGCCGCAGCACAACGCCCACCCAGGGTCGGGCGTCGCCCGTTTCTTACGGCTCAAATGCCCCTACATCCCCAAATCCGGCGCCAGACATTTCAGCGGCTTTTCCGCCTCGCCGGTCTGGTAAAGCACCTGCGCCGCATCGCCGGACAAGTACGCCACCAGCCCACCGGGCCGGGCGTAGAAGCGCCAGCACGAGGGGCCGGTGCCATCGTCATAGGCAAAGCAGATCTCGTCGCCCGCCTCATACCAAAACCCGTCCACGCATTGGTCATCCAGCAGCGACCAGCGCACCTTGCGCCCCGGCAGATAGTCTTCGCCGCCATAGGGCTCCCCGCCTTCGGTGGCATAAAGCAGGGTCTTGCCGGTGGTATAGGCTTCAAATTCGGCGCCGCTCATCGGCTCTTCAGCCCAGAGCGGCAGGGCCGTGAGCGCAAGGATAATCCCTAGCGCCAGCCGCCTCATGCCAAGGTGCCTGCGCGGGCGTTCCATTTGTCCAGCGCCTTGTCCATCACCCGCCGCCACTGCCCCGGGATCAGCGCCAGCGTCGCCATCGCGGGCAGCGAGCCGGGCAGGATCGGCGCTTCGCTGCGGTCATGCAGCACCAGCTGCGGATAGGGCCGCGCCGGGTGGGCATGGTGGTCGGAATGGCGCGGCGCGTTCATCATCATATGCGAGGTGAACCAGTGGCGCGCGTTCCAGCTATGCTTCGGCCCGATCGGCTCCAGCGAGCCATCCGGCCGGGCCAGACGGCGCAGCCCGTAATGTTGCACGTAATCCGACAGCAACAGCTGCATCTGCGCATAGGCCGCCAGCGCCAGATGGGCGAGCAACCCGGCAAAGCCAAAGACCCAGAAGGTCAGCACCAGCAGCGCGACCTCGCCAAGGATATAACCGGGATAGGGCGTGATCCCGCCCTTGCCGCGCCGCTTGAGGTCCGCCCGCTCTTGCCGGTAGCCTTCGCGGAACGACCCGATCCAGGCGCGCGGGGCAAAGCTGTAAAAGCTCTCGCCGGGGCGCGCGGTGTTGGGGTCGTCATCCGAGGCGGCAAAGCGGTGATGCACCTTGTTATGCGCCGAGGTGTGATGGCCGAAGATCAGGCTGATATAGACCCATTTCCCAAGATTGAAGAGCCAGCGATTGCCCCGGTGGATCAGCTCATGGGCGTTGGAGTTCGACACCTGCCCGAAAAACAGCGCGGCAGCGAGATAGAGCGCCGTGCCATGCATGAAGCCCAGCCCCCCAACCGCCAGCGCCCGGATCACCAGCGCCAGCAGGATGAAGTGGCACACCGCCAGCGTGGCCGACAACCAGTCAGCTTCAGGCAATTCGCGGGTCGGATCGGCGGGCGGCGCGCTCTGGGCAATGAGCTGGTCCATCAGCGCCGCAAACAGCGTCATGTAAAGCAGCGCCAGCCAGACCCAGCCGCCCCCCGCCAGCGCCCCAAGCGCGATCAAAGCCACGGGGGTAAGCGACGCGAAAGCAAAAGCGCGAACCGGATGCATCTGGGCCTCCTCGATCTGGTCGCGCGAAGTCTACGCCTTCGCCCTGCAGGCACAAGATGCCAAGCCGCGATGAATTGCCCCGTTTGCCGCCTCTCCCCCCGTGCCCCCTCTTCCCATAGAGGCCAATCCGCATTAGGTGAGAAACAAGTGCGGAGGCCAAATGTCGTTTTTCAACAAGCTCAAATCCCGTCTGACCAGATCTTCTTCGAAACTCGGCGAAGGGCTCGATGCCATCGTCGAAGACGGTGGGGTGGAAGAGCCCGAAGCAGCCGCTCCGGCGTCCGAACCCGATGTCACGCCGGTTCATCAGGCCGCGCCAGCGCCTGCGCCCGAACCGGAACCTGCCCCCGCGCCTGCGCCGCAGCCGGAACCCGAGCCTGCCCCGCTGCCTGGCCCGGAGCCCGTGCCCGCGCCCGAGCCGGAGCGCCAGCCAGAGCCCGAGCCCGAAGAACTGCCCGAGCCGGAACCGGAGCTGGAACCCGAGGCTGAGCCTCTGCCCACGCCGGAAGAAGAGCCTGCCCCAGCGCCGGAACAGCCCGAAGAAGCGCCCGACGAAGTTGTGCCCGACGCGCCGGAGCTGCCGGAGGCCACCCCTGCAGAAGCGCCGCAGCCCCTCGACCCGATGCCCGATGCGGTGCCCGACGAATTGGGCGGCGATATGCCCGCCAGCATCGGCGCGCCCGATGTGACCTTCCAGCAAAAACCCGGCTTCTTCAGCCGCCTTCTGGGCCGCAAGGACAGTCCGGCAGAGCCGCGCAAGATCCTGCGCCGGGCGCTTGACGACGCGATGCTCGAAAGCCTCGAAGAGCTGATGATCGCCTCCGATATGGGGGTGGATACCGCCCTGCGCGTCACCGCCAATATCGCCGAAGGGCGGCTGGGCAAGCGGCTGTCGGCAGACGAGATCAAAGGGCTGATGGCGGGTGAGATCGCCCGGATCATGGAGCCCGTCGCCCGCCCGCTGCCGATCTATCCGAAAAAGCCGCAAGTGGTGCTGGTCGTGGGCGTGAACGGCTCCGGCAAGACCACCACCATCGGCAAGCTCGCCAGCCAGTTCAAAGCCGCCGGCAAATCGGTGGTGATCGCCGCGGGCGACACCTTCCGCGCCGCCGCTGTCGAACAGCTTCAGGTCTGGGGCGAACGCGCCGGTGTGCCGGTGCTGACCGCGCCGGAAGGCTCCGATCCTGCCAGCCTTGCCTTTGACGCGATGGCCAAGGCCGAGGCCGATGGCGCCGACCTTCTGATGATCGACACTGCCGGGCGGCTGCAAAACCGCGCCGACCTGATGGAAGAGCTGTCGAAAATTGTCCGCGTTATCAAGAAGAAAGACGATAGCGCCCCGCATAATACCCTGTTGGTGCTTGATGCCACCACCGGGCAGAACGCGCTGAGCCAGGTCGAGACCTTCCAGAAAATGGCCGATGTCTCGGGCCTGATCATGACCAAGCTCGACGGCACCGCCAAAGGCGGGGTGCTGGTGGCGCTGGCCGATAAATTCGGCCTGCCGATCCATGCCATCGGGGTGGGCGAACAGATCGACGATCTGGCCCCCTTCGATCCGGAAGAGTTCGCCCGCGCCCTGACCGGGGCATAGGCGTCTGAATGTCGGATTGGATCGCGGCGATCGAGGGCACACCTGCCGGGTACCACGCCGCGATCCTTTTGGCACTTTCGGCGGCAGTCCTGCACGCGCTGTTCGGTGCCTTACAAAAAGGGCGGCACGATCCGTGGCTGTCGCGCGGGGCGATTGATCTGGCTTATGGCCTCATGGCCGCGCCCATCGCGCTCTTCGTCGTCCCCTGGCCCGATCCCGCGCTCATCCCGTTCTTCGCCTTCGTCTGGCTTATTCATGTCGGCTACAAGCTCGCGCAGGGGGTCACCTATACGCTGGGCAGCTACACCGTGGTCTATCCGGTGGTGCGCGGCACCGGGCCGCTTTTCACCGTCATCGGCGCGGGGTTGCTGTTTGGCGAGCATTTCAGCCCCGTGCAATGGCTGGGCGTCGCCACGCTGGTGGCGGGGATCTATGGGCTCGCGCTCTTCAACCTCAAGCATTGGCAATTTGGCCGCGACAAGCTGAAGCCCGCTCTGGCCATGGCGATGCTGACCGGCGGCTTTGTGGCGCTTTACACCACGATTGATGCCTGGGGCATCCGCGCCACCCCCAACCCTTTCACCTTTCTGGCGTGGTTTTTCATGATCGACGGCTTTGCCTTCCCGATCATCGCCGCCCATCGCTGGTGGCGCATGGATAACCGCCCGGCCCTTGCCCCCCTCGCCCTGCGCGGCGTGATCGGCGCGGTGGTGGCGTTTTTCTCCTTCGGCTCGGTGATGATGGCCACAAGGCTCGATCAGGTCGGACAGGCCGCCGTGCTGCGCGAAACCTCCACCGTCTTCGCCGCCCTCATTGGCTGGGCGATGCTGGGCGAAAGCACCGGGCCGCGCCGGGTGCTGCTGATGGCTTTGATTGCGCTGGGGGCTGTGATAGTGGAAGCCGGTGGCTAGCGAGGACCCGTAGAAATGGCGCAGAAACAGATCAATCCGACCCTGAAATCGACCCTCGAATATGGGCCGCTCATCGCCTTCCTGTTGGCCTATTTCGCGCTGAAAGATCACGTCTTTACCGTTGCGGGCACCGAATATAGCGGCTTTGTCGCCGCCACCGCGCTGTTCATCCCGCTGATGGCGGTGACCAGTTTCCTGCAATGGAAGCTCACCGGGCATCTGTCGAAGATGCAGCTTGTCACCCTCATCCTCGTGGTGGTGATGGGCGGGCTGACCGTGGTGTTCAACAACGAGAGCTTCTTCAAGATGAAGCCCACGATCATCTATCTGTTCTTCGCGGGGCTTCTGGGCTTTGGCCTGCTACGCGGGCAAAGCTATCTGGAAGCGGTGATGGATCAGGTTCTGCCGCTAGAGCGCGAAGGCTGGATGATCCTCACCCGCCGGGTGCTGGGCTTCTTCCTGTTCCTCGCCGTCGCCAACGAAGCGGTCTGGCGTACCCAGTCCACCAGCGTCTGGGTCAGCTTCAAGGTCTTCGGCCTGACCATCGGCACCTTCCTGTTCTTCATCGCCCAATACCGCCTCTTCACCCGCTATGCGGTGAACGAGGAAGAGAAGAGCGAATAGTCGGGGCGAACCCGACAGACACCGATTTTGAATAGCTCATCCACCCCGCCCGGCCGCAGGACGGGCGACGCCCGACCCTCCCCCCGGGAGGGCGTATTGGCGAAGACGGATGAAGCAAATCGGGCGTGAATGCTTGTGGTCGCGGCGCTTAGACCACCCCCAGAAAAACACCCACCCAGGGTCGGGCGTCACCCGTTTCTTGCAGCGGCATTCCCGATGAAAACGCCCCGTTTTGCGCCCCAAACAAAACTTCGAACAGTTAGCGTTAACATCTTTGCCGCCAAAGACTTAACCCCCTGTTCGAGTTCGGGCACTCTTCGAGCAGGCCCCTAGAACAGCGATCCCTGATCCGGCTCTTCTGGCCTCGGCCTGGCCTTTTTCGGGGCCGGTTTCGGGGCAGCCGGGGCAGCGGGCGGTGGCGGCGTGGACCCCGCCCCCAGCACCAGCTTGCCATCGGAAAATTCGATCTCCAGCGCCCCGGCCTGTTCGGCGGCGCGCCGGGTCTCCACCACCGCGCCATCGCCCCAGACCACCGCATAGCCCCGCTTCAGGGTCTCGGTATAGCCCAGCGTCTGCCGGGTCCGGTCCAGCGCCTCAAGCTGGCGCCGCCAGACCGCGACCTGCCCCTGCCCGGCCCGCGCCAGCCGCGCCGACAGCGCCTCCAGCTCGCGCGCCTTGCGGGCCTGCGCCTCGCTGATCCGGCCCGCATCGAGCCGCCGGGACAGAACCTCCAGCTCGCGCCGTTTCACCGCCGCCGCCCGCCCCAGTGCCGGGGCCAGCCGCGACGCCGCCGAGCCGAGCCGGTCGCCCCGCCGTTCGATCCGCCCTGTCAGCAGCCCGGGCCGGAGCCCCGCCGCCGCGCGGCTGAGCCGCAGGTGTCCATTTTGTGTGAGCCGGGTCAGCGCCGCAGGCAGCCGTTCGGCCGCACGGTCAAGCCGCTGGTTCGGCCCGTCAAGCAGGGTTTGCGGCCGGGGCAGTGCCCTCGACAGATCCGCCAGTCGCTGCCCGCGCCGAGTCAGCCCCTGAGTCAGCGCCTGAGTCAGCCGCGCCTCTTGCTCCGCCGCCCAGGCCAGCAATTCGCGCCGCACCGGCACCGCCATCTCCGCCGCCGCCGTCGGGGTCGGCGCCCGCCGGTCGGCGGCAAAATCGATCAGCGTCGTATCGGTCTCGTGCCCCACCGCCGAGATTAGCGGAATAGCCGAAGCCGCCGCCGCCCGCACCACGATTTCCTCGTTGAAGCCCCAAAGGTCTTCCAGCGAGCCGCCGCCACGCGCGACGATGATCAGATCGGGCCGAGGCAGCGCCCCGCCGGGCTCCATTGCGTTGAAGCCAGCGATCCCGCGCGCCACCTCTGCGGCGCATCTTTCGCCCTGCACCGCCACCGGCCAGATCAGCACCCGACGCGGAAAGCGGTCGCGCAGCCGGTGCAGAATATCGCGGATCACCGCCCCCGAGGGCGAGGTGACCACGCCGATCACTTCCGGCAGATAGGGGATCGGCTTTTTGCGCTCGGGGGCAAACAGCCCCTCGCCCGCCAGCTGCGCTTTGCGCTTTTCCAGCATCGCCATCAGCGCGCCAACGCCTGCCGGGGCGATGTCTTCCACCACCATCTGGTATTTCGACTGGCCCGGGAACGTGGTCAGCCGCCCGGTGGCGATCACTTCCATCCCCTCTTCGGGCTGGGTCGCCAGACGCCCCGCCACGCCCTTCCAGATCACGCTGGCCAGAACCGCGTTTTCGTCCTTGAGGTCGAGATAGATATGGCCCGAGCGCGGGCGCGACACCCGCCCCACCTCGGCGCGCACGCGCACATGGGAAAACTCGCCCTCGATCATCCGCTTCACCACGCCCGACAGCTCGGACACGGTGAATTCGGGGGCGTTGGAGGGGCCGGGCGGGGTTTCGGGATCTTCAAACAGGCTCATGGGCCAAGCTTAGCCGCTGCCGCGCGGCGGGACCAGAGGGGATAGAGGCCGGGTGGGCCGCCCTGCCCCTTGCCACGCGACGCCCTTCCGCCTAGACCCTGCGCAAATTCCATCGGCGAAGGGGCACCTCATGAATATCCTCATTCTCGGCGGCGGCGGGCGCGAACATGCGCTGGCCTGGGCGGTGAGCCAGAACCCGAAATGCGACAAGCTGATCGTGGCGCCGGGCAATGCCGGGATTGCCGCGATTGCCGATTGCGCGGCGCTCGATATTCTCGATGGCGGCGCGGTGATCAGCTTTGCCGAGGAACAGGCGATTGATTTCGTCATCGTCGGGCCGGAAGCCCCGCTGGCAGCGGGCGTGGCGGACCGGCTGCGTGAGGCGGGCATCCTGACCTTCGGTCCGTCGCAGGCGGCGGCACAGCTGGAAGCCTCGAAAGCCTTCACCAAGGAAGTCTGCGATGCAGCCAAGGCCCCCACGGCGGGCTATGCGCATTTCACCGAAGCGGATGCGGCGAAAGACTACATCCGGGCCCAGGGCGCGCCGATTGTGGTGAAGGCCGATGGGCTTGCCGCTGGCAAGGGCGTGGTTGTGGCGATGACCGAGGCCGAAGCGCTCGCCACCATCGACGACATGTTCGGCGGCGAATTTGGCAGCGCTGGCGCCGAGGTGGTGATCGAGGAATTCATGGAGGGCGAAGAGGCGAGCTTCTTCGTGCTCTCCGATGGGGTAAACCTGCTCCCGATCGGCACCGCGCAGGACCACAAGCGCGTGGGCGACGGCGATACCGGGCCGAATACCGGCGGCATGGGCGCCTATTCGCCCGCCCCGATCATGTCGGATGCCATCGTGCAAAAGACCATGGACGAGATCGTTCGCCCCACCATGACGGTGATGGCCGAGCGCGGGGTGCCCTATCAGGGCGTGCTCTATGTCGGGCTGATGATCAAGGACGGCCAGCCGCGACTGGTGGAATACAATGCGCGCTTTGGCGATCCGGAATGTCAGGTGCTGATGATGCGGCTGGGCGCGCAGGCGCTCGATCTGCTGCTGGCCACCGCCGAAGGGCGGTTGGACAAGGCGCAGGTGAACTGGGCTGACGATCATGCGCTGACCGTGGTGATGGCCGCTGAGGGCTATCCGGGCGCCTACAAGAAGGGCACCGTGATTGGCGGGCTTCAGGCGCTGCCGGAAGATTCAAAACGCATGGTGTTTCACGCTGGCACCGACACGGCAGATGGCAAGATCGTCGCCACCGGCGGGCGGGTGCTGGCCGTGACGGCGCGCGGCGACAGCCTGCGCGACGCCCGCGATGCTGCCTATGCGATGATCGAGCAGATCGACTGGCCCGAAGGCTTCTGCCGCACAGATATCGGCTGGCGGGCGCTCTGAGCTTCTTGTCTTTTTCGAACATTTCTTCGGGTTCGAAGTCGGAATAAGCACAGGTCAGTTTCAGAATTTCAACATTTCGCCCTTCGCTGCCACAGCGAGGGGCGAAGTGCTTTTGGATGGTGGGTCACTCAGCGCAGGTCAGGTAGGGCGCGAAGCTTGCTGCACCGGAATAGGGGGCGGTGGGGGTGCTGATCAGTTTCCCGGCCTGATACCGGGTTTCGACGATCTGGGTCCAATCGGCATCGGAGGTGACGATCACCGGCGCTTTGCCCGGGCAGGCCCGCACGCCGCCTTCGATCTGGGAGGTGCCTAGATGGTGGTTGGTCAGGGCGGGCGCGGTGGTGATTTCGACCACGCGCTGACCCGGCGCGAGTGTGACGATGCGCAGGATCTTGGCCAGATGCGGGCGGTCGATATAGGCGATGTCGCCCTGCCCGTCGCCATTGATATCGGCAATCCCGGCAATCGACAGCCAGCGGTGGCGGGTGCCAATCGGGTCGGTCGCGCCGAGGGTCACGATCTGCCCGTTCTGAAGCCCCAGAACCAGCACCCGCGAGCCGCGCTGGAAATCCGACAGCACCGTCACCAATTCGAGCCCACCATCGCCGGTAAGATCGGCCAACCGGGGGGTGGTGTCTTCAAACACCGCGCCGGGATAGCGCAGGGTCAGGCGCTGGCCGGTCGAGAGGGTCACCTCAAGCGCCGCATATTCGCCGCCCTTCAGGGCGCCGTGCGCATAGGCGGTGCTGGGCTCGATATAGCGTGCGGCGGTGATCTCTTGCCCGAAGGCCGCCCCGCCAGACAGCAGAGCAGCCAGGGCCAGAGCCGCCGCAGCGCGCATCAGATCTGCTTTTCGGGCAGCTGCACCACGAGACCGTCAAGCGCGTCCGTCACCTTGATCTGGCAGGTCAGCCGCGAGCGCGTGGCATCGGGTTCCCAGGCGAAATCGAGCATGTCGGCTTCCATCGCTTCTTTGGCCGGGAGTTTTTCCACCCAGTCTTCAGCGATGTAGACATGGCAGGTCGAACAGGCGCAGGCGCCGCCGCAATCGGCCTCGATCCCGGGCACGCCATTGTCGCGCGCGCCTTCCATGACCGTCAGGCCATTGGCCACGTCAACCACATGTTCGGTGCCATTGTGCTCGATATAGGTGATCTTTGCCATCTGTCGCTCCATTTGCATTCGGCGTTGTTCTAGCGAAGCCGTGGCGGCACGACCAGTCTGATTTGTGAAACAACCTGCACAAACATGCGAGCGAAGGTTCGCCATCTCGTGTCATGGCCAGTTCCGGGGGCTATGCCCGCCTATGTTTTGCCGCTAGTCTGGCGCAAACGGTATTAAGCCGAAACGAGCAGATGATCCGCATTTTTTCACGTCATATTCTCCCCCTCGCCCTTCTGACAGGTTTGGCGGCCTGTATGCAGGATGGCGGCCAAATTGCGGCCGATCCCGGCGATGAGGCGGTGATTACCGATTTCACCCTTGGCCCGCCGGGCGCCAAACCCGGCGCCTGCTATGGCAAGGATGTCACGCCTGCTGTGATCGAACAGGTCACCGAACAGGTTCTGATTGCCGAACCGGTGATCGGACCTCAGGGCAATATCATCAGCCCGGCTGAGTACGAAGATCATTCGTCCAATCGCGTGGTATCCGGGCGCAAGGTGATCTATTTCGAAACCCCCTGCCCGCCGCGCTGGACGCCCAGTTTCATTGCGTCGGTGCAACGAGCCTTGCAGGCGCGCGGGATCTATAGCGGGGCGATTACCGAAACGCTGGATCAGCCGACACGACGGGCGATCCGGGCCTTTCAGCTGCAACGCGGGCTGAACTCGAGTATTCTCTCGACCGAAAGCGCGCGCGCGCTGGGGTTGGTTGAGGTTGATCTGGGAAACTGAGCGGGCCTCAGCGCCCGCTCGCAGGGATCAGAGCAGCTGCTGGAACTGAGTGGCGATCCACTGGGTCACGGTATCGGGATACATGATCCAGGCGCCAAGCTGTTCGGCCACATTGCCTTCGGCCAGAGCGGCAAGGCGGTGCTGATAGCCGACCATGCCCAGATTTGAGAGCACGAAGCCCTTGAACACCACAAACCCGAGAAGGGTCAGCGCCAGACCACGCAGCGGCAGGGTGCCACGGCGCAGACGGACCTTTTCGACCGGAACAAGCAGGCCGTCACGTTCTTCCAAACGAACATAGCCAGCCGCCGCCTTGCGATGGCGCCGCTCGATTTCACGCAGTCGTTTGTCAAAATTAACATAGCCAGTATTCGACATACTCGCCTCCGGGTGCCCCACAATCTACATTGTCAATAATGAGGCAAAATGCGGCAAAAACTAGCCCAAAAGGCGGAAACCAATTGTTTCTCTGTTCGGCATCAGGCGCCGCGCTGAAGAACCAGGGTCGTCCAGTCGCCAATCTCGTCGCGCGAAACCTGAGAAAACCCCGCCTGAACGTACTCGTTCAGAACTTCGTCGGCCTGAGTGTTGAGGATGCCCGACAGAATGGCATGACCGCCGGGGGCGATATATTGGGCCATATCGGGGCACAGGGCGATCAGCGGACCTTTGAGAATATTGGCAAAGATCAGATCGAAGGGCGCAGCGGCAGTCAGATCGGCATGATCGAAGCCCGCGGCCTCCACCACCTTCACCTGCCCGGCAAGCCCGTTGGCCACCACATTCGCCTCGGCCACATCCACCGCGACCTCGTCAATATCGGAGGCCAGAACCGGATTGGGCCAGACCTTGGCCGCCGCCATCGCCAGCACCGCCGTGCCACAACCGATATCGGCGATGTTTTTCTTGACGATGCCCGCGTCCAGCATCGTGTCGAGCGCGGTCAGGCAGCCCAGCGTGGTGCCGTGATGGCCGGTGCCAAAGGCCATGGCCGCTTCGATTTTCAGCGCAATGGCATTGGCGGGCACCTTGTCGTCGTCATGGCTGCCATAGACAAAAAACCGCCCCGCCAGAACCGGGCTGAGCTCGCGCTTCACATGCGCCACCCAATCGGTTTCGGGCAATTCGGAAATGCTGAAATCCTTGGCGCCATGGGCCTTGGCCAGCAGCGCCAGCCCAATCTCGTCGGGCGCTTCGGTAAAATAGCCGCCGATCTCCCATAGCCCGGAGCCATCTTCGATCTCGAACACGCCAACCCCGGTGGGTTCCGGCATGAGCGTTTCAAGCGCCTCGCCCAGCGCCTCGGCAGCGTCTTTTCCCGGAAGAGTGGTGAGGGCGGTGAAGGTGGGCATAGCGGTCTCCTTGAGCTTGCTCCGGCCTAGCCGGGCCGGGGCAGCGCGTCAAGAATACATGGCCGGGGAGCTAGGGCGGGGAAGGGATTATACGCCGGTGCCGATCGGGCAGCTCACCCCGGTGCCCGCAAGCCCGCAATAGCCGTTGGGGTTCTTGTGCAGATATTGCTGGTGATAGTCCTCGGCCCAGTAGAACGGCCCGGCTTCGGCGATTTCGGTGGTGATCGCACCCAAACCCGATGCCGCGAGCCGGGTGGCGAAGCTGGAGCGCGTGGCCTCGGCCGCCTTGCGCTGCGCGACGTTGGTCCAGTAGATCGCCGAGCGGTATTGCGTGCCGCGATCATTGCCCTGCCGCATCCCCTGGGTCGGGTCGTGATTTTCCCAGAAGATCCGCAGAAGTTCTTCGTAAGAAATCATCGCGGGATCATAGGTGACCCAGACCACTTCGGTATGCCCGGTCTGGCCGGTGCAGACCTCGTCATAGGTCGGGTTCGGGGTGAAACCGCCCGCATAGCCCACCAGCGTCATCCAGACGCCGGGCTTTTGCCAGAACAGCCGCTCGACGCCCCAGAAACAGCCCATGCCAAAGATCGCGACCTCCATGCCATCGGGCAGGTCGGTGCTCAGGCTGCGATGAAACACCGCATGGGTCTCGGCACTGGGGATCGGCGTTTCACGGCCGGGAAGCGCCGCAGCGCGGGCCACCATCTCGGATTTTTTCGTATGCCCAAACATGCACACCTCCTGCGCTGCCCTTTATAGCCGAGCTTATTCTGCAGGCGAAGCAAGAACGTGTGAAAACACCGTTTCGTTGCCCTTTTCCGGATGACGCGGGATCATCAGCGCCAGAAGCAGCGAGACCGAGGCGAAAAACGCCGCCAGCCCGAATACCGCAGCGGGCGACACCACCCAGAGATAGCCCAGCGAGGCGGGCAGCAAAACCGCCGCGATATGGTTGATGGTAAAGGCCACGGCAGCGGTGGGCGCAATATCCTGCGGATCGGCGATTTTCTGGAAATAGGTTTTCAGCGCGAAGGCGAGCGAGAAGAACAGGTGGTCGACCACATAGAGCACCGCCGCCAGCACCACGCCCCAGCCGAAATAGTAGATCCCGCCATAGGCAAGGAAGATCACGATCAGCCCGGCATATTCGAACATCAGCGCAAAGCGTTCGCCCCAGCGCCCCACGGCCCGCCCCATCATCGGCGCGAAGATCATGTTGGCGACGAAATTGGCGATGAACAGCGAGGTGACTTCATGCACCTGAAAGCCGAAGCGTTCGACCATCATGAAGGCGGCAAAGACGGTGAAAATCTGCCGCCGCGCCCCGGCCATGGCCTGCAGCAGGTAGTAGAGCCAGTAACGGCGACGCAGCAGGAATTTCTTGTGCTGCGGATTGGGGCTTTCAAACCGCGGATAGGCCAACCAGGCGAA
This sequence comes from Paracoccaceae bacterium, assembly GCA_050288685.1. Lineage (GTDB taxonomy): Bacteria > Pseudomonadota > Alphaproteobacteria > Rhodobacterales > Rhodobacteraceae > Sinisalibacter. The sequence goes on along the minus strand of JBNKEH010000003.1, from coordinate 167,737 downwards.
AACCGCGATGGCCACGCTGATACCGCCTGAGACCATGTAAACAAGGTTGTAGCTGAGATCGAAAGCCTTCCAGGTAAGAACCAGAAGCCCATAGGTCACCAGCGAGGCGCCGGAGCCGATCGCCACCAGCCGCCCCAGTGTTTGCGGAGCTCGGGCGCGGTCGATCCATTGCAGCTGCAGCGACTGATTGACCGTCTCGTAATAGTGAAAGCCCAGCGAGCTGAGCATGGTGATGGTCAGGATACCGCCAAGCGAGGGAAACCAAGCGGTTACCGCCACGGCCGCCCCCAGCAGGATCAGCGCGACGGTGGCCAGAAGCTGTTCGCGCATGAACATGATCACCACGATCACCCCGATGGCCAGAAAGCCCGGAACCTCGCGCAGGGTTTGCAGCCAGCCGATTTCGACGCCGGTAAAACCGCCGATGTCGATCACGAAGTTGTTCAGAAGCGCCGACCAGGTGGAGAAGGCAATCGGCATGCCTGCCGCCATCAGCATCAGGAGCGCTTCGGGTCTGCGCCAGAACGGCAGGCTTTGCGCCGCGTCGAGAGTGTAGGTTTTGTTCGCCATAATGCCCGAATAGGCCGCAATGCGGGGCGGTGCGAGAAAAATATTGTACCCCTTCAGGGACTATTTTGCCGCCTGCCCCCGTCTTTCTTGTCACAGGCGGCAATGGGCCGCCCCAAAACAGGGAGATCCCGATGAAACGCATTGCACTTGCCAGCGCTCTGGCGCTCGCCACCGCCCTCACCGCTCCGGCCGCTTTTGCCGAAACCGCCATTGCCACCATGATGATCGGCAATCAAAAGCTGCTGGTCGATGGGGAAGGCATGACCCTTTACAGCTTCGACAAGGACAGCACCGGCGTATCGAATTGCGAAGGCAGCTGTGCCGAGAAATGGCCGCCGCTGCTGGCTGTGGACGGCGCCAAGCCCCAGGGCGAATTCAGCATCATCAGCCGGCCCGGCGGCATGTATGCTGGCAAACAATGGACCTATGACGGAATGCCGCTCTATACGTGGGTGGGTGACGCCAAGCCGGGCGACACCACCGGCGACGGGGTTGGCGGCGTGTGGCATGTTGTGCCCATCGCAAACTGATCGGCAGGAGGCGCTGTGAGCACTTTCGACGAGATCGAGGCGGCGATCCCAGCGCTTAGGCGTCTGGCCCGTGGCTTGGTGCGCGACCGCGCATCGGCCGACGATCTTGTGCAGGATTGCCTGGAGCGTGCGGTGGCCAAGCAGCATTTGTGGCGCCGCGACGGGCCGATGCTGAACTGGCTTTACCGGATCATGGTCAATCGGGCGCGCGATGCTGGACGCCGCGCCCGGTTGACACTGGTGCCGCTTGATAGCGTGGCCGAACCGCTCGCCCGCCCGTCTGGTCAGGAGGCTCGGCTGGACCTCATGGCCGTGGAGGCGGCCATCGCTCAGCTTTCCCCCGATCAGCGGCAGGCGTTGCTGCTGGTCGCTTTGGAAGGGCTCAGCTTTGACGAGGCCGCGCGGGTGCTGGGCATTCCGCGCGGCACTCTGATGTCGCGGCTGGCGCGGGCGCGCGCCGAGCTCAGACGATTGACCGGGCGCGAAGACCCGACACCAAAACGCTCTCCCGGAGGCAAATAGCATGGCCGATGATCTGACCCGCGACGAAGAAAAGCTACTGGCTCTGCATCACGGCGAGCTTGACCCCGCCGAGGCGGCAGCGCTGCGGCGGGCGCTGGAAAGCGATCCCGGCGCGCAGGCGCTGCTGGCGGAATGGCAGGCGCAGGATGCCGCGCTTGAGGCGCTGTTTGCCCCGGTGGCGGGCGAGCCGATTCCGCCGCATCTGAGCGCAATTGTGCAGGACGCACGCCCGCGCCGGTGGCCGTTTTTGCAGGCGGCGGCCATGGCCGGGGCGCTGGCGGTTGGTCTGGCCGGGGGCTGGTTCGGAGCCGGACAATTCGCCCCTGACACAGTGAAGCCGGGCCCGGACCGCACGCTGGTGGCCGAAGCCATTGCCGCGCATGAAACCTACACCGTGGAAGTGCTGCATCCGGTCGAGGTGGCGGCGGATCAGCCCGCCCATCTGACCACCTGGCTATCAAAGCGGGTGGGCACGCCCCTGACCCCGCCGGATCTGGCCGCGCGCGGGTTTCACCTGATGGGCGGCCGGGTCTTGCCTGGCACGCTCGGCCCGACGGCAGCAGCGATGCTGATGTATGAGGATGCCGATGGGCACCGGCTGTCGCTCTATGTCGAGGCAAACCCCGGGCAGGCCGGAAGCGCGTTTCGGTTTGCCGAAGACGGGGCGGTGCAAAGCGTCTGGTGGAGCGACGAGGGCTTTTCCTGCGCGGTGGTCGGAGAGATGCCGCGCGCAGATCTTCAGCAGATTGCGCGCGATGCCTATGATCAGCTTATCTAGGGCGGCGGGCGCAGTGGCGACGCCGCCCGGATCAGATTAAGGCAGGATCAGGCGGCCAGATTGGCCTCCCAATAGCGCAGGATCTCGCGGATCTTGTGATAGGGCGTTCCCCAGACGGCCTCCCAGATCGCGCGTTCGGCGGCTTCGAAATCGGCAACAACCATGCGGAACGTTACCTCCCCCGCACCGACAGCTGCGTCGACACCCGCCCCGAGATCGGCCATCAGCAGCGCGTCCTCCACCACCCGTTGGGCGGCATCGCGAAAACTGAGGGCTTTGGGATCGCTCGGGTTGGTCGAAACACAGCCCGGAATGGCGTCTACATCATAGCAGACTTCTATGATCTTGCTGGGCAAAACACGTCCTCCCTAACTACTGGTACAATTTGGGATGCAAAGGAATAATGGTGCATCCGCGGCACTGGGCAGCCTTATTTAGGGCTAGTTAAAATGTAGTTAATAAAAGCTCTGGGGGTCAATATCAACCATAAGGCGAGTATCCCCCTTCGGCCTAAACTGGCCGATCCATGCGCGTAAAGCTGCCTGCAAAGGCGCTGTCTTTTCTGCCTTTATCAGCAGACGCACACGATGTCGGCCACGAATTCGCGCTATGGGTGCAGGGGCCGGGCCATAAAGTTGCGCGCCAATTTGCCGCAGGGGCGCATCAGCCCGCGCCAGAGCATTGCCCAGATCAAACGCTTCTTCGGCGCTGGAGGCGGAAATGATGATCCCGGCCATGCGCCCATAGGGCGGCACCCCGGCATGGCGGCGCTCGTCGGCCTCGGCGCGCCAGAAGTTTTCCTCTTGTCCCGACAGGATCGCACGGATCACCGGATGGTCGGGCTGGAAGGTTTGCAACAGCGCCAGTCCCGGCGCTTCGGCCCGCCCGGCCCGGCCCGCCACCTGCCGGATGAGCTGAAAGGTCTTTTCCGCCGCGCGCAGGTCAGATCCCTGCAGTCCGAGATCGGCATCGATCACCCCGACCAGCGTAAGCTGCGGGAAATTGTGCCCCTTGGCCACCATCTGGGTGCCGATGATGATATCGGCCCCGCCCTGCGCGATCAGCTCGACCTGCGCCTTCAGCGCCCGAGCCGAGGCGAAAAGGTCGGACGAGAGAACTGCCACCCGCGCCTCAGGGAAGCGCGCACGCACCTCTTCGTCCAGCCGCTCCACCCCCGGCCCGACCGGGGCGAGCTTGCCCTCGACCTCGCAGGAGGGGCAGGCCTCCGGCATCGGCTTGGTCTCGCCGCATTGATGGCAGACGAGGCGTTTCAGAAAGCGGTGTTCGACCATGCGCGCGTCGCAATGATCGCAGCCGATCTGATGCCCGCAGGCCCGGCAGATCGTCACCGGCGCATAGCCACGACGGTTGAGAAACAGCAGCGATTGTTCGCCTTTTTCGATCCGGCTGCGGATATGGGCCTCAAGCGTGGGCGAAATCCAGTGATTGCCCGGCAGGTCTTCGTCGCGCATGTCGATCGCACGCATTTCGGGCATCACGGCGGGGCCGAACCGACTGGTGAGATCAAGCCGGGCATATTTCCCCGCTTCGGCATTGGCCCAGCTTTCAAGCGAGGGCGTGGCCGAGGCCAGCACCACCTGCGCCGCGTTGATCGAGGCGCGCAGCACCGCCATATCGCGCGCCGAATAGAGCACGCCGTCTTCCTGCTTGTAGCTGTGGTCGTGTTCTTCATCGACCACGATCAGGCCCAGATCGCGAAACGGTAGGAACAGCGCCGAGCGCGCGCCCACCACCAGCGGCGCCTCACCCAGCCCGACCATCCGCCACAGGCGGCGGCGTTCGGTCATGGTGATGCCCGAATGCCATTCAGCAGGCCGCGCGCCAAACCGCGCTTCGACCCGCTTCAGAAACTCGGCGGTCAGGGCAATCTCCGGCAACAGCACCAGCGCCTGACGGCCCTTGCGCAAGCATTCCGCCACCGCTTCCAGATAGACCTCGGTCTTGCCCGAGCCGGTGACCCCGCGCAAAAGCGTGGTGCCATATTCCCCGGCGCGGATCCCGACACACAGCGCCTCGGCCGCGCCCTGCTGATCGTCCGACAGGGCTTTGCCGGGCATTTCGGGATCGAGATAGGGATAGGGCAGATCGCGCGGGCTTTGCTCTTCGCGCACCGCACCCTGCGTTACCAACCCCTTCACCACCGAAGAGGTGACACCGGCCATCTCGGCCAGTTCGCTTAAGGTGAAGGCCAACCCGCCATAGGCTTCCAGTGTTTCGATCACCCGGCGACGCGCATCGGTCATCCGCTCGGGCCGGGCCTCGCCCAGCCGGTAGATCTTGCGCATCGAGGGCGGATCGGTCAGCCCCGGCGCGCGGGTGGCAAGGCGCAGCATCTGCGCCATCGGGGTCAGGGTGTAATCGCCCACACGGGTCAGAAATTCGGCCATTTCCGTGCGCATCGGCGCCACGTCGAGCACCCGGATCACGCTTCGCAGCTTGGACGCATCGAACCCGCCCTCGCCCGGCCCCCAGACCACGCCCAGCACTTTGCGCGGCCCCAGCGGCACCTCGACATAGGCACCTTGCCAGCAACCACCTTCGGGGGCACGATAGGTCAGCAGCCGGTCGAGCGGCTGGGCGGTAAGAACCGCCACGCGCGCGCCTGCGTCGAAGAAAGCAGGATCAGCCATATTGAAAGCCCCATTTAGGCTTTCTGTGAAGCGTCTGCTCCTGTATGAGGGCGCGGAGCAACCTGCCCAGTCTGAGAGGGATGAGACACATGAAATTCTTTGCCGATACCGCCGATGTTGATGCCATTCGCGAGCTCAACGAGCTCGGGCTGGTCGATGGTGTGACCACCAACCCCTCGCTGGTCAAGAAGTCTGGCCGCGATATTATCGAAGTGACGAAGGAAATCTGCTCCTTCATCTCCGGCCCGGTTTCCGCCGAAGTGCTGGCCACCGATGCCGCTCTGATGATCGAAGAAGGCCGCAAGCTGGCCGAGATCGCCCCGAATATCGCGGTGAAACTGCCGCTGACCCTGGACGGGTTAAAAGCCTGTAAAGTGCTGACGGGCGAAGGAAAAATGGTCAACGTGACGCTGTGCTTCTCGGCCAACCAGGCGCTTCTGGCCGCCAAAGCGGGTGCGACCTTCATTTCGCCCTTCGTCGGGCGTCTGGACGATATCAACCTCGACGGCATGGACCTGATTTCTGACATCCGCACGATCTATGACAATTACGGGTTTGAGACGCAAATTCTCGCCGCCTCGGTGCGTACCGTCAACCATGCGAAAGATGCCGCGCTGATCGGCGCCGATGTCATCACCGCGCCGCCCGCCGTGATCAAGGCGATGGCGATGCACCCGCTGACCGACAAGGGCCTCGAGACCTTCCTGAAAGACGCCGCCGACGCCGGTCTGAAGATCTGATTTCAGCCAGCAGAATTTGAAAGCCCGGCAGCGGAAGCGCTGTCGGGCTTTTTGCTGTTTTTCGGCATCTGCAGCGCGTCGGCAACCTGTCGGCAAAGTGTATGGCAAGGCTGGCCACGTCCGAATATGGCTTTTCTGCCATGCCTCTGCACTGCCGCGAAAAAAATGCAGAAATTGCGCGACGCCTCTGCTAGTCTCATTCGCAAATAATGAAAAAAACGAAGCAGAGGCACCGGACAGAGATGACGAGCACAGCTCCGATCAATGATGATTTGCGCGAAAAACTGATTTCGCAGCCCGAAACCATCCTTGAAGATCAAGATTTGATGCGCGCCCTTGTGGCCGCGAATGAACGCGCCATGGGGGCCAATATCGTCGATCTGCGCGGCATCGCGATGGAGCGGCTGGAGGCCCGGCTGGACCGGCTGGAAGACACCCATCGCAGCGTGATCGCCGCCGCCTATGAAAACCTTGCGGGGATGAACATCATTCATCGCGCGGTGCTTCGGATGCTCGATCCGGGCGATTTCGAAGAATTCATGAAGGATCTGAGCGGCGAAGTGGCCGAGATCCTGCGCGTCGATTGCGTGCGGCTGGTGCTGGAAACCGCGCTTGACGAGCAAAGCTCAGCGGTCAAACGGCTGGGCGAAGTGCTGGTGGTGAGCGCGCCGGGCTTTGTCGATACCTATACCGCGCGCGGGCCAAATGTGGCGCCGCGTCCGATCACCCTGCGGCAGGTGCAAGAACCCGATACGCGGATCTACGGCGATACTGGCCTCTGGGTGCGCTCGGAAGCCTGTCTGCGCCTCGATCTGGGCGAAGGCCGCCTGCCGGGGATGCTGGTTCTGGGGGCAGAAGACCCGCATCAGTTCAAAGCCGGTCAGGGCACCGACCTTCTGAACTTCTTTGCCGGCGTCTTCGAACGCGCGATGCGCCGCTGGCTGGCCTGAGCCATGGGCCAAGCGGCCCATAGCGCGGATGCCCTGAGCCTTGCCCCCGGCGCGCGCGACGCGCTGGAGGGGTGGATTTCCCATCTTGCGGCCCTCGATGGTGCGGCGGTCAATACGATTGAGGCCTATCGCACCGATGTGCTGGGCTATCTGGCCTTCATGGCCCAGCATTTCGGCGGCGGTCAGGGCCGCGCGGCGCTAGCCCGGGTGGGAATCAGCGATATGCGCGCCTGGATGGCGCATGAGCGCGCCCGGGGCGTTGGCGCACGGTCGCTGGCGCGGGCGCTGTCGGCGGTGAAAAGCTTTTATCGCTGGCTATCCGACCGCGACGCCTTCGATGCCAGCGCGGTGCTGTCGACCCGAAGCCCGAAATTCACCAAAAAGCTGCCCCGCCCGCTGAGCAAGGATGCCGCCAGCGAGGTGATCGCTGTGGCCGGAACCCAGACGCAGGACAGCTGGATCGGCGCGCGCGATGCGGCGGTGGTGACGCTGCTTTATGGCTGTGGCTTGCGGATATCCGAAGCCCTATCGCTGACCGGGGCGGCGGCCCCCCTGCCCGAAGTGCTGCGGATCATCGGCAAGGGCGGCAAGGAGCGGTTGGTGCCGGTGCTGCCCGCCGCGCAGGCGGCAGTTGAGACTTACCTCAGCCTCTGCCCCTACCCGGTGGAAAAGGATCTGCCACTGTTTCGCGGCGCGCGCGGCGGGGCGCTGAGCCCGCGGATCGTGCAAAAGGCGATGGAGCGCGCCCGGTTGCAGCTGGGCCTGCCCGCCAGCGCCACCCCGCATGCGATGCGCCACAGCTTTGCAACCCATCTGCTAAATGCCGGGGGCGATCTGCGCGCGATCCAAGAGCTTCTGGGCCACGCCTCGCTGTCGACCACCCAAGCCTATACCGCCGTTGACACCGCGCGCCTGATGGAAGTTTACACCGCCGCCCATCCGCGTGCCCAAGAGGGCGCGGGATCATAACCATCGCAATCCTCCGGTCTCAGCTTCCGGACGAAACGCCGAGACGCATTTTCATTGATCCGCAGCGCCGTTTCGGTCATTAGGGCGGGCATGAAACGTTCAGCAAAAGCCTATTCCGTTCACCTCTTCACCGCCATCGGGGCTGTCTGCGCCATGCTCGCCATGCTGGCGGCGGTTGATGAAAAATGGGGCCTGATGTTCGTCTGGCTCGTCGTCGCCTTCATCGTCGACGGGATCGACGGACCTTTGGCACGCCGTTTCGACGTGAAGACCTATGCCCGCCAGATCGACGGCGTGTTGATGGATCTGATCATCGATTACCTGACCTATGTGTTCATCCCGGCCTATGCCCTGTTCAAATCCGGGCTGCTGGATGGCTGGACCGGCTGGGTGGCGATCATCGTGATCACCTATACTTCGGTCATCTATTTCTCTGATACGCGGATGAAAACAAAGGATAACTCCTTTGCGGGCTTCCCCGGTTGCTGGAACATGCTCGCGGTGATCGTGTTTGCGCTGCATCCCAACTCCTGGGTCACGCTCGGGCTGGTCGTGGTGCTGGCCGTGGCGATGTTCACGCCGCTGAAATTCATCCACCCGGTGCGCACCGAGCGCTGGCGCGCGATTTCGCTGCCCATAGCCATTGCCTGGACCGGCTTTGCCGGTTGGGCCGCCTGGGAAGACTTCGACCCCGGTATCGCCGTGCATTGGGGCCTTGTCGCCACCTCGATCTATCTGCTCTTCGCGGGAATCGCCCAGCAGATCATTCCGCCGCGCAAGGCCGGCGCCAGCGCGGAATCCGACAGCGACACCGCCACCGCCTGATTTCAATCCAACGCGATGCGGCCATGGCCCCGAGGGGGCTGTGGCCTAGTTCGTGTGAAAGCTGGTGAGCGGGATCTTCACCCCGGCATGCAGCGTGATGGGGGCCGCGCCCCCGATCGACACCCATTTGCCAACCCCGACGCTCAGCGCCAGATTGTCGTTCAGGGCATAGTCGAGCTCGACCCGGCCACCGCCCATCACGCCTGCGCCGGTATTGATGCCGCCGCCTGCGGCTGCGCCCCCGATCAACTCGCCCGACAGGGCCCAGTTCGGGCCAAGGTCGATCTGGTAGCCCAGGCCCACCATGCCAATGGCAAAGCCGCCGGAATTGCCGCCCACCACCGTGGCCCCGCCGCCGGTGAAGTAGAGGTGATCATCCAGCATCAGATCGGCAAAGGTTTCGATCAGCACCGGATCGCTGCCGGTGAACGGGTGCCCGGCGGGGCGGAAGCCGGGATGGGAGAATTCATAAGTCAGCCCGGTGGACAGCCGCCAGCGCTGCGCCGGAACGCCCGATGTGTCGCTGGCGCTGGCGGGATCGTCGAAGCGATAGCCGGCCCAGATAAAGCCACCCATGGCGCGGAAATCGCCCCCCGCTGCGGCGATGCCCATGGCACCCGCTTCAAGATGCAGCCCCGACCAGAGCTTGGCGTCGAGCCCGGCACTGACCGCGCCGACCAGCCCGCCGCCGGTATCCACATCACCACCGCCCGCATAGCCCACGCCGAAATCGGCAAAGGCGCGCAGATGGCCGTCGAAAAACGGCGAGGTGTTGTAGCGCAGACCGGCCATCCATTCGGCATAGCCCGCGCCATCGTTGAGCCCCGCGCCAACCGCCGAGAACACGTATTCAACATGGTCGTCGGCGAGATCGCGGAAGGTGAACTCGCCCCCGACCAGCCCCATCGGGTTCATCTCGCCCACGCCGCTGCGTCGCCCGCTGGAGATCGGCATATAGACCCGCGCCATGCCCTTGACCGAGGCGACGATCATCCCCGAGGCCGGTTGCGCGCCGGTATGGCCATAGGCGAAGGCGAAATCGGTGCTGCGCGACAGGCCGAAGGTGAAGATCGGCGTGTCGATGCTGGTGCCGGTGACCTTGGTCCAGCCTGCGCCGACATGGGCCACAAAGCCGCCTGCGAAGGCCTGATTGAGCGTCACCTGCCCCTTGGTCATCAGTCCGTCGCCGAAGACGACAGCGGCCCCGCCGCCGCCACCGATGAAGCCGCCGACATCAATCGAGGTGCTGTCGGTGAGGTAAAAGCGTTTGAAGCCTTCAAAGCCGCCGATAAACAGCCCGCCCGCATCGCCAAGGGCGGCGGAATAGACCGACTCGCCGAGATAGAAGCCATTGCCCAGATCGGCGCTGAGGGTCAGGTAATGCAGGCCCGACAGCGCGGTCTGGTTGCGGGTGAAAATGTCGAACCCGGTGCGCAGATCAAGCTGTTCGGCCCCGGCAGCGCCCGCCAGCACAGCCAGCCCGGCCGCCCCCAGCGTTGTTGTCAGCCCGCGATTGCTCATCCTGCGCCCCCTTGTCGGTTTGATCCTGTTTCCGGGATCGGCTGGGCAAGATCAACGGATTCGACCGGGCGGCGCGCAAAGAAACCCGCTGTGTGGCCTCAGATCAGCAATCCCGCCGCACCTTCGTGGCGCAGGAGCGCGACCTTGGTCTCGATCCCGCCCGCGCCGGAATAGCCACCAAGCCCATCTGCCCCGAGCACCCGGTGGCAGGGGATGATCAGCGCGATCGGATTGGCCCCGCAGGCATTGCCCACCGCCTGCGCCGAGGCGCCAAGATCACGGGCAATATCGCCATAGGTGCGGGTTTCGCCGAAGGGGATGGCCAGCATCGCGTCACAGACCGCGCGTTGGAAGGCCGAACCGTGGACGGTAAGCGGCAGATCGAAGCGGGTGCGCTCCCCGGCGAAATAAGCGGCGATCTGGCCGCGGGCCTCGCGCAGAAGCGGCGTGAGCTCATCCTCCGGCCCGGTGGGGGCGCCCCAGCCCAAGCGGATCAACGCCCCATCCTCTTCCTCGATCCAGAGGGGGCCAATCGGGCTGGAGAAATAGGCGCGCGGCATGGCGGTTCCTTTGCTGTCCGCCCAATCCTGCCCCGCCGCGTAGGATTGCCCAAGTGGAAAATCACCGATAGCGCCCCGGGGTTAGCGATGGCGGCCTCGCCCCGGATAGATAAAATCCAATCTATTCCGGAAATGACTTTGCAATAAATCGGTCTAGACTGTCTGCGGGGCTCCGAATTGGAAGGAGAGAGGATGAGTATCTCTAATCCGTCGTCGTTCCCCCTTACGCCGACAAATTTGGTGGTATCGCGCCCGCCATCGTCCCAACCGCCTCAGCGCGCCGATCGGGACGGAGACGTTGATCCGTCAACGCGCGCATCGGGTCGGGATACGACCTCGAAACCGGCAGAACGTGCGGATGAGAGCAGGCAGGCAGCGAAATATGCCGGCCCGCCAAAAGCCGATGCCGCTGCTCTGGCACAGGCAGAGATTGATCAATCTCTGAAAGCGAGCAAAGACGCCCAGATTGCGGCCAATGCCAAGCAAACGGCAACGGCGACGCAAGCGGCGCATAACGCCTATGGCAGCACGAAAGCGCTGTTTGGCTAAACCAGGGATCAGAGGTCCGCTTGTGGCATGGCCTCTGATCTTTACCGCCCGATGCCGTTGCATGGGCCCAGTCAGTTATTTGATCTGAAAAGGCTCGGGACACTCCCGGGCCTTTGTGGTTTGGGGAGCTTCCTGTGACTTCCGGCCTGCGCCGCTCGCAGAAACCGGCGACGCCCGACCCTGGGTGGGCGTTGTGCTGAGGGTGGTTTGGGCGCCGTGACCACAAGCATCCCCGCCCGATCAGCGTTTCATGGTGTTTCCTTACGCCCTCCCGGGGGGAGGGTCGGGCGTCGCCCGTCCTGCAGCCGGGCGGGGTTTGAGGGCTGTCCTAGCATTGACGAATAGCAAAAGGCCCGGGGATTTCCCGGGCCTTTGTGTGTTTCAGCCTAGAACCAAGCTCAGCTCAGCGCGTCGTCGCAGCGGCCGCAGACGCCTTCGTGGCTGTGCTGGCCGACATCGGGCAGGATCTTCCAGCAGCGCTGGCATTTTTCCCCTTCTGCGGTTTCGAACACCACGCCGACGCCCTCAACCTCAGGCAGGCGGAAGGCTTCATTGGGCAGCGGGTCGCTGGTCAGCTCCACGGCGGAGGTGATGCAGATATCGGCGAAATCCACCGATTTCAGCGTCTCGGCCAAAGCCGCATCGCGCACATGCACCACCGGGGCGGCTTCGAGCGAAGCGCCGATCACCTTGTCGCGGCGCTGGATTTCCAGCGCGGCCGTCACCACCCGACGCGCGGCACGGATGCCGGCCCATTTCTCGGCCAGAGCCTCGTCGCGCCAGCTGGCGGGGGTTTCGGGCATATCGACCAGATGCACCGAGCTGTCATCGCCCGGGAAGCGTTCGAGCCACACCTCTTCCATGGTGAAGACCAGGATCGGCGCAAGCCATGTGGTCAGCCGGTGGAAGAGGATGTCCAGCACCGTGCGCGCGGCGCGGCGGGTTTGGCCCATCGCCGGATCGCAATAGAGCGAGTCCTTGCGGATGTCGAAATAGAAAGCCGAGAGGTCCACCGTGGCGAAGTTGAACACCGCCTGGAAAATCCCTTGGAAATCGAAGGCCTTGTAGCCCTCGCGCACGGTCACATCCAGCTCGGCCAGCCGGTGCAGAACCCAGCGTTCCAGCTCGGGCATTTCGGCGGGCGAAAGCCGTTCTTCTTCCGAGAAGCCGGAAAGGCTGCCCAAGATGAAGCGCACAGTGTTGCGCAGACGGCGATAGCTGTCGGCGGTGCCTTTCAGGATTTCCGGCCCGATCCGCTGATCGGCGGTGTAATCGGCCTGTGCCACCCAGAGGCGCAGGATATCGGCGCCGTACTGTTTGATCACCTCTTCCGGCACGATGGTGTTGCCCAGCGACTTGGACATTTTCATGCCCTTCTCGTCGAGGGTGAAACCATGGGTCACCACGTTGCGGTAAGGCGCGCGGCCCTTGGTGCCACAGCCTTGCAGCAGCGAGGAATGGAACCAGCCGCGGTGTTGGTCGGTGCCTTCCATATAGACATCGGCGATGCCATCGGCTGTGCCGTCTTCGCGGTCGCGCAGCACGAAGGCGTGGGTTGAGCCGGAGTCAAACCAGACATCGAGCACGTCGAAGACCTGATCGTAATCGTCGGGGTTCACGATCCCGTCGAGTACCCGGGCCTTGAAGCCGTCTTCGTACCAGACATCGGCGCCGCCGTCTTCGAAGGCCGCTTTGATGCGGGTGTTCACCTCGGCATTGCGCAGAAGGAAGCCCTCGTCGGTGGGCAGCACGCCTTTCTTGGTGAAGCAGGTCAGCGGCACGCCCCAGGCGCGTTGACGGGACAGCACCCAGTCGGGGCGGCTTTCGATCATCGCGTGCAGGCGGTTGCGGCCCTTGGCGGGGGTGAAGGTGACCAGCTCGTCGATCGAGGTCAGCGCGCGGGTGCGGATCGTATCGCCATAGGTGCCCATCCCGTCATCAAGTTTCACGTCGATGGCAGCGAACCATTGCGGGGTGTTGCGATAGATCACCGGGGCTTTCGAGCGCCAGCTATGCGGATAGCTGTGGGTGAGCTTGCCCTTCGCCAGCAGCGCGCCGGTATAGGCGAGCTGCTTGATGTTCGACACATTGGCCGGGCCTTCCTTGCCATCGGGCAGGATGATCGCCTGACCGCCAAAGAGCGGCAGATCGGCGCGGTAGCTGCCATCGGCTTCGACGTTATAGGTCATCGGCAGGCCGAATTTCAGCCCCATCTGATAGTCGTCATCGCCATGGCTGGGCGCGGTATGCACAAAGCCGGTGCCCGCATCATCGGTGACGTGATCGCCGGGGAGCAGCGGCACGTCGAAATCCCATTCGTCGTTGCCGCCTTCAACACCGCGATAGGGGTGGGCAAGAGTGAGCGCGGACAGCTCATCGCCGGACACGTCGCGCAGGCGGGTGAAGCTCTCGGCTTTGGCCGAGGTCATCACGGCTTCGGCGAGCGTATCGGCCAGAACCATCGTTTCGCCCACCACTGCGGTGGCGTTTTCGGCCACGCTATCGACGCGGTAGAGGCCATAGGCGATGCCCGGCCCGTAGCTGACAGCCCGGTTTTGCGGGATGGTCCAGGGGGTGGTGGTCCAGATCACCACAGTGGAACTGGCCAGATCATCGGCCGTCGCGCCCGCCACCACCGGGAACCGCACCCAGATCGTGTGGCTCTTGTGGTCGTGATATTCCACCTCGGCTTCGGCCAGAGCGGTTTTCTCGACCGGCGACCACATCACGGGTTTCGAGCCCTGATAGAGCGTGCCGTTCATCAGGAATTTCATGAACTCGTCGGCGATCACCGCTTCGGCGTGGAAATCCATGGTCAGGTAGGGATCGTCCCAGTTGCCATAGACGCCGAGGCGTTTGAATTCCTCGCGCTGGATGTCCACCCAACCTTCGGCGAACTTGCGGCATTCCTGCCGGAAGTCGATCACCGGCACGGCATCCTTGTCGAGCCCCTTGGCGCGGTATTGTTCTTCGATTTTCCACTCGATCGGCAGGCCGTGGCAATCCCAGCCCGGCACATAGCGCGCGTCATGGCCCATCATCTGATGCGAGCGCACGATGATGTCCTTGATCGTCTTGTTCAGCGCGTGGCCGATATGCAGGTGGCCGTTGGCATAGGGGGGGCCGTCATGCAGGGTGAAGGGCGGGCGCGCATCGGCCTTGCCCTTTTCACGCAGCTTTTCGTAAACGCCGATCTTTGCCCAGCGCTCCAGCCAGCCCGGCTCGCGGGCGGGAAGCCCGGCGCGCATCGGGAAATCGGTTTCAGGCAGGGTCAGCGTGTCTTTGTAGTCGGGCGTCTGGGGAGTGTCGGAACACATTTTGTCCGGTCCTTGAATCTGGAATGCGTCTGGATGAGGGCGGCGCGGTGATCCATACGCCTTGTCCCGGCGGCTCTCGGTCAGAGCGCCGGGCGGGTAATTCGAATGATGATCGCGGCCCTGTACATCATGGCCGGGTTATAGGCGGGCCTGCCGGGTGGGTAAAGCTGCTATTCGTCAGCTTTTTCCACATGCTCCCCGGGGGCGGGATCGCCGCCCTGCCCCATCCGCGCCACCGCCCAGCGGTTGAGAAAGGCGAGCCCCGCCAGCGCCAGACCGAGGGCGAGGAACGAGAAGACGCGCAAGAGGCCGACCAGCCCGGAAATATCGACCAGAAACACCTTGGCGACGGTCAGCCCGATCACGCCCATGGCGATCTTGCGCAACAGCGCCGAGCGGCGGGCGATGGCCTGATAAAGCAGCCCCGCACCCAGAAGCAGAAGCGCAATCGTGTAGGTGTAAAGCTCGGGCTGGGTGAAGCCGGAATGGCTCATCGCGTCGCCCCGCCAGCCGTGCCGGATGGTGAGGAAGGCCCAGAGCGCGCCCAGCACCGCCGCAATCACCGCCGCCGTGATCCGCAGCCCCTGTTCAAGGAAGCGGAACCGCCACGCCACGAAGGCAAAGACCAGCGCGGGCAGCAGATAGGCCGGGATCAGGGTGTTCAGAAGGATCACCCCCTGCACCAGATTGTCGGGGCTGTCATTGAGTGCCGGATTGAACAGCCGCACCCCAAAGAACAGCACAACGATCCCGACAGTGGCATAGGCCACCGCCAGCACCAGACGCAGTTTGCGCACCCAGCCGGTGATCTGCGAGCGCCAAAGCTGATTAGCGGCAGAGACCAGCCAGATCGTGGCGAAGAGGCCGATGAACCAGTGGGTTTCACTGCCCCGGCCCGGGGTCAGATCGTCGATCACCCGGAACAGAAGCAGCGACAGGAACACCGCGCCATAGGACCAGATCGCACTTTCGGTGATGATCACCGCAATCGGGCGGTCCAGCGGGCGCAGCAGGGCGAGCGTTGCCACCAGCGCCGCGATGCTGCCCGCATAGGCCAGGATCAGCTCCCAATAGGGGGCATCCAGCGCCCAGTCGACGCCGGGATCGAGGATCAGCCGCCAGCCCAGCGTGATCGCGCCAATCTGCACCGCCACCGCGAGCGGGCGCAGGGTAAAGCGTTTGTCGAGGGCGGCAGCGGCCAGCGTGGTGACGGCCAGCGCCAGCGTCAGCGCGGTTTCGGTCAGCACCAGCGTCAGCGCATAGGCGATCATGGCGATAGCTGAGAGGGCAAAGCCCGCGATCCGGCCATGCTCTTCGTGGTCGATGCGCGCAAAGGCCAGCGCTAGCGCGGTCATCACCCCGGCAAGGATCATCGCGGCGATGGCCCAGGGATAGGCGCCAAGCACTTCTGAAGCGGCCCAGATCACATCGAGCAGCACCAGCATCGCGGGCGCGGTGAAGGCCGCGCCCGCCGCCCAGGCAATCGGCCAACGCCCGCCCCGCCAGGCGCGCAAAGCCGCCGCGAGGCTGAGGAAGGCGGCCACTGCCGCAAGAATATAGGGGCTGTTGGACAATGGCGTGCCAACCGGCCGGGTGTACCAATAGAAAAACTCAAGGGCGACATCGCCGTCGATCAAGGCTTGCAGCGCCGGCAGGATCAGCAGGCCCAGAGCCGGGAGCAGCGCGAGGTCTTCCAGTGCGTGGGCCGATTCAGCCCAGAAGGAAATGGCGATGAACAGCACGGCAAGGGCCGCAAGCGCCAGCCAGAACCCGGCCTGACCATCGGCGGACAGAAGCACCAGCGAGATCACCGAAGCGAGCATCGTGCCGCCCACCAACCTTGTGGGAAATTCCGGCCAGCCGAGCGGACGGGTTTTGGCAAAGCTCTGGATAATCGCCGCACCGGAATGGTTGGGCATCAGCTTCAAAGGCGGGATCGCCATGCTAGCAAGCACGATGCCAACCAGCAGAAGCGCGGCATATTCCGGATAGCCCGCGTTGAGATAGAGCAGCCATGTGGCCGGATAGACCAGCGCCAGCGTCAGCAGCGAAACCCAGGCCCAACGGCGGCCCGCGTCAATCGCCAGTCCGGTCAGCATGACAAGGGGGAAATAGGCATATAAGGCCTGCGGCGTGTCGCTGTGCCCCCCGATAAGGAAAGGCGCGGTGAAGGCGCCGAGAATGCCGATCGCAGCCAATAATGGCCCGGTATACCAGCCCAGCCCGATGGCAAGGGCGGCCACCGCGACCAGCCCGGCAAAGGCCAGCCCGGTGCCGATCAGCGCATATAGATGCAGCGCGGCCAGCACTGCCACGAACAGGGTGACGATGCCCGCGCCGGAGAAAACCGAGGGCAGATAGGCGGTGGTGGCGTCTTCGCGGTCGCCCCAGCGGCGACGCACGACCTCGCCCCCGACGACCAGCGCCGCCCCGAGAACCAGCGCGGCGATGACCCGAGCCGTGGGGCTGAGCAGCCCGTTTTCGATGCCGTATTGCACGAAGAACAGCCCGGCAAAGGCCAGCGACACGGCGGAGATCACATAGATCCAGTTGGCTTGCAGCCAGACCCCCAGCGCATTGGCCTTTTCGGCGTTGAGCACCACCGCTTTCGGCGGGGTCTGGGGGGCGGGCGTTGCGGGCGGGGTCGGCGGAGTGGGTGCGGCAAGCTCTGCCGGGGGCAGATCGGCCTTTTTGCCCGCTGTCCACGGCCCGGGCACGGCTTCGGGTTGCGTGGGAGGTACAGGCGGCGTGCCGGTTTCGACCGGCGCGGCGGGCGCTTCGGCAGGCGTTTCAACGGGTGTTTCTGTGGGTTCAGAACGCGCCTGAACCACGGCGCCACGGCGCAGAGCGTCAAGATCAGAGCGCATGTTGATCAGATTTGCGCGCATCTTGTCGACTTCGCCCCGAACCTCGCGCAGCTTGCCGGAAAGCACCATCACCCAGATCATGAAGATGATCAGGAGAACCGGCAGCGCTATCGCCGCCACCACCAGCAGCATCAGAAACTCATCCATCAAACACCCTGCATCAATTGGCCAATATCAATCGCCGGACCCTGCCCGATTTCCCTCATCCTGTCCAGAAGCCCTTACCATGGCGCGGAAATGTCGGGCCGAGCGACCATCAACCAGAGGATCGTCAGCACCGATAGGAAGGCGGGGAAGCCGAAGACGAACCAGACCCGATAGAGCCGGTAAAAGCGCGGGGGGAGCTCTGTGTTGCCGGCAGCAGCGGTCCGGGCGATGTCGCGCAGCTTGGCCTGGATCCAGACCACCGGCAGCCAGAAGGCTCCGGTGACGAGGTAAAGCCCGATGGCGGCGAGGATCCAGCCTTCGCTGAGATCCCAGCCCAACTCGTGCGCCAGGAGCACGCCGGTGATCGGCTGGGCGATCACGGCGGTGGCGGTGAACAGCAGATCGGCCAGCACCACGGTGCCCGCCACATGGGCGATCAGCGGGGCGGAACGACTGCGCACCGCCATGACCATGAAAAACGCGATCCCTGCCCCGGTGCCGAACAGCACGGTTGCCCCGATGATGTGAAGCCAGCGCAGAACCAGAGCCAGCTCCATGGCTCAGCGCGTATCCATCAGCACCCGGGCGATCAGCAACGCGACGATCATCGGCAGGATATCGACGCCGGAGCCGAACGGGTCGGTCCAGACATGCGGCGCCATCAGGGTGACGGCAACGCCATAGAACAGCGTCACGAAGACCATCACCAGCAGCGTGCGCAGCGCCCAGCGGCGGAACAACAGGCTGGCCCCGAGCGCAAAAGCCACCATGGCCAGGATCGCGATCACCAGACGGCTGAGCAGCGGCGCGATCCCACGCGTTGCCATTTCGGCCACCAGATCGCCCATGCCAGCCAGCCCCGACAGGCCCTGAGCCATCCAATCGATGGCGATGGTGAAAATCAACAGCGGTGCCAGAAGCTGCATCCGGGCCGACAGCCGGTCTTCCACCCGGGCCTGCATATCAAGGAAGGTTTCCTCAAGCGCATGCGCCGGACGGCCCAGCACGGCGCGGGTCTGGGCGGGTTTGCCAAGTACCCCAAGCTCCATCGCGCGCAAAGCCGTCGAGCGCAGCGGCGAGCGCCAGCCGAAACGCCCCAGAAAATCGGCCGCAGCTCCGGCGGCGCGCACGCCCCATTTCGGCGCCACCCAGGTGAAGCTGGCCGCCGGAAAGCCCAGCCATCGGCGGGTTGCGGCAACGACATCAACCAGCGAATGGGTTTGGTCCTCGACCAGATCGGCCTCGGTGCGGGGCGGGATCTGCCCTTCCACCGCGCGGGCCACGGCCCAGGCCACATCGCGCACGCCAATACTCTGGATCGGGGCATGAGGCAGCGCGATGGGTTGGATCACCGGCACCCCGGCCAGCATCCGGATCAGGGTTGTGCCGCCATAGGAAGAGGGCGCGATCACCAGACCGGGGCGGAAGATCCACCAATTGACATGGGATTCGCGGATCAGCGCGTCGCCCTCGGCCTTGGTGCGGTAGAACGCCAGCACCGAGTGGGGGTCGGCCCCGACGGCGGAGATCTGAATAAAGGCGGTTTTGGACTTCTCGCAAGCCAGAACCAGCGCCCCGATCGAATGCAGGTGCACCACTTCCAGATTGTCGCGCAGATTGTCCTGCAAGGCCCCGGCGCAGTTCACCACGAAGTCGACATCCTGCACCAGCGGCAGCCAGTCATCGGGCTTGGTCAGCGCCCGCATGTCGCGGATAACCCACGGAAATCCCGGCAAAACCCGTCGCGCCGCGCCAAGGTCGCGACCAAGGGCAATCACCTCATGTCCACGCTCGGCCAACGCCCTTGCTACATTGGCCCCAATGAGGCCGTAGCCCCCTAAAACCAGCACTCGTTTTGATACAATCTCGCCCATGCCGGGCACCCTAGCGTGGAGATTGAGCCTCGAACAGCCCTGTCAGCGCCCGTTTTACAAGATTTGTGACACTGGGTCGCGCACGCGCTGAAAACGGCAGCGGACGGCACACATCCATGGCCGCAACCCCCACCCGTGCCGTCAGGGCACCGTTGACCACGCCCTCGCCAAAACGGCGGCTGAGCTTCGACAGGATCGAGCCACCCGCGAGCGTGTGAATAAGGTCATCGCCCACGGCCACGGCGCCGGTGGCCACCAGATGGGTCATCACCGCGCGGGTCAGCCGCCAGCTGCCCAGCAGCCCCGACCGGCCGCCGTAAATCTCGGCAATCCGGCGGATCATCCTGAGATTGGCGGTCAGCGCCGTGGCCACATCGGCCAGCGCCAAGGGCACGATGGCGGTGATCGTGGCCACCTGACGCGCAGCCGCTTCAACCTCGCGCCGGGCCAGATCGTCGAGCGGGCCAAGCAGTTCGGCCTCGGCCAGCCCCAACAGCCCGTCGGCATCGAATATTTCCGGCGCACGCTCGTCAAGCCGCGCCAGCCCCCAGCGCAGATCGTCACGGCCCCGGTAGAGCCGCCGGAGCTTGCCCAGCACCTCTTGGGCGGCGGGCAGATCGTCGCGCGCGGCCGCACCTTCGGCCTCGGCATGCAGGGTATCGACCCGTTTCAGCCGGGCAAAAGCCGCCAGCTCACGCAGGGCAATGATCGCGGCCACCAAGAGGAAGGCCCCGACCAGAACCGAGGCGATGAGGCCCAGAACCGGGTTGCGCTCCAGCAGCCCGGTGACGAAATTCCACGCCGCGACCGAAGCCATGAAGCCGACCAGCCCGCCCGCCAGCCCCCAGAACCAGCGGCCAAGGCGCGAAGGTTTGCGCGCTGCCAGCCGGGCCGCCATCTGCATCGCGCGCGGCTCTGGCAGGGTCGGATCGGGCTCGGGTACCGGCGGAGCGCTGGCGGGGCTGGCCTCGGGGGCGGTTTCGTATTCGATCAGTACCGGCTTATCGGATCTGTCGCTCACGACCTGCCCTCCCAGACATAGCGGATATCGGGCAGGTTTTCGTCATTGCCCGCCCCATCGCTGCGTTCGGCCTCGGTGAAGCCATGGCGCAGATAAAAGCGCTGCGCGCCGGGATTGGCCTGAAAGGTCCAGAGCACCAGCCGGGCGCTTTCGGCTTTGGCCCGCGCCAGCAGCGCCGAGCCCAACCCCTGCCCGCGCGCGTCGCGGTGCAGATAGAGCGCGTGCACCGCCTCGCCTTCGCGGGCCAGAAAGCCCCGCACCCGTCCTGCCTGCCGGGCCACCAGCGTATGGCACTGCGCCACCAGCAAAGCCCCAAAGCCCTGTTCCTCGTCGGGGCTATGCACGCGCGGCATCCAATGAGTTTCGTCGATCCAGCCCGACAGGATCGCGCTGATCGCCGGGGCATCCTCTTGCGTGGCCGGGGTGATGATCGGGGCGATGATCGGATCGGACATGCTCACAGCTTGTCTCCGATCAGAAAATCCGCCGCCCGGTCAAGCCGGATATGCGGCGGGCCATCGCCCGGTTTCAGGCTGATCTCGGCGGGCGCAAAACGCATCATCCGGTAATCGGCGTCGAGCCATTTTTCCGCACCTTCGCGGGCGGGGCCCAGCAGGCGCATCGGGTCTTCCGGCAGCCGTCCGGGGTAAAGGGCGGCCGATTTGCCGGTGGTGGCCAGGGTGCCGCGCACACAGTCGAGCTTGCGCCCGTCATGCTCCACCTGTTCTTCGGTGGTGGTGCGCAGGGCGGCAATCGCCATGGCGGCGGTTTCGGCCCCGGCGAAATCGGCCCGGTCGCGCGCTTCGCGGGTCATCGCTTCCACGATGGCGGTCAGTTGCGCGTGCTGGCTGTGATGCAGATGGTCGGCCTTGGTGGCGGCAAAGAGCACCCGCTCGACCCGCTTGCCGCCGAAAAGCTGCGCAAGGAAGGCATTGCGGCCGGGGCGGAAGGCCGAAAGAATCTCGGCCATCGCGCGGCGCAGATCTTCCAGCGCCGCCGGCCCCGCATTGATCGCCTCCAACACATCGACCAGCACCACCTGCCGGTCGATCCGGGCGAAATAAGCGCGAAAGAATGGTTTCACCACCTTGGCCTTATAGGCCTCGAAGCGCCGCTCCATCTCGCGCCACAGGCAGCCGCGCGGGGTCAGGGCGGGTTTGGGCAAGGGCGCAAAGGTCAGAGCCGGACTGCCCGCCATCTCGCCCGGCAGGATGAACCGCCCCGGGGTGCAATCGGCATAGCCCGCCGCGCGCGCCGCGTTGAGATAGGAGGTGAAACTGCCCGCCAACGCCTTGGCGGTGGTTTCGTCGTGATCGGCAGCCGCATCGGCATGATCCGCCGCGGACAGAAACGCCGCCGCCATCGGGCGCGGGGTGATGCGGCTGAGCGTGTCGCGCGACCAATCTTCATAGGAGCGGTCGAGCAGTTCGAGATCGAGCAGCCATTCGCCGGGATAATCGACGATATCAAGATGCACCACGCGCGGGCTGCGCAGCCCCGACAAGAGCCCGCCGGGACGCACTCGAAAGCTGAGCCGGAGTTCGCTGACCGCGCTGGTGCTGTCGGGCCAGCGGGGGCCCGGCCCCGTCATCGCCGCCAGATGCGCCTCGTAATCAAAGCGCGGCACCGTCACATTGGGCTGGGGCTGCAGAAAGGCCGTGAGAATGCGCCCCTCGGCGGCGGGCATGAACTGCGCCATCCGCCCCCGGTTCATCAGATTGGCCACCAGCGAGGTGATGAACACAGTCTTGCCCGCGCGGCTGAGCCCGGTCACGCCCAGACGCACCACCGGCTCGAACAGCGCCTCATGCACCCCGTCCCCCACCGCCTCGAATTGGCGGGCAATCCCATCAGCTAAATCGGCAAGCCCCAAAGGCAAAACTCCAGATGTTTGCAGATATATAGGAGGTTAGACGCCGTGGCGCTAGCGGGGGGATGGCTGCGGCTGTTGCCAGGTCAGCGCGATGGGCGCGAACGCCCATCTGTTGTTTGCTCAGTCCAGCATTTCCGCCCGGTCCAATCCGTCAGCGGTCGGACACCCTTGGGATCCCGCGGGCAGTCAGCGTGGCCACGACGGCATCAGGTGCGGTGCGGCAGGACTGGCGAAACAGCTGGCGCCCCAGATGCAGCGACAAGAGCGGATAGGGCATTTTGTCACCCGGTTGCGGCCGATCCATCGCGAAGGCGGTGATCCGGTTGAGGGGGAGGAACAGATCGTTGGAGGCATAAGAGGGGCCTTCGAGATCGCGCTGGGCCTCATCGCGGCTGACGATCACCAGCTCGCCGGGCATCCGGATGATCAAGACCCCGGTCGAGGTCGACGCCTTGCCCCTGCCCCGCGCTGGCGGCTTCGGCGGTTCAAAATGCAAGGGCACCACCGGTTCCGGTCCGCGCCGGGTCATCTCCTGCAGGACCGAGCCGAAAAACACCTCCGATTGCGGGATTTCAATCACCGGATCCTCTTCGCCCGCAAGCGCGTCGGCTGTGGTCAGATGGGCGCGGACGAAATCGGTGGCCTGGTTCATGATATCCGACGATACCCGGTTGAAGCGCTGGTCGATCTCGCTGCCGTCGCCCAGAAGCAGCGTCCAATGCCCCATCAACAGGTCATTGCGGCAGCGGATGGCGACGATCTCATCCCAGCCGACATCGCGGCTGGCCACCTTGTCATCGACCATTTCGCGTAAGGTCAGCCCGTTTTCACGCAGAGCGATCACGGCGCGGTAGAGGTTCATGCCGGGCCGCAATTCGCGCCGTTCCTCGCGGCGGGGGAGCTTCAACAGCATCTTCGCCCCCTTGTCGGCCTCGTAAAAGCTGCGAAAACTCGGCGGCATATCCGCCTCGGTTTTCACCTCGACCACCCAAGGCCCGTAGGCGTTGTATTCTTCCCGGTCTTCATCACTGGCGGAATAGTACCAGTGCAGTGCATTGGAATGCGTGTCTGCCATTGTTTCGTCCTCCAAGGTCTCCAAATAATCCGAAATTACCTTCAGCCCCTCAGCCGCAGAGTTGGCCTCTTCGTCCGGCAAGGCCGCGAAAAGCGCGCCCAGCCCGCGCTGGCGCTGCGCCTGCATATGCGCGACCAGAGCGGCCCCCTCCGGCGCCAGTGCGATGATATAGCTGCGGTCATCACCGGCCTTGCGACGGCGCGCGATGAGGCTGCGCCGCTCCAGCCGTTTCAGCACCGAGGACAGGCTGCCCTTTTGCATGTTCAGGGCGCGGGCAATGTCGGTGGGCGACAGCGCGCCGCGCACCGACAGCAGCATCACCACGGAAATTTCACTGGAGAGAAAATCGCGCCCACCGAACTCGGTCCGATAGAGGATCGGGTCAAGATGAGACGGGACATGCAGCATGAATCGAGCCACGCCCCGACCCAGACGGTCGGTGGGAGACGTCATGATTGCGCACCTTGGTAGTTAGAAATCAAACTACCTGAAAATGGAGGAAAAGTCAAGATTTTAAGGGGTGCAGCGTCTGCGAGGTGGGGGATAGGGGAAGGTCCGGCCCGAGCAGAGCGAACTGATCCCCACATCGAAACAAAATCGCACAGGCAGTCACGGCCCTCGGCTTTTCGCGATTAGCTGAACCTTTCGCCCGGTGGGAACCGCCGGGCAGCGTCCGACCGCCCCGTCGTGCCGGAGGCACGCTTCCAGCGTGACGGCGGACGCTTCTCGTCCCCCCGCGGTCGGCCACTGTCCTCGCAATAAAGCCCCAGCCGCTCCAATAGCTGCGCCCCGCCTCCATGCACCATCCCCCTCTCCTCCCTTGCCAGCCCCCATCCGCCGCGCTATCCCGCCTGCATGCCTCGTTATGCCCTGAAAATCGAATATGACGGTGGGCCGTTTGCCGGGTGGCAGCGGCAGAAAGACCAGCCTTCGGTGCAGGGCGCGGTGGAGGCGGCTTTGGCAAAGCTGGAGCGCGATGTGCCCTCGATTGCCGCTGCCGGGCGCACCGATGCGGGGGTGCATGGGCTTGGGCAGGTGGCGCATTGCGATCTGGCCAAGGACTGGACGCCGTTTCGGCTGAGCGAGGCGTTGAATTATCACCTGAAGCCGCATCCGGTGGCGGTGGTCGCTTGCGCGCGGGTCGATGACGAATTTCACGCGCGGTTCTCGGCCATCGAACGGCGCTATCTGTTTCGGCTGGTCAGCCGCCGGGCGCCGCTGGTGCATGAGCGCGGCCGGGCCTGGCGGGTGGCGCATGAGCTCGATGCGGATGCGATGCAGGCAGGGGCCGACCGGCTCATTGGCCGGCACGATTTCACCACCTTCCGCTCGGTGCAATGTCAGGCCGACAGCCCGGTGAAAACGCTGGATGAGCTGCGAGTGGAGGCCCTGCCCTATCCCGGCGGGATGGAATACCGCTTTCACGTCCGCGCCCGCAGCTTTCTGCACAATCAGGTGCGCAGTTTCGTGGGCACTCTGGAGCGCGTTGGCGCAGGGTCATGGTCGCCCGACGATGTGAGCGCGGCGCTTGAGGCCAAAAGCCGCGCCGCCTGCGGCCCGGTCTCGCCGCCGGAAGGCTTGTATCTGGCCGGTGTGGGCTATCCGGACGATCCGTTCGGGGAATAGACCCCTTCCCCCTGTAAAGCTGAAGGACGGCCCGAATTGACCGAGGTCATGGCGAGGATTGCGCCCCTTGGCGAGGCTTGGACACTCCCACAGCAAGGGGATTGCCATGCTACGCAACATACTCATTCTTCTCGGCTTCGCTGTCGCCGTCTGGGCGTTCTGTGGGGCCATCATGGGGCTCGGGCCGCTGGTGATGAGCTTTAATGTCACGCTCGTCGTGCACGCAATCGGCGGCCCGGCGGGGGCCGCGTTGGCCGCTTGGCTTTATGCCCGCAAGTTTGGCGCCTTCGCCCCCGTGGTCGTGGCGGCCACCTTTGTGGCCACCGCGCTTGTGCTTGATTTCGGCCTCGTCGCCAGCGTGTTCATGCAGTCCTACGAGATGTTCGCTAGCGTCGCCGGGCTCTGGCTGCCGATGGCTCTGATCTTCATCGCAGCATTTCTGGCGGGCAGCCGGGCCGGGACTACGGGCTGACCTATTTCGTTCAGGGGGGCTGTTTTTCGATCCGGGCCATCCGGACGATCCGTTCAGCGACGCTGCGAGCTGAGGGCCGCGCCCGACCTGGAGGGCGATCCGCTGAGACCGGGCTTCGCTACGCCCGCGTGAAATCCACAGAGTCTGGGCTGCCTTCGACGCCGAAAGCGCCCTCCGGGGGGAGGTCGGGCGCTGCCCGGCGGTGCCGCCGGGCGAGGCTATTGCGCCTTAAGGCGTCACGTATTTCGTCCAGGAGTGCTGTTCTTCAAAGCCCAGCACCTCTTTGATCTTGCGGTTGGAATAGGGCGTGGTCCAGCTTTCCACTGGCTCTCGCAGCTCGACGCCCTGATAATAGCGCGCCACCACCTCTGCCGGGCTCAGTTTCACGCTCATGCCGTCATTGGCGACGTTGAACACCTGATAGCCCAGCCCATCCTTTTTCAGGCAGAGATCGACCACCTGCCCAAGATCGCGCGCGTCGATATAGGAAAAGATGTTGCGCCGTCTGAGGTCGGGGTTCTCGAAATAGCGCGGCCAGTCGCGGGCATAATCCTCGGGGCTCATCACGTTGTTGATGCGCAGGGCATAGACATCGGCGCCGGTGCGGGTGGCAAAGCTTTTCGCCGTCACCTCGTTCACCACCTTTGACATGCCGTAGCTGTCTTCCGGCACCACCGGATGCTCTTCATCCACCGGGACATAGAGCGGTTTGCGCTCGCCATCGGCAAAACAGACGCCATAGGTGGTTTCGGAACTCGCGATCACCACCTTGCGAATGCCAAGCTTCAGCGCGGCTTCCAGCACGTTGTAGGTGCTGAGCACATTGACCCGGTAGGTCTCGTTATCGGGCTTCAGGAGGATGCGGGGAATGGCGGCGAAATGCACCACCGCATCAAAGCGCGGCACCCCGGTGCCCGGCTCCATCTCGTCGAAATTGGCATACATGCTGAGCGCGTTGAACACCTGCCCACTATCGGTGAGATCGGCCACGATATTATCAACGCCGGGATGGTCGAGCGGCACCAGATCGACATTCATCACCCGATGCCCCTGATCGAGCAGATAGGGGATCACCTCCCGCCCTGCCTTGCCGCTACCGCCGGTAAAAAGAATGCGCATGAGGTCCTCCTGTTTTGCGGCACTATGATCCGCAGAGCGGCGGACGCAAGACCAGACCGCAGCGGCCTTGAAAACATGGGCGAAAGACTGTACATTCTATCGCATACTCAGGAGCGCAAACATGACCCGTCTGTTCACCAGAAACATCTGCACTATGACCGAGCTGCGCGAGCCGCAGAAGGTGCTGGACCGCGCCGGGGGCGAACCGGTGGCAGTGCTGAAAAACTCAAAGGTGGTTGGCTATTTCGTGCCCGAGGAAGCGGTGCTGAAAGAAGAGCCGCGCTATGCGACGCGGGAGGATGTGCAGGCCTATCTGGAACGGTCGCGTGCGCGCGTTCAGCCGGTCCTTGACTATCTGAAAGACAAATGAGCTGGGTCATCCTCACCGCCGATCTGGTCGAGGCCCTGCATGATGCGGCGCTGAATCCGGGCGAATTGCCGGGGCGTGCCCGCGACAAATCGCTCGAAGGGGCGCTGGCGCGGGTCGAGAACCGCATCGTCTATGGGCTGATCGGCGATGTCTTCGATCTGGCTGCGGCCTATGCTGCGGCCGTTGCCGCTGGTCATTGCTTCAATGACGGCAACAAACGCACCGCCTTCGATGCGATGAACTTTTGCCTCGAACTCAACGGCGTGGTTCTGGACTGGTCCGTCGAGGGAACCGGCAACCAGATCATCGCGCTGGCGCAGGGGCTGATTGACGAGGCGCTGTTTTCCGACTGGCTGCGGGCGAATTCCTAGGCCCGGCGCACCCCCTTCCCCCATGCCATATTGCCCCCGCCGCGCGCGGATGGTCTAATGGCCGCTCAAGAAGAGCAAGAAAGTTCGAGCAATGGCAGACGACCTCCTGAGCAGCACCGGCCCCGATACCTATGACGCCTCGTCGATCGAGGTGCTGGAAGGGCTGGAACCGGTGCGTCAGCGGCCCGGCATGTATATCGGCGGCACCGACGAACGGGCGCTGCATCACCTCGTGGCCGAGATCCTCGACAACTCGATGGACGAAGCGGTGGCCGGTCATGCCAACCGGATCGAAGTGGAGCTGCATGCCGATTACTCGGTGACGGTGCGCGACAATGGTCGCGGCATTCCGATTGATCCGCATCCGAAATTCCCGGGGAAATCAGCGCTTGAGGTGATCCTTTGCACCCTGCATGCGGGCGGCAAGTTTTCCGGCAAGGCCTATCAGACCTCGGGCGGTTTGCACGGGGTCGGCTCGTCGGTGGTGAACGCGCTGTCGGATTCGATGGTGGTGCAGGTCGCCAAGAACAAGGAACTTTACGAGCAGCGGTTCTCGCGCGGCAAGCCGCTCGGCCCGGTCGAAAAGATCGGCGCTGCCCCCAACCGGCGCGGCACCTACACGACCTTCCATGCCGATGCCGAGATTTTTGGTTCGCACAAGTTCAAGCCGAAGCGGCTCTTCACCCTCGCCCGCTCGAAAGCCTATCTGTATTCCGGCGTCGAGATTCGCTGGAAATCGGCGATTGACGATGGCGAGACCCCGCAAGAGGCCGTGTTTCACTTCCCCGGCGGGCTGGCGGACTACCTGAAGGAAAGCCTTGGCACCGCCTCGACCTATTCCGATACCGGCTTTGCCGGGAAGGTGGAGTTTCGCGAGAAATTCAATGCGCCGGGCTATGTGGAATGGGCGATCAACTGGACGCCTGCCCGCGACGGCTTCATCCAGAGCTATTGTAACACCGTGCCCACGCCCGAGGGCGGCACCCATGAATCCGGCTTCTGGGCGGCGATCCTGAAAGGCATCAAGGCCTACGGCGAGCTGGTGGGCAACAAGAAGGCCGCGCAGATCACCCGCGACGACCTGCTTGCCGGGGGCTGCGCGCTGGTCTCGACCTTCATCGCCGACCCGGCTTTTGTCGGGCAGACCAAAGACCGGCTGTCGTCGGAAAGTGCGGCGAAGATGGTGGAAGGCGCGGTGCGCGACCATTTCGACCATTGGCTGGCGGCGGACAGCAAATCGGCCGGGGCTATTCTCGATTTCCTCGTGCTCAGAGCCGAAGAGCGGCTGCGGCGGCGGCAGGAGAAGGAAACCCAGCGCAAAACCGCGACGAAAAAGCTGCGCCTGCCCGGCAAGCTGGTGGATTGCGCCGCGACCAACCGCGAGGGCACCGAATTGTTCCTGGTCGAAGGCGACAGCGCCGGCGGCTCGGCCAAGATGGCGCGCGACCGCAAGAAACAGGCGCTGCTGCCGCTACGGGGCAAGATCCTCAACGTGCTCGGCGCGGCCAGCTCGAAGCTCGGCCAGAACCAGGAGATCAACGATCTCTGTCAGGCGCTGGGGGTGAGCATGGGCACCAAGTTCCGCGTCGACGATCTGCGCTATGACAAGATCATCATCATGACCGACGCCGATGTCGACGGGGCCCATATTGCCAGCCTGCTGATGACCTTCTTTTTCACCCAGATGCGGCCGCTGATCGATCAGGGCCACCTCTACCTCGCCTGCCCGCCGCTCTACCGGCTCACCCAAGGCGCGCGGCGGCTTTATGTGGCCGATGACGCCGAGAAAGAGATCGCGCTGGAAAAGGGCCTCGGCGGCAAGGGCAAGATCGACGTGCAGCGCTTCAAGGGTCTCGGCGAGATGGACGCGAAGGACCTGAAGGAAACCACGATGAACCCGGAAACCCGCAAGCTGATCCGGGTGACCATCGACGAGGACGAGCCCGGCGAAACCGGCGATCTGGTGGAGCGGCTGATGGGCAAAAAGCCCGAGCTGCGGTTCCAATACATCCAGGAAAACGCCCGGTTTGTGGAAGAGCTGGACGTGTGATTTCGGGCTGATTTTTGGCCCGATTTTCGGCGCGTGTCGGGGGAGTGTCCGAACTCGAACAGGAGGTCAAGCCTTTGGCGGTATTGATGTTATCGCTAACTGTTCGAAGTTTTAGTGAAGGCGGGTGAAGGGGGAGCCGATCACCGCTAATTGGCATCTCCCATCTCACACGCCGCGAGCAAAAACGGGCGGCGCCCGACCCTGGGTGGGCGTTGTGCTGCAGCGGTTCTAAGCGCCGTGATCGAAAGCATCCTCGCCCGATTTGCTTCATCTGGAGTCGCCATACGCCCTCCCGTGGGGAGGGTCGGGCGTCGCCCGTCGTGCCGCCGGGCGGGAGCCTGCGGCTGGATCTTTGACGTCCCATCTCCCTCCTAAAAGCCGACATCACCGGCGGGCAGCGCCCGACCTGGGGGGCGCTTTTGCAGAGTTTGGCTCTGCTGTGCCCAAAAGCCTCAACACCATTGTGTCTAAGCGAGGCCAAGACAAAGCGCCCTCCGGGGGCAGGTCGGGCGCTGCCCGGCAGGGCCGGGCGAGGTGGTTGCAAGGCTCTGATCTAGGCTCGACGCAACGACTGTGGCGCCCTCCGGGGGGATCGGAGGCGGAACCGTCGCCCCAAGAAACTCTGCCGCCTGCGGACGTATCCTGCTTTGGCCCGCGCCCTTCCCCCCTGCTCCACCGGCGCCCCGCCCTTTTCGCCGCCCTCCCTGCACTCTTCTCTTGGCGACGGAGCAAGCGCTCGTTAGCGTCGACGCAGTTTACGATTTGAGGAGTTCCCCATGAAGTCGATTGCCGCTTTTCTGCTTTGCCTGCTGCCTGTCTCGGCCTCGGCCGAACACGCCAATCACTGGTCCTATGTGGGCGCATGGGATGTGGACTATTATTCCGATCTGCAGGGCTGCGGGGCGCTGGTGGCGTTCGACGGCGGCACCGGCTTTTTCATCGGGTTCGATACCAATTCCGATCAGGCGCTGCTGGCCATCGGCATCACCGATCCGAGCTGGACCGGGATCACGGTGGGCGACAGTTACGAGCTGACCGTGGCTTTTGACAGCCGCACGCCCTGGAATGTGACCGCCACCGGCACCGAGATCGGCGGCGATTACGGGCTGGTGATCACCGAGCCGGTGAATTCGGGCAGTGCCGCCGATTTCGCCAGCGAATTCGCGCGCTCCTACTGGATGACCTGGAGCCACCGGGGCGATGTTCTGGGCAAGCTGTCGCTGAAAAACAGCCACCTGGCCTTCAACACCGCGCTGGACTGCACGCAATCGGTTCTGCAATAGGCTGCGGCCGGGCGGGGCGCCCCGCGCTGCCCCTCACCCTGTTGCCTGCCCTGCCCAATCTTTCACCACCCTGCCCAGCGGCACAGCGCCTGGATCGGCGCTTCCCTGCCATGTGAACGGCGATGCTCTTTCGGGGCTGACACCGGCGCCTATATAGGAAAGATAGTGCAAAACCATCGAGCGCAGCCATGTCCACCCGCATCCGTGACCGAAATATCGATATCGCCCTCACCGTGGCGCTGGGGATGCTGATCGCCGTGGTCACGCTGATGCCCGCAGGCGCGCTGCCGCAAACGCCGGGCGGCGACAAGCTGCATCACTTCATCGCCTTCGCGGTCTTCGCCCTGCCGGTCAGCCTGAGACGGCCGCGGTCGGCCTGGAAGATCTTTCTGGTGGCGCTGATTTTCGGTGGCGCCATCGAGCTGATCCAGCCCTATGTCAATCGCAGCCGCGATATTTTCGACTTCCGCGCCGATGCACTGGGGGCGGCTTTCGGCATGGCGATCGGGCTGATTATCTCGCGCCTTCCCCGCGCCTTGGCGAGCTGACGGCCACCTTCCTCCCCCCTCGTTCACATTCGACTTTCTGAATTGATCAGGATCATCGCACCCCTCCGGGTGACGTGATCAAGTCAGCTCGTACTCGCGCGACAGTTATGAGTTTTTTGGC
Organism: Paracoccaceae bacterium; assembly: GCA_050288685.1. Lineage (GTDB taxonomy): Bacteria > Pseudomonadota > Alphaproteobacteria > Rhodobacterales > Rhodobacteraceae > Sinisalibacter. Next base: position 136,438 of record JBNKEH010000003.1, on the reverse strand, counting down.
CCTTGGGAGGAGGCAGCCATGTTCTGTGAAGCGGTATGACCGGGGGTACGGATTTTGCCGACCCCGTGGTCATTGATGCGGCCGGGCTTGATGCACTGATTGCAGCCTTGAAAGGCGAAGGGCGCGAGGTCACCGGGCCGGTCAGGCGCGATGGCGCCATTGTCTATGAACCCATCGACAGCGCCGACGATCTGCCGAGAGGCTGGGTCGATGAGCAATCGGGCGGGAAATACCGGCTGAAGAAAGAGGGCAACGCCTATTTCAGCGCCACGCTCGGGCCAGCCTCGTGGAAACGCATTCTGCACCCGCCGCGCCAGACGCTCTGGCGCACCGAGGTGACGGAGGGCGAAACCAAGATCATCGCCACCCCGCCGGACGACACCCTGCGCGCCTTTATCGGGGTGCGGGCCTGCGACCTCGCCGCAATTGCGATCCAGGACAAGGTGTTTCAGGACGGGCCATATAAAGATCCGCATTACGCCGCACGGCGGGCGCGGGCCTTTCTGGTGGCGGTGAATTGCACCCGCGCGGCCGATACCTGCTTTTGCGTTTCGATGGGCACCGGCCCGCGCGCCGAAAAGGGCTATGACATCGCGCTGACCGAGCTCTCGGGCGCACGGTTTCTGGCCGAAGCGGGCAGCAAGGACGGGGCCAGGATGCTCGCCGCCCTGCCCGCCGTGCCCGCCATCGCCTCGGACCTTGCCGCTGCTGATAAGCGCATCGAGGGGGCGACGCGGCAGAAACGCCGGATCGACCGCGACGGGCTGCCGGAGCTTCTGAAGAACGCCAGCGATCATCCGCAATGGGAAGACGTGGCCAGCCGCTGCCTGAACTGCGCCAACTGCACCATGGTCTGCCCGACCTGCTTTTGCACCACGATGGAAGAGGTCAACACGCTCGATGGCTCGGGCGCGGAGCGGGTCAGCCGCTGGGCCTGGTGCTTTACCACCGATTTCAGCCATGTCCATGGCGGCTCGGTGCGGGGCAGCACCAAGGCGCGCTATCGCCAGTGGATGAGCCACAAACTGTCTTACTGGGTCGAGCAATTCGACACGATGGGCTGCGTCGGCTGCGGGCGCTGCATCACCTGGTGCCCGGTCGGGATCGACATCACTCAGGAAGCTGCGGCGATCCGGGAAGGGAGAGATTGATATGGTAGTACCCGAGGGCCTTGCCCGGATCGTGGCGGCACATCCACTGTTTGCCGGTCTCGATCAGAGCTTTTACGACACGGTCGAGGGCTGTGCCAAGAATATGCGCTTTGCCGCCGACACCTATCTGTTTCACGAAGGCGAGCCGGCCAATGACATCTATCTGATCCGCGAGGGCCATGTGGCCAAGGAAATCGCGGCCCCCGGTCAGGGGCGGATGGTGTTTCAGACCGTCACCACCGGCGGCGTGCTGGGGATTGGCGCCTTTGCCCCGCCCTATCGCTGGGGATTCGACGCGATTGCCCGCGAAGATGTGCGCGCCATCGTGTTCGACGCGACCTGCCTGCGCACCAAATGCGAAGCCGACCCGGCATTCGGATATGCCGTGTTGAAACGTTTACTGCCCGTGATGGTGGAACGGATCCACGACACGCGGGTACAGATGTTGGATCTTTACAGTGCACGCTCCTGACCCCCACACCGACCCGATGGTGCCCGTGGCGGCGAAAGTAACCCGCCGGGCGCAAGAGCTTTCCGATATCGTCACCCTCGAAGTAGAGGTGGAAAACTGGCAGGGCTTCGCGCCCGGACAGTTCAACATGCTCTCGGTCTTCGGGGTCGGCGAGGTGCCGATTTCGATTTCGGGGCCAATCTCAGACCGCTCGCGCATCGTCCACACGATCCGCGATGTCGGGCCGGTCTCGCATGCGCTGGCGAACCTCTCCAAAGGCGCGGTGCTGGGCCTGCGTGGCCCCTACGGCGTGCCCTGGCCGGTGGAAAAGGCGCGCGGGCGCGATGTGGTGGTGATCTCGGGCGGGCTCGGCCTCGCCCCGGTGCGCCCGATCATCTACGAGATGATGGAAAACCGCGATGCCTATGGCAAGGTGACGCTGCTTTATGGCGCGCGCAATCCCAGTGAAATCCTGTTTGCCGAGGAGCTGGCCCAGTGGCGGGCGCGGCTCGATTTCGGCGTCGAGGTGACGGTTGACCGCGCCAATGACGGCTGGCGCGGCCATGTGGGCGTGGTGACGGCACTGCTGCGCGCGGCCGACTTCGACCCGCGCAACACCACCGCCTTTATCTGCGGGCCGGAAGTGATGATGCGTTTCGGCGCCGCCGGGCTGACCGATATGGGCGTGGCGCCGGGCAATATCTGGCTGTCGATGGAACGCAACATGCAATGCGGGATCGGGCTTTGCGGCCATTGCCAGCTTGGCCCGGTCTTTGTCTGCCGCGACGGCCCGGTCTTCGACTGGACGGTGATGAAACCGCTGATGGCCGTGAAGGAGTTGTGAGATGGCAGGTAAACCTCGACTGGGCGTCTTCAAATTCTCTTCCTGCGACGGCTGCCAGCTGACACTGCTCGACTGCGAAGACGAGCTTCTGGCCGTCGCCGGGGCGATTGAGATTGCCTATTTCCCCGAAGCCACCCGGCGCGACGACGTAGGGCGCTACGATATTGCGCTGGTGGAAGGATCGGTGACCACGCCGCATGAGGCCGAGCTGATCAAGGATATTCGCGCCCGCTCGACCACGCTGATCGCCATTGGCGCCTGCGCCACCTCGGGCGGCATTCAGGCGCTGAAGAACGGGGCAGATACCAACAGCTTTATCAACGCGGTCTATGCGCATCCTGAGTTCATCCATACGCTCGACACGGCCACGCCGATTTCGGACCATGTGACGGTGGATTTCGAACTGCGCGGCTGCCCAATCTCGAAACATCACATGATCGAGCTGGTGACGGCGACGCTGGCCGGGCGCTATCCGCAGACGCCGCCGCATTCGACCTGCATTGATTGCAAGATGGCGGGCAATGTCTGTGTGATGGTGGCCGAGGGCAAACCCTGCCTTGGCCCAGTGACGCATTCCGGCTGCGGGGCGCTGTGCCCGAGCTATGCGCGTGGCTGCTATGGCTGCTTTGGCCCGAAGGAAACCCCCAATACCGCGCCACTGGCCGCAAGACTGGCGGAGAACGGTGCCAGCCAACGCGATATTCACCGGCTGTTCTCGACCTTCAACACCAACGCACCCGCGTTCCGCGAGGAGGCAAAGAACCATGAATGACAAGGTGATCAAGGTTGACATGCTCGCCCGCGTCGAGGGCGAAGGCGCGTTCAAGGTGACGGTAAAAGACGGGCGGATCACCGGCACGGAGTTTCGCATTTTCGAGCCGCCGCGGTTTTTCGAAGCCTTCCTGCAAGGGCGCGACAACAGCGAGGCCCCCGATATTACCGCGCGGATCTGCGGGATTTGCCCGGTGGCCTATCAGATGAGCTCGGTGCAGGCGATGGAGATGGCGCTGGGGATCGAAGTGACCCAGCCGATCAAGGATCTGCGGCGGCTCTTGTATTGCGGCGAATGGATTGAAAGCCATGTGCTGCACGCGGCAATGCTGCACGCGCCGGATTTCCTCGGCTATCCGTCGGCGCTTGAAATGGCCAAGGATCACCCGGATGTGGTGAAGCTGGCGCTGGAATACAAAAAGATCGGCAATTCCATTGTCAGCACGCTGGCGGGGCGCGAGATTCACCCGATCAACGCCCGCGTCGGCGGCTGGTGGAAGGCCCCGCGCAAGAAAGCACTCTGGGCGGTGCGCGAGAACCTGCTGCGCGCGCTCGATATGGCCGAGGCCTTTGTCGATTTCACCGCCACCCTGCCCTTCCCCGACAAGGAACGCGACTACACCATGGTGTGTATCGAAGAGCCGAACGGGCGCTACCCGATCTATGAGGGCACGCGGGTGATCTCGAACCGGGGGCTGAACATCCCGGTGGAAGAGTACAACGACCATTTCGAGGAGAGCCATGTGGCGCGCTCGAATGCGCTGCAATCGCATACCAAGGAAACCGGCGGGGCCTATCTGACCGGGCCGTTGCCGCGCTACAATCTGGCCTATGACAAGCTCAGCGACCGGGCCAAGACGGCGGCCAAGCGCGCTGGGCTGGGCAAGACCTGCCTGAACCCCTATCGCTCGATCACCGTGCGCGCGGTGGAAAGCCTTTATGCAGTCGAGGAAGCGATCCGGCTGATTGAGGCCTATGAGGAACCCGATAGCGTGTATGTCGAGCACAAACCGCAGGCGGGCACCGGCATGGGGGCCTCGGAAGCGCCGCGTGGGCTGTTGTTCCACCAATATACGCTGACGGATGACGGCTCGATTGCCAAGGCACAGATCGTGCCGCCGACGGCGCAGAACCAGCCCTCGATCGAGGAGGATCTGGAAAGCTTCATCGCCGATATTCTCGACAAGCCCGAGGAGGAGATCCAGCTTCTCTGCGAACAGACCATTCGCAATTACGATCCCTGCATTTCCTGTGCCACGCATTTTCTGGACCTAACCATCGAGCGTGACTAGCGGTGCACAGCCACACACAGCTCAGGCGGGGTGGCGCTGCTGCCCCGCCTGTTCAGCATCAAATCCCCAAATACCCCGTGAAAGTGATAGAATGAGCGACATGAGCATGAGCAAACCCCTTCTCATTGGAGTCGGCAACGATTTCGCCCGTGACGATGCCGCCGGGCGGCTGGTGGTGCGGCGGTTGCGGGGGCATTGCGATGTCGAGATCGCCGAGACCCATGGCGCAGCGGCCGATCTGGTGACGCTGATGGAGGGGCGCGATCATGTGATCATCGTCGATGCCTGCATGTCGGGCGCGGCCCCGGGCACCCTGCATCAGATCGACGGGATGAGTGAGAACCTGCCCACCTGGCTACGCTCGGTCTCCAGCCACGGGATCGGTGTGGCCGAGGGCATTCAACTCGCCCATGTGCTGGGGGTGTTGCCGCAGCGGATCGACATCTGGGCGATTGAAGGCACGGATTATGCCAATGGCGAAGAGCTGAGCCCGGAAGTGGCGGCGGCGATTGACCGGCTGGTAGACCGGCTGAACGAGAGCCTGACGCCGGGCAGCTAGAGGATCGGCGCGCCAAGGCGGAAGGTAGCCTCGGCCAAACGGCGTGGCAGGCGCGCGGGGCGCGTGCCTTCGATGCATTCACTCTCGATCATCTCGAACCATGTTTCGACTTTGGCGACGCTGTCGGGGTCGTAGAGCATCAGCGAGGTTTCGAAATTCAGGAGCATCGAGCGGATGTCGAAATTCGCCGAGCCGAGCATGGCGACATCGTCGAACAGCATCGCCTTGGCGTGCATCATGCCGCCGTGATGGCGCAGAACCTGGCCGCCCGCCTCTTCCAGCTCGCGCAGATAGGCGCCCCGGGCGATGTCGGCCACCCGCTGGTTGGAGCGCGCGGGCACGATCAGGCGCACATCGCGCCCCAGCCGGGCCGCCGAGGTGAGCGCGTGAAAGAGCTGATCGGTGGGCAGGAAATAGGGCGTGGCGATCCAGACGCGCGCATGCGCGGTGTGGATGGCGTGGACCAGCATATCGTGCAGCCCGTCATCGCGCATATCGGGGCCGGAAGGCACCAGTTGCACCAGCGCGCCGCCACCTTCGACCGGGGGCACCGGGGCGGCGCGATCCGGGGGCATGCCGGTTTGCTTGGCCCAATCGGCCTCGAACACTTCGGCATAGTGCTGCAAGACCGGGCCTTCCAGCGTGAAGCTGAGATCGCGCCAGGTGGCGGGGCGATCCTGTGCAGCCAGATAAGTGCCCCCGACATTGCGCCCGCCCGACCAGAGCTTGCGCCCATCGACCAGTACCATCTTGCGATGAATGCGCAGGTTGAAGCGCCCGGTGGCGCGCAGGCGCGGAAAGGGCGAGAAGAAATGGATCTCGCCCCCGGCCTGACGCAGCTTCCACAGCGCCCGGCGCGGGCGGCGCCAGGTGCCGATCTGATCGAGGATCAGCCGCACCCGCACCCCGCGCTTGGCGGCATCGGTCAGCGCCCGGGCGAAGGCCACGCCGTATTTGTCGGCATCGAGCCGGTAGAGCACCACATCGAGGCTGTGCTCGGCCTCGGCGACCAGAGCGATCAGCGCGTCGCGGGCGGCTTCGGACGTGGTTTGCCGCGCCAGCCGGTGGCCGGGGCTGGCCGGGGGCACACCCAGACGGCGGAGCTGATCGTCGAGCGGATGCACCGGCGGGCTGGGTGGTGAAGCGCTGAAGGCGATCTCGTCATAATGCGCGCCGCTGCGCCGCACGCCGATCAGAAAGAACAGCGGCACGCCCAGATAGGGCAGCGTGAAGATGAACAGGATCCAGGCCAGCGCCGATTGCGGGCTGCGCCGTTGCTGCAAGACCCAGATGAGGGCGGTGCCGATGAACAGCACGCCCAGCACGATCTCCAGATGGGTGAGAATGACGCCCATTTGCCCTTCCGGCCCGATAAGGGCCTCTGTTTCCCAAGAGTTAGGGCGCGCCTCAGCGCCCGTAAAGCCCTAGTGCGGGATCAGAGCGCGCGCCGCTGCTGCGGTGCCGCCGCCGACAATCGCATCGAGCGGGCCTCGGTACAGCCCGCGATCCTGCAACAGGCGCTGAAAGGCCAAGGCGGTGGCGCGGTCCCATTGCGCAGGCGCCCCGGTACGCAGCGCCTCGAAGGTGACCTTGCCGGTTTCCATCGCCCGCACATAAAGCCGGGCGGCGATCTCGGGGCTGTATTCGGTGCCGCGCCCGGTTTCGTAAAGCACACCCATCATCGCCACCGCTTCGGGCACGCCCTTGCCCGCCGCCATCCGGGTGAGGCGCGCCTGTTCTGCCGGGTTGTCGGGCAGGCCTGAATTGGGATCAGCATAGAGCCGCGACAGCTCCAGCGCCGCCTTGAGGTTGCCGCCATCGGCTGCGGCGGAAAAGAGCGTGGCGGCGCGGGCGGGATCGGGGATGCCAAGGGCGGGATCGGCGCGGCCCGGAATGCCCTCGCCTGAGAGATATGTTTGCGCCAGCCGGAACTGGGCGAAATGATAGCCCGCCTCTGCGGCTTCATTGAGCAGCGACACCATCTTGCCCGCGTCGCGGGTGACGCCCTTGCCGACACTGTAAAGCAGCGCCAGCGTGGTCATCCCGGCGGGGTCTTTCAGCTCGGCGGCACGTTGGAAATGCGTCACTGCCTGCGCGGTATCTTCGCCCCCCGGCGCCACACCGAAGAGGTAATAATCGCCCAGTCGGGTTTCAGCCGGGCCGAAATCGGCCTCGGCCGCGCGGGTGAGCAATGCAAAGGCCCCGGCCATGTCGCGTTTGCCCTGCGCCACTTCGGAGGCGAGGAAGAGCACTTCGGGACTGGCATCGGGGGCTTGGGCGGCCTCACTGCACTGGGCGGCCATGGCGATCAGCCCGTTGCGATGCGCGGCGGAGGCTTCGGCACTGGGCGGCACCCCGGCATCGGCTGGCCCTGCGCCCTTGATACAGCTCTCAGCCGCAGCGCTGCTTTGCGCCAGAGCCGGCAGGGGCAGAGCAAGGAGCACAGAAAAAACCAAACCAAAACGACGCATCGGGGCCTCCCTCTTTGCCCTTCCTGCCTAGCCCGATGGGGCTTTTCTGTCCACGAAGAGGGGGGCGGATACGGCAATTCCACCCCCGGATGACGCAGATTTGCCGCAACGCCGCGTTAACACCCGATCAAGATTACCCGCCCATTAACGAAGATTGCTGCGAAAATGGCTGTTTTTGGCGGAAAAGCGCTCATAATACCGGCGAAAACGTGCCGTTAACCCGCTGTAAGATTGTCAACGTATTCTGCGGTCGATACGAGCCGGACGATGGACAGAAACAACCCTCTCTCACGGATCGCCCCAGCTGCGACCCCCCGGATGCTCAAGCGTGCCGCCCTGTTTACCGGCGGTGCCGTCATGGGCCTTACCGTATCGGCTGCCGCCAGCTATGCGCTGGTCAGCCTGTTTTCCACCGACAGCCCGGCCCGGTTGGCCCAAAGCGCCCCGGCCCGCACGGCTTCGGTTGCCACTCATACCACCTATATGGTGCCGCTCGCAGCGGTGGATGTAGCGCCGCTGCCCGTGGTGCTGGCTTCGGCCACCGTCGGCGTGGCAGATACCCCGGTGGCGCTGGCCCCGGCACAGCTCGCGCCGCAAACTCTGGCCGAGCCTGCGGTCGTGAGCCTCGCGCCGCAGCCCGCCACGCTGAGCCCCGCCCCTGCTGTTCCGGCAGAAAGCGCGGATGCGGCCCCGGTGCTGGTGACCTATTCGGCACCCGAGATTACCCCGCCCGCGCGCCCGGAGCCTGCCCTTGTGGCCGATCCGGCGGCGCTGGCGGACGAGATCGCCACCGCCCTGCCCGCCCGCGCGCAGATGGCCCCCCCTGCAAAACCGAGTACCGAGATGCTTGGCTCTGCCGATAGTTTTGCCGCCCTTGCGGCCGACGATGCCACCGCCCGTGGCAGCGCGACGCTGTTCGCAAGCCCGGAAACGACCAGCCGCATCGAAGAGGTGGTTGTGGCCTCGGCGACCAATCTGGTGACCAGCGACGCCATTCCCGGCCTGCGCCCGAAACCACGCCCGGCGGAACCGGCAGAGCTCATGCGTGTGGCCTCGCCCACCCCGGCCACAGTGGCGCCCGAGGCTGTTCCCGCCTCCGCCGCACAAACCGAAGTGATCACGCCGCGCCGGGTCAGCGGGCAAACCTGCGGCAGCCAGCTCACCCGTGCGATGCCGGGGCGCAAGGGCAATGCCGCCAGTGGCTCGCAATTCTTTGCGGGTTTGACCAATGTCTGGGGCAGCGACCGCGACGCTCAGGTGATCAACGAGCTGGCGCGGGGCAATATGCCCGACTTCCTGCGCCATCTGGTGCCGGTGACCTTCCAGGGCCCCGATGCCCGTGGCGCCCAGACCGAGATTACCATCTGCGTGACCCCGGATTATCTGGCGCTTGGCTCTGACCGCGACTTCGTGCGTGCGCCGCTGGGCCTGCCCTCGGCCGCGCATATTGCCGGGCTGTTCGACATGACCCTGCCGACCCCGCGCATGGTCGATGCGATCTATGCGCAGGCCGATGTGCGGCTGAAGCCGCAGCCGATGCAGGCGGGCCCGCAGATGAGCTCGACCGCCTATCTGTTGCAGCACAATGCCACGGTTCAGGCACAGCTGGCCGGTCGGCACGGGCTGGTGGCCGGGCAGAAGAAAGACGTGGTGATGGCGAGCCGCATGGCCAGCCATCCGGGCCGCGTGGCGATCTATGGCTGGCACCGCTCGGGCGGCAACCCGATCCAGCCGGTCAGCACCGTGCATCAGGCGAGCTATGCCGATTACAGCCACGGGATCCGGCTGGTCAGCAAGACCGCCTATCTGAACGGCAAGCCGGTCTCGCTCGACGATCTTCTGGCCTCGGGCCGCTATGCCTGGCTGATCAACAATGATGGGCCGATGCCGGGCCCGGTGATCCGCACCGCGTCGCGGTAAGATCTGCGCTGAGACACAAAAGGCCGCCCACTGGGCGGCCTTTTTGTTTTGAGCGGATCTGCTGGGAAAACGGGACGCTCCTCTGTTCCGCTTGGAAAAACGGGCGGCGCCCGACCCTGGGTGGGCGTTGTGCTGCGGTTGGTCGGTGTGCCGTGATCGAAAGCAGTCCCGCCCGATCTGCTTCAACCATCTTCGCCATACGCCCTCCCGGGGGGAGGGCCGGGCGTCGCCCGTCGTGCCGCCGGGCGGGGTGGTTGGTCGCCCTATTTCACATCAACAAAGCAGCGAAAGCCCAGATGGTAGTTGCGGTGCGAGGCGGTCGACATGACCTTGGAGCCATGCCAGAACGGCGCCCGCCAGCGGGCCCATTCTTCATGGGCGCGGAAGGTGTCCCAGATAAACCAGCTGCCTTTCATCTCGGTCACGCCCAAAGTGGTCGAGCCCTGGCTCGCCATCTGGCTGGGGGCCAGCGGCAGGTTCATATGTTCGGCGGCGTTGCCCTCAAGATCATAAACCCCGAGCGAGGAATGACAGCCGGGGAAGGCTCCGGCAGGATAGGTATTGGTGCCGCATTGGCTGAAACTGCCACCATTGCAGCCGGGGCTTTTGGTGCTGGCTTGCGCGCAGATCCCCCGGCGCCATTCCGGCCCATAGGTCCAGCTGCGGGTGGGGCCGTATTTGGCGTTATGGGCGGCGCGCATCGCCTCGGGCGTGCCAAGATCGAAGCGGTAATCGGGGGGCAGCAGCGCCCCGGCGGCGGCGCCTTCCCATTCATGCGCATCACCAATGCGCTTGCCCTCGGCCCAGCACAGCCGGGCAGCTTCGTCGGCGCGCACCCAGGTCACCGGATAAGCCAGCGGGACATTGGGATATTCGAACATGTCGATGCAGACTTTGGCGTCTTCCGGGCGCTGGGTGGCGGGATCGTAGAGCGGGGCCATATAGGGGCGGCCACAGATCCGTTCGAACTGAGCGTTGCGATAGTAGGAATAGGCGTTTTGCGGCAGCTTCGCCTGCGCCTCGTCGGGGGTCATCGGGTGGCGGGTGACGGCGGGATTGCCCTGCCCCATCCAGCCAGAGGCCTGAAAGATCGCGCGGATCCTGGCGATCTGCTCTGCCGTCACGCCGCGATAGCGCTGCATCTGGGCAAACATGACCTCGTTATTCTCGGCCAAAGTGCCTGCGGGCGCAGGGGCGGCAAACGCCATTCCCAGCGCAAAACCCAAAGCCGCCCATATGCGCATCGCCTACTCCTTTTTGATCAGATAGAAGAAGTCCCGGTTGTCAGAAAAGGTTACAAATCGCGGCACGCGCACGCCCTGCACCCAGGGATCGGCGGCCTCCATATAGCGTACCAGATGGTTAACGCTGAGGCCATCACCGGAAGCGTTCTGGCTGTAGACGCCCAGATAGGTCAGCTCTGGCGCGTTCATATCAAGCTGCATGGCGTAATCGCAATCATAGGCCTGGAAGGTGCGCGCCATGGCCGAGGGCGTGGCCGAAGAGAAATAGGCGTAGATCAGGAAGCGCTTGTCGCCGCTGTCGCGCAGGCAGAGGCCCGAACGCAGGGTGCGCAATTGCGCATCTGCCGAGCCCGACCAGTTGCCGCCGCCCCAGCTTTGCACCCGGTCGCCCGGCACGCTCAGCCCGGTTTCGGGGTCGCGCAGCACCAGAGGCACGCCGTTTTGGCGGGCATAGGCCAAATCGGGGATCATCGCATTGTCGGCGGTGGTCCAGGTTTTCATGCCCACCTTGCCGTCGAGGGTGACGTAGAAGGTCGACAGGTTTTCCTGCAAGCGGCTGAAGGTCACCCCATCGGAGATGAAACCGTAATGATGCCCCCGGTTGAAGGTGGCGTAATCACCGAAACGGAAGGCACCGTGATCGCGTTTGAAGCCGCCGGCAAAGGCCGCCATGACGCGTGGCAACAGGCTGGGGTTCAGCATCCCGTTCAGCACCAGAGGATCGGGGCGGTCAAAGCCGTCCGGCCCCGGCAATTGCCAATCGATCCCCGAGCGTTGCGGGCGCGAGGACCAGCCCAGCGACGGGTGATCGGTGCCGATTTCATAGCCGATCTCGAATTTCGACAGATCGAAGGCGGTCAGATAGACATCGGCATTGCTTTCGACCCCGTCGAGCCAGTTGGCGCCGTTGCGCACGGAACTGATCTCGCCCGCGACCATGCCCGGCTGCATCACCGAGGCATAGACCCCGTCGGCGCCTTCGACCTTGTACCAGCCGCCTGCTTCCATCCCGGCTTCGGCCCCGGTGACCGGCAGGCCGATCGCGGTGCGCATCGTCGGATGGCGATCGAAACTGGCCACGCCCAGCGCCGCCACCGCCGCGCCGGAATCGTCCACCCCGGTGCCCATCGCGGCGGTTTCAAGGAAAGCGTCTTCAAAGAAGGTGCCCTTGATCAGGTTCACCAGCTTGTCGCCGAAAATCACGTTCTTGCGCAGGAAGTCCGACACCGCCTCGCGATTGGTGCGCGAGCCGGAGACCTTGTTGCGCAGATAAAGCCGCCCGCCGCAGACCGGCGCGTAAGGCAGGCCGCTGGAGGCTGCAGTGGCCAGTTCCGACCCCTCGCCCTGCCACGGGCGGCAGTCATAGCTTTTGCCATTTCCAGAGATCACCAGCGCCGGATTGGCGCCTTGGCTCAGCGCCACCTGCCAGGTTTTCGCGTCGGCGTTTTCGAAATGCCAGCTTGTGGTGCGGCCTTCGGCGGGGATGAGCTGCAGCAGATACCAGCGATTGACGCCGGGATGCAGCGCGGTCAGCCGCCAGGTGCCGCCCTCGGCCGCCGGAACCTCTTCAATGGCGCGCATCGGCGCGAGCTCAACCGGCGTGGCCACATGATCGGACAGATAGGTGGCCCATTGCGCATCCAGCGTGGCCTGATCCGGGGCGGGAATGCCCTGCGCGAGCGCGGGGCCAAGGGGCAGAGCCGCAATCGCCACAGCTCCCAACAACAACGTCAACCGCCGGACGGCCCGGTTTGGCATCTCAAACTCCATCATCACAACATCCCGCCACGCATCCGCCACAGGCGGACTGACAGAACCGGGCACAAGGTTCGGGACCTGCCCCAAATGCGCATTTCAATCCACTCGCCCCGAACCATGAATCATATTGGTTAACTCAATATTGCTATTCTCAAAGCCCCACCAGCCGCGACGACAAAGATCGTCAAGTTTCCGGCATACACCTTTAGATAGGTCAGAGCGGGGCGAAAAAAAAGGCTGGCATCCCTGCCCCGGTGGCTTCGGCGTGCAGCCATTCGCGCGCGGCATCCAGCGCCTCGCGAATCGAATGATCCATGTCGAGATAGCGATAGGTGCCCAGACGACCGACGAAGCTGACCCGCTCTTCGGCCCGGGCGCGTTCGACATATTGGGCCAGCAGCGCCTTTTCCCGGACCAGCCGGATCGGGTGATAGGGAATGTCGTCCGGCCCGCAGGCTCGGGCGGTTTCGCGGTAGAGCACGGATTTGGGATGGGTCTCCCAAGGGGCGAAATGCTTGTGCTCGGTCACGCGGGTATAGGGCACATCGGCATCGCCGAAATTCATCACCGCGCAGCCCTGATAATCGCCCTCATAGGTGAAGCGCTCGAAATCCAGCGTGCGGTAGCCAAGATGGCCGCGGTCGTAGCCGAACCAGCCATCAATCGGACCGGAATAGAAGCAGTGATCATAGCCCACAACATCGGCGCGCGTGATCTCGCGGCCGAGCTGCAGGGTGATGTTCGGGTGATCCAGAATGCGCTCGACCATCGCCGTATAGCCATCCTCGGGGATGCCCTGAAAGGCGTGGTTGTAATAGTTGTCGTCGTAGGAAAAGCGCAGGGGCAGACGGCGCAGCACCGAGGCGGGCAGCTCGGCCGGTTCGCGGCCCCACTGTTTTTGCGTGTAGCCCTTGAAAAACGCCTCATAGAGCGCCCGGCCGATCTGGTTGAGCGCATGGGCCTCGAAACTTGACGAAGGATCGGCAGAAGGATCGGCCTGCGCCGCGACAAAAGCGCGCGCCTCGTCGGGGCGCATGGCCATGCCGAAGAACTGATTGATCGTGTGCAGATTGATCGGCAGCGCATAGACCTTGCCGCCCACCGTGGTCTTGACCCGGTTCACAAAGGGGCGAAACCGGGCGTGACGGTTCACGTAATCCCAGACCTCGGAATCGTCGGTATGAAAGATGTGCGGGCCGTAAATATGCACCATTACACTGGTTTCGGCGTCGCGGGCGGTGTGACAGTTGCCCGCTACATGGGCGCGCGCATCGGCGATTGTGACACGATGACCGGCCTCGGCCAGCTCGCGCCCGATCACCGCACCCGAGAGCCCGGCCCCAACGATCAGAAGGTGTTTTTGCTGCATATTGTCGATCGGTTCCGCTCTGACGTCTGACTATTTCCGAGCCCGGGAGCTGGCCCGGATATGTGCGCAAAAGTGAATGTTTACGGCATTTTGACCATTCCGGCCGAAAAACGACATCGCATTTGTCGGAGCTAGAAGCCATGTCGATTCGAACGAAGATCCTGTTATTGCCGGTTGCAATTGCTTTGTTGGTCCTTGGTCTGATGATGGGGGGCATGATGGTTGTGAAAACAACCACTGTCGACCTGATTCATGAGCGTGAACTGGAAACCAGCCAGAAATGGTTGATGACCTCACTGGAAGATACCCTCAACAATGCGCTGGATCGGGCCGAACTGATTGCCTCGTTGCCAGAGGTGCAATCCGCCGTTGGAACAAAAGACGACATGGCGCTGGAGGCGATATTTGCGCCGGGCTTCGATTTCCTGAAAACCGAAACCGGCATGGTGCAGCTGCAATTCCACCTGCCGCCTGCTACATCGCTGATCCGGCTGCATAATCTGGCCAAACGCGGCGACGACCTGTCGGCCTTCCGGCAAACGGTTGTGGACGCCAACACCACGGGCAAATCGCTGATGGGGCTGGAGCGCGGGCGGGCCGGGCTTGGGGCACGGGGCATCGCGGTGATCCGCTATCAGGGCAAGCCGGTCGGGACCGTCGAGGTCGGGCTGGATGTCGGGGCTGACTTTCTGGCGCAGTTGTCGGAGCGCACGGGCAATCAATATGAATATTACCCGATGCCGGATCAGACGATCGACGCTTTCTCGGACAATACCGATCTGCGGCTGGCGGCCACCTTCGATGCGCCGCCGTTGCTGAATGCGGGCAATATCGAAGCGCTGCGCAATGGCGGCGTGCTCGATATAAATTCGAAGATCGCCGGCGAGCAATTCGCCGTGCGGGCCATTCCGATTACCGATTATTCCGGGCAGATCGCGGCGATTATCACCGTGGCCGTGCCGACGATGGTTGAAGCGGCGATCAACAGCCAGCTGACCACCATCGTTCTGGTCAGCATCGTCGTGGCCATGCTGGTCGGGATTGCGGCGGGTCTGATCTTTGGCCGTGGGATCGGCGCGCAGATCAGCCGGATCGCCTGCATGACCGAAAAACTCGCCAATCGCGACCCGGATCTGGTGATCACCGGCACCGAGAAGCGTGACGAAATGGGCAACATGGCGCGGTCGCTGAAACTGTTCCAGGAGAAACTGCTGGAAAACGAGGCGATGGAGCAAGCGCTGAAGGAAGAGGCCGCGGCCAAACAGCATCAGGAAGCGCTGCAACGCGAGCGGGAGCAGGAAATCGAGCAGGCCCGCGTTAAAGCCGAACGTGCCGAGGTAGAGGCCCAGCGCCAGGCCGATGCGGCGAAGGCCGAGGCGGCTGCCCACGAACGCGAAGCCACCGAAGCGCGTCTGCGCGAGCAAGAAAGCGTGGTGGCCGAACTGGCGGGCGGTCTGGCCGCGCTGGCCGAGGGCGACCTGTCGCACCGGATCACCCGCACGCTGCCGGGGGACTACGAAATCCTGCGGCAAGACTACAACCGGGCGCTGGAACAGCTGGCGCAGACCCTTGGGCGCATCCGCTTCACCGCCGAACAGATCAATGGCGAAGTGGCCTCGATCTCGTCGGCTGCGAACGACCTGTCGATCCGGTCGGAACAGAACGCCGCCACGCTGGAAGAAACCGCCACCGCGCTGAGCGAGCTGACCTCGGCCATCACCTCGGCGGCGGACGGCGCCAATCAGGCCCGCGACCTGACGGACGAAGCCAACAAGAATGCCGATGACGGCGCCACATCCATGGCCAATGTGGTGGAGGCGATGACCCGGATCTCGGCCTCGTCGGACGGGATTGCCAAGATCACCACGGTGATCGACGAGATCGCCTTCCAGACCAACCTTCTGGCGCTGAATGCCGGGGTCGAGGCGGCCCGGGCGGGCGACGCAGGCCGTGGCTTTGCGGTTGTGGCCTCGGAAGTGCGGGCGCTGGCACAACGTTCGTCGGAGGCCGCGCATGAAATCTCCGGCCTGATCAGCACCAGCGGGCACGAGGTGAAAGACGGGGTGGAACTCGCCAATCGCACCGGCGTGGCTTTGGACAAGATCCTGGCCTCGATCCGGCAAATCTCCACCCAGGTGGGCACCATTGCCAGCTCGGCCACGGAACAGGCCAATGGCGTGAACGAAATCAACGTGGCCGTGTCGCAGCTTGACCATACCACGCAACAGAACGCCGCGATGTTCGAGGAAACCAGCGCCGCGACCACCTCGCTGGAACGCCGGTCGAACGAATTGCTGAATGCGGTTAGTGCCTTCCATCTGGGGGAAGACAGCCTCAATGCGGCCGAGAAAGCCTACGCCGCCGAATAATCCGGCCCCGGCTTCAAAGCCGGGACCACTCAGGCAAAAATCAGGGGCCATACCGGATCTTCGGTATGGCCCCTGTGCTTAGGCTGGTTTGGCGCGATCAGACCCCGCCGGAATGGACGATCTTGTAATAGATCGCCTCCAGCTCGGCCTTGTGCTTGGTTTCCTCATTGGCGAGGAACAGGAACGCGTCTTTCAGCGGCCCGTCCGGGGCGGTCTCGGCCAGCTCGCTATATTGCTCCATCGCCGCCGTCTCGCGCTGCAACGCATATTGCAGCACTTCCTGATCGTCGGGATTGGGGCCCAGATCCGGCACCTGCACGCAATCGGAGAACTTGCCATCGGCGACGGGACGGGCGATTTCGCGCGCCATCACCGCCTCGACCTCGGGATTGTCGGCAAGGCTGGAAAACAGCTCGATATGCCCCTTCTCTTCGAGGGCCAGCTCTTCGACCAGATAGCGCAGGTTCTTCGACACTTTCGGCGCCAGATCGGTGTAGAACTGATGCGCCACGCGCTCGAACCCGGTGGCGGTGTCGAAGATTTCGCGCAGGGTGGCTTTGCCTTTCAGCTTGGCTTTGCTGGCTTCACTCATTTCACCGCCTCCTCTGCCAAAACGACGCTTACGCTGTCGGCCACCCGGTGCCCGTCGGCCACCGCATGGATCACGTCGGGCCCGTTGACCGCGTCGCCCGCTGCCCAGAGCCACGGCTCGGACGTGCGGCCCATCGCATCGACCTTCACCCGGCCCCGGTTCCATTCCAGCGCCTCGGTCAGCGCCGCGCCCAGAAGGGTGATGTCGGCCATCTGACCGATGGCTTCGACCACCATCTCGGCCGGGTGGACCATCTCGTCGCCCTCGTCATATTGCGGGGCAAACCGGCCCTGATCGTCAAAGATCGATTTCACCTTCCAGGTGCGCAGGCCTTTCACCTTGCCCTTGTTCTTGCCGCTCTTGAAGGTCACCACCTCCTGCGGGCCGCGGGCATCGAAAATCTCGATGCCTTCCTCGAAGCTTTCGGTCACCTCTTCCTTGTCGGCGAGGAAATGGGCGAAATCTTCCAGCGCGGTCACCGTGACGCCGACCTTGCCGTGCTTTTGCTTTTGCAGCCGGGCCATCGAGCGGGCGATGTCCATCGCCACGTTGCCGCCGCCGATCACCGCCACCTGTTCGGGCACCGGCACCTCTTCGCCCGCCGTGATCCGGCGCAGAAGATCAATCGCGGCTTCAACCCCCTCGGCATCGGAGCCGGGGATGCGGGTCGAGCGGCCCTGATGCAGACCGATGGCCAGCACCACGGCATCGTAATCGCGCTTCAGCTCGTCCATCTGCACGTCTTTGCCGATGCGGATGCCGGTGCGGATCTCCACCCCCATCGCCTCGATCACCGCGATATCGCGGTCGAGCGCGTCGTAAGGCAGGCGGTATTCGGGGATGCCGTAACGGGTCATGCCGCCGGGTTTGTCCTGCGCCTCATAGACCACAACCTTGTGGCCCTTGCGCGCGAGGTCATAGGCGGCGGTGAGGCCGCCGGGGCCTGCGCCGATGATCGCCACCGATTTGCCGCTGGGCAGACCCTCGGGCTTGCCAACGATCTCGATGCGTTTTTCCACCGGCACTTCATCGACGATATGGCGTTTCAGCCAGCGGATCGCGATCGGGTCGCCCTCATGCTGGGCGGCGCAGGCGGTTTCGCATTTATGGGTGCAGATCCGCCCGCAGACCTCGGAAAACGGGTTGGTTTCGTAAAGGATCTGCACGCCGAGATCGTAATCGCCGTTGCGGATGGCGGCGATGTAATCGGGGATGTCCATATGCGCGGGGCATGTGGCCACGCAGAGCCCGCATTCGACGCAGCGGTCGGCCTCGATCATCGCGGTTTCACGGTCATAGCCCGCGACGATTTCCTCGAAATTACCGATCCGCGCTTCGGGCTCCATTTCACCCATCGGGGGACGCTCAAGCCCGGTGAGCTTGCGCCCGTCGAGCCGCTGATAGCCTTTTTCCAGATCGTCCCAGGGCTTGGCGTCCACCCCGGGGATGAAGCGGAACACCTCGGGGTCGCTGTCGACCCAGGTATATTCGTTCGACATGGTCAGCGAGCCGGTCATGCAGACATCGACGCAGAGCGCGCACCAGCAGCAGCGGCCATAGTCGATCTGCGGCCGTAACCCGCTATCGCCGTCTTTCGGGTCGCTCACCGGCACCATGTCGATGGCGGCGTTCTGACAGATGGTTTCACACGAGCCGCAGCCGATGCATGTATCGACATCGTTCTGGTGAAAGCCGCGATAGCGCTCGGCGGCTTCCCGACCGATGGGGTTTTTGATGGTCACCGGCTCCTGAAGCACATGCTTCCAGGCGGTGAAGGGGGAGAGGACGTCACGAAAGCCCATGGTTCACCTCTCGATCTCAGGGGGATAAGTGTGAAGCGACACCATCAGCATCGCCACGTCCGCGATATTGGTGCCGGGGATGAGATGTTCCAAAAGTGCCATTGCGTGGGTATAGCTCGGCCCCCGCACATTGATCCGGCGCGGATAGCCAGAGCCATCGGTGACCAGATAGTAGCCGTATTCGCCACGCGAGCTTTCACCCTTGATATAGGTCTCGCCGCGCGGGATCTTCCAATGCAGCACATTCGGGATCGGCGCCATGGTCGGACCGGATTTCGGCATCTTTCTAAGGATTTGCCGGATCAGGTCGATGGACACGTCGATGTCGCGGCGGCGCACATTGGTCCGTGCCCAGACATCCGATCCGGTTTCGGTGACCACCTCGAAATCGAGCTGATCATAGACCAGATAGGGCGCATCCTTGCGCAGATCTTTCGCCACCCCGCCCCCGCGGGCATTGGGGCCGGTCACGCCGTAAGGTTCGAAAAGTGAAGGATCAATATAGCCGACCCCCTTGGTACGCTTCTTGAACACAGCGTTGGTGAACAGCACCTTGTCGACATCGGCAAGGTAGCGTTCGGCGATTTGCAGGGTTTCTTCCATCCGGCTTTCAAAGCCTTCGGGCAGGCCCCCGCGCACCCCGCCGGGCAGGATGAACATGTGATAGATCCGGGCACCCGTCAGCTCTTCGAAGCGGTCGAGCATCAGGTCGCGGACATAGGTCATCCACTGGCCGATCACCCCTGCCCCGGTGGCGCCGGAAATCCCGCCCATCGCCATCATGTAGGAGTTGAAGCGGCCCATCTCGAGGATCAGCGTGCGGATCCATTGCGCCATTTCCGGCGCTTCGATCCCCGCGAGCTCTTCCACCGCAGCGGCATAGCACCATTCGTTGAAATCGGGTTCCGGCACGCAGACCCGGCAGACGATCGGGAAGACCTGAATGAAGGTGCGCCGCTCCATCAGCTTTTCAAAGCCGCGATGCAGATAGCCGACATGGGTGTAACCCTCGACCACCTCGTCGCCGCAGAGGGTCAGCTCAACCGACATGTTGCCGGTGATGCCGGGGTGGTTGGGCCCGTGCCAGAGCTTCAGATATTTGCCGGTTTCAAGGTCAATCTCGAGCTTTCCGTCCGGGCCGGGCTCCGGGTACTGGCTGCGATCGGGTGTGAAATTGAACATCTCAGCCCTCCGGATAGAGTTTTTGTTTCATATGCGCGCGCGGATCGTGGGTTTCGCGGCCCGTGCGCTCGACGAAGGTCTGCTGGCTATAGGCGAGCGTGTCGAAATCGCGCCGATAGGGCGGGATGTCGGTCCAGCCTTCGAGGATAAACTCCTCGTCCACCCGCGGGCTGCCGGGGAATCTGATCCCGAACATCTCGCGCAGCTCGCGCTGATAGGTCGCCGCGGTGGGCCAGAGATCGTGGATCGTGTCGCCCTCGGCCCCGTCGCGGGGCAGCATCAGGCGCAGGCCCAGCGTGCGGTTTTCGGCGCGGTTGTTCAGCATATAGGTAAGCTGAAACTGCCCCGCTTCGATCCAGTCGACCGCCGTCAGCAGCACCAGATGGGTAAAGCCCGCCTTGTCGCGCAGCTCGATCAGGAGCGCGCGCAGCTCGTCGCGTTCGACATCCACAAAGGCCAGATCGGGCCGTTGCAGGGTCAGCTCGCCCAGCCGGTAGCGTTTTTTCAGTCTGTCATATAGGTCGCGCATATCATCACCAGCTGTAATCGGGCATGTCCCAGTCGTTGATCACGGATTTCTGGTTGGCCTTGTACCAGTCGAAATTCTCGGCATATTTGTTGGCCCCTTCCGCCTCGCCTTTGCGGATGATCTTTTTCAGCTCCATGAAGCCCGCCAGAAGCGCTTCGGGGCGGGGCATACAACCAGCGATGTAGAGGTCGACGGGCAGATATTCGTCGAGCTTTTTCACCGTGTTGTAGCTGTCCCAATACATGCCGCCATTGATCGTGCAGGAGCCGAGGCCGATCACGTATTTCGGCTGCGGCATCTGCTCATACGAGCGGATCGCGCGCTTCAGGGTCTTGGTCGAGAGATAGCCCGAGATCATCAGAAGGTTGGATTGCCGGGGCGTCGGGCGCCACTGGATGCCGTAGCGATAGGCATCGAAACGCGGGGTCATCAGCGGGCGCATTTCGATGGCGCCGCAACCAGTGCCGAAGCCAAGGATCCAGAGCGAATTGGCCCGCGCCCAGTTGTAGAAGTCTTCGACGATCTTCGAATAGGCCTTGCGGTGCACCTTGGGCGGTTCCTGGCAGAAATAGTCCTGCAAGGGGTCGATGGTGATTTCCTGCCCGTCCGGCGTGGTGACGGTGCGGGGCCGAAGCTCTTCGCGCAGCGGGAAAGCGGCGTCGGATTTCTTGAAGGTCGGATCGCTGTCTTTCATATCAGGCCACCAGGATTGCGAGGATGCCCACCGGCAGCCCCCATTTCAGGAAAAAGCGGATGCCCTGTTCGACCCGGAAGCGCGGGAAGACGACGCCGATCAAAACGGTGATCATGTAGAGCGCGAAAACCTTGATGGCGAATTCCGCCCAGCTGGTTGCGCCGCCGAAGAACAGGTTCATGTAGATGACGGTTTTGGCAATCGGGAACAGCCGCCGGTTGGTCATCATCAGCGCGAGATACGAGCTGTGATATTCGGTGGGCGGGCCGATCGGGATTTCCTGCGGCGCGATCACCACGTCGAAGGGCGAACGCATCATCGTGCCGACAAAGGCGAACATCGCCGCGAGCGTGGCCAGCGGGTTGGTGAACAGGGTCCAGCTGAAGAGGCCATGCTGCTGGGCGGCCACGATCTCGGAGACATTGAGGGTGTGATATTGCAGCGCCATCGAGAACACGGCGAGCGCCAGCGGGAGTTCCGCTGTGGTCACCAGGCTGAGGCCCCGGCTGACGCCGAGCGCGGCATGGGGATGGCCGCTTTCGCCCGCGCCCAGCGCCATGCCAAGCGTGCCGAAGAACACGAAGTAGAGCGCAAGGATCAGGTCACCGGCGAAAGAGAAGTTCTGCCACATCACCGAGCCGTAGATCGTCGGCACGAAGAGAAGCAGCCCCACCCCGCCGGTCAGCCGAAACACCGGGCCGAGATAGAACATCACCCCGTGGCTGATTTTCGAGCGCAGCGCGATGTTTTTGAAGAGGTCGATATAGTTCTGCCAGATCGGGATGCCGTAGCGCCCCCCCACCCGCGCGCCGATCTTCTGCACGAGGGCGGTCATGATCAGCCCGTAATTGATGACGATGAACAGCGTCAGCAGGGCATAGGGGATCTGGATCCAGGAAAAGCCGCTCATGACGCGCCTCCCATTGCGATGAAGTATGTGGCCACGACGAAGAACAGCACCTGCACGGCGTAGGTCTGACCATTGCCGGTATAGAGCCGCCGGGTGAAATCAGCCGTCGAATGCAGCGCATCGGTGACACCGCCCCAGAAGCTGGTGACAACCGGCATCGTGAGAACTCCCAGCGCCTTGCGATAGGGCGCGAAGAAGTTCCAGGCGAAATGGGTGGTCTGCGGCTTGTAGGGCCGTTCGGCGGAATAGACGATGTTGAACTGCTTCACCCGCTGGGCGTCGTGGTTCATCCAGATCAGCAGAGCCAGCACCGAGACGAAGATCACCCCGATCACCCCCATGATCGCCACCGGGTTCCAGTAGCCGAAATCCGAGATGATCTCGCGGCCCTGCCAGATCAGCGGCTGATCGCCGAAGAAGGTGCCGATGTAGTGGTCGACCTTTTGCAGCGCCATGCCGGGCAGCACGGCGAAAGCCAGAAGCAGCACGACAAAGATCATCTGCGGCACCACGATCCAGAACGGCGCCTCTTTGAGTTGGCGATATTCGTCTTTCGGCTGACCGAGGAAGATCGTGTGGATGAGCCGGAACAGGTAGAGGAACCCGATCGGACCCGACATGAAGATCAGCACCATCGGCAGGCGCAGATCGGTTGACAGGATGGCGTTGTAGAAGATCCAGCGCCCGCCAAAGCCCGAGAGCGGCGGCACGCCGGACATGGCGATGATGCCCACCAGCACGCTGACGAATGTATAGGGCATCAGGGTGATGAGCCCGCCCATTTTATACATCAGCTTGGTGCCGGTGCGCTTGTAGACGCCCCCAACCGCAAGGAAGAGCATGGATTTGTAGATGTAGTGGTTGATGACGAACATCAGCGCCAAGAGCCAACCGAGATGGTTCATCAGGGCGAGACCAAAGACAGCATAGCCCATCTGGCTGATCGAGCTGTAGGCGAGCAGACGTTTGGCGTCTTCCTGAAAGATCGCCAGCAACCCGCCAAGGAAGGCGGTGATCGCCCCGATCCAGACCAGAACAACGGTGAGGTCGATGCCATAGAGCCGCTGATGGCCCATATTCATCACCAGAAGGAAGAGACCGAAGAGACCGGCTTTGAGCAGAATGCCCGAGACCATCGGCGAGACATCGGTTTCGGCTTCGGCATGGGCTCCGGGCAGCCAGATATGCAGGCCCATCGCGGCGGTCTTGGTCAGGAAGCCGCCCGCGAGCAGCAGGAAGACCCAGGGCGCGGTGGGCACGGCAGCCTCGGCCAGCGCCTTGAGATTGGCGATGGCAAAGGGCTGCACCCCATGCGCGGCCAGCGCAAAGCCGGTGAGGATGGTGAAGGCCCCGCCAAGGCTGAACAGGATGTAGGAGAGCGCGTGCGGTTCGCTCTCTTTCCCGCGCAGGATCAGGTAGTAGGAGCCAAGCGTAAGGATTTCCCATGCAGCGAAGAACTCGAACGAGGTCTGCGCCTCGACCAGCATCGCCAGCCCGGCATACATCAGCATCGTCGGCGGGTAGAAGCCGAGACGGCGACCATGTGCGTGGAACGAGGCGATCAGGATCACCGCGCCGCCCACCAGCATGATCAGGGCAAAGATCACCTGAAGCGGGTCATAACCCGGCAGGCGCAGCATGAACCAGCCGACCAGCCCGGCGATGGCGATGATGTTTTTCACCCAGGCAGGCAGCGGTTCGAGCACGAGGAAGGCGAGCGCGAAGAGCACCGGAACCATTGTGAGCAGGTTGGGATTGAGCGAAGCCCCGCCCCAGATCAGGCCCAATGCCCAGCCGATGGCCAGCGCCACCAGAACCGTCAGCACCTTGTCCATGGCAAAGCGCGGGGCGGTGTCGGGCATCGGGCGTTTGATCGCATAGCCGAACCAGCGGAACATGTAGCCCGCCTCGATCAGCGCGCCGATCAGCACCAGAACCAGCACCGGCAGCCGGTCGGCGGCCATGAGCGCATGGGCGAGATCCCATTTGGCATAGAAGCCGGGGAAAGGCGGCAGGCCGGTGAGCATGGCGACGAAGCTCGCGAAGGCGAAGACCAGCACCGGATTGGCACGCAAAGCGGCCCAATCGGTCAGGGCGCGACCGCGCACGAGGCCCGACAGCCAAAAGAGCCCGGCTTTCGCCACCGCATGGGTGATCAGGATCCCGCCCGCAACGAAGAGATAGGCATCGCCCAGAATGTCGCGCTGGCCGATGATGGCGAGTACGAGGCCGATCTGACCGACCGAGGAATAGCCCAGCAGGCGGCGGTCATTGCTCTGCCCGAGGGCAAGGATGTTGGAGCCGAGGAAGCTCAGGAGGCCCAGCACGGTGGCAAGGCCCAGCCAGTCGGGTCCGGCGGCGCTGAAGAGCTTGTCGGCGGCAAAAAGCGCGGCAGTGCCGGAAGCGGCGGAAAAGATCGCGGCAAAGCCGGGATGCGCGGCTTCGTAGATGTCGAGCGCCCAGCCATTAGCCGGAAACGGCTTCAGCTCCAGCACCAGCGCGATCAGCACCAGAAACAGCGCCAGCCCTGCCCCGGTAAGCGCCATCGGCGTTTCGGGGATGTCGGCGATGTTGAGCGATCCGGTGGCGTGATAGGTGAAGATGATGCCGATCAGAAGCAGGATCGAGACGATCTGGCTAACCACGAGATATTTGAACCCGGCGCCCAGCGCGCGCTCGTCTTCCGACAAGAGCACGAGGCCGCCGGTGGCGATGACGATGAGTTCGAAGAACACGAAGAGGTTGAACACGTCGCGGGTCAGCACCAGGCCCGACAGCGCCATGGTCAGGATCAAAAGCACCGCCATGGCGCGACGGCCCAGCCGTTCCAGCGCCGGACGCAGGTAGAAGGCCGAGAGCAGCCCGGTGATGTTGATCACGCTCAGAAGCCAGGCTTCGGCCACACCGATATGCAGGTTGATCGCAAAGGGCGGTTTGGTGCCCGCCGTCATGATCTCTTGCGGCAGGGCCAGCCCGGTCGAGAGGGCAACCGCCCAGCTCCAGGCGACCCAGCTCATGAAGATGAGGGCGACCACGGTGATCAGATAGGCCAGCTTGAGCTGTTCGGCTTTCAGCAGACCCAGAAAGAAGGCCGCGCCAAGGCCCGCGGCGAGGATGAAGATCGCGCTTACCATTTCAGCTCCGTGAAGTTCGAGATGTCGAGGCTGTGACGCGCGCGATAAAGCCGGTAGGCATAGGCGAGCATCAGGGCGGTGACCCCAAGGCCGATGACGATTGCGGTGAGCACGAGGGCCTGCGGCACCGGGTCGATGATCCGGGCGGCGGCCTCAGCCGGGGGAACGGCGGCATCGAGGATCGGGGCGGTACGGCCCGGCAGGTAGCCCACCGCGACCAGCACCACATTCACCCCGGTATCGGCGATGGTGAAGCCGACGATCATGCGCAGGATGTTGCGATGGGTGAGCGCGCCATAGAGCCCCATGAGGATCAGCACAAACCCGGTGGCCATTGCGATTTGAGCCATCACGCGTCCTCCGTTTCTTCGAGGCTTTCCAGCATCGAACTGAATTCCGCGCCGACCTTGAGGCCAATGAGCGCATAGATGAGCGGGATTGCCCCGGCCGAGAAGATCGAACCGAAGGCGCCGAGCGGCAGGATGCGGTTGTCAAGAAATCCGCCCGCAAAGGCGAGGCCCAGAAGGCCGATCACCACATAGGTGACGCCCGAAGCGCTCTCGACCCGGTCGATCAGCTTGTGGCCGAAGCGCCGCGCCGGATTGGCGAGCAGCAGAAGGAGCATGCCCGAAGCGATGATCGCCCCGCCCTGAAAGCCGCCGCCGGGGGTCAGGTGGCCGTTGACGAAGACATAGCCGCCGAAGAGCATGATCAGAGGCACCAGCATTTTCGTACCGGTGGTGAGCAGCTCGCCCGAGGGCAGGAAGCCGGAACCCGAGCTGCCTTTCGGCGCTTTCGATTGCCCCAGCACCAGCGCCACGATGGCGGCGGTGAGGAAGAGCACCGTGACTTCACCCAGCGTATCAAGCCCGCGATAGGTGACGATGATCGCCGCCACCACGTTTTGCGCGCCGGTCTCGCTGGCGGTGTTTTCGGCGTAATAGCTGGCCGAACGGTTCAGGCTGGCATCGGGGGTGTAGCCCGTCCAGAGGCTCCAGAAGGCGACGCCCAGAAGCAGGACCAGGGCCAGCGGCACGAAGGTGCGGACAGAAAGCTTGCTATTCATCGCGGCTCTCCCGGCGGATGCGCCCAAGGACGAAGAAGAACAGGAAGGTGGTGAGCCCTGAGCCAATCGCCGCTTCCGTCATCGCCACATCGGGGGCGGCGAGGAGCAGGAAGATGAACGAGGCGAAGAGGCTGACCAGCCCGGCGGCGAGAACGGCCACGGCGGTGCTGGCGGTGCGCAGGGCGACGAGAGCGGCGACGATGGTCGCCAGCCCAAGGCTCCATGCGGTGAAGGTTGCCAAAGCGGTCATGAGAGGTCTCCCCCATCTTCGGCCAGTTTATCGGCGCGGGTTTTCGAGGTCAGCGGCACACCGGCACGGTGGGCAGCGCGGGCCAGAACCTGGCTCGACAGCGGGTTGGTGAACATCAGAAACAGCATGATCAGCAGGAGCTTCGGTGCCCATGCAGGCATCAGAACCGCAACGCCCAAGAGCGTGAGCAGCGAGCCCAGCGTGGTGGCCTTGGTGCCTGCCTGAATGCGGTTATAGGTGTCGGGCATCCGGTAGACGCCCAGCCCGCCCAGAAACAGGAACACGGTGCCCCCGATCAGAAGCAGTTCACCGATGAGTTGGAAAAGCCCGGCCATTACTCGCCCCCTTCCAGATAGCGCGCGGCGACGATGACGCCGAGGAATGACAGAAGCGCATAGACCAGCGCCACATCGAGATAGATTTCCCGCCCGGTGAGCAGCGCCGTCATCACCATGCCCGCGACCGAAATGACGGTGAGCACGTCGAAGGCGACGACACGGTCAACCGCGTGCGGGCCGAGGGCAAAACGAAGCATCGCCAAGAGAAAACCGATCCCGGCAATCGCGGCGGCGATCATGAATAGAAGGTCAGCCATACATCACCTCCAGATAGCGTTCGAAGCCGGTCGCGATCTTTTGCGTGGCGGTTTCGATGTCGGTTCCGGCAGCGGTGACCCAGTGGATATAGAGCCATTCGCCATGGATCTCGACGCTGAGCGTGCCGGGGGTAAGGGTAATGGAATTGGCCAGAAGCAGCCGCGCCACCGGGTGGGTGAGCTTGGTGCGCACCTTCACGATGGCCGGGTCGATCGGCAGCGAGGGCTTCAGCACGATCGAGGCCATTTGCAGATTGGCCACCACCAGCTCTTTCAGGAAATAGAGGATGTACTGCAGGGTCGCGGTCAGCCCGGCGGGGGTCAGGCGCAGGCCCGACAGGAAAGACAGCCCGTCGCGGAAGAACCATGTGACCACACCGGCCACCACTGCCCCGGTGATCAGGATGCTCGGGCTCAACGCATTGTTGAGCAGCACCCAGATCAGCAGGAGCACGCCAAACAGTTTCACGGGCTCCATCGTCCGTGTCATTTCATCATCCTCCATGGCTGAGCCTCACCTGTGCTGTCCGGACGATTCGTCCGGGCCGGTCACTTAGGCTAACAGCTAAGTTTCCGTCTGGATTTTCCGAGGCTTGTAAGATGTCGCGCATAGTACCGTCGGGGTTGTTTGCCTGTGGCTTGACCGTGGTTAAACCACACATTCGAATATCGTTATTTGACAGAGGACAAGTTTGAGCGCGAATTTTGCGGGGGTGGGGACGGAGGGGGCTGAGGGGTGCGGCGATGGCCGCCCTGCCGCGGGGCGGGGTGGCGAAGCTGTGCTGTTGGGGGATGGTGAGGGGAAGGGCCGGTCTGAGCCCTTCCTTGCTCATTGATTACCCCTCCACTCTCAGAAATAGTGGAGCAAACCAAAAACGAAGCGGAAGGATTGGCGCATTGGCTTTGGAGGAAGAAATACGTGCATTTCTTGAAGTGATCGCTTCACAGAACGCTCAAGCAGTGTCTTGGATTTGCCCTGGCACAAACGACTTTTCAGCGTTTGATGCAATTGACAACGTCTCTCTTCCTGAAGAATTGCGACAGCTTTGGTCCAGCTTCAATGGCATGTCCGTCCCGGAAGGCACGCTACTGCAATACACTTGGCTGGACGGCACGTTTAGTTACCTAGGCGTCGAAGAATCCGCGCGTGATTTTGGCATGTCGATCGCTCTTTGGGAGCAAGATCAAGACTTTGAAGCCTATTGGCCTAAGGCCTTTGTTCCAATCGGAACTCCCGGTGACGGATCGCGCTTGCTGGTAAATTGCTTAGCTGGCTCTCCGACGTTTGGCTCAGTCTACGAGCTATTTCACGGAATAGGCGTTTCGCGCATGTCGGCTTCGTTGTCGCAGTATTTTAAAACGCTCAATACCTGCCAAGCGACCGGCGCGCTTACTGTTACGGACGACGGCGAAGTCTCTATCGATTTTGACGCCTTTAAGAGAATTGGTCGACAGATGAACCCGGGGTGTGACCACTTCGACTAATGTTGCTGCTGGATTTTTTAACGGCAGCTTCGTCCCGCAAAGCCCCCGCCCCCCCCCCTCCCGCATTGCCCGGCGCTCTAATTGCCCCCATAGTGCCCCCGCGACCAATCTGAGAGGCAGCCATGTGTCTGACCGTTCCGATGCGGGTGGAGGAGATTGCGGGCAATCGGGCCCGGTGTTCGGTCTTTGGCGAAGAGCGGTGGGCGGAGCTCACGTTGATGGCAGACAGCCCGCCCTGCCCCGGCGATTACGTGGCGATCCATCTGGGCTTTGTGCAGCGGGTGGTGCCCGAGGCCGAGGCGCAGGCGGCGCAGGCGCTTTTTGCCGAGATTGCCGCTGCGGCCGGGCGCGCGGAGTAATCCCCATGTTGTTAAGCCCGTGTCGTTGGGTCACAGGGTTGCAGAGTGGTTTGGCAAGGGCGGGTTGGCCTGCTAAAGCTCGCCCCGACCCCCGGCTGGGCCGGGCTGCGATATGAAGGTAAACCGATGACATCTCTGGTTGCGCATACGCCGGTGATCGCGCTGTCCGGCTCGTTCTTTCCGGTCTGGCTGTTTGCCGCCATTGGCGGGGTGCTGGTGGCGGTGCTGCTGCGCCAGATTTTCATCCTCATCGGGCTGCACACGAAACTGCCGCTGACGCCGTTTTTCTATTCGGCGGTGGCCCTGCTGGTCGGGGTTGGCGCCTATGTGATCTGGATCGGGGGATATCAGGGATGAAACAGCGGATTCTGGCCCTGTCGATTGTGCTTTTGGTGATCGCGGCCGCGCTGGTGCTGGCCGGATGGTCGTGGCAGCAATCGCGGCATTTCCCGATGACCGATGCGGGCGAAATCACCGCGCCGGTGGTGCAGATCTCGGCCATCGTGCCCGGACAGGTGATCGAAGTTGCGGTCGAGAACAATCAGGCGGTCACCAAGGGCGATCTGTTGTTCCGCGTCGATCCCGAACCCTATCAGCTCGAGCTGGATCAGGCCAAGGCGGCGCTGGCCACGGCGGAGGCCGAGCTGAAACAGGGGCAAGGCAATCTGGGGCTGGAGCAATCCAATGCCGATGTGGCGGCCAAGCAGATCGACCGGGCGCGGGCCAATCTCGATCTGGCCCAGCAGACGCTCGACCGGCTGGTGCCGCTGCTGGAGCAAGGCTATGTGACCCAGCAGGAGGTCGACAGCGCCCGCACCGCCGTGACCGATGCGCAGGTGACGCTGGATCAGGCCCAGACCCATGCGCAGGGGGCTGGCGATGTTGTCGGCACGCTCGACACGCGGCAGGCGCAGGTGGCCTCGGCGCAGGCGGCGGTGGCGCTGGCCGAACGCAATCTGCGCAATTGCGAGATCCGCGCGCCGCGCGATGGGCGGATCACCGGGATGCTGCTGTCGGAAGGCGAATATGTGCTGACCGCGACCCCGCTGTTTTCTCTGATCGACACCGCGCATTGGAAGGTCAGCGCGTTGTTTCGCGAAACCGATCTGGCGCAGATCGAAGTGGGGGCGCCGGTGCAGGTGTTTCTGCTCGCCGCCCCGGATATGCCGGTGGAAGGCCGGGTGGAAAGCATTGGCTGGGGGGTGCGCTCCAGCGAGGCGGCGCAGCTACTGGGCCTGCCGCTGGTGGCCAACAAGCTCGACTGGGTGCGCGCCGCGCGCCGCTTTCCGGTCGAGATCGAGCTGGAAAACCCACCTGAGGGGCTGACGCGCCTTGGTGCCTCGGCGACGGTGCGCATCATCGGAGGGGCGGAGTGAATCCAGCGCCGCTTCTGCGCCATATCAAAGACGATTTTGCCCTCACGCCCGGTCGGCTGCGTGGCACGATCGAGATTACCCTGCAGGTGATGCTGCTCACCGCGATTGCGATGACGATCCAGCTGCCCGAGGCGGCGCTGGCGGCCTATCTTTTGTTTTTCGCCCATAAGGACAATGCCGGGGAAAGCCTGACCACATCGCTGATGCTGCTCATCGCGGTCACGGTGGCGGTGCCGCTGGCGCTGCTTCTGCTCGGCGCGGTGGTCGATCACCCGATGATGCGCATCTTTGCCATGGCGGGCTTTACCTTTGCCGGGATGTTTCTGGCCCATGCCAGTCGGCTGGGGCCGCTGGCGGGCACGGTGGGCTTTGTCTTCGCCTTCGCGCTGACGCTGTTCGACATCATCCCCTATCCAGAGCTGCTGAACCGGGCGATGGAATGGATCTGGGTGGTGGTAGCGCTGCCGATGGGGCTGATGGCGATCTGGGCGGCGCTGGCCGGGCCGCGCCCCGATGCGATGGCGCGCGCCCGCATTGCCGCCTGGCGCGCGGCCAGTGCCCGGCCCGACAGCGACGAGGCCCGCGCCCTGCTCGACGAGGGGATGGCGCCCTTCGACACCTATCTGACCCATGCCAGGCGGCTGGGCGAGATCAGCCAGAAAGACGCCAAACTGCTCGCGCTGATCGGCGACAACGCCTATTTCAACCTCGCGCTGGCCGAGGCCGGGGCCTTTGCCCATCGTTCCGCCGGGGCGCCGCCGCCGGTGAAGGTGCCGTTTCTGGACAGCGATGCCTTCAGCAACCCGGAGCATTGGCAATTCGCCGCGAAAGTGCTGGTGGCGGTGATCGGCACCTATGTGTTCTACACCGCCTTTGGCGGGTTTCAGATCCACACCGCGATGATCACAGCCTTTTACGTGACCCTCGACACACGCGGCGAGACCCATCACAAGATCACCCTGCGCCTGATCGGGGCGCTGATGGGGATGCTGGTGGGGGCGCTGGTGGTGATGTTTTTCATGCCGCGGATGACCGATCTGGGGCATCTGCTGGCGGCGGTCGGAATTGTCAGCTTTGCCGCCGCCTGGATTGCGCTCGGGGGCGCGCGGATCGCCTATGCGGGCTGGCAGATGGCGCTGTGCTTCTACCTTGTGACGATGAACAATTTCACCCCGACGCTTGACTTCACCGCCGCAACCGACCGGATTGCGGGTATTCTGGTGGGCAGTCTGGTGGTTTGGGCGGTTTTCAGTGCGCTCTGGCCCGTCTCGGCCCGTGACAAGGCCGCCGAAGCGATGGAAGAGTTCGAACGGGGTATCGCCGACAACCCGCCCCCTGCCACCGGGCGGGCGGTCTGGGCGCTGCGGATGCCGCTGGCAAAAGCCGCGCAGCTGGCCGATGCCCATGAATATGAATTGGGGGGCGGCGATGCCCCCGACCCCGAGGCGGGGCTTGCCCGTCTGCACGCGCTGTTGAAAGGAGAGGCCGATGCGATATTTGCCTATTAGCCCGGCTCTGACCGTTCTGCTGATGGCCTCGTCGGCTCTGGTGGGCTGCAGTCCGACGGATAGCGCGCATCTGGCCCCCGAAAGCCCCTATGACGCGGCTCAGGGCAATTACACGCTTGCCCCCGATGCGCGGGTGACCGAGGGGCGTGCTCCGGCGCCTGTCAATTTCAGCCATGCCTATACGCTGGCGGAGCTGATCGACCTGGCCGAGCGGACCAATCCCGCCACCCGTGCGGCCTGGCTGCGCGCCCGCGAAGCCGCCGAAGCGGTGGGGCTGGCCGAAGCCGCCTATCTGCCGCAGCTGAATGCGCAGGTGCTGGGCGGGATTCAGGCCAGCCAGACTGCGGCGGTCACCGATCCGTTCGGCATTCTGCCCCCCGGAACGGCGGACAACACCTCGGGTCAGGCCGGCGCCACCCTGTCGCTGCAATGGCTGCTGTTTGATTTCGGCGGGCGCGATGCCGCCAAGGCCGAAGCGGGCGAGCTGTCTTTTGCGGCCAATGCCGGGTTCAGCGGTGTGCATCAGAAGCTGATCAACGATGTGACCCAGGCCTATTACGCGCTGCAGGCGGCAACCCGGCGCCAGAGTGTGCAGGCGCGGCGGCTGGCCAGCGCCACCAAGATTGCCGATGCCGCCCGCGCCCGGCGCGATCAGGGGTTGGCCACGGTGGCCGATGTGGCGCAGGCCGAACAGGTGGTGGCGCAGTCGCGCTTTGACCTGACCCGGGCGACCTCGGAAAGCCGCACCGCCGCCACCCGGCTGTCGGTGGCGATGGGGATCCCGCCCAACCAGCGCCCGGTGCCCGCCTTCCCCGATCCGGTGCGCCTGCCCGCCCATGTGCCCGCCTCGCTCGACACCTTCCTGACCAACGCGCTGCAAAGCCGCCCCGACCTGCAAGCCGCCTTTGCCCGCGCAAGGGCCAGCGAGGCGCATGTGGCGGCGGTCGAAGCCCAGTTCGCGCCCAAGATCGTGGCCACCGCGCATTTCGGTCAGGTGGTGAGCGGCATCACCGTAAATGACAGCCGCACCCCGAATGCACTGAAGGCTGCGGATAACCGCCCGGTCGCCTCGGCCTTTGTCGGGATCACCATCCCGCTTTGGGATGGCGGGGCGAAAGAGAGCCGTCTGGCCGCCGCCCGCGCCCATGCCGGGGCCACGCAGGCCGATGCGGAAAACCTGCGGCTGTTGGCCGAGGGCGAGATTGTCGATGCCTATGAGGTGCTGAAATCCTCGCTGGCCGCCAATAGTGCCGCCGCGCAGCTGATCCAAACCGCCAAGACCACCTTTGGTGCCGCGCAATCGCGGTTTGATCAGGGGCTGGCGACGGTGGCCGATGTCAGCACCACGCAACGGCTGCTCTATGACGCACAGCTCTCGCAGATCGACGCCCAGCACGCGGCTTTGTCGGCGGCCGCCACGCTGGCCTTTGCCTCGGGTCAGATCATCGCCGCACAATAATCGCCGCAACAAGCGCCTCTGGCTTGGTATGTCTGTACCAAAGGCATGATCAAAACGGCTTGCCGATTTGGCTTTTGGCAAGCCGAAGCTGCGGAAACCAACAAATCTGTCACCAGCGGGTGAATCCCCCTGTGCATTATCGCATACAGTAGCGCAACGGCGCGATTGTGCGGTCGCCCACCCGTTTGATCACCATCCGGCCCGCAAACCGCGCTTATTTCCAGAAACCGCGTATACCTGAAATCCCGCGACGCAATGCCCCGCCGCTAATTTCCCCCTATCGGCAACAACGCCGGTAATCGGCAGACACCGCCGGTTGTCACAAACCACATACCAGGGGGTATTCCCATGAAAACGCTTGTTCTTTCCGCCATTGCCGCTCTCGCACTTTCCGCCGGTAGCGCCGTGGCTGGCAACATCTCGATCGTCGACCAACTCGGCTTCGGCAACCTCGCCGGCACCGGTCAGTCGGGCAATTTCAACATGTCCTATACCGGGCAAGTTGGCGGCGCCAATGAAAGCCTGACGCTGCAGCAGGGCCTCGCCAACTCCTCGTCGACGATGCAAGGTGGCGCGTTCAACTCGTCGGTGACCTCGCAGTGGGGCGGCTTCAACGCCTCCTCGACCACGCAGCTCGGCACCAACGGCCACTATTCCCAAACCAACCAGGTTGGTGGCGGCAACGTCTCGATCACCCTGCAGACTGACTGACATGCACCTCACTACATGAACCGGGTGGGCCAGAGGCCAGATCTCTGGCCCACCCTGTCGGGGTCGCCAGTTATGGTGCCCTCTGTGGCGAGCTGATCTGTCCCGCCCGGGCAGCTTTCATTGTCACCAGCCACCACTGCAACATGAAGAACGGGGAAGAAAATGAAACGTATCTTGATTGCAGCTGTTGCGCTTCTGGCCCTGCCATCCGGGGTGTTTGCGGGCAATAGCTCCATTGTCATCCAGAATGGCTTTGCCAATTGGCAACACACTGCGCAATCTGGCAGTGGCTTTGCTGTCACCACCCAGAAAGGCGCGGGAAACCACGCTGAAACGGTGCAGAACGGGGTGAACAACCTTTCTGTGATCCACCAGAACGGCACCAATCTTACCCACTCGACCGTACAGAACGGAGATTTTCATATCTCCTCCACCACCCAGGTCTCTGCAACGAATGCGACGGGTAGCACCAATCAGCAAGTTGCGGGCGGGCGCATCATCAGTGGCGACGTCACCATCCAAGTCGTCCCTGAAGACTAGCCCGCTCCGGAGCGTCGAAGCGGCTGGCAAGCCGGTCGACCATAAAGCGAAGGACACGTCCATGCCCTACAATGGCAACACGTCCACCCCACCCAGGAGGCTTCGTCCGCGTGGCCATCGGCTTGCCAGTTTACTGTCCCTAACGGCAATCCTGTCCATCCCTGCCTTCGCTTCGACGCTCCACTTTTCACCTGCATTTGCGGAGGGGCCCTCGATGAATGAGTTCAATTGCGCGATCCAGAAACACCCAACGTCGCGCGGCTATGATCTCACCGGCGTCGTGTGGTCCGACACCGCAGGAGCGGGGAGCTATCGGCTGTTTGTGAAAAAGGAAGGGCCGAACGGGCGCTCCAGCATGGTGCAGGAGGGATTATTTTCGCTCGTCAGCGACGAGAGGCGCCTGCTGAGCACCATTTCCCTGAACGCAGCCGAGGGCGATCACATCATCGCCACTCTGGTGATCATGTCGGATGATCACGAGGTTTGCACGGCAGAGTTGTAAGGCTCTGCGGCGCAAACTCATTATTGCAAAATAACTTGCTGAAAAATCGCGAAGATAGCGAAAAACATGGATAATGGTCTTGTTTTCATCGACAATCGCGCTGATTTGCTGTAATATTAAACTATTCATCAGACGGCGATCCGAGGCGCGAAACGATACGCCGTTTTGATCCAGACACCTTTTCGAGCGGGAAGGGTGAAGCATTTTCACCATGTTCAATTTGTAGGTTGCAAGGCCTGCGCAGCATTTGCTGCACGGGATGTTTATGGGGGGAGAAGATGGGGGCCTTTTTGAGCGCCAATTTGCGTGGGACAAGCCTGCACATTGGCTGTGAAGACTTACAGCGATTATATCGACGGGCTTTGGCTGGCGACTTTCACGAAGAAGTCTTGCGCCTTGTGTCGGATCGGTTGCCCGATTGCGCGGTTCTGTTCTTTGCGCAGGACAGCGTGGATCACGCCGGAAACTACCTGTTGCACCGGGGACTTGATAACGACGCGATCCGCTCGTTTTCGGTTGATATTTCTGCCCAGTCGGTCTGGTTCAAACGGCAATGGCAACAGCCGGTGGGCGAGGTGTTCCGGCAAAACGATCTGATCGATCCCGACGAGTTCAAAACCACCAAATTCTATCGCCGCTGGCTGGTCGACCGGGGGCCGTTCGAGCAGGCGGTGGGCACGGTGTTCATGCGTCAGGGAACCTGCCAGCATGTGCTGGAAATCCGCTTTTCCGAACGGCAGGAGCAGCTTTATTCGCAAGAGGCGCGCAAGATCCTGCAGGAGATTGCCCCGCATCTGGAAAACGCAGCCCAGACCGCACGGCTGAAAGCGCGCTTTGACAAAGCGAAATGCGAGCTGGACCAGACCCTTGGCCTGATCCCGTTTCCGGCGGCGATTGTCGATACAGATTGCCGGGTGGAAAACCTCAACGCGCTGGCCGAAACCATGCTGCGCAGTGGCAATGGGCTGATCCTGGGCGCCGATGAACGCCTGCACGGGATCGAGACCGAAGACGAAGCACAGCTGAAAGCGGCGGTGCGCGATGTGTCGAGCGGTCCGGCCAACGAAACCCGCTGGCTGCGCCTGCGCCCGACCGACCGGCACGCGGGGCTGGTGCTGACCCTGATCCGCATGGATCCACGGCGGATGCGTCAGCATTCCGAGACCGGCATCCGGATGCGCAACTACAATTTGGTGGCGGTGATCGCGCAGCATCAGGACGAGCCGTCAAAGCTGAGCCACGATATGCTGTGGCAGACATTTGGTCTCACCACCAAGGAATCCGAACTGGCTGCGGCCTTGCTGCATGGCGAAAGCATCGGCGAAATCGCCGTTAAGAAAAGCCTGTCGAAACAGACGCTTCGCAACCAGCTTGGCGCGGTGATGCGCAAAACCGGCACGCGGCGGCAGGTCGATCTGGTGGCCGCTTTGCTGCGACTCTCGCTGTCCAGCCCGGCGTAAGGCTTGCAGTCAAACACAGGCGTGGTACTGCTTGGGGCCGTAGAGTAAGCGAGTATGCGCAGGAGCCTGGGGCGGGTGAGCAGGTCAGACAACGAGTTGAAAGCAGGCCATCGCGGCCTGCGGTGTATTGCGGCTGAAACAGTCCGAGCCTTCGGCGTGGCAAGCCTTGCCCTGACCGCCCTACCCGCTTTTGCCGGATCGCTTGCTGCACCGATTGCGGATGCGGCCCCGGCCTCATCCACATCGGTCGCCACCGCGTCGGACGCCCCGCACTGGCCTATGCTGAGCGCGCTTGGCCGAAGCGTTGAGGGCGGATTTGTCATCACCCGGCCCCCGGCCTTTTCCGTTGCCGCCGAAACCCTGAGTGGCGCCAGCTTTACTGAGGTGGATCATGCCCTCTACGGGGCCGCTCTGGGCCTGTCGATGGCCTGGGCAATCGGGGAAGCCGGAGACGCGCCGCTGTTTCTGGAATCGAATTCCAGCTTCAGCCTGACGATGAATGGCACCAGCAGCGCCACCCGGCTCAGCGCCTTGGGCGCGCCGACCCTGAGCGTCGGCACCGCGCCGAGCGGATCGTTTTCCATTACCACCTCGACCGCCGGGGGCAATGCAACAGCCAATGTCTCGGCCACGGTGACCGATCTCACCGGCGATTCAGCCACGGCGAGCCTGAGCGCCAGCAGCGTGGCGGGGGGCGGACAGATCAGCAACGTGGCCACCTCGTCGACCACCGCGGGGGGCGTTTTTGTCGCCGCCACCACCGATGGCTCTGGCCCAACGGCGGCGGGCTATGCGGCGATCTACGATGGCGGTGGCTTCACCTTCACCTCGTCGGGCAACATTGGCGCAAGCCAGCTTGAAACCACGATCACCGATCAGCAGATCCGCTTTGGGCAGGAGTTTCTTGTCAGCGCGCCAATCGCAAGGGGCCAGGACTGGTCGGTCAGCCTGAGGGCGGGGCCGCGATATGAGTTTGGCCAGCGCGCGATCACCCGGCGCGAGGGGATCAATATCGAAGAGACGATTTCGAGCGTCGCCCTGCCCCAGATCGGGATCCGCACCAGCGACACGCTCAGCACCAACAGCTTGGGCCTGATGGCCGGGATTAGCGGGTCAACCGCGCTGTCGGATCAATGGCAGATCGGATTTGGGGTCAATCTCGGGGTCAGCGCCTACCGCGCGCAATACGATTTCGCCAGCCATGTGGTGGGGCTGAATACCGGACAGGTTCCGGCGCGCACCGCCAGCCAAACCATGAGCGGCTACACCACATTGGTTCGGGCGAGCGTGGATTTCGGCTATCGAGTCTCGCCCGCAGGCACGCTGAGCCTGTCGCTGTTTGGCGAGGAACGCTTTGGCGTGCCGACCCTGACCCGCAGCGGTGGCACGACCACGATCACCACCGGCAACGAATGGAGTGCCGGGATCGGCCTGTCCTACACGCTGCGGTTCTGACCGCCCCTGCCTGAGGGCCGGGGCGGCCATTTTTCTCAGCTTTGCGCTTCGGGCAGACGCACGATCATGCCGTCCATCTCGGCCGTGACCTTGATCTGGCAGCCCAGACGGCTGTTGGCCTCGCGCGGGGAGGCGGTGAATTCGAGCATCCCCTCTTCGGCGTCGCTGATCGGGGCCAGCCGATCAAGATAGGCGTCGTCGACATAGCAATGGCAGGTGGCGCAGCCGCAGGAGCCGCCGCAATCGCCTTCGATCCCGTCGACCCCGTTCATCGTGGCGCCCTGCATCAGGTTCCAGCCTTCGGGCAGATCGACCTTGGTTTCGGCGCCGTCGAAAGAAATATAGGTGATATTGGCCATGGTTTGTCCTTCAATCGTATGAAACGGCGGCGCACCTTGAAGATACGCCGCCGGGTATGGGTTTGGGTCGGGATCAGCCGACCGAGAGCATCAGCTTCATCGGGCTGCGGAAGTTCGAGGACGGCACCCAAGGCAGGGTCTCGTCCATCTGGCTGATCTCCGGGAAGCGACCGAGGAATTCCTCGAAGGCGATCGTGCAGGCGAGCCGAGCGATGGCGGTGCCAAGGCAGGCATGCACACCGCCGCCAAAGCCGAGATGGCCCTTGGGTTTGCGGGTGATGTCATAAACATCGGCATTCTCGCCCCAGCGCCGTTCATCACGGTTGCCCGAGCCATAGGCCAACATCAGATAATCGCCCGCTTTCAGGGTTTGACCGTGGATTTCCACGTCCTTCATCAGCCGCCGCTTGAAGCGCTGCGCCGAGGTGTTGAAGCGCAGGCTTTCCTCGATCGCATCGGGGATCAGCGAGGGATCGGCCACAAGCTGACGCCGGGCGTCGTGGAAGTTGGCGAGGTTGTAGCCCATCATCGACATGAAGCCCGAAAGGCTTTCAATCCCGGCCATCAGAAGGGTCGTTACCGTCAGCTGCACTTCGCGGTCGGTCAGCTTCTGCCCGTCGATTTCAGAGGTGATGAAGTTCGACAGCAGGTCTTCGCCCGGGTTCTTTTTGCGCTCGGCCACCAGATTGTCGGCATAGGCGACCATCCAGTTATAGGCTTCGATATGCTCGGGGCCCTTCTGCCGTGTCACCGGATCGGTCTGCACCATCAGCACCGCTTTATCGCGGATCTCGTCCATGCCTTCAGTGGGCATGGCGAACAGATGGAACAGCAGGTCAACCGTGACTTTCGACGAGAAATCAGCCACGAAATCAAAGCTCTTGGCCCCGTCCAGCGCATCGAGATGCTTGCGGGCCACGGCGCGGGTCGGCTCGATCAGGTGATCCAGCGCGCGTTTCATCACGGCTTTCTGGATCAGCGCCCGCAGCTGGTCGTGACGGGGTGGATCGGTGGTCCCGAGCGTATTGCCCGCGCGGTTGGGCAGCTCGTCAATCAGGTTGCCGCTGGCCGAGGAATAGGTTTCCCAGTCGTTCAGGGCTTTCACGATGTCATCATAGCGGGAATAAACCCACATCCCGGCCTCTTCGGACCAGAAGGCGGGGTATTCGTCGCGCAGAATCTTGTAAGCGGGATGCGGATCGGCGTCGATATCCGGCGAATACGGATCGAAGCGGAACGCACCTTTCGGGGTTTCGAACATGTTTTCTGGCTCCTCCCTGAAAACAGTTTTTTGGATCACTGCTTTGGTTACCTGCGACAGACTGGCGCGTTCGGGCGTATTCGAGCAATGGACGCGCCCACCAATATTTGGTACTTTTCGTTCACTCAGGGGGAAAGAGCATCACGATGACGGCATCAGATCAGGTCAGCATTTTCGGGCTTTACGGCGAGGAGAAACCCGAGGACGACCTCGAATTCTTCCATATCGAGCAGATTTCCACCCGATCCAGCCAATATGACTGGCAAATCCGCCCCCATGCGCATCAGGGCATGTTCCAGCTTCTGTATCTGAGCGCGGGCGAGGCGATGGTACGGATTGACGAGGGATTGCACAAAACCCCTGCCCCGGCGGTGATTTGTCTGCCCGGCAATGTGGTGCATGGCTTTCAGTTTCTGCCCGGCTCCGAGGGCTGGGTGTTGACCGTGGGGGAAACGCTGCTGACCGATAGCAGCGACATGCGCTCACGGATGCTGATCGGCCCCCTGATGCTGGCGCCCCGGCGCATTCCGCTGGCCGAGGGCGCGCCTGCGGCGGCGCTGATCGGCGAGGTGATGGAAAAGATGTATGACGAGTTCAACTGGCCCCGGCTCGGGCGCGGCGCGATGTTCGATTGGATGGTGCGGATCATCCTTCTGACGGTGCGGCGGCTGGAAGAAGAGCACCGGCCCGAAGAACCCGGCAAGCGCGCGCGGCACGGCCAGTTCGCCCGGTTTCGCCAGCTTCTGGAAGACAATTACAAATCGCACTGGCCGGTCGAGAGCTATGCCGATGCGCTGGGGATACCGCCCGCGCGGCTGAACCGGATCTGCCGCAGCACGACAGAGAAGACCGCAGGCGCGCTGATCCAGGACCGCCTGACGCTGGAGGCGCAGCGCTTGCTGATCTACACCAACGCCACCGCCTCGATGGTGGCCGCCGAATTGGGGTTTCAGGACCCGGCCTATTTCGCCCGGTTCTTCAAGCGCCGCACCGGGCTCTCGCCCATCGCCTTTCGCAAGGAACAGGGGCAAGAGGCTGGATAGGCCGCCGCGCTGGATTTTCGCCCCGCCCGCCCCTAAGGAGGATCATGCACCGCTTCATCCGGCCCCTCTGGCTGATCGCCTGGCTCGCTCTGGTCGCCACTACCGGCGCCGGGGTCTGGACATGGGCCTATCGCGGCGCGCTGGATGGGCTGGCCGAACGGGGCCGGGCCGATCTGGCGCTGGCCGCCGACCGGCTGACGGCGCAGCTGTTTCGCTATCGCGAGCTGTCGGTGGTGCTGGCCCGGCATCCGCTGATGGAGGGCGCGCTGGATGGCAGCGCCAATTGGCGCGATGTGCGCGGCTATGTGATGTCGATGGCGGATATGACCGGGGCGGATTCGATTGAAGTCGTCGCGCCCTCGGGGGCCATCGTCGTGGCCCTGCGCGGCGCCACCTTCCGCCCCGATCCCGAGGCCCTGCCGCTGTCGCGCGCGCTTACCGGCAGTCTGGGCACCGCCCACGCGATTGGCACCGCCAGCGACGGCACGCCGCGCCGGGTCTTTGCCTTTGCCGCCCCGGTTTTCGACGAGGCGCGCCGGGTGCTGGGCGCGGTGATGGTCGAGATCGACGTGAAAGGGATCGAGGAAAACTGGCCCGGGGCCGCCCCGCCGGTGCTGTTTTCCGATGCCAGCGGCACGGTGTTCGTGAGCAACCGCTCGGAACTGGTGCTGAGCAATCGCAGCTCCGGGGCGGGCTTTCCCACCCACAGCACCGAGCAAGTGGGGCGCAATGTGATCTGGAGCCTCGATGGCGGCCCCTACCTGCCGCGCCGGGCACTGCATCTGGAAAAATCGTTGCCGGTCATCGGGATGCAAGCCGAACTTCTGGTGGATACGGCGGGGGCCGAAAGCAATGCGATGTTGCAGGCGGCGGTGGCGGCCGGGGTGCTGCTGGTGTTCGGGGTGATCCTGTTTCTGATCGGCGAAAACCGCCGGGTGCTGGCGGGCGAGAACCAGCGGCTGGAAGACCGCGTGGCCGAACGCACGCGGGCCTTGTCGGAGGCGAATGAAAGCCTGCGCCGCGAGGTGGCCGAGCGTGAAGAGGCGGAGGCGGCGCTGAAACAGGCGCAGGCCGAGCTGGTGCAGGCGGGCAAGCTTTCGGCGCTTGGGCAGATGTCAGCCGGGATCAGCCATGAGCTCAATCAGCCCCTGATGGCGATCGGATCCTTTGCCGAAAACGGGCTGGCGTTTTTCGACCGGGGCAATACCGAGGCGGCGCGGGCCAATCTCGGGCGGATTTCTGAACTCGCGCGACGGATGGGGCGGATCATCCAGAACCTGCGCGCCTTTGCCCGTCAGGAGCGCGGGCCGATTGCCGATGTCGATCTGTGCCAGATCATCGAGTCGGCGCGCGAAACCAGTGCCGGAAAGATCGCCGAGGCCGGGGTGGTGCTGCACTGGCAACCGCCCGATCATCCGGTGATGGTGCGCGGCGGTGAGGTGCGGCTGGGCCAGGTGGTGGTGAACCTGTTGTCGAATGCTGTCGATGCGATGGCGGTATCGCCGGAGAAACGCATCGAGATGACGCTGAGTGAAAGCCCCGAGGCGGTTAGCCTGATCGTGCGCGATACCGGCCCCGGCATTGAAGAACCCGAGCGGGTGTTTGATCCGTTCTACACCACCAAAGAGGTGGGGGCATCCGAAGGGATGGGGCTGGGGCTTTCGATCTCTTATGGCCTCGTGCAAAGTTTTGGCGGGGCCATTCGCGGCGAAAACGCCCCTGATGGCGGCGCGGTGTTCACCCTTGAACTGCGCCCCGCACGCGCAGAGGAGGACGCATGACGAAACGGGTTCTGCTGGTCGATGACGATGCCGCCGTGCGCGAGGCTTTGGGGCAGACGCTGGAGCTCGCCGGGCTGCTGCCGCGCGTGGTTGGGTCATATATCGAGGCGAAAGACCATATCGCGCCGGGCTTTGAGGGCGTGGTGGTCAGCGATATCCGGATGCCGGGCAAGGACGGGTTTCATCTGCTGGATTATGCCCATGCGGTGGATCCCGAGCTGCCGGTGATCCTGCTCACCGGCGAGGGCGATATTCCCACGGCGGTGCGCGGCATGGCGGCGGGGGCGTTTGATTTTCTCGAAAAGCCCTGCGCGCCTGCCGATCTGGTGGCGGTGGTCGAGCGGGCGCTAAAAACCCGCGCGCTGGTTCTTGAGAACCGCAAGCTCAAGCACGAGGCCGAGGCGGGCGATGCGGCGGCGCGGTTGCTTAGGGGCACCTCGGCGCAGGCGGAACAGATGCGCCGCAGTGCCCGTGCGGTGGGGCGCACCATGGCCGATGTGCTGATCACCGGCGAGCCCGGCGTGGGCACCGCGAAAATGGCTGAGGTGGTGCATCTGCTTTCGGCGATCTCGCATGGGCCTTTCGTCAAGCTTGCAGGCGTCACCGCCACGCCCGAGCGCTTGGCTGCCACCTTCGAAGAGGTCGAGGAAGGCTCGATCTTTATCGACGAGGTGGCCCAGCTATCCCAGCCCGCACAATTTGCCCTGCTCGACCTGCTCGACCGGCCCAGCGCCCCGCGCGTGCTGGCGGGCACCTATTTCGATCTGGCGGCAGAGGCGCGCGACGGGCGGTTTCACCCTGACCTCTATTACCGGCTGGAAGCCACCCGCATTCACATCCCGCCGCTGCGCGAGCGGCGCGAGGATATTCCGGTGCTGTTTCGCCATTACGTGAACATCGCCTGCGAACAGGCCGCGCTGCCGGTGCCCGAGATCACCCCGGATCAGCTCGCCCGGCTGATGGAGCAGGACTGGCCCGGCAATGCCCGCGCGCTGATGAATGCAGCGATGCGCTTTGCCATGGGCCTTGGCGATGTCGGGGCCGATGGCGGCGATGGGCCGGGGCTGGCCGAACAGCTCGCGCAGGTCGAGCGCACCCTGCTGATCGAAGCTTTGCGCCGCCATCAGGGTCATGC
This sequence comes from Paracoccaceae bacterium, assembly GCA_050288685.1. Classification (GTDB taxonomy): domain Bacteria; phylum Pseudomonadota; class Alphaproteobacteria; order Rhodobacterales; family Rhodobacteraceae; genus Sinisalibacter. Next base: position 93,051 of record JBNKEH010000003.1, on the reverse strand, counting down.
CACCGATGCCGCAAAAGCGCTGAAACTGCCGCGCAAGACCTTCTATGACAAGCTGGCGAAATACGGGCTTCGGGCGGAAGATTACCGCCTATGAGGGGTAAAAGCGGCTTGGGCGATGTGTGCGGATTTCCGCACTGTTAGCGACCAAGCCCCGTGCGGGAATCCGCACATCCTGGCCCAAGCCCCCAATAGGGATCCATATAACTTCATGTAATTTAACGATGATTCCTGTCGGCACAAAATCGCTTGCCTGCTTGATCCGCCCCCCCTCCCAATAGGGCAGGCTTAAAGAAGCCACGCATTCTGGGAGGAAGCATCATGAAATATCTGAGCTGCGCCGCGGCGGCGCTTATTCTTGGCGCGGGTCTTGCGGCCCCGGCCCTGGCCAATCCGGCGGGCTGTGACGATGGCGAAATGGTCATCAAGTTCAGCCATGTCACCAATTCCGACAAACACCCGAAAGGTCTTGCCGCCAGCCTGTTCATGGAACGGGTGAATGCCGAGATGGATGGCACGGCCTGCATGGAAGTCTATCCGAACTCGACACTCTATAATGACGATCAGGTGCTGGAAGCGATGCTGCAGGGCGATGTGCAATTCGCCGCGCCCAGCCTGTCGAAATTCGAAACCTTCACCAAAGTCTTCCGCATCTTCGATCTGCCCTTCATGTTCAAGAACATCCAGGCGGTGGATGCGTTCCAGAAATCCGATGCCGGTCAGGCGATGAAAGAAAGCATGGCGCGTCGGGGCCTTCAGGGGCTGGAATTCTGGCATAACGGGCTGAAGCAGTTCTCGGCCAACAAGCCGCTGACCCTGCCCACCGATGCCGCCGGGCTGAAATTCCGCGTGCAGCCGTCCGACGTGCTGGTTGCACAGATGGAGGCCCTCAACGCCTCGCCGCAGCCGATGGCCTTCTCGGAAGTCTACGGCGCGCTGCAGACCGGCGTTGTCGACGGGCAGGAAAACACTTGGTCGAACGTCTATGGCCAAAAATACTACGAAGTGCAGGACGGCACCACCGAGACCAATCACGGTGTGCTGGACTATCTGGTCGTAAGCTCGGTCGACTGGCTCGACAGCCTTGACCCCGCCGTGCGCGACCAGCTGCTGCAAATTCTTCACGACGTGTCGGAAGAGCGCAACGCCGCTGTGGCGCAGGTTGATACCGAGGCCCGTCAGGCGGTGCTGGATGCAGGCGGCGTGATCCGCGAGCTGACGACCGATCAGCGTCAGGCCTGGGTCGACGCGATGAAGCCGGTCTGGGGCCAGTTCGAGGGTGATGTGGGCGCCGACAATATCGCCGCCGCACAGGCCATCAACGACAGCCTGTAAAAGGTGTCGGGTTAAGGTCGAACGGTCCGGGCCGCCTTGTCCGGGCCGTTCACAATGTCCTGATTGCCTTAGGGGGAGGATGTGCCATGAGCCATGGACGCCGGGCACACGGGTTCGAGGAAAACGCGATTGCGGTGCTCCTCGGCCTGATGGTGCTGGTTACTTTCGTCAATGTCGTGATGCGCTACGGGTTCAACAGTTCGTTGATCTGGGGGCTGGAGGTGACGCTGATCCTCTTCGCCTGGCTGGTGATCTTCGGGATCAGCTACGGGATCCGGGTGACCGCCCATCTGGGCGTCGATGCGCTGACCGCCACACTGGGGCCGCGCGCGCGCAAGGCCATCGCCCTGACGGCCGCTGTGATCAGCCTTGCCTATGCGGTGCTGATGCTGAAAGGCGCGTGGGATTACTGGGCACCCTTTGCCGGGCTTCAGCAGACCACCGGCCACTGGTTTCCCACCGGCTTTGACGCCGCGACCCGTGATCGCGCCTTCTACACCACCGATCAGGTACCGATGATCGGCGCGCTGCGGTTTCTCGAAGGCTGGATCAATATGGGCGAGAGCTACGACAAGCTGCCGCGCGTCATCCCCTATGCGATCCTGCCCTTCGGACTGGCGCTGTTTCTGGTCCGGCTGGTGCAGGCCACCTGGCGGATCTGGACCGGCAAGGCGGATTCGCTGATCGTCAGCCACGAGGCCGAAGACGATATTGCCCAGCTTCAAGCAAAGGAGAGCTGAGCGATGTCGGTTCTGTTCCTCTTCATCATGGTCGTGGCCTTCCTGCTTCTGGGGGTGCCGATTGCGATCTCGCTCGGCTTCAGCTCGATCATCTTTCTGCTGATCTATTCCGATACCTCGCTCGCCTCGGTGGCGCAGAGCCTCTATCAGGCGATGGCCGGGCATTACACGCTGCTGGCGATTCCGTTCTTCATTCTCGCCTCCAGCTTCATGTCGACCGGCGGCGTGGCGCAGCGGATCATCCGCTTTGCCATTGCTCTGGTCGGGCATATGCATGGCGGACTGGCCATCGCAGGGGTCTTTGCCTGCATGATGTTCGCGGCTCTGTCGGGCTCGTCGCCTGCCACCGTGGTTGCCATCGGCTCCATCGTCATCGCGGCGATGCGGCAGGTGGGCTATACTAAGGATTTCGCTGCGGGCGTCATCGCCAATGCGGGCACGCTGGGCATCCTGATCCCGCCCTCCATCGTGATGGTGGTCTATGCCTCGGCCACCGATGTGTCGGTCGGGCGGATGTTTCTGGCCGGGATCATCCCCGGTCTGATCGCCGGCACCATGCTGATGATCGCGATCTACATTTTCGCGCGGCTGAAAAACATGCCCAAGGGCGACTGGGCCGGTTGGGGCGAAGTCTGGGCCTCGTTCAAGGACGCGATCTGGGGGCTGATGCTGATTGCCATCATCATGGGCGGCATCTACGGCATTCCGGGCGTGACCGGGGCGATCTTCACCCCCACCGAAGCCGCCGCCGTGGCCAGCATCTATGCCTTCATCGTGGCCACGTTTGTCTATCGCGATATGGGGCCGCTGGCAGCGCGGGGCGGAAACGAGAAGATCTCGCTTCTGAGCAAACCGCAGGCGCTCCTCACCGCCTTCTGGCACCCCGATACCCGCGACACCCTGTTCGAGGCGGGCAAGCTGACCGTGACGCTGATGTTCATCATCGCCAACGCGCTGATCCTGAAACATGTGCTGACCGATCAGCAGGTGCCGCAGCAGGTGGCGGAGATGATGCTCTCGGCCGGGTTCAACAAGATCATGTTCCTGATCATCGTGAACGTGATCCTGCTGATCGGCGGGCAGTTCATGGAGCCGTCGGGGCTGATCGTGATCGTGGCGCCGCTGGTGTTTCCGATTGCCATTCAGCTCGGCGTTGACCCGATCCATCTGGGCATCATCATGGTGGTGAACATGGAGATCGGGATGATCACGCCGCCGGTGGGGCTGAACCTGTTCGTGACCTCCGGCGTGGCTGGGATGCCGATGATGCGGGTGGTGCGCGCCGCCCTGCCCTTCCTCGGTATCCTTTTCATCTTCCTGATCCTGGTGACCTATGTGCCCTGGATCTCGACAGCGCTGCCCAACGCGATGATGGGGCCGGAAACGGTGATCAAATAGGGCGTCGACAGGCGTGACCCTACTCAACCTGGGCGTTAGCGCCCGGGTTTTTATTTTGCTATTATATAAAATGCGATGGGTAAGCCGCGGCCGACTGTTTTAAAGCAGAAGCTTTGCGGTGATGGGCACGAGACAGGTGCGGCCAAGTCGTTCGTTCCACGACATTTTCCGAACAAAACTGTCGCAGAGACTCATCGTCGCACCCTCCCTGGCAGATCACCTGACGGCAAGCGCAGCTGTTAACCGCTTCGCAAGCGTTATGCCCGGATAACTGCTCTTGAAGTCAGTGCGACTCAACAACCATGGAGGTTTTTTATGTTGGCTCTGAAGAGTAAGCTTGTCCCAATCTGTGTCGCGCTGTGCGCACTTGGCACCTCGGTTCAGGCAGAAACGTTCACGATCGCAACCGGTGACGATTGGTCGCCTTTCGCAGATAGCAAGATGGAAGGCGGCGGCTATGCCACCCAGATCGTCTCTGCTGTTCTGACGGAGATGGGTACTGATTTCAAAATCGATATTGTGCCCTGGACCCGCGCCTATGAAATGACCGTCACGGGCGATTACGACGCGACCTTCATCTGGTATGACACCGCCGAGCGGCGCACCGAGGTCAACTTCACCGACCCGCTGATCGTGGTCGATACCGTGGTGGTGATGAAAGCCGATGCGGCTGGCGGCCTCAATGGCCTCAGCGATCTCGACGGCCAGAGCGTCTGCATCCCGAAAGGCTATGCCGTCGTTCCCGACGTGCAGGCCATGATCGATGCCGGGAAAATCACGCTGCAGCAGCCGCCCGATCTGGTGGCCTGCCTAAAACAGGTTGATGCCGGTCGCGTTGACGCGGTGATCGATGCCCGCTCCGTGCTGCTTGACGTGGCCAGCAAAAACGGCATCGCCGACGGCGCGCTGGCGGCTCTGCCCACGCCGATTGCACAGGCGCCGATGTATATGCTGGTGAGCAAGAAAATGGCTGGCGTCGACGAGTTCCTGACGAACTTCAACGCCGCGTTCCACAAGCTCGAAGGCGACGGCGCGATCGATGCGATCCTGCCCTGACCCTGATGCGGGCCTTGCCCGCAGCTGAAAACGCGCCCCTGCTCAGCCCGCTGCGCGGGGGCGTATTCCCTTCGGGGCGTATGACATCAGAATTTTGCCACCTGCGTTTGTCCCAGCTTTGCAGGCCTCGGCGACACATTCAGCGCCCTATTCAAAAGACCAGCTTCTGCGCGAGAATCCGGCTGCGATTATCCAGATTTCAATAATTGCAGGCTAACAAGAACAGAGCGCCTTCTACGGAGATAGCCATGCTGCGGAATATGAGTATCAAGTTAAAGTTGCTCGTGCCGGGATTGCTCGGGCTTGTTATGCTAATCGTTGCCAGCACTATATTCTGGCAAGCCAGGCTAACCTCGACCCTGCATAGCGGGTTCGACCAGAACGTCGAGCTGGCACAGATTTTCCTCTATGAGCCGGTCACCGAGGCCGCCTGGAACTTCGACGCCGACCTGGCGAACGCCCAGCTCGACAGCCTGAAAACGCTCGATTCCTTCCTCTATGCACGGTTGATCGTGTCCGGCGATCCCTTCGCTTCGGTTTCGACCGCAGAAGAGTGGAACCCGGACTGGGATCAGCAAATCAGCGAGGCGCTGACGCTCAACGAGCCCGAAACTCAAGTTGGCGACACCGTTCTGAAACTGATCGACCTGAAACGCGACGGCAAAGATGCGGGCCAGCTCGTCATGGCCTTCAGCCAGGCCCCGATCAATGCGACGATCCATGATGCAGGTATCGAATCAGCCATCGTCGGGCTCATCTCATTCGTGGCCTTCGCCGTGGTGCTCTACCTGATCGCCGTCAGCGTTTCCGGCCCGATCCTGAAAATCATCCAGCCGGTGCAGCGGATGCAGGAAGGCGAAAAAGACGTCGATATCCCCGGCGCCGAACGCAAGGATGAAGTTGGCACCCTGGCCAAGGCGCTTGCATTGTTCCGCGACTCGATGATCGAAGCCGACCGGATGGCAGAAGAAAAACGTCAGGCTGAAGAAGCCCGGCGCAAGGAAGACGCCGAGCGCGCCGAACGCGAACGCGCCGCCGAGCGTGAAGCTGAACACCAGGAAATGGAACGTCAGAAAGCCGAGCAGCAGCGCCTGCAGGAAGAAGCCCGCAAAGAAGCCGAACGCAACGAGCAGCGTGAACGTCAGCGTCAGGAACAGCAAAAGGTTGTGCAGGATCTTGGCGAAGCGCTGCATGCTCTGGCCGAAGGCGATCTGATGGTCGAACTGACCGCCGCCTTCCCGCCGGAATACGAAAAACTGCGGGGCGACTTCAATTCGGCGGTTCTGTCCCTGCGCGGCACGGTCGAAAGCGTGTCGAACAACTCCGAGACGATCCGCAACATCTTTGCCGAAATCGCCGCCGCCTCGAATGATCTGGCTGTACGGACCGAAAAACAGGCCGCAACGCTGGAAACCACGGCGCGGGCACTCGACGGCATCACCAGCTCTATCGGCCATGATACCAAGGCCGCCGATGATGTGAGCCGCACGGCAACGGAAACCCGCGACAATGCCAAGGAAGGCAGCGAAGTGGTCGGCCGCGCCGTGGCTGCCATGCAGAAGATCCTGACCACTTCCGAAGACATTTCGCGCATCATCGGTGCGATCGACGGGATTGCCTTCCAGACCAACCTTCTGGCCCTGAACGCCGGGGTGGAAGCGGCCCGGGCGGGCGAAGCGGGCCGGGGCTTTGCGGTTGTGGCCTCGGAAGTGCGCGATCTGGCGCAACGCTCCTCGCAAGCGGCGCATGAGATCAACGATCTGATCGCCAAGTCCGGTGAGCAGGTGCAGGAAGGCTTCAAACTGGTTGAACGGTCCGGCGCGGCCTTCGGGGCGATCCTTGAAAGCGTGACCGATATCACCGGGCGGATCTCTGCCATTGCCTCCTCGTCGAAGACCCAGTCGAACGATCTGGTCAATGTCAACGCCGCGATGAGCCAGCTCGACACCGTGACCCAGCAAAACGCCGCGATGTTCGAAGAAAGCAACGCCGCCCAACAGGCGCTGACCCGCGAAACCGACGCCCTGAACGCAGCCATCAGCAAGTTCCGGCTCGGAAACTCCGCAAGCTTCAGCGAACCCGTTGCGCGTCCGAAGGCGCCGACCAGAAACGTGGCCGCTTCCCGCCCGCAACAGCCGGCCCCGAAACGACCGGTGCCGCAACAACCGGCAACGAGTGGCAACCTCGCGCTGAAACAGGCAGAGCCGGAAGAGGATAGCGGCTGGGAAGATTTCTAAGCCAGCCCAGCTTCCGACAAAGACACAAGAGCGCTCCAATTGGGGCGCTCTTAGCTTATGCGGGGGGGCACCGCCGAGGCCAGAGAACACAGCCCGAAAGCCGGTCTGGCAATGAGTTTCTGAGGTCAGGGGGCAAAGAAAAACCGGGTCGAAATCGACCCGGTTTTTTTAATTATTTCAGGGCTTTCCGCGACGGGGCGTGTCGTTGCCACCGCGACTGGCGCCACCGGGGCCCTTGCCGCCGGGTTTGCGCGCGCCGGGTTTCGCCCCGCCCGGAGGCGTGAAGCGTTTCGAGCTGTCGCGCGCATCGGCAGGGGCGCCATGTTTCGCCCCGGCGGGTTTGCCGGAAGGTTTGCCACCGAACTTGCCGGCGGGTTTATCACCAAATTTTCCGCTGGGCTTGTCACCGAATTTTCCAGACGGCTTATCGCCAAATTTTCCGCTGGGTTTGTCGCCAAACTTGCCAGAGGGCTTATCGCCGAATTTGCCCGCAGGTTTGCCACCAGGCTTACCCGTGGGTTTGCCTTCGTATTTCTCACCCGGTTTTCCGGCGGGTTTGCCATAGGGCTTCGCGCCCGGTTTACCCTCGTATTTGCCGCCCGGCTTGCCTTCGTATTTGCCGCCGGATTTGTAGCCGTCCGACTTGCCAGCCCCCGGTTTTCCGCCGGATTTTCCATAGGCGGGCTTGCCGCTGTCGCGCCGGTCATCGCCGCCGGAATAGGCCGGGGCGGGTTTGCGCGGCGCGGGGGCTGCATCATCGGACCAATCCGATTTGGCAGCACGGGCCGGTTTCGGCGCAGCTTCCGAGCGGGGCGCGGCTGCGGGACGCGGTGCATCGTCTTTGTCGGACTTGTATTTCGGTGCGCTGCGCGGTTTGCGCTCGTCGTCGCGGTCTTTGTAGCTTCGGCGCGGGGCCGGGCCGCGCGAAGGCGGCGCGATATCGGGCGTTCCCTCGACCGCGCGCACGGTGATCCCGTCTTCCAGCTCGCCACCGGCACCGATGGTGGCCAGGAACGGTTCGGCGCTCGCCTCGGTCAGCTCGACAAAGGTTTCGCTGTCCTGCACCCGGATCGCGCCGATGGCGGATTTATCGAGATTGCCCGCGCGGCACAGAAGCGGCAGCAGCCAGCGCGCCTCGGCCCGGTCGTTCTGACCGACCGACAGGGCAAACCAGCGGCTCGGGCCAAAGCTCTTGTGATCGCGCCGTTCCGGCTTGGTATCGGGCGGCAGCAGATCTTCCGGCGCCGATTGACGCGACCGGTAAAGCCGCAGATAGGCCACCGCGATGGCTTCCGGGCTGTAGAGATCGAGCAGTTTGGCGGCGAAGGCCCCCTGCTCTTCCGTCGCCGGTTCCTGCCAGGTGGGATCGTTCAACAGCCGCTCTTCATCGCGGCGCAGAATGTCGTCGGCCGAGGGCGGCACAGTCCATTCGGCGGTGATCTTGGCCCATTTCAGCAGGCGTTCGGCCTTTTTCACCTCTTTCGGCGGCACGATCAGCGCCGAGAGCCCCTTGCGCCCGGCCCGGCCGGTGCGGCCCGAGCGGTGCAGCAGGCTTTCGGTATTGGTGGGCAATTCGGCATGGATCACCAGATCGAGCTTCGGCAGGTCGATGCCGCGCGCCGCCACATCGGTGGCCACGCAAACCCGCGCCCGACCATCGCGCATCGCCTGCAGCGCATGGGTGCGCTCGCTTTGGCTCAGCTCGCCCGACAGGCTGACCACGGCAAAGCCCCGGTTCGACAGCCGCGCGGTCAGGTGGTTCACCGCCGCGCGCGTATTGGCGAAAACCAGCGCGCTTTCGGCATCCTGATAGCGCAGCAGGTTGAAAATGGCGTGTTCGCCGTCGGCGGCCGAGACCCGCAGCGCTTGATAGGAAATGTCGGCATGCTGCTCGGTGCCGCCAAGAGTGTTCACCCGGAAGGCATCGCGCTGATATTGCTCGGCCAATTTGCCGATGGCTGGCGAAACGGTGGCCGAAAACATCAGGGTGCGGCGGTCTTCCGGGGCTTCGCCCAGCATGAATTCCAGATCTTCGCGAAAGCCGAGATCGAGCATCTCGTCGGCTTCATCAAGCACCACGGCGCGCAGGGCGCTCATGTCAAGCGAGCCACGGGTGATATGGTCGCGCAACCGGCCCGGCGTACCCACAACGATATGGGCGCCGCGATCCAGCGCCCGGCGTTCGTCGCGCATATCCATGCCGCCCACGCAGGAGGCCACGCGCACGCCTGCTTTGGCGTAGAGCCAGCTCAACTCGCGCATCACCTGAAAGGCAAGCTCGCGGGTGGGGGCGATGACCAGCGCCAGCGGCGCCGAAGCGGGCTCGAAGCGCTCGGCCTCGCCCAGCAAGGTCGGGGCAATGGCCAGACCAAAGCCCACGGTCTTGCCAGATCCGGTCTGGGCCGAAACCAGCAGATCGCGCGCCACGAGGTCTGGGTCGGAGACCGCTTCCTGTACCGGAGTAAGTTGGTCATATCCGCGCTCGGAAAGCGCATCGGTCAGGCTGGAGATCATGATGGGAAAGTCCGGGAAATTACGATGAGCGCCACGGGGTGAGGTCACGAGGTGGCTGAAGATCTACCGCCTGTAACGCCCAAAACCCCAAATGTATATAGAAAACGCACGGGGGCGTGCAGGTGGCAAGGCAAGGAGGTGGTGAATCACTTGGTCTCCGCCCACGCGGCCCCCGCAAACCGGAATGCGCATGACGGCCCGGACGGGCGGCCCGCTGCCCCGGCCAAGCCAAGGGCCGAGACCCGGTCAAAGGCCAAAGCCACACCGCCGGGCGATGCGCCGCAGCTGCTATAAGCCTATGATCACTTTGGTAAAAGTGGTGCCCGGGGGCGGAATCGAACCACCGACACGAGGATTTTCAATCCACTGCTCTACCCCTGAGCTACCCGGGCACGGGTGAACGTCTTGCGTTCGGGTAGCGGGTTTCTAGTCGGGGGGCGCGTCCGTGTCCAGAGGGAAATTTGAGGAATTTCAGTGCGGGCGTTCGGGGGCTTTTGCGAGCTCTGCTGCGGCCTCTTCCAGCTCTTCCGGGGCCTCAGCGGGAATGGCATAGCTGCCCCGCATCCAGCGGCCCAGATCGATGTCAGCGCAGCGTTTCGAGCAGAAGGGGCGGAAGGCCTCGACGCCCTCTTCACCGCAAATCGGACAGATCATCGTATCAGCTCCGTGAGCGCGCGGCGCTCGCGTTTGCGCTGCAGCTCATAATTGCCCAGGGGCGTCCAGCCCGCGAGCACGGTTTCAATCGCATCGGCCTTGAAGGCGGCACGCAGCACCTGTTCGAGCGCGTGGCGGTCTTTCTTCGGCATCGGCGCGAAGTCGATAACGATCTGCCCGGCCATGCCCCGGCAGCGCAACTGGCGCGGAAGCGCGCGCGCAAGCGCGATATTGGCCTTCAGCCCGGCGGCGGGCGAGGTGTCGGCGCCGGTGTTCACGTCGACAGTGACGAAAGCGCGGGTTTGTTCGATAAATGCAACTCCGCCCCCCGAAAGCTCAACATCCGGGCGCAGAAAAGTTGCAATAATCTCATCAATGCCATGGGCCGCAAAGGCCCCTTCGCCCTCGGCCAGCAGGTCGGGCGTGGCCCAATCGCGCCAGGCAAGCTCGTGCGCATCGGCGCCTTCGACCAAGAGTTCGGGCTCGCGCCCCGCCGCATCGGCCAGCACCGCCTGCGCCAGATCGCGCATCGCAGCAATATCGTCGGCAATGTCTTCATCGCTGGCCTCGGCCGCCTCAGAGCGCAGGATCAGCCCGAGATTGCCCGGATCGCTCATCACTTCGTGGGCGATTTCCTTCAGCCGCACCCGCACCTCTTCATCATGGATGCGGCGCGAGATATTGAGACCCGGCGCATCGGGGGTGACGATGGCGTAACGGCTTTTGAACAGGATCCGGTCGGTGACCGGCACCGCCTTGCCCTCGACCGCCCAGCCGGTGACCTGCACCAGCAGCGGTTGGCCGGGCTTTAGCCCCTTGCCCTGGCGCAGAAACGCGCTGCCATCAGGCAGACGCAGAAACATCCCGCCCTGCCCTTTGACCGGACGATCGCAAATGGCGCGGAAAATCGCACCGGGGCGCGGAGCATCGTCGTCGGGCTCGATCAGCAGATCGTCAAGCGCCCCGTCAACCAGACGCGCGGCGGCCTTGCGGCCCTGAATTTCGTCCAAGGCAATGACACTGCCCTTCATGCCCAGCCCCCATAGATAGGATAGCCAGCCGCGCTGAGAAGCGCCGCCGTTTCGGCCACGGGCAGCCCCATGACCCCGGTGTAACTGCCTTGAATCCAAGGAATAAACGCCCCGGCAGGGCCTTGAATGGCATAGCCACCCGCCTTGCCGTGCCAATCGCCCGAGGCCAGATAGGCGTTCACCTCTTCATTCGAAAGGCGTTTGAGCTTCACCTTGGTCACCACGTCGCGGGCAAAGCTTTGCTCGGCATTGCGCACCACCACCGAGGTGATCACGTCATGGCGCCGCCCGGACAAAGCGTGCAGAAATTCCGCCGCCTGCCCCGCATCGGCGGGCTTGCCCATGATCCGGCGGCCCAGCGCCACGGTGGTATCGGCGCAAAGCACCACCTCGCCCGGCCCCACCTGCATGGCGGCGGCCTTGGCGGCAGCAATCCGGCGGCAATAATGCAGGGGAATCTCGCCCGGTTCGGGCGTTTCGTCAATATCGGGCGGGCGCACGTCGTCAGCAACCACTCCCAATGTCGCGAGCAGTTCAGCCCGGCGCGGGGATCCCGAGCCGAGTATGAGCCGGGTTTTACCGGAAGCGATAATTGATGCGCCCCTTGGTCAGATCATAGGGGGTCATTTCGACCTGCACGCGGTCGCCCGCGAGCACGCGAATGCGGTTTTTGCGAAGTTTACCCGCCGTATGCGCGATGATTTCATGGCCGTTTTCCAGCTCGACCCGAAACGTCGCATTCGGCAGGAGTTCCTTCACGACGCCGGGAAATTCGAGCAGTTCTTCCTTGGCCATGTTCACTCCGTGTTTCATCACCCACCATGCTGTGGGCGCCCTTTAAATGGGGTGAAACACCCAGCAATTCAAGCACAATCACACCATGGTGCGGGTTTCGTCGCAAATGACGCGGCCCAACGGCCCAGGGGACCCGACCGAAGCGGCAGGATTGCGCCCCTCGGGGGCATCACCGGAAGGATTCTTGGTAGAATCACTCTGAGAAAGAACGCTCGACGCCCCCCTTTCAAGTGCCCCAGCCTTTGGCTGGCCCGATGGTCAGCCCGCGCGCGATCTGGTCAGCGGGCGTCACAAGATCTGCGCCCCACCCGGCACCGGGATGGCGCTGAAGGGGGCTATGCCTCCCCTATCGGGCACCCGAAGCTGGCAGATTAGGCGATCAGGGCATTGTCCGGTTGCACATTCGAGGCGGCATCCTGTGCCAGCTGTTTTAAATCACCGTCAGGATCGGCCAGCGCGGCCTTGTCGGGGGAGCGATCCGTGTCGATCATCCGCTTTCCCGCCATATAGGCGCGCGGATCGTTCATCGCATCGACGGCCAGCAGCCAATCACCCCGGAAATACCAGAACGACATGCCATTCCCGGCCTGCCGAGCCACAACATTGTCGTAGCCGCTATTCAGCCCGGCGATTTGCAGCTTCACATCATACTGATCCGACCAGAACCATGGTTTGGCAATATAGGGCTCGACACCGCCCATCATGGCCGCCGCCACCGCCTCGGCCTGGTCAATCGCGTTGGGCACGCTTTCCAGCCGGATGCGCTGGCCGTTCCACGGAAACGAGGCGCAATCGCCCGCCGCGTAAATATCCGCCACCGAGCTTTGCCCGAGTGCATCCACGCGGATGCCGTTGTCGATCGCGATCCCCGCCGCTTCGGCCAGCGCGATGCCGGGGCGCACGCCGATCCCGGCAATAACGAAATCCACATCGATTTCGGAGCCATCGCTCAACCGCGCGGTCGAAACCCGGCCGTCTTTGCCGGTCAGGGCATCAAGCCCCACGCCCTCGCGCAGATCCACCCCATGGCTCTGATGCAATGCGCGGAAATAGCCTGCCGTTTCGGGCGCGGCGACCCGGGCGAGGATGCGCTCAGCCATCTCGACCAGCACCACATGCAGGCCCTTCGATGCCGCGACCGCGGCCGCTTCCAGCCCGATATAGCCGCCGCCGACGATCAGCACCTTACGCCCTGGCTGAAATTCCGGCGCCATCGCATCGGCATTGGCAAGCGAGCGCATCACATAGACGCCTTCGAGATCCCCCCCAATCGCGGCAGGCAGGCGGATCGGATCGGCCCCGGTGGTCAGCGCCAGCTTGTCCCAGCTCAGGCTCTCGCCATCGGCAAAGCGCAGCTGTTTGCTGTCCGGGTCAATCGCCGCCACCGCGCGCCCGGTGATCAGCTCGATCTGCTGATCGGCATAAAAGCTTTCAGGCCGCAGCTTCAGCCGGTCGAGCTCCATCTCGCCCGCCATGTATTTCTTCGAAAGCGGCGGGCGCTGATAGGGGGCAACCGGCTCTGCGCCGATCAGGCTGACGCGTCCGTCAAAGCCAAGCGCACGCAGTTTCGCAGCCAGCGCGGCCCCGGCCTGACCTGCGCCGACAATGGCAATATGTTTCATCTGTCGGAAATCCTTCTGCCCGGCTCCGGGCGGCGTGGCCGGGACAGAGGCATGGCCCCTGCCCCGATGCGATCAGTACATTTTGTAGGGCAGGAATTTGCCGTCGAGCGTGACCTTCACCCGATCGCCCTTGGGATCTTCGGTGCGCACGATGTCGAGGGTGAAGTCGATGGCCGACATGATGCCATCGCCAAATTCTTCTTCGATCAGCGCCTTGATCGTCGACCCGAACACATTGGTGATCTCGTAGAAGCGATAGATCAGCGGATCGGTGGGGACCGCGGTGGGCAGCGAGCCGCGATAGGGCGGGGTCATCAGCAGGGCAACTTCTTCTTCGCTGAAGGTCAGCCCCAGCGCGCCGCTGGCGGCGGCAATCTGCTCTTTGGACAGCGAGAGCTGGCCCAGAAGTGCTGCGGTGGTCCATTCTTTCGACTGGCCCACAGCGGCGGCCACATCGGCCCATTTCACCCCATGATAGGTTTTATGGGCCACGATTTTTTCGGTGAGTTCGGCACGGGTCGTCATGTCATTTCCTTCTGTTGGATAGGGATGGTTGCCCGTTGAACCGGGCAGGATTTCAGGCACCGAGGCGCGCTTCCAGCTCGGCGATCATCTTGCGTAGATGTTTGGTGGCCGGAGTGACGATGGCGATGAAATAGGCCTCGCGCAGGCGTCGCTGGGCTGCGCCCTGGGTGACATAGCCACGCGCACCCATGTGAAGCTGCGCCCAATGCGCCGCCTCGACCGCCAGCTCGCCGCCGCGCAAACGCGCTTTCAGCACTCTCAGATAGAACGCATCAGACAGATCATAGGGCGTCTTGGCCATCTCCAGAACATCGCCCACCAGCGCAGTGTATTCGGCTTCGATATCGGCGGGCTGTTTTTCCAGATACTGGTTCACATGGCCCAGCGGACCTTCGACCTGTTTCATCAGATCGATGCAGCTTTTGATCATGCCCGCAGCCATCCCGCATTGCAGCAGGGTAAAGCCCGGGCGGATGCGTTTCACAAACTCTTCGGCGGGATCGCCAAGGATGTAATCGTCGGAGATAAACACGTCGCGCATCTGTACATTGCAGGTCGCGGTGCCGCCCATGGCGACGAATTCGTGATCAAGCTTCAGCTTGATGCCTTTTTCTTCGCTGGCATGGGCAATCGCCATCACCCGTTTCGGGGTGTCAGAGCCTTCCACATCGACGTGGAACATCATGCCGAAATAGCCATCGACCACCAGATTTGACACCCAGGGCAGCAGCCCTTTGACGGTGTAGCCCCCGTCGACCCGCACGCCTTTCAGGCGCATCGGTTCGATCTCGGCCATGGCCTTCATCGGGTTCGACATGCCGGTGCCGCCCAGAGCCTCGCCTCTGGCAACCTTGGGCAGGATTTCGGTTTTCAGGAAATCATTGTCGGAGGAGGCGATATACCAGGCCAGCGTATCCTGGCACCACATGCAGAACCCGGTCGACAGGCAGCTTTCCGACGCTGTGGCCATGGTCAGAATGGCCTGGGTCAGATCGGTGTTGCCGTCCACGCCCCCGATATGGGTGCCATAGGCGCCCGCCTGACCATAGGCGCGTACGATTTCTTCTGGGTAGATCCGCTCATCGTCGATTTTGCGCACAATCGGCGTCAGCTCTTCGGTGGTGATCCGTGTAACCTCGTCCATATCGAGGGCGGTGATGGTGGCAGCGATATTCATCTCTTGCTCCATTGCGGGATTGGAATGTGGCCCGCCCGTGTCGCGCATCACGGGCGGGAACCAGGATCAGACGCTTTCGGCGACCATGTTCACCGGACGCGAGAAGGTGTTGAACACCGGCGACCATTGGGTGACATGGGTGATCAGCGCGTCGATTTCCTCTTGCGGACAATCGGCCTGCATATCGACCTTGATGCGCACATCGGTGAAGCCCACCGGCTTTTCCGACACATCGCCCGTGCCCCAGACGGCGGTGATGTTCAGATCGCCTTCCAGCTCAAGCTCCAGCTTCTGGATCTTGATGCCACGGGCGATGGCATTGGCGTGCAGACCGACGGCAACGCAGGAGCCCAGAGCGGCCAGCGAGGCCTCAGAGGGGTTCGGCGCGGTGTCGTCGCCCAGAAGCCCCGGCGGCTCGTCCACGATGTAGGGTTGCAGATCGCGGATGTAGTTGGCGTGGCGGAAGCGGCCCTCGGCAACGGTTTTGCATTTCAGCGTCTTGATCGCTTTGGGATCAGCTTTGCCCATTGCGATCAGGTCGTTGAGGCCGTCTTTGGAGATCGGGTCAAGACCATCCGGCACAAGGCAGCCGGTCAGTGCGGTTGCGGGTTCAGACATGGAATTTCCTCCGTTTGTGTCTGTCGGTTGAGAGATCAGTGCGCGTCGCGCACCCAGTTGAAACGTTTGATCAGCAGCATGAAGAAGTAGTCGAGCGTGAAACCGATCATGCCGATCACCACGACCACGGCAGCCAGGCGGGAATAATCCAGCGTGTCGCGGGCATCGTTGATCGAATAGCCAAGGCCGGATGTGACCCCGAGATATTCGGCAGGCACCAGCACCACCCAGGCCACACCCAGCGCCAGCCGGAGCCCGGTCAGCACGTCCACGGCAATCGCGGGCAGAATGACCACGCTCAGCATGTGAAGCGGGCTGGCCCCGAGATTGCGCGCCACTTTGAGCCAGGCGGGATCAATCCGGCGCACCCCGGCGGCGGTGGAAAACAGCACCGGCCAGACCGCCGCCACGGTGATCAGAAACACGATGGCACCGTCCCAGGAGGCAAAAGCCATCACCGCAATAGGCATCCAGGACAGCGGCGAGATCATCCGCAGAAACTGAAACGGCACATTGGTGATCTCGCGCAACATCGGCACCCGGCCCACGAGAATGCCCATCGGCACCCCCAGAGCGGCCGCGATCAGCATCCCCGACCCGACCCGGTAGAGCGACGGGCCCGCCATGCCGAACACTTCGCCGGTTCGGATCATCGCCCAGAGCGCGGCAAAGGTTGGCGCCGGGGCGAAATCGGCAAAGGCGTAGAGATCGGGGCTGTTTGCCACCGCCTCGCCGCCCAGCCACCACAGGCCAAGCAGCGCGGCAATGCCGACGATCGCGTTTGCCACGCCCCGCAGCCAGCCCATATCGGGCAAAGCTATGGCGGAGCGCAGGCGCGGTGTATCGGGGGTCACACTCACAGCTCCAGAACCTCTTCACGGCTGAACG
The DNA here is from genome assembly GCA_050288685.1 of Paracoccaceae bacterium. Taxonomy (GTDB): domain Bacteria; phylum Pseudomonadota; class Alphaproteobacteria; order Rhodobacterales; family Rhodobacteraceae; genus Sinisalibacter. The sequence goes on along the minus strand of JBNKEH010000003.1, from coordinate 76,464 downwards.
GATCGCCCGGGTTGACCGAGGGGTCGTTTTTCCAGGCCGGGAATTTGTCGAGCGCGGCTTTCACGAAGTCGTAATTCACCAGATCGTTGGCCACGAAGTCCGGATCGAGCCCCGACAGGAAGGTGGTATCACCCGACACAACCGTGTTGTTCATCTCTTCGACGATCAGTTTCGTTGCCGAAGGATAGGGCCAGGGGTTGAAGTCGATCCGGCCGTTTTTCCAGTCGGCTGCGTGCTGATTGGCGCCCATCTCGGTATAGGCGGGATCGTCGTAATAGGTCATCGCGCGGGTAACGACCGCAGCAGGAGCAGGCAGATAGCCCCACCCATCTTTCGACAGAAGCCCGGCCACTTCGGCCTTGTTTTCGCTGGCATAAACCGCGCCGCGCACGACCGCATTCATGACCTTCTGGGTCCAGGCGGCCTTTTTCTCGGTCGCCTCTTCGTGCATGCAGACCACGCAGCAGGGGTGGTTTTTCCAGATATCGCCGGTAAAGCGCAGCATCCGCGCCCCGGCCTTCAGCTCGCCCAGCGCGTTGAACGGTTCGGCCACGATGTAGGCGTCGATCTTTTTCGCAGCGAGGGCGGCGGGCATCTCGGGCGGCGCCAGAACCTGAAGGTTGCACTCATTCGGCGCCAGCGCTTCGCCCTGAGCCTTGATCACCGGCGTGATGCCGCTTTCGCGCAGGGCATATTGCAGCACGATATTGTGCATCGAATACCAGAACGGCACCGCCACCTGTTTGCCGCCGAGCTGGCTGAAATCGGTGATGCCGGTATGGCCGCCCACCACCAGACCAGAGCCATTGGTATGCGCCCAGGACATGATCTTGACCGGGAAGTTGTTGTTGTAGCGCATCCAGACCGGGATCGGCTTGAGGAAGTGCACGAGGTTGAACTTGTTGGCGGCGAAGCCTTCGATCAGCGGCGACCAGCCCCGGATCAGCGTCGGCGCTGCCGCTTCCAGCCCCTCATCTTCGAAATAGCCCATGCCATGGGCCACCAGCAGCGCGGTGGCGTCGGTGATCGGCAAATAGCCGATACGCACCACCTCATCTTCCTGCGCATAAGACATCGAGGGCAGACTGGCCAACAGCCCCGACAGCCCGGCGAACAACCCGCCTTTGGCCATCATGTCGAGCGTTTGGCGACGGGTGAAATCGCCCGAGAAATACTCGTCGTCACTCCAGGTTTCTCTGATCTTCTTCGTCATTCGGGGTATCCCTCTCTGTTCGGCTATGGTCAGGAAAGCGGTGTGGCGGCGTCGCCCAGGGCAACGTCGGAATAGATTTTCATCAGGCGCGCCTGCTCGGCCTGAAAGGCCGCATTGCCCGCGCTGCGCGCTTCGTCGGAAAGCTGGATTTGCGTGTCATCGGCGATGCGGCCCGGATTGGCGTCGAGCACCAGCACCCGGTCGGCCATCCGCACGGCCTCGCCCACATCATGGGTGACAATGACCAGCGTCAGCCCGAGGCTGCGGGCGATATTGCGGACATCCTGTTGCAGGCTGTTGCGGGTGAAAGCGTCGAGCGCCGAGAACGGTTCGTCCAGCAGCAGCACTTCCGGACGCGGAGCCAGCGACCGCGCCAGCGCAACCCGCTGTTGCTGCCCGCCCGACAGCTCCTGAGCATTGCGCGAAGCAAAGTCACCCAGATCAACCAGATCGAGCACCTCCGGCACCCGCGCGGCGATGTCATTCGTGCGCCGGGTGAAGCGCAGCCCCAGCGCCACGTTCTGCGCCACGCTCATCCAGGGATAAAGCGACGGCGCCTGAAACATCATGACCCATTTCGGCGACGGGCCAAGCACGACATTACCGTTGACCACAACTTCGCCCGCGCTGGGCATCGAAAGGCCCGACAGCATGTGCAGCAAGGTGGACTTGCCGCAGCCGGACCGCCCCAACAGGGCCACGATCTCGCCGGGCTGAATCTCGAAATTGATGTCCGACAGCACCGGCCCGTCGACCTTGCGATAGCTGTGGCTGAGCCCCATCACGGCAAGATGCGCACCGCCAAATCGGGGCCGAGCCTTTGTCCGGCTTTTTCCGGCCAAGGGGTTGATGGTCTGAACCCCGGTGGTCACAGCGCGTTGGATCATTGCTTCGGTTGCTCCCTGTCATCAGCCGGTAAGGTATACGAACCGGTCTGTCTTCATGGGGGCAACTCACACCGATTCCGTCAATCATCTGTTAGGAACAAATTCATCAATACCGATATATGATGAAATTATAAGCTGTATTTATGGGCAATATCGCATATTTTCACCGCATCCTGTCTGGTGCACCTCAGATCACCCCCAAAACAGCCACAGAGCGATTCCCCTGAAAAACGCGAACAGATCAGTCTATTTAGGTTGCACCTATACGGGAATTGCGCCATGTTAGCTGCATCAGATCCGCTCAGCTTTCACCTGCGAAAAGCCGAGCAAATGCCGCGACAAAGACCGGAATGCATTATGAGTAACACCACATTGAACAATGACCTGCAAACTGGCGACGCCTGCTGGACAGTGACGACACAAAAACCGGAAAGCGCGCGCGACCGGATCCTGTCCGCAGCGGCCTATCTGTTCTGCAATGCGGGCTATGCGGCCACCGGCGTGGATACGATCATCGCCCGTGCCGGCACCGCCAAGGCCACGCTCTATAAGCATTTCAAGTCGAAAGACGAGCTGATCGACGCCGTGCTGGAGGCCGAGGGCGAAACCTGGCGGCGCTGGTTCTTTGCCCGCCTCGCCACTATTCAGGGCCCTGCCCGCACCCGCATCCTTGCCGTGTTCGATGTGCTGGAAGACTGGTTTTCCGACCCCAATTTCTATGGCTGCCCCTTCATCAATGCGGTGGCCGAGTTCAACAGCGACAACAGCCAGGTGCGCGATGCCGCCGACAAGCATAAGGCCTATCTGATCACCTGGTTGCAGGCCAATGCGATGGAAATGAAAGCCGCCGAGCCGCTTGAAGTGGCCCGTCACATCGCCGTTCTGATGGATGGCGCCATCGTTGCCGCCCAGCACTCGCATGATGCCAGCTTTGCCCAACGCGCGGGAACCATGGCGGCCCTGTATCTGGATAATATTCAGCGCAGCTGACCCGTTGGGGCGCGAATATCGGTGGGCAGCTGGTGGAGCTGAGCGTCTAAGGCCAGTCGGAAAACGTCAGCGTGTCGCTATCGGCCTGCCGGGTTTTGCTCTGCCTGCCCTCCTGACGGAATTGCCGCGGGGAAAGACCCGTGGCCCGTTTGAAGAAATGCGAAAACTTGGTGGGATCGTCAAAGCCAAGCTGATCCCCGATCATCTGGATACTTTCATCCGATTGCAAAAGCCGGGTCGAGGCGTCCAGCAGGCTGCGCTGGCGGATCAGGGCAAGGGGTGAGCGCTGAAGCTGCCTTTGGCAGATTTCATGCAGCCGGTCATAGGTCAGGTTCAGCTCGTCGCAATAGGCAGCAACGGGCTTGCGGCTACGATAGCCGAGTTCGACCAACTGGCGGAAGCGGTTGAGAATGATGCTGTCATTGCTGAAATCGCCCAGATCGCTGGCATCGAGCATACGACTGGTGGCGATCAGCAACAGCCTCATCAGCGCCGCAACGGCGGTTTGCGAGCTTTTGCGCGGGTCGGTGATCTCCTGCTCCAGCAAGGGCAGAAGCGGCGCAATCGTCGCCTCGACCACATCGCGGTTGCCGGGGGTCAGCGTGAGACGGGCAAGGACCTGATCCAGCATCAGGCTTTCCGGCCCGGTGCCAACAATCAGGGATTGCAAGGGGCGCGCAAAGCCGATCAGCCAGGCCCGGGTGCCCGCCGGGACCTCAAGTTCGGCCTCGGCCCCATGTGGCAGCACCATGACGCTGTGGCTGAGAATGTTAAGAACTTCGCCCGCGCGGATCAGGCTGGCGCTGCCCCGGGTGACGATGGCAATCAGATTGAAGCTGGCAAAGCTGCCCCGACCGGCCGCATAGGTGCGCCCCCGGACGCTGGGCGCGACCGGCTCAAAGCGCAGCATTGCCGCAAGTTTATTTCCCGAAGCCTGAACGGGCATACAGAAACCCATAAAAGTTCAACATTACCCCAGCATACGTCATTTATTCGTCGCAGCAATGGCGGCAGACTGTTGTTGGGCTGCCGTAAGGCAGGGGAGGACCGCATGAGTGAGACTGTGAAAGTGGCGCGTGCCGCTGCTGTCGGCGCAATGGGCAAACACGTGCCCATGCGGGCCGGGCTGTTTGTGAACGGCCAGATGCAGGCGGCAGAAGCGGGCGAAAGCTTTGAACGTCTCGATCCTTCCACCGATCTTGTGGCCTCTATCGCCGCCGCCGGGCGCGCGGCTGATGCCGATCATCTGGCCTTTGTTGCTGCCACCAGTTTTGCCGCCTGGTCGGCGCTATCGGGCCAAGCCCGCGCCGCCGTGCTGCGCCGCGCGGCAGAGCTGATGGAGGCCTATGCGCCCCGGTTCGAGGCCAGCATGGCTGCCGAAATCGGGGCCACGCCGCAATGGGTCGCGTTCAATCTGCAGGTGGCGAAGGAAACGCTTCTGGCCACGGCGAAGCTCGCTGAAAGCGATATCATGGCCGCGCCGCCAGAGGCGGATTCGATTGCGGTTCGGGTGCCTGCCGGGGTCTGCCTTGCGATTGCGCCGTGGAATGCCCCGGTGGCGCTGGGGGTGCGCGCCATCGCCTACCCTCTGGCCTTTGGCAATACGGTGATTTTCAAGGCCTCCGAGCTTTGCCCGGTCAGCCATATGCTGCTGGGCGAGCTCTTCACCGAGGCGGGGGTGCCGCCCGGCGTGCTGGGCATTCTGACCAACGCCCCGGAACATGCCGAAGAGATCGTGGAAACGCTGATCGCCAATCCGGCGGTGCGGCGGGTGAACTTCACCGGCTCAACCCGCGTGGGGCGGATCATTGCAGGGATCGCGGCGCGGCATCTGAAGCGCTGCCTGCTGGAGCTGGGCGGCAAGTCGCCCTTTATCGTGCTGGCGGATGCCGATCTGGATCAGGCCATCGAAGCGGCGCTGTTCGGGGCCTATCTGAATTCCGGCCAGATCTGCATGGCGACGGACCGGATCATCCTTGATGAGAGCATTGCCGATGAATTTGTCGACCGGTTTGCCGCCCGGGCGCGCGCGCTGACGGCGGGCGATCCGCGCCAGAGCAGCAGCATGATCGGCCCGCTGGCGACGGCTTCGATTGCCGTGCGCCTGTCGGCGCTGATCGAAGATGCGCTCGGCAAGGGCGCGGTGCTGCGCGCCGGGGGGCCTGCGCGTGGGCAGTTCATGGATGCCACCATTCTCGACCATGTCTCGCCGATGATGCGGATCTATTCCGAGGAATGCTTCGGGCCGATGGTCGGGATCTATCGCACCAGCTCGATTGCCGAGGCGGTGACGGTGGCAAATGACTGCGAATATGGCCTAGCCTCGGCGGTCTTTGGCCGCGACCTGACCACGGCCCGCGCCGTGGCCGATCAGCTTGAAACCGGGATTTGCCATATCAACGGCAGCACCGTCGCGGATGATCCCTTCATGCCCTTCGGCGGCGTTAAATCCAGCGGCTATGGCCACTTTGGCGGTGCGTCCTGCAGCGACGAGTTCAGCGAGCTGCGCTGGATCACCACGAAATCCACATAAAACCAAAGGCCGAAAGGCCAGAACAGGGAGAACGACCATGACTGTGAACTTCATCGTAAACAACAAGGATGCGACCGCCGCTGCGGGCAAGACCTTCAACCGGATCGACCCGGTAACGGGCGATGTGGCCAGCACCGCCGCCGCCGCCGGGGCGGCGGATGTGGCCACCGTGACCGCCGCCGCAAACGCTGCCTTTCCGGGCTGGTCGGCAACCGGCCCGGCAGAGCGCCGCGCGCTGTTGAACAAGGCCGCCGATATCATGGATGCCAAGGCGGATGCCTTCATCGCTACGATGATCGCCGAAACCGGCTGCACCGGGCCCTGGGCCGGGTTCAACGTGATGTTTGCCTCGGGTCTGATCCGCGAGGCGGCTGCGATGACCACGCAGATCGGCGGCGAGGTGATCCCGTCGAACAAGCCCGGCACGCTGGCGATGGGGGTGACCCGCGCCAAAGGGGTTTGCCTCGGCATCGCGCCGTGGAATGCGCCGGTGATCCTTGGCGCGCGCGCCGTGGCGATGCCGCTGGCCTGCGGCAACACGGTGATCCTGAAAGGCTCGGAAGCCTGCCCGAAAACCCACCGGCTGATCGTGGATTGCTTTGTCGAGGCGGGCCTGCCCGAAGGGGTGATCAACTACCTGTCGAACGCGCCGGAAGATGCGGCCGAGGTGGTGCAGGCGCTGATCGAGGCGCCGGAGGTGAAGCATGTGAACTTCACCGGTTCGTCGGCGGTGGGGCGGATTATTGGCCGTCTGGCGGGCGAGAACCTGAAACCCTCGCTCTTGGAGCTGGGTGGCAAAGCGCCGCTGGTGGTGTTGTCGGATGCCAATATTGATGCCGCGGTGAATGCCGCGATCTTTGGCGCCTTCATGAATCAGGGCCAGATCTGCATGTCGACCGAGCGCATCATCGTCGATGAAGCGATTGCGGATGAGTTCGTGGCCAAGCTCTCGGCCCGGGCGGCGGGCCTGCCCTATGGCAATCCGCGCGATCATGTCGTGCTGGGCGCGCTGGTCAGCGTCGGCGCGGGCGAAAAGATGGATGCGCTTATCGCCGATGCCACCGGCAAGGGCGCCAAGCTGGTGGCCGGGGGTCAGCGCGACGGAGCCATTCACTCGGCCACGCTACTTGACGGTGTGACCCCCGCGATGCGCATCTATGGCGAGGAAAGCTTTGGGCCGGTGAAATCGATCATCCGCGTCAATGGCGATGCCGAAGCCATCGCCACCGCCAATGACACCGAATACGGCCTCTCGGCGGCGGTGTTCAGCCAGGACATCCAGCGCGCGATTGCGGCGGCCAACCAGATCAACAGCGGCATCTGCCATATCAACGGCCCGACCGTGTCGGACGAAGCGCAGATGCCCTTTGGTGGGGTAGGCAATTCCGGCTATGGCCGCTTCGGCGGCAAGGCGGCGATTGCCGAATTCACCGATCTGCGCTGGATCACCATCGAAGACCCGAACCAGCACTACCCGTTCTGAGGCTTCGGCAGGCCCAAAACCAAAGAGGCGCAGCCCGGATGCTGCGCCTCTTGCAGGTCTGACGGAGGCGCCCTGCCCCGGCAGCGGTTAATCGTCTTCGTAATCCTTGTCCGGCAGCGGCGGGCCGAAGCGGGCGATCATGCGGTCGCGGATCTGGTCGCGGGTCTGGCGATAGGCGGCGAGCTTTTCCTCGCGCATCGTGCCCAGCCCGGTGGGATCGAGCACCGGCCAATATTCCACCTCAAGATGGTGAAAGCGAGTCAGTTCCAGCGCCATGCGCTGGCTCGCGGGGCTGAGGGCAACGATCAGATCATAAGACGAGATTTCATCGCCCCATTCCTTCATCTCGTCGAAGCTGCGCACTTTATGCTGATGCAGCGGCACGCCAATTTCCTCGCAGACGGTAACGCCGAAACCATCGACCTCCATCTCGCTCTTCACCCCGGCGGATTGCACATAGACCCTGTCGCCGTAGAATTTCTTCATCATCCCTTCGGCCATGGGCGAGCGGACTGCGTTGTGATCGCAGCAGAACAGCACCGATTGGGGGAGTGTTGCTGGCACCGCCCTACCCCCAATGCAGAACGCAGATGAGGGTGAACAGGCGCCGGGCGGTGTCGTTATCCACCTCGGCCTTGCCGGCCAGCCGCTCGATCAGCACCCGCGCGCCCTCGTTGTGGATGCCGCGCCGGGCCATGTCGATGGTTTCGATCTGCGCGGCGGGCAGGTTTTTCACCGCGTCGAAATAGCTTTCGCAGATCTGGAAATAGTCTTTCACCACCTGCCGGAACGGCCCCAGCGAGAGGTGGAATTCCCCGGCCTTTTCGCCGCTTTCATCAGCGACGACATCGACCACCAGCCGCTTGTCGCGGATCGAGAGGGTCAGCGCATAGGGGCCTTCGGGCGGCTGATGATCGCCGCGCGGCACCGGGGCAAAGCTGTTTTCCTCCAGAAGATCGAACACCGCGACCTTGCGCTCCTGCTCGATCTCGGGCGTGGGCGCGGCAAGGCCGGTATCGTCAATCTCAATCTTGGAAATGCGGTTCATCAGCCTGTCCAATCGCTTCTACCCGATTGATAGCCAGACCACGGAGGGCGCACAACGCCCCCCTTGCATTTCGTGGCGGATCAGCCTTCGTTGAGCTTATCAAGCCGCGCGCGCACCGAGAGGCCGTGGGCTTCAAGGCTTTCCGATTTCGCCAGGGTTTCGGCGGCCGGGCCGATGGCTTTCAGCGCTTCGGGGGTCATTTTCGCAATGGTGCTGCGCTTCATGAAATCGAGCACCGACAGGCCAGACGAGAACCGGGCAGAACGCGCGGTGGGCAGAACGTGGTTCGGCCCGCCAACATAATCGCCAATCGCTTCCGGGGTGTAGCCGCCCAGGAAGATCGCCCCGGCATGGGTGACCTGATCGGACAGCGCCTCGGGATCAGCGACGCAAAGCTCAAGGTGTTCGGGCGCGATGCGGTCCGACAGGGCGGCGGCTTCGGCCAGATCACGCACGGTGATCACCGCGCCGAAATCGCGCCAGCTTGCCCCGGCAATCGCGCGGCGCTCCAGCGTTTCAAGACGCTTGTCCACCGCTGCGGCCACCGCACGGCCAAAGGCTTCGTCATCGGTGATCAGGATCGACTGCGCGCTTTCGTCATGCTCGGCCTGGCTCATCAGGTCGAGGGCAAGGAAATCCGGATCGTTATCTTTGTCTGCAATTACAAGGATTTCCGAGGGACCGGCGATCATGTCGATGCCGACCTTGCCGAACACCCGGCGCTTGGCGGCGGCGACAAAGGCATTGCCCGGCCCGGTGATCTTGTCGACGGGCGCGATGCTCTCGGTGCCGTAAGCCAGCGCCGCAATCGCCTGCGCGCCGCCGATGCGGTAGACCTCATCGACGCCCGCGATCTTGGCCGCCAGCAGCACCAGCGGATTGATCGCGCCACCTGGGGTGGGCACGGTGACGGCGAGGCGCTTCACCCCGGCCACCTTGGCGGGGATCGCGTTCATCAGCACGCTGGAGGGATAGGTGGCGAGCCCCCCGGGCACATAAAGCCCGGCGGCAGAGACCGCCGACCAGCGCCAGCCCAGCGTAGCGCCATCGGGATCGGTCCAGCGCTGATCGTCGGGCATCTGGCGCACGTGATAGGCGCGGATACGCTCGGCCGCGAGTTCCAACGCCGCACGCTCTTCGGCAGAAACCTTGGCGCATTCGGCTTCGATCTCTTCCGGCGAAAACGCCATGGTTTCCGGGGTGAGCGTGAGACGGTCGAATTTCGCCGTCAGCTCCAGCACCGCAGCATCGCCGCGATGGCGCACATCGGCGATAATTCCGGCCACGATGTCATCCACATCGGGGCTGTCTTCGCGCTTCATTCCAAGAAGGGCGGTGAATTTCGCTTCGAAATCTGCGTCGGTCGTGCTGAGAAACTGCGGCATCGAACTCTCCATTGATCGAAGCCCGACATACAGCGCGGCGGCAAGAGCCTCAAGCGTCGAGGCGCAGCACCATCCGCAGCTCGTCGGCAAAACCTTCGGCCCGGCGCAGGGCGCGTGGCGCGAGGCCAACCTCCTGAAAGCCATGGCGGCGGTAGAGCCCGATGGCGCGGGCATTGTCGGCCACCACGTCAAGCTCCAGTTGCAGCACATGGGCGGCGGCGTCCTCGATCACCCGGGCGATCAGGGCATCGGCCACGCCCTGCCCCTGATAGGCCGATCGCACAAAGACCGAATAGACCCCGGCGCGATGCGCGGTGGCCGACCCGGCCTCGCCAAGCGGCCGCCAACCGGCCGAGCCGATGATCTGCCCCTCGGCGGTGAAGGCACCATAATCATGGCTGGAGGCGAGCCGGGCGCGATGCGCGTCATCGCTCTGGCCCGCAAAGCTCTCCAGCGTGCGGCCAAAGGCATAGGGCGCCTCGGACAGGGCGGCGCAGCGGATGTCTTTCCACAGCGCAACATCGTCCGGGGTCAGCCGCCGGATCATTCCGGATGGCTTGGGGTATGTTTCGACGGGGCGATATAGGGGCGGGTCACGTCTTGCAGCACCACGTCCAGCGTCTCGACATCCAGCGCGATGGCGCCATCGCCTGCAAGGGTCAGGATCAAGCGCCCGGTGCCGTCTTCGCCTGGTTCGAAGGACATAGACAAAAGCGACAAAACGAGATCGTTTTCTGCCTTATCCACCCCTTGGCTTTGCACTTTTTCAACATCCGACACGGCGAGCACCGATTGCACCCGTTCCACCACCCGACCGCGGGCTTTGGCAATGTCGGCATCTTCCCAGCGGAAGCGATTGAGCAGCAGCGCAAAGCGGCGGCGGCGCGGTTCCCATTTCATTTCGGTCACCGGAAAGACCGCATCCTGCACCAGCGCCGAGACGATCTTCAGATCGTCCTGATCCAGCGCCATCAGCTTCAGCGGGCGCTCGCCCCCATCTTCAAACCGTGCGTCTTCGCTCATTGCCCTTTGATCCGTTCGATCTTTGCCCCAACCCCCGAGAGTTTGCGCACCACATGTTCGTAGCCGCGATCGAGGTGATAGACCCGGTTTACCACGGTTTCACCCTCGGCGGCGAGTCCCGCGAGGATCAGGCTGACCGAAGCGCGCAGATCGGTGGCCATCACCGGCGCGCCGCGCAGTTTCTCGACGCCCGTCACCTTGGCCGTGCCGCCCTGCACCTCGATCTCGGCGCCCATGCGCATCAGTTCGGGGGCGTGCATGAAGCGGTTTTCGAAAATCGTCTCGTGCAGATGGCTTTCGCCCTCGGCGGTGGCCAGAAGCGCCATCATCTGCGCCTGCAGGTCGGTTGGGAAGCCCGGGAACACCTCGGTGGTCACATCCACCGCCTGCACCCGTGCGCCGGGTGTGTGGCTAACCTTCAGCCCGCGCCCGGTTTCCTCGATGGTCACCCCTACCGCTTCCAGCTTGTCAGCAAAGCTCGATACCAGCTCGCGGGTGCCGCCAAGGCATTCCACCTCGCCGCCCGCAATCGCCGGGGCCAGCATATAGGTGCCCAGCTCAATCCGGTCGGTCACCACCGGATGGGTGGCGCCGCCCAGCCGGTCGACGCCCTGAATCTCGATCCGGTCAGTGCCCTCGCCCTCGATCTGGGCGCCCATGGCGCGCAGGCAGCGCACCAGGTCGACGATTTCCGGCTCGCGCGCGGCGTTGTGCAGCACCGTGGTGCCCTTGGCCAGCGTGGCCGCCATGACGATGTTTTCCGTCGCCCCCACCGAGGCAAAGCGCAGGGTCACCTCAGCGCCTTTCAGCCCGGTCGGGGCCTTGGCGTGCAGATAGCCGTCGCGCAGCTCGATCTCGGCACCCAGCGCCTCCAGCCCGTGGATGTGCAGATCCATCGGCCGCGCCCCGATGGCGCAGCCGCCGGGCAGCGAGACTTCCGCATGGCCCTCGCGGGCCAGAAGCGGCCCCAGCACCAGATTGGACGCACGCATCTTGCGCACGATGTCGTAATCGGCGCGGGTGCTCGATAGGCCATGGCCCGACAGCGCCAGCACCTGCCCCTCTTGCAAGGTCGCGGCATCCGCCCCCAGCGATTGCAGCAGCACCGCCATGGTCTTGATGTCCGAGAGCCGCGGCGCATTGGTCAGGATCAGCGGCTCTTCTGACAGCAGCGTCGCCGGCATCAGCGTCAGGCAGGCATTCTTGGCCCCGGCAATGGGGATTTCCCCCTTCAGCGGGCCATTGCCCGTAATCACGATCGAATCCATGCTGCCCCGCTATTTATCTCTGGTTTCTGCCTGCTCGTCGGCCCGCGCCCGGGCCTGCGCCTTGCGCCGCCCCATATTGGCCTTCAACGCCGCTTTCAGCCGCTCGTCACGCGAGAGCGGCTTTTTCTTTTCGGCATTTTTTGCGGGCTTTTCATTCATGCCGATCTCTCTAGCGCAGGGGGGGTAAAGCGTCCAGACACACAGGGGGTGCGGGCGATCCGCCGCCGATGGCACCCGCCTGCGTTGTGCGCAAAATTAATGTCGAAAATGTCCTTGCGCCGGGTTTCAATTCCGTCTAATCAGCCGCCCACGGCACGCCGCAGTAGCTCAGTGGTAGAGCGCACCCTTGGTAAGGGTGAGGTCGGGAGTTCAATCCTCCCCTGCGGCACCATCTCCCCGACATCAGATCCCCCTTCGGCATTTCGGCAACGATTCTGCATCCTTTCGGATAGCGATTCGGCTGACTGGTGTTTCCACGACAGTTCTGGCCCATTCATGCGTTGACTTGGCGCATATTCTTTCAGCAAATCTTAGGTATCTTGAGGGTGTTAGCGGTGCCAAAGGCACGGCTAACATTGAATACCCGGCATCAGGGTGAGCGTGACGTCGCGTAGTGGGCGATTATTTGCCTCCTACCATCAATTTTGGGTTGTGTGTGTGCTGCAGGGATCCTTACCTATAACCATGGGGCGGAATCAGGCGATAGACGAACTACTTGAAGAATTGGGGGAAATCACCCCGGGCGGGTATTTCCTGGCCCTGCACATTCGTTTTGCCGCGCCGCTCATGATGTTCCAGACCTACGATCCCCGCTGGTCGGATCATTATTCCCAAAATGCCTATGCCCTGCGTGATCCGATCGTGGCCTGGGGCATATCCTGCACAGGTGCCACACGGTGGAGCGAGATTGATCTGCCCGACCCGTTTGGCATTATGCACCAAGCTGCCGAATTCGGGTTGCGCTATGGAGTCTGTATCTCCTGCGGGCCCATGACATCACGAACGATTGCATCCGTTACACGAGCCGACCGGGAATATACCGACGAGGAAATCGCGGCCATTTCCGGCATTGTCTTGCATCTGCATACCGAGACAGAACCCCCGGACAGCCTGACGCCCGCAGAAGTGGAAGCGTTGCAGGTTATTGCCGCCGGGGAGCGCTACGCCGCCGGCGCCAACCGGCTGGGTATCTCCGAGTCCGCGCTAAAGGCCAGACTCGCGTCAGCGCGCCGAAAGCTATTCGCCCGCACCTCTGCCGAAGCCATACAACGCGCGAAGGACTACCGGTTACTCTGATGCCTGTCTGAGTACTGGTTGATCCGTCTGCCAAGCGCAGGGCTTCGGCAAGCTGTGAGCGAATAGCTGCTGGAAACCCTGACTTGGAGAAAACCTATGCAAACTACGACACTTTCGTTCGCCAACATACACAACCATGGCGAGCTTTTCGCAAACCTGCTTCGCGCCAGACGGCAAAGTTTCATCGTTCAGAACAACTGGAACCTGCCCGAAGCGATGGGGATGGAGTTCGATCAATACGACACGCCCGCCAGCCGCTGGGTGGCTGTGCACCATCTCGGGCAGGTCTATGCCGGCATCCGGCTGACGCCGACCACCGCGCGGGTGGGGATCTACACCTACATGATCCGCGACGCGCAGCGCGGGCTCTTGGATTCGATCCCCTCGGATCTGCTTTATGAAGAAGCGCCGGTTTCCGACAACGTCTGGGAAAGCTCGCGCGTCTTCGTGGCGCATGACACCCCGCAGAAACTGCGCCGGGTGGTGCACCTGCATCTGATCGAAGAAATGACCAAGACCGCGCGCAATCTCGGCGCCTCGCGGGTGCTCGGCCTGATCCCGGCCAATTGGCCGCGCTGGGCGCGTCGCCGGGGTCTGGATGCTGAAGCCGCCGGGCGGGTGATGCATATCGACGGGGTCGACAATCAGTGCGTGTCGATCAACCTCGCGGACAAGATGCATTGACCTCAAACTGCTCCTCTCGCCCAAATGGGGGGCGAGAGGGGCCACCTTTCGGATCTGCCCCCTGCCGGATCGGTTCGGGGGCTAAAGGTGTTTACTCAGCCCATTCATAGGGCCGGGTGAACTCGCCCAGAACATGGGAAACCGCCTCGCGGTCGACCTCGCCGGTCGCCTTCAGCTGGGCCACCATGCCAAGCTTTTTCGATTCCGTCACATCCACCACCTCGGCCTTCAGCCCGGCCTTGTCGAGCGCGGCGTTATAGACGCGGATGATCGCCTCTTTGCGCAGCTCGGGCTTGAACACCTTGCCCACCGCGGTTTTCGGCAGCTCATCGACAATGGCGATATGTTTCGGGATCGCGGCGCGCTCGTGGATATGGGAGCGGGCGAATTCCATCAGCTCTTCCGTTGTCACCGTGGCGCCGTCGATCAGCTCGACATAGGCGCAGGGGATTTCACCGGCAAAGCCATCGGGCTGGCCGATGGCGCCGCAGAAGGCCACCGCCGGATGGCCCGCCAGCGCCTCTTCAATCTCGGCCGGGTCGATATTGTGACCGCCGCGAATGATCAGGTCTTTCGCGCGACCGGTAATCCACAGATAGCCGTCTTCGTCGATCCGCCCCAGATCGCCGGTGCGCAGATATTTCCCGCCCGCATAAAGGCCGAAATTCTTGCCGTCTTCGGTATAGGTGTGATCGACATAGACGCCGGGAGTCGAGACGCAGATCTCGCCGACCTCATCGGTGCCGAATTCCTTGGTAATTGTTCCGTCCGCATCGCATTGCATGATTTTCACGTCGGAATAGGGGAACGGCACCCCGACCGAACCGATTTTCTTCTGCCCCTCGCCCAGCGGATTGCAGGAGACAAGACAGGTGGCCTCGGTCAGCCCGTAGCCCTCAACCAGCGTCACCCCGGTGGCCGCCTCGAAGCGGTGAAACAGCTCCACCGGCAGCGGCGCCGAGCCGGAGAAGGCCACTTTCAGCGACGACACATCGGCATCCACCGGGCGCTGCATCATCGCGGCAATGGCGGTGGGCACGGTGATGATGAAATTCACCTTCCAGCGTTCAACCAGTTTCCAGAAATTGTCGAACACCCCCTCGCCGCGATAGCCTGCGGGCGTGGGAAACACGATATGCGCCCCGGCGGTGAGCACCGCCATGAAGGTGACATGCACCGCGAAGACGTGGAACAGCGGCAGCGGGCAGATGATCGTGTCGTTCTCGTCAAACAGCAGATTGCCGCCCAGCCAGCCGTTATAGACGATGCCGGAATATTTGTGCTGCGCCACTTTCGGCATGCCGGTGGTGCCGCCGGTGTGGAAATAGGCCGCCACCCGGTCGCCGTCGGAATCGGCGAAATCGAGCGTGGGGTTCTGGCGGGCGATGGCGGCGTTGAAATTCTGCACCTTGGCCTTGTGGGTCACCGCCACTTTCGGACGAACGATGGGCACGATCAGGCTTTTCGGGAAGGTCAGATAGCGGTTGAGATCGACTTCGAGCACATGCTCGACTTTCGGCGCCAGCGCCACCGCCTCATGCGCCTTCTGGGCCACATCGGTTTTCGGGAAGCCCTTGAGGGTGACCACCACCTTGGCGCCAGTCTCGCGCAGGATCGCGCCGATCTGATCGGCGTCCAGCAGCGGGTTCACCGGGGTCACGATCCCGGCGACCATCCCGCCCATCAGGGCAAACAGGGTTTCGTTGCAGTTGGGCAGCAGATAGGCGACCACATCGTTCTCGCCCACACCGAGGCTGCGAAACAGGTTGGCCGTCTGCACCGATTTGGCGAAGAATTCCGACCATGTCAGGGTTTCGGCTTTGTCACTCGGACCCGAGAAGATCTGGAACGACACCGCGTTCTTCTTGCCATGCTCATCGGCGGCGCGCTTGAGAAGCTGATAGGCCGTCACCGGGTTGCGGCGGTCTGCCCACGTCTTTTCGGCGGCAATCGCATCCCGGTCTGCGGGTTTGTCGTATTGATAGCGCGGCATTGCGGTCCCCCCTGCCTCCCCTTCGGTTCGTCCGTTGTCTGACGAACTTGGGCGAAGTCCGCCCATGCCGCAAGCGTGACGTGGCGTGGCGAAGTTATTCTGCCGCCAAACCTTCGGTGAATTGCAGCCGGGCAAGGCGCGCATACAGCCCGCCTTCGGCGACCAGATCATCGTGCGTGCCCTGCGCCACGATCTTGCCCTCGTCAAAGACCACGATCCGGTCGGCTTTTTTCACCGTGGCGAGCCGGTGCGCGATGATCAGCGTGGTGCGGCCCTTGGCCATTTCATCGACCGCCTGCTGCACCAGACGTTCGCTTTCGGCATCGAGCGCGCTGGTGGCTTCGTCGAGCAGCAGGATCGGCGCGTCGCGCAGGATCGCGCGGGCAATGGCGATGCGCTGTTTCTGCCCGCCCGAGAGCATCACGCCGCGCTCGCCCAGATAGCTGTCATAGCCATCGGGCAGCTTGGTCAGGAAGTCATGCGCGGCAGCGGCCTTGGCGGCCTCTTCCACTTCGGCATCACTGGCATCGAGCCGGCCAAAGCGGATGTTTTCACGCGCCGAGGTGGCAAAGATCACCGCATCCTGCGGCACCAGCGCGATATGCTTGCGGAAATCGCCCCGGTCGGCATCGCGCAGATCGACGCCATCAATCCGCACCGCGCCTTCGCTCGGATCGTAGAAGCGCTGGATCAGCTGGATGATGGTGGATTTGCCCGCCCCCGAGGGGCCAACCAGCGCCACGGTCTCGCCGGGCTGCACATCCAGCTCGATCCCGTCCAGCGCCACATGTTCGGGTCGCGCCGGATAGCGGAAAGACACGCCGTTGAAATGAATGCCGCCCGCCACTTTCGCGGGCATCGTCACCGGATGGGGCGGGTCTTTCACCGCGTCTTCGGCGGTGAGCAGTTCAACCAGCCGCTCGGTCGCCCCGGCGGCACGTTGCAGCTCCGACCAGATTTCGCTGAGCGCGCCCACAGCACCGGCGGTCATGATCGCGTAGATCACGAATTGCACCAGCGCGCCGATGGTCATCTGATCGGCCCGCACATCGCGTGCGCCAACCCAGAGTACCCCGACCACGCCCGAAAAGATCAGCGTGATCACGATCACCGTCATCAGCGCGCGGGTGGCGATCCGGGTTTGCGCCGAGCGGTAGCTTTCTTCGGTGACCATGCGGAAATCCTCCCGCGTGGCCGCTTCATGGGTGAAAGCCTGCACCGTCTGCACCGAAAGCAGCGCTTCCGAGGCACTGCCGGAGCTTTTGGCGATCCAATCCTGATTTTCGCGGCCAAGCACCCGCAAACGGCGGCCCAGCACCACGATCGGGATAATCACGATGGGCACGACCAGAAGCACCATGCCGGTGAGCTTGACCGAGGTGAACAGCAGCATGGCAATGCCGCCGACCAGCAGCAGCATGTTGCGCAAAGCCACCGAAACCGACGAGCCGATCACCGAGAGGATCAGCGTGGTATCGGTGGTGATCCGGCTCAGCACTTCGCCGGTCATGATCTTTTCGTAAAAGGCGGGGCTGAGACCAATGACGCGGGAAAACACCGCCTCGCGGATATCGGCCACCACCCGCTCGCCCAGTTTCGTGACGAGGTAGTAGCGCAGCCCGGTGCCCAGCGCGAGCAGCACCGCCACACCAAGTGCAAAGATGAAATACTGATCCAGCAGCGCATCGGCCGAGCTTTCAAACCCGTCGATGACCCGGCGCACCGCCAGCGGCATGACGAGCGACACGCCCGCGGTGAGCACCAGCGCAGCCAGAGCGGCGAAGACCATGCCCTTATAGGGGCGCAGGAAGGGCCACAGCTCTGCAAGAGCGCCAACCCGCTTTGACTTTTCCCGCTCTTCGCTGGTCTTATCGTTCCGCGCCATACTGCGTTCCTGTCCCTGTGAGTGAGGCTGAGATAGACGCGCACGCGCTCAGGGGCAAGGCCGGGGACGGCCTAGACCCACAGCCAGGCCTCACGACGCCGTGAGTCAGCGTTTTTGAAACTGCTTGTAAATCAACATCCCGACGCTGGCGAATGACAGCATTCCGGCAATGAAGAACCCGGCATAGTAGGGGAACGAGATCGGCGGGATGCCGTCAATTTCGGCAGTCGCTTCCACTGCCGGGTAGCCCCACCATGCCATGGTGAGGCCCACCGCACCTGCCGCGAGCCATTGCCGCAACCAGGTGCGAGTGCCGAAAGCAAGGCCGAACCAGAGCAGAACGCCAATCGCATTCGCCAATGGCGCCGCGATCATTACTCTTGCCCGGGCAGGATGCGCACGGCGCCTTTGGCGGCCGAGGAGGCCAGCATCGCGTAGGCCTTGAGCGCGGTCGAGATCACCCGGCTGCGCTTTTCGGTCGGAAGCCAGGGCAGCGCCCCTTTGGCGGTGCGGCGCGCTTCCAGCGTGGCATCGTCCACGGCCAGCTCAATCGTCCGGTTCGGGATGTCGATCTCGATCGTGTCGCCATCTTCCACCAGCCCGATCAACCCGCCTTCGGCGGCTTCCGGCGAAACGTGGCCAATGGAAAGCCCCGACGTGCCACCCGAGAAGCGGCCATCGGTGAGCAGCGCGCAGTCTTTGCCGAGGCCCTTCGACTTCAGGTAGGAGGTCGGGTAGAGCATTTCCTGCATCCCCGGCCCGCCCTGCGGCCCTTCAAAGCGGATGATCACCACGTCACCGGCCACGACCTGCCCGGTCAGGATGCCGTTCACGGCAGAATCCTGGCTTTCAAACACCCGCGCTTTGCCGGTGAATTTCAGGATCGACTCGTCGACGCCCGCGGTTTTCACAATGCAGCCGTTTTCGGCGATATTGCCGAACAGCACCGCCAGCCCGCCATCCTGCGAAAACGCATATTCGGCGCTGCGGATCGCGCCTTTCTGCCGGTCGCGGTCCAGATCCTTGTAGCGGTTCTGGGTCGAGAAGGCCTGCGTGGTGCGCACCCCGCCCGGCGCGGCGCGGTAGAAGGTTTCCACGTCCGGGTCGTTCGCGGTCATCACGTCCCATTTGGCAATCGCTTCGCCCAGCGTGGCGCAATGCACGGTGGGCACATCGGCGTTCAAGAGCCCGGCGCGGTTCATCTCGCCCAGAATGCCGAAAATGCCACCCGCGCGGTGCACATCTTCCATATGCACATCCTGCTTGGCAGGCGCGACCTTGCACAGGCACGGCACCTTGCGGCTGAGCCGGTCCATATCCGCCATGGTGAAATCCACCTTGGCTTCATAGGCGATGGCCAGAAGGTGCAGCACGGTATTGGTCGAGCCGCCCATGGCAATGTCGAGGCTCATGGCGTTCTGGAAGGCCTCGAAGGTGGCGATGTCGCGCGGCAGCAGACCGGGCTTTTCGTCTTCGTAATGGGCCTTGGTGATCTCGACGATCCGCCGCCCGGCCTCTTTGAACATCGCTTCGCGGTCGGCATGGGTGGCCAGCATCGAGCCGTTGCCCGGCAGGGCCAGCCCCAGCGCCTCGGCCAGCGAGTTCATCGAGTTCGCGGTGAACATGCCCGAGCACGAGCCGCAGGTCGGGCAAGCGGCCTTTTCAATCGCCAGCACCTGTTCATCGGTATAGGCGTCATCGGCGGCCACCACCATCGCATCGACCAGATCGAGGTCGTGGTTGATGATGTCGGGGCTGATCTTGCCCGCTTCCATCGGCCCGCCGGAGACGAAGATCACCGGGATGTTCAGCCGCATCGCCGCCATCATCATGCCGGGGGTGATCTTGTCGCAATTCGAGATGCAGACCATCGCATCGGCAGAATGGCCGTTGACCATATATTCGACGCTGTCGGCAATCAGCTCGCGCGAGGGCAGCGAATAGAGCATGCCGTCATGGCCCATGGCGATACCATCGTCGATGGCGATGGTGTTGAATTCCTTGGCAACCCCGCCCGCCGCTTCGATCTCGCGCGCCACGAGCTGGCCGAGATCCTTCAGATGCACGTGGCCGGGCACGAATTGGGTAAAGCTGTTGACCACGGCAATGATCGGTTTGCCGAAATCTTCATCGGTCATCCCGGTGGCGCGCCAGAGGCCACGGGCCCCGGCCATGTTGCGGCCATGGGTGGATTTACGCGAGCGGTAATGGGGCATGTGGATCTCCTCGACTATCGCCGGGCTGAATAGCGCGTTCCGTGCGGGCGGGCAATGCCGAGCCCGCGCCCTCATGCCGCCCTGCCCTGTGGTTTTGTAAAGAGCGGGGGGATCAGGCCGGAAGGTCGCGGCGGTCGGCGATGGCCTCCATCGCCACGTAAGAGGTCACGGTTTCCAGCGCGGCGCCCTTGATCAGCCGCTGATAGATGCGGTCGAAATCGTTCATGTCGCGCGCAACGATCTTGAGCATGTAATCGTAATCCCCCGCGATGCGGTGGAAATCGACAACATTTTCAATTCCCAGCACCGTCTTGCGGAACGTCTCCAGCCATCCGGGCGAGTGATCCCGCGTGCGCACCAGGACAAATACCGTCAGGCCAAGCCCGATGGCCTGCAAATTCAGCCGGACGGTCTGCCCCTCAATGATCCCGGCCTCGCGCAGACGCATCATGCGCCGCCAGCAGGCATTCTGCGACAGGCCAACCCTGTCGGCGACCTCGCGTTGCGAGAGCGAGGCATCGCGTTGCAAGACGCGCAGGATGGCGACATCAATTCGGTCGAGGTTTTTCGCAGTATCTTGGGTCATATGATAGAATATTGCCGCTCTAGACGAGTAATTCAATGGTATTTATACCATAAAGATGTGTCATTGTCCTTCCGACGCAATACGAAAGACATCTCCATGCAGCCCGAACCACAGGATACCGACCTTTTCACCCGCTTCACTCAGAACCTCAGAGCGCCCGACCTACTTGACCGGCTGCGCGACGGGATGATCGGCGAAGGCATGGAAATCCCGGGGCCGAACGGGCCGCAGCCGTTGATTTATGCCGATTATGTCGCCTCGGGGCGGGCGCTGCGCCAGATCGAAGAGGCCATCGCGGCGGAGGTGCTGCCCGTCTATTCCAACGCCCATACCGAGGCCTCCTATTGCGGGCTGGTGATGAACCGGCTTCGGGCACGGGCGCGCGAGATCGTGGGGGAAAGCTGCGGCGCAGGGCCAGACCACGCGGTGATCTTCGCGGGTTCAGGCGCGACCGGCGGGCTGACGCGGCTGCCCGCGCTGTTCGGAATTGAGGCGATGCTGGCAGCGGGGCAACGCCCGCTGGTGCTGGTCGGTCCCTATGAACACCATTCGAATATCCTGCCCTGGCGCGAAAGCGGTGCGGAGGTGATCGAAATCGCCGAAGCCGAGACCGGCGGGCCGGATATTGCCGCGCTTGAGGCTGCGCTGGTGCAGGCCGCTGGCCGCCCGGTGATCGGGGCCTTCTCGGCCACCTCGAACGTAACCGGCATTGTCAGCGACGTGGCGGGCATCACCGCCCTTCTGAAGGCCCATGGCGCTCTCAGCGTCTGGGATTATGCGGGCGGCGGCCCCTACCTGCCGATTGATATGGGGATCGGCATGGATGCGGTGGCGCTCTCGCCGCACAAGTTTATCGGCGGTCCGGGGGCGTCGGGCGTGTTGATCCTGCGCCGCGACGCGGTGGCGCGCAGCATTCCCACCGCACCGGGCGGCGGCACTGTGCGTTTCGTCTCGCCCTGGGGGCAGGATTACAGCGAAGACGTGGTGGAGCGGGAAGAAGCCGGAAGCCCCAACACAATCGGCGATATCCGCGCGGCGCTGAGCTTTCTGGTGAAAGGTGCCATCGGGCAGGAAGTGATCGACGCGCGGCTGCAGGCGTTCCGGCAGAAGGCTCTGGCGGGCTGGGCCGAGACGCCGGGCCTGACGCTGCTTGGCAACCAGCAGGCAGAACATGTCCTGCCGATCTTCTCGTTCCTGATCGAGAAACCGGAAGGCGGCATGGTGCATCCGCAGCTTCTCACCCGGATCCTGTCGGATCATTTCGGCATTCAGGCGCGCGGCGGCTGCTCCTGCGCCGGGCCTTACGGGCACCGTCTTCTGGGCGTGACGCAGGAGGTTTCAGACCGGCTGCGCGGCGCGATCCTGAACGGGCATGAGATCGACAAGCCAGGCTGGGTGCGGCTCGCCTTCTCGGTGCTGATGGACGAGGCAAAGGCCGACAAGATCATTGCAGCAGTAGACCGGATTGCCCGCAACCCGGCCGCCTATACCCAAGCCTATCGGCTGGACGATCACACCGCCAGCATCGCCACCGAGGCCGCCTGATGTGCCGCTTTCTCGCCTGGGCCGGTGTGCCCCGATACCTCGATGAATTCGTGCTGAACAGTGGCCAGTCTCTGGTGGTGCAGAGCCACAGTGCCTTGATCGGCAAGGCGCATGTGAATGCCGACGGCTTCGGCCTGGCCTGGTATGGCGAACGCGAAACCCCCTGTATCTACAAGGATATTCACCCGGCCTGGTCGGATGCAAACCTGAAACAGATCGCCTCTCACACCAAGGCCGGGTTGTTCCTTGCCCATGTGCGCGCCTCGACCTCCACGGCGGTCTCGCGCAACAATTGCCATCCCTTTGCCCGGGGCGAATGGAGCTTCATGCATAACGGACAGGTTGGCGGGCATCTGCATTTGCGCCAGCGGCTCGACGGGATGATCCCGTCCGATTGCTATGAAGACCGGTTTGGCGCCACCGACAGCGAGGCGATTTTTCTGATCGCCGCGGGCGACGGGCTGGACGACAGCCCCATCGGGGCGATGGAACGCGCGGTTGGGCGGGTCGAAACACTGGCGCGGGCCCATGGCGAGACGCCCCATATGCGTTTCGCAGCCTGCTGGAGCGATGGGCAAACCCTGTTTGCCGCCCGCTATGCCTCGGACAGTTTTGCGCCCAGCCTGTTTTACCGCATCCAGCCCGACGGGGTTATCCTCTGCTCCGAGCCGCTGGACGATGAAACCGAGGCCTGGATCGGGATCGGCCCGGGCGTGGCGCTGAAAACCGACGGGCGCAGCGTCGAGCTGAGCACGTTCGAGCCGATTGCAAGCCTGCCCAAAGAGCACACCGCCCCGAACGAACAAAGCCCGGTTTCGGCCTAAACCTTACCAACGCACAGCGTGATCGGGGGCGTCAGATCGCCCCGATCACCGCCACCGCCTCCCATGGGGCGAGGCTGATGCTGCCGCTCAGGCTGGTGCGGGGGGCGAGGTTGGAAATCAGGCTCTCTCCGCTCACCTCACCCGCTTCGGGCAGCTCAAAGCTCACCTCCGCACCGCTGAGATTGGCCAGCATGGTCAGGCGCTGGCCGTCATGCTCGCGGCGATAGGCCCAGATCGCGGGATGATCCTCCAGAAACGGGGTAAAGCGACCTTCGGAAATCACCGGATGGGCGCGGCGCAGGGCGATGAGCTGTTGATAATAGGCAAAGACCCCATCCGGATCAGCGCGGTCACTGGCCACGTTGATCTGCGCACAATTCGGGTTCACCGCCAGCCACGGTGTGCCGCTGGTAAAGCCCGCATTTGCGCTGGCATCCCAGTGCATCGGCGTGCGGGCATTGTCGCGGCCATTGGCATTGGCCCCGGCCAGAAATTCCGCCTCGCTCAGCCCCCGCGCCGTCTGGATCGGGTAATTGGTCCTGATTTCCACATCGTCGAAATCCTCGACCCGCGCGAAAGCGGTGTTGGTCATGCCGATCTCTTCGCCCTGATAGATATAGGGCGTGCCCTTCATCAGATGCAGAACCGTCGCCAGCGCCTTGGCCGAGCGCACACGCCACGCACCATCATCGCCATATTTCGACACCGCGCGCGGCAGGTCGTGGTTCGACCAAAAGAGGCTGTTCCAGCCATCCTCGGCCAGCGCCCCCTGCCAGGCGTTGAACACCCGCTTCAGCCCGACCAGATCGCGCGGCAGATCGCGCCATTTGCCAAAACGTTCGTCCCAGCCTGCGGTGACATGCGAGAATTGAAACACCATCGACAGCTCGTCGCGGTCGCGCCCGGTGTAGAGCAGCGCATTGTCCAACGTTGCCGACCACGCCTCGCCCACCGTCACCACATCGCGGCCCGCCAGAGTTTCGCGGTGCATTTCCTGAATATAGTCATGCAGGCGCGGACCATCGGCCACGATGCCCTGATCCGGCTGTTTGCCGATAAGGTCGATCACATCCATGCGGAACCCGGCAATGCCGCGATCGAACCACCAATTCATCATCTCATAGACGGCGGCGCGCAGCTCGGGGTTTTCCCAGTTCAGGTCGGGCTGTTTGCGGTCGAAGAAATGCAGGTAATACTGTCCCGTCGCCGCGTCGAATTCCCAGGCCGGGCCGCCAAACAGCGATTGCAGATCGTTGGGCAGGCCACCATCGGGGCCGGGATCGCGCCAGATGTAGAAATCGCGATAGCGGCTGTCGCGGCTGGTGCGGGCCTCCTGAAACCACGGATGCGCGTCCGAGCTGTGGTTCACCACCAGATCCATGACAATGCCGATCCCGCGCGCCTTGGCTTCGGCCAGCAACCGGTCGAAATCCGCCAGCGAGCCAAATTCCGGCGCGATGTCGCGGTAATCGGAAATGTCATAGCCGTTATCGGCCATCGGCGAGCGGAACACCGGCGACAGCCAGATGAAGCCAATGCCCAGATCGGCAAGGTGATCGAGCCTGGAGATGATGCCGGGGATGTCGCCCACCCCATCGCCATTCGAATCACAGAACGAGCGCGGGTAGATCTGATAGCCAACCGCGTTTTTCCACCATGCTGCGTCACTCATCACCGGCGTCCTTGTGCCAAATCGGATCGCGCCCAGTGATAGCAGCCTGCGCGTCCGCGTCCAGACACGGCTGGAACGCTGCGTCGCTTTGGTAAAATCCCCGGGAGGCTATGTTGACGTGCACGTAAACCCGTGCATCATCAGGGTCTGCAATTTCAAACAAAGTGGATTGAGACTAAGTATCGATGGAGAACGACTTCAAAACCATTCGCGAAATGTGTGAAGATTTCGGCGTGACCGCGCGCACGCTTCGGTTTTACGAGTCCAAAGAATTGCTTTCGCCCAAGCGCGAAGGCCAGAAACGGCTGTTCACCCGGCGCGACCGGGCGCGGCTGAAACTGATCCTGCGCGGACGGCGGTTTGGCTTTCCGCTCGAGGAAATCCGCCAGTTGCTCGACCTTTACGATGTCGGCGACCAGCAGCAGACCCAGTATCGCACCACAATCGAACGGGCCCGCCAGCATCTGAACGAACTCACCGCCCAGCGCGACGAGTTGAACGAAGCGATTGCCGAGCTCAGCCAGCAAATCAACTGGGGCGTAAAGATGCTCGCCTCGCAAGAGTTAGAACAAGTGGGCGAATAGCCCCTACCCCACCCAGACGACCCTATTCCGGCCGAGAGGAGACGACCGACCATGCCCACCTATACCGCCCCCAACCGTGATATGGCCTTCCTGCTGCACGAAGTGCTGGAAGTGCATAACAGCGATATTCCCGGCTATGACGAGCTGGACCGCGACATCACCAGCGCTGTGCTGGAAGAGGCGGGCAAGCTGGCCTCGGAAGTTCTGGCCCCGCTGAACCCGGTTGGCGACAAGGAAGGCTGCCGGTTGGAAAACGGCGTGGTCTCCACCCCCACCGGCTTCAAGGCGGCCTTTGACCAGATGCGCGAAGGCGGCTGGACCGGGCTGGATTGCGATCCGGACTATGGCGGACAAGGCATGCCGCATCTGATCGGCACCGCGGTGGGCGAGCTGTTTGCTGCGTCCAACATGGCCTTCAACATGTATCAGGGCCTCACCCATGGCGCCTATTCGGCGATCCACACCCATGGGACCGACGAACAGAAAGCCAAATATCTGCCGAAGATGGTCGAATGCACCTGGACCGGCACGATGAACCTGACCGAACCGCATTGCGGCACCGATCTGGGCCTGATGCGCACCAAGGCCGAACCGCAGGCAGATGGCAGCTACAAGATCACCGGCACCAAGATCTTCATCTCGGCGGGCGATCACGACATGTCGGAAAACGTCATCCATCTGGTGCTGGCGAAGATCCCCGGCGGCCCCGATGGGGTGAAGGGTATTTCGCTGTTCATCGTGCCGAAATTCATGGTCGATGACGAGGGCAATCTGGGCGCGCGCAACGGTGTCAGCGTCGGCAATATCGAAGAAAAAATGGGCATCCACGGCAACGCCACCTGCGTGATGAACTACGATGGCGCCACCGGCTATCTGCTCGGCGAAGAGCATAAAGGCATGCGCGCCATGTTCACGATGATGAACGAAGCCCGTCTGGGCGTGGGCGTGCAGGGTCTGGCGCAGGCCGAAGCCGCCTATCAGGGCGCTGTGGCCTATGCCAAGGACCGCCTGCAGGGCCGCGCCGTAACCGGCGTCGAAAACCCCGATGGCCCCGCCGATCCGCTGATCGTGCATCCTGACATTCGCCGCTCGCTGATGCATCAGAAAAGCTTCATCGAAGGCGCGCGGCTGCTGACGCTTTGGTCGGCGCAGCTTCTCGATCAGGTGCACCGTAGCGGCGATGCGGAAGCCGACGCGATGCTGAGCCTGCTCATTCCGGTGGTCAAAGGCGTGCAGACCGACAAGGGCTATGAATGCGCGGTGCTGGCCCAGCAGATCTTTGGCGGCCACGGCTATATCGAAGAGCAAGGCATGAGCCAGTTCGTGCGCGATGCCCGGATTGCGATGATCTATGAAGGTGCCAACGGCATTCAGGCGCTCGACCTTGTGGGTCGCAAACTGCCCGCCAATGGCGGCAAGACCGTGATGGCCTTCTTCGAAATGGTGAAAAGCTTCATCAAGGAAAACGAAGGCAACGAGGCGCTGAACGCCCAGTTCCTGCAACCGCTGAAGGGGGCTTCGAAAGACCTGCAGGCGGCGGCCACCTATTTCGTTCAGGCCGGGATGAAAGCGCCCAACAATGCGCTGGCCGGAGCCTATGATTTCATGCACCTTTTCGGGCATGTGGCGATTGGCCTGATGTGGGCGCGGATGGCCAAGGCGGCGCTGGCAGCGCTTGAGGCGGGCGATGGCGACGCAGCGTTCTACGAGACAAAGCTGGCCACCGGGCGCTACTACATGGCCCGTCAGCTGCCCGAAACCAAAACCCTTCTGGCGCGGATCGAAACCGGAGCCGACACGGTGATGGCCCTCGACGCCGAGGCTTTCTGAGGGAGATAAGGGAGGAGAGAATGCCGAAACGTTTCCGTCTGACCCGCCGCTTTCCGGTGGCCATGACCGAAGACGGCTACCGTCGCCTGAAACGCTTTGCCAATGAGGCGGGGCTGGATGAAGGCGAGGCGCTCTCCTTCCTGTTCGAACATTTTGACAGCGTGATGGATGAGGACACGCTGACCCATCGGCTCAGACTGTTCAATTCCGAGCTGGACGCGCGCAAGCGCTGAGCTTGCGCCCGACCGACCTGACCGAAACGCGCGACGGGTGCACGCATCCGAAAACGGGAGGACCAGATGACGATCGAACTCTATTGCTTTGGCGAAAGCGGCAATTCCTACAAGGCAGCACTTGCCCTGGAGCTGGCCGGGCTGGATTGGAAGCCGGTTTTCGTTGACTTCTTCCATGGCGAGACCCGCGGCAGCGACTATCGCAGCGACAATCCGATGGGCGAAGCCCCGGTGATGGTGTCGGGCGACATGCGCCTCAGCCAATCCGGTGTGATCCAGCAATGGATCATCGAGACCACCGGAAAATTCGGCGGCAAGACCCCTGAGGAAAAGCGCGAAGTGCTGCGCTGGCAGTTCTGGGACAACCACAAGGGCTCGTCGCAATTCGGCGCGACGCGTTTTCTGATGAACTTCCTGCCGGAAGACAAACGCCCCGCCGAGGTGATCGCCTTCATGCAAGGCCGGGTGAAGGCCGCGCTCGACGTGCTGGAAAGCGAGCTTGCCAAGCGCGACTGGCTGGTGGGCGATGGGCCGACCATGGCCGACCTGTCGTGCTGCGCCTACCTCTATTACCCCGAGCCCTTTGGCTTTGATCGTGCCGCCTACCCGGCCATCGACGCCTGGCTTACCCGCATTTCCGATATTCCGGGGTGGAAGCACCCCTATGACCTGATGCCCGGCAGCCCTGCTGACCGCGCCTGACCGACGAAAGGGAGAGATATGACCGAGGCCTATATCTATGACGCCGTGCGCACGCCGCGTGGCAAAGGCAAGCCTGATGGCCGCCTGCACCAAGTGCCCGCTGTGCGCCTCTCGGCGCTGATGCTGAACGCGATCAAAGAACGCAACGGGCTGGAAGGCCATGCGGTCGAAGACGTGATCTGGGGCAACGTGACCCAAGTGGGCGAACAGGGCGCCTGCCTTGCCCGCTCTGCCGTGCTTTATTCCGATCTTGATGAGCGCATCCCCGGCGTGTCGATCAACCGCTTCTGCGCCTCCGGGCTTGAGGCGGTGAACATCGCCGCCAACCAGGTCAAGGGCGGCGGCGGCGACGCTTTCATCGCCGGTGGCGTGGAAAGCATGAGCCGGGTGCCGATGGGCATGGATGGCGGCGCGATTGCCGTTGATCCCTTCCTCGCGATGAAAAGCTATTTCGTGCCGCAGGGCATTTCGGCCGACATCATCGCCACCACCTATGGCTTCAGCCGCGAAGACGCCGATGCGCTGGCGGTGGAAAGCCAACGCCGGGCCGCAGCTGCGCGCGAGGCGGGGTTGTTCAAATCGATCATCCCGGTGACCGATGTGAACGGGATGACCGTGCTCGATCAGGACGAAATGATCCGCCCGACCGACATGCAGGGGCTGGGTAGCCTGCGCCCCTCGTTCCAGCAGATGGGCGAAGTGATGCCGGGCTTCGATGCCGTGGCGCTGATGAAATATCCCGAGCTTGAGAAAATTCATCACATCCACCACGCGGGCAACTCGTCGGGCATTGCCGATGGCTCTGCCGCCGTGCTGATCGGCTCGAAGGAATTTGGCGAGAAATGGGGCCTGAAACCCCGCGCCAAGGTGCGCGCCACCTCGCGCGTCGGCACCGATCCGACGATCATGCTCACCGGCCCGGTCCCCGCGACCGAGCGCGTGCTGAAAGCGGCCGGGATGCAGTTTGGCGATATTGATCTATTCGAGGTCAACGAAGCCTTCGCCGCCGTCGTGCTGCGTTTCATCCAGTATTTCAACGCCGACACCTCGAAGCTCAACGTCAATGGTGGCGCCATCGCCATGGGTCACCCGCTGGGCGCCACCGGCGCGATCATCATCGGCGCGCTGCTCGACGAGCTGGAACGCACCGATAAGGAAACCGGCCTCGCCACCCTCTGCATCGGCTCCGGCATGGGTGCCGCCACCATCATCGAACGGGTGTAAGGAAACGACCAATGACCGATTTTACTCTTAAGATCGACGCCGACGGCGTTGCCATCATCACCTGGGACTGCCCGGAAAAGTCGATGAACGTGATGAGCTTTCACGGGCTCACCGAGCTGGATGCCTGCGTGGATCAGGCGCTGGCCGATGAGGCGGTGAAAGGCATCGTCATCACCTCGGGCAAAGACAGCTTTGCCGGGGGCATGGATCTGAACGTCCTCGCCCGTCTGCGCGACGAGGCAGGCGATAACCCGGCCAAGGGCGTGTTTGACGGCGTGATGGGGATGCACAAGCTCCTGCGTAAGATCGAACTTGCCGGGATGGATTTCAAAACCAAGAAGGGTGGCAAGCCGGTTGCCGCCGCCCTGCCCGGCACCGCCATGGGCATCGGCTATGAGCTGCCGCTGGCCTGCCACCGCATTTTCATGGCGGATGGCAAGGGCAAGGTTGGCCTGCCGGAAATCATGGTGGGTCTGTTCCCCGGTGCCGGTGGCACCACCCGTCTGATCCGCAAACTGGGCGCGATGGGTGCGGCCCCCTATCTGCTGGAAGGCAAGACCCTGGAGCCTGCCAAAGCCAAGAGCGCCGGGATGATCGACGAGGTTGTCGCCTCCGACGATCTGCTGTCGGCGGCGAAAGCCTGGGTGCTGTCAGCCTCGGAAGCCGATCTGGTGAAACCCTGGGACGCGAAGGGTTACAGGATGCCCGGCGGCGCCCCCTACCATCCGGCGGGCTTCCCCACCTTCCTCGGCGCGGCGGTGATGGTGCATGGCAACACCAAAGGCGTTTACCCGGCGGCAAAAGCGTTGCTTTCTGCGGTCTATGAAGGCGCGCTGGTGCCGTTTGACACCGCGCTGGAAGTCGAAGCGCGTTGGTTCACCAAAGTGGTGCTCGACCCCTCGTCGGGCGCGATGATCCGTTCGCTCTTCCTCAACAAGGGCGCGCTGGAAAAAGGCGCGGTGCGCCCGGCCGGTGTGGCGGATCAGCGGGTCACGAAAGTGGGCGTGCTGGGCGCGGGCATGATGGGCGCGGGCATCGCGCTGGTCTCGGCCATGGCAGGCATCGAAGTGGTGCTGATCGACGCCGATCAGGCTGCAGCGGAGCGCGGCAAATCCTATAGCGAAAGCTACATGGACAAGGGCATCGCGCGCGGCAAAGCCACGGCGGAAAAGAAAGAAGCGCT
This sequence comes from Paracoccaceae bacterium, assembly GCA_050288685.1. Classification (GTDB taxonomy): domain Bacteria; phylum Pseudomonadota; class Alphaproteobacteria; order Rhodobacterales; family Rhodobacteraceae; genus Sinisalibacter. The sequence continues at coordinate 46,177 of JBNKEH010000003.1, read as the reverse complement.
TCTGGCCCTGATCACCCCCACCACCGATTACGCCGCGCTGAAAGGCTGCGACCTGATCGTTGAGGCAGTGTTTGAAGACCCGAGCGTGAAGGCCGAAGTGACGGCGAAAGCCGAAGCGGCAGCGGGCGACGACGTGATCTTTGCCACCAACACCTCGACCCTGCCGATCACCGAGCTGGCGAAAGCTTCGGCCCGGCCCGAGCAGTTCATCGGCATCCACTTCTTCTCGCCGGTCGAGAAGATGGCGCTGGTGGAGATCATCAAAGGCAAGGCGACGGGCGACCGTGCCGTGGCCAAGGCGCTCGATTTCGTGCGTCAGATCCGCAAGACGCCGATCGTCGTCAACGACGCGCGCTTCTTCTACGCCAACCGCTGCATCATCCCCTATATCAACGAGGGCATCCGCATGGTCGGCGAAGGCGTGTCGCCGGTGCTGATCGACCATGCCGCGCAGCTTCTGGGCTTCCCGGTCGGGCCGCTGCAACTGGTCGATGAAACCTCGATTGATCTCGGGGTGAAAATCGCCAAGGCCACCAAGGCAGCGATGGGGGCAGATTACCCCGACGACGCCGTGGACGAGGTGCTGTTCTGGATGGCCGGTCAGGGCCGGATGGGCCGCAAGGCCAAGGCGGGCTTCTATGCCTATGATGACGCAGGCAAGCGCCAGAGCTTCTGGGAAGGCCTCGCGCCGCAATATCCGCTGGCCGAGACCCAGCCCGAGCTGACCACCGTGCAGCATCGCCTGATGATGGCGCAAGTGCTGGAAGCGGTGCGGGCGCTGGAAGACGGCGTGCTGACCGACATCCGCGAAGGCGATGTGGGCGCCATTCTGGGCTGGGGCTTCGCGCCGTGGTCGGGTGGTCCGTTCTCCTGGCTCGACATGATCGGGGCGGCGAAAGCGGCCGAGATCTGCGATGGGCTGACCGCCGAATTCGGCGCCCGGTTCACCACCCCGGCCCTGCTGCGCGATCTGGCGGATAAAGGCGAAAGCTTCTACAGCCGCTTCGCCCCGGCCGCTGCCGCCTGAGCCCAGCGCCCTTAAAAACGTTTAAGCCCCGTCCGGTGATTGCCGGGCGGGGCTTCTTTACAGGACACCTCAACCGAGGGGACAGCGGGCAAGTTGAAGAGGTCTGTCCTGCGAAAATCCTTTTACGTCAGGCCGCCGAGTTTATCTGCGAGCCGATTTGAGCTTCACGGTCTTTTTCGACCATCCCGGCAATCAGTGCACGGGCCCGATCACCTTTCCAAACCTCATAGGGCGCGGGCAGCGCGTTGCCGCCAACAAAGTCAAGCAGGGCAAACCCGGCAATCGCGGCGGGCGAGAGCATCAGCGCGCCGCCATCGGCATAGACGATCTCGTCATGCTCGAAATGGATCGTGGCCATCTCGATCGCGTGCAGACTGCGGAAGCGTTCGATGCCCCGGAAGCCGACCAGCAGTTTCGCCGGGATCAGCGCGAAGGGATCGCCGGTCAGCTCCTCTGCCACGTCGCTCTCGATCATCACCACCTGTTCAGGCAGCAGCACCATCGGTTCTTCATTGCCAATCGCCTGGATCGGCACATGGATCGGGTTGGTGAAATTCGGCATGCTGTCGCTGGCGACGAAATGGGTGCCGCGCGACACCGCCATCACCGTTTGCAGGCCGTTGTCGAAGGTGAACACCCGGTCACCGGCCTTGATGTCGGTGATCCGACGCCAGCCGCGTTCGGTTGCAATCCGCGTGGACGACGCGAAACCGCGCATCACGTAGTCGGTGGAGTCGATCTCGTTTTCGATCCCACCTGCAATCTCGTTTGCCAGCCCTTCCACGCCTTTCAGCGCTTTTTCCCAAGTCCCAAACATGGCGTCCCCTTCAGTCTTGTCCGCAGCCGCAGCCTTGTTTTTCTATGATTCAAGGATTGTGAGAGGTCGGAGAAAAATCTTCGACGCCAAAGGGGCCATATTGCGGCATTGTCCTGCGGATTTCACCATAGATATCAGGGCGTTTGAATTGTTTCCGGTTTCGTGAAGATAATGTTTAATGAAAGGTAAAGCCTTGAAAACATTAAGGTTAACCTGCCCAATTTTAGGCACCTCACGCGCCCCCTCAGGGAATCAGTCGAATCTGTAGGAAAACCGGGCAATATCGGTGGCGCAGGCCTTGGCGACCAAACCGGCATCGCTGTCGCTATAGTAAAGGCGCCAATCGCGGGCGCGCTCGGATTGGTTCACCTGCGCCACGGGTCCAAGGCTGAAGCCCAGATGCGCCTCCAGCGGGGCCAGATCCTCGGTCAGATGCTCCAGCCGGATGAAGAGATTGGCCTGTTCCACCCCCGCTGCATCCTCGACATAGCGGCCATAGGGGAAGTTTTGCATCCCGGCCCGGATCAGCGGCGCGTGCAGGAAAGCGGAAAAATCGAGGCTTTGCGCCAGCCCCACCGCCGGATGATCGAAGCTCTGCCCCCGCAGCCAGTGATAATAGCTCACCATCCGGTCCCACGGGTTACGCACGAGGGTGAAGACGAAAAAGTCCTCCATCTCCTCCTGCGTCACCAGCCCATAAAGGTCGGTGAGCATCGAGTGTTTCCAGAGCCTGCCAGAGCTTTGCACATCCTTGAGCTTGCGCCGCCGTTTTACCGCTTTTGGCGTGTCGCCCAGCATCACGTCATCGCTCATCGCCCGCGCCTCAAGCGCCAGCGCCAGCGAGGTGCCCCCAGTCTTGGGGGCGTGAACGAAGATATAGCGGCGGCCGCGCGACAGGATCATGGGCCGAGTCTAGCCGAGGCCGCGCCGGGAGAGAAGCGCGCCGTTTGCCCCCGGGCTCGGCCCGGAGGCGCTTAGGCCTCGTGGGTGATCTTTCCGTCGCAGAGGGTCAGAACCACACCAAGGCCCGGCATATCGGCAGGCGCGGTGGCTTCGATATCGCCGCCGAGCAGCACCAGATCGGCCAGCATTCCGGCGCGGATCCGGCCGGTGCGATCCTCAAGGAAGGCCGCATGCGCCCCGCGCCAGGTATAGGCTTCAAGGGTCTGGTGCAGCGACAGGCGCTGATCCGGCAGACCTTCGCCCCAGGGCTCGCGGCTGAGCGCGGCCATGATGCTGACCAGCGGCTCGACCGTCACAATCGGCCAATCCGAGGAAAAGCAATAATCGGCCCCGGTATCGACGAGGGTGCGCCAGGCAAAGGACAGATGCCGGCGTGCGTCGCCCACGGCGGCAGGCCCGGCTTCCAGCGGATCGCTCATCACCTGCGGCGCATGCAGGGGCTGCATTGAGGCAATCACGCCCAGTTCGGCCAAACGCGGCACATCATCTTCATGGATCAGCTCGATATGCTCGATCCGGTGGCGACTGTCGCGCCGCCCATTGGCCTTTTGCGCCGCTTCATAGCCGTCGAGGGTCATCCGCACCGCGCCATCACCAATGGCATGGGTGCTGATCTGCAGGCCGCGCCGATCCACCTCAATGGCGGCGTTGCGAAAGGAGACGGCATCGAAGATCGACTCGCCCTTATAGCCGGGCTGGTTGGCATAATCCTCGACGAATAGCGCGGTGCCGCTTTCGATCACCCCGTCGCAGAACAGCTTGACCCGCCCCGATTTCAGCATGTCGCTGTTGAAATCGGCATGCATCCCCATGGCGCGGTCGAGCTCGGAATAGGGCATTTCAAGCGTCAGGTGGAACGGCACTTCAACCCGGCAGGTCATCTCGCCCGCCTGTTCGATCTCGTGCAAAAGCTCGAGCATGTAGCGGTTGCCGTCCATGTTATGGATCGCGGTGATGCCCTGCGCCGCGCAGTAGTCCATCCCCTCTTTCAGCACCGCAATATCGGACGCGCGATCCTCCGGGCTGGGCGGCGTTTCGGGTTCGACCCCGGTCATGCCCAGCAATTCGCGCCCGCCCGAGGTGCGCAGATCCAGCACCGGCAGAAAGGCGTTTTTCTCGCGCAGCTCGCCGGTGGCCAGACCGTCTTCGCCCATCACCACCTCGTTGCCCGCGCCGACATCGCGGCCCTCCAGCAGTCCCGCCGCACGCAGAGCGGCGGTATTGGCCCAAGAGGTGTGGAAATCGTAGCCCATCAGAACGAGCGGGCGGTTGGGTTCCATCCGGTCGAGATCGTGGCGGGTGATCGGGTGATCGTCGCCCAGAATTTCATAAGGCGTGCCCTGCCCGATCAGCAGACCTTCATTGGGATTGGCCGCCGAAAAGGCCCGAATTTCCGCCGCGAGCGCCGCTTCGCCCTGAACCTCGGCCAGTTGCATCAACTTGCGCCCGTAAGCGCCGCTGAACAGGTGCATATGCGATTCCACAAAGCCCGGCAGCAGCGTGCCGCCCTTGGCGTCGATCCGGCGGGTAGCGGTGCCAGCATGGGCCTCGACCTCAGAGAGATCGCCCACGGCGATGATCCGATTTCCGGCAATGGCAACGGCCTCGGCGCGCGGCGCGGCCTCGTCCATGGTCAGCGCTTTGGCGTTATAGATAAGAAGATCGGCAGCAGCCATGTGTCAGCCCTTTTTGGCTTTGAGGAGGGGCGCATTCAGAAATGCGTCGTCAAACAGCATCTTCACCAGCGGCCGCAGCCGGGCGGACAGATGCTGTTCATGGGATTTCAGATCCTGACCTTCGGTCTTGATCAGCTCGATGAAGGTCACGCTCCAGGCGTTGAAGATCAGATCGGCGAGAAAGGCCGTATCGGCAGGCTCGCCCGATCTCAGGCGCAGATCGTAATGCTCAAGAAACGTCTGGATGGTGTCGCGCAGACGCAGATCGACCAGCCGGTATTCCCGCGCCAGATCGGTATTGGGATGCCGGATCGAGGCGGCTTCGGCATAGCGCCAGACCCGTTTGGCCGCGACATCCAGCGTGCCTTGCGAAATCGCCTGCATCGCCTCGACAAGGATCGAACCGAAGTCAGAATCATCGCGCGGCTTCATCGAAACATCGTTTTCCGTCGCCTCGCGCGTGCCCTCGGTGATCAGAGCGATCAGGATGCCATCCTTGTTACCGAAATAGTTGAACACGGTCGGTGGCGACACTTCGGCGGCCTCGGCGATTTCGGCCATGGTGGTGGCGTCGATGCCCTGCTCGGCAAACAAGGCCTTTGCATGAAACAGAATTTCATCGCGCCGCTTGACCTTTTTGCGATGACGCAACCCGGTTGAGCCGCTGCTTTCGTCTATCTGCAATCTGGCTATCACCGGGGTCGTCCTTTCTTGATCGTGTTCATTTTTTTATTGACTAAAAGTTTTAAGTCAATACCAATTTGACCAAAACAGGGAAGTGGCCCAAAGGGTCGAAGGAAAAAATGATCGAACTGAAAGCTGTTGCAAAAACCTACGGTTCGGGCCCTACGGCCTTTGAAGCCTTGAAGAAAACCGATCTGAGAATCGGCGAGGCGGAGTTCTTTACGCTGCTGGGTCCGTCTGGTTGCGGGAAGACCACGCTCTTGCGTCTGATCGCGGGATTCGTGGCGCCCAGCGCCGGGCAGATCATTCTGGACGGCACCGACATCGCGCATTTGCCGCCGAACAAGCGTCCGGTGAACACGGTGTTTCAGAACTACGCGCTGTTTCCGCATATGACCGTGGCGCAGAACATCGCCTTCGGGCTAGAGACCCTGCGCAAGCCGCGCGCCGAAATCACCAAGGGCGTCGATGCGATGCTGGCGCTGGTGAAGATGGAGCATCTGCGCGACCGTCCGGTTGCCGCTCTGTCGGGTGGGCAGCAACAGCGCGTGGCGCTGGCCCGCGCCCTCGCCCCGCATCCCCGCATCCTGCTGCTGGACGAACCGCTTTCGGCGCTGGATTACAAGCTGCGCAAGGAAATGCAGGTCGAGCTGAAACGGCTGCAGGTCGAAACCGGCATCACCTTCGTGTTCGTGACCCACGATCAGGAAGAAGCGCTGACCATGTCCGACCGGATCGCCGTGATCAATGGTGGGATGGTGCATCAGGTGGCCAGCCCGCGCGAGCTTTACGAAGAACCGGCAGACCATTTCGTCGCCGACTTCATTGGCGAAAGCAACTATCTCGACACCCGCATTCTGGGCCGCGACGGCTTAAAGATCGATCTGCTGGTGGCCGGGCGTCACAACATGCGCGTCGAGGCCCCCAAGGAAGAACACGGCACGCTGTCGGTCATGGTGCGGCCCGAGATGATCTATCTCGGCACCCCGGCCAATGCCGACGACTACATGTGTTTCGAGGGAACGGTCGATGCCATCACCTTTTTCGGCACCGACACCCATGTGGAGGTGACGCTGGATGAAGGCCGCTCGATCATGGCGCGGCTGCAAAATGCCAACCCGATCCTGGCGACGCTGAAACAGGGCGACCACACCCAGATCAGCGTGCCGCACAGCGCGGTCAAACTGGTATCGGCATGACGAGCGTATCCGTGAACACTCCCGCCCCCACAACGCCCCCCCCTGCCATCCCTCACCGGCAGTTGTCGCAAGCGGAACTTCAGCAACTGCGCACGGATCATCGCAAACGCTGGCTGCTCTCCCTCCCGGCGCTCACCATCATCACCCTGCTGTCGCTGGTGCCTCTGGTGGTGGTTCTGGTGTTTTCCCTGCTCCAGAAAGACTCCTATGGCGGCGTTGTCTGGCATTTCTCAGGCTCCGCCTGGGCCGAGGTTCTGCTGCAGCGCGATATATTCGACGGCACGCTGGGCTTTGCCGATGCCCATCTTTCGATCTTCTGGCGCTCGATCAAGCTGTCGATGCTGACCACGCTCACCACCCTCGCGCTCGGGGTGTCGGTGGCCTATTTCATCGCAACCCGCCCGACCTCGTCGCGCAATATCTGGCTGTTTCTGATCACCCTGCCGTTCTGGAGCAGCCTGTTGATCCGGACCATCGCCATTCTCGAAATCATCCGCAAGGATGGCATCATCAACACCGCGCTGATGAGCACCGGCATCATCGACTCGCCCCTGCAAATCCTGTTCACCGATTTCGCCATCGGCATGGGGATGACCTATGTCTACCTGCCCTTGATGGTGCTGCCAGTCTATGCCTCGGTCGAGCGGCTGGACTTCAACCTTCTGGAAGCCTGCTACGACCTTTACGCCACCCGCTGGACCGCGTTCCGCCGGGTGGTGCTGCCGATGATCAAACCGGGCATCATTGCTGGCTCGATCCTGGTTTTCGTGCCCTCGCTGGGCGATTACGTCACCCCGCGCGTGCTGGGCGGCGGCGGGAAGCTGATGATCGGCAACCTGATCGAGCTGCAATTCGGTCAGGGGCGCAACTGGCCGCTGGGGGCTGCGCTGTCGCTGACCCTGACGCTGATGATCGTCATCGTGCTGATCTACTACGTCGTCGCGACCGGCAAGAAGGACCTTCCCCATGGCTAAACCCGCCCGCGAATTCAACGTGCGCTATCTGCCCGGTATCTCGTCGCTGGCCCTGCTTGGCTTCGTGTTTCTCTACATGCCGCTCGCGGTGCTGATCTTCTACTCGTTCAGCGGCGACGATGTGCTCGGCCATTGGGGCGGCTTTTCCTGGCGCTGGTATGTCTCGACCCTGCATAACGACATGATCCGCGAGGCCGCCGGGCGCTCGGTGCTGATCGCCTCGATCGCCGCTGGCCTTGCGGTGACCTTCGCCACGATGGCGGCCATCGCCACCACCCGCAGCACCTCGTTCAAGGCGTCCAAGTGGATCTATATGGTGATCTCGCAGCCGCTGATGGTGCCCGAGATTGTGCTGGCGGTGGCGCTGTTGATCCTCTTTGCCCTGATCCGCAAGCTGACCGGCATCGAAGGGCTAGGCTATGTGATCGCCGCCCATACCACCTTTTGCATCCCCTTCGCCTATATGCCGATCCGGGCCCGTCTCGAGGGCATGGACAGCAATCTCGAAGCCGCCGCGGCCGACCTTTACGCCAATGCCTGGGTAACCTTTCGCCGGGTCACCCTGCCCCTGCTGCTGCCCGCCGTGTTCGGGGGCTTCATGCTCGCTTTCGTGATCTCCTTCGACGATGTGGTGATCACGCAATTCATCAAGTCGGCCGGTCAGGAGACCCTGCCGACTTACATGCTCGGCCAATTGCGCCGGGGGGTTTCGCCGGAAGTCTATGCCATCGCGTCGATGATGCTCTCGCTCAGCGTCGTGATCCTGTCCGGCGTTTTCGTACTCAGCAAAACCAAAAACTGATCTCCACCAACAGAGGACCCACCATGACCAAGATGACCCTGCTGAAACTCGGCACCGCGCTTGTCGCGTTCACCGCTCAGGCCGCCTATGCCGAAGGCACGCTGAACATCTACAACTGGGGCAACTACACGCCGCCCGATCTGATCAAGAAATTCGAAGACACCTATGATGTGAAGGTGACGGTCACCGAATATGACAGCTCTGATGCCGCGACCGCCAAGGTCAAGGCGGGCGGCCATGGCTTCGATGTTGCCGTGCTGAACAACGCCTTTGTGTCGCTCTGGGTTCAGGAAGGGCTGCTGGCCGAAACCCGGCCCGACCAGATGGACAACTTCAGCAACGTCGATCCGCGCTGGGTGGATGTCGATTGGGATCAGGGCCGCCATTACACCGTGCCCTATCAGTGGGGCACCACCGGGGTTCTGGTTGATACCGGGGCCTATTCCGGCGACATCAACACCTCGGCGATCATCTTCGACACGCCGCAGGAGCTTTACGGTCAGGTCAACATCGTGCCCGAGATGCAGGATGTGATGAACATGGCCATCTACTACTACGGCGGCGAGCAGTGCACCAACGACCTTGAGCTGTTGAAAAAGGTGCGTGACGGCCTGACCGAAGCCAAGAAGGGCTGGATCGGCGTCGATTACCCGGCGATCGAGAAATTCATCAACGAAGACATTCTGGCCTCGAACTTCTGGAACGGCGCTTCGATGCGGGTGCGCGAGGCGAATGAGAAATTTGCCTATGGCTACCCGAAAGAAGGCTACCCGGTCTGGCAGGATGCCGTCGGGGTTCTGGCGGATGCCAAGAACGTGGAAAACGCCAAGCTGTTCCAGAACTTCGTGATGGACCCGGAAAACGCCGCGATGATCTCGAACTATGCGCGCTATGCGAACGGCGTGGTCGGCTCGGAGCAGTATATGGACCCCGCGATGACCGGCGCGCCGGAACTGGTCATTCCCGATGATCTGAAGGATGCGGGCTTCTTCACCACGCTCTGCGCCCCGGAAACGCAGGATCTCTACACCCGCATCTGGACCGAGCTTCAGAAGTAACACCTGATCTGTCAGGGCGGCCGGGATACTGGCCGCCCTGCACCGCCCACCTCTGCACCGCCCTGCCCCCTACCGGGTTTGTCAGGGCCAAGTCCCCCCCCCTCTCCCTCATCATCCTCCGCACCGCCCTGCCCCGTTGGGATAGATGCATGACGCTACGTCATGCACAAAGGCGAAAAGAGGCTCTTGAATTACTAGACGACCGGTCTATTTATCACCTCATGACACAGACACCCCTCACCCCCAAAGCCGAAGCCACCCGCCAGACGATCCTCGATACGGGGCGTGAACTGGTGCTGCGCAAAGGCTTTGCCAATCTCGGCCTGCAGGAAATTCTGAAAGTGGCTTCGGTGCCGAAAGGCTCGTTCTACCACTACTTCCCGTCGAAAGAGGCCTTCGGCACCGCGCTTCTGACCCAATATGTCGAAACCTATGCCGGGCGTCTGGCAAGGCTGCTCGAGCGTCCGGGTACGGGCCGCGAAAAGCTGATGCGCTATTTCGGCGCCTGGATCACCGATCCCGATGATCCCACCCTGCCCGGCTGGGCGGAAACCTGTCTGGTGGTCAAGCTGGCCGCCGAAGTCGCCGACCTCTCGGAAGAAATGCGCCTTGTCCTTGCTGGTGGGGTAGAGCGGCTGCAGGCCCTTGGCGCCGTGCTGATTGCCGAAGGTCAGGCCGATGGCTCGCTCACCAAAGGCCCCGATCCCGAGGCGCTGTCGCGCGTGCTCTATCAGATGTGGCTTGGCAGCGCCCTGCTCGTCAAGCTCACCCGTTCGCCCCTGCCAATGCAGGATGCGCTTCGTTCCACCGAAAAACTGCTGGGCTGACCCGCCCGCATTCATCCCCGAAGGACACTCCGATGAAAATCTTCTACAAAACCCGTGCCACCGCCACCGGTGGCCGCTCAGGCCATACCGCGCTCGACGATGGCAGCCTTGGTTTCGACCTCGCAGTCCCCGGCTCCGGTGCCACCGGCACGAACCCCGAACAGCTTTTCGCGCTGGGGTATGCCGCCTGCTTTGACAACGCCCTGACCGGCGTGGCGCAGCAGATGAAACTCACCGTGACCAGCCAGACCTCGGTTGAGGTCGGGATCGGCCAACGCAAGGAAGGCGGCTATGCACTGGACCTCGACATCTATGTCGAAACCACCGGCATCAGCGCCGAAGAGGCTGAGAAACTGATCGCGGCCACCCATCAGGTCTGCCCCTATTCCAATGCCACCCGTGGCAATGTCGATGTGCGCCTGCACATCACCGCGAAGTGAGAGACGCTATGAAATCCGCAATCCATGACGTGTTCGGCGACCCCGCCGAGGTTCTGAAATCCGGCGAAAGCGCCCTGCCTGAGCCCGGCCCCGGTGAAGTGCGCATCCGCACGATCCTGTCACCGATCCACAATCACGACCTTTGGACCGTGCGCGGCAGCTATGGCTACAAGCCCGACCTGCCGGCCATCGGCGGCACCGAGGCCGTGGGCACCATCGACGCCCTTGGCGACGGCGTGACCGGCGTGAGCCTTGGCCAGCGCGTGGCGGTGGCCGGGGTGCATGGCAGCTGGGCCGAGGCCTTCATCGCCTCCGCGCAGGGGCTGGTGCCGGTGCCCGATACGATTTCCGACGAAGCGGCGGCGCAGCTGATCGCCATGCCGTTCAGCGCCATCTCGCTGATCGATTTTCTGGGCGTCGAAAAAGGCGACTGGCTGATCCAGAACACCGCCAATGGCGCGGTGGGCAAGGCCGTTGCGATGCTCGCCAAGGCGCGCGGGATCCACACCATCAATCTGGTGCGGCGCGATGCCGGGGTGGGTGAGCTTGAGGCGCTTGGCATCACGAATGTGATCTCGACCGCCAGCGAAAGCTGGCAGGACAAGGTCCGTGCCCTCACCGATGGCGCGTCGATCCGGGCCGCGGTGGATTCCATCGGTGGTGCGGCCAGCGGCGAGCTGATCCGGCTTCTGGGCGAAAACGGGCTGTTTGTCTCGTTCGGCACAATGCTGGGCGAAGCGATGCAGATCCCCTCGGGCGATGTGATCTTCAAACAGCTCACCCTCAAGGGCTTCTGGGGCGCCAAAGTCAGCGCCGCGATGCCGGGCGAAAAGCGCGTGGCGCTGATCGGCGAGTTGATCAAACTGGTCGCCACCGGCGAACTGGATCTACCGGTCGAAGCGATCTTTTCGCTCGACCAGATCAGCGAAGCCGTGCAAGCCTCGCTCGCACCCGGCAAAGCTGGCAAAGTGCTTCTGCGCCCGTAACGAAAGAGACCAATATGATTTCGACCCTTCTCGTCGCGCTGATCGCGCTTCTGCATGTCTATATTCTGGTGCTGGAAATGTTCTTCTGGGACAAACCCAAAGGCCAGAGCGCCTTTGGGCTCACGCCGGAATTTTCCCGCCAGACCCGCGTGATGGCGGCCAATCAGGGGCTCTATAACGGCTTTCTCGCCGCCGGTCTGATCACCGGCCTTGCCCTTGGGGCGAATGGCAGCAGCTTCATCCTGTTCTTCCTTCTTTGCATCGCCGTTGCCGGTGTGTTCGGCGCTGCAACCTCCAGCCGGAAGATCCTGTTCATCCAGACCGTGCCCGCCGTGCTGGCGCTGGCGGCGATCTTCGCCGGGATCTGATAGGCATCTAAGCTTTGGGTCGGGGCCGCGTGCTGCAAGGCATCGCGGCCCTTACCGTATCCGCCCGCCGATGTTGCAGTGCAGCATTGACCTGTGCCCACCTTTACGCCCTAATCCTGCGAGGTCAAACGGGAGGTTGGTATGGGTTGGATGAAAGACGAAACGGGTCTGGACAAGACGCCGGCAAACCATGTGGCGCTATCGCCGCTGTCGCATCTGAACCGGGCGCGGCAGGTCTTTCCCGACCGAACCGCGATCATCGACCGTGACCGGCGGCTGACCTATGCCCAGTACCACGCCCGCGCCTCGCAGCTCGCCTCAGCCCTCGCCCGGGCCGGGGTTGCGCCCGGCGATGTGGTGGCGACGCTGCTGCCCAACATTCTGGCTCAGGCCGAAGCCCATTGGGGCGTGCCCGCTTGTGGCGCGGTGCTGAACACCATCAACACAAGGCTCGACCCCGATACGGTGGGTTACATTTTCGGCCATGGCGAGGCCAAGGTGGTGCTGGTCGATACAGCTCTCATCCCGCTGGCCGAAGCCGCCATCGCGCGGATGGAGGGCCCCGCGCCCCTGATCGTCGAAGTGGCCGACCCGGCAGCAGGCTTTCCCACCTCGGGCCGCTATGAGGAATACGAGGATTTCATCGCGGCGGGGGATGCCGATTTCGCCTGGCTGATGCCCGAGGATGAATGGGAAAGCCTCGCGCTCAACTACACCTCCGGCACCACCGGGCGGCCGAAAGGCGTGGTCTATTCCCATCGCGGCGCCTATCTGCACACGCTGGGCCTCAGCCTTGATTGGGGGCTCGGCCGCGATACGGTGTACTTGACCATCGTACCGCTGTTTCACTGCAACAACTGGGTGCATACATGGTCGATCCCGGCGGTGGGCGGTACCGTGATCTGCTGCCGCGACATCACGCCAAAAGCGATCTACGACGCGATTGCCGATGAGGGCGTGACCCATTTCGGCGGCGCGCCCATTGTGCTCAATATGCTGATCAACGCCAAAGACGAAGACCGGCGCGACTTTTCCCATATCGTCAATGTCTACACCGCCGGGGCCCCGCCCCCCGCCGCCACGCTGATGAAGATCGAGCCCTTGGGCTTTGCCGTGACGCAGGTTTACGGCCTCACCGAAACCTATGGCCATGTGGTGGAATGCGTCTGGCGCGACGGTTGGAACACCCTTCCCGAGGATGAGCGCTACGCGATCAAGGCGCGCACGGGGGTCAGTCAGGTGATGGAAGAGGCCGTCACCGTGATGGAAGCCGAGACCATGACCGAGCTTCCCGCCGATGGGACGAGCGTGGGCGAGATCATGGTGCGCGGCAATGTGGTGATGAAGGGCTATCTGAAGAACCCCGCCGCCACCGCCGAAGCCTTTGCCGGCGGCTGGTTTCACAGCGGTGACATCGCCTTTCGCCACCCGGACGGCTATATCAAGATCACCGACCGGGCGAAGGACATCATCATCTCGGGTGGCGAGAATGTCAGCTCGGTCGAGGTTGAGGGAGCGCTGATGCACCATCCGGCGGTCAGCCTCTGCGCGGTGGTCGCGAAGCCCGACGAGACATGGGGCGAAGTGCCCTGCGCCTTTGTCGAGCTGAAAGAGGGCGCCGAGGTCACCGAAGCCGAGCTGATCGCCTTTGCAAGGGGCAGGCTCGCCGGGTTCAAGACCCCGAAACAGGTGATTTTCCTCGAACTGCCGAAAACCTCGACCGGCAAGATCCAGAAATTCGAGCTGCGCAAGCTGCTCTAGGACACACCGCAAGCGACGTCGCGCGTCGCGCGCAGGTGCGCCGCCGCCGCGCACGGGATTGCCCATATCCCGCGCAGGGTCTATCTTTGCCGCAACGATAAAACGATAATGAGCAGCCTCGCGAGATATGACCGCGCTCCTGGAATATGAGCGGCTTGAAGGCCCCGGTCTCTGGCGTCCCACGCCGGAGGCGCAGCGCGTCAATGTGATCCTCTCGATCGGCGACGCGACGCTGACCATCACCGATATGCAGGAGCGCCCGCTGGCGCATTGGTCGCTGCCCGCGTTGCACCGGGTGAATCCCGGCAAACGCCCGGCGCTCTACGTGCCGTCTTCTGACCCGGAAGAGGCTGAAGAGCTGGAAACCGACGATGAAGACATGATCGAGGCCATCGAACGGGTGCGCCGCGCGATTGACCGGCAGCTGCCCCATTCGGGCCGCTTGCGCCTGACGATCTCGCTCTCGGTCTTTGCGCTGGTCGGGCTTATGGTGGTGTTCTGGCTGCCCGGCGCGCTGGTGCGCCAGACCGTTTCGGTTCTGCCCGATGTCACCCGCGCCACGATTGGCCAGCGCCTGCTGGCGCGCATGACCCATATCACCGGCACGCCCTGCCAATCCCGTCTTGGGGTGCAGGCGCTGACCAAGCTGCGCCAACGGCTGCTCGATCCGCAAACCGCGCGGCTGGTGGTGGTGCCCGATGGGGTCAGCAGTGCCACCCATCTACCCGGCGGGATCATCGTGCTGAACCGCAATCTGGTGGAAACCTATGACAGCCCCGAGCCGGTCGCGGGTTTCGTTCTGGCCGAGAATGAGCGCGCCCGCGAGGTCGATCCGATGGCAGCGCTGCTCAGCCATGCCGGGGTCTTCGCCACCATGCGGCTGCTGACCAGCGGCGAGCTGTCGGACGGGGTTTTGGATAGCTATGCCACCACCCTGCTGACCACGCCGCCCGCACCGCTGGCCGATGCCGCCCTGCTCGCCCGCTTTGACGCGGCGAAAACCCTGAGCACGCCCTATGCCTATGTGCTCGACGAAACCGGCGAAAGCACCATGGGCCTGATCGAGGCCGATCCGGTGCCGTTGGCCTTTGCCGAACCGCTTCTGGCCGACAGCGATTGGGTCGCGCTGCAAGGCATCTGCAACGAATAAGCCCCGCCGGTTGGGGCGGGGCTTCGGTTTAGTTTCTGTAGGTTAGGCTCAATTGCGCAGATAGGCGTCTGCGTAGCTGCGCCGCACGATGGCGAGCGCGTTTTGCAGCGCCGCCGGATCGTCATAGGGGCCAACCACCACCAGAGTGAGGCCCGAGCGGGTGCGGGCGACTTGCCCGGCCAGACCCTGGGCGCGCAGCTGTGCCGCCGCTGCCGAAGCATTGGCCGCCAGTTTGAACACCCCCACCTGCACATAGCGATAATCCTGCGCCGCAGGCCGGGCCGAGGCGGCAGCAACCGGCGCCGCCGGAGCATTCATGCTAGACATCACCACGCCGCCGCGATTGCTATTGGCGGGCACCACCCGGCGCATCGGCACCTGACTGGTATCCCAGACCGCCGCCATCTGCTGATCGCCCACCGCCGAACGCGGACCGCGGTTCGGGTTCAGCCGGTCATCATTCCAGGCAGCACGATAGCCCGCCGGGATCGCCGGAACCGGGTCCAGCGCGCCGGGGTAATTGGTCAACCCGTAGCCAGTCCCGACCGGATAGGTCTGGGCGCTGGTCGGAGCGGTATTGGGCGAGCCGGTGATCGTGCCACCGGTGACCGTGACCTGCGGAACCGAGGCCTGACTGGCCGAGGGCAGCGGATCAAGCGGTGCCGGACCGGAGCCGATGCCATAGCCTTGACCAAAGCCATTGCCGGTGCCGCCGACCGGCACGCCGCCATAGCGCACCCGATCGGTGGATGCGGGGAAGCCCCCCGTAGCCGGAGCGGTCGGGGCTGGCGTTGGGGCCTGCGCAATCGTCACCTGCGGCGCCTGAGCCGGAGCTGGGGCCGGGTTGGCGATCACCCGCGAGGTCTCGCCATTGGCGTGATGCACAAGATAGCGCACCGGGCCAGTTTGCCCCGGCTGGCACGAGATGCTCACCGTATCGGCACCCACCCGCACCCGGGCGGCGCTGCCATCGGCCGGACAGGTCACATTGATGGTGCGCACGACATCGGTGCCGGCCGGGGTCGGGGCGACCGGGGCACTGGCGGGCGCAGCAGCCATCGTTTCGGTATCATTGCGCGCGCTCGGAACGGATTGCGGCGCGGGGAGCGCGGTCATCATTTCTTCCGGGGGCGGCGGCGCGGGCGGGGCCGGGATCGGCAGGGCCGCCGCCGCCAGATTGGTCGGCGTCAGCCCGCAGACCACGCTTTTCTTATCGGCGGAAATCCTAGGCACCCAGTTGACCACATTGCCAATCGAGGCGCGCACATAGGCGCAGCCCCGGCTATCGACAAAGACATCGCCGCGATAGCTCGCGGGCGGGCGCGGCGACGGATTTGCGGCCTGTTGCAGCGTGTAGGCATTGGCAGCGGTGCCGTGCAGAAGAGCGAGCGCCGTCAGCGCACCCGCGAAGCGTAGCATGTTCATATCCGTGTCCCCCAACACAAGATGTAGGGGCAGCATGACGGAATGCCGCTAGAAAGTCCAGAGTCCGATCAACACTCTGTAAACATTTTGTCAACAATTTGCGGAACTTGGCCGAGCGATCCGGGAGCGATCCCCGGCCTATTTGGTGCCATACATGCGGTCGCCCGCATCGCCAAGCCCCGGCACGATATAGCCGTGCTCGTTCAGCTTTTCGTCGACCGATGCGGTCACAATCGGCACGTCGGGATGGGCCGAGCGCATCCGCTCCACCCCCTCAGGGGCGGCCAGCAGGCAGAGGAAGCGAATATTGGTGGCCCCGGCCTTTTTCAACAGATCCACCGCCGCAACCGAGGAATTGCCGGTGGCGAGCATCGGATCGACCACGATCACCAGCCGGTCTTTCAGCTCGGTCGGCACCTTGAAGTAATATTGCACCGGCTCCAGGGTTTTCTCGTCGCGGTAGAGGCCAACAAAGCCGACCCGCGCCGAGGGGATCAGCTCCAGCACCCCGTCCAACAGGCCGTTGCCGGCGCGCAGGATCGAGACCAGCGCCATCTTCTTGCCCGACAGGATCGGCGCTTCCATTTCCTGAAGCGGGGTTTCGATACCGCGCGTGGTCATCGGCAGCTCGCGGGTAACCTCATAGGCCAGCAGCAGCGAGATTTCGCGCAGCAATTGCCGGAACCCGGCGGTCGAGGTGTCCTTCTGGCGCATCAGCGTAAGCTTGTGCTGCACCAGCGGGTGTTTCACGATGGTCAGGTGGTCATACATATCCGGTCTCCAGTCTTGCCGCGATCCGCGCCCGTGTCGCATCATCGCAAAAGGCAGCGTCCAGCGCCACCCGGTTCAGCGCGGCAAAATCAACTTCGGTCCAACCGAAGGCCTGTGCCAGCATTTCATATTCATGGGTCATGTCGGTGTGGAAGAAGGGCGGATCGTCGGTCGAGACGGTCACCTTCACCCCGGCATCGCGCAGTTTGGCAATCGGATGGGCGCTGATCGAGGGATAGACCCCCAGCGCCACATTCGAGCCGGGGCAAACCTCCAGCACGATTCCGGAGGCGGCGAGGAGTTTCATCAGCTCGGGGTCGTCGATGGCGGCCACGCCATGGCCGATGCGCTCGACCTTCAGATGTTCAATCGCGTCACGCATCGAACGCGCCCCGCCCCATTCGCCCGCATGGGCGGTCAGGCGCAGCCCGGCCTCGCGCGCCATGTCGAAAGCATAGGCGAAATCGGCAGGATGATGGGCGTTTTCGTCGCCCGCAAGGCCAAAGCCGACGATGAAATCGCCCGCCGTGTCCTGCGCACAGGCGGCGGTTTCGCGGGCGACTTCCGGGCCGAAATGGCGGATCGCGGTGACGATGCCGCGCAGGGTGATGCCCAGCGCCTCGGCCTTTTCGGCCGCTTCACGCATCGCCACCATGTATTCGCGCCAGGCCGCCACATCGCGCCCACCGCAGAAATCCGGCGACAGGAAGCTTTCGAT
This sequence comes from Paracoccaceae bacterium, assembly GCA_050288685.1. Lineage (GTDB taxonomy): Bacteria > Pseudomonadota > Alphaproteobacteria > Rhodobacterales > Rhodobacteraceae > Sinisalibacter. The sequence continues at coordinate 28,531 of JBNKEH010000003.1, read as the reverse complement.
ATAGATCACCCCCTGCTCGGCAGCCTCTTCCAGCACCACCGAAACCAGCCGGGCGTAATCCTCGGGCGTGGAAAGCGGTTTGGTCGCCTGCTCGTAAACATCGAGAAACTGCAAGAAATCCTGATAGGAATACGCGCCTTCGGCGTCGAAAATGCCAGAAATGTCCAAGTTTTTCTCATGCGCGATCTGGCGCACAAAGCGCGGCGGGGCGGCCCCTTCCAGATGATGGTGCAGCTCAATCTTCGGCAGGTTTTTCAGGTTCACAAAAACGATCTCCCGGCGCCACGCGCCTCAAGCCCCAGATGGGCAGCAACAGAGGCGCCAATATCGGCAAAAGCCACCTGCCCCACGGGCTTCGGCCCCATCCCCCAGCCCAGCACCGGCACCCGTTCGCGGGTGTGGTCGGTGCCGGTCCAGGTCGGATCATTGCCATGGTCGGCGGTGAAGATCACCAGATCCCCGGCGCCAAGGCTGGCAAAGAACCGAGGGAGTTGCGCATCGAACCATTCCAGATGCGCGGCATAGCCCGCCACATCGCGCCGATGGCCGTATTTCGCGTCGAACTCGACGAAATTGGCAAAGGTCAGGCTGCCCTCTTCGGCGCTGCCGCCCAAGCCGATCAGCGCTTCCATCAGATCGGCATCGGCGCCATGCAGCGATGTGTCCACGCCGTGGCCAGCAAAAATATCGTCAATCTTGCCAATGGAATGCACCTTGCGCCCTTCGGCCTGCGCCCAATCCATCAGGGTCGGGGCTGGCGGCGCGAGGGCGAAATCGCGGCGGTTCACGGTGCGGGTAAAGCCGGTTTCGGCACTGCCCACAAAGGGCCGCGCAATCACCCGGCCGACGCGCATCCCATGCACCATCGGCGCCACCGCGCGGCACATCTCGTAGAGCCGCTCCAGCCCGAAGGCCTCTTCATGGGCGGCAATCTGCACCACGGAATCCGCCGAAGTGTAAACGATGGGCCAGCCGGTGCGCAGATGCTCTGCCCCCAGCTCGTCAAGGATCACCGTGCCTGAGGAATGCTTGTTGCCCAACAGCCCCTCAGTGCCCGCCGCCGCGCGCAGCGCTTCGGTCAGGTCGGGCGGAAAGCTCGGCTCGGTTTTGGGGAAATAGGTCCAGTCCCACGGCACCGGCACACCGGCGATTTCCCAATGGCCCGAGGGGGTATCCTTGCCGCGCGAAATCTCACTGGCCGCCCCCCAAAGCCCGGTCGGCTCGGCTTCCAGCCCCGCCGCCGCCGTGCCCGAGGCCAGATGCACCGCCGCCCCTAGCCCGAGCGTGTCGAGATTGGGCAGGTAAAGCGGCCCGGACCGCCCCGCGCCATCGCCCAGCCCTTCGGCGCAGGCGCGGGCGATATGGCCCAGCGTATTGGCGCCGGTATCGGGAATGCCGTCGTTGAAATAGTCGGCAGCATCCAATGCGCCGCCAATGCCAACCGAATCCATCACCACCAGAAAAGCGCGCGCCATCCTCAGCCCTCCATCTGGGCTTTGGCAAAGGCATGGGGCAGCAGCGCCTCGATCGGTTCAACCACCTCGTCGCCCGCCATATTGGCCATCGTCACCGGCACGCCCTTCGGGGCAAATTCGGCAATCTTCTGGCGGCAGCCGCCGCAGGGGCTGACCGGCGCAGGGGCATCGCCCACCACGGCGATCTCGGCAATCTCGATCTCGCCCGCCGCCACCATCGCGGCAATCGCCCCGGCTTCGGCACAGGTGCCCTCGGGATAGGCCGCGTTTTCCACGTTGCAGCCGACAAAGACCTTGCCGGACGGCGTGCGCAGGGCCGCACCGACCTTGAATTTCGAATAGGGGGCATGGGCGTTTTCACGCACCTTTTTCGCCTCATCGAGCAAAGACATGGCCGTTCCTTTTTGACCGTTTGGTACAAAGTAACCACGCGCGCAGCGGGTGCAAGATAAAAGCACCTGTCCGGGCACCCGCGCCCCGCTTGCCCCACCCTGCCCGGCCAGACCATAGAGCGCAAGACAGCAGATGCGGAGCGATTCCCGGCCGATTTGCAATGCGTGCTTCGCCGCTTTGCAAACTCACGCAGCCGCCAAAATTTCTCTGCATAATTCCGGTTGGTTTGCAAAATTTGCACCTTACCGCGACGGAAATCTGCAAATTATCTGCGCGCAAACGCCTCACACCCGCGCCTGCCGCTTGCCCCGCCCCCGTCTAGTTGCGTAACAAAGCGCATCGGCTTTGGAGGAGGACGATATGGGATACCGCGAGGAATATGCACGCTGGCAGAACGATCCGGAGGCGTTCTGGATGCAGGCCGCCGAGGCCATCGACTGGGTGAAGAAGCCCACGAAAGCGCTCAGCGATGAAAACGCGCCGCTTTACGAATGGTTCGCGGATGCCGAGGTGAACACCTGCTGGAACGCGGTTGACCGGCATGTTGAAAACGGCCGCGCCGATCAGGTGGCGATCATCTATGACAGCCCGATCACCGGCAAGAAAGACAAGATCACCTATGCCGAGCTGCAGGATCGTGTCTCGCGCTTTGCGGGCGGGCTTGCCGCGCGGGGCATCGGCAAGGGCGACCGGGTGATCATCTACATGCCGATGGTGCCCGAAGCGCTGGTGGCGATGCTGGCCGTCACCCGGATCGGCGCGATCCATTCGGTGGTGTTCGGCGGCTTTGCCGCGCATGAGCTCGCGGTGCGGATCGACGACGCCACCCCGAAAGCCATTATCGCCGCCTCCTGCGGGATCGAACCTAATCGGATCGTCTCCTACAAGCCGCTGCTCAACGGCGCCATCGAACAGGCCAGCCACAAGCCGGATTTCTGCGTCATCCTGCAACGCGAGCAGCAGCCTGCCGAGCTGATTGCGGGCCGCGATGTCGATTGGGCCGATCTGGCCCAAGCCGATCCCGCCCCCTGCCTGCCGGTCGAAGGCAATCATCCCGCCTATATCCTCTACACCTCCGGCACCACCGGCCAGCCCAAGGGCGTGATCCGTCACACCGCCGGGCATCTGGTGGCGCTCCATTGGACGATGAAGAACGTCTACAATGTCGATCCGGGCGAAGTGTTCTGGGCGGCGTCCGACGTGGGCTGGGTCGTGGGCCACTCCTATATCTGCTACGCCCCGCTGATCGCCGGGAACACCACCATCGTGTTTGAAGGCAAGCCGGTCGGCACGCCGGATGCGGGCACCTTCTGGCGGGTGATCTCGGAGCATGACGTGAAAAGCTTCTTCACCGCCCCCACCGCCTTTCGCGCTGTAAAACGCGAAGACCCGACCGGCGCGCTGGTTAAGGATTACGACCTCTCGGGCCTGCGCGCGGTGTTTCTGGCCGGTGAACGCGCCGACCCCGACACGATCAAATGGGCCGAAACCCAGCTGGGCGTGCCGGTGATCGACCATTGGTGGCAGACCGAAACCGGCTATGCCATTGCCGCCAACCCGCTCGGCATCGAAAAGCTGCCGGTGAAGCTCGGCTCGCCCTCGGTGCCGATGCCGGGCTATGACGTGCAAATTCTCGATGAAGGCGGCCATCCGGTGGCCCCGGGCACGCTGGGCGCGATTGCGATCAAACTGCCCCTGCCCCCGGGCACCCTGCCCTCGCTCTGGAACGCCGAAGAGCGGTTCAGGAAGAGCTATCTCAACACCTATCCCGGCTATTACGAAACCGGCGACGCGGGCTACAAGGACGAAGACGGCTATCTTTACATCATGGCGCGCACCGATGACGTGATCAACGTCGCCGGTCACCGGCTCTCGACTGGCGCGATGGAAGAGGTTCTGGCCAGCCATCCCGACGTGGCCGAATGCGCCGTGATCGGCGTGGGCGACGACCTCAAGGGCCAGATCCCGCTGGGCTTCCTCTGCCTCAACGCGGGCAGCACCCGCGACAATGCCGAGGTCGTGGCGGAATGCGTGAAGCTGGTGCGCGATCAGATCGGCCCGGTTGCCGCCTTCAAGGCCGCCGTGGTGGTCGACCGCCTGCCGAAAACCCGCTCGGGCAAAATCCTGCGCGGCACCATGGTCTCGATCGCCGATGGCAAAGCCTACAAGATGCCCGCCACGATTGACGATCCGGCCATCCTGGAGGAAATCCGCGAGGCCTTGCAGACGCTAGGTTACGCTGGAAATTAGTCTAATTCCAAGCCATTATGACCAAATCCACCCTGCATAACTGTGCGGGGTGGATTCTTTGCATTAAGTATTGCCGTTAGTACGGTTGCAACTTTAAGGTGTTATTGCGTGGATCAATGTTTCCACATCCAGAGGTTATGACAGTGTCTGGCAAAACGCTTGAAAACGCGGATATTGCCAATGCAGGCCGCCCGCACGATGTCGTGGCGCTCGTCGTTTCCAACCCGGATGACGCCTGGCAGATGCCCGATGATCCGTTTGTCGAAGCCGGATGCAAGGTGGTGCGGGCCAACGACCTCGATGACGCTTCCGAAAAATGCACGTTTTTCGGCCCCGAGTTGCTGTTTGTGCCGCTCACCGTGGCGGGCCAGCCGATTACCCGGCAGATCGAGCAATGCCTGGCCGCGCCCAACGCGCCGGTTGTGGTGGTTGTGGCTTCGAACGATCAGATCAACGCCGCCGCCGAGGCGATGCGTGCCGGGGCCTATGACTGCCTGTTTCGCCCGTTTTCCAATGCCCGCCTGACCAAGGCGATTGCCAATGCGATGAAGGCGCTGCCCGACCGGGCCAGCCTGATGGCAGAGCGCGTTCTCCCCTCCCCGTCGCGCAAGTCGCAAGACCTCGCGTCGGGCGTCAAATCGGCCGCACGCGAAGAGTCCGGCCTGCTGGCGGTGTCGCCGCAGATGCGCAACATGCTCGACCAGGCCACCACCATCGCCCGGTCCGAAGCGCCGGTGTTCATCTCGGGCGAGATCGGCACCGGCAAAGGCGAATTGGCGCGCTATATTCACAATCATTCGCCGCGCTCTTCTGCGCCCTGGATTGAAATCGATTGCGCAACCCTGACCCGTGAGCAATTCGAACGCGACGTGCTCGGGAGCGACGAGGCGGCGGCCAGGGCGGCGGGCGGCACGCTCTATTTCGACGAGATTTGCGAGATGAAAAGCGACGTGCAACCGCTGCTGCTCAATCTCATCGACCGAGGCGCCCAGCCCGGCCGCGTTCCGGTGCACCGTTTCGTCGCCTCAACCCGCCACGACCCGCGCGAGGCGATCCGCGAGGGTCGCCTGCGCGCCGATCTGTTCTACCGGCTGCATGTTGCCCCGATTGCGGTGCCGTCGCTGCGCGAGCGCAAGGGCGACATCACCTTTATCGCCCGAACCAAGCTCGCCCAGTTCTCGGCCGCCGAAGGGCGCCGCTTCACCGGGATCGACGACGATGCGGTGGCGCTTCTGGAAGCGCATCACTGGCCCGGCAATGTGCGTGAGCTTTTCAATGTGCTGTGGACGGCGGTTCTCTTGCATGACGGGCCGCGCCTGACCGCCGCCGATCTGCCCTCCGACATCCTCGCGCCACATCATCTCGGCGCAGGCGCCTCGGCCTACATGACCTATTCCGGCACCTCGTCCGAGACCTCCTCGCTGATCGGCCACACGCTGGCCGAAATCGAACAGACCATCATCGAAGCCACGATTGCAGCGCAGGGCGGCTCGGTGCCGCGTGCGGCGCGGGTGCTCGACGTGTCGCCCTCGACGATCTATCGCAAGCGCGAAGCCTGGGAACGCAAGCTGCAGGACCGCTAGGCGCCCCCTCTGCCCCAGCTCAGCCTTACACGAATTGCTCGCGGATCAGCCGTTCTTCCAGCCCGTGGCCCGGATCAAACAGCACCCGGTGCTGCACTTCAGTCTCGGTTTCCACCTCAACGCTCAGCACATTGCCCCCGGCCGGGCGGCCATCGGCATCGGCCATCACCGGACGTTTTTCCGGGTCCAGCACATCAATGCGGATTTTCGCGCGTTTCGGCAGCAGCGCCCCGCGCCAGCGCCGGGGCCGAAAGGCGGCAATCGCCGTGACCGCCAGAATATCGGCCCCAATCGGCAGGATCGGACCATGCGCGGAATAGTTATAGGCGGTCGAGCCTGCCGGCGTTGCCACCAGCACCCCGTCGCAGGCGAGCTCGGCCATGCGTAGCCGCCCATCCACCGAAATCGACAGTTTCGCCGCCTGACTGCCCGAACGCAGCAGTGCCACTTCGTTGATCGCGAGCCCTTCCGAAATCGTGCCATCCACGCAGGTGGCACGCATTTTCAGCGGGTTGATCACCGTCAGTTCGGCCTGTTCAAGCCGCTCGCGCAGCCCCTCGGACGAATAGCTGTTCATCAGAAAGCCGACCGTGCCCCGGTTCATCCCGTAGACCCGCACATCCAGCCCTTCGCTGGCATGCAGGGTTTCCAGCATGAAGCCATCGCCGCCCAGCGCCACGATCACATCCGCCTCGTCCACCGGCACATTGCCATAAAGCGCCACCAGCTCTTCCCGGCTCTCCTGTGCGTGAAGGGCGTCGGAGGCGAGAAAGGCAAGTTTGAGGCTCATTTTGGTTTCCTCTGAGGGCGATGTGGTTCCGAAAAGAACACAAGTTTCCCCCCGGCGCCAGAGCCGTCGCTCTATTGTGCCCTTGCGTCGCAATCGTGGGTTCCCGGTATGCCATCTTTCCTCTAGGAACCGTTGCAAACGTAAAGCCACAGGAGAGGTTCATGACCGAGATTCGTGACGCTGGTTTTTTCACCGAGACGCTTGAAACGCGTGATCCCGAACTCTACGGCGCGATCCGTGGCGAGCTTGGCCGCCAGCGCGACGAGATCGAGCTGATTGCGTCGGAAAACATCGTCTCTGCTGCCGTGATGGAAGCGCAGGGCAGCGTGATGACCAACAAATATGCCGAAGGTTACCCGGGGCGTCGCTATTATGGCGGCTGCCAGTGGGTGGACGTGTCGGAAAATCTGGCCATCGAGCGCGCCAAGGAGCTGTTTGGCTGTGAGTTTGCCAACGTGCAGCCGAATTCCGGTAGCCAGGCCAACCAGGGTGCCTTCATGGCGCTGATCAAGCCCGGCGACACCATTCTGGGCATGAACCTGGCCTCCGGCGGGCACCTGACCCACGGCGCCGCCCCCAACCAGTCGGGCAAATGGTTCAACGCCATTCAATACGGCGTGCGTCAGCAAGACAGCCTGATCGACTATGATGAAGTGGCAGCCCTTGCCAAAGAGCATCAGCCGAAACTGATCATCGCCGGTGGCTCGGCCATCCCGCGCCAGATCGATTTCGCCAAGTTCCGCGAGATCGCCGATAGCGTTGGCGCCTATCTGATGGTCGACATGGCCCACTTTGCCGGTCTGGTGGCCGCGGGCGAGCATCCCTCGCCCTTCCCCTATGCCGACATCGCCACCACCACCACGCACAAAACCCTGCGCGGTCCGCGTGGCGGGATGATCCTGACCAACAGTGAAGAGATCGCCAAAAAGGTCAATTCGGCGATCTTCCCCGGTCTGCAAGGTGGTCCGCTGGAGCATGTGATCGCGGCGAAAGCCGTGGCCTTTGGCGAAGCGCTGCGCCCCGAGTTCAAAACCTATGCCAAACAGGTGCGCGCCAATGCCGTGGCACTGGCCGATCAGCTGATGAAGGGCGGGCTCGACATCGTGTCCGGCGGCACCGACACCCATCTGATGCTGGTCGACCTGCGCCCCAAAGGCGTGAAGGGCAACGCCACCGAGAAAGCCCTCGGCCGCGCCCATATCACCTGCAACAAGAACGGCATCCCGTTCGACCCGGAAAAGCCGACTATCACCTCGGGCATCCGTCTGGGCACCCCGGCGGGCACCACCCGTGGCTTCGGTGAAGCGGAATTCCGCGAGATCGGTGATCTGATCATCGAAGTGGTCGATGGCCTCGCCGCCAATGGCGAAGAGGGCAACGGCGCGGTGGAAGAAGCGGTGAAAGCCAAAGTCGAAGCGCTCTGCGCCAAGTTCCCGCTCTACCCGGGGCTCTGAGCCTGCTGGCGGGGGCGTTGCCCCCGCACCCCCAAGGTATTTCAGGACCAAAGACAATTGGCGCCGTTGCTCTCGGGCAGCGGCGCTTTGTTATTTGCAGCCTTGTCTCTGATTTTCGGTTATCCTGACCCGGTGGCAGGATGAGGAGATGCGCGATGTCTGAACTTACCCTTCTGGTCGGCACCACCAAAGGGGCCTTTCTGTTATCATCGGGGCCGGACCGGCAAGACTGGTCGATCAGCGGCCCGCATTGCGATGGCTGGCCGATCAATCACATCGTCGGCGAAGCGGAAACCGGCACGCTTTGGGCCGCAGGGGGCGGCGACTGGCCCGGCGCCGGGGTCTGGAGCTCGACCGATCAGGGCGAAAGCTGGCAGCTCACGAAACTCGCCAATGGAAAATTCGATGACTGGCTGGCGAAGGATCCCGCCTTTGCCGCCGAAATGAATATGGAGCCCGCGCCGCCTGCCCCCTTCACCGGGGTGATCGATTCCGTCTGGGTGCTGTCGCGCAGCCATGGGAAGCTCTATGCCGGATCGCGCCCGGCGGAGCTGTTTGTCAGCCATGACGATGGCGCGAGCTTTGAAAAGGTCGAGAGCATCAGCAATCACCCGACCCGCGACAGCTGGCAACCCGGCGGCGCCGGGCTGGTTCTGCACACGATCGTGCCCGATCCGGACGTGCCGGAAAAGCTCTGGCTGGCAATCTCCTCGGCCGGGGTGTTCGCCACCGAGGATGGCGGCGCCAGCTGGGAGCGGCGCAATCGCCTTGCCAATAGTGAAGCGGCGGGCGCGCATCGTCATGCCGATGGCAGCCTGCATGAAGCGGGGGCCGAAACCTGGCATTGCGTGCATAATATGGTGCGCGCGCCGGGGGTGACGGGCGACCGGATGTATCAGCAGAACCACAACGGCGTGTTTCGCAGCCCCGATGGCGGGCGCAGCTGGCACGAGATCACCGAGGGCCTGCCCAGCAGGTTCGGCTTTCCCATCGCGGTGCATCCCACCGACCCCGACACGCTCTGGGTGCTGCCGCTGAATGGCGACAGCGCCGGGCGCTTTCCGCCCGATGCCTCGGCGGCGGTGTGGAAATCCACCGATGGCGGCGAGACATGGGCCGACAAGCGCGACGGCCTGCCGGGGAAAAACTGCTATTTTACCGTGCTGCGCCAGTCGATGACCACCGACAGCCAAAGCCCCGCCGGGGTCTATTTCGGCACCAATTCCGGCTCGATCTTTGCCAGCGCGGACGAGGGCGAAAGCTGGCGCGAGATCGCCAGCCATCTGCCCACCGTGCTTTGCGTCGAGGTTCTGGAACGCGGCTAGGCTGCCGCACCCTCGGCCGAGAGCAGCGAAGCGTTGCCGCCTGCCGCAGTGGTATCGACGCAAAGGTGCCGTTCATGCGCCACATGGCCCTGATCGGGCAGCGTGGTGATCAGCGGCAGGATCGGGCCGGGGCGATTGGCCAGCGCGCGGGCATAGCCCTGCCCGCCCTCGCCCCACCAGATCGCGCCGGAAATGTTTTCCAGCGTGGTCAGCGCTTCCGGCGGCACCAGCCCTTCGGCGGCCACCGCAATGCCTTCCAGCGCCTCGACCGCCTGAACCTGCGCCGCCACCGCCTCTTTGCCCGGCCCGAGGCAGAGCACCGGCGCGCGGCAAAGCAGGGTCAGCGTGTTGGCCTCGCCGGTCGGCCCCGGCATGTCGCGTTCGGAAATCACCTCGCCCTCGCTGATGGCCGCCTTGGCAAGCCGGGCCTTCAGCGCATTCAGATCGTCCTGCTTCGTCCAGGCGGTTTTGGCAATCTGGCGCGGTTCGGCCATGAAGCGGCGCAGATAGTTCGGCCCGCCCGCTTTCGGCCCGGTGCCCGAAAGCCCTTCGCCGCCAAAGGGTTGGCTGCCCACCACCGCGCCGATCTGGTTGCGGTTCACATAGACATTGCCCACATGCACGCCCTCGGCAATCTCTTGCACCCGGCCATCAATCCGGCTGTGGAACCCGAAGGTCAGCCCGTAGCCGGTGGCGTTCACATCGGCAATCACCTTGCCCAGATCTTCGGATTTGAACGTGGCCACATGCAGGACCGGGCCAAAGATTTCCCGCTCCAGCTCGCCGATCCCGGAGACTTCGATCATCGCGGGCGGCACGAAGGTGCCTTTGTTGGGCTGGGCAAGCTGATGCAGCAACGCGCCCTTCTGCTCTGCCGCCGCCACGTAGCCCGCGATATCCGCGCGCGCCTCTTCGTCGATCACCGGGCCAACATCGGTGGTCAGCTGCCACGGATCGCCAAGGCTCAGCTCATCCATCGCGCCCTTGATCATGGTTTTCAAATGCGGGGCCACGTCTTCCTGCACATAGAGGCAGCGCAGCGCCGAGCAGCGTTGCCCGGCCGATTGGAAGGCCGAAGCCACGATATCGCGCACCGCCTGTTCCGGCAGCGCGGTGCTGTCGACCACCATCGCATTCAGCCCGCCGGTTTCCGCGATCAGCGGCGCGCCGGGGTCGAGATGCTCGACCATGGACTTGCGGATCAGGAAGGCAGTGTCGGTCGAGCCGGTGAAGACCACGCCCTTCACCCGGGCGTCAGAGGTCAGCGCCGCGCCCACCACGCCGCCCTGCCCGGGCAGAAGCTGCAGGGCGCTTTGCGGCACACCGGCCTCGTGCATCAGCCGCACCGCGATGGCGGCGATGATCGGCGTCTGTTCCGCCGGTTTCGCCAGCACCGCATTGCCGGTGGCGAGTGCGGCCGCAATCTGGCCGGTGAAGATCGCCAGCGGGAAGTTCCACGGGCTGATCGCGGTGATCACCCCGCGCGGATCATGCTCGCCCGCCGCCTCGGCCTCGCTGGCATAATAGCGCAGGAAATCAACCGCCTCGCGCAGCTCGCCCACCGCATCGCGCAGGTTTTTCCCGGCCTCACGCGCCAGAGCGGCAAAGATCAGGCCAAAATCGCGCTCGTAAAGGTCGGCCGCCTTGCGCAGCACCGCGGCCCGCTCACCCACCGGCGCGGCCCAAACGGCGGCAGCGTCAAGCGCGGCGGCAACGGTGGCGGCATCGGCTTCGACCACCTTGCCAATCACCTCGCCGCTGGCCGGGTTCAGCACCTCAACCGGCGTGCCGCTTGCAGAACCCGCCACAATCGGACCAGCCTCGGGCAAGGCATCGACAGCGCGCGCCGCCTCGATCCGAGCCAGCGTTTCTTCGTCGCTGAGGTCAAAGCCTTTCGCGTTCACCCGGGTCTCGCCGAAAATATCCTTGGGTGCTGCCAAACCTACCGGGGCCGTCGCCGTGGCCAGCGCGTCGAACGGATCGGCGGCGATAGCTTCGGGCGGCACTGCGTCATCGACGATCTGGTTCACGAAAGACGAGTTCGCGCCGTTTTCCAAGAGCCGCCGCACCAGATAGGCCAAGAGATCGCGATGCGCCCCCACCGGCGCATAGATCCGGCAGCGGCCTTTGGTATCTTTCAGCACGATGTCATGCAGCCGCTCGCCCATCCCGTGCAGGCGCTGGAATTCGAACGGCACATCCCCGGCCATATCGAGGATCGCGGCCACCGAATGGGCGTTATGGGTGGCGAATTGCGGATAGATCCGGTCGCCATAGCCAAAGAGCTTGCGCGCATTGGCGATGTAGCTCACATCGGTCGCGGTCTTGGTGGTGAAGAGCGGGAAATCCTCCAGCCCCTCCACCTGCGCGCGCTTCATTTCGGTGTCCCAATAGGCGCCCTTCACCAGCCGCACCATGATCCGGCGATCAAGGTCGCTGGCCAGCGCATAGAGCCAGTCAATCGCCAGCCCGGCGCGCTTGCCATAGGCCTGCACCACCACGCCAAAGCCGTTCCAGCCCGCCAGTTCCGGATCGGCCAGCACCGCGCCGATCACCTTCAGCGACAGGACCAGACGATCCTGTTCTTCGGCGTCGATGTTGAAGCCCATATCGGCCGCGCGGGCCTTGCGGGCGAGATCCCGCACCACCGGCACCAGCTCGGCCATCACGCGCGCTTCCTGCGCCACTTCATAGCGCGGATGCAGCGCCGAGAGCTTGATCGAGATGCCCGGATTGGCCTCGACCGAGCCCTTGTCGCAGGCCGCCGCAATCGAGCCGATCGCATCGGAATAGGCCTTGGCATAGCGCGCGGCATCCTCTGCCGTCATCGCCGCCTCGCCCAGCATGTCATAGCTATAGGTAAAGCCCTGCGCTTCTTGCCCCTTCGCCCGGTTCAGCGCCTTGGTGATGGTTTCGCCCAGCACGAATTGCCGCCCCAGCTCTTTCATCGCGCGGCTGACGGCGGTGCGGATCACCGGCTCGCCCAGACGTTTCACCGCCCCGCGCAAAGTGCCCGCAATCGAGGGCTGGCGGTCATCGAGCACCCGGCCCGTCAGCATCAGCGCCCAGGTCGAGGCATTGACCAGCGACGACGAGGCTTCGCCCAGATGGCGGCCCCAATCCGACGGCACGATCTTGTCTTCGATCAGGTCATCCATGGTTTCACGATCAGGCACCCGCAGCATCGCTTCGGCCAGACACATCAACGCCACGCCTTCGCGGGTCGACAGCCCGTATTCGCCGAGGAACTGCTCCATCAGCGAAGGTTTGGCTTCGGCCCGGATGCGCCGCACCAGCTCGGCCGCCTTGGCCGCCACCCGGGCGCGCGCATCGGCTTCGATATTGGCCCCGGCCATAAGCTCGGCCAGAAGATCGGCTTCCGGGCGGGTCTTCAGCGCGGACAGGGTCGCGGGGATCGGGGTCAAATGAGGGGTTGCAGTCACGAGCGGAACTCCTGAAAGGCGATGTTTTATGCCAAACTACAGCTTTCTTACTAGCCGATCCGGCCATAATGGGGCAATCTCATGGGCGATCAGTCTGAAAGTGTGCAGGTTTGAAGCCAAAATGACATTTGAACTCGACGATATTGACCGCCGGATTCTCGATGCGCTCACCACCGATGCACGCATTCCGCTGACCCAACTCAGCAACAAGGTGGGCCTGTCGAAAACCCCGGTTGCCGCGCGGGTAAAGCGGCTGGAAGCGGAGGGTCTGATCACAGGCTACCGCGCGATCCTGTCGCCTGTCCAGCTCGGTCTCGGCCATATCGCCTTTGTCGAGGTCAAGCTGTCGGATACCCGCGAAAAGGCCCTGCAAGCCTTCAACACGGCGGTAAAGCGGGTGCCGCAGATCGCGGAATGTCACATGATCGCAGGCGGCTACGACTACCTTTTGAAGGTGCGCACCCATGACATCACCGAATATCGCCGGGTGATGGCCGAGCAGATTTCCAGCCTGCCGCACGTCACCGCCACCTCGACCTTCGTGGCGATGGAAACGGTGGTCGAGCAGACCAACCCGCAGCTTTCCGAGCTTTGATCAACGCACAAGAATGGCGCGGAAGTCGTTCACATTGGTGCCGGTCGGGCCGGGGGTGAACAGATCATCCAGCGCCGCGAAGGCGCTATAGGCGTCATTCTCGGCCAACAGCGCCGCCGGATCGCGCCCCGTCGCCCGCAACCGCGTCGCCGTCTGCCCATCGGCAAACGCCCCGGCATTGTCTTCGCTACCATCAATCCCATCGGTATCAGCAGCCAGAGCCACCACATCCAGCCCCTCGACGCCCAGTGCCAGCGACAGCAGAAACTCCGAATTGCGCCCGCCGCGCCCCTGCCCTTTCAGCGTCACCGTGGTTTCGCCGCCCGAGAGCAGCAGCACCGGCGGCGCAAAGGGCCGGTGTTTCATGGCCACCTCGCGCGCCATGGCGGCGTGCATCTTCGCCACCTCGCGTGCCTCGCCCTCGATAGAATCCGATAGGATCACCGCCGGCACCCCTTCGGCCTCGGCCCAAGCTGCAGCGGCGTCAAGCGACCGGGCGGCGGAGGCGATCACATGCACCTCGTTGCGGGCAAAGGTCGGATCGTCCGGGCTGGGGGCTGATGCCGCCGCGATATAGGCCAGCACCCGCTCGGGCAACGCAATCCGATAAGCGCGGATCGCCGCCAGCGCGGCCTCGGCGCCGGTCGCATCGGGCACGGTCGGGCCAGAGGCCACCTGAGCCGGATCGTCGCCCGGCACATCCGACACGATCAGGCTCACCACCCGCGCCGGATGGGCCAAAGCCGCCAGCCGCCCGCCTTTGATGGTCGAGAACGCCTTGCGCACCGCGTTCATCGCCGAGATCGGCGCGCCGGAAGCCAGCAGCGCCGCGTTCAGCGCCTGTTCATCTGCCAGCGAGAAGCCCTCGGGCGGGCTGGGCAGCAGCGCCGAACCGCCGCCGGTGATCAGCGCCACCACCAGATCATCTTCCGTCAGCCCCGCGACCGCCCGTTTCAGCGCCTCCGCCGCCGCCAACCCCGCCGCGTCGGGCACCGGATGGGCGGCTTCGATGATCTTCACCTGCTTCGTGGCGCAGCCATAGCCGTAGCGGGTGACCACCACGCCCTCGACCGGCCCGTCCCAAAGGGTTTCAAACGCGGCAGCAAGCTGCGCCGCCCCCTTGCCCGCGCCAATCACCACGGTGCGGCCCCTAGGCTTGTCAGGCAAATGCCCCGCCAGCGCCTGCGCCGGGTCGGCAGCGGCGATGGCAGCATCGAAAAGACGGGTGAGGAAATGGCGGTCTCTATCGTTCATGCGGTCAGACTAGGGGCGGCGTCAGGGCGCGGCAAGCTGCATCACCGGGCGCTCGCCCGGCGCCCCAAGGGGCGCTGTTCGGGCGGGGCTCGACCACCATGCCCCCTCAAAAACCAAACCGGGGTGCCATTGGCACCCCGGATCAGTTCATTCTTTCACGTAAGGCTTGCCGTCAGCAGCTGGCGGGCGGGCCTTGCCGATCAGCCCGGCGACCACCACCATCGTGGCCAGATAGGGCGCCATGGCGAGGAATTCCGACGGGATCGGCGTGTTCAGAAGCGCGAGCTTCTGTTGGAGCGAATCCGCAAAACCGAAAACCAGCGCCGCCATCAGCGCGCCCACCGGGTGCCAGCGGCCAAAGATCATCGCCGCAAGGCCGATGAAGCCGCGCCCGTTGGTCATGTTGGCGTCAAACCGCCCGGCCGAGCCCAGCGTGAACCACGCCCCACCAAACCCGGCCACCATGCCGCCCAGAAGCACATGAAAATAGCGGGTTTTGTAGACGTTGATCCCCAGCGTATCGGCGGCGCGGGGATGCTCGCCCACCGCACGGGCGCGCAGGCCACCCCGGGTGTAGAACAGGTAATAGGTCGCCACGCCCACCAGGATCAGCGCCCCGTAGACGAATATGTTCTGCTGAAACAGCATCGGCCCGATCACCGGAATATCGCCCAGCACCGGGATCTTGACCGCCCGGAACACCGGCGCGTTGTTCAGCGTGCGATGGCTCTGGAACACCTGCGAGCTGACATAGGAGGTCACCCCGAGCACGAAGAGGTTGATCACCGTCCCGGCGATGATCTGGTCCATCCGGTAGGTCACCACGAGGGCCGCGAGCACGATCCCGAAGACCCCGCCCACCAGCACCGCCGCCATCAGCCCGGCCCAGCCGCCCGCAATCGAGCCGACCAGCGCGCCGGTAAAGGCGCCCGCCAGCAACATGCCTTCGATGGCGATGTTCACCACCGCCACCCGCTCGCAAAGCACGCCCGCAAGCCCGCCCAGCGCAATCGGCATCGCGCGCACCACCGTGGCCTGCAACATGCCGGTCAGGTAAAAGCTCTTATCCGCCGTGGCCCAGACCAGAAAGGCCAGCACCGCGATGAACAGCCCCGCCCCCAGCGACAGCGACGACCAGCGCCCGCCGCCCTTGAGAAACTGGCGCGCGCCGAGAAAGGCCAGAACCGCCGCAGCGGTGTAATTGAACGGCCCACCCGGCACCACCAGATCGGGCAGTTCGCCCTTGACCCGCGCCAGTTTGAACGTGGCCACAGAGCCGCCCGATACGTCGAGCACGAACAGCACCAGAAAGGCGAGCAGGATCAGCGCCACACCGGCAATGCGGGCCTGACGGGCCCGACCGCTTGCGATCTTTTCTTCAGCGGTCGAGGGGTTCGTGGATACGGCGCTCATGCCTGGCCTCCATTCGTGTCTTTACGGAATCCCCAGGGGAAGATCGCGCGCACCAGAAGCGGGGCGGCGATGAACACCACGATCAGCGCCTGAATGATGCCGATGATGTCGAGCGACACGCCCGCATCCACCTGCATCTGACGCCCCCCGGCCTCAAGCCCGCCAAACAGGATCCCGGCGAACAGGATCCCGACCGGATGCGAGCGACCCAGAAGTGCCACGGCGATGGCGTCAAAACCGATCCCGGCCGAAAAGCCCGGGCTGGCGCGATGCAGCACGCCCAGCACCTGCGCGCCCCCGGCCAGACCCGCCAGCGCACCGGCTGTGGCCATGGCCGAGACGATGACAAAGCCCGATTTCATCCCGGCATAGCGCGCCGCATCGGGGTTTTCGCCCGAGGCCCGGAAGGCAAAGCCGATTTTCGAGCGGAACAGGATCCACCAGACCAGCGCCACGGCCGCGAGCATCAGAAAGACGCCGGAATGCAGGCGCAGGTTCGGGTCGAGCCAATCCAGCAGGCGCGGCAGTTGCGCATTCTCCGGCACCGATTTCGAAATCGGATCGCTGCGCCCGGCTTTCTGCACGAAAGGCTGGTTCAGAAGATAGGTCAGCAGCTGATACGAGGTCAGGTTCAGCATGATGGTCGAAATCACCTCATGCGCCCCGGTCGCGGCTTTCAGCGCCCCGGCGATACCGGCGTAAAACGCCCCGGCAATCGCCCCGGCCAAAAGCGACAGCGGCAACAACAGCACGAACGGCAGGTTGCCAAAGCTGAAGGCGAAAATCACCGAGGCCATACCGCCCATGATGATCTGCCCTTCGGCGCCGATATTGAACAGCCCGGCCCGGAAGCCCAGCCCCAGCCCCAGCCCGGCCAGAACCAGCGGGATTGCCGAAGTCAGGGTTTCCGAGATCGCATTCAGCGACCCGACCGAGCCTTCGGCCAGCGCCACGAAGCTTTTGCCGATGGTCGGCAGGTCCACCCCGGTGGCCAGCATCACCAGCGCGCCGATGATCAGCGCCACCACCACGGCAAAAAGCGGCACCACCACGAGGTCTTCAAAGTCTTCCCGCCCCCGCGAGGCGCGGGCGAGCAGCTTTTGCATGTCGCTGTTGATATTGCTGAGATCGGTCATGCCGCTGCCCCCTCATGCGCGCCCGCCATGGCCAGACCCACGGCGTTGCGGTCGGCTTTGCCGCCGGTATTGTCAAATTCCGCCACCAGACGCCCGTCGAACATCACCACGATGCGGTCGGCCAGCCCCATGATCTCGTCAAGCTCCGAGGAAACGATCAGCACCCCGTCGCCCTCGTCGCGGCTGGCGATCAGGCGTTTGTGGATATATTCGATCGAGCCCACATCGAGGCCCCGCGTCGGCTGGCTGGCGATCACCAGCTTGGTGTCGCGTTCCAGCTCGCGGGCCACCACCATCTTTTGCTGGTTGCCGCCCGAGAGGTTACCCGCCGGCAGGAAAACGCTGGGGGTGCGCACGTCGAAATCGAGGCAGTATTTGGCGCTGGTTTTCTGCACCGCGCCCCAGTCGATGGCGGCGCCCTTGGAATAGGGCGCGAGGTAATAGGAGTTCAGCACCATGTTTTCGGCAATGGTGAAGCTGCCGATCATCCCGGATTTGTGCCGGTCTTCGGGAATATGAGCCATGCCGCGCGAATGGCGCTGGCGCACCGAGGCGCGGGTGATGTCCTCGCCGTCGAAAATGATCTTGCCCGAGGCCACATGTTCCAGCCCGGTGATCGCTTCGACCAGCTCGGTCTGACCATTGCCCTGCACCCCGGCCACGCCCACAACCTCGCCCGACCGCACCGTCAGAGTGACGTGATCAAGGGCGAAATCGTCATTCTCGTCCAGCATCACCACATTGGACATTTCCAACATCGGCTTGCCGGGTTTGGCCTGATCCTTCGCCACGGTAAAGCTCACCGGGCGGCCCACCATCATCTCGGCTAATTGCTGTTCATTGAGGGTTTTCGGATCGCCCTCGCCGGTGATCCGGCCTTGCCGCAGCACGTTGATCCGGTCAGAAATTTCAAGGATTTCATGCAGTTTGTGGGTGATGAACACGATGGCCTTGCCCGCATCGCGCAGAGACCGCACGATCCCGAAGAACTCGTCGACCTCTTGCGGCGTCAGCACCGCGGTGGGTTCATCGAGGATCAGCACATCGGCTTCGCGGAAAAGCACTTTCAGAATTTCAACGCGTTGCTGGATGCCCACCGGCAGATCTTCGATCAGCACATCGGGCGGCACATGCAGCCCGTATTTGTCGTTGATCTCCTGCACATCGGCGCGGGCCTTCTTCAGGTCCAGATGGCCCATCGGCCCGGTGGGTTCGACCCCGAGCACCACGTTTTCGGCCACGGTAAAGACCGGAACAAGCATGAAGTGCTGGTGTACCATGCCAATCCCCGCCGCGATCCCGTCGCCGGGTCCGTGAAAGGTGACCGGCTTGCCATCAATCAGAATCTCGCCCTCATCGGGGGAATAGAGCCCCGAGAGAATGTTCATCATCGTTGATTTGCCTGCCCCGTTTTCGCCGAGGAGCCCAAGCACCTCGCCGCCCCGGATGGTGAGATTGACGCCATCGTTCGCCACAACCGGGCCGAAACGCTTGGTGATCCCGCGCAGCTCGACATCCATGTCTCGCCCTCCCCGCTCAAATAGGTACCGCCGCCGGATGTGGTCCGGCGGCGGAAACTGTCGGCTTACATGCCGATCTTGATCGAACCGTCGACGATGCCGGCTTTGACCGCTTCAACTTCGGCTTTCAGATCGGCCGGAACCGCATCTTCGAAGCTGTGCAGCGGGGCAAGGCCCACACCGTCATTGGCCAGCGTCCCGACGGTCAGGCCGCCTTCGAACGTGCCGTCCATCGCGGCTTTGATCACGGCTTCAACGGTGGAATCCATCCGTTTCAGAACCGAGGTCAGATACACGTCGGCTTTTTCGGTGTCGGTCAGCGCCTGGTCGGCGTCAACGCCGATGATTTTCAGCTGATCGGTGCCCAGCTCTTCAGCCAGAGCGGCCGAGCCGAGGCCCACAGGACCGGCAACCGGCATCACGATGTCGGCGCCTTCGTCGTAGAGGTTCTGCGCGAAGGTACGGCCATCATCGAGGCTGTCAAAGTTGCCGGTGAACAGGCCGTCTTTGGCTTCCGGATCCCAGCCCAGCACTTTCACATCGGTGCCGTGCTTTTCGTTGTAGTACTTCACACCATAGACCAGACCGTCCATGAACGCGGTCACAGGCGGAATGTTGATGCCGCCAAAGGTGCCGATCACGCCCGATTTCGACATGCCCGCCGCCAGATAACCGGCAAGGAACGCGCCCTGATCGGTGGCGAAAACCTGACCGTTCACATTGGCGATGGTCGGGTCATAGGCGAAGTCGACGATCGAGAATTTCTGATCGGGGTTCGCTTCCGCCGCGGTCTTGGTGGAGTCGCCCATCAGGAAGCCGACGGTGATGATGATGTCGCAGGAACCGTCGAGCAGCGAGTTGATGTTGGCCGCGTAGTCGGTTTCGGCTTGGCTTTCCAGGAAGCGGCCTTCGATCCCATAGGCGGTTTTGGCGTCTTCAACGCCTTTCCACGCGGTCTGGTTGAAGCCCGCGTCGTCGATCCCGCCGGTATCGGTCACCTGGCAGGCGGTAAACGCTGAGGCAGCGCTCACCGAACCCGCGAGAAAAGCGGCAGCAAGCCCGGCTTTGGTCAGAAACGTCATATAAACCTCCATGTCACGCCGCACCCTGACGTCGGGCGCGGACGGTTAAGGATCCGCAATCAAAGGTAAATCGCATACGAATGGCGGCGATTCCCCCGGCGGCCATGGCAAACCTTAGCACGGGCGCTGGCAAGGGAAAGGCGCGAAATTTGTCCAGATGGACGAAAAACGCTTGCGGCGATGCGCGGTTACTCAGCGGGTTTGCAGCAGAATTCCCACAAACGCCCCGAGAATGAGCAGTTCCGCAAGCCCGGTGGCGAGCTGATAGCCAAGCAGCGCCAGCGGCACCTGTTGGGTCATCCAGGCCGAGGCCACGCCCATCACCACCCGGAAAAACCACATGCCCAGCCCCAGCGAAAGCCCCTTCACCAGCCCCGACTGCCCCGGCAGCGCGGTGTGTAGGAGTGCAAATATTCCTACGATTACAAACCCATAGACTAGGTCAATCGCAATCCCTGCGGGCAGATTGATCCCGGTTTTGGCAATCGGGGCATAGACCGCGTTCAGCTTCTGCGCCAGCGGGTTGGCATTGATCAGCCCGTCCATAAACCCGAACAAAATCCCGGTCCCGAGGCTCACCAGCGCAAAATTCAGCATCTACCCCTCCTGCAGGCTTTCCAGATAGGCGGCGAGCTGGATCAGCGCGGTGGGGGTTGGCGTAACCCCGCCGCCGGGATCGGCCCAATTGGCTCTGGGGCCGTCGAGCAGCTCTCCGAAGACCGGCATGGGACCATGGGTCGCAGCGCGGTTATAGCCGTCGATTGTCGACATCACATAGACGGTCGGAAAGCCGCCATTGCGCTTGGCCAGCGTGGTCAGATCAGGGGGCAATTTGCCGTCAAAGGGCTCGGTGCCGCCGCGCGCATCGGTGCCATGGCAGGCGGCGCAATAGTCGGCATAAAGCCCGGCGCCGGTTGCGGTCTCGTCGGCGCAGGCGGCGAGCGCGAGGCAGGCCAGAAACGCGATGCGGATCGTCATGCAGTTTCCTCCGTTTCCCCCACCCTAGCGCAAGATCGGGCCTCGCGCTACGCTGCCGAGGCTTGCGCTGGCGCCCGCGTCGGCGCAGGATCGCGCTATGGATCTCGACACCGCAAATGACTGGATCAAAAGCCAATTCGCCCCCTATCTGGGCGGGCTGGATCTGCGTGTGACGAAAATGGCCTGCACCGGGCTGATCGTGACCCTGCCGGTGACGGACGCCCTCACCCAGCCCGATGGCACCATTGCCCCGCAGGCGCTTTCAACGCTTGCCGAAACCGCGATGACGCTGGTCTGCGCGGGCTATTTCCGCGGCTTCAAACCTGTCATCCCCACCAATACGGCACTGCAGATCCTGCGCCCGGCCACGAGTAAGGAAGTATCCTGCACCGCCACTTTGGTGCGCGGCAGCAAGACGATGATTTTCACCCGCGCAGTGCTGACGGCCGAGCCTTCGGGCAAGGAACTGGCCACAGCCAGCGCCACCTTCATCCCGGCCTAGCTTTCGCTGATTAGCCCATTGTCCAGATGCAGCACCCGGTCCATCCGGGCGGCCAGCTCAAGGTTATGGGTGGCGATCAGGGCCGAAAGCCCGGTATCGCGCACCAGCGCCATCAGCGCCCCGAACACCGTATCCGATGTCGCCGGATCAAGGTTGCCGGTGGGTTCGTCCGCCAGAAGCAGCGCCGGTTCATTGGCCAGCGCCCGGCAAAAGGCCACGCGCTGTTGCTCGCCCCCCGACAGGGCCGCCGGACGATGGCTGGCCCGGGGTGCCACGCCGACGGAATCGAGCAGCTTCATCGCCCGCTCACGCGCCGCGCCCTGCCCGATGCCATTGGCAAGCTGCGGCAGCATCACGTTTTCCAGCGCCGAAAATTCCGGCAGCAGGTGGTGAAATTGATAAACAAACCCAACCTCGTCGCGCCGCGTGGCGGTGCGGGCACGATCGGAGGCGCGGGTCATCTCGCGCCCGGCGATCCGCACCTCGCCCGCATCCGGCGTGTCGAGCAGCCCGGCGATATGCAGAAGCGTCGATTTCCCCGCCCCCGAAGGCGCCACCAGCGCCACCACTTCACCCGGTTTCAGGCTCAGCGAGGCGCCGCGCAGCACGCTCACCTCGCCCGGCAGCCCGCGATTATAGATCTTCTCGACGCCTGCGAGCTCCAGAACCTTATTCATAGCGCAGCGCCTCCACCGGGTTCATTCGCGCCGCGCGCCGTGCGGGCAGGATCGTGACGAGGAAGGACAGGAACAGCGACAGGCTGACCGCCGACATCACGTCGTTCAGCCGCACCTCGGCCGGGAGCTTATAGATGCCCCGGATCGACGGATCCCACGCCCCGCCGCCCGAGAAATAGTTCACCACCGCAAAGATCGGGTCGATGTAATAGGCAAAAAGCACCCCGAGGATCACCCCGAACAGCGTGCCCAGCAGCCCGGTCGTGGCCCCGACCAGAAAGAACACCCGCAGCACCGAACCTTCGGTCAGCCCCATCGTGCGCAGGATGCCGATGTCGCGGCCCTTGTTCTTGACCAGCATCACCAGCCCCGAGACGATATTCATCGCCGCAATCAGCACCACCAGCGACAGGATGACGAACATCACATTGTCTTCCATGGTCAGCGCCTTCAAAAACGCCCCTGCCCCGTCGCGCCAGGTCCAGATCGCGGCATCCTCGCCCGCCGCCGCCATCACCGGCGCGATCTGGTCATTCACCTGTTCGGGATCGGCGATCATCACCTCGATCTCGTCGGCCAGCCCTTCCTTGTTGAAAAAGCTCTGCGCCTCGGCAAAGGGCAGGTAAACGCGGGTCTGGTCGATATCCCAGCGCCCGGCGGTGAAGATATAGGTGACCTTATAGGCATTGACGCGCGGCGTGGTGCCGAAGGCGGTTTTCACCCCGTTGGGCGAGATCAGCTTCAGGCTGTCGCCCACCGTCACCCCGAGATCGCGCGCCACGCCCGAACCGATGGCGATGCCGCCTTCGAAATCGTCAATGCTGCCGATGCTGCTTTCGGGGTCGGCAATGCGCGGGATCGAGGCCAGATCAGCAGCGCGGATGCCAAAGACCTGCACCCCGACATTGGCGCTGTCGCGGTTGGCCATCACCTGTCCTTTGATCAGGGGTGCGGCCCGCGTCACCCCGGGCACTTCGGCAATTCGCCCGGCCCAGGCATCGAAATCCTTGATCTCGCGCGCGGGCTGGCCGTTGTCGTTGAGATAGACCCGCGAATAGACGGTGATATGGGCATTGGCCCCGACAATGGTATGGACGAATTCGGTGCGATAGCCCGAGCGCACCGCCAGCGTGATGATCAGCGCCGCCACGGCCAAGGTGATGCCAATCAGGCTGATCCAGGTCATCACGCTCACCCCGCCTTCGGCACGGCGGGCGCGCAGATAACGCCAGGCAATCATCCATTCAAAACGCGAAAATGGCGGGGTGGTTCGGGCCAATGCTCTATCCTTCGCAAGTTGCGGGCAACCTGCGGCGGCACGCGCAGAAGGTCAAGCATATGCGCGGCGTCACGCCCCTGTTCGGCGGCTTTGGTCATCGCCGCCCGGCCCGGTCGCGCCGCTTGAGACTTGCCGCGCGCGCGCCCTTCTGGCAGGACCAAGGTACAGATCAGCCGGGGAGGACCAAGAATGAGCACAGCCACCGTCTATGACGCCCGCCTTTGCGAGCTGGGCGAAGGTCCGCTCTGGCATCCCGAACGCGCCCAGCTTTTCTGGTTCGACATCCTCGGCAAGCGCCTGCTCAGCCGCGTGGGCGACCAAGCGCTGGACTGGCAGTTTGACGAACATGTCTCGGCGGCGGGCTGGGTAGATCGTGAAACACTGCTCATTGCTTCGGAAACCGGGCTCTACCGCTTCAACATCGACAGCGGCGCGCGCGAACTTGTTGTGGCGCTGGAGGCGGATAACCCCGCCACCCGCTCCAACGATGGCCGCGCCGATCCGATGGGCGGGTTCTGGATCGGCACGATGGGCAAGAAGTCCGAGCCGGGTGCCGGGGCGATCTATCGCTTCTACAAGGGCGAGCTGCGCCAACTGTACGCGGGCATCTCGATCCCCAACGCCATCTGTTTCGCCCCTGACGGGCGGCTGGCCTATTATGCCGACAGCCCGGTCGGGCAGATCCTGCGCCAGCCCCTCGACGCCGAAGGCTGGCCGGTCGGCGAGGCCGAGCTGTTTCTGGATTTCAGCGCCGAAAGCTACAGCCCCGATGGCGCAGTGACCGACAGCGAAGGCGCGCTCTGGAATGCGCAATGGGGTGCGGCCCGGGTGGCGCGTTACCTGCCCGATGGACGCTTTGACCGGGCGATTGCGGTGGGCGGCCAGCATTCCTCCTGCCCGGCCTTCGGTGGCCCCGACCTTACCACCCTCTACGTGACCACCGCGCGCGAAAACATCGCTGCCCCGGATGACGCCCAAGGCCCGGTCTATACCGCCGCAGCCGGTATATCCGGCCTGCCCGAACCGCGCGTTCTGCTCTGATCGCCCTTCAGGGCGGGACCAACCGGGTTCCAGAAACACGGGTGGGTAACAACCCCGCCCGACGCGCTAACGACTCTGCTCGTGCAAAAAATACCGACGCACCGCCTCACGATCCTGAGACAAAACCCCGTCGAAAACCCGGACCGGGTGCGGCGAAACCCGCCCGATGACAGCGCGGAAAGCGCGCGGCCTTATCGATAGGTATCAACAAGATAGAAGGTCATCGGGGGATAGTGGCGGAGACGATGGGATTCGAACCCACGAGACCCTTCCGGGCCTACTCCCTTAGCAGGGGAGCGCCTTCGACCACTCGGCCACATCTCCGCCGGTGTGTCTATTTGCACTGCTCCGGGAAAACAAGAGGGAAAACGGGGGATTTTTCTTTGAAGCAGAATTACGGATTGTGAGGGCTTTCCAGCGCCTTGGGCGGGGGCCGGGAAGCAGGTGCCCGGCAGGCCACGGAACGGCGGCAAGCGCATCAGGCGGGCGCTGATGCCTTTTGGGGCGATGGCGTCTCAGCCTATGGCCGATCCGGCAGCACGGCAGCGATCTGGATCACCCTCGAAACCGCGAACCGGCCCTACCCTTCTGCGTTTCGGCACTCTGAAAAATAGAGCGCGCCCCGGAGGGGGCGCGCAGGCCTTCATGAAACAACCACATTCTGCCGGGAATTGGGGCTAAGTCAGAAGGTTTCGGCAAAGGCTCCCAGACGTTTGTAGTCCTGATAGAGCACTTCATATTTGGCATGCGCTTCGGGGTCCGGATAGAAGGATTTCTCCACCGGGCTCAGCATTGCGGATTTGGCCGCGTTGATGTCGTCATATTCCCCGGCGGCGGTGGCGGCAAAGATCGCAGCCCCGCGCGCACAACATTCGTCGGATTTCACGATGTCGATCCGGCGGTTCATCACGTCGGCGCAAACCTGCGAGATCAGATCGGATTTGCGGGCGATGCCGCCAATCCCGGCGATGTTCTTGACCGGAATGCCTTCGGATTCAAACCGTTCGACGATGGCGCGCGAGCCAAAGGCGGCCGCTTCCACCAGAGCACGGTAGATCGACGGCGCGGTCGAGCCCAGATGCAGCCCGGCGATCATCGCGCGAACCTTCTGGTTGGCATCCGGAGTACGGCGACCGTTCAGCCAGTCGAGCGCGCGCTCGCCATAGGCTCCCGGCGGCAGTTTGGCGGCTTCGGCTTCCAGCGCCGGCAGCAGCGAGCCCTTGGCCCCGGCCGCATCGGCGCCCCATTGCAGGAGCTGCTCGAACCAGGCGAAGGCATCGCCAAACGAGGATTGCCCGGCTTCAAACCCGACCATTCCGGGAATGACACTGCCCTGCACTTGCCCGCAGATGCCACCCACCAGCGTGTCGCCCACCTCTTCCGGCGGGGCCACGAGGATATCGCAGGTCGAGGTGCCCATGACCCGCACCAGCGTGTAGGGTTCGATGCCCGCGCCGACGGCGCCCATATGGCAATCGAAGGCCCCCACCGCGACTGGAATACCTGCATTGAGACCAAAGCGCCCGGCCCATTCCGGCGACAGCTTGCCCGCCGCCTGATCGGAGGTTTTGGTTTCGTCGTAGAGCGGCATTTTCATATTGCCGAGGCTCGGATCCAGCGAGGTCAGCCAATCGCGATCCGGCAGCCCGCCCCAATCTTCATGCCACAGCGCCTTGTGCCCGGCGGCGCAAACCCCGCGCACGATCTGGTTGGCATCGGTCACGCCGGTCAGGAGCGCGGGAATGTAATCGGCCAGCTCGACCCAGTTCGCAGCGGCGCGGAACACGGTCGGGTTGCGCCGGGCGACGTTGAGGATCTTGGCCCAATACCATTCAGAGGAATAGATGCCGCCAACATAGCGGATGTAATCGGGGAAATCGCCCGAGGCGCAGAGCTCGTTGATCTCTTCGGCTTCCCCGACCGAGGTGTGATCCTTCCACAGGATGCACATCGCGTCGGGATCGGTGGTAAAGCCTTCCTTCAGCGCCAGAGCGGTACCATCGGCGGCCACGGGCAACGGCGACGAGCCGGTGGTGTCAACGCCGATGCCGACGATCTTCGGCGCCTTGCCCCCGATCTTGGCCAGGGCACCGCGCACGGCGCTGGTCATGGCTTCCATGTAATCGGCGGGATGCTGGCGGAATTGCTGGCGCGTCGGATCGCAGAAGCGCCCTTCCATCCAGCGCGGATATTCGGCCGAGGCAGCAGCGAGCTCATCGCCATTCGCCACCCGCACCACAACCGCACGCACACTGTCCGAGCCAAAATCCAGCCCGAGAACGCAAGTATCTTCCGACGCAGCCATTCCAGAATCCTCCTCAGCCCGAACACGCGGGACATGCGTTGGCCTGCATCATCCTGTCATGGACATTTCTCTTAGCTCTGTCCGACACGGCTCTTCCCTGTGGCAGCCAACTGCTCTACAATATTAAGCAGAGCTTTCCGCAACAATGCAGCATTCCGCTAACGACATGGATGATTATCCGGCATTCGATCCAACCCAGGATCCCCGCGTTCGTCAGATCATCCGTAAGCTTGCCTTCATTTCGGAACCGCCAAAAGACGACACGCAAGTGGCGCCGCTGTTCCCCGGATTTGATTTCGACGTGCGGCTGGTGGCCGGGATCACCCCGATCGAAAAGAACGGGCAACTCGATTTCTTCATCGACCGGCCCGCGGGGCTGAAAGGCTGGATCATCAACCTGACGGTGGATGGTGTCGGTCAAGTCTTTGATGGAGAAGAGCAATTTACGGTGTCCCCCGGAGACCTGATCCTGCTTCCGGCGGGGGCAAGGCATTATTACGGTCGTCATCCGATGGCCGAGAAATGGTGGCATCGCTGGATCTATTTCCAGCCCCGCGCCTTCTGGAAGCCCTGGCTTTCCTGGGATACCGAGATTGGCGGGGTGCAGGTCCTGCGCGATAGCGGGGCCGGAACCTCCAGCGAGCTTTTCCAGCTCTTCGTCGAGGTCGAGAAGTGGTCTGTGCTGGACGATCCGCTTTCGATCGACCTCGCCTTCAACCGCTTGGAACATATTCTACTTTCCGCCGCCCGACGCCAGCAGGACGCGAAATCAGCGCCCCTGCATATGGACGAACGGGTTCTGGAAGCCTGTCGGCTGATCACCGAAAACCTGCACAAGCCGCTGACCGTGGCCGAGATTGCCGATCACGTCTGCCTGTCGCCGTCGCGCCTGTCGCATCTGTTCCGCAAATATGCGGGTGCCGGTCCGGTGCAGTGGCGCGATGCCCAAAGGGTGCAATGCGCGATGCAGATTCTGCGGATCACCAACGAGCCGATCAAATCGCTCTCGGCCATGGTGGGTTATGACGATCCGCTCTATTTCTCGCGGGTGTTCCGGCGCCATACCGGGATGAGCCCCCGCGCCTTTCGGGAAAAAAGCACCCAAGCCGAGCCATCTTCGCCGGAAGAGCTTGCTGCCGCGATCCCGCCCGTGGCCGAGCATCTGGCGGAGTAGCGGCGCACGCGAGAACGCGCGCCGCTTGGGTGGTCAGGCGCGGAAGCCGCCGGCGAGATGCCAGTAGACTTCGTTGTTGCGCAGGTCCTGCTTGAAGGTCGAAATCTTCGTGTCGGCGTCGATCAGCGCCAGCTCGATCCCGGCGATATTGGCGAAATCTTCCAGCATTTCCGGCGTCACATCGTTGGAATAGGCGGTGTGATGCGCGCCGCCCGCGAGGATCCAGGCCTGCAGCGCGGTTTTGAAGTCCGGCTGGCATTCCCAGACCGCCCGCGCCACTGGCAGGTTCGGCAGGTCGGGGTGATCGACCGAGACGGCGGTGTTGGCGATCAGCCGGAAGCGGTTGCCAAGGTCGATGAAGCAGGCATTGATCGCGGGGCCCTTGCGGGAATTGAACACCAGCCGCACCGGATCGTCCTTGCCGCCGATCCCCAGCGCATGGATCTCGATCTTCGGCGTCTCGGCGGCGATGCTCGGGCAGATCTCCAGCATATGCGCGCCCAGAACCTGCTCGGCGCCCGGGGTCATATTGTAGGTGTAATCCTCCATGAACGAGGTCGCCCCGGTCAGACCGTGGCCCATCACCTTCATCGCCCGCACCAGCGCCGGGGTTTTCCAGTCGCCCTCGCCGGCAAAGCCGTAGCCCTTGGCCATCATCCGCTGTGCGGCCAGACCCGGCAACTGGCTGAGCCCGTGCAGATCTTCGAACGTGTCGGTGAAGCCCTTAAAGCCGCCCTCGGCAAGGAAGGCTTCGAGCCCCAGCTCCTGTTTGGCATTGTAGCGCAGGCTTTCATGCCGGTTGCCGCCGGGGGCCAGTTCCGGATCGACCTCGTAGCTCGCCATATATTCGTCGACCAGCGCG
>JBNKEH010000002.1:0-64936 GCA_050288685.1 Paracoccaceae bacterium | reverse complement strand
TGCCGCCAACCCCTCGGCCACCCGACGTGCCCCCTCGCCAACCTCTTTCAGCGCCTCCGGCCCGTAAAGATGCTGCGAGCCACAGACAAACCAGAACTTCAGCGGCTTCAGTCCGATCATCTCTTTTCCTTTCAATCCCGGTCCGATCAACGATCAGAGCCACATATCTTGCCCTCAGCCCTTAGGCGGGGCGGGTTATTTCTGTCCGTACCAGGCGTTTTTGCCGTGCTTGCGCTGGTAGTGGTAGTCGAGCACGTAATCCTCCAGCGACTCCGGGTTCGGCCCGGCCACGGTGAGCGTGAGTGCCGCCATCCGCGCGGTTTCTTCGAGGATCACCGCATTCATTACCGCCGCGTCAGCGGATTTGCCCCAGGTGAAGGGGCCATGGCCCGCGACCAGCACCATCGGCACCGCCACCGGGTCGAGCCCCTGAAAGCGGCGAATGATGGCGTTGGCGGTTTCGGTTTCGTAGTCGCGATTAACCTCTTCGGCGGTCAGAGCTGCGGTGCAGGGTACTTCGCCCGCGCAATAGTCGGCCTGAGTGGTGCCAAAGCAGGGAATGGCGCGGCGCGCCTGCGCCCAGGCCACCGCATGGGTGGAATGGCTATGCGCCACCCCGCCGATCTGCGGAAAGGCGCGGTAGAGCGCGGTATGGGTGCGGGTGTCGGACGAGGGCTTCTTCGTTCCCCAGACCACTTCATTCTCAAGGTTGACCACCACCATATCGTCGGCGGTCATCGCCTCGTAAGACACGCCCGAGGGCTTGATCACCACCAAGCCCTGTTCACGGTCAATCGCGCTGACATTGCCCCAGGTGTAGAGCACCACACCCCGACGATTCAGCTCGAGATTGGCTTGCAATACGGTTTCACGCAGCTCGGCCAACATGGCAGGTCCTTTCAATGTGGGATCGGAGGGCTACACGGGGCGCATCTGCGAGGGAGGGAGGGCCCGCGTTGATGCGCCCGGTGTGCGGTCGTGGACCACCCAAGCGGTCCACGACATTTCACAAGATCAGCCAGCTTTCTTTTTGTTGTAGACGTCGAAGATCACGGCCGCGAGCAGCACCAGACCTTTGATCACCTGCTGGTAGTCGATGCCGACCGAAAGGATCGACATGCCGTTGTTCATCACGCCCATCAGGAAGGCGCCGATGATGGCCCCGACAACCCGTCCGACACCGCCCGACATCGAGGCGCCGCCAATGAACACCGCCGCGATCACGTCGAGTTCGAAGGACACCCCGGCTTTCGGCGAGGCAGAGTTCAGCCGCGCGGCAAAGACCAGACCGGCAAGTGCGGCGAGCATCCCCATATTGGCGAAGGTCAGGAAGGTCAGCCGTTCAGTATTGACCCCGGACAGCTTGGCCGCTTTTTCGTTGCCGCCAAGGGCGTAGATCCGGCGCCCGATAGTGGTGCGCGTGGTCAGGAAGCTGTAGATCGAGAACAGCAGCGCCATGACGATCAGCACGTTCGGCAAGCCGCGATAGCCAGCCATCAACAGCGTGAAGTAGTTGATCGCAACCAGGATCAGGATGTTCTTGCCGACAAAAATGGCCATCGGTTCATCGGGACGCGCAATCCGGCTTTCAGCCCTGCGCTGCCGGATATTGGCATAGACCAGATAGAGGCTGATCACGGCACCAAGCAGCAGGGTCAACCCGTGCATCTTGCCGATCGGCATGAAGTCCGGAATGAAGCCCGAGCTCAGGCGTTGGAAAGCCACCGGGAACGGCCCGATCGACTGCCCCGCGAGCAGCGCGAGAGTCAGACCACGGAACACCAGCATCCCGGCCAGGGTCACGATGAAGGATGGGATCTTGTGATATGCGACCCAATAGCCCTGCGCCGCGCCGATGGCGATGCCGGTGACCAGAGAGATGATCACCACGAGAATGAAGTTCATGTGGTAATTGACCATCAGCACGGCCGCTAGGGCGCCGACAAAGCCGACAACCGAGCCGACCGACAGGTCGATATTGCCCGAGACGATCACCAGCAGCATGCCGACCGCCATGATCACGATATAGCTGTTCTGCAGCACCAGATTGGTGATGTTGAGCGGCTTCATCAGGATGCCATGGGTCATGATCTGGAACGAGACCATCACCACCAACAACGCCAGAAGCAGCCCATATTCCCGCAGGTTCGCCTTGAGATAGCTTCCGATCGTCGACCGGTGCTCTGTCTCGTCCGCCGGTGTGCCGGCCACAGTATTTGCCACCTGTTGCATAGTATTACCCGTCATTCCTGCTTGATGATCATTCGCATGATCTTTTCCTGAGAAGCTTCAGCCACAGGCAGTTCGCCCGCAATCCGGCCTTCGCTCATCACGTAGATCCTGTCGCACATGCCGAGAAGTTCCGGCATTTCCGACGAGATGAAGATGATACCCTTCCCCTCGGCGGCCAGCTCGTTGATGATCGTATAGATTTCGTATTTCGCATTCACGTCGATGCCGCGTGTGGGCTCGTCGAGAATGAGCACTTCGGGGTGCGAATAGAGCCATTTGCCCAGC
Organism: Paracoccaceae bacterium; assembly: GCA_050288685.1. Lineage (GTDB taxonomy): Bacteria > Pseudomonadota > Alphaproteobacteria > Rhodobacterales > Rhodobacteraceae > Sinisalibacter. The sequence continues at coordinate 62,419 of JBNKEH010000002.1, read as the reverse complement.
ACCACCTTCTGCTGGTTGCCGCCGGAGAGGTTCACAACGTCCTGCAGCATCGACGAGCAGCGGATGTTGAGCTTCTCCACGTATTCGCGGGCAACCTTGCGCTCTTCCTGGTCGTCCAGAACGGCGCCTTTGGCAACGCCGTCCAGATTGACCAGTGTCAGGTTGTGCTTGATCGAGTTCTCAAGAACCAGCCCGTATTCCTTACGGTCTTCGGTCACATAGGCAATGCCGTGCTCGACCGCCTTTTTGATGCTGGATACATCAACCGGCTGACCGTTGAGCTTCACCTCGCCCGAGATTTTCTGACCATATGACCGGCCGAAAACGCTCATGGCAAGCTCGGTGCGCCCTGCCCCCATCAGCCCGGCGATCCCGACGATCTCGCCCGCGCGAACATTGATGTTCACATCGCGGATCAGATGCCGATCACCATGAAGATGGTGGTAAACGTTCCAGTTTTTCACTTCCATGATCATCTCGCCCACGGCCACGTCGCGCGGCGGGAAGCGATTGGTCAGCTCACGGCCAACCATGTCCTTGATGATCCGGCTTTCAATCTCCGGCCCCTTGTCGCAGGGGAAGGTGCTAACGGTCATGCCGTCGCGCAGCACGGTGATCGTGTCGGCGATTTCGGAGACTTCGTTCAGCTTGTGCGAGATGATGATCGAGGTGATCCCCTGCCGTTTGAACTCGCGCAGCAGCTCCAGAAGAGCTTCGCTGTCGTTTTCGTTCAGGCTCGAGGTCGGCTCGTCAAGGATCAGCAGTTCCACCTCCTTCGACAGGGCCTTGGCGATCTCGACCAGCTGCTGCTTGCCAGTCCCAAGGTTGGTGATCTTGGTGGTGGTGCTTTCCTTGAGCCCCACTTTCTTCAAGAGCTCGGCGGCGCGGGCATGGGCCTCGTGCCAGTCGATCACACCGTTCTTGGCGGTTTCGTTGCCCAAAAAGATGTTTTCGGCAATCGACAGCAACGGCACCAGAGCAAGCTCCTGGTGGATGATGATGATCCCCTTTTCCTCGCTATCAGAGATGCTCGAGAATTTCTGGGGTTCACCCTTGAAGACGATCTCGCCTTCAAATTGGTGGTGCGGGTAGACCCCGCTCAGCACTTTCATCAGCGTCGACTTGCCGGCTCCGTTCTCACCCACCAGAGCGTGAATCTGGCCTTGTTCGACCGAAAGGTTCACGTTGCTGAGCGCTTTGACGCCGGGAAACGTCTTCGTGATGTTGCGCATTTCAAGAATGGCGGTCATGGCACCTTCTCCGTTCAGCGGAGATCGTTCGCTATTATTGTTGAGGGCGTCGGGGCAGCGCCTGTTGGCGCCACCCCTTGGGAGGATCCTATTATTGGATCTGATCCATGGTGTAGTAGCCGCCACCGATCAGGAGTTCTTCCCAGTTGTTCGCATCCACCGGAACCGGCTTGAGCAGGTAGGAAGGCACCACTTTGACACCGTTGTCGTAGGTGGTGGTATCGTTGATCTCCGGCTCGGAGCCTTTCAGCAGAGCGTCAACCATGCCCACGGTCACCCGCGCCAGTTCGCGCGTGTCTTTGTAGACAGTGGAATACTGCTCGCCAGCAAGGATCGACTTGACCGACTGAACTTCAGCGTCTTGGCCGGTCACGATCGGCATCGGCAGATCGCCCGAGCCGTAGCCAACGCCTTTGACCGACGACAGGATACCGATCGACAGGCCATCATAGGGCGACAGCACGCCGTGCAGTTGTTTGTCGGTGTAGTTGGCCGACAGCAGGTTATCCATACGAGCCTGCGCCACGGCGCCATCCCAGCGCAGCGTACCGACCGTATCCATGCCCATTTGGCCGGAGACGATGGTGACTTTGCCCGAATCGATCAGCGGCTGCAGAACCGACATTGCTCCGTTGTAGAAGAAGTAGGCGTTGTTATCGTCCGGGCTACCGCCGAACAGTTCAACGTTCCAGCTGGCTTCGTCCGGGAAGCGGGCGGTCAGCCCATCAACCAGCGACGTGGCTTGAAGCACACCAACCTGGAAGTTGTCGAAGGTGGCGTAGTAGTCGACATTGCCGGAATCGCGGATCAGGCGGTCATAGGCGATAACCTTGATGCCCGAAGCAGCGGCGTTTTCCAGCGCGGCCGAAAGGGTGGTGCCGTCGATGGCGGCGATCACCAGAACGTTGACGCCTTTCAGCATCATCGTTTCGATTTGTTGCAGCTGATTGGCGATATCGTCTTCGGCATATTGAAGATCGGTTTCGTAGCCAGCCTCTTGGAATTGTTTGACCATGCTTTCGCCGTCAGAAATCCAGCGCGACGACGATTTCGTCGGCATAGCAATCCCGACATAGCCTTTATCACCAGCAAACGCCGGCGCCACGGAAACGGCCGTACCGATCGCGAGCGCAGCGGCTCCGGCGACCAGGGACGATGCCCAATTCTTAATTCCCCGCATATATTCCTCCATTTTCAATGCACCCTCGGGTGTCATTCTGCTGTGGTTTCATCCACCAGGCTTTGGGTTTGGGGCTCGGGCCTGTCGTTCATCGCGCCGATCACATGTGTGTATCAAACGCTGTAAGGCTGTGCCCGGTTGAGCTCAGCTACAAACGATCAGTTTTCCTTGCTTCCCCTCCCGCTGGCACCACGGATGATGGTCTCCAAAACGCGGCGTCTTCCTCCGAGCGTTTCGTCCTCCAGTATTCACTCTGCGTTATTCCCCACAAATTGGAAGACGCCATCGAGTTAAAGTTATGGACGATCATGCTGGCCCACTTAGTTCCCTGACGGAAAGAACACGCCAACACAATGCACCAAGGCAGCACCATGCAGCCCCATGGTGAGAGCCGCACGTAGCGGAATTCACCCTCTGGTTGGACCTGATCATATTCAGAACAACGCAAAACAGCCTGATAGGCAAGAAAAAACCCGAAGCAAGCAAAGCCTGCCGCCACATGAATTCGCCGCCCAGCATATGGAAAATCGTCGCGGCGGTTCGTCGCACCGACCAGGCGATTCCCTATCCCAAAGGATACCACCAGTCGGGCGTCGCGCCATTAAATCGAATCGCAGCGGCCGGACGATGCTCCTGCGCTGTGTCGTCGAGATGCACCCATTTGATCAAACCTCACCCACAGCCGTGAAAGCTATATTTGGCGATCCACACTATCCATCTTCACATTTGATCAAATTTAAGCCAGAAGAGCGCATCTCGAGGAGTATGCCATGCCCCACCAAACCGATCTTGTCGCCGGGATCCCCCGTTCGCGCCTTGAAGACGTCGCACGTCGTGAAGCAGACCGCTATAGCGCGGCCCGCCCCAGGACTCAGGCCGCGCTGGTGCGCGGGGCCGGAGCTTTTCTTGACGCGGTGCCGATGCATTGGATGAAAGATTGGCCGATGCCCTTCCCGATGCTGGTGGAACATGCGAAGGCGGCGGAGCTGGCCGATATCGACGGCAACGCGCTTGACGATTTCTGCCTTGGGGACACCGGCTCGATGTTCGGCCATTCGCCGGACCCCGTAGCGAAGGCCATTCGCGCGCAGGCCGAAAACGGGCTCACCTACATGCTGCCCACAGAAACGGCGCTGGAGGCGGGGCGGCTCCTGACCGAGCGCTTCGGCGATTTTGCCTGGCAAATCGCCACCACTGCGACCGATGCCAACCGCTTTGCGCTCCGGGTCGCGCGCGCCGTTACCGGCAAGCCCAAGGTGCTGGTGTTCAACGGCTGCTACCATGGCACCGTCGACGATGCGATGGTCGAATGCCAAGATGGGCAGACCGTGACCCGCCCCGGGCTGGTCGGTCAGGTTGAAGACCTGACGCTGGTTGCCGCCTGTGCCGAATTCAACGATCTGGCCAGCGTCGAAGCGCAACTCGCCACCAGCCAGATCGCGGCAATCCTGACCGAACCAGTGATGACCAATTCCTGCATGGTGCTGCCCGAAGACGGCTTTCACGAGGGGCTGCGCGCGCTCGCCACACGCTACGGCGCGCTTCTGATCATTGACGAAACCCACACGATTTCGTCCGGGCTCGGCGGTTATACTCGTGTGCACGGGCTTTCGCCCGACATCTTCGTGGTTGGGAAATGCGTGGCAGGCGGCGTGCCCACCGCGGCCTGGGGGCTGAAGCCCGAGCTGGCCGAAGCCTATCTTGTCTATTCCCGCACCCGGCCCGCCGGGCATTCCGGCATGGGCACCACCCTCTCGGCCAACCCGATGCAGTTTGCGAGCCTTGTGGCCACGCTTTCGGAGGTCATGACGCCGGAGGCCTATGCGCGGATGGAAGCCGGGGCAGAACGGCTCGCCGATGGCCTCGCGCGGGTGATCACCGCCCACGGCGCCCCTTGGCATGTGGTGCGCGTCGGCGCGCGGGTCGAATTCATCTGCGCCCCCGGCCCGCTAAAAAACGGCACCGAGGCCGCGACCGCACATGTGCACGAGGTCGAATCCGTGCTGCACACAGCACTGCTCAATCGCGGCTGCCTGATCGCCCCCTTCCACAACATGATGCTGGTGAGCCCCGTCACGACGCAGTATCAGATCGACCGGCTGATTGCCGGGTTCGACGACATTATGAACGAGCTGTTCGCCTAAGGAGATTCCGATGCCCCAAACCTGCCCTTCTGGCGCCGATATTGCTGAGGCCGAAGCCTTTCTCGCCGCACATCCCGAGATCGAGGCGATCGACATCGTGCTGCACGATTCCAATGGCATCGGGCGCGGCAAGATCATCCGTCGCCACGAGCTTCTGTCGCTCTACCGCTCGGGCCGCCATATGCCGATCTCGATTCTCGGGCTCGACGTGGTGGGCGAGGACGTGCACGAAACCGGGCTGATCTGGGATCAGGGCGACGGCGATCTGCGCGCCTGGCCGGTTCCGGGCTCGCTGAAGCCAATGCACAACACCACGCCCCCGCGCGCCGAAGTGTTCATGTCGCTCTACGAGCTTGACGGGCGACCGATGACCTCCGATCCCCGCCATGCGCTAACCAAGCAGATCGAGGCTTTCGCCCAGCGCGGGCTGAAACCGGCAGGCGCCTTCGAGCTTGAATTCTTCCTGCTGGACAATAACCGCGGCCCAGATGGAAAGATGCGCCCGGCGCCGGATGTGCTCGACGGCCGCCCCAGCCGCAAGACCGAGGTCTATTCGGTCGATCACCTGCACGGGATGCTGCCGCTGTTCAACGATATCTATGCCGGGGCCGAAAAGGCGGGCATCAAGGCCGAAACGCTGATTTCGGAATATGCCCCCGGCCAGTATGAGCTGACGCTGCACTATCGCACCGATTTGATGCAGGCCGCCGATGACATTGTGCGGCTGAAGCGGATCGTCCGCCAACAGGCGCGTGCACATGGAGTGACGGCCTGCTTCATGGCCAAGCCCATCGAAGACTATGCCGGGTCTGGCATGCATTTCCATGTGTCGATGCAGGACGAGGCGGGCCGCAACGTCTTTGCCGAAGAACCCGGCGCAGGCTGGACCGATATGCTTCTGCACGCACTCGGGGGTCTCCGGGCGACGATGGGTGAAGCGATGCTGGTCTTCGCGCCGCATCTCAATTCGTGGCGCCGCTTTGCCAATCAGAGCTATGCACCGGTTTCCACCGCCTGGGGCGTGAACAATCGCTCGGTCGCGCTGCGGGTGCCCGAGGGCGATCTTGCCGCCCGGCGCATCGAACACCGCCCTGCTGGCGTTGATGCCAATCCCTACCTCGTTGCGGCGACGGTGCTGGCGGGCATCCTGCACGGGCTCGACCAGCGCCTTGATCCCGGCCCGGAAACCACCGGCAACGCCTATGCCGAAGATGCCGACGGACCGGCCATCCCGCGCGACTGGCGCTCGGCGATCGAAGCGGCAAAGGCGTCTGATTTTCTAAAATCTGCGCTTGGCGAAGAGATGCACCGCACCTTCACCGAAGTGAAAGCTGCCGAATATGCCCGTGTGGCGCAGCTTGTGAGCGAGGTCGATTACGACCTCTACCTGCACACCATCTGACCCTGCTCTGGCCCCTAACGGGCCAGATCCTGACTGAGGCCGGGTCCTTCGCTCGGGCTTCGATACTGCGCGACGTTTCCGGAGCACCCAAAGCGCCGCGCTACGGCGCGTCTGAGGGCCGGCTCAGACCATGGTCCGGGTCTTTTCTGTTGGCGTTACTGGCGGCGAGCATCACCACAGCCTATCTGGCTATGTATTTCGCTTCGGGTCTGTGCGGCGCAGACTGAGTGTTTTGGTGTGTGTAGATACAGGAAAGCCGCCAACCGAGTGACGGCGGCTTGTTCGCTGCTAGTGGTTTCAAGGGCTTGAAACCACCGGGATCTGACACATCCAAATCAGTCTCAGGATGAGCACGGCCGGCACAGCTTTCTCGGCTCCATAACCTCTTTCTTCCGCCGTTCTACGAAGGCGGGCGGGAAGCGGACCTTCGCTGCAGGGGCACACACCTCACCCTGCCAAAACCCAACCGGGCATCCGGTCAGGGCGGCTTGCTTGACGGATCGCTTCACAACATCGGTTCTTTATGGGAGGCTTCCAAAAGGTCCAAGGTGAAGAATTCCGAAGCGCCGAAGGGCGTCACTGGCTAGCGCCAGGTGTCCTGGCGCCTCGCAAGCCATACGCGGGCAGCGCCAGGGGGAAACTGCTCTTCGCGATCGGGGAGGGGAAATGACGGTAATCAACAGGCGAGCGGTCTTGGCGAGTGCGGGCGCGGCGATGTCCTGCATGGCTCTGCCGGCACTGGCCCGCACGACATTTCGCCTTGGCTTGACGCCGGTCTTTCTCGACAACAACGCCATTGTCATCGACGCGATCCAGACGGCCCTTGAAGCCTCGCTTGGGGTTGCCATCGAGCTTGAACAACGGCGCACCTACAAAGAGGTGACGGGGCTTTTGCTGGAAGGAACGGTGGATGCTGCCTGGCTTTGCGGTTTTCCCTATTTGCAGCACCGCACGGCGCTGGCGCTCTTGGCGGTTCCGGTTTGGCGTGGGCAGCCGCTGTATCAATCCTACCTGATCGCCGGGGCCGACATGCCTGCCACCTCGCTTGAGGATCTGCGCGGCGCAAACCACGCCTTTTCCGATCCGGATTCGAACTCGGGCTATCTCGTCACCGTGTCCGACCTCGCCAGAATGGGCGAAACACCCGACACGTTCTTTCGCCGGACGATCTACACCTATGGGCATAGAAATGTCGTGCGCGCGGTTGCCGACGGGCTTGTCACATCGGGCAGTGTCGATGGCTATGTCTGGGAGGTCTTGACCGCCGAAGAGCCTGAACTGACCGCAAGAACCCGGGTGGTGTCGAAATCCGAATGGCTGGGTTTTCCGCCGGTTTGCACGCGACAGGACCGGCTGGAAGCTCCGGTTGTGCAGGCGTTCAAAACCGCGCTTTTCGACTTTTCCGAAACCGAGCTTGGATCAGAGGTGCTGCAGCTCTTGCAGCTCGACGGGTTCACCGATGCCGATCCTTCGCTCTTTGACGGCATTCTTGCCCGGATGAAGGATCTGGAGGCGCTTCGCTGATGGCGGCGCTGGCGCGCATACCGCTTTCGCTGCGGGTGCCGCTGTTTGGTGCCGTCCTGATGATCCTGGTCGGCGTTCTCGCCTCGCAGCAGGTTCTGGTGACCCTGTCGCGGGTTCAGGATGCCCGTTTGCGCGAGCTTGCCAAGCTGCATGTCGAAAGCCTGTCGGTCGCGCTTGGGCCACATGTGCTGCGCGAAGATGTCTGGGAGGTTTACGACATACTGAAACGGTCTTCGGGCGAGCGCGGGGACCAGAGGATGGTGTTTACCGCCGTGATCGACCGGAACCACCGGGTGATCGCAGCCACCGATCCGCGCCGCGCGCCAATCGATTCACTCCTTTCGGAGGGGCTTGATGAGGTCCAGTCGCCCGACAGTCTAAGCATTATCGGTGACGGAACCCGTTTGGCCCTGACCGCGCCGCTGATCTATCAGGGGCGGGTATTGGGCGACATCTTCACCGAGCTGGACGTATCCGATCTGGTGTCCGAACGCAGAACCGCTGGCCGCTACCTGCTGCTGGGCAATGCGCTGGCAACGGGTGTGCTGGCCTTGCTGGGCTATTTCGCCATGCGCCGGATGCTACGCCCGATCACCCGGCTGGCCCAACGCATGCGCGAGACCGCGCACGCGCCAGAGCCAATCCCGCCGGGCGACATTCCGCGCGGGGATACCGAGGTCTCGCGCCTAGTGCAGACCTACAACCTCATGGTCGAGGCCATCGACGCCAAGGCGGAAACCGAGCGCCGTCTGGCCGAGAGGGAACGCTTTGTCAGTCTTGGTCGGCTGTCCTCGTCGCTGGCCCACGAAATTAACAACCCGCTGGGGGGGCTTCTAAATGCGACGGATACCATCACTGAATATGCCGACCGGCCGGAGGTCGTGCGGCAATCGGCGAGCCTGTTGAAATGGGGACTGGAGCATTTGCGGGACGTTGCCCGCGCGACGCTCGACCACAACCGGCTGGACCGATCCAGCGCCCCGCTGACCCATGAGGATTTCGACGATCTTCACCTGCTGATCGGCCCCGAGATCAAACGCCAACAGCAAAGGCTCGACTGGCAGATCGACGCCGATGACGCGGCGATGGCGCCCTTCGCCTCGGCCCCGCTGCGCCAGATCGCGCTGAACCTGCTGTTGAATGCCTCATCGGCGGCGGGCATCGGCGGAATGGTGACGTTTGACCTTTCGGCTGTACCCGATGGCGTGCACCTTGAAATCGGCGACAGTGGCGGCGGCCTCTCGCCCGAAGCGGAATATCGGCTGCTGTCGTCCGGCCCTGTTCAGCCCGGCGGCGGCGTCGGGCTCAGGCTCGTTCACGATCTGGTGGCGGAACTCGGCGGATCGCTGATGGCGGCGCGGCGCGGCGGGATGACGGTGATCACGGTCGCGCTTCCAGATCGCCGCAAAGAGGATGTGGCGCCATGCTGAAAGGGTTCCGGATTGCGCTGGTCGAGGATGACGACATCATGGGGGCCTCCCTCGTGCAGCGTCTCGAAATCGAAGGCGCCGAGGTACTGTGGCTGAAACAGGTCTCGCGGGCAATCGGCGCGCTGCGCACCCCGCGCGCGCCCATCGACGCGGTGATCTGTGACATTCGCCTGCCCGATGGTAATGGCGAAGAGCTGTTCAACACGCTGAACCGGACCTCGACCCCGCCGCCCTTCCTGTTCATCACCGGGCATGGCGGGATCGAACAGGCGGTGCGGCTGATTCAGGCCGGGGCGGTGGACTATGTTACCAAGCCCTTCGACATGGCGAATTTCCTCGACCGCCTGACGCTGCTACTGTCGGCCACAAGCCAGCTGAACCTGCCGCCCCTGCTTGGCATTTCCTCCGCCGCACAGCGGGTGGATGCCCTCGCTTTGAAGGCGGCCCGCTCGGGTCGTGCGGTGTTGATCCGGGGCGGTCCGGGCACCGGTAAAGAGCTGGTGGCGCGGCGTATTCATGAAACCTCCGACCGGCAGGCCGCGCTCTTCGTTCCGGTCAATCTGGCGCGGGAGGCCGATATTGGCGCGGCGCTGTTTTCCGAGCGCGGCGCCATCGCGGCGACCGGTGAAGGAACGCTGTTTCTGCATGGGCTGAGCCGGCTGGGCGAAAGTGAACAGCTCCAGCTTCTCGCCGCTCTGGAGGCCGGGTTCGAAGGGCGGCTGATCGCTTCTTGTGGTTATGAGATGGAAGAGATCGTGGCGCGTGGCGGGTTCAGCGCCGAGCTGTATTTCCGCCTCGACCTGATGGAAATCCCGATCCCGCCGCTGGGCGAGCGGACCGAAGATGCCGTCTGGCTGATGAACCAGCTGTTTGAGAGGGCGAATGCCCGGCGGGCGCAGCGCCTGAGCGGTATTGGCCGGCTGACCGAAGAATCCGTGCGGCTGCATGACTGGCCCGGCGGCGGGCGCGAATTGCGATCGCGCCTGATCCGCGGGGTCGAAACGGCGACCAGCGACATGCTGCAGCCGGTCGATCTGTTCCCCGAGCGTCTGACCAGAACTGACGGTTTCATGACCCTCGCGCAGGCCCGCGAGAAGGCCGAAAAAGCCCAGATCGTCGAGGCGCTGGAGCAAACCACAGGCCAGGTCGGGCTGGCTGCGAAGCTGCTCGGCGTGTCGCGGACAACGCTCTGGGAAAAGATGCAGAAACTCGGGATTTCCGGTTTGTCCGAGTGATTTAATCGGAATGCTGCGAAGCTGTTCGGAAATCCGAACACCTCTAAGACTGCCTTACAATTCAGTGTATTACGCCCGGCTGCGCCCGATCCGGATCCGCAACTGCGACATTCTGTCCCTGCTATCATGGTTCCCATAAGAAAGGGAGGAACACAGAATGAGTAACAAGTGCGACAAGCTTGTCGATGTCGGTCGTCGGCAATTCATGCGTGGCGGCGCCTTCGCCGCAGCAGGTGCGGCGGTGGCCACGGTTTCAGCGGCCCCGGCTGAGGCAGCAGCGGCTGCGGCGCAGCTCGACTACCCGTCGAACCGGCTGGGCAATCTGGCCGATCTGATCGTCAATGAACCGATGGATATCGAATATCCCGACGCGGACAGCCCTGGCATCTTGCTGAAAGTGGGTCACGCAGTCGAAAGCGGAGTTGGCCCCGATGGCGATATCGTCGCCTATTCGGTGCTGTGCCCGCATAAAGGCTGGTATCTCAGCTACAACGGCGCCGACAAATCCCTGAACTGCCCCGGCCACTATTCCCGCTTCGACGCCGAGGCCGGAGGCCAGCAGATCTGGGGCCACGCCACCCAGAACCTGCCGCAGTTCACGCTGCGCGTCGATGACAAGGGCGACATCTATGCCGAGGGCTGCAGCGACCTGATCTTCGGTCGCCCGTCCAACGTGCTCTGAGGGGAGGAAACATCATGGCTTACAAAAGACAGATCGACCGCCTGCCGATTCCGCCGGCGGATGCAAAGGTTCATAATGTGACCTGCCACTATTGCATCGTTGGTTGCGGCTACAAGGCTTACACCTGGCCGCGCAACAAGCAGGGCACGCCCACCGACAACGCGCTGGGGCTCGACCTGAGCGAGCAGCAACAGGCCAATGGCGTCTGGGTTGCCCCGTCGATGTACAATATGGTGCAGCAGAACGGGAAGGACGTGCATCTCGCGGTGGTTCCCGACCATGACTGTGTGGTCAATTCGGGGCTTGGCTCGATCCGTGGCGCGCGCATGGCCGAAAACCGCCCCTCGCGGGTGACCGGCACGCAGCAACAGCGCCTCTCGGACCCGCTGATCTGGCGCAACGGCGTGTGGCAACCCACCTCGTGGGACGACGCGCTCGATCTCGTGGCCCGTGTGACCGCAAAGATCGTGAATGACTATGGCGAGGACGAGCTTGTCGTGTCGATGTTCGACCACGGCGGCTCTGCTGGCGGCTATGAGAATACATGGGCGACCGGCAAGCTCTATTTCGACAGCATGAAGATCAAGAATTGCCGGATCCACAACCGCCCCGCCTACAATTCCGAGGTGCATTCGACCCGCGACATGGGGGTTGGCGAGCTGAACTACAGCTATTCCGACTACGAGGTGACCGATACGATCTTCATGATCGGGGCGAACTCGCTGGAAACGCAAACCAATCTGTTCCTTAACCACATGGTGCCCGGGCTGCAGAACGGGGCGAAGTTCATCATGGTGGACCCGCGCCGCACGGTTACGGTGAACGCCGCCGAGCAGGTGGCGGGCAAGGAAAACGTGCTGCACCTGCCGATCAACCCGGGCAGCGACATGGTGCTGTTCAACGCGCTGCTGACCCATATCGTCGATAATGGCTGGGTCGATGCGGATTTCATCGCGGGGTCGACCTTCCAGGGCGGCGAAGCGGTGGCGATGGATTCAGCCCATCCCAGTGGGCTCGGCAGCCTCGACTATGCGATGCAGACCTGTCGGACCACGACCGCAGAAGCCGCAGAGATTTGCGGTGTACCCGAGGCCGACATCATCACGGCAGCCGAGTGGATCGCCAAGCCGCATGACGATGGCGCAAGGCGCAAATGTGTGACGGCCTATGAAAAGGGCATCATCTGGGGCAACGACAATTACCGCACCATCGGCGCACTGGTGAACATCGCACTTGCGACCGGAAATATCGGCCGCGAAGGCGGTGGCTGCTGTCGTTTGGGGGGCCATCAGGAAGGCTATTACCGCCCGTCCGACGCTCATGTGGGCCGGCCAGCGGAATATGTCGACCAATTGCTGATCCGGGGCGGCGGCAAAGTCTATCACATCTGGGCCTGCGACCACTACAAGACCACGCTCAACGCCGCACAGTTCAAGCGCGCGCTCAAGCGTCGGGCCGACATGGTCAAGGAAGCCATGGATGCGGCCGCCACAGGCACCCGCGAAGAGATGGTCGAGGCCATCGTCTCGGCGGTCAATGCCGGTGGCATTTTCGTTGTCGATGCGGACATCATCCACAGCCAGATCGGCCAGAATGCCCATGTGGTGTTGCCCGCCTGCGAGGCAAACGAGATGAACCTGACCTCGATGAACGGCGAACGCCGCCTGCGGCTTTCCGAGCGCTACATGGACCCGTTCGGCAATTCCAAGCCCGACTGCCTGATCGCCGCCGGGGTCGCCCAGAACATGGAGCGCGTTCTGCGCGAAATGGGCAACGATGCCTATGCCGACCAGTTCAAGGGCTACGACTGGGAGACCGAGGAAGACGCCTTCATGGACGGCTACAACAAGGGCAACCCGGAAGTGATCTATGAGCGTCTGCGCGCGATGGGCAATAACGGGGTGCAGGAGCCGGTCGTCGGTTTTGAGAACGGCGCGCTGGTCGGCACCGAACGGCTCTATGCCGACGGCAGTTTCGACCGGCATGGCCGCGACGACAAGAAGGCGCTGTTCTGCGCCGCCGGGTGGCGCGGCTGGCAGGCGCCGGGCAAGGCGCGCGAAGAAGCCAATCATGAGTTCTGGATCAACAACGTTCGGGCCAACATCTTCTGGCAGAACCAGTTCCTGGATCAGGATAGCGACTTCATCCAGGACCGCTTCCCCTACCCCTTCATCGAGATGCATGAAGGCGACATGGCGCGTCTGGGGATCGGGGCGGGCGACCTTGTCGAGATCCACAACGAGAACGGGGCAACGCAGGGTATGGCCTACCCGACCGACACCGCCAAGCCCGGTCAGGTTGCGATGGTGTTCGGCTCGCCCACAGGGTCGCAGGGCAACGTGGTGAACCCCGGCGTGAACGAGCTGGTCCTGCCGGACTACAAACACACCTGGGGCAATATCCGCAAACTCGCGAACGCCACCCCGCGTGCCCGTTCGGTGTCGTTCAAGTCGAAGGAATACAAGGCCTGACACTGGCAAAATGAAGGAAACGGGCGGCGCATCAGCCGCCCGTTTCACGTGATGCATTCCCGAAGAAATCCCGCGCCTGCTTGAGCCCTCTGGGCGATGGAAAATGGCAGCAAACCACTCCGGGCCTTTAGGAGGCTGCGTTTTGGTCCTGCCAGAAGAGCCGTGCGGCGACGCCAGCGCCTCGATGCGGCGTAATCGCACCGCTCAAGAGTTAGGCGGAGCGCCGGGAAATGCCCGCAATCTGCGCAGTGCGCGGCGGGGATGCCTGCGCAATGGGCGGGCCGCTTTACAAAACCGCAGCCTGCGGGCCGGGTGGCGGCATGAACACCCGCCTGTCCATCGTTGTTGTCGAACGTGACCGCGATCGCGCTTTGCTGATCGTGGACGGGCTTCGCGATGCGGGCGATTTCGATATTTCGGTCATTGCCGAGGAAACCGGCCTCGCGCGCAAGATTGCCGAACGTCAGCCTGATATCGTGCTGATCGACCTCGCCAACCCCTCGCGCGATACGCTGGAAGAGCTGGCGCTGGCCTCGGGGCCGCTCGAGCGCCCGGTGGCGATGTTCGTGGATCGCAGCGATGACGGGCTGACCAAGCAGGCCATCGAGGCGGGGCTGTCGGCCTATGTGGTGGACGGGCTGCGCGCCGAACGGCTGAAGCCGGTTCTGGATGCCGCCGTGGCGCGCTTTCACATGGTGCAGCGGATGCGCAAGGAGCTGGCGGCGACCAAGCGCGCGCTGGAAGAACGCAAGCTGATCGACCGCGCCAAGGGCATTCTGATGAAGGCGCGCGGCTTTGACGAAGACGCGGCCTATGCGCTGTTGCGCAAAACCGCGATGGATCAGGGCCGCAAGGTGGTCGATGTGGCGCAGGCGTTGGTGACAGCGGCGGAGTTGCTGTCATGAATACCACCGCGCTGAATATTGGCTTCATCCCGCTGGTCGATGCGGCCCCTCTGGTGGTGGCGCAGGAGCTGGGCTTTGCCGGGGAAGAAGGGCTTGCGCTCAATCTGATGAAGGCACCCTCGTGGAGCGCCTTGCGCGATATGGTCACGCTGGGCCGGGCTGACGCCGCGCATATGCTGGCGCCGATCCCGATTGCGATTGCGCTGGGGCTGGGCGGACCGGTGCCGCTCGACGTGCTTTCGGTGATGTCGGTCAACGGCACGGTGCTGGGGGTCTGCGAGGCGCTGGCCGGGCGGATGCGGACAGGTGGCTTCAGCTTTGATTTTGCCGATGCGGAAGGAGCGGGGAGGGCGCTGATCGCAGCCTCGGACGGGCCCCTGCGCATTGGCGTGCCGTTCCCCTTCTCGATGCATGCAGAGCTGCTTTACTATTGGCTGTCGGCACTGGGTCTGCCCGCGCCTGAGAATGTGCAGATCCATACCGTGCCGCCGCCCTTGATGGCCGAGGCGATTGCGGCGGGCGAGATTGACGCCTTTAGCGTCGGCGAGCCTTGGGGCTCGATCGCGGTGGAAAATGGTGTGGGCGCACTTCTGCTCCCCGGGGCGGCGATCTGGAAATTCGCCCCCGAAAAGGTGTTGGCAGCGCGGCGCGACTGGGCCGAGGCGCGGCCCAATCTGGCAGCTAGGCTGATCCGGGCGGTCTGGCGGGCCGGGCGCTGGCTCGACAATCCCGACAATCACCTGACGGCGGCGGAAATCATGGCGCGTCCGGCCTATCTGAATGTCGGAGCCGAGGTGATCGAACGGGCGCTGACCGGGCATCTGGTGATCTCCGGGCGCGGCGAACAGCGGGTGACGCCGAATTTCCTCGTCTTCCACAAGGGCGCGGCGCAGTTTCCGTGGCGCAGTCAGGGGGCGTGGATTGCAGGCCAGCTTGCCGCGCGCACCGGGCTGGGGCGGTCGGGGGCCGAGGCTGCCGGGGCCAATGTGATGCGCTCCGATCTCTACCGTGCCGCGCTGGCGGGCGAAGGGGCCGATCTGCCCGGCGCTTCGGCCAAGCTGGAGGGCAGTCTGGAGCAGCGCACCGCTGTCGCCTCCGACTCGGGAAAGCTGTTTCTGGAGCCGGATGGGTTCTTCAACGGGCGTCTGTTTGATCTCTCCGAGGGGGAGTGACCAAAAATTAGGCGAAAGTGCGGATTTCTGCGCTGCCGCATCGCCTGCCCGATTGCGCAGGGTTTTCCCCGCCCCGACTCGCCGACATGATCATCTAGGGACGCAAAGATGCTTCCCACAGAATTACGCCCGATGACTGGGCAATTGAGCAAAGCCGCTCGACCCTCTGCCGCCTCCTCCTGGCAGAGTGTGTCGACGGTTTTTTTCGTTTTGGGCCTCTCGGGGCAAGAAAGGAACAACGGGACATGAAACGGTTCACCGCAGTGCTGGTTGCAACAAGTTTCCTCGCCGGGCCGCTGATGGCCGAAACGCCGGGGATCGAGAAGGACGAGCTGACCTTTGGTTTCATCAAGCTCACCGATATGGCGCCGCTCGCCGTGGCCTATGAAAACGGCTATTTCCTTGACGAAGGGCTGTTCGTGACCCTCGAAGCGCAGGCCAACTGGAAGGTGCTGCTGGACGGGGTGATCTCGGGCACGCTGGACGGGGCGCATATGCTGGCGGGGCAACCGCTGGCCGCGACCATCGGCTATGGTACCGAGGCGCATATCATCACCCCGTTTTCGATGGACCTGAACGGCAACGGCATCACCGTGTCGAACGAGGTTTGGGAGATGATGAAGCCGGGCATCCCGACCGGCGCCGATGGCAAGCCCGAGCATCCGATCAGCGCGAGCTATCTGAAGCCGGTGATCGACACGTTCAACTCCGAAGGCAAGCCCTTCAATATGGGCATGGTCTTCCCGGTCTCGACCCATAATTACGAGCTGCGCTACTGGCTGGCCGCAGGCGGGATCAACCCCGGCTATTACGGCTCTGACGATGCCACCGGGCAGGTTGGCGCCGACGTGTTCCTATCGGTCACGCCGCCACCGCAAATGCCCGCGACGCTCGAAGCGGGCACGATCTCGGGCTATTGCGTCGGCGAGCCGTGGAACCAGCAGGCGGTGTTCAAGGGCATCGGCGTGCCGGTGATCACCGATAACGAGATCTGGCACAACAACCCGGAAAAGGTGTTCGGCATCACCGCCGAATTCGCTGAGAAATACCCCAACACCACCATCGCCCTCACCAAGGCGCTGATCCGCGCCGCGATCTGGCTCGATGAGCAGGACAATGCCAACCGTCCGGCGGCGGTGAAAATGCTCTCGCAGCCCGAATATGTGGGCGCCGATTACGACGTTATCGCCAATTCAATGACCGGCACGTTTGAATATGAAAAGGGCGACAAGCGCTCGGTGCCCGATTTCAACGTGTTCTTCCGCTACTATGCCAACTATCCCTATTATTCCGACGCGGTCTGGTATCTGACCCAGATGCGCCGCTGGGGGCAGATCGCCGATACCAAGCCCGACAGCTGGTATGACGAAGTGGCGAAGTCGGTCTACAAGCCCGAGATCTACCTCGAAGCTGCGAAACAGCTCGTGGATGAGGGTCTGGCCAATGCGGCCGACTTCCCCTTCGACAGCGATGGCTACCGCGAGACCACGCCGGGCAGCGATATCATCGACGGTATTTCCTACGATGCGCACCATCCCAACGCCTATATCGACAGCCTGCCGATCGGTCTGAAATCCGGCCAGACGGTGGTTGGAACCGAAGTTCAGGGCTGAGCCCAACGGGGGCGGTGCGCCGCCCCCTAAACTCCATTCCGAGGACAGAGACATGACCACCGCTGACCCCGATTTCGCCAAATCTGCTGAACGCGAGGCCCGCCGCGCGCGCCTGTTTACCCGCATCAACAAGGCCGATGCCTGGTTCAAGGTTCTGGGCTTGGGCTGGCTCACCCCGCTGCTGAAAGCCGCGGCGGGCGACAATCCGGCGGCGCAGATGAAGGATCTCTGGCGCCTGCTTGGCGTGCCGCTGCTCTCGATCCTCTGTTTCATAGCACTCTGGGGCACGCTGGCGCCGCGGGTTCAAACCTCGCTCGGAGCCATTCCTGGCCCGGCAGAAGTCTGGGTAACCGCGCTCGACCTGCACGAGGCGGCGCTGGAGAAAAGCGTCAAACAGGCGAAATTCTACGCCCAGATCGATACGCGGAACCAAAAGCTGATCGATGCCGGTCGTGCGGATGAGGTCAAACACATGACCTATACCGGCGCGCCCTCCTATTACGACCAGATCAAGACCTCGATCAAAACCGTGTTCTTCGGCTTCGTTCTGGCCTCGCTGGTGGCGATCCCGGTGGGCATTCTGGCCGGGCTTTCGGCCACCGCCAATGCCGCCGTGAACCCCTTGGTGCAGATCTTCAAGCCGGTCTCGCCGCTGGCGTGGTTGCCGATTGTGACGATGATCATCTCGGCGCTGATCCCGTCGAATGACGGGATGTTTTCGAAATCCTTCCTGGTCTCTGCCATCACCGTAACGCTCTGTTCGCTCTGGCCGACGCTGATCAACACCGCCCATGGCGTGGCTTCGATCGACAAGGATCTGATCTCGGTCTCGAAGGTTCTGAAAATGAACACCTGGACCAAGATCACCAAGCTCGTCCTGCCCTCGGCGCTACCCCTGATCTTTACCGGGCTGCGCCTTAGCCTTGGTGTGGGCTGGATGGTGCTGATCGCCGCCGAGATGCTGGCGCAGAACCCGGGGCTTGGCAAGTTCGTCTGGGATGAGTTCCAGAACGGCTCCAGCCAGTCGCTGGCGCGGATCATGGTGGCTGTCTTCACCATCGGGATCATCGGCTTTCTCTTGGACCGGGTGATGTTCGCCATCCAGTCGCTCTTCACCTTCTCGGCCAATCGGTGACATCATGAGCATCCTGAGTTTCAATCACGTCTGCAAAGGCTTCGGTGAAGGGCTGCGCCGCACCGACGTTCTGAAAGACATCTCGCTTGAGGTTGAAGACGGCGAATTCGTTGCAATCCTTGGATTTTCCGGCACCGGGAAATCCACCCTGATCAACCTGATCGCCGGGCTGGAAACGCCCGATAGCGGCAGCGTCACCTATCGCGGCGCGCCGATCACCGGGCCGGGGCCGGAACGCGGCTTGATCTTTCAAAGCTACAGCCTGATGCCGTGGCTGACCGTGAAGGGAAATATCCTGCTGGCAATCGGCAGCGTGTTCCCGAAAATGTCGAAAGCCGAGAAAGAGGCCAAGGCGGATCACTATATCGGCATGGTCGGGCTGTCTCACGCCGCCGCCCGCCGCCCGGCTGAACTGTCTGGCGGGATGCGTCAGCGGGTCTCGGTGGCGCGCGCACTGGCCATGTCGCCCGAGATGCTGCTGCTCGACGAGCCGCTTTCGGCGCTTGATGCGCTGACGCGGGCCAATCTGGCCGATGAGATCCTGCAGATCTGGGAGCAGGACAAGAAAACCTGCATTCTGATCACCAATGATGTCGATGAGGCCATTCTGCTGGCCGACCGGATCGTGCCCCTGAACCCCGATGGCACGCTGGGCGAGCCGGTGGCCGTAACCCTGCCGCGTCCGCGCGACCGGATGGCGATGAACCATGACGAAGGCTTCAAGGCGCTGCGTGCGCAGGTCACCACCTATCTGATGGATGTGGGGATCAATGCGCGGATCGAAGGCACGCGGGAATTGCCGAATGTGCGCGCGATCCACGATGTACCGGCGGCGGTGAAACAGGCGGCCAGCTCTCTGGTCACCGAGCGCTATCTGGAGTTTTCCGACGTTCACAAGATCTACCCGACGCCGAAAGGTCCGCTGACCGTGGTCGAAGGCTTCAACCTGAAGATCGAGAAGGGCGAGTTCATTTCGCTGATCGGCCATTCCGGCTGTGGCAAATCCACGGTGCTGACCATGGCGGCGGGGCTGAACGACATTTCGCGCGGCGGGGTGATCCTCGACAACCGTGAAGTGGTCGGGGCCGATCCGGAACGCGCGGTGGTGTTCCAATCGCCCAACCTCTTCCCCTGGCTGACGGCGAAGGAAAACGTCGCCATCGGGGTCGACAAGGTCTACCCGAAAGCCAGCCGTGCCGAGCGGCAGGATGTGGTGGAATATTACCTTGAGCGGGTCGGGCTGGCGGGTAGCATGGACAAGCCCGCCGTTGATCTGTCGAACGGGATGAAACAGCGCGTGGGCATCGCGCGCGCCTTTGCCCTCAGCCCCAAACTCCTGTTGCTCGACGAGCCTTTCGGGATGCTCGATAGCCTCACCCGCTGGGAGCTTCAGGAAGTGCTGATGGAAGTCTGGAGCCGCACCAAGGTCACCGCGATCTGCGTGACCCATGATGTGGACGAGGCGATCCTGCTGGCTGACCGGGTGGTGATGATGACCAACGGGCCAGAGGCCACGATTGGCAAGATCACCAAGGTCGATCTGCCGCGCCCGCGCAGTCGCAAGGCGCTGCTGGAGCACCCGGATTACTATGCCTACCGGCAGGACGTACTCGATTTCCTTGAAGAATATGAACACGGGGCCAGACCTGCCCCGAAAGCCGAAACCTCCAAATCCATTGCTGCGGAGTAAGCCATGACCCAGAAACTTGTGGTGATCGGAGCCGGGATGGCCTCTGGCCGGATGCTGGAGCATCTGTTCGACGCCGGTGCCGATATCGACGTGACGCTGTTCAATGCCGAACCGCGCGGGAACTATAACCGGATCATGCTGTCGCCGGTGCTGTCGGGCGACAAGAGCTATGACGAAATCGTCACCCATGACGCGGATTGGTACGAGGCCCATGGCGTGACCTGCCGCTTTGGTGAGGCGGTGACCGGCATTGATCGGGAGGCGAAAACCGTCACCGGGCAAAATGGCACGGTCAGCTATGACAAGCTGGTCATCGCCACCGGCTCGGCGCCGTTCATCATTCCGGTGCCGGGCAAGGATCTGCCCGGCGTGATCAGCTATCGCGACCTTGACGATACCGAGGCGATGATCGCCGCCGCTGCGAAAGGCGGGCGGGCCGTGGTGATCGGCGGCGGGCTGTTGGGGCTTGAGGCCGCTGCCGGGCTGCGCGCGCGCGGGATGGAGGTGACGGTACTGCACCTCATGGGCCATCTGATGGAACGCCAGCTTGATGAGGCGGCGGGCTATCTGCTGCGAAAATCGCTGGAAGAGAAGAGCATCGAGGTAAAGCTGAAGGCCTCCACCAAAGCCATTCTGGGCGAGGATCAGGTCGAGGCGGTGCTCTTGGAAAGCGGCGAAGTGCTGGGGGCCGATCTGGTGGTCATGGCCGTGGGCATCCGCCCCGAAACCCGGCTTGCCAACGATGCCCATCTCGATGTGGCGCGCGGGATCGAGGTGGATGCGCAGATGCAGACCTCGGACCCCGATATTTTGGCGCTGGGCGAATGCGTGGAATTCAACGGGCAATTGTTCGGCCTCGTCGCGCCGCTTTACGATCAGGCGAAAATCGCCGCCGCCACCCTGATGGGGGAAGCCGCTGCTTTTGTGCCGCGTGAAGTCTCGACCAAGCTGAAGGTCACCGGCTGCGATCTGTTCAGTGCGGGCGATTTTGCCGATGGCGACGACCGCGAAGATATCGTGTTCCGCGACCCGGCGCGCGGCGTCTACAAGCGGTTGATCCTGAAAGAAGACGTGCTGATCGGCGCGGTGATGTATGGCGATACCGCCGATGGCAACTGGTTCTTTGGCCAGATCAAGGACGGCGCCGATGTGTCGGCGATGCGCGAGACGCTGATCTTTGGCCCGGCCTATCAGGGCGGTGCCAGCGTGGACCCTCTTTCAGCCGTTGCAGCCTTACCGGCTGACGCAGAAATCTGCGGCTGCAACGGCGTTTGCAAAGGCACGATTGTTGAGGCCATTCAGGCCGGAGCGACCACGCTGGGCGATGTGCGCGCGGTGACCAAGGCGTCGGGCTCCTGCGGCACCTGCACCGGGCTGGTCGAGCAGGTTCTGGCCGCCACTTTGGGCGATGATTTCGTGCTGCCGACGGCGCAGCCGATGTGTGCCTGCACTGATCACAGCCACGAAGACGTGCGCCGGTTGATCAAGGCGCATCCACTCAAATCCATGCCGGCGGTGTTTCAGGAACTGGGCTGGCGCACAAAGGATGGCTGCCATGCCTGCCGTCCAGCGCTGAACTATTACCTGCTGGCCGATTGGCCGCTGGATTATACCGATGATCCGCAATCGCGCTTCATCAACGAGCGCAAGCACGCAAATATCCAGAAAGACGGCACCTTTTCCGTGGTGCCGCGCATGTGGGGCGGGATGACCAACCCGGGCGAGCTGCGCGCCATTGCCGATGTGGCCGAGAAATACGCCGTGCCCACCGTGCATATCACCGGCGGCCAGCGGATCGACCTACTGGGGGTGCGCGGCGAAGACTTGCCGGGCGTCTGGGCTGATCTCAACCGCGCCGGGCTGGTATCGGGCCACGCCTATTCGAAAGGGCTGCGCACGGTGAAAACCTGCGTAGGCCGCGATCATTGCCGCTTTGGCACGCAAGACAGTTCCGGGCTGGGGATCAAGCTGGAAAAGGCGCTCTGGGGCAGCTGGACACCGCATAAGGTGAAGCTCGCCGTCTCGGGCTGCCCGCGCAACTGCGCCGAGGCGACCTGCAAGGATATCGGGGTAATCTGTGTGGACTCGGGCTATGAAATCGGCATTGCCGGGGCCGCCGGGATGGATCTGCGCGAGTCCCAGCCCCTCTACAAGGCCAAGAGCGAGGAAGAGGTGCTCGACTGGGTGCAGGCGGTAATGCAGCTCTACCGCGAAAACGGCAAATATCTCGACCGGATCTATAAATGGGTCGAAAAGGTCGGCCTTTCCTGGGTGCAGGAACAGGTGGGCGACGCTCAGGCGCGCGCCGGGTTGGTCGAGCGCTTCCGCATCTCGCAATCCATCTATCAACACGATCCCTGGGCCGAGCATGTGACCGAACAGCAGGCGCTTTATCAGCCGCTTGCGGTGCTTACTCTGGAGGCGGCGGAATGACCGACTGGATTGATATTGGCGCGATCGGTGACATTCCGCGTCAGGGCGCGCGGGTGGTGAAAACCGCGGCGGGCTGCGTGGCGATCTTTCGCACCTTGGAAGACCGGATCTTTGCGCTGGAAGACCGCTGCCCGCATAAGGCGGGGCCGCTCAGCGAAGGCATCGTACATGGCGACAAGGTGACCTGCCCCCTGCACAACTGGGTGTTCGACATGAATAGCGGCGAGGCGCAGGGGGCGGATGAGGGCCGCGTGGCGACCTATGCCACACGGGTTGAGGCCGGGCGCATCCTGCTCGATGTCACATTCTTGCAAAAGCGGAGTGCTGCCTGATGCAGCCCGAGCTGCGCACCACCTGCACCTATTGCGGCGTCGGCTGCGGGGTTCTGGCCCGACCCGATGGGGCGGGCGGCGTGGCGCTGCGCGGCGATCCCGACCATCCGGCCAATCGCGGGCGGCTCTGCTCGAAAGGTGCCGCTTTGGGCGAAACCATCGGCACAGAAGGCCGGATGCTGGCCCCGCAGATTGCCGGGCGCGAAGCAAGCTGGGACGAGGCGCTGGGGCTGGTGGCGGATCGGTTCAAGGCGACCATCGCCGAACACGGGCCTGATAGCGTGGCCTTTTACGTGTCGGGCCAGTTCCTGACCGAGGATTACTACGTGGTCAACAAGCTGATGAAAGGCTTCATCGGCTCGGCCAATATCGACACCAATTCCCGCCTTTGCATGGCCTCGACCGTGGCCGGGCATCGGCGCGCCTTTGGCACCGATACCGTGCCGGGCAATTATGACGATCTGGAAGAGGCCGATCTGGTGGTGCTTGTCGGCTCGAACCTCGCCTGGTGCCACCCGGTGCTGTTTCAGCGCCTTGTGGCAGCCAAGGCGGCGCGGCCCGCGATGAAAGTGGTGAATATTGATCCGCGCCGCACCGCCACCAGCGATCTGGCCGATCTGCATCTGGCAATCGCACCGGGCAGCGATGTGGCTTTGTTCAACCGGCTGCTGGTGGAACTGGCCCGGCGCGGTAAGGTCGATGGCGGCTATATCACGCAACATGTCACGGGCTATGCCGAGGCGCTAAAGGCGGCCGAGGCCGATAGCACCTATGGGCTGGAGCTGCCCGAACACGAGCTGAAAGCCTTTCTCGATCTCTGGGTGAGTACCGAAAAGGTGGTCACGGTGTTTTCGCAAGGGGTGAACCAGTCGAGCGCCGGGGCCGACAAGGTGAATGCGATCTTGAATTGCCACCTTGCCACGGGCCGGATCGGGCGCCCCGGGATGGGACCGTTTTCGGTGACCGGCCAGCCCAATGCGATGGGCGGGCGTGAAGTCGGCGGCTTGGCCAATATGCTCGCCTGCCATCTGGAGCTGGAAGAGCCTGCCCACCGCGCCGCCGTGCAGGATTTCTGGGCCGCCCCCGCGATGCCCACCCGCGCCGGGCTGAAAGCGGTGGAGATGTTCAAGGCGGTGGGTGAGGGCAAGATCAAGGCGATCTGGATCATGTGCACCAACCCGGTGGCCTCGCTGCCTGAGGCTAACAAAGTGCGCGAGGCGCTGCTGGGCTGCGATTTCGTGGTGGTGAGCGATCTTTTCGCCAGTACCGATACCGCCCGCTGTGCCGATGTGCTGCTGCCTGCCACCGGCTGGGGCGAGAAGGATGGCACCGTCACCAATTCCGACCGCACCATCAGCCGCCAGCGCGCCTTTCTGCCCGCCCCCGGTGCGGTCCGCCACGATTGGGCGATCGTCGCCGAGGTCGGGCGGCGCATGGGCTGGGAGGCGGCCTTTGCCTATCAAAGCCCCGCCAAGATTTTCCGCGAATATGCAGCGCTGTCGGGTGTCGCGGGCCAGTTTGGGCTGGATTTCGACATTTCCGACTGGGGTGCGGAGTATGAGACGATGGCGCCGCGCCGTTGGGGGCGCGAGCGGTTTTTCGGCGATGGCGGGTTTTACCACGCGGATGGCAAGGCGCGGATGTTGCCCCTGACCGCACGCGCGCCCGCCACCACGCCAAGCCTCGCCTATCCGCTGCGGCTCAACACCGGGCGCATCCGCGATCAGTGGCACACGATGACGCGCTCGGGTCGGAGCCCACGCCTCTCGCAGCATCTAGCCGAGCCGTTTGTAGAGATTCATCCCGAAACCGCCGCGCGCTACGGAATCCGCGCCGCTGATCTGGTCGAAGTCACTTCGCCGCAAGGCCGGGCGATCCTGCGGGCGCTGATCACAGACAGGGTGCGGCGGCGCGAAGTGTTTGCACCGATCCACTGGACCGGCGAACATGCCCCGACAGGCCGGGTCGATGCGCTGGTAAAGGCGGTGGTCGATCCGGTCTCGGGTCAGCCCGAAAGCAAGGCATCGCCGGTGGCCATCGCGCGCTATCAGGCCGGGTTCTACGCCTATGCGATCTCGGCGGGTGATCTGCGCCCCGATTGCGCCTATTGGGCCAAGGCGCGGGTGGACGGGGGCTGGCGGCTGGAGCTGGCGGGCGATCTGCCCGAAGACTGGGACGCCTTTGCGCTTGGCCTGTTCGGCCCCGGTGAGGTGATCAGCTTGCAAGACCCGGCACGCGGGATTGCCCGCGTTGCAGTGCATCGCAATGGGCGGCTGATCGGCGCGCTCTTTGCCGGGCCTGCGCCGGTGGCGGTGTCGCGCGAACATCTGGCCGGGCTTCTGGGCTGTGAAGCCCCGGATGTACTGGCCGGACGGCCGGGGGCAGACCAGCCCGATCCGGGGCCGGTTCTGTGCTCGTGTTTCTCGGTCGGGGTGAACACCATCCTGCGCGTGATCGAACGCGACGGGCTGATGAGCGTCGAGGCGATCGGCGCAGCCCTTGCGGCGGGCACCAATTGCGGCTCGTGCAAGCCCGAACTGGCGGCACTTCTGAGCCGGGCCGCGATGAGCGAAGCCGCCGAATAGCAGACGTCGCGCATGTGCTCTGACTTCCGCCCGCGCCGCCACAGTTGGGTCGGGTGATGAAGACCTGGGTTTCCGCGCTCCCGACGTTCATAATTCTAAGATGCTGCACTATGCCCCAATGCCCGCAACGTCCGGCCGCACCGCAGCACGATCAATGCAAGCTGAACGACAAGTTAGGGCCGTTCGACAGGGCGGCACGGCAACACTCGTGATCGATGGCGGTGGCTGTGCGATCGAGGTTCAGGTCGACCCCGCCATACCAACACGGGGCCGCAGAATGATAGAGCGCGGCTACTCCCTGTCTATCACGGCATCTTTCGACATCTGCCGGTGCGCAGTCGTTGCCGACCAACGCGATCTCCGGGTCCGCATCCTTGCTCTGCAAGGTGGCGATACTCGAAACCGCCGCCTGACCCAGCGATGACTATAGGGAGCAGCATTCAGGCATCCGACGCTTGGAGAAATCCGTCCAGCGCAACGTTCACCTCGATCTGGCAGCTCAGATGGATGCCTGCCGCCTGGACGACACCCCCCCAACGCACAGGTCAAGATGATCACCCGCGCGGTGCCGCGCCTTTACGGCAGCATCGGCGCCCATGTCTTCGGCAGGATGCCCGAGACGCCGGTGTCAGCGGGACAGGAAGGCGCGCAGGATCCTGATACAGTCATCCAAGTCGGAGATCGCAACAGATTCGTCGGGCTGATGGCCATCGCGCATGTCCCCCGGCCCCCAAACGATCGTCGGCAGACCGAGGGCGGCGAAGAACCCCGCTTCGGTGCCGAAGGCGACGGTACCTGGCTCCGCCTGTGCCAGACCTGATGCAAAGGCGCGGATTGCCGGATGGCCCGCATCGCCGCTCAGACCCGGATAGCTGCCCGTCTGTGTGATCGTCACGTCGCGCGGTACGTCGAGGCCCGCCAGGATCGCCTCCGGCGTCTCGGCGTCGAGGTGGCGGATCTCGAACAGAAGCTCCGCGCGGTCCGGCACGATGTTGAGGGCGGTACCGCCCCGCAGGACCCCCGCATGGATCGTTGAGAATGGCGGGTCATAGCGCATGTCCCGGGCACCCTGCGCCACGAGCGCCGCCTGCCGGTCGCGGATCGCCTGGACCAGTTCGGCGGCGGGATGCAGCGCGTTGCGGAACTGCGGCGCCATGGCCGAGTGCCCGGGCTCACCGGTCGCGACGGCCCGGTAGCTCGCCTTGCCCTTGTGCCCGGTGACGAGCTTCAGCGAGGTCGGCTCGCCCACGATGCAGAGGTCCGGCCGGCCCAGCGTCGGGATCACCGCATCGATCATCTCGGCGATGCCACGGCAGCCGATCTCCTCGTCCCAACTCAGCACAAGGCTTAGCGGCATGCGCTGGTCTTCGATCTGCAGCGATTGCGCCACAGCCAGAACGCAGGCGAGGGCCCCCTTCATGTCGGTCGTGCCTCGGCCGATATAGCGACCATCACGTTCGCCGAGGGTGAAGGCGTCTTGTGACCAGTTCTGTCCCGCGACCGGAACGACATCGGAATGGGCCGCGCAGAGCAGTCCGCCCTCTCCCGTCCCGCGCTTGGCAAGAAGTCCCACCTTCACCCCATCGGCGGAAGCTACGCGCCAGGTCGCAAATCCCTGCGCCCGCAAAAAGTCTTCGACCCAATCCACGAGCGCGCCGTTCGGCCCGTCCGTGATCGTTGGAAAACCGATGAGCTTGGCGAGGATGTCCTTGGCGGAAAGATTCATTTTCTACTCCGCAGCCGCGCCAAAGCTGAATCCGCTCGCGTCGTCCAGATTGTCGCGGACATGCTCGACGAAGGCCGCGACCGTGCGCGAGGTTTCCGCCCCCCGGCACGTCAGAATTCCCATTTTGAGCGGTCGCGGTCCGCCCGAGATCGGGACGAAACGCAGCGTGCCGCCGTCGGGCGCCTGATCGGTGATCGGGCGGATATTGGCGATGGAATAGCCGAAATCGTTCGCCACGAGCGAGCGCATTACCGCTATGTCTCGCGTCCGCTCTACCACGCGCGGGCGCTGCCCGGTCTCTGTGAAGAGTGACAGGAAATAGTCGCTGCTCACCGGCAGGTCGAGCAGGATCATCGGCAGGTCGACAAGCTCCGAGGGCGCGACCTCGCGCCGCCCGGCCAGAGGATGATCCTGCGAGAAATGAGCGACGGGCGGCAGGTCGATCAACGGGTGGAAGTCCAGATCGGGGGGGATGTCGAGATCATAGGTTATCGCCACGTCCAGGCGGGCATCGCGCAGTTGCTCGAAGATCTCGGATTGGTCGCGCTCGAACTGGCGGAAGACGACCTCGGGATAGGTGTCTATGAAGCCGCGGCGCAGCTTCGGCAGCACGATCTGTGCGAAGGTGATCAGGCAGCCCACATGCAGGTCGCCCCGTACGGTGCCGGCCAGTTTGCTTGCCAGGTCGCCGAGCGCCTCTGCCCGCTCGACGGCCTCGCGTGCGCCTTCGAGGAACCGGCGCCCCACCTGCGAAACGGCAAGGCCATGGGCATGGCGCCGGATGAACAGCTTGAGGCCGACCTCTGCCTCAAGCTGGGTAATCGCGGTGGAGATGGTGGGCGAGGAGACGTTCAGCTTCTGCGCGGCAAGCGCGATGGATCCGCTATCGCAGACGGCGATGAAGTATTCGAGCTGGCGCAGGGTAATCCGTAGCGGCATCAGTCGTCGCCCGGAACGCCGTAAGACGGCGCGGCGCCGGGGTTCAGCGCGCGGGTGACGTAATCGTCGGCCTGCGGGCGGTAGAGTATCCAGAGATCGGATAGCGCCGCGATCGGGCAGGTCTCGTCCAGCCAGTCGACGCGCAGGTCAGCATAGGGCCAGCTCTGCTTGTCCACGACAAGCAGGCCCGCGGAATGCACCGGCCCCGCCTCGCCGCCCGCCGCAAGACCCGCCTTCATCGCTGCGATCAGCCGGTCTCCGAGAGCCCCTTCTTCCGTCTCGAAGGCCGCAACCATCGCTGCCGGGATGCCATCATTGGCCAGCATGTTGCCACCCGCCGCGCAGTCGCGCCCCTCGGCGGCGGTCCAGATGCCAAGGGCCTTCGGGCCCGAATGCACCGATGTCGCGCCGGTCGCATCGATCGCCAGAAGCTGGCGGTAGTCGGGATGGGCGTCGCCGCACCGCGCCGAAGTCACCGCAGCCGCTGCGCCTTCGCCCGATGCCATCCGCTCCAGCATCACCGTTCCCAGTTCGGGATTGGTCACGTTCTGCGACGCGACTGCGCCGATCCCGGCTTGGGCCCGCGCGCAGCGCGCCGCGACCGCCGGCGAAGAAGAGGATATTGCCACGCCGAACTGCCCGCTTTGCGCGCATCTGGCTACGATAGAAAAGGTCATGGAGCGCTCCGTTTCGGGTCAGTCGGGGATCACGGCTGTTGCGTCAATCTCCACCAGCCATTCGGGCCGCGCAAGAGCGACGACGACGAGGCCGGTGCAGACCGGATACACGCCGCGGATATATTCGCCCATCGTCCGGTAGACGGCCTCGCGGTGGCGCACGTCAGTCAGGTAGACGACGAGCTTGGTCACATGAGCCATCTCGCCACCCGCCTCTTCGACCAGTTGGCGAATGTTCTGCATAACCTTGTGGGTCTGCTCTACCGGGTCGTGGCTCTCTATATTCTTCGCAGTATCGAGGTCCTGCGGGCACTGGCCACGCAGGAAGATCACCTGCCCCCGTGCCACCACGGCTTGGGCGAGGTCGTTGTCGAGGTTCTGTTCGGGATAGGTGTCCTTCGTGTTGAAGGCGCGGATGCGGGTGTGGGCCATCATTGGTTCCAGTGTGGGTCAGGCGTTGCGGGGGGCGGTGCGCATTTCGGTGCGGGCCGCGTCGGGATCGGGGCGATAGGCGCGGTAGCCGGCCTGAATTTCGATGTGATCGGCCAGGTATTTCGCGTCATGCCAGACGCCCCAGATAAAGCTGGAGCCACGCCCCGAGAGCCAAGGCAGGCCGAGGAAATAGATCCCCGGTGCCCGCGACACGCCGCGCTGATGGTCGGGTCGGCCCGCCTCATCAAAAGCGTCGACGGACATCCAGCCGTAATCATTGGCGAAACCGGTCGCCCAGATGATGGTGGAGAGGCCTGCCGCGCTCATGTCGAGCTCCAACAGAGGATCGGTCACGCAGGCGGGCATCGCGGCAAGCGCGCGGGCCGAGGGTTCGGGCGGCAGGTCAAGCCCGTTGCGTGTCACATAGGCGTCGGCCTCGTCGAGGACCGAGAGATAATTCTCATCACCGCGGCGGATGTTGCGTTCCAGGTCCGTACCGAAGGACAGCACCCCATCGGCACAGCTCTCGGTGCGCCCGACCAGAGTGATGCCGTCCTGGGCAAGCCGCCGAAAATCGACCGTCCGCCCCCCGTTCGCCCCGCTGACCGCGATGGTGACATGCTCGGTGCCCGGGGCGCTTGCCTGCTTGTCCCATTTCCCGAGAACGCCCAGCCACCAGACGAAGTCGCGGCCGCGATAGCTGCGCGGCGGCCGGTCATGCGGCCCGACCGAAAGGTAGACGCGCCGCCCGGCCTGCATCAGCTCTTCGGCGATCTGCGTGCCCGAAGAGCCTGCGCCAACGACGAGCACCGCGCCCTCGGGCAGCGCGCCGGGATTGCGGTAGTCGCCAGAATGGATCTGGGTGGTCCCCTCGACCTCGTGCACGATCCGGGGGATCACCGGCATTTGGAAGGCGCCGGTCGCAACGACGACGCTCCGCGCCTCGATCGTGCCGTCCGAGGTTTCCGCCCGGTAGCCCGGACGCCCCTCAAGCGGCGCGAGTGCGGTCACTTCGACGCCGTCCCGCACCGGCCCCGCAAAGCGTTCGGCATAGGTCTCGAAATAGGCGGCGACGTCATCTTTCCCGACGAACGCGTCAGGAGAGTGGCCCTCGAATTCCATGCTCGGAAAGCGGTCATGCCACGCCGGTCCGTTGGCGACGAGCGAGTCCCAGCGGCGCGTGCGCCAGGATTCGGCGATGCGCCCACGCTCGAGGACGATATGCGCAATCCCCCGGCGCGTCAGGTGCTCGCTCATGGCGATCCCTGCCTGCCCAGCCCCAATGACAAGCGTGTCGGTGGTCTCAAGCTTCATCTGTGCAGTCCCCAAGGTTTGGCGCCGATGCCCGCAGGTGGGTCAGGAGCGCTGTCCCTCCTGCTTACAACCCACATGGATTAATCAGAATTACGTTTTTCAACAGCGCGGGTTAGCCTGCAGCTAAGGTCTGGTGCAGATACAAGCAGCATGGCAGCAATGGCGCTTGTCACGAATTGAGGTGCCCCCAGTTTCCTAGACACCTGCCTGGTTCAGTTTCTGCTGTCTGGCTTCGAAGCCAACCGGCGACCGCAGCCACGGGCTGTCGCGCTGTGGATTTCGCCTCGGGACTATGCGGTGGGGATTGGGTGATAAGGCGCTCTGAGCACGAAAGAGCCACCTGTCTTATGACGGCGGCTTTGTATGGATATTGGTTGCGGGGGTAGGATTTGGCCTTTGCCGAACACCGAAACTCCTCGTGGCACCTATAGGGTCAGGCCAGCGCACTCAACGATGACGGGGCAGCATCGTCTCGTCATGGATTGAGCCATATGTGTTACATGAAGCTGCTCCCGGCCCTTAGCTGCCTTTCGATCGCGATGTCGGATGCCGCGATGCGGCCCGTCAGACCTGCCATTCGCTGCGAGTGCGAAATCTGGGGAAGCTCGAACTCACACAATGCGGGACGAAACGGACATCCGCAGGGCAAAGAAGTAGACTATCGAGCAATGGAGTGGGATCTTATTGTGCCCCTTCAGGCCCAAATGAAGTTACTTATAAGGAGCGTCTTTTTATACCCACCGAACGGGCACACATTACCTAGGATAATTCAAATATTTTCATATCCGGCAGATCCGGATGCGACAATCTGGAACGAAAATCGGGGCCTTTCCTGATCCTCCTCCATCCACCTGATCCACAAGCTTTATGAACGCACGTCGGTCACCGTCACCACAAATCTGGCCTTCGGCGGATAGCCCAGCGTGTTCGGTGATGCCAAAATGACAACCGCGTTGCTCGACCAGCTTACGCACCACTGCAAGATCGTCGAAACCGGGAACGAAAGCTGACGCTTCAAAACAGAATGTAACGCCGCCTCCCCCCGCAGGCCCGCCGCCGCCGCGCGATTTGAGAGCTACCCAACGCCTTGCCTGCTCAGCATAAAGGGGGGCAATATTGGACGCCGATAGGGGGTCAGCTCTCAACGCCGATTGACACCCCACGATTATGAATATCTTTTGTCCCAGTTCAGCGTAGACTGGGCTGGCTATGACGCGCCTTGTTCTTTGGGGCATTGGATCAAGGGGCGTGTTGAACCGTGTTTGGAGCCGACTTCAGAACCGCACAACTTGATGACGGTACCGTCCGCTTCACGGTCGCGGAATCGAGGCTGCTCGCGTTCCTCTCACGCCATCCTGAACAAACGCTGACACGCGATCAGATCCTCGATGCGATTTCGGATAATGGCTCGGAAAAGAGCGACCGGAGCGTGGATTTTCTCATCAACCGGGTGCGGCGCAAACTGGGCGACAATGCCCGCCAGCCGCGCTTCATCGAAACCCGCTATGGCGGTGGTTATGTCTGGCTCGGTCGTGGGCTGGAGGCGCCTGCGGCAGATACAGCGGACGTGGAAGCGGTTGCGGTGGTGGGGCCGTTGAAAGGGCTCGACCTGCTCGGACCCTACCGCGAGACGGGGCTGGCCTTTGCCCAAACGCTGGCAGCGGCGCTGGCCGCCGAGATCGGCAGTCCGGTGACGGTGAAACCTGCGATGGAGGCATCCTCTGGTCCGGGGCTGCAGCCCGGCAGCGGCATCACGCGGTTCTCGGTCGAACTGTTGTTCTTCCGCGACGGTGTGCATTGCAGATGCGTGATCGCGGCCCGCTCGCACCTGTCAGGACAGGTTTTCTATGTCGAGCGTCTGGCGCTGACACAGGAAACTGCGCCCTATCGGGCCAATACGCGCGCGGTCGGGGCGCTGGCTCCGGCGATCCTCGCGGCGCGGTGGCGGCAGGATACCGACCATTTCGCCACCCGCAAACCGCTCGCGGTCGCGATGAATAACGCAAGTCTCGAAACCGAAAGCACGCGAGGGTCGTGGCGCGAAATCGACCCGATCCTCACCAAGTTGCGCAAGGATCATCCCGATGACCCGGCCATCGCCCTGACCTATGCCAGCCACCTGCACACCAATGTCGTCATTCACGGGATGGATCTGCTCAGCGAAGGGTTTGAGGCCTGCATTGCCATTGACCGGGAAATCGAGACGCTGGCACGGGACGCGCTGGGCTGGTGCCAGGACAAGCCCGCGCAGGCGATGATTGCTGCCAAGCTGCTCTACTATGTCGATCGGGGATATAAGGCGCTGGCGCTGGAACTGGCAGAGCAGGCGCATGCCAAGAGCACCTCCATCGCCTCGTCGCTGGCGATTTTCGGCCAGCTTCGAACCTTCACCGGCGATATCGACGCGGGGGTGAGCCTGCTGCGTCAGGCCGAAGCGCTGACGGAGCCGGGATCGCGCTTTCGCCATTACGTGCAGGTCTTCCTGTGTCAGGCGCTCATCGCCGATGGGCGCCGGGAAGAGCTGGGGCCGGTGCGCGACGAGGTCTATGACTACGATCCGGTCGTGCGGGTGCTCTACGAGTTGTGCATGACAGAGCCGGATACCCCCTCGTTGCGTGCAAAGGGGGCAATGCAGGCCATGTCGAAGGCGCGGGCCACGGCCCTTCTGCGTTTTCAGCACCACATTTCGGCGCGGCTGTACGAACAGCCAAAGCATCGTGCGAATACGTTGCGCACACCGGTCAGCCTTGCTGTGCACCGGTTTGGCCGCGACGTTGTGCCTGCGGAGTTGGTTGAGGCTACGCCCGCATTGTTCGGCTAGGCTGAAAAATCCACTCTGCAAATAATTGTGCAACAAGCACTCTGAATGATCGTCGGACTGAATCGGCGAGCATTGGTGCGAAAGGCAGTTTCTGCCCTCAGGTTGTTAGCGCGAAACAAATCTCTTCCGGCGCGAGCATCGTCGTTATCAAGTCGATCGGCGTTTTGGCAGGAATTCTGCCAAAACGCCGCTTTTTACCCGACGGAGCGTCCCGCGCTTGCCGACGCTCTGACTGGCTGTGGCTCTGACATCAGCCAGATTTTCAAAGAACAGGTGAGAGATGAACCAGCCAGTGATTTTACCCGAGCAGGTCACCCTGCGGGCAACCGAACCGAAACAGCCTGCAATCCTGTTGCGGCTTGCAAAGGTCTTCAAGCGGTCAAAGCAAGAGCCGGTTGAACGCTATCCGCATACCCCTGAGGAGACGGCCCTGATTGCCAATCTCAGCGCGATGCGCTGACGGCCCGCATCTGAACCGCCCAGGCGAAAGGGGCAGGTATTTTCGATGAAACCCACCAGACGAAAGAAAAACCCGCCCGATCAGACGCGCGAGGCAGAGGGCACTGATGAGGAAGGGAACGACCACGGTGCAATCGGCATGCTGATCGCCGGGGGGCTCATCCTGCTGCTGATTTTCGCCTGCGACGCGCTCATGACAGCCTCGGGATTGAGGTTTCCGGGCTCATTTCTGGCACTCATCCTGCTTGCCGGGCGGTTCTATAGGCGGGGGCGGCCAGATGTCACTGTTGCAAAGCTGTTTGATGCTACGATCCTGGTTCTTCCGCTGTTTTTTGTTCCCGCCGCGATTGGGATCATCGAACAACTCGGCCTGATTGCCGATGCTTGGCTGATCATCGTCGCTGCGGTTATCGCGGGGGCTGTCGGCCTGCTCGCGATCGTTGGGCGTGTGGCCCAGTTTGCGCTTGCGCGACCGCAGCCAATCGCGTCGCCGAACCAGGTTCAGGCCGAATGAGTATTTTCCTCCGATATGACGAGTTGCACGGCGTGGCCTCCGATCTGATGACCGGCGTTGCCTCGGCCACCGGCCTGACGATGCTCGTCTACGCTTTGGTGGCAAGTCTGCATAAAAGGTGGCGTTGGCCAGATGCGCTTCACCCCGTTCTGGTGACGACGGCAGCGCTTTCCAGCGTTTTGATCGCGTTCCATATTCCCTATCCGCTCTATCTGGCGGCCACGGCTCCCATCCATCGGGCCCTGCCGCTGCTCTTCGTGCTCCTTGCCGTCCCGCTCTGGCGCAATGGGCATATTCTGGTCGCGCGATGGCAGGCTCTGATCACTGCGGTGATGTGCAGTGCCGTCATCTCTGTCGCGAGTGCTTTTGTCGTGGCGCTTTCGGTGGCCCAGCCCAGGTTGATCGGCGCTCTGTCGGTCAAATCGATCCCGACCGCAGCGGCCCTGGATCTCGTCGGGTTGGTCGGTGGGCCAGCCGGTCTGACTGTCATGTTGGTTGTTTTTACCGGCATTGTGGGCGCCGGGCTCGGCACCACTGTCTTCCGGATTGTGGGGGTGACGGATGAACGTGCACAGGGGCTGGCGCTTGGCTTGACGGCAAGCGCACTCGGGGTCGCTCAGGCGTTCCGGATTTCGCCAATCGCAGGAGGCTTCGCCTCCGTCGGAATGATCATCAACAGCTTTGCAACGGTGGCTCTGGCAACCCTCGCAATCGCCGTCGCCTCCTGACCGTCTCTGGCTGAAAGGTGAAGGTCGTGTGCGATCGTCTAATATCGCGCAGTGCGCCGGTCACAGAAGCCGCTTGACAGGAATTGGGTGCGGGACCCTTAGACAGCCCTCCCCATAACCGATTGATCTTTCATAAGCCGATTTTGTCTAAGAAATCGACAACTTATTGAAATATATTATGAATGTAGGTCCTTCCCAGTGGGCCATTTTCCTCATGCGAACTATGTCAAACAAAATGCTTATCTATCGCGTAAGGGGCACACGTTAGTCTATTGGGAAAGGTCGGGGCGATCAAAGGTTCGGATTCGGCCCGGAGCTGCCGCTCGTGGGCTTGCCCCATCGCTGCGCTGCGGCTTTCACTCTGCGGTCATTTGTGCAGAGCGCTCACGACGCGGATTGGGCCTAAGGGCGATAGCTGAGCGCCAACTGGAATGTCAGCGAGCTTTCCGCGATCAAGGCCGAGATCCTGCGGGACGACCTGCTGGTGAACAGGTTGCACGCAAAGATACAGCGGCCCTGAAACGCCGGTAGGTTGGCTTCAGTAATCAGTTCAGGTGAACGTCACCGGGGCCTGTCTTGACCGATTGACACTCAGCGAGAAGACATCCGGGCGGGCATAGTGGCCGCTGACATCGAATTTCCGGCGCGATGCGCGCGCGGCGCCCACGTCGATATCGGCAGTCAGGATCCCTTTTTCGCGGCGCATCGGCCCAGCATGGACGCCACCGAAGGGCTTATAAATTACTGCATCACCGGGGTTGATCCATTCGTCTTTGTTCGGGAACAACTCGTCATAATGCGGGATGTCGGTAGGAATATCGGACGCCTCCAGAGCCGTCGCGCATCCTATCACCCAGCAGCCCCCTTCGCGTGCGACGTGCTGCATGGTGGCGAGCCAGGTTTCGCCGCTGTCCCATGTGGGGGCCACATAGATGTCGATGTTCTGGGCGTAAAGCGCGAAGCGGGCCAAAGGCATGTAGTTTTCCCAGCAAATTAGCGCACCGACCCGACCAACAGCGGTCTCCACTACGTTGAGCCCCGAGCCATCGCCGAACCCCCAGACCATACGCTCCGGGTTCGTCGGCATCAGCTTGCGGTGGTTGTTGGCAATCGTTCCGTCGGCATCGATGATGACGCAGCTGTTGAACAACGTGCTGCCGCTTACCGCTCCATCAAGCTCCTGATAGCCCGCGACAATGACCACGCCATGCTCTTTCGCAGCTTCCTGCAAGGGGGCCATCCCGCCCCGGCCAAGGTCGATTGAATTGGCTTGCAGGCGGGCATACAGCTCGTCTGTCTTGCCCATTCCAGCGCCGGGCGGCAGGCGCCAGACAAAGGTTGGATAGCCCGGGAACCAGGCTTCGGGAAAGACCACCATATCCACCCCGCCCCGCGCGGCCTCTTCGATCAGATCAACGGCGCGCGCCATGGTTTTCTCAAGGTCGAGATAGACCGGAGGCTGTTGGATAACGGCAATTTTTGTCATTGGATTTCTCCTGAAAGGGTAAGGACTGGGCGGTTACTTCGCCGCCGATGCGACCAGCAATTCACAGGGACCTTCGAACCGGCCCCCCGCCTCGAAAGCGCCGAGCGCCTCTTCGATCTCGCCCCAGACTTCGTCCTGTTCGCGCCCGGACAAACCGCCCATCATCTGATGCAGGGCGCCAAAGCTTTCCTGTTCGAATTGCAGGCATTCGAGGGCGGATTTCAGGCGTAGCGGAGCATGAACCCGCTCGATCTGCACATCCGAATAGCCGGCATCAATGAACCGCTGTGCCAGAACATCAGGATCCCCGAGGCTGAACGGGCCGGGCTGACCGGGCAGCGGTGCAGGCAGGGCAGCACGCCGGCGAATGATGCCAACGGGCACCGAGAAGAACCCATTCAGATCGGCCGCCGCATAGGTGATCGCCCCGACACGCCCGCCCGGGCGCAGATGATCCCGCATACCGATCAACGCCTTGTTCTGGTCGGGAAAGTAAATCAGGCCAACCCGCGAAATCACCGCATCAAAGGGAGCGGCGTCGATATCGGAAAGGGCTTCGCCGTCTTTGACCTGGGTTTCGACATGAGTGAACCCGGCCAATTTGGCGTTGGCAGCGGCATGTTCGAGGATGACCGGCGACAAATCGGTGGCCAGAACATATCCCGTCGGCCCGGTGCGCCGGGCCGCTGCCAGCGTCTGTTCGCCCGCCCCGGCCGCAACATCCAGCACCCGACTCCCTTGGCTTACATTGGCCATGTCGAGCATCAGCTCGGTTGCCGGGCCCAACCAGCGTGTCAGCAGCGGCGCCCACCGGTTCCAGGCATCTGCCGCCCCATCCCATTGATTTAAGGTGGTTGTCTTGAAGGCAACCGGATCGAAAACCTGTTGAGGCACTCCCATCGTCTCGCTCCTTGTTGTGCAGTTTTCATTGCCAGAAGGGTGCGCGAGGGTCAGACTTAAGACAATTCGCAGAATTTCGACGACGATTTTGCAAAATTGCACAAACCCGGATGCTCAGCATGCAATGGGACGATCTGAGGATATTTCTGGCCATCGCCCGGGCGGGCTCGATTAGTGGCGGTGCAAAGCGGCTGGGCGTTCAGCACTCG
Organism: Paracoccaceae bacterium; assembly: GCA_050288685.1. GTDB lineage: Bacteria > Pseudomonadota > Alphaproteobacteria > Rhodobacterales > Rhodobacteraceae > Sinisalibacter. The sequence goes on along the minus strand of JBNKEH010000002.1, from coordinate 25,031 downwards.
ACCGTGTCCCGGCGCCTGCGATCGATGGAAGAACAGCTCGGCACCCGGCTGATTGAGCGCAAAACCTCTGGCTATGAGCTGACCGAAGCGGGTGAAGAACTGAAACTCTCGGCCAGCAAGATCGAGGTCGAGATCCTTGAATTCGAGGGCGCCCAGAGCGGGCACGATACCGACGCCACTGGCGAGCTGCGCGTGTCGGCTATCAATAACATGGCATCCTCGGTTTTGATGCCGATCTTCACCCGGTTCAGCGAACGCTATCCGAAGATCGAGCTGCATATTCAGGTGACGAACAAGTTCGTGAAACTGGCAGAGCGCGACGCCGATATCGCCATCCGGTTGACCAATACGCCGCTGGACACCCTGATCGGCACGCAAATGACCACGGTTGCCTCGGCCGTCTATGGATCGCGCGATTATTGCACCCGCTTGCAGGCCGGCGACGTGCAGGAGAAATGGCTGGGGATCGAGTGCTGTGGCTTTCATATATCCTGGACCGCAGAGGCCTGCCCGGACAAAGATCACAATCTCTATGTCGATGACACGTTGCTTACGCTTGCGGCTCTGAAAGCCGGGGCCGGGCTGGCCTATCTTCCCTGCTTCATGGGCGACAGCGAGCCGTCATTGCGGCGGTTCCGCGAACCCGAGCCAAAGCACGATCTGGGGCTGTGGTTGCTTTATCACCGCGACTTACGGCGCACCAAACGCGTGCGGTTGTTCCGTGAGCATATGCAACGCGAGATTACCGAACAGCGCGCCTTGTTCGAAGGGCGGCTTGCAACCGGCTGAGCGCTGGGTCATCGGCTGCCGTTGGTTTTTTTACGCTTCTTCCCGGGTTCTCAGTTATGGCAAATGACCTCTGTCAGCCCATTCCGTTGAAAAACTCCGCATTGCCGCAGTCCTAAGGTCCTTTACAGCAAGACCCGTTCTCCGCTCTTCATCACGGGCGGTGGCGGCGAGTATGGAGTGAGCCGGGACCGTGACCCCGGTGAGGCTGCGAAAGCCCGAAGCGAACGTCGGGTGCGCCGCATGGGCCGCGCAATTGGAGCCATCCCAAACCGAAGATGCGTTTGAGGTGGGCGAACAGCATCTCGACTGAGGACCCGCCAGTTTCCTAGACACCTGTCTCGTTCAGTTTTGCTGTCTGGATTCGAAGCCTGCGGGCGACAGCATGCCGTTGTTCGTGTGCTTGCGTTTCGGCTCGTGCCTGCTCGTAGCCATTCTGGCCCTCCATTTTCCGAACCATAACGGCGGACCGCTTCGCTGGAGGAAGATCAGAGGGCTAAGAATACTGCGACATCGTAGACCCAAGCGGTGTTTCTGCTAACATCGTCAGCGGAACGGGAGCCGGGACCGGAAGCCATGGATATGAGACTGAGCTCCGACTTTACGTTTGCAGAGCGAGCGAACGGGGAACGGGTGAGATTTACGCGTTCGGAAAAGCGGGCGCTCGAGGTGCTGTGTCAGAACCCGAACCGGATTCTGACTCGCGACCAGATTCTCGATGCGTTGTCCGGGGCCGGGTCGGAAAAAGGCGACCGCAACATCGACTTCCTGATCAACCGGTTGCGTCGCAAGCTGTCGGATGATGCCCGCAACCCGCGTTACATCGCAACCCGCTATGGGGAAGGCTACGCCTGGATCGGCGGCGCCCCTGGCGTCGCGACCGATCTCGCCGATGCCTATCTCGTGGTCGGGCCGCTACGCGGCCTCGACAACCTGGGTGGGGATCGGCGCCTTGCCGAACGCTTCGCGGCTGATCTGCGGACCTGCCTGAGCGCGGACCTGAAGCCGGGACAAACCGCAGCGTTGGCGCCGGACTGCCCGCCCGCGACGGACTTCGCTGAGCGGATGCCAAACCTTTCGATTGAGCTGCTGTTTTTTGACGAAGGCGGCACAACACATTGCGTCGCAACGGCCCGACAGTTCCGCTCTGGCCGGATCCTTGCGCTTCATCGCCTGACGCTGCCCGCCACGCCTCTGATTGCCGTGACCCGCAGCGCGACCGAGGTCGCAAGCCAAATCCTGACCGACGCCTGGCGGTCACTGGCCTCGGATACCGAAAGTGGCGTTCCGCTGCCAGTTCTGATCCATCTCGCCGACAAGGGAGTTGAGGCACCCAACGTTGCGTCGACGACTAGTGACCAGAAGTTGAAAGCGCTCACAAAGCATCTTGAAAACCGATCCATGGAGGACTGGAAAAAGAACGACGCGCGGCTGCGCAGTCTGCTTGAGGCCAACCCGGAGGATGCCGCGATCAGAATTATGCACGCCACGCATATTCATTCAAAATACGTTTCCTTCGGGCACCGCCTGTTCAAGGCTGGGATTGACGACCGGGCCGAGGACGAAGATCTGATCGAAACACTCGTTCTGGCAGCGCTGCCCGATGTGCAAGCGGCCCCGGACTATGCGATCATGGCGGCCAAGCTGTTGCATTTCCTCGACCGTGGCTATTCCGACCTTGCGCAGAGTTTGTCCGAAAACGCCTATCATTCCAGTGTTTCGGCCGTATCGTCACTGGCCATCGTCGGGCAGTTGCGTGCGTTTGCCGGACATACCGATGCGGCGCTGAAATGCCTCGACCAGGCGCTGAACCTCGTCACCCCCGGATCGCAAGCGCATTTCTATGTGTTGACCATCAAGATTCAAACGCTGCGGGCCCTGGCGGATTTCGATCGCCTGAACGCTGCAAAGCAAGAGCTCTATAGCCATTCCACCGCCACGATGTTCTTTTACGAACCGTTGATGGCCGATCCGGCGAACTTGTCGCTCCGGGCCAGGACCATGGTCAGGATGCTCTCACGCGAGAGGGCGATGGCACTCCTGACCTACAACAACTACGTGTCTGCGCGGCTGTATCGCGATCCCGAGCATCGGGAGAACGCGCTGCTCACGCTCCTGACGCTGTTTTCCCGGCGTTTTGGCGTTGGGGACGTGCCCGAAGAAGTCGCGCGCGCGCATCCGAGATTGATCGACCTCCTTTTCTGAGAACGGCCTGCACGGTTCGGATCAGGCACGCCTCTGGCCGGTATGTCTGCTGACCTGCGGTCTGGAAACTCTGTAATTCAAATAGTTTTAAAACAATCGCCCCCGACAAAGGACGCTCGCACCTGGCCGAGGGGAAAACGATGTCAGAGGAATACCCAACTGGATTGCTCGAAATCCCGATTGTTGATGCCGGGTTCTACCGGGGGTTCAATCGCGCCGTCGCCGGAACCACCAAGCTGCTGGTGATTGGTCTCGTGGCGCTGTTCATCATTGCCCCCAGCGGGGCTGCCCGAATCTTGTCTTGGCTACAGCACACCACCCTGACCGCGTTTGCCGGGTGGTATATCTATCTGCTCGCGGCTTTCGTCATTTTTTGCCTCGGGCTTGTGTGTCTGCCAGCGTCGGGTCGGATCAAACTGGGCCCGGACGGGGCGGTTCCCAAACACAGCACCAGCTCCTGGCTTGCGATGATGTTCAGCTCCGGTATCGGTATCGGTATCTTGGTGTTTTCGGTTAGTGAGCCCATTACGTACTTTCAGGACAACCCCGACATCATGGCCGGGCACGTCGCTCCGCTGACGCCGGAGGCGATACCCTCGGCGATGCGTTTCGTCTTTTTGCACTGGGGTCTGTCGGCCTGGGCCACCTATGCGGTGGTAGCGATGGCCCTCGGGCTGTCTTGCCATCGTTTCGGCCAGCCGATGACCATGCGTTCGGCGATTGCACCGCTGTTCGGGCGGCGGCTTGAAGGGCTGTCTGGTCATCTGGTCGACGTGCTCTCGCTGCTGGCGATCATCGCCGGGATCACCACGACGATCGTGCTGGGGCTGGAACAGATCTGTTCGGGGCTGTCCATCCTGACCGGAAGCCCGTTCTTCGCTGACCAAGCGGGAAATCCGCCGCTGACCGCGTTGCTGACAGCGCTGGCGGTCGCCATCCTGGTTGCGATCGCCTCGATCATCTCGGGCCCGCACCGGGGGATAAAATGGGTCTCGCAGGCGGTGATCCTGCTGGCCTTCGTCATCTTCGCCATCTTCGTCACCTTCGGCGGCAGAGGCGAAGTGCTGGGGGTGGCGGGCGATGCGACCTGGACCTATCTGCGGACACTGCCAACCGAGATCGCAGCGCGCTATCAGGGGGAAGCGGCGCAGGCCTGGCAGAACCAATGGACGGTGTTCTACTGGGCCTGGTGGATCGCTTTCGCGCCCTTCGTCGGGCTGTTTCTGGCGCGGATCTCCTTCGGTCGCAGCCTGCGTGAGTTCATTCTCGGCGCCATGATCTCGCCGACAGTGATGTGCGTCGCCTGGTTTGCGGGCACCGGCGGATCGGCCCTGTTGATGGAACTCGACGGTCGCGCCCAGGGCCGGATCCTGGGGGCCGAGCACGCTTATCGGATCTATGCGGCAATCGAGGTGATGCTGGGCCCCACCGCCACGATTGTGGTCGATGCGGTGCTGGTGCTGCTTTTCCTGCTGTTGATCGTCGCCTCGACCACGGCCGCGGTCATCGCCATCAAGTCGATTGGTTCAGCCGGCAGCACCCATGGCGAGGCCCCGTTCCACTCGTTTGTCTGGGCTCTGGTCATCGCTGCGATCACCGGGGCGGTCATGGCGGTGGGAGGCGTGGGCTCGATCCGCAATGTCATGATCGTGGCGGCGGTGCCGTTTTCATTTGTCGCCGCATTGATGCTGATCTCGGTCATTCTAATGGTCCGCTCCGAGATCCGCGCGCCCCTGTCGTTGTAGCTGCTGACCTGCTCTCCACTTGGTCTTCGTGGCGCTGAACATTGACGGCCCAGAACTGCGCGAAGGTCAGTTTTCGTGAACGGTGCCTTGGGAGGCCGCACCCGCAGCGAAAGTCCGCTTCCCGCCGATTCTGTTGAAAAACAACGTGTTGCCGACGCAGAAAGTGCAGCGCTGAACACAGCGCATGCTCCTTTCTGATCAGGCTTCGCGCGTTTGCTGCGGTGCGGGAAAGATTTTTGCCAGTTTCCGGAGGTTCTGGGCGGTGGCTGCGAGCAGGAATTCGTCGTTCGCACCGCATGGACCGCGTAATCGGAGGCGTCCGAGGCCAAGGATGCGTTTGAGGTGGGCGAAGAGCATCTCGACCTTCTTTCGGAGCCTCCTCGAGATGTCGTATTGGCGGGTTTTGGCGATGTCGCGGGCGAGCTGACGGGCATCTTCGTGCTCCTCGCGGGTGATCTTGCGGGCGTCGGCGTTTGGGCAACACTTGGCTTTGGACGGGCACGCCTGGCAGACGTTCTTCAATGCGCGGTAGCGGGCGGTGCCCGTGCCGGTTGGCCCTCGGTTCGGGTCCGAGTAGTTGCGGCGGAATTGTTTCAGCTCGTGGCCCTCGGGGCAGATATACTGGTCGTTCCCGGCGGCCCATTCGAAGTCGGCCCGGGTCCAGGTCCCATCATTGCGACCGGACTTGTCTATAACCGGGATGTGCGGCGCGATCTCGCGATCCACCAGCCATCCCAGCATTGGCCCGGTGCCATAGGCCGTATCTGCGATCAGTCGTTCTGGGTGCAGATCGAACTTCGCCTTCACGCGGTTTAGCATCGTTTTGGTCGATCCAACCTCGGCCTGCCGGATTGACCTGGTCGCTTCGACATCGACGATGACGCCGTGATCGGTGTCGATCAGGTAATTGTCAGAATAGCTGAAGAATGCCGGACCTTTACGTGCCGCCGTCCACTGACTGGCCGGATCGGAATGGGATGTGAATTTGGGCTGGACCTCGCTGGCTGCGCCAAACGCAGCCTCATCGAGTGTGTCGAGATATTCGCGCACCGCGCGGGGTGCATCAGTTGGATCGACCGACGAGGCGTCCCATTCTTCCTTCGGCGTCGAGTTCTGTTTGTTTGCATCTGCTTCGATCAGGCTTGCGTCGATCGCCATGCGCTGACCGCTTACCAGACCCTCCTTGATGCAACGCGCCACCGTCATCTCGAACAGGTGGCGCAGCAGTCCACTCTCACGGAAACGGCCGTGCCGGTTCTTGGAAAACGTCGAGTGATCCGGAACACGGTCGTTCAAATCCAGGCGGCAGAACCAGCGATAGGCAAGGTTCAGATGTACCTCTTCACACAAGCGCCGCTCAGACCGAATGCCGAAGCAATACCCCACCAGCAGCATGCGGATCAGCAGTTCGGGATCGATCGATGGGCGGCCGGTATGGCTATAGAAACCTGCGAGGTGCGCGCGAATGCTGCTCAGATCGACGAAGCGATCAATCGACCGCAGCAGGTGATCCTGCGGAACGTGATCCTCCAAAGAGAACTCGTAGAACAGCGCCGCTTGAGCCTCTTGCCTTGCTCCCATCATCGCCAATCCCTCCCTGTAAAAAGAAGTGAATCAGGTGTTTAGCCGCCGATCAAGCTCGAGTTTTTCAACAAAATACGCCCTTCGTTATGTGCGCTGCTTCCGGCCCTAAGCTGCCGTTCAGCTTGCATTGATCATGCTGCAATGCGGCCCGGCATTGCGGTCATTGGTGCATCTTGCAGCATATCAGGAAGATGAAGGTCGGAAACCGGGACAAGGCGGCGATTGCCGAGTTTACCGATCTGCGCTGGATCACCATCGAAGACCCGAACCAGCACTACCCGTTCTGAGGTTTCGGCAGGCCCAAAACCAAAGAGGCGCAGCCCGGATGCTGCGCCTCTTGCAGGTCTGACGGTGACACCCCAGCCCTTAGCTCTTGGCGATGGCCACTTCGATAAAGGCCAGGCCACGTTTGCCCGCGACATGATCCAGCGCCTCGGCAAAGGCGGTTTCAAACGCATCGGCGGTGCTGGCGTGACGCGCCCAGGCGCGGCTTGCCTCAGCCACCTTCACAAAATTCGGGCTGGGCGACAGATCGGTCAGCGGCACGGCATTGGCGCGGGCGGCATGACCGTCGGGGTAGATATCCAGCACTGATTGCCGCACCGCTCCCCATTCGGCGTTGTTCAGCACCAGCACAATCATCGACAGGCCCAAGGCTTCGGCGATCTGATGGCAGGCGACAGGGTTGGCGAACATATAGGAGCCGTCACCCATGGTGGCGATCACGGTCTTGTCCGGCTGCGCCAGCGCAAAGCCCATCGCGGCAGGCAGGCCCCAACCCAGACCGCCCGAATGCGGGCCGTCAAACCAGGACTGATGCGTGTCCAGCTGCATCGAGGGCAGTTGGCAACCAAGCTCCGAAAACACCGCCGCGTTCTGGCCTTTGATCTGCTCCGAGACCGTCAGGCTGATCCAGCCCTTTGTCAGGGCCGCATCCTCGCGGGCAGCGCGGGCGGTGTCAAAACGCTTGGCCTGCTCGGCGGCGTGGCGGTCCGCAAGATCGGTAGCGCGCGCCGTTACGCGCGCGGCGTGGTCCGGCCAAAGCGGCTCCAGCGCCTGCTCCAGCGCCAGAATGGCGGGGGCAATTTCAGTCGTCACGCCGATGTCGCAGCGGAAATTGCGCACGCCAGAGCGGTCCTGCAACGGGCGCGGGCCGATCTGGATAACCTGCGCCTCTTCCAGCGGTTCGACCTGAGCGGGCGACCATGGCGCCAGCGCATCAAGGCAGAGGATGACATCGGCGCGGTCCAAGAGCGCGCGCGGATCTGGCCCTGCGGCCATCGGATGCGTGGTTGGCAGGGCCAGTTCCACCGCCCAATATTGGCAAACCGCAATCCCCCAACGCTCGGTCAGCCGCGAGAGCGCGGCAAAAGCTTCGGCACTGCCCGTGCCGTGCTGGGCAAAGATCACCGGATGCTCGGCCTGCGCCAAAAGTTGCGCCACCTCGGCAATCTGTGTGGCCGTGACGTCAATCACCGCCCCTGCCATCTGCGGGCGACGGGTAGCCCCGGCGGCGGGGATCGTTTCGCTCAGCACCTCGCGCGGCAGGCTGACATATACCGGCCCGCAGGGGGTCGAGGTGGCAATGCCATGCGCGCGGTCGATCACGTCGAAAATCTGCTCGGGAAAGCGCAGCTCATAATCCCATTTGCAGGCCTCGCGGACCAGACCCGATTGGTCCAGCATTTCCTGCCCCCAGCCGATCGGCACGGTGCGCGCGCCCAGACGGCCGCGCTCCAGCGTCGGTGTGCGGCCAGACATCAGCAGCATCGGGATGTTGTCGCAAGCCGCATTGATCGCGCCCATGGCGGCATTGGCGAGGCCCACATTGGTATGCACCATCACCGCCTGCGGTTGCCCGGTGGCCAATGTATAGCCATGCGCCATCGCTACCGCGGCGCTTTCAAATGGCACGGTCACGGTTTTCGGCAGCGGGACACCGCCAGCCTCGGCCTCGGACAGGCCTTCAATCACCGGCGGGAAGTCGGTGCCGGAATTGGCAAAGATATAGTCCACGCCAAGCCGCGCCATGCGCGACAAAAGCGCGGCACCTGCGGTCATCTGATGGTTCGGGTCAGCTCTGAGCATCGCAACCTCTGTCATTCATTGCGGGGTTGGGCCGAGGCGCGGTAAAGCGCGCTGCTTTCGGTTAGCCGGATCAGCCGGGTGATCAGGCGGTTGGTCTCGACCGGGACAGAAAGCTGATCCCCCAGCGCCACCACCGCACCATTCAGCGCATCAATCTCGGTCCGGCGCCCGCCCTTGCGGTCTTGCAGCATCGAGGGTTCGTGCAGCAGGTGATGCGCATAGGCGTGGGACAAAAGCCCATCGACATGATCGCGCGAGGCGGTGATTCCTTTGGCCTGGGCAACGGCAATCACCTCGCCTACCACGGCCGAGGCGAGCGCACGGCCCTCCTCCGATGCCCCCACCGATCCGGGCGTGCCACTGGTCAGCGCGCAAATCGGGTTCAGCGCACAATTGAAGGCGGCCTTTTCCCAGATCGCGGCATGGATATCGGGGTTGAGGCGCGCGGTCACGCCGCCAACCTGCAACAAGGCAGCGATCCGCTCCAGCATCGGGTCGGCCTTGCCATTGGCACTGTAGAAATCCGTCGTCGCCGCCCCATGCGAGGCCACGCGCCCCGGCCCCAGAAACTCTGCAGGGGTCATGGTCATGCCGACCATGATGCGATCCGGACTGACAAATTCAGCGATCCTTTCGGCATTGCCGACGCCGTTTTGCAGGCTCAGCACCCAGGCATCGCCGATTTGCCCGGCCACTGCGGACAGGGCCGAGGCGGTGTGAAAGACCTTGGTGAACAGCAGGATCAGATCCACCGGCCCGGTAAATTCCTGCGGGGCGATGGCGCGCATCCTAAGCACCTCTTCCCCCTCATCCAGCGCAAGCTGCAATCCCTGTTCATTCACAGCCGCGACATGCTCTGCGTTGACATCCAACAGCGTGACCTCAGCCCCGGCCTTTGCCAGCCGTGCGCCGTAAACCGAGCCCATCGCGCCCGCCCCCAAAACAGCTATTTTCATTGAACCCTCTCTCGCGGATTGGTCAGTGACTGCAGGGCGGTCCTGCAGAATGTGGTCTTTGCGGCCTCTGCTGCCGATTCACTGGTCAAGTCTTGCCCAGCCGGGTTGCGTAAGGGCCGAGATCTGTCAGCACATCGCTGATGGTCTGGATCATCCAGTCATGATCGGCGGCGCGGACGGTCTTGCCGGAATTCCAGAGCATGCGCACGGTGAATTCGGGCATCTCGAAGGGCAGAGGCAACCAGCGCAAAGCCCAACGGTCTGCAAAGCTTGCGGCGGTGCTGGAAGGAACCACGGCCACAAGATCGCTGGCGCTGACGGCAAAGGGCAGAGCGGTGAAATGCTGCAGATTCACCTGAACATTGGCTTGCTCGATCCCGGCAATGGTGGTCATGCTGGAGGCCTGCCAATGCCCCGACGCGTCGGTGGCCACGACATGACCGCAGGCCAGAAATGTTTCCAGCGTCAGCTCTTGCTGGATCACTGGGTGGTCCGCGCGAAAGATCGCAGCATAGGTTTCGTCAAACAGATCACGGCTGGAGATTTCCGGGTCGTTCGAGGCGATCTTACCGATGGCAAAATCTATCCTGCGCTGCTTCAGCATCGTATCGACCTCGGCCACATCCATCGGCACGATGTCCAGATTGACATGTGGGGCCACCTGCGACAGCCGGTCGATCAAGAGGGGCAGAAAGGTCATTTCGCCGAGATCCGACATCGCGATGGTGAAATGGGCAGAGTCGGTCGCCGGATTGAAAGGCGTGTCGCTGCGCAGCGCCTCTTCAAGTTTCACAATCGCTGCCGCGCATTCGTTGTAAAGGCGCATGGCATGGGCGGTTGGCGTCATGCGCTGCGCATCGCGGATGAACAGCTGATCACCGGTGATATCGCGCAGGCGAGACAGGGCCTGCGAAACCGTCGGCTGAGACATGTTCAGCTTTCCGGCCGCACTCGTGACCGAGCCGGAATCCACCACGGCGACGAGAATGCGAAGCAGGTTCAGATCATACATGGGTGTCATGGTCAGAGCTGGCCTTGGTTTTGTCAATTCTGCCGCCCTCAAGGGGCAGATGCCCTGTAGGGACAGGGGCAATCCAACTGCTGGCAAGCGTGACGGTGACGCTGTTTGGCAGCTCTGCCGACGAGGTGCCGACATGGATGACATAGTCACCCGCTGGGGCATGCCAGGCGTTTCTGTCGACATCGAAATAGGCAAAGGCCCGCATATCAAGGCTCACCTCCGCCAGCGCTTCCTCCTCCGGGTCAAGCGTAATGGCCTGAAACCCGCGCAGCTCTTTGGCGGGGTGATCATGACCTCTCGGCGGCGAGACATAAAGCTGCACAACCGCCTTGCCGCGCCGTGTGCCGGTGTTGCGCACGCTCGTGGTGACCGTGAGGCTGTCGCCCGGTTGCAGAACTGATGCCGAAAGGCGCGTTTCGCCCAGGGCAAAGCTTGTATAGGACAGACCGAAGCCAAAGGGGAACAGCACGCCTGCGCCACCCTGAGCATCATAATGGCGATAACCGATATTCACCCCTTCGGCATAGGCGACATGGCCGTTCTCGCCGGGGTAATTGCCGAAGGTCGGATTGGCCTCAAGCGTTTGCGGGAAGGTCTGCGGCAGGCGACCACCGGGTTCAGCATCGCCCATCAGCACATCGGCAATGCCGTTGCCGGCTTCCTGCCCCGGATACCAGCATTCAAGAATGGCCGCGACCTTGTCTTTCCACGGCATCACCACCGGCCCGCCGGTTTGCAGCACCACAACCGTGTTGGGATTGACCGCGGCAACCCGTTCGATGAGCTCGTCCTGCGCGCCCGGCAGAGTCAGGCCCGGCAGATCGCGCCCTTCGCTATCCCATTCCGGGGTGCGCCCGACAAAGAGCACGGCAATATCTGCCGCGGCGGCCGCATGCTCGGCGCGCAGCATGCCCTCTTCACCCAGGGGGAAAAACACGCCGACGCGGAAGGCTTGAATGCCGTCCATCACGCCGGTGGTGGAACGGTAATCGACGCGGAAGTGGTAGGTTTTGCCGGCCTCAAGCGCGATCTCGGTGACCCTCTCATCGCCGCCAAAGTCGTAATAGGTCGCGCCGGTGGGCTGCCAGCCCTCCCATCCGTCGATCTGCAGTTGGTCGTCGACATAGAGGCGGGCAAGACCGGCATTGGCTAGTCCGAGTTGATGCAGGCCGGTATGGGTGGCGGTGAATGAAAACTCCGAGCGGATGCTGAAGCTGTAAAGATCGACACCGGGCTCGTGCGAGCCGAACCATTTCGCGTCAGATTGCGGGTAGTCGCGGATATAGACGGGCTCGCCGCTGCAATCTTCGTTGTTGAAGAAGCTCGAAGTCATCTTGCCGGGCACCACCGGCAATAGCATATGGTTTGCACAGCCCACTTCATGGCTGACGGCAATATCGCTACGGGCCTCCAGGCCTTGCAGCGGGCTGATGCGGTAATGGGCGTTCACCCGCGCAGAACCGCCCCCCATGATCCGGGCTTCGGCGGCGTTTGGCCCGATGGCAGCAATGCGCAGCCCGTGCCCCGCAGCGAGCGGCAAGATCCCGTTATTCTTGAGCAGCACAGAGCCCTCGGCGACCGCGCGGCGGATCAGGGCACGATGCACGGGGGTGTCGACGGAGGCTTCGGGCTTGCGCGGCGGGGCATGGCGCACGCCACTGCGCTCGACCAGACGCAGGATGCGGCGGGCGCCGTCGGTCACCATGTCGAGATCAACCTTGCCCTCAGCGATTTCCGCCAGCAGCTTTTGCCCGCGATAGAGCGCAGGCCCCGGCATTTCCAGATCCAATCCGGCATTCATGCTTGGCGCGACGCTTTTCACCGCCGTCCAGTCTGACATCACCACGCCGTCAAACCCATATTCCTGCTTCAACAGGTCATGCAGCAGCCATTTGTGCTCGCTGGCATGGGTGCCGTTCAGACGGTTATAGGAACACATCACCGCCCAGACCCCGGCGCGAACTGCGGCCTCGAAGGGCGGCAGGTAGATTTCGCGCAGCGCCCGTATCCCAATATCGGAAGACATGGTCATGCGCTGATATTCGCTTTCATTGCCGATGAAATGCTTGATCGTTGCCCCGACTCCACGCGATTGCAGCCCGCCGATATAGGCCAGCGCGATGGCGGTGGTCAGGTGCGGGTCTTCAGAAATGCATTCGAAGTTGCGGCCATTAAGCGGGCCGCGATGCAGGTTCACCGTGGGGGCCAGCACGAGGTCGGCCCCTTTGGTGCGCGCCTCTTCAGCCAGAGCCGAGGCCACCTCGCGCACCAGCTCTGCGTTCCAGCTCGCGCCAAGCGAAATGCCTGAAGGAAAGACCGCGGCTGTCGGGCCATTTTCGGTGACACTGCCGCGCGCGCCGTTGGGGCCGTCGGTCATCTTCACGGACGCGACCCCCAGCCGGTCGATTACAGCCGTTTCCCAGAAATTTGCCCCCGACAGCAGGCTGACCTTTTCTTCAAGCGTCAGGGCCGCAAGGGTGGTTTCGACCCAGTTTTCGTCCGGTTTCATCGGCATATTCTTTGAATTCCTTACAGACGCTGTGTGCTCTCGGCATCAAACAGTGAGGCGCTTTCAAGGGGAAAGCCAGTGACCAGCGTGTCACCACGGGTGACATGCGGGCTTTTGGCGCTGCTAAGGCGGACCGAGGCCTGTTGCCCGGCAGCACTGCCCCAAATCACCGTGTCTGCCCCCATCGGCTCAACAACTCTGACCTGCAAATCGAGCGGCAAGAGATCGCTGCCGGGCTCAAGCTCCAGCTGCTCTGGCCGCACGCCTAGGATGACATCTTTCGGGCCGGTCACCGGCGCCTTGAACGCATAACCGCTGAAATCATAGCCAGGGCCATCCTCGAGCTGCAGCAGGATGCGGCCCGCCTCGGTGGACAGGCGCCCCTTGAGGAAGTTCATGCCGGGCGAGCCGACAAACCCCGCCACGAACAGGTTGGCTGGACGCAGGTAGATCTCCTCCGGCGGCGCGAGTTGCTGGATCACCCCGGACTGCATCACGGCAATGCGGTTTGCCAGCGTCATCGCCTCGATCTGATCATGGGTCACGTAGATCATGGTCTTGCCGATATCCTCGTGCAGCGCCTTCAGTTCGACCCGCAATTCGGCGCGCAGCTTGGCGTCAAGGTTCGAGAGCGGCTCGTCAAACAGATAGACATCAGCATCGCGCACCAGGGCGCGACCGATGGCAACGCGCTGGCGCTGGCCGCCTGACAGCGCTGCAGGCCGACGCTTCAGATAGGGTGTGATCTGCAGTAAGTCCGAAACCCGCGCCACCCGACGCTCGATTTCCGGCTTCGCCATCTTGGCCATCCGCAGGCCGAAGGTCAGATTGCCCTCAACCGTGGTCTGCGGATAGAGCGCGTAGGACTGAAATACCATGCCGATGCCGCGATCCTTGGGTTCGGCATGGGTCATGTCCTTATCGCCGATCAGGATCTTGCCGCCGGAGACTTTGATCAATCCGGCAATGGCGTTCAGCAAGGTGGACTTGCCGCAGCCCGAAGAGCCCAGCAGCACGATGAATTCGCCATCCTCAATATCGAGGTCAAGCTGTTTGAGGACGGTGACGGCCCCAAATCGAATGTCGAGTTTCTGGATTTTAACGGCTGTCATGGGTCATCCCTTCACTGCGCCAGCGGCGATTCCGCGCACGAACCAACGGCCGGATGCGAGGTAAATGATCAGCGGAACAAGGGCGGTCAGGATCGTCGCCGCCATGTCCACGTTATAGGCTTTTTCGCCCTGGGTCGTATTGACGATATTGTTGAGCAGAACGGTCATCGGCTGATTGTCGGCCCCGGCAAAGACCAGTCCAAACAGGAAGTCGTTCCAGATATGGGTGGCTTGCAGGATCACGGCGACGATCAGGATCGGCGGCGAAAGCGGCAGGATCAGATAGAAAAAGATCACCCAGAAGCCGCCGCCGTCAACCCGCGCCGCGCTGAACAATTCCTGTGGCAGGCTGGCGTAATAGTTGCGAAACATCAGCACCATGATCGGCATGCCAAAGATCACATGGATCAGCACGATCCCCGGCAGGCTGCTATAGAGCCCCACCTGCGACATCATCCGCACCAGCGGATAAATGAAGACCTGATAGGGAATAAAGGCCGACACCACCAACACGCCAAAGATCAGACCTGCCCCGGCGGGGCGCCAGAATGACAGGGCATAGCCGGTCAGGGCGCCGAGCATGATCGAAAACGTCGTGGCGGGAATTGTGATCCAGAGCGAGTTGACCAACCCGACCGAGACGCCCTTGCAGGTCAGCCCGGTGCAGGCCGATCCCCAGGCCTCAGCCCAAGCGCTGAATGTCGGCAGATGCGGCAAGGCGAAAATCGAAGAGCTGCGCACCTCGTCCATGGATTTCAGCGAGGTCACGATCATCACGTAAAGCGGCATCATGAAGAAGGCGGCGGCAATGATCAGAAAGGCATAGATGCCAATGCGCGCCATGTTTTGTTCAGAGTTCCGTTGCATGGCTTAACCCTCTGTCTTACGCGCAAGGTGACGGCGCGCGAAATACATCGGTACGAGAATTGCCGTGACCGCCATCAGCATCATGATCGCCCCGGCATTGGCGAGCGCCACATTCTGGCGGGCAAACAGGTTCTCCATCACGAATTTGGCGGGAACCTCGGTAGCATCTCCGGGGCCGCCGCCGGTGAGGGCAACGACGAGGTCATAGGCCTTCACCACCGAGATCGAGAGCAGAACGGTTGCCGTGGCGACCATCGGCGCGATCAGCGGCAAGACGATGGACAGATAGACCCGCCATTTCGGAATGCCGTCTACTTTGGTGGCGTTCCACAGATCGTCATCCACACCGCGCAGCCCGGCGAGCAGAATGGCCATAACCAGTCCACTACCCTGCCAGACCGCCGCCAGCACCAGCACGTAAATGGCGCGGTCGGGGCGCACGATCCAATCGAAGGAAAATTGCTCAAACCCCATCCCGCGCATACTGGCCTGAATGCCATAGCTCGGGTTCAACACCCATTGCCAGACCAGCCCTGTCACCACGAAGGACATCGCATAGGGGTACAGGAAGATGGTGCGAAACAGGCTTTCCCCCCGGATTCGCTGATCGATCATGATCGCCATCAGAAAGCCGAAGGCCAGGCAGATAATGATGAACAAGATCCCGAAGGTGAACAGATTCTCGACAGCCACCCGCCAGGCATGCAGCTTCAGAAGCCGCGCATATTGCTCGAAGGCATTGAAATCATAGACGGGCAACAGGCGCGAATTGGTCAGAGATATGACAAAGGTCCAGATCGTAGATGCGATCAGGCCAACAAGAACGATGATCCAAACCGGCAGCATGGCAAGAGTGACATGCGCCCGCGCAGGCGAAAGTAGGGGCATTGCATCTTCCATTCGGTAAAGGGCGCGTTGCGGCTTGGAACCGCAACGCAAGGGTACTTACGAGGTCGTGCGGGCTCAGTAGCTTTCAAGCACGCCGGCAATCGCGTCGACATAGTCGGCGGCGCTCGCATCTGGATTGACCCAAAGTACCTTCAGGGCAGCGCCCAAAGCGCCGACCTTTTCCGGGGTGAACGGGATCATCAGCGCCGAAACCGAATTGCCATCGGCAATGGCCGCAGCCCCGGCTTTCGCGCAGGCATTGTAGCTGCTGCTATCAACACCGCTGCGGATTGGAAGCGACCCCATTTTGGTGGTGAAACCGGCCTGCACATCGACCGAGGTGGTCAGATCCGCAATGCTTGTCTGCGCCTCGGTCAGACCTTTGCCTTTCAGCGGCATCACCCAGACATCGCCCGTGACCACGGCCGGGGCATTGTTCGGCCCGATCGAGCACAGAACGTCTTCGCCGGGCACCTTGCCAGCGGCCACGATCTCGCCAATCGCCCAGCCCCCCATGAAGAAGAACCCGGCGCTGCCGTCGAGGATCATCTGGTTGGTCTGGTTCCATTTGCGGCCCGAAACGCCCTGATCCGCATAGCCCGGCAGTTTGGCCAGAACCTCGGCCACCGGCATGAACGCCTCCGAACGCACGAAGGCGGCGCCATCAGGCCCGGTAAAGCTGTTCCAGCCCTCGGCCCCAAGGGTCGCGGCCAGCACCGCCCCAAAGGTGTTCATGAACCAGACATCACGGTCGCCCGCCTGCGCGAAGGGAACGATGCCTGCGTCGCGCAGCTTGTCCGCCGTTGCAAAGAACTCGTCCCAGGTCTCGGGCATCTTGGCGCCCACTTTGTCGAGCGCGGCATGTGAGGCGAACAGGAAGTTAGTGGCCTGCAACTGGATCGGCACGCCGTAGACATGACCATCGCGGGTCACGGCAGACAGCACCGAGGCCGGGATCACTGAGGCCCAATCGTCTTTCGCGGCAACATCGTCCAGATTGGCAACCAGACCGGTGGCCACAAGGTTGTCGATATCCGCGCCAAGGTTGAACTGCGCGGCGTCGGGCGGGTTGCCACCGACGATCCGGTTGATCGCAGAGGTTTTGGCGGCGTCGCTCCCGGCAACGGCACGGTCAATCCACTCGCCGCCCGCGCCATTGAAAGCATCCGCGATGACCTTGATACCCGCAGATTCTGCGGTCGATGTCCACCAATGCACCACCTCTGCAGGCTCCGCCTGCGCGGGCACTGCAATCACTGCACAAGCCGCCGCCGTGGCCGCACTTGCCAAGTATTTTCCAATGTAATTCAAAGTGTTTCCTCCCTGTAACTCGAAGAGTTCGATCTGCCACAAGGATGAGAAAGCCCCACAAGGCTGATACTCACACACTCACGCGGACCGAATTCTTGGTGTCCTGTAAGCGTAGTGAGCAAGCCCATGGTTCGGCCAATTCGATTTCTTTTGGGGTGTTTATTGCGATTCAATGTGGGCTATCTAAGCCCCCTGCTTCGCGGGGTGGCGCAATCCGAGCAGCTCATTGATCTGACTTGGTTAATAGCTACCGACGAGATGACCTGTATGGCTCATATAGGTCGCGGGTGAGCGGGGTAGATTTTATCGAAGGGCAGTGCCATCGCCGAAATTATCGCCGTTATACCGGTCGCTTCGCAGCCGGCCGCCATGCGACTCATGGGCGTGCTCAGTTGCCGCTACGCCAGGATCGCGCGCTGGTGCCAAAGCGTTGGCGGAATACACGACTGAAATGAGACAGGTCGCCAAAGCCCCAAGACAACGCGATATCCGTGACCGAGCGTTTCGCATGCGCCGGATCACGCAGGTTGCTTGCCACCTTCTTCAGACGTTCTTCGGCCACCCATTGACTGGGAGACAGCCCTTCGGTCTGGAACAGGCGCTGCAGCGTGCGCAGGCTCATCCCTTCGTCTGCCGCGATTTGGACAAGATCAAGGTCGGGGTCGCGCAGATGTGCCAAAAGCCTGCGCTTGATCCGGTCCAATCGCAGGGATTGCGCGTCGCTGGGGCCTTCAATGCCCTGCTGCATCGCGGTCGCCAGCATCTGCGCTGTGGCGGTTTCCATGTCGTTCAGGTCTGAATCGGCCAGGTTAGCTCCGTTGGCGACCATCTGGCGAATGAAGCCGGTGGCCAGCATTCCCGCCTTTGCCTTGCCGTCGAATCGTCGGGCGGTCAGCTGACTGAGACAGGGCAAGCGCTCGGCCAGCCGTTCGCGCGGCAGGCGCAGGATGATCTGCCGAAACGGGCTGTCGAAGGCCAGACGATAGGGCCGGTCGGTAATATAACAGCCGAAATCGCCGGTCTCCAACCGGGCTTGCCTGCCATCCTGTTCGATAAAGCCATGGCCCTCGGCTTGTAGGGCGAAGAGTACATAATCTTGAGGATCTTGGCGCAGATGCGCGTGGGTACGTTCGGTGACCTGTGCCGTCGAATGAACGGTCGACAGGCGGCGGCAATCGGGTACCGGCTCTTGGACATGGCCAAAGAAGCCGTCATCGTTGGACGAGCTCTCAAGGCGTACGAAGCGCGACCAAAGCTGCTCGCGCCAAACGTCCCATGTGTCTTGAGACCTTACCGACACTCTCCAGATCGCCTCCATTCCAGACGAATTGAACCACGATCATTGGTCTTTGTCGTCTCAAGTCAACCGATTTGTCGTGCCACGCAAAGTCATCCGGCGCCGGTCATGCAGAGATACGTGCCATCAGCTGCGCCGTGAAACCGGGCGATCCAAACAGCCTAGACATGGCGCGGTAGTCGATACGAACAGGGAAAAATACTACTATGAAACCGATCAAAGCCGCCTGCGTTCAGGCCGCTCCCGTCTTTCTCGATCTCGATGCCTCCATCAACAAGGCTGCTGACCTGACAGCCGAAGCCGCCAAGGCCGGAGCCAAGCTCATCGCCTTTCCCGAGACCTGGCTGCCCGGCTATCCGTGGTGGATTTGGACAGGTGCGCCTGCCGAAGGCGTGGGCTTTCTGCCGGAATACCATGCCAACAGCATGGAACTGTCATCGCCGCAGATGAAGCGTCTGCAACAGATTTCCCACGACAACGCCATCACCATGGTCATGGGCTACTCCGAACGGGCCGGTGGCAGCCGTTACATGAGCCAGGTCATCATTGGCGAAGACGGAACCATCCTCCTGAACCGCCGCAAGCTGAAGCCCACCCATGTTGAACGCACCATGTTCGGCGAGGGCGACGGGTCTGACCTTCAGGTCATCGACAGCGAAGTCGGCCGTCTCGGCGCGCTGAACTGCTGGGAGCACGTACAGCCGCTGGCCAAGATGGCGATGTATGCCCAGCACGAGGAAATCCACGTTGCTGCTTGGCCCAGCTTTTGCACCTACCGCGATCTTGCCTATGCGCTCGGGCCGGAAGTCAACAACGCCGCCTCGCAGATCTATGCCGTCGAAGGCTCGTGCTACGTTCTCGCCCCCTGTGCCATCGTTAGCCAGGAGATGTTTGACCGGATCGCCGGTGACAGCGTCGAGAAAGCCTATTTGCTGAACCCGCAAACGTCGAAACCCGGCGGCGGCTTTGCGCAAATCTTCGGTCCCGATGGTCGCCCGCTTTGTGAGCCACTGCCGGAGGACCAAGAGGGCATTCTCTACGCCGATCTCGATCCGGCCATGCTCGCCATCGCTAAGGGGGCAGCCGATCCGGCAGGCCATTATTCGCGCCCCGACGTGCTGAAGCTGGTGGTCAACCGCGAAAAGCGCAGCGTGATGGAAGAGCATAACGGAACCGGCGCCTTTACCCCTGTCCCCTATGAGGACGCGGAAGAGGCATAATCCCGCGCGCCGGTCGAGCGCGGTCAGCCTCTCTGTCGTGTGCTCCTACCCTGCGCGGCGAGACGGCTGACCGAGCTGCGACCGGCGAACAACGAAAAGACCAATAATCCGTTCGGCGCCTCGTACGGCCGTTTGAGGCGCGTGCGGCAACAATACCCGGAAAACGGGAAGTAAACGCCCACAAAGGGCAAACCAACAGGGAAAAATCATGACACAAATGAAACTGAACAGACGCCATTTCTCCGGCCTTCTGGCTGCGGGCACGCTCGCCCTTTCCGCCCGCGGGGCGTTCGCGCAGGGCGCGGATACCATCCGCATCGGCTTTGTCAGTCCCCGCACCGGGCCTTTGGCTGGCTTTGGCAAAACCGACGGCTATGTGCTGGATCAGGTCCGCGCTGCCTTGACCGATGGTATCGAAGTGGCGGGCAAGACCTATGCAGTCGAAATCCTCGATCGCGACACGCAGTCGGATCCAGCGCGCGCCGCGCAACTGGCCAAGGAGCTGATCAACAAGAATATTGACCTGATGTTGGCCGTTTCCACCCCCGAGGTGATCAACCCGGTCTCGGACGCCTGCGAGGCGGCTGGCGTACCCTGCCTGTCTACCGTGATGCCGTGGGAAGCGTGGTATTTCGGCCGAGGCGCCAAGCCGGGCGAGCCGAGCCCGTTCAAATGGACCTATCACTTTGGGTTTGGCGTTGGGGAAATCTTCCAGACCTACACATCGACCTGGCCGCAGATCGAGACCAACAAGAAGGTTGGGGTGATGTATCCCAACGACGCCGACGGCAACGCCGTGCGCGCGGTTCTGGCGCCGCAGCTTGAGGCGGCGGGCTATACGATCATCGATCCCGGTGCCTATGAGACCGGCACCACAGACTATTCGACCCAAATCGCCCTGTTCAAGGCCGAGGGCGTCGAGATCATCAACTCCTTCCCGATCCCGCCGGATTTTGCCGCCTTCTGGCGCCAGGCGGCCCAGCAAGGTCTCGCCCGTCAGGTCAAGATCATGCAGACCGCGAAAACCGGCCTGTTCCCCTCCGAAATGGAAGCTATGGGATCGCTGGCCGAAGGCATGGCCTCGGCGGCCTACTGGCACCGCGACTTCCCCTACACCTCACCCGTGACCGGGCTGAGCGGCCACGAACTGGCCGACGGCTGGGAGGCCGCGACCGGCGAGCAATGGACTCAGCAGCTGGGCGCGACCCTGTCGCTGCTGGATGCGGGGATCGAAGCGCTGAAAGCGTCGAGTGATCCGCATTCCAAAGCGGCCGTTCGTGACAGCATTGCTTCGCTGAATGTCGTGACTATCGGCGGCACGGTCGACTTCACCTCCGGTCCGGTGCCGAACGTGGCACATGGTCCGATCCTCGGATCGCAATGGGTGAGGGCCACCGAGGGCCCGTTCGAGCTGGACTACGTGCTGGTCAATAACGCGACCGATCCGAACGTCCCGATCACCGCCAAACTCATCCCCTACAACGAATGAGCAGGGCATCAGTTCGAGCCGGGCAGGAAGCCCGGCTCACCGGGGAAGGGATCCACAAGTCCTTTGGATCCCTCCCCGTGCTGAACGGGATCGACTTCTCGCTGACCTCGCACGAGGCGGTGGGCATCATCGGGCCGAACGGGGCGGGTAAATCCACCCTGCTTGGCATTCTGGCCGGTGCCACACCGCCCACACGGGGCACGATCCACCTCAACGGCGCTGATGTCAGCGCTCTGCCTGCGCGCGACCGGGCGGCACGGGGGCTGGTGCGCACGCATCAGATCCCCAAGCCGTTCTCGGGGATCACTGTCTTCGAGAATGTCCTTGTCGCCGCCACCCATGCAGGGGCACGGCGCCGGGCCGAGGCCTATGACCTCGCGCTCGACGCGCTCGATGTCTGCGGCATGTTGGCCGTGGCCAATCGACCGGCAGAGAGCGTTGGCCTTCTGGATCGCAAGCGGCTGGAACTGGCGCGTGCGCTGGCCACCTCGCCGCGCCTGCTGCTGCTCGACGAGATTGGCGGCGGGTTGACCGATGCCGAGGCCTCCGAGCTGGTGGACACGATCCGCTCCTTACGCGCACGCGGCATCGGGATCGTCTGGATCGAGCATATCGTCCACATTCTTTTGCAGGTCGCCGAACGGCTGGTCTGCATGGATGCAGGCCGCATCATCGCCGAGGGGAAACCGGAGACCGTCATGTCTGACCCGGAGGTTGTCTCGGCCTATCTCGGGGGGACGCCGGAATGAGCATTCTGAGTGTGAAAGATCTGGATGTGCGCTATGGCCAGTTCCGCGCCGTGCGCGAGGTGAGCTTCGAGGTGCAGCAAGGGGAAATCCTCGCGCTTGTGGGGGCCAATGGGGCTGGCAAAACCACTCTGCTGGGGGCGCTGGCAGGAGCCAATCCGGTCAAGGCCGGAACTGTGCACCTGAATGGCATCGACATCACCCATATGCCCAGCCATCAGCGCGTGGCCGCCGGGCTGGCTTTAGTGCCCGAGGGGCGCAAGCTGTTCCTCGATATGACTGTCGAGGAAAACCTGAAGCTGGGTCGCACCGTGGGGCGCGACGGGGACTGGACGGTTGAGCGCATCTTTGAGACCTTTCCCAACCTCGTCAAACGACGCCATGCCGCGACCGGCACCATGTCGGGCGGCGAGCAGCAGGCCACAGCCATCGGCCGGGCGCTGATGTCCAACCCCGATGTGCTGATCCTGGATGAGGTCAGTCTGGGCCTGTCGCCGCTGGTGATCGATCAGGTCTATGCCTCGCTCGACGGGCTGCTGCACACAGGTACCACGATCATTCTGGTCGAGCAGGATCTGACCCGCGCGATGACCGTGGCGGATCGGGTGATCTGCATGCTGGAAGGCCGAGTGATGCTGGACAGTCCTATGCCGCAGACCAATCGTGCGGCGATCACCCATGCCTATTTCGGAAGCACCGGCGAGGGAGCTGTCGCATGATCAATATCCTTATTCAGGCTGTGCTTCTGGGGGGCTATTACGCGCTGATTGCCTGCGGGCTGGCCTTCATGTTGCAGGTGATGCGGGTGATCAACCTTGCCCATGGCTCGCTCGCTGTGGTCAGCGCCTATCTGGTCTGGCTGCTGGTCGACTGCACGGGGCTTTCGCCCTTCCTCGGGGTGCTGCTGGCCCTTCCGATCATGGGGGGTGCGGGGTGGCTGTTACAGCGCTTGATGCTGGAACGCGCAGTCCGGAGCGGAGAGTTGCTGCCGGTGCTGACCACCTTTGGCCTGGCCATCGTGCTGGACAACCTGATGTTTCAACAGTTTGGCGCGAATACACGCTCTTTGTCGCCCTATGTCGGCGATCTCAGTTGGGAGGCTTTCGAGCTGCCTGGCGGCATCTATGTCGGCAAGTTGCCGGTCTATATCCTGATTGCGGCCCTGCTGATCCTAGGCTCGCTTGACCTGATGCTGAAGCGCACGGCGCTGGGGCGGCAAATCCGCGCCACCGCCGCAGATCCCATGACGGCGGGGCTGATCGGGGTCGATGCGCGGCGCGCGGCCGGGATTGCCGCAGCTTTGGCGACGATGACGGTGGCGGTGTCCGGGGTGGCCCTCGGCCTGCGCGGCACGTTTGACGCCTATGCCGGGGCGCCGCAGCTCTTGTTTGCCTTCGAGGCCACGATCATCGGCGGTGCGCGATCGCTTTGGGGCGTGCTTTTTGGTGCCATCGTGCTGGCGGTGGCGCAATCCTTCGGCGCGCAGATCCATCCGCAGGGGTTCTTGCTGGGCGGGCATGTGGCGTTTCTCGTCGTCCTGTTCGTCCGCCTTGCGCTGAAAGGCAAGTCGCTGAGGCTGACGCATATCCTTCGATCCACTGAAAAAGGAGCGGCGCAATGATCATCCATCGCTGGACCTGGCAGTCCAAACTGACCTTCGCCCTGGCCACCGTGGTCATCCTGGTGCTGGCCCTGGTTCCGAGCTTCGCAACCGGCGGTGTGATCGAGCGGCTCACTGTACTGTTCATCTATGTGATCCTCGCCGCTATGTGGAATGCGCTGGCGGGTTATGGTGGGCTGGTCTCCATTGGTAATCAGCTGTTCTTTGGCCTCGGCGCCTATGCAACGATCCGGCTGGCGAATGCGGGGATCAACCCATTTGCCGCGATGCTGCTGGCAGCCGGGATCGTGGCGGGGCTGAGCTGGGTCCTGTCGCTGTTCATGCTGCACCTGCGCGCCGGTGAGTTCGCCATCGGCATGTGGGTTCTGGCCTCGATCGCGCATCTCTGTGTGAACCTCGACCCGCTGATCCAGGGCGAGACCGGCACGTCGCTCATTTCACTCAACGCCTATGCCATCGACGACCGGCGCGTGCTGATCTTCTGGGCGGCGCTCGCGGGCATGGTGGGCCTGCTGGCGCTGCTGTTCGCGGTGCTGCGCACGCCCTCCGGGCTGGCCATGCAAGCGATCCGCGACAATGAAGAGGCGGCGGATTCCATCGGCGTGAACCCGATGCGGACCAAGCGGCTATTCTTCGTATTGGCGGGGTTCGGCACCGCGGTCGCGGGGGCGTTGTGGCTGGCGCAGGTCTCGGCTTTCCAGCCCAAGACGTATTTCAGCGTGCAATGGACGGCCTATATGATCTTCATGGTCCTTGTGGGCGGGTTGGGCCGGTTCGAGGGCGCGATCCTGGGCGCGCTGATCTTCTTCGCAGCCGAGACCTGGTTTGCGGCCACCGGCGTCTGGTATCTGATCGGCCTCGGGGCGGCGGCGCTGCTGTTTTCCCTGCTGCTGCCAAAAGGGCTGTGGGGTTGGATCGCCGCCCGCACCGGCGTCAGCCTGATGCCTCTGGGCTACCGCGTCCAACTTGAAACCCGATCAGAACAAGCTAGGTAACCCGGTGCTTTTGAAACCACTGCTTCCCGCGCTCCAAGAGCGGGGAGCAGTGCACTTTCACCTGCTCGTCGTCGATCTCGGGCTTCTTGCGGCCGCCGCGCTCGAACACGCCTGATGCGCCCTCGAGGAGTGCCCGCTTCCATTGATGGATCATCGTCGGATGAATCCCGAACCGGCTTGCCAGCTCGGACACCGTTTGCTCACCCTTCAGCGCCTCAAGCGCCACCTTCGCCTTGAACTCAGCCGAATGCTGCTTTCGTTTCGACATCTCTGATCTCCTTCTCGTCGAAGATCAGCAGACAGCAAATCATAGCTTACGTCAGCGTCCGATTTTCGGGGGGTAGCTCAGAGACGCGAAGTGATTTCTGTACTATGATATTTCGCTGGAGATGGGGGAGAAACACGGAAAGCCTCCTGAATGGGAGGCTGTGTAACTTTTCAGCTATGAGATTGGTTGCGGGGGTAGGATTTGAACCTACGACCTTCAGGTTATGAGCCTGACGAGCTACCGGGCTGCTCCACCCCGCGACAGTTTTGGTGCGCTACCGCCCGGAGGGCTACTTGAGCGCTGTTTTGTGCTACCGCCCGGAG
>JBNKEH010000001.1:0-318704 GCA_050288685.1 Paracoccaceae bacterium | reverse complement strand
TGCCGCCAACCCCTCGGCCACCCGACGTGCCCCCTCGCCAACCTCTTTCAGCGCCTCCGGCCCGTAAAGATGCTGCGAGCCACAGACAAACCAGAACTTCAGCGGCTTCAGTCCGATCATCTCTTTTCCTTTCAATCCCGGCCTGCACACAGGCCACGTTCGTAACACCCGCGCCGAAAGGCGGGGTCAGTTGCTGCCGCGCAGGTTGAACGAGCCAACGAGGAACCTGTGCAAAACGATGAAGGCGAACAGAAGTGCGCCGCTGCTGATCAGGATCCAGGCGCTGTTCAGCGAGCCATTGAAGATGATCAGGGTCGAAATAAGCCCGAGGATCATCCCCCCGAACAGCGTCCCCGCCACCATGCCGACACCGCCGGTCAGGAGCGTGCCCCCGAGCACCACCGAGGCGATGGCCGAGAGTTCCAGCGTCGAGCCTGCCAGCGGGTAGCCGGATTTGGTGTAGAGCGCGTAGACCACCCCGGCCAGCGCCGAGTAGAAGCCGCCGAGCCCGTAGATGCCCACCGTGGTGCGGCGGATATTCACCCCCATCAGGCGGGCCGATTCCTTGTCGCCGCCGATGGCATAAACCGCCGCGCCGAAGCGGGTGAAATGCGCCACGAAGATCCCGATAACGAGGCTGACCAGCATCACCAGCGCCGCCGAACGCAGCACGCCCTTACCCGGCAGGCCGATCTTGAACGACGAATAGATGTCGGCCCAGGGGTGGTGGATCGGCACGGAATCCACCGTGACCATGAAGCAGGCCCCGCGCAGCAGGAACAATCCCGCCAGCGTGATGATGAAGGGCTGCATGTTGAGCGTGTCGATCATATAGCCCTGAAACGCCCCGAACAGCATCCCGAAGACGAGCATCAACAGCGCCGAGGTGAGCGGGTCCCAGCCCATGCTGTCGAGCACCGCCATGCTGACACCGACAAAGCCAATCATCGAGCCGATCGACAGGTCAATCCCGCCGGAGAGGATGACGAAGGTCACCCCGATCGCGGCGATGATGATGAAGCTGTTATCGGCCAGAACGTTGCCGAGCACGCGGGTCGACAGGAAGTTCTTGTAGTTCATGCCACCGATCAGGAAGATCGCCAGGAACACCACGATGGTGGCAATGAGCGGCAGGTATTTCTTGTTCAGCTTGAAGGTCAACGCACCAGCCCCCTGAAGGTGTCAACGATGCCGCGGCGCGCGTTCTCGGACTGGAGCACCAGCACGAAGAGCACCACAACGGCCTTGATGACGAGGTTATATTCCGGCGGCACGCCCGAGATCAGGATCGAGGTGGTGAGCGCCTGGATCACCAGCGCGCCAATCACCGTCATGCCGAGATAGATCCGCCCACCGGCGAGCGAGGCGCCGCCGATCACGACCGCAAGGATCGCGTCGAGTTCGCTATAGAGCGCCACCGTCACCGGGTCGGAAGTGTGGGTGTCGGCGGTCAGGATCACACTGGCCCAGCCTGCCATCAGCCCGCTGATCAGATAGGCCACGAAGGTGATCATCTTGGCGTTGATCCCGGCCAGTCGGGCGGCGGTGGCATTGGCCCCGGTCGCCTCGATGAAGAGGCCGAGCGCGGTACGCCGCAGCACCAGCCAGAGCACCGTCGCGATCACGGCAAACAGGAACAACCGGGTTGGGATGAACCAGATGCTGCCGGTCGACATGCCTTGCAGAAGCGCGCTTTCAAAGCTCGGATTGGTGCCGCCATAGAGCAGGTTGATCAGCATCCCGACGCCGCGCCCCGAGACCATCAGGATCAGCGTGGCGATGATCGGCTGAATGCCGAGCACGGCCACCAGCATCCCGTTCCAGGCGCCGCAGATCATCGCCGCCACCAGTGCCCAGATCAGGATCAGCCCGTGCGGGTCGCCCATCTGGATGCGCCAGGCGATGACCGCGCCGGAGATCGCCGCGATGGAACCGACCGAGAGGTCGATCCCCTTGGTGCCGATCACCACCGCCATGCCCAGCGCAAACAAAGACGCCGGAACCGCGCGGTAGAGAATGTCGATCAGGTTGCCGAACAGCCGCCCCTCGACGATGCGGATATGGAAGAAATTCGGAGATACGATGCCATCGATCACAAAGATGACGGCAAGGGCCAGAAGCGGCCAGACGGCCCGGCTTCGCAGCATGCGGGCAAGCGGGGATGCGGTGTCAGCTTTGTTCATTTTCTCTCGCAATCATCTCGATGACCTTGTCGCGCGTGATGTCGTCGCCGGTGATCTCGCCGATCATGCGACGGTCACGCAGAACCGCGATCCGGTCGGAGGTGGCAACGATCTCGTCCAGCTCGGACGAGGCGACCAGCAGCGCCAGCCCTTCGGCACAGAGCTTGCGGATCAGGATCAGGATCTCTTCATGGGCGCCCACGTCGATGCCGCGTGTGGGCTCGTCGAGCAGCAGGATTTTCGGCGCACAGGCCAGCGCGCGCGCCAGCACGACCTTTTGCTGGTTGCCGCCCGAAAGGGTTCGCACCGGCCGGTCAGCGTCCGGGGTGGCAATGGCGAGTGCTTTGATCATCTCGTCAGCCACCCGGACCTGCTCGCGATAGGGCAGACGTTTGAGCCAGCCCTGCCTTGCCTGCATCGACAGAACAATATTTTCGCGGATCGACAATTCGCCCACCAGCCCTTCGGCCTTGCGGTCTTCGGGGCAGAACATCATGCCGTTGAGCAACGAGGCATGGGGCGAAACCCGTGTATCGCTGTGCTCGGCATAGGAGAGCGTGCCGCTATCGTGCTTGATCGCGCCGAACAGAAGCTTGGTCAGCTCGGTGCGGCCTGAGCCCAGAAGCCCGGCCAGACCGACCGCCTCGCCCGCGCGGAGTTCCAGATCGAAGGGCTGCAGCGTGCGGCTGCGGCCGAAATCCTTGGCGGTCAGAACCACATCGCCGATCTGGGCGCTGTGATCGCCTGCGCGCAGATGGTCGCCCTCGCCCAGCTCGCGGCCGATCATCATCGAGATCAGCTTTTGCCGGGTGAACTCGCCAATCGGGGCGCTGCCCACCTTGTGGCCGTTGCGCAGAACGGTGATCCGGTCGGAAATCTCGAAGACCTGATCAATGAAATGGGTGATGAACACCACCGCGATGCCGCGCGATTTCAGATCGCGCACGATCTCGAACAAAGCTGCGGTTTCATTCGCATCAAGGCTGGCGGTGGGTTCGTCCAGCACCAGCACCCGTGTATCGTCGACCAGCGCTCGCGCAATGGCGACAAGCTGCTGGATCGCAACGGAAAAACTGCCGACCGGCTGTTCGATGTCGATATCGAGCCCCAGCCGCGCCAATTTGGCCCGCGCTTCCTGCCGGGCTTTGCGCCACGAGATGACGCCCCAGCGGTTGCCGGTTCTTTCCAGCGTCAGGTTCTGGGCCACTGTCATCGCCGGGATCAGGTTGACCTCCTGATAGACGGTGGAAATGCCCGCGTCCTGCGCCTCGCCAGTGGTGTTGAAATGCACCGGCTTGCCGTCGACCAGAATCTCGCCCTCGTCACGCCCCAGCGCGCCGGTCAGGACCTTGATCAGGGTCGATTTGCCCGCTCCGTTTTCGCCGAGAAGCGCGTGCACCTCGCCCGGATAGAGCGTGAGATCGACGTTATCGAGCGCGAGAACGCCCGGAAACGCCTTGCGGATCCCGCGCAGTTCGGCCCGTGGTTCCATGTTTTCTGAAAATGGCATCGCCCGTCATACCTTCTTCCGAGGCTCTACGCGCCCCGGTTATATCGGTTTGTCAGGTTCCCGGCCTTTTATAGACCGGGAACCCACTCAGTTTGAGGCTGGTTGCGATTAGTTCGCGACGTGCAGATCCGACGGGATCACGATCCACTTGTCCAGATCGGTCGGATTTTTGAGGTAATCCAGCACCACCGGGTAGATAAAGCCGCCAACCGCCGAGCGCAGCTCGACCGAAGCGTTGGCATCGCCCGCCGCAAGGGCGTCCATCATCGCCGGCACATAGTCGACCGACACCATCAGAACGTCTTTGCCGGGGTTCAGACCAGCTTCTTTCATCGCCTGGATCGCACCCATCTGCATGTTGTCGTTATGCGCGAAGGAGGCGCAGATGCCTTCGAGGTTGTTGGTCGACTTGATGAAGGCTTCCATAACCTTCTTGCCGCCTTCGGTGGTGAAGTCACCCGACTGGGTGGCTACGATTTCCATCGCCGGGAATTGGTCGATGATGGCTTCGAAGCCGCCTTTGCGTTCGATCGCAGGCGCCGAACCGGTGGTGCCCTGAAGTTCTACGATCTTGCAATTGCCGAGCGATTTCTGCGCGAGCCATGCCCCGGCCAGCTTGCCTTCAAGATTGAAGTCAGCCGAGATGCGGGTGACGTAGAGCGATTTGTCGGCCACATCGACATCGCGGTCGACGAGGAACACCGGAATTTCGGCCTCTTTGGCTTCTTTCAGAACGTCTTCCCAACCGGTCACAACCACGGGCGCGATGATGATCGCGTCAACGCCCTGAGCGATGAAGGCGCGGACGGCGCGAAGCTGCTCTTCCTGTTTGCCCTGTGCGTCGGCAAATTTCAGGTCAACGCCATATTCCGAGGCAGAGTCCTGCATGTTTTTCGAGAAAGCCGGGCGCCAGTCGCCTTCCGAACCAACCTGGCTGAAGCCGATGGTCACGTCGGCCATAGCGGCGGACGACATCAGGGCCATAACAGCAGAGCTGGCGATAAGAGCTGAAAGTTTCATAAGATAGTCTCCTCCCAATCATACGCACCCCGCGGTGCGCGATTCACATGTTACATCCGGAGCGCGGATAGGGCGGTTTGTGGGTATCGGATAACTCTTTGGCTGTGACATGGTCAGCCAATTGGAGCAGCTACGGCTTATGTCTCCCCCACGTGCCGTAACCAAGCAGGATCTCGCAATACGAAACCTGCTTTTTCCTCTTCCCTGCACCGGCCCGGACAACGGGCTTCAAAACTTATTTAGTTCTGTCCTCCATGGGCCATCTTACGTTTTGGCCCTGCTGAGGGAATACGTGATACAGCCAATTATATGGATGATTATGCCACTTCAGGTGGAACGCCGCGTCAAGAAAACCACCCCAATATGTCACCCGGCGGAAGATGGCCCATCCGGGGGAAATGTCGGAAATCGACTAGATTTTGGTCGAAATATCAACAATGACCGCATGGGTGGTGGTCACCCCCACACACTCGCCCCCTGCACCAGACCTCATCCAAACCGACATAGTGAGTGAGCAATCACACAAAGCGAACAGCAAGATTGAATCACCCCCAAACCTCCACGCCGGGCTTGCAAAGCATTTGGGCCGAAGGTAGTTATACCCCTATTCCTCTTTAAAAGATTCCGATGACACACTCCGACGCCCGACCCGTTCCATCTCCCAGATGGATCAAACCCACCGCCCTTGCCGCGTTGATCTTCGGCGTGATGACGGTTTTCTCGGGCGGCAGCGTGCTCTTCGCGCCTGCCGCCACGCAGGCTTGGGCGGGCGATATCGTCGGCTTCGTGGTCTGGTTCAACTTTCTCGCGGGCTTTGCCTATATCGCCGCCGCCATCGGATTGTGGCGGGGCGCAAAATGGGCCCCGCTGCTGGCGGCACTCATTGCGCTCTCCACCGCCCTGATCGCTGCGAGGTTCGGCCTCGTGGTGCTGAGCGGGGCGGCGTTCGAGATGCGCACGGTGGGCGCGCTGGGTTTCCGCTTTCTGTTCTGGGCCGTGATCGCGGTTGCAACCCTCCGGGCGGCGAGGCGGGCATGAGCACGCGCAAATCGACGGCGGATCGCCAATCGGAAATTGTCGATGCGGCGGTGGCACTGGCCTTTGAAGTCGGGCCCGACCACGTATCGACCGGCATGATCGCGGCGCGGCTGGGGCTGAAGCAACCGGCGATCTACAAGCATTTTCCCCGCAAGGAAGACATCTGGAATGTGGTGAGCGCCCAGATCTGCGCCAGCATCACCGAGAATATCGCCGCGCGTCTGAACGAAGATCGGGCACCGATGGAACGGGTGCGGCATCTGGTGCTGAGCCATTTTGCACTGGTCGCCCGCACCCCCGCCCTGCCCGAGCTGATGATCGCGCGCGACCCGACCGGCGCACTGACCACGGCCCGCCAACAGATCCAGGCGGTGATGGGCCAGGTCCGCGCCGTCCTCGCCGAGGATCTTGGGCAGGCCAAGCAGGCCGGGCAGCTGCGCCCCGATCTTGGCATCGAAGAAAGCGTGGCGCTGCTCTTTGGCGTCATCCAGGGGATGATCTTGCGCCTGATCCTGCGACGCGACCCCGCCTCGCTGGTGCAAGACGGCACCCATTTGCTCGACCTGCAACTGTCGCTGCTCTCAGGCGCAGGAGATCTTTAGGGCAACCGGTTTTAAGCCCGCCCTACCCCCGCCGCTTGCCGCGACCGGCAAGGCAAACGGTTGAAACCGAGCACGATCTGACGCCTCGCCTGCCCCAAATCCGGCAAACCCACAGCAAACACCGCCCATCCAAACGGCGTGAGCGCCTTGTTTTATCGATATTTGGGGATCGCCCGACGCTTTCACAAAAAATGGCGGAGGAGGTGGGATTCGAACCCACGGTACGCTCTCACGCACGCCGGTTTTCAAGACCGGTGCAATCGACCACTCTGCCACTCCTCCGGGTGGGTCTTCCGTTATCCTGCCCGGCGCGATTCTGAAAGTGGCTTTCACCGGCGAAACTGATCCATCCGTTCACACGCCCTGCGCGCGGCCGGTTCGTCCGGAACGTCCCCGCTCGTGCAGTCTGCCCGCCGCGCCCCCGATCATCCACACCTCACGCGCACACACACATATTCCCTCGCTTACCCCCCCGATACGCGCGCGCTCGCGCCCCGGTCCGCGCCGAACTCTGCGCCCCTGCCCTGTTCCAATCACCGCCCCATCGCGCACGAAACCGCCCAATGCGCTGCGGAGGGTTTTCACCGCGCAGGCTTCCCGTTATTGTTTTGCCAAAAGGCGTATACAAGCGCTACAGAGGCACCGCGTTTCTGGCGCAGCAAGGGGCGATGGCAGACATGGCAAGCACTTCCACTTTCCGACTGATTTTCGGGATCAGCGCCGCTTTGGCACTGAGCGCCTGCGACGGCGCCGACCTTCCCGGTTTCATGCAATCCGGCGGCGGCGATACGGCCAGCGCGCCGAACACCACCAGCCGCAGCGTCGAACGCGAGGTCGAGGCGCCTGAGATTTTCCAGGCCAGCGATCAGGGGCTCTGGGACGGGCGGCCGTCGCTTGGCGGCGTCTGGGTGGCGCATCCCGATGTAACCGATCCGCAGCGGGTGATCATCCGCAACGAAAGCAACGGCAAATTCGTGATCGGGGTGATCTACCGCCCCGAGCGGCAGGAGCCGGGGCCGAAATTCCTGGTGTCGTCCGATGCCGCGGCCGATCTGGGCATGCTGGCCGGTCAACCCGCCGCGCTGAATGTCACCGCGCTGAAACGCGAAGAGGTGGCAGTGGCGCCGCCCGCCGATGCGGCTACCGATCAGCCTGACATGGCCGCCGATGCCGCCACCGCGCCCACCGCCTCTGCGGCGGCTGCGGCCACCGTGACAGAAACCACGCTTGACCCGATCGCCGCCGCGGCCGCAGCCCTTGATGCGGCCGAGGGCAAACCCAGCGGCAGCGCCAGCACCGCAAGCACGGCCCCGCCGCCGCGCGATCCGGCCCGCAGCAGCAGCGGATCCGGTCTGACCAAACCGTTCATCCAGATCGGGATCTTCTCGGTCAAGACCAATGCCGAAAACACCGCCGAGGCGCTGCGTCATGCCGGCATGATCCCCACGGTCAAACAGGGCAAGATGAACGACAAGGACTTCTGGCGCGTCATCGTCGGCCCCGCCCCGACGGTCAGCGACCGCACGGCGCTCCTGAACCAGATCAAGTCGCTGGGCTTCAACGACGCCTATTTCGTCACCAACTGACCTTGCGCCGGGGCCTCGGCCCCGGTTGTGCCCTGAAAGAGGACCGATTTTCGATGCATATGCGCCCGCGCCTTCGTCACCTTCACCCGGCATTGGTCCTGCACCGTCTGGCCCGCCTGCTGCCGGTTCTGGCCCTGGGCGCGCTGGCGGCGCTTCCGGCCCGGGCGTTCGAGACCCAGGCGCGCAACGCATTTGTCTATGACCTCACCACCAATACCGTGCTGTTGGATAAAGACGGCGATGTGCCGGTGCCGCCCGCCTCGATGTCGAAACTGATGACGGTCAATCTGCTGTTCGAGGCGCTGAAAGACGGGCGCGTCACCCTCGACACCCGGTTCAGCGTGTCGAAACGCGCGCAGGGTATGGGCGGCTCGACGATGTTTCTCAACACCGCCGACCGGCCCACGGTGGAAGAGCTGGTTCAGGGCATCATCATCAATTCCGGCAATGATGCCTGCGTGACCGTGGCCGAAGGGCTGGCGGGCACCGAGGACGCTTTTGTCGAGATGATGAACGAGCGTGCCAAGGTGCTGGGGCTCGACAATTCCAGCTTTGGCAACGCCTCCGGCTGGCCCAATCCGCGCCAGCGCATGTCGATGCACGATCTGGTGAAGCTCTCAGTGCGGCTGATCAGCGAATTCCCGGAATACTATCACTATTTCGGTCAAGCCGAGTTTCCCTTCGACAACCGCGCACCGGATAACCGCTTCAACCGCGACCCGCTGCTCAATCTCGGCATCGGGGCGGACGGGCTGAAAACCGGCCATACCGAAGAGGCGGGCTACGGCCTTGTCGGTTCGGCGATGCAGGGCGGGCGGCGGATTGTCTTTGCCATTTCCGGTCTGCCCAGCATCGATGCCCGCGCCAAGGAAGGCGAGGCCATCGTCAACTGGGCATTTCGGCAATTCGTGATGAAAACGCCGGTGAAAGCAGGCGCCCGCTTGGCCGAGGTGCCGGTTTTTCTGGGCTCGGCCAGCAGCGTCGGGCTGGTGGCGGCGAAGGATGTGTCGCTGCTGATGCCGGTGACGGCAGGCGACACGGTGGCGGCCGACATCACCTGGAACAGCCCGGTTGAAGCCCCGATTGCGCAGGGGCAGGAACTGGCGAAAATGACCATCCATCGCCCGAATATGGACGACACCATTGTGCCGCTGTTTGCCGAGGCCGGGGTGGGCAAGGCCGGGTTCTGGCCGCGCTATCAGGCCGCCGCGCTGAAGGCGCTGGATTTCGTGATGGAAAAGATCGCGGGCGAACCGGCCCCGCCGCCGGTGGCCATGCCCGCCGGTGATGCCCCCGCCGATGCGCTCAGTAACTGACCCGATGAGCGGCCTGTTCATCACCTTCGAAGGCATCGACGGCTCCGGCAAGTCGACCCAGGCGCGGCTTCTGGCCGAGACCCTTGCCGCCGAGGGGCACGAGGTGGTGCATACCCGCGAGCCCGGCGGCAGCCCTGGCGCCGAGGAAATCCGCCGTCTGGTGCTGGAGGGCGATCCGGAGCGCTGGTCGGCCGAAACCGAAATTCTGCTTTTCACCGCCGCGCGGCGCGACCATCTGGAACGGGTGATCAATCCGTCGCTGGCGGCGGGCAAGGTGGTGATCTGCGACCGCTTTGCCGACTCGACGCGGATGTACCAGGGGTTGCGCAGCCCCGGCCTGCGCGCCGTGGTCGACAAGCTGCATAGCCTGATGATCGGGCGCGAACCGGATCTGACCTTCATCATCGACATGGATCCGACCAAGGGCCACAGCCGCGCCAAGGGGCGCGGCGGCACCGAGGAACGGTTCGAGGATTTCGGCACCGAATTGCAGGCGCAGATGCGCGCGGGCTTTCTGGCACTGGCCGAGGAATATGACACGCGCTGCGTGGTGATCGACGGCGACCGCGAGATCGAGGCGGTGGCCAGTGATGTGGCCCAAGTCGCGCGGGAGCGGCTGGGATGAGCGCTGCCCACACCTCTTCGCCCGTCGGCACGATGGGCGAAGCCAAAGCCTTTTCCCGCTCTCGCTCTTTCGCCCGACCGCAGGACGGGCGGCGCCCGACCCTCCCCCCGGGAGGGCGCATGGCGACTCTACGTCCAGCAAATCGGGCCGGAATGCTTTTGACCAAAGCGTCTCAGCCCTCCTCAGCACATCGCCCCCCCAGGGTCGGGCGCCACCCGTTGCTTTGCTTCCAGCCCGTTGAGCCCGCCCATGGCTGATCCCGCCGACCTGCCCGAAGCCGACCGCGTTGAAGGCGCGCCGCATCCGCGCGAGACCCTGCGCCTGATCGGTCACGAGGCTGCCGAAGCCGCCTTTCTTGAGGCCTTCACCTCGCACCGGCTGCACCATGCCTGGATGATCTCCGGGCCGCAGGGGGTGGGCAAGGCCACCCTCGCCTGGAAAATCGCCCGCTTCCTGCGCGCCACGCCTTCGACCGATGCGGGCGGCCTCTTTGGCGAAGCGCCCCCGGCCCCGACCAGCCTTGATATTCCCGACACCCATCCGGTGTTTCATCAGGCCCGCGCGCTGGCCGAACCCGGTATCTTCCTGCTGCGCCGGGGGGCCAACCGCACCGGCGACAAGCTGTCTGCCGAGCTGCGCGTCGACGAAGTGCGCCGGATGCGGGCCTTCTTCTCGCTTTCCGTGGTCGATGGCGGGCGTCGGGTGGTGATCGTCGATTCTGCCGACGAGATGAACACCGAAGCCGCCAACGCCCTTCTGAAAAGCCTTGAAGAACCGCCCGCAGGCACGCTTTTCCTGCTGATCAGCCACACGCCCTCGCGCCTCTTACCCACCATCCGCAGCCGCTGCCGCGAACTGCGTGTTGGCCCGCTTAGCCCCGATCTGCTGGCCGAGGCGCTGGCGCAGGCCGGCACCGATCCGGGCGACGATGCCGAGGCTCTGGGCGAACTGGCGCGGGGCTCGGTCGGCCGCGCCCTGACGCTGGCCAATCTCGACGGGCTCGCCGTCTACCGCGAGATCGTGCGGGTTTTCGCGGGCGCGCCGCGCTATGACCGCCCCGCAGCGATCCGTCTGGCCGAAAGCGCCACCGGGGCCGCCAATGCCGCGCGCTACGGGCTGATCCTTGAGCTTCTGGGCCAGTTCCTCGCCCGCCTTGCCCGCGCCGGGGCGGGCCACAGCCCGGATTGCGCCCTGTCCCCCGACGAACCCGCCCTGCTCGCCCGGCTCTCGCCCGATATTCGGGCATCGCAAGCCTGGGCGCGCCTGCAACAAGAGCTTTCGGCCCGCGCCGCCCATGGCCGGGCGGTCAACCTTGACCCTGCTGCGCTCATCCTTGATATGGTTTTCAGGATCAATGAGACAGCGGCGAAGCGGGCAGCATGAGCACAGCACAGATCACCGACAGCCATTGCCACCTCGATTTCCCCGATTTCGAGGGCGAGCGTGAGGCCGTGATTGCCCGCGCACTTGAGGCGGGCGTCACCCGCATGGTGTCGATCGCCACCAAGCTGAAAAACGTCCCCGCCGTGCAGGCGATTGCCGAAGCCCATGCGCCGGTCTTCTTCGCCGCCGCCACCCATCCGATGAGTGCCGCCGAAGAACCGATGGCCACATTGGACGAGCTTCTGGCGCTAGCGAAGCACCCGAAATTTGTCGGCATTGGCGAAACCGGGCTGGATTACCATTACACCGCCGACAGCAAGCCGGTGCAGCAGGACAGCCTGCGCATCCATATCGAGGCCGCGCGCCAGACCGGCCTGCCGCTGATCATCCATAGCCGCGATGCCGATGACGATATGGCGCGTATCCTCACCGAAGAATACCGCACAGCCCCCTTCACCGGGGTGATGCATTGCTTTTCCTCCACCCGCGCGCTGGCCGAGGCGACGCTGGAGATTGGCTTTTATTTGTCGAT
Organism: Paracoccaceae bacterium; assembly: GCA_050288685.1. Classification (GTDB taxonomy): domain Bacteria; phylum Pseudomonadota; class Alphaproteobacteria; order Rhodobacterales; family Rhodobacteraceae; genus Sinisalibacter. Next base: position 306,909 of record JBNKEH010000001.1, on the reverse strand, counting down.
GTCGGGCATCGCCGCCTTTCCGCGCTCGACGGAACTGCGCGAAATCTTCGCCGACGCGCCGGTGGATCGCATTCTGGTCGAAACCGACAGCCCCTATCTGGCCCCGCCCCCGCATCGCGGGCGACGCAACGAACCCGCCTATACCGCCGAAACCGCCAAGGTGGGCGCGGAGCTTTTCGGGCTTAGCTACGAAGATTTCGCCGCGCAGACGCAGGCGAATTTCGACCGGCTGTTTGCCAAGGTGGCAGCCTATGAGGCGACCAACTGATGGCGCGGCTCAGCTTCACCATATTGGGCTGCGGCTCGTCGGGCGGGGTGCCGCGGATTGGCGGCGAATGGGGCGATTGCGACCCCGACAACCAGAAAAACACCCGCCGTCGCTGTTCGATCCTGGTCACCCGCGAGGCCGATGGCGGCACCACCCGCGTGCTGATCGACACCACCCCCGACCTCAGAATGCAACTGCTTGATGCGGGGATCGGCGAGCTCGACGCGGTGATCTACACCCATGCCCATGCCGATCATGTGCATGGTATCGATGACCTCAGACAGGTGGTCTACAACATCCACCGCCGCCTGCCGGTCTGGGCCGATGGTCCGACGCAGGACGCGCTTCTGAACCGTTTCGGCTATGCTTTCGTGCAGCCCGAAGGCTCGTCCTATCCGGCGATCCTTGATCTGCACACGATCCACGGCGATGTCACCATCACCGGCGCCGGCGGGGCGATCACCTTCACCCCGTTCGAAGTGGAACATGGCGGCATCAACTCCCTCGGCTTCCGGGTGGGCGATTTTGCCTATCTGCCCGATGTCTCGGACATCCCCGACAAGGCCTGGACCGCGTTGCAGGATCTTGATTGCTGGGTGCTCGACGCGCTGCGCCGCACCCCGCACCCGACCCATGCCCATCTGGCGCAAGCGCTGGAGTGGATCGAACAATCCGGCGTCAAACGCGGCGTGCTGACCAATCTGCATATCGACATGGATTATGACCATGTGGCCGCCGAAACCCCTGACCATGTCACCCCCGCCTATGATGGCATGGTGATCAGCTACGAGGTGTAGCATGAGCACCCTGCTCGACGTTGTTCTCCCGGTCTTTCTGGTTCTGGGCTTTGGCTACCTTGCCGCGTGGAAGCTCGGCCTGACCGAAGGCGCGGTTGACGGGGCCATGGTCTATGCGCAGGGCTTTGCCTTTCCGGTGCTGCTGTTTCGCGGCGTCTCGGGCTTGCACCTGAGCGAAACCTTCAACCCGGCGATGCTCGGCTCGTTCTATACCGGGGTTCTGGTCGGCTTCTTCGCCGGTTTCCTGGGCGCGCATTACCTGTTCAAACGGCCCTGGCAGGATAGTGTCGCGGTCGGCTTTGCCACGGCCTTTTCCAATGGCGGGCTCTTGGGCCTGCCGATCACCGAACGCGCCTATGGCAGCGACGCGATCAGCTTCAACTTCGCGATCATCGCCTTCCACGCCCCCTTTGTGTACACGCTGGCGGTGACGGTGATGGAGATCGTCAAGGCTGAGGGCCGCTCGATCTGGGCCACCGCCCTGTCGGTGCTGCGCTCGATGGCGAAAAACCCGCTCTTGATCGGGATCGTGCTGGGCGCGCTGACCAACCTCTCCGGCCTCGCCCTGCCGGGACCTGCGAAAAGCGCCGTCGACATGATCGCCGCCTCGGCCATTCCGGTGGCGCTGGTGGGGCTCGGCGGCATTCTCTACCGCTACAAGCCCGAGGGCGACCTCAAGCTGGTGGCCTGGATGGTGGCGATCTCGCTGGTGCTGCATCCGGCCATCGTCTTCGGCCTTGCCCATCTCACCCATCTCAGCATCGGCCCGATGCGCTCGGCGGTGCTGATGGCGGCGATGCCGACCGGGGTGAACGCCTATGTCTTCGCCAATATGTACGGCGTCGCGCGGCGGGTTGCCGCCACCGCGGTTCTGGCCAGCACAGCGGTCTCGATCCTGTCGATCTGGCTCTGGCTCGGCGTGCTGGGCTAACGCTGTTAATCAGAGCACTAGCCACAATCTCCGCCCGACGGCACGCCGGGCGACGCCCGACCCTCCCCCCGGGAGGGCGTATTGGCGGCAAAGGATAAAGCACATCGGGCGGAGGTACTTTAGAGCGCCGCGCCCAGATCACCCTCAGCACAACGCCCACCCAGGGTCGGGCGTCGCTCTGTCTCTCAGCCCTACGCTCCCCGGCCCCGCCGTCCGATCAGCGCCACCAGCACGAACACCGCCGCCGCGGCCGCCACGATGGTTGGCCCGGTCGGCGTGTCGAAGCGATACGAGCCCGCAAGCCCCGCGAGCGCAGAGCCGGCGCCGATGGCCACGGCCCCCAGCGCCATCCCTTCGGGCGTGCGCACCAAGCCTCGTGCCGCCGCCGCCGGGATGATCAGCATCGCCGCAATGAGCAGCGCGCCGACCACTTTCAGCGCCACCACCACCACCACCGCTAGCGCCAGCGTCAGCACCAGCCCTTCGCGGTCGGCATCAATGCCCGAGGCCGCCGCCAACTCACGGCTGAGCGTCGCCGTGATCAGCCGCGACCAGCGCCAGACGATCAGCGCGGCCACCAGCCCCGCCCCGCCCCAGATCACCATCAGATCGTTGCGCGTCACCGCCAGAATATCGCCAAACAGAAAGGCCGAAAGATCGACCCGCACCCCGGGTACAAACGAGATCGCCACCAGCCCCAGCGCCAGCGCCGAATGGGAAAGCACCCCCAGCGTCGCATCCATCGCGTGGCCCTTGGCCGAGAGCCAGCTCACCGCCAGCGCCATCACCAGAGCCACCACCAGCGTGCCGAGTGTGACCGGCACCGAAAAGATCAGCGCCAGCGCCACGCCCAGAATGGACGCATGGGCGGTGGCATCGCCGAAATAGGCCATCCGCCGCCAGACCACGAAACTGCCCAGCGGCCCCGCCGCCACGGCCAGCCCCACCCCCGCCAGCGCCGCGCGGACCAGAAAATCGTCAAACATGCGCGTCCCCGTGGCTGTGATGATGATCGTGGTCATGCTCGTTGTCGTGGTCATGCTCGTGATCATGGGCGTGCTGATAGAGCGCCAGCGCGCCGTGGGTGCCGAGGCCGAACAGCGCCCGGTATTCCGGCGCCGCACTCACCACTTTCGGCGTGCCCTGACAGCAGACATGATGATTGAGGCAGATCACCCGATCCGAGGCGCTCATCACCACATGCAGATCGTGGCTGACCATGAACACGCCCAGCCCCATCTCGCGCCGCACCTCTTCCAGAAGCTCGTAAAACGCCGCCTCGCCGGGCTGATCCAGCCCCTGCGTGGGCTCATCCAGCACCAAAAGCTGCGGATCGGCGAGCAGCGCGCGCGCCAGCAGCACCCGCTGGAATTGCCCGCCTGACAAGGCCCCCATCTGCCGGGCCTCCAGCCCCGCAATCCCCGTGCGTGCGATCACCTCTTCCAGCCGCGCCGCTGGCGGGCGCTTCGGCAGGGCCAGAAACCGCGCCACGGTCAGGGGCAGGCTCGCGTCGATATGCAGTTTCTGCGGCACATAGCCCAGCCGCAGCCCCGGCGCGCGGGTCACCTCGCCGCTATCGGGCCGCAGCGCGCCCAGAAGCACCTTCACCAGCGTGGATTTGCCCGAGCCGTTCGGGCCCACAAGGGTGACAATCTCGCCCGGCTCCACCTCAACGCTCACCCCATCCAGCACCGGCGCGCCGCCATGGCTTACCCGGATATTCTCGGCTGTAATCAAGCTCATGCACGGGTCTCCCGGCAGGCGGGGCAAAGGCCCAGCGCCTCGATATTCGCCCGCTCCACCACAAAGCCCAGCGCCTCGGCCGCCGCTTCCAGCACGACGCGCACCCCCTGCCCCGGTGCCTCGGCCACCGCATTGCAGCCCTCGCAGATCAGAAAGGCCGGAGCATGGGCATCGGCGGGATGGGTGCAGGCGGCAAAGGCGTTCAGCCGCCGGATGCGATGCGCCAGCCCGTGTTCCACCAGAAATTCCAGCGCCCGATAGGCCACCGGCGGCTGGTGGCCAAAGCCATCTTCCGCGAGCCGCTTCAGCACATCATAGGCGCCCATGGCGCGGTGCTCTTCCAGCAATATCTCCAGCGCCCGACGCCGCACCGGGGTCAGCCGCACGCTCGCCGCCGCGCAAATCGCCTCGGCCTGCGCCAGCACTTCACTTGCGCAATGCGCATGATCATGCGGCGCAAAAGCGCGAGCGGGATCAGGACTTGCCATGCCTCTTGCCTTCCGGTTTTTGTTATACTATCACACTGCGTGATAATATAACATTACACGCAACAACTCAAGGTGCCTCATGTTCCGACTCGCTGCAATCCTTTCCGTCGCCGCCCTGCCCGCTTTCGCGGCTCCGCCGCAGGTGGTGGCTGACATCGCCCCCGTCGCCTCGCTTGTCGCGCAGGTGATGAAGGGCGTCGCCAGCCCCGAGCTGCTGCTGAGCCAAGGCACCAGCCCGCATGAGGCCACCCTGCGCCCGAGCCAGGCGAAAATGCTGTCGGGTGCCGATCTCGTGGTCTGGGTCGGTCCGGAACTCAGCCCCTGGCTGGGTGAGGCGCTGACCGCCCTCAGCGAGGCGCAACAGCTTGAACTGGTTGACAATCCCGCCACCAAACTGCGCCAGTTCAGTGAAGCCGAGATGGCAGCCGCGGATGAGGATCACGAGGGCGAGGGCGAGGATGCGCATCATCACGATCATGACGGGGTGGACCCGCATGTCTGGCTCTCGCCCGACAATGCCGCCGCGTGGTTGCCGGTGATTGCGGAAGAGCTGGCCACGCTCGACCCCGACAACGCCGAAACCTACCGCGCCAATGCCGCCAATGCTGCAGCGGGGATTGCCGATCTCAAGGCGCAGATTGCGGCCCAACTCGCCCCCTATCAGGGCGCCAAGATCGTCACCTTCCACGATGCGTTCGGCTATTTCGCCCGCGATTTCGGGCTGGATATTGCGGGCTCGGTGCGCCCGGGCGATGCCACCGCGCCCTCGGCCGCTTCGGTCTCGGCGCTGAAAGCCATTGTCACGCAAGAGCAAATCTCCTGCGCCTTCACCGAGCCGGGCTTCGATCCGGCGCTGCTGAATGCCATTGCCAGCGATGCGGGCATTCGCATCGGCGTGCTCGATCCGATCGGCGCGCTGCAGGAACCCGGCCCCGACAATTACGCCGCGACCCTCACCGCCATTGCCGACAACGCTGCGGCCTGCCTGTCGGAGTAACCCCTCGCGGGGCTGCGGCGCCTGCCGTGGCCCCTAGCGCTCCGGTCGGCCCCAGCCGCCGCCGCCCGGGGTGCGCATTTCAAACAGCCCCCCCGCCGGCAGCTCCACCTCGGCATTGCCGCCCAGCACCTCGCGCCGCCCATCGGGCCATTCCGCGATGTTTTCACCCAGCGCGCCGGGATAGCCACCGTCCACCCCGAAGGGCGGCACGATGCGCGAGCCTGACAGTACCGTTACCGTGACCGGCGCAAGAAATCTCAGCCGCCGCACCGCGCCATCGCCGCCGCACCACAGCCCGGCCCCGCCGGACCCGTGCCGGATGGAAAACTCTTCCAGCCGCACCGGGAAGCGCTTCTCAAGGATTTCCGGATCGGTCATGCGGGTGTTGGTCATATGGCTCTGCACCGCATCGCAGCCCTCAAAGCCCGGCCCCGCCCCGGTGCCGCCCGCGATGGTTTCGTAATTCTGGAAATCGTCATTGCCCCAGATGAAATTGTTCATCGTGCCCTGACTGGCCGCCATCGCCCCGAGCGCCCCCATCAGCGCGTTGCAGGCCGCCTGGCTCACCTCGGTATTGCCCGCGATCACCGCCGCCGGAAAGCGCGGGTTCAGCATTGAGCCTTCCGGCACCACAATCTCCAAAGGCTTCAAACAGCCCTCGTTCAGCGGGATCTCATTTCCGACCAATGTTCGAAACGTATAAAGAACAACGGCTCTGGAGATGGCTAGGGGCGCATTATAGTTGTTTTCCTGCTGGTCGCTGGTGCCGATGAAATCCACCACCGCGCGCCGGTTCTGCCGGTCAACCCGCACCGAAACGCAGATTTTAGCGCCGTTATCCATCGGATAGGTAAAGCTGCCATCATGCAGCCGGTCGATCACCCGGCGCACGCTTTCCTCGGCATTGTCCTGCACATGGCCCATATAGGCGCGCACTATATCGAGCCCATAGGCTTCGACAATCCGCAACAGCTCGCGCCGCCCGGTCTCGTTGGCCGCCACCTGCGCCTTGAGATCGGCGATGTTCTGATCCGGTGCCCGCGCCGGATAGCGCCCCGAGGCCAGCACCGCCCGCGCTTCCGCCTCCAAAAACCGCCCGCCATCGACCAGCTGCATCGTGTCGATGACCACGCCCTCTTCCTCGATCCGGGTCGAATCCGGTGGGCCGGAGCCCGGCGTGCGCCCGCCAATATCGGCATGATGCCCGCGCGCGCCCAGCCAGAACGCCACCTCGTCGCCGACGAAAACCGGCGTCACCACAGTCACATCGGGCAGATGGGTGCCGCCATTGAAGGGCGAATTCAGCATATAGGCATCGCCGGGCCGCAGCTTGCCCTTGGTGTCGCGCATCACCGTGCGGATGCTCTCGGCCATCGAGCCCAGATGCACCGGCACATGCGGCGCATTGGCCACCAGATCGCCCGCCGCATCGAAAATCGCGCATGAAAAATCAAAGCGTTCCTTGATGTTGACGCTCCACGAGGTGTTGGCCAGCGTTGCCCCCATCTGGTCGGCAATCGACATGAAGAGGTTGTTGAACACTTCCAGAAGCACCGGATCGGCCCCGGTGCCCGCTGCGGCTGGCCGGGCCATGCTTTCGCGCCGTTCCAGCACCAGATTGCCCAGTGCATCGACCCGTGCGCCCCAGCCCGGCTCGATCACATTGGTGCCGGTCGCCTCGGTGATGATCGCGGGGCCGGCAATCTCGGTCCCCGCCCCCAACTCTGCCCGCTCGAACAGCGGCACCTCCTGCCAGCCGTCGAAATAGGCGCTGAGATGGGCCAGCGGTTCGGCATCGCCCCGGGGCGTCTCGGCCGTCAGCGCCGTGCCGGTTTCGCCAATCGCCTCGACCGCCAGCATCTCGAAGACGATGCCGCGTTCGGGCGAGATGAAGCCAAAGCGCGCCTGATGCGCCGCCTCGAATGCCGCCTGCATCGCGTCTGCCGTGCCAAAATCCACGTCCAGCGGCTGATGCGAGCCGTCATAGCGCAAGAACGCCCGCCGTTCGGTGGAGAGCCGCGCCACGCCCTGCGCGCGCACCTCGGCTTCGGCCTCGGCGGCCAGCGCTTCCAGCCGCGCCCCGGCCTCAGCCAACTCCGCCAGCGGCGCATCGAACTGCGCCTCGCGCAGGGCGCGAATATCGGCCAGCCCCATGCCAAAGGCCGAGAGCACCCCGGCATGGGGATGCAGAAACACCCGTTTCATCCCCAGCGCATCGGCCACAAGGCAGGCATGTTGCCCGCCCGCGCCGCCAAAGCATTGCAGAGTGTAGCCGGTCACATCATGGCCGCGCTCAACGCTGATCTTCTTGATCGCCGCCGCCATATTATCGACTGCCACGCGCAGGAAACCGCGCGCAATCTCTTCCGGGCTTTGCACCTGCCCGGTGGCCGCCTCGATCTCGCCCGCCAGCGCTTGAAAGCCCGCCCGCACCACCTCCGCATCCAGTGGAGCATTCGCCTCGGGGCCAAACACCGCCGGAAAATGCGCCGGGTTCAGCCGCCCCAGCATCACGTTGCAATCGGTCACCGTCAGCGGCCCGCCGCGCCGGTAGCAGGCCGGGCCGGGATCGGCTCCGGCGCTTTCCGGCCCCACCTGAGTGCGGCCATCGCGGAAGCTCAAGATCGAGCCGCCGCCCGCCGCCACAGTGTGAATATCCATCATCGGCGCGCGCATCCGCACGCCCGCCACCTCGGTTTCGAACGAGCGCTCATAGGCCCCGGCATAATGGCTCACATCGGTCGAGGTGCCGCCCATGTCAAAGCCGATCAGCCGGTCAAACCCCGCCGCCTCCGCCGTGCGCACCATGCCGACGATGCCGCCCGCAGGCCCCGACAGGATCGCATCCTTGCCCTGAAACCGATGCGCATCGGTCAGCCCGCCACTCGATTGCATGAAGTAAAGCCCGCCGGTGGCGCCGCCAAGGTCCAGCGCCTTTTCCACCCGCGCCACATAGCGGCGCAGGATCGGCGACAGGTACGCGTCCACCACCGTGGTATCGCAACGCCCCACCAGCTTGGCGAGGCGCGAGACCTCGTGGCTGGTCGAGATCTGGCTGAACCCGGCTTCGCGGGCCAGCTCGGCGGCGCGGAGTTCATGCACCGGGTTCACATGGGCGTGGAGAAAGGCAATCGCCACCGCCTCGATGCCCAGCGCGCTGGCCTGTTCCAGCGCAGCTTTCAACGCAGGTTCGTCGAGCGGGGTCAGCACCTGCCCCTCGGCATCCAGCCGCTCGCTTGCCTCGATCACCCGCTCATGCAGCAGCGCCGGGCGGCGAATGGCCAGATCGAACAGGCGCGGGCGGGTCTGGGTGCCGATCCGGGGCAGATCGCCAAAGCCCTTGGTGATCACCAAAAGCGTGCGCTCACCCTTGCGTTCCAACAGCGCATTGGTGGCCACGGTGGTGCCCATCTTCACCGCGCGGATCGTGTTGTGCGGGATCGGCGCATCGGTGGCCAGATCCAGACAGCGGCGAATGCCCTCAACCGCCGCATCCGCGTATTGCTCGGGGTTTTCCGACAGCAATTTCAACGTGGTGATGCCACCATCGCGATGGCGCGCCACCACATCGGTAAAGGTGCCGCCCCGGTCGATCCAGAATTCCCATGCGGTCTGCGGCGCCGTCGCCATGCTTATCCCCTGCAGGTTGTATCCGGTCATGGGTCCGACAGGCGCGCGGGAATGTCAATTCATTCCGCCACTCTGGCACAAGCAAACGCCCCGCGCCGGGGGCGCAGGGCGTGAATTTCAGCGTTCTGTTGCGCCGCGATGCGGTGTCAGAACTCGTCCCAGCCGTCATCGTCGTCAAACGAGGCACTGCTCTGCCCGCCACCTGCGGCGGCGGCCATCTTGGCCGGGGCCGGAGCCGGGGCGCTGGGGGCAGCAGCGGCTGCGGGGGCGCGTCGGCTCTGGAAGCTCGGCGTCATCACCTCGGCCGAGGGCCTGCCCTTGCCCTGCCCGGTCTGGAACCGGCCCATGGTGCGGGTCAGGGTTTCGGCTTCGCGGGTCAGCGCATGGCTGGCAGCGGTGGTTTCTTCGAACATCGCCGCGTTCTGTTGCGTCACCTGATCGAGCTGGTTCATCGCCGCATTGATCTCGACAAGGCCCGAACTTTGTTCGCGCGACGAGACCGCGATTTCCGACACGTTGCGGCTGATTTCCATCACGCTTTCCACGATGCCCTTCAGCGCATCGCCCGCCTGATCGACCAGATCCACACCGCGTTTCACCTGCGCGCCCGAGGCCGAGATCAGCCCGTTGATTTCGCGCGCGGCATCCGAGGAGCGCTGCGCCAGTGCCCGCACTTCCGAAGCGACCACGGCAAAGCCACGGCCCGCATCGCCGGCCCGCGCCGCCTCGACGCCCGCGTTCAGGGCCAGAAGGTTGGTTTGGAAGGCAATATCGTCGATCACAGAGGTGATCTTGCCGATCTGCTGCGACGAGGATTCAATCGCGCTCATCGCGTCGATGGCTTCGCGCACCACCTCGCCCGAGGCTTCGGCATTCTTGCGCGCGCTTTCCACCAGATCATTGGCATGGGCCGCGCCCTCCGCCGCCGACTGCACCGACGAGGTCAGCTCGTCAATCGCGGCCGCGGTTTCTTCCAGCGTTGCCGCCTGGCGTTCAGTCCGCGTCGACAGGTCATCAGCCGCCGAAGAAATCTCGGCCGCTTCGCCCTGGATCAGATCGGCGTTCTCGATCACGCCACGCATCGCCGACAAAAGCCCATCAACCGCCTGGTTGAAATCGTTGCGCACCTGTTCGTAATCGGCCGGGAAGGCCTCGTTCAGGCTGACGGTCAGATTGCCCTCGGCCAGCTGTTCCAGCCCGTTCCGAAGCGCTTCGACCACTTTGGCCTGCGCGGCCTGCATCGTTTGGCGTTGTTCCTCAGATTCCCGCATCGCCTTGCGATCATCGGTGACATCCTGACCGATCAGCACGATCCGCATCAGCTTGCCTTGCTCATCAAGCACTGGCGTGAAGGCGCCGTCGGTCAGCACTTGTTCGCCATCGGAGCGCACAGGACCGGGAAAAACGTCAAACACGACATTGCCCTTCTGCATCTCGAGATAGAGGGGCTCGCTGACATCCTGCAGCGGCGGCATCGAAGACATCTGATCTTCGGTGATGTTCCAGGCTTTCAGTACGATTTCATTGCCACTCAGAAGTTCACCTTCGGCAGAGAAATCCGCCCGGATCTGGGATTTATCCAAAGCCTCCATGACAGCGCGATTGAGATATTCCTCGGTCTCGTCCATCCACTCGACCACATAGCCAATCGAGGCGCCGTGCTCATCATGCACCGCCGAAATCGCCAGCCGCAACCGCAGGTCGCCAACGCCGATTTCATCTTCATATGGCAGGTTTGCAGGATCCGAGAGCAGCCCAGACAAATCAGCTGCGCTCAAACGAGGATGGAAGGACGCGACATCATAGCCGATGATCTGATCAGGATCGAAATCGCGAGCCACCGACCGGAAATCGTCAAGTTTTTCAGAGAAAAGCGCAATCCCCGCCCGGTTGATCTGGGTGATTTTCAGCGCATCATCCACCATCATCATCGCCGCGCCGCTGGCCTCAAAGGCCGCGCCCCGGAACTGGCTTTCGCGCTCGGTTTCCTCGGCCTTGATCAGCGTCCGGCGCAAATCGTTCAGCCGTTGCGAGATCACGCCAATCTCGTCGCCGCGCGCGCCATCGGGCACGTCCTGATCATAGTCGTGCTCGGCAATCCGGTGCACCGACTCGGCCAGCCGTTGCAACGGACGGGTCAGGCTCGACGAGAACACGAAGGCAATCAGCAGCACCGCCATGGCCACGGCAGCGCCCACGATGGCCTGCACCACCAGCATCTCGCTGATCTGGCCGAACACTTCGGCCTCGTCCTGCTCGGTGATCAGCCCCCAGACCTGCCCGAACACCTCAACCGGCTGATAGCCAGCGATCACGGGCCGCCCGTCAAGGCCGGTGGTATTGGCCACCCCGGATTGCCCCGAAAGCGCGGCGCTCACCGCAGGCGTATCCATCGCGGTATCGGGCAGAACCGTGCCGTCCAGCAGGCGCGGTTCAGAACGCAGAACGCCGTCCGGGCCCACCAGATAGGCATTGCCGGTTTCGCCCAGCCCACGCGCCTTGGCGACGATGCCCGAGATCGAGGCCTGCGACAGCCGGAACACCATCACGCCATCGCTCAGCCCGTTGCTGTTCAGCACCTTCACCCCGACAAAGGCCATCGGTGCCCCACCCGCCGCCGCATAGGGGGCGAAATCGACAAAGGCCACATCCTGCCCCTTGCCCTTGCCTGCCGTGGCGAACACCTGCGCGAGGCCGCTATTTGCGTAGGGGCCGTCTTTCAGATTGGTGCCGAAATCATCCGCTTTCATCGTCGAATAGATGACGTTGCCATAGTAATCGACCATGTAGATATCGCTATAGCCGAAGGTTTGCATCGCGGTCACGAAGGTCGAATGAAACTGCGCGTGCATCGCCCCGTAACCCGAGGAGGTTTTGGAGTTTTCCAGCTTGTAGCGTTCTTCCGCCGGGTTCGGGTTCGTGTCGATAAAGAGCTCGCGAATATAGGCGTTGGGATCCTCTGCCGAGCCCAGCGACAGCGGCAGGTTCTTGAACGCCTCAAGGGTCGAGCTGCGCTGGGTGGTGGCCACCAATTCGTTCGAGGTCTGCGTCAGAAACTGGCTGAAGGCTTCGCTGCGATCCGCGGTTTCGCTGACGATGGTTTGCGTTGCGACTTTCGAAAGCCGACCGCTTTCCAGCCAAGCCGTCACCCCCGCCGCGGTGCCGACAGATGCGAGAACCAGCGCGATCATGATCAGCGGCAGCTTACGTGAAATCCGCACATTGTTCACAAAACCCATCTCAAACCTCATTATTTTGAGTCCCCGCAGAGCACATTGCTCCGCCGATTGCCTCTATGTGCAGCACAGGCCGTGAAGATTCGTTTAATCGGGGCGCATCAGACAGTGACTTTCCCTTGGGTCAACCTGTGCGGGAAAGCCTAAAATCTGCTTCAATTACAGCAACTACGGCGCCACGCGCCGCCGCAGGTGCATCGACCTGCCGCAAGGGCCTTGGGAAAAGGCGCCGTCAGAGCCGGTCGCGCAGCGAAAACCACAGCATCGCCAGCGCCAGCAGCGGGGTGCGCAGGGCCGGGCCGCCGGGAAAACGCGGGCTGGGCAGGTCGGCCAGCAGGTCAAACCGCCCCGCCTGCCCGATCATCGCCTCCGCCGCGAGCTTGCCACCCAAAGTGGCCAGCGCCACGCCATGGCCGGAATAGCCGCTGGCGGTGAGGACATTGCCCGCCAGCCGGGCGAAATGCGGCAGCCGGTTCATGGTGATGCCCAGGGTCCCGCCCCAAGCATAATCGATCTTCGCCCCGGCGAGCTGCGGAAAGATTTCCAGCATCGGCGCGCGCGCCTTGGCGGCGATGTCGGTGGGGAAACGGTAGCCATAGCTCTCGCCGCCGCCAAACAGCATCCGGCGATCCTCGCTCAGACGGAAGTAGTTGATAACAAACTTGGAATCCGCCACCGCGTGGTTTTGCGAGATCACGCTTTGCGCCAGGTCCTCGTCCAGCGGCTCGGTGGCGATGATGAAATTGTTGATCGGCATCACCGCCTCGGCAATCCGCCGTTCGGCATGGCCCAGATAGCCGTTCGCCGCCCAGAGCAGATGCCCCGCCTTGATCTTGGCCTTGTCGGTGATCAGCCGCACCGGGCTGCCCTCCTCCACCGCGCTCACCCGGCTGCGCTCATAGATCCGCGCCCCGGCGGCCGTGGCCGCGCGGGCCAGACCCAGCGCGTAGTTCAGCGGATGCAGATGGCCGCCGCCCATATCCTCGACACCGCCATGATAGGCATCCGATCCCACCAGCCCGCGCAGCTCGTCGCGGCTCAGCGGGCGGATCTTGTCATAGCCGTACTCGCTGCGCAGTTTCTCGGCATAGGCGTGGCTGTGTTTCACAAAGCGGGCGCGATGATCGGCATGGATCAGCCCCGGCACATAGCCCGCCTCGGGCGCATGGCGCGCGACCAGATCCAGCGTCAGGCTCACGCTTTCCTCGGCGAGATCCCAGAGCTGACGCGCGCGCTCGGCGCCCAGCATCTCTTCCAGATCGTCCTGCTCCAGCCGCTGGCCCGGATGCACCTGCCCGCCATTGCGCCCGGAGGCACCAAAGCCGACGCGATGCGCCTCAAGCACCACCACGTCGAGCCCGGCTTTGGCCAGATGCAGCGCCGCCGACAGGCCGGTAAACCCGCCGCCAATCACCGCTACATCGCAGGTAATCTCGCCACTTGCTTCGGGGAATGGGTCAAGCTCAGTGGCCGTCGCCGCGTAATACGACGTCGGATACTGTCCCGGCTGATCATTGGCAGTCAGAATGTCGAGCCTGGGCATATGACCCCTTCATCTGGTCTTCATGGAAAGATGGCGGGGGTTTCCCCCCGCCACCACGATCAGTCTTCGGTTTTCATCAGACCGGCGTCTTTGACGTTTTTGTAGCCTTCATCGAGCGACTTCACCGCACGTTCATAGAGCGTGTCGATGTCCGACTTGGTCATCACCAGCGGCGGCGAAACCACCATCCGGTCGGCCACGTGGCGCATGATCAGGTTGTTGGCAAAGCAGCGCTCGCGCACCATGTAGCCCACGGTGCCGGGGGCGCTGGCGAAGCGTTTGCGCGAAGATTTGTCAGCGGTCAGCGCCAGCGAGGCCATCATGCCGACAATCTTGGTTTCGCCCACGAAGGGGTGATCGGCAAGCTGGTGCCATTTCTCGGCCAGATAGGGTGCCGCCACGTCGCGGGTGTAGTCGACGATCTTCTCTTCTTCCATGATCCGCAGGTTTTCCAGCGCCACAGCCGCCGCCACCGGGTGGCCCGAATAGGTGTAGCCATGGGCAAACTCGGCGCGACCGAGCCCGGCAGCCACCTCGTCAGATACCACAGACCCGCCAATTGGCGCGTAGCCAGAGCTGAGGCCCTTGGCGATGGTGATGATGTCGGGGCGCAGGTTGAAGGTCTGGGTGCCAAACCAGTTGCCGGTGCGGCCAAACCCGGTGATCACCTCGTCGACGATCAACAGAATGTCGTGTTCGTCGCAGATGCGCTGGATTTCCGGCCAGTAGCTCGCGGGCGGCACGATCACACCACCGGCGCCCTGGATCGGCTCGGCGATGAAGGCCGCAACGTTGTCTTCGCCCAGTTCTTCGATCTTGGCTTCCAGCTCGCGGGCACGCATCAGGCCGAATTCCTGCTCGTCCATCTCGCCGCCTTCGAGATACCAATAGGGCTGGCCGATATGGGCAAAGCCCGGCAGCAAGCCGCCTTGCGCCTGCATGCCTTTCATCCCGCCAAGGCTCGTCGCCCCGAGGGTCGAGCCGTGGTAGCCGTTGGCGCGGCCGATGATGATCTGTTTCGTCGGTTTGCCGAGGTTCTGCCAATAGGTGCGGACCAGACGGATATTGGTGTCGTTGGCTTCCGAGCCACCGGAGGCAAAGAACACATGGTTCAGATCGCCCGGAGCAAGCGACGCCACCTTCTCGGCAAGCGCGATGGCGGGCACATGGGTCGACATGAAAAAGGTGTTGTAATAGGGCAGCTCTTTCATCTGACGCGCCGCCACTTCGGCCAGCTCGTCGCGGCCATAGCCGATATTCACGCACCACAGCCCCGCCATGGCGTCGAGGATCTGCTCACCCTCGCTGTCGGTCAGCGTCACGCCGCTGGCTTTGGTGATCACCCGAGCGCCCTTCTCGGCCAGAACGTCATTGGCGGTGAAGGGGTGCATGTGGTGGGCGGCGTCCAGCGCCTGAAGGTCTGCGGTCGGCATGTGATTCGTAATCTGGTTCATATCGGCTCCTCGCGTCCGGGGTTTCGTGCACAATATGATCAAAAGTTGAGCTGTCAACGCAGCCCATAAGCATTTGATCAAATTTTATTTCAGGCCAGGGAATGCTCCACCTGAGCGATTCCCTGTTCAATATCGCCACGGATGGCTTCCGCCACCGCATCGGCATCGCGCGCCCGCATCGCATCCAGCGCCTCGCGGTGCATATCGGGCAGATTGGCGGTGCCCGATCGGCCCAGCATCACCCGCAGCGACGGGCCAGAGCGCAGCCAGACCATTTCGGAAATCGCCAGCAGGGTTTCGGCCCCTGACAGCGCGTAAAGCTGGGCATGGAAAAGGTGGTTGTGTTCAAGGTAGCCGCGCACATCGCCACGGTCGATGGCATTGTCCACCGCCATATCCTCGCGCTCCAGCATATCCACATGATAATCATCGAGTTTTTCCACCGCGCGGCGGGCCAGTTCGGGCTCGATTGCCCGCCTGACAAGGGCCAATTCGCCATATTGAGCGGCGGTCATCTGCGGCACTTCCACCCGGCGGTTACCCTTGAACACCAGGGCCCCCTGACTGGTCAGCCGACGGATCGCCTCACGCACCGGAGTCATGCCCAAACCCAGCTCTTCCACCAGGCCCTGAATGGTCACCGGCTGCCCCGGCGCCAACTCGCCATAAAGCACCATCTCCCGAAGCCCGCGATAGGCACGTTCGTGATCCGGTAGCTTCACCTCCCCCTGCACCAATGGCCGTCCTTTCCTGCAAATCCGTTGCACTCGCCAAGCGAGCCGATAATCTCTTTTTCAGAGTATCTGTTTGTATGGGGTTTGACCATATCCCAGATCATCGCTAGTTTTGATCAAAATCCAAAAAAGGGCTCAGCCCTGCCATCGGGAGAAAACCATGAAACCACTCGGGATGCTTCTCAGCTCCGTCTTTGCGGTGACCGCCTCTGTTGCGGTCGCAGAAGATGTTCACGTCTACAACTGGTCCGATTACATCGACGAAAGCCTGCTGGCCAAATTCGAAGAAGAAACCGGCTACAACCTTGTCTACGACGTGTTCGACTCGAACGAAGTGCTGGAAACCAAGATGCTGGCCGGCGGTTCGGGCTACGATGTGGTGGTTCCCACCGGCTCGTTCCTGCAACGCCAGATCGCGGCTGGCGCCTTCCAGCCGCTCGACAAGTCCAAGCTGCCCAACCTCACCAATATGTGGGACGTGATCCAGGAACGTACCGCGCAATACGACGCGGGCAACGAATATGCGATCAACTATATGTGGGGCACCACCGGGATCGGCGCGAATGTCGGCAAGGTCACCGAAGCGCTCGGCCCCAATGCGCCGCTCAACTCGCTTGAGCTGGTCTTCAACCCGGCCAATATGGAAAAACTCGCCTCCTGCGGCGTGATGTTCCTCGACGCCCCCGACGAGATGATCCCGGCGGCGCTGAAATATATCGGTGAAGATCCGGACTCGAAAGATCCGGCAGTAATCGCCAAGGCCGAGCCGGTTCTGTCGGCAGTGCGCCCCTATATCCAGAAGTTCAACAGCTCGGAATATATCGAAGCGCTGGCCAATGGCGATATCTGCGTGGCCTTCGGCTGGTCGGGCGACATCCTTCAGGCCCGCGACCGTGCGGCCGAAGCCGACAATGGCAACGAAATCGTCTACAACGCGCCGAAAGAAGGCGCGCTGATGTGGTTCGACATGATGGCCATTCCGGTCGACGCGCCGAATCCGGACGGGGCCCATGCCTTCCTGAACTTCATCATGGATGCGCATAACATGGCCACGGCCTCGAACTACGTCTACTACGCCAATGGCAACAAGGCGTCGCAGGAATTCCTCAACGAGGACGTGATCGGCGACACCGCCATCTATCCCGACGAGGCAACGCTGGCGAACCTTTACACCAAAGGGCCGTATGACGCGAAAGTGCAGCGCGACGTGACGCGCCTCTGGACCAAGATCAAATCGGGCATCTGAGCCCTCCTTCTGCCCCTGCGCCACTGGCGCGGGGGCGACTTATGACCCGAGGTCCCGATGGCGGAAGCACCACGTAAACCGAACCAGAACGTCTTTGCGCCTTGGGCCGATCCCGAGGCGAAGCCGCTTATCGAGTTCAAGAACGTCACCAAACGCTTTGGCGACTTCACGGCAATCGACAATCTCACGCTTGATATCTACGAGCGCGAGTTTTTCGCGCTGCTCGGCCCGTCGGGCTGCGGCAAGACCACGATGATGCGGATGCTCGCGGGGTTCGAAAAACCCAGCGACGGCGAGATCCTGCTGGGCGGGAAAAGCATCGTCGGCGTGCCCCCCAACGAGCGCCCGGTGAACATGATGTTTCAAAGCTACGCGCTGTTCCCGCACCTCTCGGTCTGGGAAAACATCGCCTTCGGCCTGAAACGCGACAAGATGCCGAAAGATCAGATCGCCACGCGGGTGGATGAAATGCTGCGCCTCACCCGGCTGGAGCAATTCGCCCGGCGCAAACCGCATCAAATTTCCGGCGGCCAGCGCCAGCGCGTGGCCCTTGCCCGCTCGCTCGCCAAGGCCCCGAAACTCCTCCTGCTCGACGAACCGCTCGGCGCGCTCGACAAGAAGCTGCGCGAGGAAACCCAGTTTGAGCTGATGGATATTCAGGAGAAAACCGGCACCACCTTCGTGATCGTCACCCACGATCAGGAAGAGGCGATGACCGTGGCCAGCCGCATCGCGGTGATGGATCACGGCAAGCTGGTGCAGGTGGATACGCCCGCGAAAATCTACGAATTGCCCAAGACCGTCTATGTGGCCGACTTCATCGGCGACGTGAACCTGTTCGAAGGCAAGATCACCAAGACCGGGCCCGATGCCTGCGAGATCAACTATTCCGAGGTTGAACCGCCGATCCATGCCGAGCTGATCGCCGATCTGTCCGATGGCGAAACGGTGACCTATGCGATCCGCCCGGAAAAGATCCGCGTCACAGCCGAACGTCCCGATGACCGCGCCAATGTGGCCTTCGGCGAGATCGTCGATATCGGCTATCTGGGCAATATCTCCACCTATCACGTCCGCCTGCCGGGCGGGCAGATGGTGAAGGCCGCGATGACCAACGCGACCCGCCTTGAACGGCGCGATTTCACCTGGGAAGACAAGGTCTGGCTGTCCTGGCGCGACACCGCTGGCGTGGTGCTGACAGAATGAGACGTTTCGCCCTCATCGCCCTGCCCTATGCCTGGCTGCTGGTGCTGTTCATGGTGCCCTTCCTGATCGTGCTCAAGATCAGCCTGTCGGACATCGCGCTGGCCCGTCCGCCCTATACCCCGACCCTCGATCTCGCCGCCGGGTGGCAGGGCTTTGTCGATTGGGTCTCTGGCCTCGATTTCGAGAATTTCGTCTTCCTCACCCAAGACAATCTCTACTGGATGGCCTACCTGTCTTCGCTGAAGATCGCGATCATCTCGACGGTCATGACCCTCGCCGTGGGCTATCCGATTGCCTATGGGATGAGCCGCGCCCCCGACGAATGGCGCCCCACCCTGTTGATGCTGGTGATCCTGCCGTTCTGGACCTCGTTCCTGATCCGCGTCTATGCATGGAAGGCGATCCTGTCGCAGGAAGGTCTGCTGAACCAGCTTTTGATGAACCTGCACATCATCTCCGAGCCGCTGACCATCCTCAACACCAACACCGCCGTCTATATCGGCATCGTTTACACCTACCTGCCCTTCATGGTGCTGCCGCTCTACGCGGCGCTGGAAAAGCTCGACGACACGCTGCTGGAAGCCGCCAATGATCTGGGCTGCTCGCGGTTTACCGCCTTCTGGCTGATCACCATCCCGCTGTCCAAGCAGGGTATCATTGCGGGCAGTTTCCTCGTCTTCATCCCGGTGATGGGCGAATTCGTCATCCCGTCGCTGCTCGGCGGCTCGTCGACGCTGATGATCGGCAAGGTGCTGTGGGAAGAATTCTTCTCCAACCGCGACTGGCCGGTGGCCTCGGCGGTGGCCATCGTGCTGCTGGCGATCCTGATCATCCCCATCGTGCTCTTCCTCAAGAACGAAGAGAAGCAGTGGGAGGGCGAGAAATGAGACGTCTGTCCTGGTTCAACCTGACCACGCTCAGCTTCGGCCTCGCCTTCCTCTATCTGCCGATGCTGGTTCTGGTGGGCTATTCGTTCAACTCCAACAAGCTCGTCACCGTCTGGGCCGGCTTCTCGGTCAAATGGTACGGCGTGCTGTTTCACGACGAAGCCTTCCTTGACGCCGCATGGGTGACGCTCCGGGTCGCGGTCGTGTCTTCGACCCTCGCCACCGTGCTAGGCACCATGGCCGCCTATATTCTGGTGCGCGGCGGCAAGTTCAGCGGCCGCACCCTGTTCTCGGGGATGCTCTATGCGCCGCTGGTCATGCCCGACGTGATCCTTGGCCTGTCGCTGCTTCTGCTCTTCATCGCCATCGGGCTGGATCGCGGGATGATCACCATCATCCTCGCCCATACCACCTTCTCCATGGCCTATGTGGCGGTGGTGGTGACCTCGCGTCTGGTCAGCTTCGACCGTTCGCTGGAAGAAGCCGCGCTCGATCTGGGCAGCACGCCCTGGGATGCCTTCCGCCTGGTCACGCTGCCGATCATCGCCCCGGCGGTGATCTCTGCCTGGCTTCTCGCCTTTACGCTGTCGCTGGACGATCTTGTTATTGCAACATTCGCCTCCGGCCCCTCAGCAACCACACTGCCGATGAAGATCTTCTCGGCGGTGCGTCTCGGGGTGAACCCCGAAATCAACGCCCTCTCGACGATCCTGATCAGTATCGTGACGGTTGGCGTTATAACCACATCGCTGATGTCCAAACGCGCAATTGCCAAGCGCATCCGCGAAGAAAACAAAGCAGAACAATGAACAACTTTCTGAATGAGTACAAAGCCTTCTGTGACACCCACGGAAGGCCCGATCGGGTAGAGATGATGCTCTGCGACATCAACGCCATCCTGCGCGGCAAATGGTTGCCCGGCGATGACGAACAAAAGATCGCAGAGGGCGGCGTGCGCCTGCCCCTCTCCACCTATGCCCCCAACATCATGGGCGAAGAGGTCGAGGCCACTGGCCTTGGCATCATCGTGGGCGACCCTGACGGTCGGCTTTTCCCGGTGCCCGGCAGCTTGCGCCCGGTGCCCTGGGCCGCGCCTGACACGGTTGTGGCGCAGGTTCTGGTCGAGATGCATGACGAAAACGACGATGTCAGCCCGGTCAGCCCGCGCCGCCAGTTGGAAAACATGCTGGAACGGTTCCGCGCCCGGGGCCTCAATCCGGTTGTCGCCACCGAGCTGGAATTCTACCTCTACAAGCCGCGCGAAGACATGGACGAAGCGCCCACCCCGCCGGATCGCAGCCCGACCGCGCAAAACTACGATCTGGATGTGCTGGACCGCACGCAAGCCATCCTCGATGACATCTTGGACGGTGCCATCGAGCAGGGCATGACCCCCGACACGCTGATTGCAGAATACGGGCCGGGCCAGTTCGAGATCAACTTCCACCACACTGACGATGTGCTGGCAGCCGCCGATTCCGCGCTCTATTTCCGCCGCATGGTGCGGGCCGTGGCGCGCAAGCACGCGATGAGCGCCACCTTCATGGCCAAGCCCTATGCCGATTACCCCGGCAACGGGATGCACGCGCATATCTCGGTGGTCGATAACGATGGCAACAACATCTTCGACGAAGGCGGTGAAGAGCCCTCGGCGCTGTTGAAACAAGCCATCGCGGGCACGCTGCACACGATGGAAGATCTGCAGGCCATCTTTGCCCCGCATATGAACTCCTATCGGCGCTTCCAGCCCGGCTCGTTCTCGCCCCATGCGCCCGATTGGGGGCTGGATAACCGCGCCGCTGCGGTGCGGGTGCCCGAGGTGGCCGGACCCGGCGCGCGGCTGGAACACCGCATTTCCGGGGCCGATACCAACCCCTATCTGGTGCTCACCGCGATCCTTGGCGGCATCCTCTACGGGCTCGACCATCCCGAGCTGCCGCTGGCCCCGCCGCTTGATGAGGATACCGGCGAGCATGCCGAGCCTCTCACCGCCGACTGGGCGACCGCCGTCGACATCTTCGCGGAATCCGAGGTTGCCGCTTCCGTCTTCGGCACGGATTACCGCGACATCTACACCGCCGTGCGGCGCGACGAGATCACCCAGCTCACTTCGGCGATCAGTCAGATCGAATACCGCACCTATCTGGGGCGGCTGTGACGCAGCGCCTTCCCGCCGGGCAGAGCCTACAGGACTTGCCCGGCCGCAAGGCCGGGCCGCGCCCGACCTCCCCCCGGAGGGCGCGTTTGCAGCGCCGATCAAAGCTCATGGCGCTTGGCCTGCTTCCTCTTCAGGCGAAGCACCACCACCGCACAAGCGCCCCCCAGGTCGGGCGCACCCCTTGTTCATGAGCACGACCGCATGACCCACCTCTGGGAACCCCACGCCTATTCCGACGCCGCCAGAGCCGATTGCGCTTGGCGGCTTGATCCCGATTGGCCCTCGCCCACGGGCGATATCGACACCGATATTGCCATTATCGGCGGCGGCTATACCGGGCTTTCGGCGGCGCTGCATCTGGCTGAGGCAGGCGAGAGCGTTACGGTGCTTGAGGCCAAATCTCCCGGCTGGGGGGCGTCCGGGCGCAATGGCGGCTTTTGCTGTCTTGGCGGCGGGATGGCGAAAGACGCCACCCTCACCCGCCGTCATGGCCCCAGCGCTGTAGGCGACTGGCTGACCGCGCAGAAATCCGCCATCGGGCTGGTCTCAGACCTGCTTGCCCGCCATCAGATCGACGCCAGCCGTCATTCCCACGGCGAAGTGGTGATCGCCCACAGCCCCCGCGCCTTTCACGAGTTCAACGAGGAACAGGCGCATCTGGCCGCGCATGGCATCGCCGCCGACATCCTTTCTCCCGAGGCCCTCACCGAGCGCGGGCTTCATGCCCATGGCAGCTTTGGTGGGCTACATGTGAAAATCGGCTTCGCGCTTGATCCCGGCGCCTATGCGATGGGTCTGGCCCGTGCCGCCGAGGCCGCCGGGGCAGCGATCCACGCGAACGCCCCCGTCAGCGCCATTGCCGAAACCGCCGAAGGCTTCCGCCTCACCCTGCCGCAAGGCGTGGTCCGCGCGCGGCGGCTGCTGATCGCCACCAATGGCTATTCCGCCGAAGACGTGCCGCAGTGGCTGCGCGCCCGCACCATGCCGATGCAATCCAGCATCATCGTCACCCGCCCGCTCTCGCCCGACGAACAGGCGGCGCAGGGCTGGACCTCTGATCTGATGGCCTATGACAGCCGCCTGCTCCTGCACTATTTCCGGCGTCTGCCTGATGGTCGTTTTCTGTTCGGTATGCGCGGCGGTCTCAATGCCCGCCCCGCCACCGAGGCCCATATCCGCACCAAAATCCGTCAGGATTTCAACACCATGTTCCCCGCCTGGGCCGATGTGGAAGCGCCGCATTTCTGGTCGGGTCTGGTGAATTTCACCCGCAGCTTTACCCCCTATGCCGGGCCGCTGCCGGGGATGAAAAACGCCTGGATCGCGATGGGCTATCACGGCAACGGCGTGGCGATGGCGAGCTATTCCGGCGCGATCATGGCCAGCCTCATCCGAGGCCGCCGTCCCGACCTGCCCTATCCCGATGCGATGCAAGTACCGCTGGGCCGCTTCCCGCTCGGCCGCTACCGCCGCCTGCTGATCGCCGCCAGCCTGCCTTTGCGCGCCGCGCTCGACCGTCGCTAACGGCTCCAGCTCTTCTTGGCGATCTCGATCCGCGCGTCCATCATCGACATCTCTTTCATGATCTCCTGCCGCCGGGTGCGGTCGCCGGTTTCCGCCAGCTCTTCGCGCAGTTTGCGCAGCTCGCGTGACAGCGACACGAATTCCGGCTCCGCGCCATTCTCGCGCAGGATCCGGTTCAGCACTGCATTTTCCGGATCCTCCACCCGTGGCAGCGGCTTGCCCGCGCCGGGCAGATTGTCAAACTCCCCCGCCGCTTCCGCCGCGCGGATGCGCGCATCAATCAAATCAATCAAAGGATGGTCAGCCATCGCGTTCCAACTCCGCCTTGCGCCGCTCCAGCGCTGTAGGTGCCCAGACCTCCGAGCGGCGATAATATTCCTCAAACACCGGCACCCCCTCGGGCAGGCTCAGCCAAGGCTGTTTGGTGCTGGTGAAGATATGCACATCCGGCGCCACGCCGCTTGTGTCGTCGAGCGTTCCCAGCCGCACGAAGGCCAGCTTCCGCCCCGCCCCGGCATAATGCGACCACAGCGCCACCTGACAGTTGGGGCAGCGCAGCACCTCCTGCCCCTTGCCGGAGTTTGACGGCAGCATCACCGCCACCGGCGCGCCCTTGGTGAGTTCCAGAAACCGGGTTTCGATCATGCCGTTGAGTGCAAAAGCCGTGCCGGTTTCGCGCTGGCACCATGTGCAGTGGCAGGCATGGGTGATCAGCAGGCTCTCGGTCAGGCGATAGGCGACTTCGCCACAGCTGCAGCGTCCGGTTTGCATCGGCTCCTCCGTTTGCCCCAGTTTCCCCCGCGCCTCGTCGCCGGTCAATCCGCCAGATACAAACGCGGGCCCCGAAGGGCCCGCGCGGAACTTGCCTGAAAGCGGCAGCTTACTTGATGCGGCCTTCGATCGCCGGAGCGATCTCGCCCATGCCCGCGACGTAATCCATCACGTCATTGGCCATCAGGTTGCCGTTGCCCTTGTTGATGATCACGCGGCCACCGCCCAGCGCGGTATAGCCATCGCCACCGGCCAGCATGTAGTCGTTCACCGCAACCTTATAGAGCTTGTCGAGGTCCAGCGGCGCGCCGCCGACCAGCACTTCCTGCACCCGGCTGCCGGCGTCGGCAGAGGCATCGTAGGTGAAGGTCAGGCCAGACACCTGCGGGAAGCGGCCCGCGCCGTCTTCCACCTGGCTCACACCGTTTTCCAGCGCCGCCAGAACCTGGCTGCCCGGGATCTCGGTCATCACCGTCACGTTGCCAAAGGGCAGCTCGGTCAGGATATCACGACGGGTCAGCTTGGTGCCCGCGTCATAGGTCCGGTCGCCCCGGATGCCGCCGCCATTGGTGATGGCAATATCGGCACCCACGGCCGCGCGCATCGCGTCGGCAATCAGGTCGCCCATCGGGGTTTCCTGGCTGCGCACCATGTTGCGGCGCGAATCAAGCTCGGTGGTGGTGGTGCCGATCACCACATCAAGGCTGGTATCCAGCTGCGCATTGAACGCATCGACCATTTTCTGGGTTTCCGGGTCCGGCGTCACCGTCGCGGTGTCGATGAAGCGGAAGGCAGGCTCCCAGCTGACCTTGCGCGAGCCATCGTCTTTCACGTCGATGGTCACGTTAAGGTCGAGCGGCGACAGGAATTCGCCGTCGATCGAGGTTTCCACATAGGCCGTCACCCCGTCAAACGAGGTGGCATAGGAGTGGTCGTCGCCCGACATGATCACGTCAAACGTATGCGAGGCGATCAGCTCGCGGTCGTTGGCCATATTGGTCTGCACCACGCCGATCACCAGATCGGCCCCATCGGCGCGCGCCTGCTTGGCGGCGGCAATGGCGGTATCCACGGTCGGCTGGAACACCAGATCATCGGTGGTCGACACTTCCGGCGAAGTATCCTGCGCCACCGGCACCAGAGCGATTTTCAGCCCGGCCATTTCCTTCATCATCACGCCGCCCACGCCTTCCAGCGCCGAGCCATCGGCATTGGTCACGTTGATCGCAGCCCAGGGGTATTTCGAGCCCTGCACTTTTTCGAGGAAGTTGGCGGGGCCAAAGTCGAATTCGTGGTTGCCCGGCACGGCAATATCGAAGGGCACCACATTGGTCAGGTCGATGGTGTTCTGGCCGTGGTCAAACCCCGACAGCAGCGAGGGCGAGAGCATGTCGCCGTCAAAAACATAAAGCGTGTTCGGGTTGGCCGCGCGCTCGGCACGGGCAACGGCATTGAGGCGGGCAAAGCCGCCACGGCCATGGGACGCATCGAATTGATACACATCGCCTACGCCGAGAATCGTAAGTTTCACATTGGTGGTGTCGGCAAATGCCGGGGCGGTCAGCCCCGCGCTCAGCGCCAGAGCGCAGAGCGAAACAGCGCCAAAGCGATGTTGATTGGTGGTCATAACTAGTCTCCTGTCAGGATGTAATCTGGTCATGTTCGCGCGCTTGCCTGCGCCTGTCAAAGGGGGATTTTAACCAGTTGATAAAGAGCGCCATTCCCCGCCGAACCGCTGTTACGTGGAAGAGGTAATAGGAATGTGACAGCTGCCCCTTCCGGCATCTTGACCTCTCGGGCAGAGGCGTGCACATCGGGGGCATGATGATCTACAAGATCTTCCGCACCCCCGAATGGGAGGCTTTCGAAAGCTCTGGCCACAGCGCCGGAGCGCCGGTCGATCTGGCCGATGGGTTCATCCATTTCTCCACCGCTCAGCAAGCCGCAGAAACCGCCGCCAAGCATTTTGCCGGGGAAGACGGGCTGATGCTTGTGGCCGTGCCGGTGGTGCGGCTGGGCACCGATCTGCGCTGGGAACCGTCGCGCGGCGGGGCGCTGTTTCCGCATCTCTACCGCGAGCTCGACGCCACCGATGTGATCTGGACCAAACCGCTGCCGCTTGGCCCCGATGGCCACCTCTTCCCTGAGGACATGATATGACCCCCTTCGAAAAGCTCGGCATGGTCGCGCTGCACCGGTTTTCCGGTGAAACCGCGCATCACCTGTCGCTGCTGGCGTTGAAATTCGGCCTCGCCCCGCTGCCGGGCCTGTACCGCTCGCCGGTTCTGGCCACCACGCTGGCCGGGATGCATCTGCCCAACCCGCTGGGGCTGGCCGCAGGCTATGACAAAAACGCCGAAGTGGTCGATCAGCTCGCCCGCTCGGGTTTTGGCTTCATTGAGGCCGGCGCGATCACCCCGCGCCCGCAGCCCGGCAACCCGAAACCGCGCCTCTTCCGCCTTTACGAAGATCAGGGCGTGATCAACCGGATGGGCTTCAATAACGAGGGCATGGCGGTTGCCGCCGCAAGGCTCGCGGCGCGCAAGCGTCACGATGTGCCGGTGGGGCTGAACCTTGGCGCCAACAAAGACAGCACCGACCGCGCGCAGGACTATGTGCAGGTGCTCGGTGCCTGCGGCCCGCATGTGGATTTCGTCACCGTCAACGTCTCGTCCCCCAACACCGAAAAGCTGCGCGATCTGCAAGGCCCGGTGGCGCTGAAGGCGCTGCTGGCGGGGGTGCTCGACAAGCGCGGCGAAATGGGGCTCCCCCTGCCGGTTTTCCTGAAAATCGCCCCCGATCTGGAAGGCGACGATATTGCCGCCATCGCCTCGGTGGCGCGCGAGGTCGGGCTTGACGGGATCATCGCCACAAACACCACGCTTTCGCGTGAAGGTTTGAAAAGTGAAAACAAAGCCGAGGCTGGCGGCCTTTCCGGCGCGCCATTGTTCGAAAAGTCCACGCGGGTGCTCGCCCGCCTCTCGGTCGAACTCGATGGAGCGATGCCGCTGATCGGCGTGGGCGGGATCGGAAATGCCGATCAGGCCTATGAGAAAATCCGCGCCGGGGCCTCGGCCCTGCAAATCTATTCGGCGCTGGTCTTCCAGGGCATGAGCCTTGTGGACGAGATCGTGCGCGGGCTGGAACAACGCCTCTTGCGCGACGGCTTTGGCAACATATCTGAGGCCGTGGGAACAGGACGAGGAGACTGGTTATGAGTGAGATCACCCTTTGGCACAATCCGCGCTGCTCCAAGAGCCGCGAAACGCTGGCCCTGCTTGAGGCGCGCGGCGTATCCCCGACAATCCGCGCCTATCTCGACGATGCCCCGGACGAGGCCGAAATCCGCGCCGCCCTCGTAGCACTTGGCCTGAAACCCATCGAAGCGATGCGCACCAAGGAAGCCGCGTTCAAAGAGATGGGCCTGACGAAAAACAGCCCCGACGAGGCGCTGATCGCCGCCATGGCCGCCCAGCCCAAACTCATCGAACGCCCGATCCTGTTCGTGGGCAGCAAAGCCCGCCTTGGCCGCCCGCCCGAAGCGGTGCTCGACATCCTCTAAGCGCCGACCGTGGCCTCCAGCGCCGGGTAGCGCAGCCAAAGGCTCAGCCCCCGCGCCACATAAGAGACCAAGAGCGCCGCCCAGAGCCCGTGATTGCCGAACAGCGGTACCAGCGCCACCAGCGCCACGGCGTAGATCACGCCCGAGACCAGCATCATATTGCGCATATCGGCCGACCGCGTGGCCCCCACGAACACCCCGTCCAGCATCCATGCCGGGCCACCGATCAGCGGGGCCGCCACCATCCAGGGCAGGAACCGCCGCGCTTCCATCCGCACATCCGGCGCGGTGGTCATCACATCGATGATCCAGCCGCCGAGCACGGCAAAGCCCAGCGCCAGCACGGCCACGGTGATCATGCCCCAAAGGCTGGTCAGCCGCACCGCCCGGCGCAGCGTCTCGCGCTGGCGTGCCCCCATCGCCTGCCCGACAAGGCTTTCCGCCCCAAAGGCAAAGCCATCCAGCGCAAAGCCGGTGATATAGACGAATTGCAACAGCACCTGATTGCTGGCCTGCGCCAGCGCCCCGAAGCTACCCGCGACAAAGGTGAAGCTCACCATGATCGCCAGAAGCGTGCCGGTGCGGATCATGATATCGCGGTTCACCCGCGCCATATGCACCAGCCGGCCGATGTGAAACACCTGCCCCCAGGCGCGCCAGGCCGGATCGCGAAACGCCGCGCGGCAGAACCAGATCCCCAGCGCAAACCCCGCCCATTCCGAGATCGCCGTGGCCAGCGCCACGCCCTCGACGCCCCAGCCCAGCCCGAGCACAAACCACAGATCCAAAAGGATATTTGCCCCGTTCATCAGGCTCAGAATCGCCATATGCGCCCGCGCGCGTTCCTGTGCGAGCAGCCAGCCGGTGATGCCGTAAAGTGCAATCGAGGCCGGGGCCGACCAGATCCGCACCGCCATATAGCGCTGGGCGACGCTTTCCACCTCGGCAGGCGCAGGCGACAGCGCCAGCCCGCCCCGGAACAGCAGCCATTGCGTCGCCACGAACAGCGCGCCCACCCCGAGGCCAAAGAGCAAAACCCGCGTCAGCAGCGCCGCCAGCTCGCCCTGATCGCCCGCGCCTTTCGCCTGTGCGGCCAGCCCCGTGGTGCCCATGCGCAGAAAGCCGAACATCCAGAAGATCGAGGCCAGAATCACCGATCCCAGCCCGACCCCGGCAATCGGCGCGGCTTCACCCAATTGCCCGATCACGCCAGTATCCACCGCGCCCAGAATCGGCACCGTGGCATTGGCCAGCAGCACGGGAACGGCCATGCGGATCACCCGTCGATGGGTGATCGCGGAAGCTGCGCGCGTTTCTGTCATCTGATCCTGTAACCCTGTTCCTCGTTCCGCCTCACGAGAGCGCCCTCACGATCGCCCCCGACCTCACGCCCTATTCATCACGCGCCGGCATCAGAAAATGCCCGGTCGCCGCGGCAAACAACCGGTCGCGATTGTCCTGCCAGGCCTCGACCTGCACGCTCGCATAGCGCCGCCCGGCGCGGGTGATGCGCGCGCGCGCATAGGCATCGCGCGGCAGGCCAGAGCGCAGGTAATCCACGGTGAAATCAATGGTTTTCGGAAAACGCGGCAGGGTTTCCGGGGTCAGGCTTTCGGGGTCAATCCGCATTTCCTCGATCTCGTCCCACAGGAACGACCAGGCCAGCTCCATCATCGCGGCGCTTTCCAGAAAGGCCGCCGTCACCCCGCCATGAATCGCGGGCAGCGCCGGATTGCCGATCAGCTTTTCGGCAAAGGGCAGGATCGCGGTCAGCTCGTCGCCCTTGCGCTCGAACTCGATCCCCAGCCAGCCGATATAGGGCACGCCGCCCACCAACGCCGCCAGCGCCGTATCGCGCCGCTGTTTCACCACCTGCACAGGTTCCGGTTGCTTCATGACAGCGCCTCCGAACTGCGGCGGGTCTCGCTGCCCGATCCGGCGGTAAAGGCCCCGGTGGCGGTGGCCACCGGCCGGTCGGCATCGTCATCAAAGGCCACGGCCCGCACGAAGGCGACCGAGCGGGTGACATGGTAGCAGGTGGCCCGCGCCGAAATGCGCTGCCCCGGTGTGGCCGGGCGCATGTAGTCAATGCGCAGATCCAGCGTGGCGGTCGAGGGGCCGGTGCCCTCATGGCCAATCACCGCCGCCCCGCAGCAGGTATCCATGAGCGCCGAAACCGCGCCGCCATGGATCACGCCTGAGCGCGGATCGCCGATGAACCGTGTGTCATAGGGCATCGAGATCGTGGCCATGCCGCCGCCAATCTCATCCAGCCGCATCCCCAGCTCGCGCGAATGCGGAATGGCTTCGATGAATTGCTGGGCAATGCGCGCCTTGGCAGCCTTGTCACTGTCGGCCATCTCGGCCTCCTCTCGTTTTGCCAATTTATTCGCGCTCGCGCCAACAGGGGCAAGGGCTAACTTCGCGCCGCAACCGCAGCACTTGAACTGACTGTTGCGCGATGCCCCGGCGATGACTACCTTGCCGTGAAAACGGGGATAGGACGCATGGCAGAAGAACGCCTCAATTTCAAAGAGATGTGCACGAAATTCGATGTGACGCCGCGCACCCTGCGTTATTACGAGTACATCGAACTTCTCGCCCCCGAGAAAGACGGGCGCGCGCGTTTCTATACCCCGCGCGAAGTCGCCCGGATGACGCTGATCATGCGCGGCCGCCGCTTTGGCTTTTCGCTGGAAGAGGTGCGCCAGTGGCTGTTGATCTATGATGAGCAAGGCACCGAAGCGCAGATGCGCACCTGGGTGGAAATGGCCAATGGCCAGCTGAAAAAGCTCGACGCCCAGATCGCCGAACTGACGGAATCGCGCGACGATCTCGCCGCCCTGCGCGATGACGTGGCCAAAACTCTGGGATAGGCGACAGGTTCACGCTAGGTGAACACGCGCCCAAGACCTAGGGCTGCGCATGACCGCGGTTAGGCGCATAGGCATTTCCGGTCTTCCATTTATGGTGACGGTGTCCCCCTACTGATAGCTCCGCGCTTGTGGTGACGATGCGCCTGACCGCCACACCAGAGGTGTGACAGGTATAGTTGCGCACCTCTGGTGCGACGCGGTCATGCGCAGCCCGGGCCGCTAACGCGGCTGTTCCGGGCGGGAGAGACATACCAGCAGCGCCCAACCACCGCCCTGACACGATGCCGACAGGACCCAATCGGAAGGGCATTGAGCATCCTCCCCCTTGCAGCCCGCGCCCCTGCCGTTATCTAGATCCAATGCTTGCGACCCAATCCTTCGGCGCTGATACCGCCCTGCCCCCGATCCTGATCGTCCATGGCCTGTTCGGCTCCGGGCGCAATTGGGGTGTCATTGC
Source organism: Paracoccaceae bacterium (assembly GCA_050288685.1). Classification (GTDB taxonomy): domain Bacteria; phylum Pseudomonadota; class Alphaproteobacteria; order Rhodobacterales; family Rhodobacteraceae; genus Sinisalibacter. The sequence goes on along the minus strand of JBNKEH010000001.1, from coordinate 276,401 downwards.
CAAACGCCTGTCGGAAACCCGCCGGGTGATCACCCTCGACATGCGCAATCACGGCGAAAGCTTCCGCTCCGAAAGCCAGAGCTATGAAGACATGGCCGCCGATCTGGCCGAGGTGATCGCGGCCGAGGGCGGCATTGCCGATGTGATCGGCCATTCGATGGGCGGCAAGGCCGCGATGGTGCTGGCGCTCACCCAGCCCGAGACCCTGCGCCGCCTCATGGTGGCCGATATTGCCCCGGTCAAATACAGCCACGGCGCCTCGCATCTGGATTACATCGCCGCGATGCAGGCGCTGGATCTCAGCACGATTGCCACCCGCGGCGATGCCGACCGGGCGCTGGCGGATCGCATCCCCACCGCTTCGGTGCGCGCCTTCCTGTTGCAATCGCTCGATGTGAAGGAAAAGCGCTGGCGGCTCAATCTGCCGGTTCTGGCCCGCGCCCTGCCCGGCATCCTCGATTTCCCGGCCCTCCAAGGCCCGTTCGATGGCCCCACCCTGTTTCTGGCTGGAGGCGCGTCGAATTACATCCTGCCCGAACACCGCGCCCAGATCCGCACGCTTTTCCCCGCCGCGCGGCAAGCGAAGCTCCCCGGCGTCGGCCATTGGCTCCACGCCGAAAAACCCCGCGAATTCGAAGCGACCGCGCTGGCCTTTCTGGGCGGAGTGTGAGGGGGTAGGCTCAACCGGCCCGGCAGCACCCGCGTGAATGGATACGGGCGGGCGCCTGTCCGTGGAATGGCGTAGCACATCCTGTGAGCGACGCCATTTATACCTGCCACCAACTGCCTGTCGTGCCGCGTGTCGTAAGGCAGCAATAGCGCCAGTCCGCCGGGACGGACAGGCGCTCGCCCGGCGCTTGCAGCGCTATTCGGGCGGAAGAACAGCTCAGACGCTTTGGAGCCCACAATAAGGGCTTAGCCTATCAGCCCCCACCAGCCCGGCGGCACGCCGGGCAGCGCCCGACCCTCCCCCCGGGAGGGCGTATTGACGACGACGGATAAAGCCTGTTCGGCGGGGATGCTTTTAAGCACCGGTGTCTAGAACTAACTCAGCACAACGCCCACCCAGGGTCGGGCGCCGCCCGTTTCTCCCAGCGGATCAGCCCCAACAAAAAAGCCGAGGTCTCCCCCGGCTCCTGATCTCTCGCAATGTTGAAACCCGTCTAGTGGGTCCAGACCTGACGGCGGCTGGTGGCGAAGTTTTCGCCGTAGCCACCGGCGCGCACATTCTGCTTGCGCTTGTGCGGCTCGGTCACCGTGGCCTCGATCCCATGCTCCTTGGCATAGTCCAGCGCGGCCTCTTTCGTAGCGAAGCGGATGCGCACCTGGCTTTGGGTATCGGCCGAGCTGGTCCAGCCCATCAGCGGATCAATCTCACGCGGCGCGTCGGGGGCATATTCCAGCACCCAGGATTTGGTCCGGCCCTGGCCAGAGGTCATCGCATTGCGGGCGGGCTGATAGATACGGGCACGCATCATTCTCTCCTTCTCGATGGCGGTTTTATCGACAAAGTCACCGCCCGGCGCAAGCCAAAAACGGCTGCGGGCCATGGCGATCCGTGCTGTGGGGAGGGGTTGACTGCCGATCATCAACGAGGGAGCGAGGGGTGGGGTGGGTGTTTCGTCGAGATCGGCAGTCAGGTCTGCTGCTTGCAAGATCAGACTAGCCAAAGCGGGAGGTAGAACGCAACAACAAAATACACTTTTAGTTGTGGTTGCTTTAAAAAAATTCGCGTTAAAGTGGTAACGCTTTGTTAATCATTTCAAGGAGAAGCTGCCTCCGGCCCGCAATACCGGCCGTTGGGGAATAAGCCTGTTTAGGCCGATCCCCCCTTTGTTTCCATGATATATATCAATTTTTTCATGCCGCTTTTCCACCGCCTGCCTCCCGCCTCTTGCGTGAGAACAAAAAGTGACCAAATCTAAGCGGATTAAGAGGGAATCACCATGGCCGTTTCAAAACCCGCCCACGCCAAGCTCGAAGGCGGCAGGCGCTTCGTGATGCACACCACGTTCAACGCGGCGGGTGACCAGCCCACGGCGATTGCCGAGCTGTCGGCAGGGGTGAATGAGGGCGAGCGCGATCAGGTGCTTCTGGGCGCCACCGGCACCGGCAAAACCTTCACCATGGCGAAAGTGATCGAGGAAACCCAACGCCCGGCGATCATCCTTGCGCCCAACAAAACCCTCGCCGCCCAGCTTTACGGCGAATTCAAAGGCTTCTTTCCCGAAAACGCGGTGGAATATTTCGTTTCCTATTACGATTATTACCAGCCCGAAGCCTATGTGGCGCGCACCGATACCTTCATCGAGAAGGAAAGCCAGATCAACGAGCAGATCGACCGGATGCGCCACTCGGCCACCCGCGCCCTTCTGGAACGCGACGACGTAATCATCGTCGCCTCGGTCTCCTGTATCTACGGCATCGGCTCCCCCGAAACCTACACCGCGATGACGCAGGATCTCGCGGTCGGGCAGGAATATGATCAGCGCGAGGTGATGAAAGATCTCGTCGCCCAGCAATATAAGCGCAACGACAACGCCTTCGCGCGCGGCTCGTTCCGGGTGCGCGGCGACAGCCTTGAAATCTGGCCCTCGCATCTGGAAGACCGCGCCTGGCGCTTCAGCTTTTTCGGCGAAGAGCTGGAGGCGATCACCGAGTTCGACACCCTCACCGGCGCCCGCACCGACACGCTCGACAAGGTGCGCGTCTATGCCAATTCGCATTACGTCACCCCGACCCCGACGCTGAAACAGGCCATCGCCGGCATCAAGGAAGAGCTGCGCCTGCGCCTGAAGCAGTTCGAGGAAGAGGGCAAGCTCTTGGAAGCCCAGCGCCTCGAACAGCGCACGCGGTTTGATCTCGAAATGCTGGAGGCCTCTGGCTTCTGCAACGGCATCGAGAACTATTCGCGCTATCTTACCGGCCGCGCCCCCGGCGAGCCGCCCCCCACCCTGTTTGAATACATCCCCGACACCGCCTTGGTCTTTGCCGATGAAAGCCATGTGACCGTGCCGCAGATCGGTGGCATGTATAAGGGCGACTTTCGCCGCAAGATGACGCTGGCCGAACACGGCTTCCGCCTGCCCTCCTGCATGGACAACCGCCCCCTCAAATTCGAGGAATGGGACGCGATGCGCCCGCAATCGGTTTTCGTCTCGGCCACCCCCAGCCATTGGGAGCTGGAGCGCACGGGCGGCGTCTTCACCGAACAGGTGATCCGCCCCACCGGCCTCTTGGACCCCGAGGTCGAAATCCGCCCGGTCGAAATGCAGGTCGATGACCTTCTTGACGAGGTGCGTCTGGTCGCCGCCCGCGGCATGCGCACGCTTGTGACCACGCTCACCAAGCGCATGGCCGAAGACCTGACCGAATACATGCACGAACAGGGCATCCGGGTGCGCTACATGCATTCCGACATCGACACGATCGAGCGCATCGAGATCCTGCGCGATCTGCGCCTTGGCGCGTTTGACGTGCTGATCGGCATCAACCTGTTGCGCGAGGGGCTCGACATCCCCGAATGCGGGCTGGTGGCCATTCTCGACGCCGACAAGGAAGGCTTCCTGCGTTCGGAAACCTCCCTCATCCAGACCATCGGCCGCGCCGCGCGCAACGCCGAGGGCCGGGTGATCATGTATGCCGACCGGATCACCGGAAGCATGGAGCGCGCGCTGGCCGAAACCGACCGCCGCCGCGCCCGCCAGATTGCCTATAACATCGAGCACAATATCACCCCGGAAACGGTGAAGAAAAACGTCGAAGACGTGCTCGCGGGCCTCTACGAAGGCGACACCGATATGAGCCGCGTCACCGCCAAGGTCGACAAGGCAATGGTCGGCGCCAATCTGCAGGCCCATCTCGACGCGCTGCGTACCGACATGCGCAAAGCGGCGGAGAATCTGGAGTTCGAGGAAGCCGCACGCCTCCGCGACGAAATCCACCGGCTGGAAGCCGTGGAGCTGGCCGTGGCAGACGACCCGCTGGCAAGGCAGTCAGCCGTGGAGGCCGCGAGCGAGGTGAAGGTGAAAGGGCGGAGCACGGCGGGAAGGCCGGGGCAGCGAGGCGGGAACGCGGGGAGACGGGGGCGGTAATCCCCCGCACCCGCAATCCCGTAGGGCGGGTTTTCAACCCGCCAAGCCAGACTGCGAACAGGCTAGATGTTCAGCACCAACCCGCCGCGCTCCGCTCGACAAATCCAAACGCCGTTACAGATCCCCGAGGGCATCGCCCGGACCGAGGGAGGGTGCGGTAGCGCCCGCCCGTGGGGGCGGTTCGGGCGCTGCCCGGCGGGGCCGCCGGGCGGGGAAGAAGGATTACACCCTAGCTGCTGCTAATTTCGCTGCACCACGTGCCCTTGCTCTGAAATAATCTTGAAGGTGTTGCCCTCCGAAACAAGTTTCATTTCAAAATAAGCCCGACCGCTCGCGGAAGAGTTTCGCACCGAATTGCGAGCCTCCCAATCGACATCGCCACGAACGAAGCAGTATTGGCGCTCGCACGACACGGAAACGGTATCCCCCAACACGCGGTAACGCCTTTCTGGCCATCTATCTGCAAACTTTAACTTGTCTTCTGCAATTGCACTGCGTGAGACTGTCGTGCCGTAGAAATCCACTTCAGAAGCGTACATGTTGATCACGTTCTGAACCGAGTCCCTGTTGGGTAACGACCATGTTGCATTGTATCCAACGACAAAATTGAAAGCGCCAGCCTCAAGCGAAGGTGCTGCATCAGGTTGCGGCGAAGCAGATATGATCATCGAGTATTCAATTTTCTCAGCATTCGACAAGATATGCATCTCATCCGGCGGCGTTCGAAACATATCAACCAACAACTGATTGGGCACATCGAACCCACCCAACGTTTCAAGGATGTCAGAAATCGAAACCTGCCCGCTAACTAGGTCACCGGCATCAGAGCTTATCTGATGAACCCCAAGTTCGCCTTCTGCACTGCGAACGACGCCCGCGAAAAAGATCAGAGAGCAGGCCGAGTAGCAGCCACCGGTCTCCGGGACTAAAGTATCTATTTGCAACGCCCTAACGCGGCGTGCAATGAGCAGCGCCTGATTTACAAACCCACCATTACTGCTCAGAACGAGTACTTTTGGCGCCCCATTCTTCTCGATTGCCCTTTCGAAATTCAGCGCGGTTCGCCCGTCAATATCGCCGAATAGAAAAAGCACATCAGGAATATCCGGATCAAAAACAAAAGGACTATAGGTTTGGTTTACCTCGGCGTGTCCCGCCTTTGGCAGTCCGAAAACAGCCAATAAAATAAGAACAACTATCCTCACCTTACCACCCCACAACCTTCCAACTCACCGTAGGGCATATGCAACTCGAATAGATACCTGTCGTCAAGCATGTGCCCCACCGCCCCGCCCGGCGGCACGCCGGGCAGCGCCCGACCTCCCCCCGGAGGGCGCTTTGGAAACACCGTGCCCAACACGCCCGATTTGAATGCTTTTGTCCCGCACCCCGCAAACCTGCCGCACCAGCGCCCACCAGGTCGGGCGCTCCCCTTCCCCCTCCCCAACTTTCGCTTGGACACCCCCCATCGCGCCTGTATCCATACCCCATAGCCAATTTGATTTCAGAGGGATTTGCCGTGATGAAAGCCCATTTTGCCCTGCCCGGCCTCGTCGCTCTTCTGGGTCTCGCCGCCTGTTCGACGCCGCAGCAAAGCTGCATTCAGGATGCGAGCGCGAATTACTTCACCCTGCAGGCGCAGATCAGCACCGCCGAGCAGAACATCGCGCGGGGCTATGCGGTGCATGTGCAGGAGGTGCCCTATACCTTTATCGACACCTGCTACACCAAGACCGGCGATCCCTATTCCTGCGAGCAGACCGCTTTCCGCACGCAGGAAACCCCGGTCTCGATCGACGTGCGCGCCGAGCAGGACAAGCTCAATGCCTTGAGGGCCCGTCTGCCGGGGGTGAAAGCCGCCACCGATGCGGCCGTCGCGCAGTGCCGGATCGTCTATCCGGAATAGGGCGCACAGAGGGGCGCGTATAGGTGTGCGGGCAAAATTCGAACAGTTAGCGCTATCCGTAGCGCAATCATGGGCTTAGCCCCCTGTTCGAGTTCGGACACCTGTCGCGCTACTGCCCCATGGCGGGATGAAACCGCGCCCTAGGCCTTATGCCCCACCATCAGATAGCCCAGCCCTTCATAGACCACATGGCGGCTGAGCCCGGTCAGCCCTTCCGGCGGCTCGGGCGGCACCCGCAGGAAGCCGGGATTCATTTTCGGCAGCATCTTCTTGCCCACCGGATGGGAAAAGCTCTCGTCCATCTGCTCGTCGCCCCAGGCCACCAGCCCGCCCGGGCGCACCACCCGCACGAACTCGGCCAGCGCCAGATCCGGATCGTTGAACAGATTGACCCCGCCGAAATGAAACAGCCCGTCAAAGGCGTTATCGGCAAAGGGCAGGTATTGCGCATTGCCCTGCACCAGCTCCACCCGCTCTTGCGCATGTTGGCGGCGGCACTCGCGCAGCATGTCCAGCGACAGATCCAGCGCGGCAAATTCCGCCGCCTCGCCCAGCCGCGCGCGCAGCATCGGCTGGAACACCCCCGGCCCCGGCGACACTTCAAGAAACCGCATGCCCGGTTCAATCGGCAGCAGATCGACGATCTTTTGCCGCCCCTCCTGCATGTCGAAGCCGGTCAGCAAGCGGCCGAACACCCGTTCCGACAGATCGTAGAACGGGGCCAGCCAATGGTAGAGGCGGTTCATTTTCCCGTCGCTGCCGCTGAGCTCCTGCGGGTAAACCAGCGAGGTGATCCCGTCTCGGTCAGGATAGTCCTGAGACGTGGTGGAGTTTTGCCAGCCCGTTTCCAAGCGTTGCAGCGCCTGCCCGCCCTGCGGGCTGCGCAGAATGTCCTGCATCCAGAGAGCAACCACTTTCGCATCCTTTCCACGTCACACCGCCCCGGCTGTGCGCCCAGCCCGGGGCCAAGCTACTGCCCCAGCCCCAGCCGCTCCAGATGCGCCACCGCCTCGGGCACCCGGCTGAAATCGTTGATCTCGACGATCAGGCGCGGATTGCTGTTGATCTTGCCCAGCTCGGCAAAGATCGGGGCAAAGTTCAGGCTCCCCTCGCCCAGGCACCAATGCCGATCCGCAATCCCGTCCGCATCCTGAAGGTGCACATGGCGCAGATCGGCCCCGGCCGCGGCGATGAACTCCGCCACTTTCGGCGCCCCGGCGCTGACCTCGGCCCAATAGGCGTGCCCCACATCGACCGACAGCTTCAGGCTGGCACTGCCCGCCGCCTCGACCACCGCCGCGCGGTGGCCCGGATCCACGTCCTGAATATTCTCCAGCACCAGCTCCACGCCCTGATCTTCGGCGCGTTTCAGCACCGGCGCCAGCGTGTCGAGCACCGCCTTCACCCGCTTTTCGCGTTCATGCGGTTTGGCGTCGAGATTGCCGCCATCCCAATGATCAAAGGGCGAATGCAGCACCATCTGCGTGGCGCCAAGCTTGTCGCAGACATCCATCGCCTGCCCCAGCCGCTTTTGCACCACGGCGCGCAGCTCGCGGTCTTTCACGTCCAGCTCAAAGCCTGCAAACGGCCCGTGAATGCCCAGCCGCCCCTGCCAGCCATCCAGCGCCTTTTTCGCCATGTCGATAAACGGATCGGGGGAGGCCAGAATATCCGCCATGCAGAATTCCGGCAGCTCCAGATCGCGGTTCTTCTCGAACAGCCAGTCGCGCCGCTTCGGCAGATCAAGAACCGTCAACTGCGCGCCAATGATCGGCAAATCACTCATGGGGGCCTCCCTTCGCGCAGAGATTGCCACGAAATCCGGCCCGTGTCGCGCCCTTCTGCCCCCGTTTACAGCGTCAGCTTGCCACGCGCTGATAGGCTTCCGGCAGCGGGCTGGGCTGCGAGGCCGCCCGCCCCCCGGCCTCGACAAAGCTGGTCACAACCGTGCCATGGGCCTGAATGAGCAGCACAACATTGGCGTCGTCGCTGGTTTCCTCAATCACCACGCCCTGATCGGTATCGGTGACGGTCAGGCGCACCTTGTCGCTCTGCGCAAAGATCTCGACAAAAGCCGGGTCCCAGTGCCGCAAACCAAACCCCTCTTCCAGCCGCCGGTGCATCTCGTGCACATGGGTGCGGATCAGCGCGGCCAGTTCCGGATCGTCGGATTCGGTCGTGGCCCGGATGCCGTTGGGCAGGTTTTCGACGCTGCGCCGGATCAGATCGTGACGGCGCAGAAGTTCATGGAACACGTCTCTGTCATTGTGATGGCGAATGGCAAGATCGGGGCTGGCATGGCCATGACCACAGCTGCCGGACTGGCCGGAATGACGTTGCATAGAAAGACCCTCCTTAAAGTTGAGTCTTTCATACAAGTTTTAGGCACCCCCAATCAGGGGCCAAATCGCCGCAACCCAGCCCGCAACCCGAGCCGTTAGTCCGAGGTGCTCACCACGTCATACATCACCGGCTCGAAGGTCTTGCACAGCTCGCTGAACTTGCGCAGCCACGGCCGCATCTCGTCCTGGCGCAGCATCGCCTTGAAGTTATCGCGGCTGGTCCATTGAGTGTAATTGGCAATCCGCGTCTGGGCGTCATTCACATGGATCGCCGCCCCGATAAAGCCGGGCTGTTTCGACACATAGCTGTTGCAGGCGTCGCGCAGCACCTCGATCAGCTCGTCGCAGGTGCCCGGGGTCACCTCGAACGTGGTGATCACGGTCTGTACGCTGGGGTCGCTGGTAATCGTCGGCATGACATCCTCCCTGGCTTGCCCCTTCAGCCTAGCACCGCTGATGAAAAGCACAAATGCTCAGATGAAAAGGGCGGCGCATTCGCCGCCCAATCCCGCAGTCCGGCAATTCCGGCTTAGCGCACCACATGCACCGCGCAGGTGGCGTGGCGCACCACGCGTGCGGCGGTCGAGCCCAGGAACAGATCCTGCAGCCCCGGCCGGTGCGAAGCGATCACGATGCAATCCACATCATTCTCAACCGCATAATCGACGATGGAATGGCCGGCATGGCCCTCGATCACCTTCACCTTGATATCGGTATGCTCGGCCAGTTTCTTGGCCAGCAGATCCTCGATCTCGTGAATGTTCTCGATCATCTGCCCCTCGGGCAGATATTGCGCCACATAGGACGGGATTTCCTCGACCACATGCAGGGCGGTCACCACCGCATCGTCATCGGCCATCCATTCGGCGATTTCGATGGATTTCATCGTGTCCCTGCCCGTTTCAAAGGCCACCGGCACCAGAATATTCTTATACATATCGCGCTCCTCCATAAGCTGAGAACACTTTGACGGGCGGTGAAAAAATGGGCCTTGACCTAGGTCAAGACCCACAGTGGACGAGGTTTCGAAGTTTCAGAACGGCAGGCCGACGTAGTTTTCGGCCAGCGAGGTTTGCGCGGCTTCCGAGCTGAGCAGATAGGCCAGCTCAATGTCCTGCAGCCTTTGGTCATAGGTCGGATGATCCGGGAAATTGTGCAGCATCGAGGTCATCCACCAGCTGAACCGCTGCGCTTTCCAGACCCGCGCCAGCGCCTTTTCGGAATATTGCTCCAGCCCGGTATCGTCGCCCTTGAGGTAATGATCCATCAGCCCGTGATAGAGATAATAGATATCCGAGGCCGCCGAGTTCAGCCCGCGCGCGCCGGTGGGCGGCACGATATGGGCGGCATCGCCCGCAAGGAACAGATTGCCATAACGCATCGGCTCGGCCACGAAGCTGCGCAGCGGCGCGATTGATTTCTCAATCGACGGGCCGGTTTCCAGCTTGGCCGCCACATCTTCGGGCAGACGCTTTTTCAGCTCATCCCAGAAGGCTTCGTCCGACCAGTCTTCAACCTTATCGGTCAGCGGCACCTGAATGTAATAGCGGCTCAGCACCTGGCTGCGCAGCGAACACAGCGAAAAGCCGCGCTCGGTGGTGGAATAGATCAGCTCCGGGCTCACCGGCTTGGTGCGGCTCAGCACGCCCAGCCAGCCGAACGGATAGACCTTTTCATATTCAGTCAGCACCTCGGCGGGGATCGACTTGCGGCTCACCCCATGAAAGCCATCGGCCCCGATGATGAAATCGCAATCGACGCGGTAGCTCTCGCCGTCTTTCGTATAGGTCAGATAGGGCGCATCAGATTTCAGATCATGCGGCTCTACGTCCAGCGCCTCATGCACCACATTGCCGCCCATCTTTTCGCGCGCTTCATACAGATCGCGGGTCAGCTCGGTCTGGCCATAGACCATCACCGAATTGCCGCCGGTATGCGCGGCCAGATCCATCCGGTGCATCACACCGTTATCGTTGATAAAAAACCCTTCATGCAGCTCGCCTTCAGCATCCATCCGCATCCCACACTGGGCTTCGCGCATCAGCTCGGCAAAGCCATGCTCCAGCACCCCGGCGCGAATGCGGCTGAGCACATAATCGCGGGTGTGCTTTTCCAAAAGCACGTTGTCGATGCCTTTGAGATCAAGCAATTGGCTCAGCAACAGCCCCGACGGCCCGCCGCCGATGATCCCGACTTTGGTTTTGATTTGATTGGTCATGTCTCTCTCCCACGGATCCCGTTCGCATCGGATATCTCGGCAACGATCATCTCAGATTCCGCCTGCCTGAAAATGGATGAAGCCCCCAAAATCTGGTACTTTTCGTTCATTCACCCATCGCCCCGCTCACAATGCAGAGAGGCCGCAGCGCTTCCGCCACGGCCTCGTCTTTGGTCGTCAAATACCTCGGGGGTGCGGGGGCTGGCCCCCGCTCTTCCCGGTGTTTTCAGATCACGCGCATTCCAGCAGCAGCGTGCCCGCGGCGGTGTTCGAGATCGGAATGTGATAGTTGCGCTGGATCTCGGTCACGTTGTCCCCGAGCGCCCCGCGCATCATCATCCACATCAAGAGCTCGGTGCCCTGTGCGCCCGCTTCCTTCACCAGATCCAGCCGGTTGATCTTGGTCAGCTCGTCCGGGTCATTCACAATCTTTTCAAGGCAGTACTGATCGAACTCCTTGTTGATGAAGCCCGCGCGCTGACCGTCAAGCTGGTGGCTGAGGCCACCGGTGCCCATCACCACGATCCGCGCATCTTCCGGGAAGCTTTCCAGCGCAACCCGCAGCGCCCGGCCAAAGGCCAGCGCGCGTTTCAGCGTCGGGATCGGATGCTGAACGGTGTTGGCCGAAATCGGCACGGTTTTCGGCATGTTCGGGTTGTTCGGCGCTCCCGGCCAGAACAGCTGCATCGGCACCACAAAGCCGTGGTCCACATCCAGCTCCTGACAGGAGGTGATGTCGAATTCCTGCGCCACCATGCTCTCGATGATGTGCCAGCTCAGCTCGGGGGCTCCGGGGAACGGCGGCAGCGTCGGCAGGCCCCAGCCTTCGTCTTCCACCCGGTATTCATTCGCCGCGCCGATCGCAAAGGTCGGCATCCGGTCGAGGAAAAAGCCCAGCCCGTGGTCGTTATAGATGTTAATCACGTAATCCGGCTTGGCCTCGGCCATCCAGGCGTGAATTTTCGGGAAGCCGTCAAAGAACGGTTTCCAATACGGATCTTCTTGCAGTTCGTTGCGGATCGCGTTGCCCACCGAGGGGATATGCGAGGTGCTGATGCCGCCCAGAATTTTCGCCATGGTCTTTCTCCTCCTCAGGCCTGCGAACGCAGGAATTCTTTGAATTCCTCGGTGGTCTTGCCGGTTTGCAGCCCGCCCACATCCTGCACCGTCAGCCCGAAAATGCCGGCGAATTTGGCGAGGTAATAGATATTGCCGCCCTGATCGATCAGGCCCAGCACGTCGCGGGCACGGATCGCGGCTTTCTGGCCGTCATTCAGGCCAAATTGCTCCATATAGCCCTCTTCATCGGCCTTGAACGCCTCCCGGTTCTCGGCCTTATTGAACGAGTAGCACATCTTGTTGAGGGCATAGCCTTTCATGGCCTGTTTGCCGTCAAAGATGGTCGTGCCGGGAATGTCGATGCTGTATTCGAATGCCGGTTTGTCCATCGTCTCCTCCTCTTTCGTTTACGCCCAGTAGAGGCGCATAGGGTTGTCCACGAGCAGCAGTTGTTGCTCCTCAGGCGATCGCGCGATTTTCGGGATGAAATCGACCAGATTGCCGTCATCCGGCATGTGGGATTTCATATTCGGATGCGGCCAGTCGGTGCCCCAGAGCACCCGGGTCGGAAAGCGCTCAACCACGGCGCGGGCAAAGGGCACCACGTCATCATAGTTGGGCGCGCCTTCGACGCTCAACCGCTCCGGGCAGGTGACTTTCGACCAGATATTCCCGTTGCGCTCCATCAGATCGAGGAAGCGCTGGAAGTCGGGGTGATCCACGCCCTTCGTCACATCGGGGCGGCCCATATGGTCGACCACCAGCACTGTCGGCAGGCTTTCCAGGAAGGGCACCAGCTCTTCCAGATCGGCGGCTTCGAAATAGACGACGATATGCCAGCCCAGCGGTTTGATCTTCTCGGCAATCGACAGAAACACCTCTTTCGGGGTGGCATCGACCAGCCGTTTGACGAAATTGAACCGCACCCCGCGCACACCGGCCGCGTGCATCTCGGCCAACTCGGCTTCGGTGATATCCGGCCCCACGCTGGCAATCCCGCGCGCCAGATCCCCCGCCGCCCGGCAGGCATCGACCATGGCGCGGTTGTCCTTGCCGTGGCAGGTGGCCTGCACGATCACGTTGCGGGAAAACCCAAGATAATCGCGCAATTCAAAGAGCTTATCCTTGCCTGCATCGCAGGGCGTGTATTTACGCTCCGGCGCAAAGGGGAAGGCATCGCGCGGGCCGAACACATGGCAATGCGCATCCACCGCGCCCTCCGGCAGCACGAAATCCGGCTTCTTCGGGTTCGGGTGGAAATCCAGCCAATCGGCGTCAGTGATCTGTTTTTCGCTCATCATTCAATCCGCAAAGACCTCGCCGTCCATCAGCTTGCGCGCAGTGCGCAGGATGGCGGCCGAGGTGGGTGTTCCGGTTTCATCCAGCCGGGCGATCACGCTCATCTCGCCGGTGGGGTGTTCAATCGACAGCATCCGCTCATCGCCCTCGCCGGTATTGGCGAGCGCATGGGCCGGGCTGCCCTCAAGCAGGCAGGCTGTGGCCACGGAGACCGCACCCAGCACGCCGATGGTCTTGTGGCAGCGATGCGGGATGAAGGTGCGGGTGTTCACCGCCCCCCCCGCTTTCGGGGCCGTGACCATGGTCATCTTCGGCACCGATTTCGATGCCACATCGCCAAGGTTCATCAGGGGGCCACAGGCCAGCCGGATCGCTTCCAGCTTCGCCCGCAGCGCTTCATTGGCTTCCAGCTCTTCCGGGGTCTCATCCCCCGTCACGCCCAGATCGGCCCCGCGCATCACCACGCAGGGCATGCCGTTATCGATCATCGTGACCTCGATGCCCTCGATCACATCGACCACATTGCCGGTCGGCAGCAGCGCCCCGCAGGAGCTGCCCGCGGTATCGCGAAATTCGATCGGCACCGGGGCAGAACTGCCGGGCACGCCGTCAATCTTCGCCTCGCCCGCATAGCTCACCACGCCGCCCGGGGTCTTCACCCGCACCACAGCCACCTGCCCGGTGTTTTCCATGAAGATCGTCACCGGTGTTTCGCCGTCAACGGCTTCCACCAGCCCGCGCTCGATGGCAAAGGGGCCAACACCCGCGAGAATATTCCCGCAATTCTGCGCATCGGTCACAATCGGCTGATCGACGAAAACCTGCAAGAACAGGTAATCCACATCCACGCCCGGGCGGCTGGAGGCTTTCACCACCGCCACTTTCGAGGTCAGCGGATCGGCCCCGCCCATCCCGTCGATCTGGCGAATATCCGGGCTGCCCATCGCCCTGAGCAGAAAGGCGTCGCGCGCTGCGGTGTCAGCGGGCAGGTCATCGGCGAGGAAGTAGCCCCCTTTCGAGGTCCCCCCCCGCATCCACATGCAGCGCACGCCGTCAGACATATTTCAGCCCCATCTCAGCCAGCCGCTCGCGCATCTTGTACATGTCGAGCCCCAGCTCACCGGCTTCGAACCGCGCCCGTTTCGCGCCTTCATTGGCTTCCCGCGCCCGGGCTTTATCCAGCACCTCGGCCGCCTCTTCGCGGCGCACGCAGACCACGCCATCGTCATCGGCCACGATCACATCGCCGGGATTCACCAGCTCATCGGCGCAGACCACCGGCACGTTGACGCTGCCCAGCGTCGCCTTGATCGTGCCCTGCGCGCCAATCGCTTTCGACCAGACCGGAAAGCCCATCTCGGTGAGGTCGCGCACATCGCGCACGCCCGCATCAATGATCAGCCCCCGGCAGCCGCGCGCCATGGCGCTGGTGGCCAGCAGATCGCCGAAATAGCCCGCATCCGAGGGGTTGGTGGTGCCCAGAAGCAGCACATCGCCCGGCTGAAGCTGTTCGATGGCCACATGGATCATCCAGTTATCCATCGGCGGGGCCAGAATGGTCACCGCATTCCCGGCAATCCGCGCGCCCGTATAGATCGGGCGCATATAGGAATTCAGCAGCCCCTTGCGGCCCTGCGCCTCATGCACGGTGGCCACGCCCAGCTCGGCCAGCCCATCGACAATCTCCTGATCGACGCGCTCGATATTCTGCACGACGATCCCCGTGGTTCCCGGCTGATAGCTCATCAGTCCAGCTCCTCCACGGTGCGCGGGAAGATCGCCTCAAACCCTTCGGCATATTTCGCGGGCTTGCCGCCTGCCATGCCGCCCGAGTTGCGGCGGAAATGGTTGGCGCGGTTCTCGGCCACGTTCTCGTAGAAGTGCCACAGATGCTCTTGGCCCTGCATGCACTGGATCGCGGCCCATTTCTTGTCCCACACATCCGAGATGTCGAGGAACACATTCGGTTTCCAGCCCATCTGCTCGGTCTGATGCGGCTCAAACAGGTAAAGCTGCGGCGCGCCCAGCACCTTCTGGCCGGGATTATGCCCCCAGGCCTGCGCCATCATCCGGGTTTCCAGCGCGAACTGGGTCGTGTTCATGTGGTCGGTGTTGTACGGGTCCCATTTCGAATGAGACATCATGAATTTCGGCTGCACCGCGCGGATCACGTCGACCATGCGATCCTTGGTTTCGCGGCCCAGATCCAGCGGGTAGTCGCCCACATCGAAAAACTGAATATCGGCAACGCCCAGCGCGGCAGCGGCGTTTTCAGCCTCGTTCCGGCGCTCGGTCTTCACCTTCTCAAGGGTCATCCCCTCCTGCTTCCACAGCTTGGCGCTTTCGCCCCGCTCGCCGTAAGACAGGCAGACAACGGTTACATCATAGCCCTTGGAGGCGTGCAGCGCGATGGCGCCACCGGCCCGCCAGACGAAATCGGCGGAATGGGCGGAAATCACCAGAGCGGTTTTCTTGTCAGACATTCAGGTCTCCCTCGGATCCTCACTTTGGGCGCGTCGCCCGATCGGTTTTCGATTAGACCTCCGCGGGCCAAGAGACCATTTGAATCCCGCGCCGTTCTCATAAATATTAGCTATAGCAAGATCAGAGCGCGAATCCCGCGCAAATAGGTAAGATGCTGTAATGGAACAATCTTTACCCAACCTGCGCCACCTTCATGCCTTCATGGAAGTTGCTGATGCGGGCGGGATCAGTGCTGCGGCCCACCGGGTGCACCTGAGCCAGCCCGCCGTGACGCAGGCAATTTCGGGGCTGGAAAAGCGGCTGGATACCCAGCTTCTCGACCGCCGCGCCGAGGGGATGTTCCCCACCTCCGAGGGCGAAGTCCTGCTGATCCGGGTGCAGCGCTTGTTTGCACTTCTGGCCGAGGGCGCGGCGCGGGCGGTGCGGCTGGGCGGGCGGCGCGAGGCGCGGGCCGATGCCAGTTTTCACACCCGCGTCACCGCCGCGCAACTCCGCGCCCTCATCGCCATCCGCGAGGCGCGCAACTTCTCGCTCGCCGCGCGCAACCTTGGCATTTCGCAACCTTCCGTTCACCGCGCCGCCCGCGATCTTGAAAAGCTCTCCGGCCTCACCCTCTTCACCCCCAGCCGCAAGGGGATCGAGCTCAGCCCCGCCGCCGAGGCCTTTGCCCGCGCGGTGAAGCTGGCCGAGGCGGAACTGGCGCAGGGCTTTGACGAGCTCACCCGGCTGAAAGGCCGCGACGCCACGCGGATCAGCGTCGGCTCCATGCCGCTCTCGCGCACCGAAATCCTGCCGCAGGCCTGCGACGCGCTGCTGCGCGAGGCGGCGGGGGTGCAGCTCAGCTTTGTCGATGCGCCCTATAATGAATTGCTGCGCGAGCTGCGCTATGGCGATCTCGACGTGCTGATCGGCGCCCTGCGCGAGCCGCCCCCGGCCGAGGACGTGACGCAAGAGCGGCTGTTTGACGATGCGCTGGCGATCATGGCCGGGCCGCAGCACCCGCTGGCCGGGCGCAAGGGCCTCAGCCTCGCCGATACGCTCGCCTATCCCTGGATTGCCCCGCCGAAAAGCACCCCGGCAGGCTCGTATCTCTTCCGTGCGTTGGGGATCGGGCAGATGAAGGAAACCCCGGTGCGGGTCGTCACCTCGTCGATGGTGCTGGTGCGCGGGATGCTGAAACGCGGCGATTACGTCACCATCCTCTCGCCCCGGCAGGCGGCAGTGGAGATTGCCCAAGGGCTGATGGTGCCGCTCGATATTCCGCTGCCCGATTCCGCCCGCCCCATCGGCCTCACCACCCGCAGTGGCTGGATGCCAACCCCCACGCAGGCGCGGTTTCTCGACCTCATCCGCAGCGCCGCCGCCCACCCCAACGGCATCCACCTATAGCCAGATCGAATAGGCTTTCGCGGCTTTGGATTTCCCATTCGCGCGCGTGCTCCTTATGTGAGGCCCATAGCGAACAGGAGAAACCCATGTCGGACAAACCCTATGACGACATTCCAGGCACATACGTTTTCGATGCTGACCGCTCGCGCGAGGGATACTGGCTCAACCAGTTTTGTATCTCGCTGCGCAAGGCGGAAAACCGCGAAGCGATGAAGACCGACCCGGAAGCCCATATGGCAAAATTTGCCATGACCGAAGACCAGAAACAGGCGGTGCGCGACCGTGCGTGGAACCGGCTTTTGCAGCTCGGCGGCAATATCTACTACACCTCGAAACTCGCAGCCTTCGACGGCATCGTGTTTCAGGATCTCGCCGCTGAAATGAGCCATATGAGCCGCGACGATTACCGCAAGATGATGGTCGATGGGGGCCGCTCAATCGAGGGCAACCGCTCGAAATCCGAATGGGAGAAAAAATAATGGCACGCATCACCGCAGGCATCGCTTGTAGCCATGTCCCGGCCATTGGCGTGGCCATGGACCAGGGCATCACCGAGCAACCCTATTGGCAGCCGGTTTTCGACGGCTTTCAGTTTTCACGCAAATGGAACGAGGAAAACAAGCCTGACGTCGTTTTTCTTGTCTATAACGATCATTGCACCGCGTTTGACGCAAGCTGCATCCCGACCTTCGCCATTGGTTGCGCGGCGGAATTCCAGCCCGCTGATGAAGGCTTCGGCGCCCGGCCCGTGCCCGTGGTGAAGGGCCATCAGAAGCTCGCCAGCCATATCGCCCAGAACCTTATTCTGGACGAGTTCGACATGACCATCATGAACGAGATGGAAGTCGATCACGGCCTCACCGTTCCCTTATCGGTGATGTTCGGCGACCGCAAACCCGAAGACGATTGGGGCACGCTGGTGATCCCGCTCGCGGTGAATGTGGTGCAGTACCCTGCCCCCACCGCCAATCGCTGCTTCAATCTCGGCCGCGCCATTCGCAAGGCCATCGACAGCTATCCGGAAGACCTCAACGTGCATATCTACGGCACCGGCGGCATGAGCCATCAGCTTCAGGCTGAACGCGCCGGGCTGATCAATGCCGATTGGGATAAGGCCTTTCTCGACAAGCTGGTGAACGACCCCGATGCAGCCCGCCAGATCAGCCATCTGGAGTTTCTGCGCGAAACCGGCTCGGAAGGCATCGAGATGGTGATGTGGCTTGTCATGCGCGGCGCGCTTGATGACACAGTCACCGAAGTGCACCGCCATTATCACGTTCCCGCCTCCAACACGGCGGTGGGGCATCTTATTCTGGAAAACCACGCCTAGGAGGAACTTATGCGGATTTGTGTCGCCGGCGCTTATGGCGCCTTCGGGATCAAGCATCTCGATGCGCTGGCCAATATCGACGGGGTTGAAGTGACCTCGGTGATGGGGCCGACCCAAGCTAAGATCGACGCGCTGGCGGCCGAGCGCGGCATTGGCCACGCCGCCACCACGCTGGAAGAATGTGTGGCCCGCGATGATGTCGATGCGGTGATCCTGTCGACCCCCACCCAGATGCATGCCGATCAGGCGATCATCTGCATGGAAGCGGGCAAGCCGGTGCTGATCGAAATTCCGATGGCCGACACGCTGGAGGATTCGCTCCGCGTGGTCGAAACGCAAAAGAAAACCGGCGTGCTGGCCATGGCCGGACAGGTGCGCCGCTTCAACCCCTCGCATCAGTGGATCCACAACAAGATCCTCGCGGGCGAGCTGAAGGTCCAGCAGATGGATGTGCAGACCTATTTCTTCCGCCGCTCGAACATGAACGCCAAGGGCGAGCCGCGCAGCTGGACCGATCACCTGCTCTGGCACCATGCCTGCCACACCGTCGATCTGTTCCAGTATCAGACCGGCGAAAGCGTGTCGGAAGCCTTTGGTCTGGAGGGGCCGAAACACCCCGATCTGGGCATCGCCATGGATATGTCCATCGGGATGAAAACCCCTTCGGGCGCGATCTGCACGCTCAGCCTGTCGTTCAACAACGATGGCCCGCTTGGCACCTTCTTCCGCTACATTTGCGACAACGGCACCTATATCGCCCGCTATGACGACCTGTTCGATGGCTATGACAAGCCGGTGGATCTGTCGGGCGTGGCAGTGTCGAATAACGGCATCGAGCTGATCGACCGCGAGTTCATCGCCGCCATCCGCGAAGGCCGCGAGCCCAATGGTGCGGTGGCCCAGGTGCTGCCCGCGATGGAAACCCTCGACAAGATCGAGCGCGGCTTCAAAAGCTGAGCGCCTGATCCGTGAAACACAAAGGGCTGCAAGCGATTGCGGCCCTTTTCTTTTACCCTTCGCCCGGTACGCGCCGAAGGCGCAGGGCGAGCGCCTGCCCGTCCGGGCGGGCTGGCGCTATGGCAGCCTCGGCAAGACGCTCATAAGCAGGCAGTAGGTTGCACCATAAATGGCGCGGCACTCAGGTCAGGATTGCGCCACCCCACGGGCAGGCCCCCGCCCTGCTCGCTCTATCGCTGGCGAAAACCCTATTTCCGCGCGTCATCCTCGCTGTGATAGCGAATAATCCGCTCCACCTCGTCCTTCGAGCCAAGGATCACCGGCACGCGCTGATGCGGGCCTTCGGGGGGCAAATCGAGGATGCGGGCGCGGCCGGTCGTGGCCAGGCCGCCTGCCGCCTCGATCACCATGCCCATCGGGTTGGCCTCATACATCAGCCGCAGCCGCCCGCCCGCCGCGCGGATCTCGTCGTCGATCGGATAGAGGAACACCCCGCCCCGGGTCAGGATGCGGTGCACTTCCGCCACCATCGAGGCCACCCAGCGCATGTTGAAGCCCTTGCCGCGCGGCCCGTCCGGCCCCAGCAGGCATTCGTCCACATATCGGCGCACCGGGTGTTCCCAGTGCCGCGCCCGCGAGATGTTGATGGCAAATTCGGCGCTTTCTTCCGGCACCTTCATCTGCGGATGGGTCAGGCGAAACTCGCCGGTGCCCGACTGGCAGGAAAAGCCCTGCACTCCCTGCCCCAGCGCCAGAACCAGCATCGTCGAGGGGCCATAGATCGCATAGCCCGCGCAGAGCTGATCGGCCCCCGGTCGCAGCACGTCGCGGTCGCCATCAACCCGCACCTGCATGATCGAAAAGATCGAGCCAACCGAGAGGTTGAGATCGAGATTGGACGAGCCATCGAGCGGATCGAAATAGAGGATGTAATCCCCCGCCTCCGGCTCTTTCAGCCAGATCACCTCGTCCACCTCTTCCGAGACCAGCGCCGCCAGCCTTGGGCTATTGGCGCAGATCCGCATGAATTCGTCATTGGCGATGATGTCGAGCGGCTTCTGCGCCTCGCCCTGCACATTGGTATTGTCAGTCGCGCCCAGATTGCCCTCGAAGGCCGAATTGCGAATGTGGTCGGCCACCGAGCGGCAGGCCCCCGCCACGTCTTCCAGAAGGAAAATCAGGTTGGGGTCGAGCTGGGCATCAAAGGTCAGAAAGCGCCGAAGCGTTTGGCCGCTCAAGGGCGTACCTCCAATGTGGCTGCAACGGCCTGTTTCCAGGCGGCATATTTCGCGTCGCGGGTGCTGGCTTCCATCGCCGGGGTGAAGGTGCGTTCCAGCGCCCAGCCCTTGGCGAAGTCTTCCATCCCGGGATAGAGCCCGGCGCGCTGGCCTGCAAGCCATGCCGCCCCCAGCGCCGTGGTTTCCAACACTTCGGGCCGGTCCACCGGGGCGCCGGTGATGTCGGCCAGAAACTGCATCGCCCAATCCGAAGCGGTCATGCCGCCATCGACCCGCAGCGTCGGGTCCGCCGCCGCAGCCTGCCAATCGGCATGCATGGCTTCCAAGAGATCGCGGGTCTGAAAGCCGACGCTTTCCAGCGCCGCGCGAGCAAATTCGGCGGGACCAGAATTGCGCGTGAGGCCAAACACCGCCCCCCGGCATTCGGCATTCCAATAGGGCGCGCCAAGGCCGACGAAAGCCGGCACCATGATCAGGCTTTGCGACGGATCGGCGGCCTCGGCCAGCCCTTGGGTTTCGCCCGCAGACGAGATGATCTTCAGCCCGTCGCGCAGCCATTGCACCACCGCGCCCGCCACAAAGATCGAGCCTTCCAGCGCATAGGTCACCTTGCCATCCATCCGATAGGCGATGGTGGTCAGCAGCCGGTTCTGCGAAGTCACGGCGACCTCGCCGGTATTCAACAGCGCAAAGCAACCAGTGCCATAGGTCGACTTCATCATCCCGGGCTTGAAGCAGGCCTGCCCGATGGTCGCCGCCTGTTGGTCGCCCGCCACGCCCAAGATCGGGATCGCGCGGCCCAACAGCGCCGGATCGGTCATGCCGAAATCGGCGGCGCAATCCTTCACCTCGGGCAGCATCGCCATCGGGATGCCGAAGCGGGCGCAGATCGTCGTGCTCCAGCGGCCCTTGTGAATGTCGTAAAGCATGGTGCGGGCAGCATTGGTGGCGTCGGTCACATGCGCCGCCCCGCCGGTAAGCTTCCAGATCAGATAGCTGTCGACGGTACCGAACAAGAGCTCGCCGCGCTCGGCCCGCTCCCGCGCACCCTCAACGTGATCGAGGATCCATTTCAGCTTGGTGCCCGAGAAATACGGGTCCGCCAGCAGCCCGGTTTTCGCGGTGATCGTGGCATCAAACCCCTCGCCGCGCAGCTCGGCGCAAAACTCGGCGGTGCGCCGGTCCTGCCAGACGATGGCATTGTAAAGCGGCTTGCCGGTATCGCGTTCCCAAACCAGCGTGGTTTCGCGCTGATTGGTGATGCCGATGGCCGAGATCGCCTCTGCCTCCAGCCCAGCCGTCTCCAGCGCCGCGCGCATGGTCGCCAGCGTGGTATTCCACAGATCGTCGGGGGCATGTTCGACCCAACCCGAGGCCGGAAAATGCTGTTCGAATTCCTCCTGCGCGCTGGCGGCAATCTTCATTGCCTCGTCAAAAACAATCGCGCGTGTCGAGGTGGTGCCTTGGTCGATGGCAAGGATGTGGGTCATCGGCCCCGCTCTTTTTCAGTGAATATTGTCAGATGCATAACATCGAATAGTTTGCCGGGGCCACGACAAATCGCGGCCCCGGCGGGAGGATGGCTTACTGCCAGGATTTGATCAGCTCGTCATACGAGATGGTCATCGGCTCACTGTCCTCATTGGCAAGAGCCGCTTTCGGCGCACCCGGCTGGCTCAGCCAGTATGCCGGATCCTGCTCGTCGTTCAGGACCGGACCAAGGTCGCCCTGCACGCCAGCGCGCTCAAGACGGCTCAGAACCTTTTCCTGATCGGCGCAGAGGGCATCGAGCGCTTCCTGCGGGGTTTTGGCCCCCGACATGGCGTCGCCGATGTTCTGCCACCACAGCTGTGCCAGCTTCGGATAGTCCGGAACGTTGGTGCCGGTGGGCGACCACTGAACGCGGGCGGGCGAGCGGTAGAACTCGACCAGGCCGCCAAGCTTCGGAGCCCGATCGGTGAAGCTCTGGTCGTTGATGGTGCTTTCACGGATGAAGGTCAGACCCACATGCGATTTCTTCACATCAACGGTTTTCGACACCACGAACTGGGCGTAGAGCCAGGCCGCTTTGGCGCGATCCACCGGGGTGGATTGCATCAGCGTCCAGGAACCAGCGTCCTGATAGCCGACTTTCATGCCGTCTTCCCAGTAGGCCCCGTGCGGGCTGGGTGCCATGCGCCATTTCGGCGTGCCGTCCTCGTTCAGCACGGCAGCAGCACCATCACCCACCATGTCGGCGGTGAAAGCGGTGTACCAGAACATCTGCTGAGCAACCGCACCCTGCGCAGGCACCGGGCCAGCTTCCGAGAAGGTCATACCAGCCGCTGCGGGCGGCGAGTATTTTTCCAGCCAGTCGATGGCTTTGGTCACCGCGTAGACGGCAGCAGGCGCGTTGGTCGCACCGCCACGGGCCACGCAAGAGCCGGTGGGTTGCGATTTCTCGTTCACCCGGATGCCCCATTCGTCAACCGGCAGACCGTTCGGCTCGCCCTTGTCGCCCATCCCGGCCATCGACATCCACGCATCGGTGTAACGCCAGCCGAGCGAGGGGTCTTTCTTGCCGTAGTCCATGTTGCCAAAGACGTCTTCCGGACCACCGGCATAGGTCATGTCGCGACCGGTGAAGAACTCAGCGATATCTTCATAGGCCGACCAGTTAACCGGAACGCCCAGATCGTAGCCGTATTTCTCTTTGAAATCGGCCATGGTTTTCGGATCGGTGAACCAGTCATAGCGGAACCAGTAGAGGTTGGCGAATTGCTGGGTCGGCAGCTGGTAGAGCTTGCCATCCGGGCCGGTGGTGAACGAGGTGCCGATGAAGTCGGCAACGTCCAGCCCCGGGTTGGTCACGTCAGCGCCTTCGCCCGCCATCCAGTCGGTCAGGTTGCGCACCTGCTGATAGCGCCAATGGGTGCCGATCAGATCGGAGTCGTTGATATAGGCGTCATAGATGTTCTCGCCCGACTGCATCTGGGTCTGCAGCTTTTCAACCACATCGCCTTCGCCGATCAGATCGTGAATGATCTTGATCCCGGTGATCTTTTCAAACGCCGGAGCCAGAACCTGGCTTTCATATTCATGCGTGGTGATGGTCTCGGACACGACGTGGATTTCCATGCCCGCGAAGGGCTTGGCGGCATCCACGAACCATTGCATTTCGGCTTCCTGATCGGCGCGGCTCAGCGTCGACAGATCACCGATCTCGCTGTCGAGAAAGGCCTCGGCGGCGGCCATGTCGGCATGGGCGACCTGGCCCATGAGCGACATCGCAAGCGCAATTGCCGTGGTTGTTCTGAGGTTGAAGTTCATTGTGGTTATCCTCCCTGAAGTGAACTTGGTTTCCTCTTTAATCGACCGTCCGGGGCCTCCCCGCCCCGAACCGCCCTCTCATGGCCCGGTCAGACCCAGCGAAACACCGCCGCCGCGTAGACCAGGCAGACCAGCAGCGCATAGGGCTGCGGGCCGACCCCGAAGCTCAGCCAGATCAGATTGATGAAAGCTGAGCCCAGAAGCGTGATGAACAAGCGGTCACCACGTGTCGTTTCGATGCGGAGCACCCCGATGCGCGGGGTTTCCGGAAATTTGATCGCCAGCACCGTGAAGGTCACGAGAAGGGTGGCGATGACCACGAAGAAGATCGCGGTGGGTGTCGTCCATGCCATCCATTGCATCGGAGTATCCTTTCCTGTGCTGGGTCACACACGCCCGAGGGCAAAGCCCTTGGCGATGTAGTTGCGGACGAAGTAGATCACGAGCGCACCGGGCACGATGGTCAGCACCCCGGCGGCGGCAAGCACGCCCCAATCGAGCCCCGAGGCAGAAACGGTGCGCGTCATTGTGGCGGCGATGGGTTTCGCGTCCACCGAGGTCAGCGTGCGGCTGAGCAGCAGCTCGACCCAGGAGAACATGAAGCAGAAGAACGCGACCACGCCGATGCCCGAGGCAATGAGCGGCATGAAGATCTTCACGAAAAACCGCCCGAAGCTGTAGCCGTCGATATAGGCGGTTTCGTCGATCTCTTTCGGCACCCCGCGCATGAAGCCTTCAAGGATCCACACCGCCAGGGGCACGTTGAACAGGCAATGCGCCAGCGCCACGGCAATATGGGTGTCGAACAGGCCAACCGAGCTGTAGAGCTGGAAGAACGGCAGCGCGAACACGGCGGGCGGCGCCATCCGGTTGGTCAAGAGCCAGAAGAACAGATGCTTGTCGCCGATGAAGGTATAGCGCGAAAAGGCATAGGCTGCCGGCAGCGCCACCGCGAGGCTGATCACGGTATTCTCGATCACATAGATCAGCGAGTTCACATAACCCATATACCAGCTCGGATCGGTCAGGATCGTCGCATAGTTCTGAATGGTCAGATGGCGCGGCCAGAGCGAGAACCCGCCAAGGATTTCGGCATTGGTCTTCAGGCTCATATTGATCAGCCAGTAGATCGGCAGCAGCATGAACAGAAGATACAGCGCCATCACCATCCCCGAGGGACCAAAGCGGCGTTTTTGCATTGCGTTGGCCATCACTTCGCCTCCCGTTTGTCGAGGTTGGTCATCACCGTGTAGAACACCCAGCTGATCAGCAGGATCACCAGGAAATACATCAGCGAGAAGGCAGCGGCGGGTCCGAGGTCAAACTGACCAAGCGCCATTTTCACCAGGTCGATCGACAGGAAAGTCGTCGCGTTGCCGGGGCCGCCGCCGGTGACCACAAAAGGCTCGGTATAGATCATGAAACTGTCCATGAAACGCAGCAGGATGGCGATGATCAGCACGCCCGACATTTTCGGCAGTTCGATATAGCGGAAGATCTTCCAGCGACTGGCCTGATCGATCTTGGCGGCCTGATAATAGGCATCGGGGATCGATTGCAGCCCGGCATAGGCCAGAAGCGATACCAGCGAGGTCCAGTGCCAGACATCCATCACGATCACGGTGATCCAGGCGGCGGCGCTGTCTTGGGTGTAGTTGTAGGGGATGCCGAGCTTGTCGAGCATATGGCCCAGAAGCCCAATATCGACGCGGCCAAAGATCTGCCAGATCGTGCCAACCACGTTCCACGGGATCAGCAAAGGCAGCGCCATGAAGACCAGCGTGAAGCTCGCCCAAAAGCCCTTTTTCGGCATGTTCAGCGCCACGAACACCCCCAGCGGCACTTCCAGCGCCAGGATGATCGCCGAGAAGGTCAGCTGGCGACCCAGCGCGTTCCACATCCGCTCGGAATGCAGCATCTCGTCGAACCATTCGAGGCCCGCCCAGAAGAACTCGTTGTTCCCGAAGGTGTCCTGCACCGAGTAGTTGACCACGGTCATCAGCGGCACCACCGCCGAAAAGGCCACAAGGAAAAGCACCGGCAGAACCAGGAACCAGGCTTTTTGATTGACGGTCTTGTTCATGCTGCGCCCTCCCCTTCAGGCGTCATTCGCCAGTCGTCGGCGTATACATTGATGCCCTGCGGCGCGAAGCGGATGCGGTCGGCCCCGGCCGGGATCTCGGCCTCTTCGCCAAGGATGGCGTTGATCTTCTGCCCGGCGAGCTCCAGCCGCAAAATCCGGTGGCGGCCCACATCCTCGATCCGGCGCACCTGCACCGGTAGCCCCTCGCCTTCGGCGGCAAGTTCAACGAATTCCGGCCGCACGCCGACCTGCACCTTGGCGCCCGGCGCCGGGCTATAGGCCGCGCCCAGATCAATCTCGCCGCCAGCGAGCTTGGCCTTGGTGCCGGAAATCTCGGCGTCGATCAGGTTCATCCCCGGCGAGCCGATGAAATAGCCCACGAAAGTGTGCGCGGGGCGCTCAAAGAGCTCCTGCGGGGTACCGATCTGCACCACCCGCCCGTCATGCATCACCACCACCTTGTCGGCGAAGGTCAGCGCCTCGGTCTGGTCATGGGTGACGTAGATCATCGTATGGCCAAACTGGTGATGCAGCGATTTCAGCTGGGTGCGCAGCTCCCATTTCATATGCGGGTCGATCACGGTCAGCGGTTCGTCGAACAGAAGCGCGTTCACGTCCTTGCGCACCATGCCGCGGCCAAGGCTGATCTTTTGCTTGGCATCCGCCGTCAGCCCGCGCGCCTTGCGGTTCAGCATCTCTTCCATGCCGATCATCCGGGCGATTTCCTGCACGCGTTCAGCCACATAGGCCTCGTCGCGGCCCCGGTTGCGCAGCGGAAAGGCCAGGTTATCGCGCACCGTCATGGTGTCGTAGACCACCGGAAACTGGAACACCTGCGCGATGTTGCGTTCCGCCGTGGGGGCCTGCGTCACGTCCTTGTCGTCAAACAGGATGCGCCCCCGGCTGGGTTGCAGCAGCCCCGAAATGATGTTGAGCAGCGTGGATTTCCCGCAGCCCGACGCGCCCAACAGCGCATAGGCTTCGCCATCGGCCCAGACATGATTGAGCTCTTTCAGCGCGAAGTCCTGTTCGCCGCGCGGATAGGTCATGTAGCTGTGGGCCAGATTATCCAGAGTGATCTTCGCCATCACGCCGCCTCCGCATAGGCAGCCGGAGCGACAAGCGCGCCACTTTCGGCAAACATGTAGACATGCGCGGGATCGAGGTAGAGCGCGATGTCCTGCCCGATTTCCAGCTCACGCACCCCGTGGATCAGCCCCACCCAGCGTTCGCCGTGGTGATCGAGGTGGATGAAAGTTTCCGAGCCGGTAATTTCGGTCACCGCCAGCCGCGCGGTAAACTGCAGGGCATTCGCCACCTTCGCCTCCAGCTCCAGATGGTTGGGGCGGAACCCGGCGATATAGGTGCCATCGGCCAGCATCTTCAGCTTGCCGCGCGCGGCGGTGCTCTGACCGTTACCAAAGCCAAGACTGTCGCCCTGTTTCACCACTTTGAGAAAGTTCATTGGCGGATCAGAGAACACCCGCGCGGTGGTCGCATCCTGCGGCTTGCGGTAGACACTCGGCGTCGAGCCAAACTGCGTCACCCGCCCTTCCCACAGCGTCGCGGTGTTGCCGCCCAGCAGCAGGGCCTCTTCCGGCTCGGTGGTGGCATAGACGAAGATCGAGCCGCTTTCTTCAAAGATATGCGGGATCTCGGCGCGCAGCTCTTCGCGCAGCTTGTAATCGAGGTTGGCCAGCGGCTCGTCCAGCAGCACCAGCCCGGCCTTTTTCACCAACGCCCGCGCCAAAGCGCAGCGTTGTTGTTGCCCGCCCGACAGTTCCAGCGGCTTGCGATCCAGAAACTCGCCCAGCTTCATCAGATCGGCGGCCTCGCGCACCTCGCGATCAATCTGCGCCGCATCATGCCCCACCAGCCGCATCGGCGAGGCGATGTTGTCGTAGACGGTCATCGACGGGTAGTTGATGAATTGCTGATAGACCATGGCAACCTTGCGGTCCTGCACCCGCATCCCGGTCACATCTTCGCCGTCCCACAGAATGCGGCCCGTATCGGGCACATCCAGCCCGGCCATGATCCGCATCAGGCTGGTCTTACCCGACAGCGTCGGGCCCAGCAGCACGTTCATCGTGCCGCGTTGCAGGGCGAGGTCGGTGGGGTGGATATGCACCTGCCCCCCGACGGCCTTGCTGACCGCCTCCAAAATCAACGTCATCTTTTCCTCCCTGACCGTCTTTTTTTGTTGTCGCGGCCATTACGCGTTTATTTTTCCATCGTCTTTCTGTGGGTCTCCACCCACGTTGCCAGCGCTGCGGCCTCCTCTGCCGACAGTCGCAGGCCGAGTTTCGACCGGCGCCACAGAATGTCTTCTGCGCTGCGCGCGTATTCATTGGCCATCAGCCACGCGACTTCGCGCGCCGTCAGACCAGCCCCGAACGCCTCGCCCAGGTCCGACGCCTCCCGCGCCGCCCCCAGAACCGTCCAGGCTTCGGTGCCATAGGCGCGCACCAGCCGGTGGGCCTGATAATCCGTCAGAAACGGGTAGTCCCGGTGCAGCCGCGCCACCAGCGCCGCCACATCGCCCACCGCGAAATCGCCGCCCGGCAGGGCCACGCCTGCCGTCCAGTTGCCTTTCAGCCCCGGGAAGAACGGCGCAATCTTCGCCAGCGCCGATTCCGCCAGCCGCCGATAGGTGGTGATCTTTCCGCCGAATACGTTCAGAAGCGGCGCCCCGCCCTGCGCATCCACCGTCAGAGTGTAATCGCGCGTCGCCGCCGTGGCCGAATGGGCACCATCATCGTAAAGCGGCCGCACCCCGGAATAGGTCCAGACGATATCGTCGCGGCTGATCGGCTTGGCGAAATAGTGGTTCACGAAATCGACCAGATATTGCTGCTCGGCCTCGGTGCATTCGGGCCGGTCATCGGGCGCGCCATGCTCCTGATCGGTGGTCCCGATCAGGGTGAATTCGCCCTCATAGGGAATGGCAAAGGCAATCCGCCCATCCGTGCCCTGAAAGAAATAGCATTTGTCGTGATCGTAGAGCTTCTTCACCACGATATGACTGCCGCGCACCAGACGCACCCCGGCTTTCGGGATCAGGTTCACCTTCGAGCGGATCACCTCTTCCACCCAGGGCCCGGCGGCATTGACCAGCATCTTGGCGCGATACACCCGCTCTTCGCCGGTCTCGCGGTCTTCGACCGTCACTTCCCACAGCTCGCCCACGCGCTCGGCCTTCACGACCTTGGAGCGCACCATGATCTCGGCCCCGCGCGCCGCCGCATCGCGGGCGTTCAGCACCACAAGCCGCGAATCCTCGACCCAGCAATCGGAATATTCGTAAGCGCGCTCAAACTTCGGCTGCAGCACCTTGCCCTCGGGCGCTTGGCGCAGATCGAGCGCACTGGTGCCCGGCAGGATTTTGCGCCCGCCCAGATGGTCATACATGAACAGGCCCAGCCGGATCAGCCAGGCCGGACGGCGGCCCCTGAGCCAGGGCATGAACAGGCCCAGAAGCTTCGAGGTCGGCGTATCGCCCTCAAAGCGCATTTCGGCATGATAGGGCAGCACAAAGCGCATCGGCCAGCTGATATGCGGCATCGCGCCCAGCAGAACTTCGCGTTCCACCAGCGCCTCATGCACCAGCCGCACTTCGAAATATTCCAGATAACGCAGCCCGCCATGGAACAGCTTGGTCGAGGCAGATGAGGTGGCCGACGCCAGATCGCCCATCTCGGCCAGCGTCACGCTCAAGCCGCGCCCCGCCGCATCCCGCGCAATCCCGCAGCCATTCACGCCGCCGCCGATCACGAAGAGATCCGAAACCTTACCGATGTCAGCCATCTGGCCCACGAGGCGCCCCCTGTTCGCATGTCACCCCAAATTCATGGCGAAGATTTTCGCTTCCGTAAAGGAACTTTTTTCGTTTTCGTTCCTTTTTGGTCGTTTCTGAAAATTTCCCAAGAAAATCAGGAGAGATGTGATCATCATGTGAGTAAAACATCACATGATCTGTGTATTTTCGCGACTCTTCTGTGTGATTTTGCGCAATCGCCGCACAGATCGCGCAGAGATCGCCAGAATCACGCGCAACTATCGAATATTTTCGCGCATAAACGAAAATTCTTGTTTTTCGTTCTCCATGTCGCTACTGCATTTCCACTGGGAGTGGGAGGAACGGATGGCACAGTCATTCCGGCAGGCCGAAATCATCGAGATCGCGCAACGCGATGGCAAGGTCACGGTTGAGGGCCTGGCCGAGCATTTCAGCGTGACCCTGCAAACCATCCGCCGCGATCTGGCCGAGCTTGGCGAACACGGCAAGCTCGAACGCGTGCATGGCGGCGCGATCCTGCCCTCAAGCATCGCCAATATCGGCTATGAAGACCGCCGCGGCCTGAACCAGACCGGCAAGGAAGGCATCGCGCGCGCCTGTGCGGCGCTGCTGCCTGAAAGCAGCTCGATCTTTCTCAATATCGGCACCACCACCGAAGCCGTGGCCCGCGAACTCCGGGCGCATCACGATCTCATGGTGGTGACCAACAACATGAACGTGGCCAATATTCTCGCCCAGAACGAGGCCTGTCAGGTGATCCTCACCGGCGGGGCGCTGCGGCGTTCCGATGGCGGGCTGGTGGGCAATCTGACCACCGAAACCATCCGGCAATTCAAGTTCGATTACGCGGTGATCGGCTGTTCGGCGCTGGATGAAGAGGGCGACATTCTGGACTTCGACATTCAGGAAGTCGGCGTCAGCCAGACCATCATCCGCCAATCGCGCAAGATCATTCTGGTCGCCGACCACACCAAATTCCAGCGCCATGCCCCGGCCCGGATCGGCTCGCTGGCCGAGGTCGACCTCTTCATCACCGACCGCCCCCTCCCCGCCCCCCTCACCAGCGCCTGCAAGAACTGGGGCACCGAGGTGATCGTGGCCGAGGGCTAGACCTCACGCATACCGATCCACCGCCAGCGTCCCGTCCGGGCGATAGAGGGCGAGGGTTCCGTCTCCGATGGAGTGTGCCAGCTTGCGGCCATTATAGGATATGTCGAACGTGCCCAGCTGCAACTGACCATCGGCATTTCGGTGCAGAAGTCCGTCGCTGATATTGAAGGTCTTGGCAAACTCCTGCCCCTCGGCAAACAGATACATCCTGTCCGCCGTTAGCGTGTCCTTATTCCGCTCATTCCAGTATTCCGTGCTTTTCTTCAGATCCTCTATCATTGCATTGTACTCATCATAGCCTTCAACCATTTGGTACTGATCCGGCGAGACCGCGCTGAATGGACCTTCGACGGAAGGATCACCCTGTCCCCGGCTATTGATGGTAGAAATGTAATGACTGAAGGTCGAAAGACTCGACTTCGCATACTCGATCGCATCAGACTGGCTATTAAAATGTCGTGGATTTATTCGCCCCGACTGTGCGGCATCATAGACGGACTTGGCCGCAGAGGTTGTCTGGCGCGCAAAGCCATGCTCCTGTTCAAATTTCAGGTCTTCGATTAAATGCGCTTTACCACTGCGCAAGTGGCCGGGGTCAATCAATTGCCCCAGCGAGGTGTTTTCTGCTCGCCAGATCAAGTCATCCATGAATCGAGAGAGAGAGGATATTCTGTCGGCTAGCGATGGCCCTGTGTCTTCTGATGGTCCGGTCGGTTTCGCTGTTTCAATTTTCTGCAGCATGTCCCCGAGCCGCTGCTCGAAGACTTTTGGTAGTATTTTATCGGAACCATGCTCTGCGATGCCAGCGGTGTTAACAAGTGGGGTGCTTTGCAAAGAAATTGGCGGAACAAGCATATCAGAGCCTCCTGAAACACACAAAGCCCCGAAACGGGGATAAAATCCCTCCCAGTTTTCGTCCAAAATGGTTTCAGGAAAACAAATGGATAGTTAGGGTTTTCCGCGAATTTCCCCGACCTGCCACGCCCCGGCCCGGATCGGCTCACTGGCCGAGGTCGACCTCTTCGTCACCGACCGCCCCCTGCCCGCCTCGCTCACCAGCGCTTGCAAGAACTGGAGCACGCAGGTGATCGTGGCCGAGGGCTAAGCCTCACGCATACCGATCCACCGCCAGCGTTCCGTCCGGGCGATAGAGGGCAAGGGTTCCGTCTCCGATGGAGCGTGCCAGTTTGTGGCCATTATAGGAGATGTCGAACGTGCCCAGCTGCAACTGACCGTCGGCGTTTCGGCTGTAGAGCGGTTCATTGATGTTGAAGGTAAGGGCAAATTCCTTGGCTTCGGTAAAGAGATTCATCCGGTTTGCGGTGAGCCGATCCTGATTGCTTTCATTCAAATTCAGATCGGCGATACGGCTTTCCAGCCCCTCCATCATCGCATTCCATTCATCATACCCTTCAACCGGTTGAAACTTCTCATAGTTTTTTGCGGTGAAGGGGCCGCCCACCGTGGGGTCGCCCTCTCCAAGTTGATTGACAACCGTGATGTAGCTGTCAAGCGATTGCAACGCTGACTCGGCAAATCGCAACGCATCGGAGTTGTTGCTGAAGTGCCGTGGGTTTATCCGACCTGATTGAGCCAAAGCGTAGACGTTCCTTACACCCGAAGTGGTTTGACGCGTAAAGCTATGTTTTTGCTCACTCCCCATCGAGGTAATGGCTGGATCTGCTTTGAACTGTGAGAGGTGGCTTTTGATTTTTTCTTCAAGCCCATCCGGCAGAGTTTGCTTGGCTTTCATCGCTTCAATGTCCTGAGCGTCCCAGAACCGCGTGGTTTGCATTGCAGATGGCGGGATACGCATGATGAAAAGCCTCCGAAAAACGCAAAACACCCCCTTAAGGGGTTGAAATCCCTTCCAGTATTCGCCCGAAATGGTTTCGGGAAAACAAATGGATAATTAGGATTGTCGGCAAATGCCCACCCCGCCATCTACAGCAAGGCTGAGCGTTAGCCTGAATGACAGCGCGATGTGCGGGCCAGCTTACCCGTCGACCCTGTGATAGGTCATCTCGGCCACCAGCCGCCAGGTTTCCTCGCCCTCGCCGCGCAGGATCTGGCGGATCACGAAGCTTTCATCGTCGGGCACCGTCACCCGCAGCTGGGTCTCGTAGGCCTTATCGTCCACGATCAGCGGCGTGGTCGAGCTCAGATCGATCTGGTCCGGGGTTTCAGTGCCCGAGAGCTGGATCGTCTGCCCGGTCGCCGCCGACCAGAAGCCCGCATTCACCTTGCCAGGCCCTGCCCGCACCACCCGCAGCGAGATGTCCGATTTCCCGGCGGCAACCGCGCAATTCCCGGTCACGCTGACATCGCCCGGCGCATCTTCGGCGGGTTTGATCTCGACCCGGCAGCGTCCGCGTTCCACCGGCGCCTCGGCCCCCGTCGCCATCTGCCCGTCGCCCATCCAGGTGCCGGTTGTGGTGAAAAACTCGCCTGCCATGGCCAGACCGGGGCACAACACCAAGAGGCCGAGACCGGCGAAAGCTTTGCGGATCATCTTTTGGGGTTCCTCTTCATGCGGCCAAACGGCAAGCCCAGACGGCCCCGCCTGCGGAAAATGATCAGCGCGGCGGGCAGCACCAGAAGATCAGCGATCAGGGCCAGAATATAGACCAATATGGTGATGCGGCCAAAATTCGCCACCCCTTCGTTATGGGCAAAGAGCGTGCCGATCATGCCGAAAACCAGCAGCACCGATGTGGTGATCAGCGCTGGCGACACCTCGTCGAACACCGCCCGCAAACGACGGCGGCGAATGCGCGTGACCCCGCCCGACAGGTGCAGCCGGTTCAGCACATGCAGCGTGTCGTCCACCGCGATGCCAAAGGCCACGGTCAGCGCCATGCCGTTGGAAAAGTCGATCCCGCCCCCCGACAGCGCCAGCCAGGCCCCCACCAGCGTAACCGGCAGCATGTTGGGGATCAGCGAAATCAAGGCGATACGCAGGTTGCGCAGCCAGACCATGATCAGGATCGCCACGCTGATCAGAGCAATCAGCAGGCTGCGATTGATCTCGTCCAGCACCACGCTCGCCACCCGCGACGACATCACCGGCAGCCCGGTCACCCGCCCGATCTCGACCCCCGCCAGCGCCGGATCGCCCGCAAGCTTGGCGTCGATCCGCCCCGCCTGCGCCGAGGTTTCGATGCCGTTGACATAGCGAAACGGCGCCGAGACCAGCGTTTTGGTGCCATCGCGTGAAATCACCCGCTGCGCCAGCGCTTCGGGCAGATCCGCCACGCGGATCCCCGCCCCCTCGGCGCTCTGCGTCACCAGCCCAGCCTCGCCGGTCTCCTCGGCAATATCGCGCTGCACCTGCGCGATCACCGCCGGATCGGTGCTGGTCACCGGCACCTGATATTGCGACACCGGTGTCACCTTCGCCTCGACCGCATCGAAAACCATGCGCACCGGATCGTTTTTGCGCAGCCCGTCCATCAGCGAATAGCGCGGCGCCGCCTGCACGTAGAACACCGTCGACAACACCAAAAGCAGCATCGCAATCCATGTCACCCGGCGCGGCGCACGAAAGGCCAGACGCGGCAGATGGCCGAGGCCAAAGCCGGTGGGCGGGCGATCATGCAGCCGCTCGAACAGCCGGTCGAACCAGCCAAACCGCCCCGCCACCGACAGCACCACGGTCTGCGTCAGCAGCACCACCGCCACCGAGGCCAGGGTAACCACCACCCCCATCCAGCCCATTTCCGCAATGATCGTCGAGCGCGAAAAGGCCAGCGCGCCAAAGGCAATCGCGGTGGTCACGGCGGCAAAGATGCAGGCCGTCGCCACCCGCCGCACCGCCCGCACCGTGGCCCGGATCGTGTCGCGCCCACCCTGCCGGGCCCGTTCAAAGCCGATATGGATCGCATCCGAGGTCGACAGCACCAGAATCAGCACCGGCAGGTTGATCGTCATGGTGTTGATCGACACGCCCAGATGCCCGTGCAGCGCCAGCGTGATCGCCACCGCCGCCACCGGCCCCGGCAGGGTCAGAAGCGCCAGCCGGAAGCTGCGAAACGCCATCACCGCCACGCCAAACCCCATCACCACGCCGACCACGATCAGCATCAGCACATCGCGCACCAAGGCTTCGGCAATCGCGTTGCGCAGGATCGGATAGCCCGCCAGCCGCACCCGCGCCCCCGACGCCGCCCCGGCCCGGTCGGCCAGATCGGTCAGCGTGGCGACCTGATCGCGGCGCTTCGACATATCGAAATCGTCCAGCTCGGTGATCGGCAGGATCACGATCATCGCGCTGCGGTCTTCCGCCATCATCCGCGCCAGCGCCGGTTCCGAGGCCCGCGCCGCCTCCAGCCGCGCCGCCATCTCGGCTTCCGGCAATGGTGGATAGGGAAAGAGCGGCTCCACCACCCCCTCGCCCGTGGTCACATGCAGCGACAGCGGCGAGATCACCGCCTTTACCCCCGGTACGAATTGCGCATCGAGGATGAAATCCGAAATCGCCCCGGCCACTTTCGGATCGGCCAGATCGGGCGCTTCGACCAGCGCAATCACATCATCGGAATCGCTGGTAAAATCCGCGCTGAGGGCGGCAAAATCCTGATAGGCCGCAAGGTCGGAATTGAAAAACCGCAGCAGTTCGTCATTGAACTGGATCTTGGAAATGCCGGTGACCGCAAACACCACCAGTGCCACCACAGCCAGCCAGAGCAGCCAGAATCGCCCCCGCAGCCCGGCAAGCAGCTTTGCGAGCCTGCGATCCCAATTCACCTGACTGATCACATGTCTCTCCCGTGCCTTCCCGGCTGGCACAAATGATCATGCGGACAATCGCTTGGCAAGCGCCGAGCGGTCGCAGTCAGTCAAGAAACGTCCAGCTTTCCGCGCCGTCAAAATGGCGCAACCGGATCGTGTCGAGCACGGCGGGATCGTCGGCCAGCCGCAGGTTCACCGCGATCTGGTCATCGTCAAGGCCTGCCCAATGGGTTGTGACCCCGCAGGTGGCGCAGGAATGAAAGGCCAGCGAGGCTTCGCCGCGCGAATAGGCAAGGGTTGCCCCCGGTGCGGCGATGATCCGCGCCGTGGCGGGCGGCGCATAGGCCCAGAGCGTCTGATAGCGCCGACAGGCCGAGCAATTGCAGCTGGTCACATGATCGGGGCGGCTGATTTCAAACTTTACCGCGCCACAAAGGCACGAGCCGGTGATCATCTCGTCTTCCTTCGCCATTCCGCCCTCCTATCGGTGTCCGGCCGCGCCAGAGCGCCAGACCTCTCGGCTAGGCTAGACGCCCGACATCAACACATCAACCGCACTCGAAATCCGCGCCCCCTGATCCGCCCTGCGCATAAAAAAAGGGCCGCGACTGGCGCGGCCCAAAGGGAGGTTCTATTCGATTGAAAAAGCTCAGCCGTCCTGACGGATGGTGGCGTTTTTCGGATCGTAGGGGCTGTCGCAGGTCACGACCGCGTCCCAGAGCTGGTTCTGCATCTTCACTTTCAGCTTGGTGCCTTCCACCGCCTGCTCGGGCTTCACATAGCCCATGCCGATGGATTTCTCGAAGGCCACCGAATAGCCGCCCGAGGTCAGACGGCCCACGCGGGTTTCGCCATCCTCGGTGTACAGCGCTTCACGGCCCCACGGATCGGCATCGGCCGGGCCGTCGATCAGCACGGTGACGCATTTCGAGCGGATGCCTTTGGCGACCATTTCGGCCTTGCCGTGGAACTCTTTTTCCAGATCGACAAAGCGCGGCAGATCGGCTTCCAGCGGGGTCGCATCGCGGCCCAGCTCGTTGCCGAAGGCACGGTAGGATTTCTCCTGACGCAGCCAGTTTTGCGCACGCGCGCCAACCAGCTTCATGCCATGTTTCTCGCCAGCTTTCTCAAGCAGATCGAACAGGTAGTTCTGCATCTCGATCGGGTGATGCAGTTCCCAACCCAGCTCGCCGGTATAGGCCACGCGAATTGCGTTCACCGGGCACATGCCAAGCTCGATCTGACGGGCCGACAGCCAGGGGAAGCGTTTGTTCGACAGCGCGGTTGCCGGATCGGCATCCTTGATCACCTCGGCCAGCACGTCGCGGGATTTCGGGCCAGCAATGGCGAAGACGCCCCATTGGGTGGTCACGTCCTGCAGGTCGATCCGGCCAAACTCGGCTTCCTTCTCGGCAATCGCCTTTTTCAGGAAGTCCGCGTCGTATTCGGTCCAGGCCCCGGCCGACACCAGATAGTATTCGTCGTCTTTCAGACGAACGATGGTGTATTCGGTCCGGGTCGTGCCCGCCGCCGTCAGCGCGTAGGTCAGGTTGATCCGGCCCACTTTCGGCAGTTTGTTGCAGGTGAACCAATCGAGGAACGCGGTTGCACCGGCGCCTTTGACGATGTGCTTGGTGAACGCGGTCGCGTCGACCAGGCCCACGCCTTCACGGATCGCTTTGGCTTCTTCCACGGCGTGTTTCCACCAGCCGCCACGACGGAAGCTGCGGGAATCATGGTCGAAGTTTTCCGGCGCATCGAGCGGGCCGAAATAGACCGGGCGTTCCCAGCCATTGACCCAGCCGAATTGCGCGCCACGGGCTTTCTGCCGGTCATAGGCGGGCGAGGTGCGCAGCGGGCGGGCCGCCGGGCGTTCTTCGTCCGGATGGTGCAGAATGTAGACGTGGTCGTAGCATTCTTCGTTTTTGCGCGCGGCAAATTCGGTGGTCATCCAGCTTTGGCTGTAGCGTTTCGGGTCGAGCGACGCCATGTCGATCTCGGCTTCGCCATCGACCATCATCTGGGCGAGGTAATAGCCGGTGCCGCCCGCGGCGGTGATGCCGAAGCTGAAGCCTTCCGCCAGCCACATGTTCTTCAGGCCCGGCGCCGGACCCACCAGCGGGTTGCCATCGGGGGTGTAGCAGATCGGGCCGTTGAAATCGTCTTTCAGACCAACTTCTTCGGTCGACGGCATCCGGTGGATCATCGCCATATACTGCTCTTCAATCCGCTCCAGATCGAGCGGGAACAGGTCGGCGCGGAAGCTGTCCGGCACGCCATATTCAAAGCAGGCGGGGGCGTTTTTCTCGTACACGCCAAGAATCCAGCCGCCACGCTCTTCACGCACATAGCTCTGCGCATCGGCGTCACGCACCACCGGGTGCTCGGGGTTGCCGGCCGCGCGGTAGGCTTGCAGCGCCGGGTCCACATCGGTGACGATGAACTGGTGTTCCACCGGAATCGCCGGGATCTTGATCCCCAGCATTTTCGCGGTGCGTTGCGCGTGGTTGCCCGAAGCCGTCACGACGTGTTCGGCGGTGATCACCACCTGCTCGTCGCCCGCCACCAGGTTGCCGCCCTTTTCCACCATCTTGGTGCAGGTCACTTCCCAATGGGTGCCATTCCAGTGGAAGGCATCGGCCTGCAGCTTGCGCACAATATCCACGCCCCGCTGACGCGCGCCCTTGGCCATCGCCTGGGTCACGTCGGCCGGGTTAATATACCCGTCTTCGGTGTGGTAGAGCGCGCCCTTCAGATCTTCGGTATTGATCAGCGGCCAGCGCGCTTTGATCTCGTCCGGGGTCAGGAATTCGTATTTCACGCCGCAGGTATCCGCCGTCGAAGCGTAGAGCATGAACTCGTCCATGCGCTCCTGGGTCTGCGCCATCCGCAGGTTGCCGACCACGGCAAACCCGGCATTCAGCCCGGTTTCTTCTTCCAGCGTCTTGTAGAAATCCACCGAATATTTGTGAATATGGGTGGTGGCGTAGCTCATATTGAACAGCGGCAGCAGCCCGGCGGCGTGCCAGGTCGAGCCGGAGGTCAGCTCGTCGCGCTCCAAGAGCATCACATCTTTCCAGCCCGCTTTGGCCAGATGATAGGCGATCGAAGCGCCAACTGCGCCCCCGCCGACGACAAGCGCTTTCACATGGGTTTTCATGGCCCGACTCCCTGTTGACGTTCCGCGAGCATCCTTGCCCGAAGGCCGCGCTCGCCGGAAGAACCAGCCGACGCTTGAAGGTGCGAAAACGACTAGCGGGCGAGCTTCGACAAAAAATTATCGACCGGCAGCACCGGGCGCAACACCGCGGCGAGCTCGGCCAGATGCGGGCTGGTGCGATCAAACAGCGCATAACAGGTGAAATCCTGCACAATCGCCGCCTGTTGTTCGAACCCGTAGGTCAGGAATTCCGCCTTGGGGTCGACGGTAAACCAATAGGGATCAACGTTTTCCACCGTCTCGCTGGCCCCGCCAATTGGCGTGTAATGGGTGCGCGCGCGGTTTTGCCATTGCCAGACATGCACCAGCTCATGCGCCATCAGGATCGCCGAGGGGAAGGGCACGCTGTCGGGGAAGCCCGCGAAACTGTCCGGCGCATAATAGCGCTCGCCCATGAACACCGCATTCCACAGCACAAAAGCCGCCGGCCCCGTCATCCGCCGCGAGGTGGTCCGCTTGCGCTCGCACAGCCCCGGCGGCGCCTTGGCCGGTGTGGCGCCCGCCACCGCCGCATCGGGGCGCGGCTCCGGCAGCGGCAACAGCCCCAGATTGACGCTCACGCTGACCTTGGAGGTATCGAGCGACGACCCGAACAGCGCCTGCGCCACCTCCGCCTCGTTCGACGTGAGCGGCCGGGCACAGGCCGACAGGAGCGTAAGAGCAATGAGCGCGCGTTTCATCCGGCGAAGGTGCGACGGGATGGGCGGGAGGTCAAGCGGGGGGGAGTAACAAAAAAAGGGCAGAACAGACGGAAGGCAGTGCAATGTAGCGACCGCTGCCCCTAAAGAAAGCAACCATGTAGTCTACTTGTCGTGTGGAATGCTTGCAGTCAATTGCAGTGAGGCAAGAAATCCAATTCAATCAAAGAACTTGTGCGGTCACAGTGAGCAATGCGCTTTGCCGCAAGGCGCGTGAAAGGAGAACAGCTACGAAGTCAGCATCAAAATGATCGAGATCGATCGACGGAAGCGTTGAATCCGTTGACGGCCTGTGACAACGTCACAATGTAGAGTGGTTAGACAAGAAAATTGGTCAACATGAATCAACTGGCATTGAAGGCGGCGTCTCAAACACCTTCAGACGAAACAGCCGTGCACGCGCCGCTCGCAAATGATGTCAAGGATCGTCGTTCTCAAGAGGTGGTCTTTGCCCTTGTTGGCCCGGTAGGTTCAGGTTGCACCACGGTTGCCAAAGAACTCCACAGCCTTCTGAAAAGAGAATATAGTTATCTCGCCCCTCAAGTCATAACCATTTCCGACTTTATCCGCGACGGCCTCCGCAAGAAAAAAAAGCCGTTGCCCTCCCGCGACACTGGTCTGGATCGGTACATTTCCAGCATGCAAGACGCTGGAAATGAATTACGCGAAGAATATGGCACTACGTATCTTATCGAAAAGGCGATTGAAGCGATTCATACTCAACGGAGAAGCATGGATGGCTTCAAGGACGGTCTCATTATACCGAAGCGTATCGCATACATAATCGACTCGATCAAAAATGTAGACGAAGTCGATCTATTGCGCAGCATTTATGGCGAATCCCTGATTTTGATTGGCGTATTTGCCCCAGATTCAATTAGAAATAAAAGGCTTAGGGTCAAAGAGGAAAAAAAACAGTCCTTTATCGAAATTCTCAAACGAGATCAGGGAGAGGAAGCATCTTTTGGGCAAAAAACACGCAAGGTATTTACCTGCTCTGACTTCTTCATTTGCAACGATGCTGACCTCTATCGTTTAAATGAAAAAATCGAACGCTTCGTCGAATTACTTTTCGACGTTGGAGTTCATACTCCAACGCGCGATGAAGCTGCAATGTACAAAGCGAGCTCTGTGGCAGCAAACTCGGCATGTATGTCACGTCAGGTTGGTGCGGCTATAGTTTCCTCTACCGGTGAGTTCATTGGTGTCGGATGGAACGATGTCCCCAAGTTTGGTGGTGGTCTCTACAATGAGGATGATCGCTATGCACAGACTCAGGATAATCGCTGCTACAACTGGGCAGACGGCGAATGTCACAACGAAATGCGACGCACTGAGATCATCACTGATGTCGTCCAGAAAATTGTCAGCTCTGGCCTTTTGAAGAGAGGGACCGGAGCAGACGACGTACGAGACGCAATAGGCAACACAAGAATCAAGGATTTGATAGAATTCTCTCGCTCTATTCACGCAGAAATGGAGGCGATTGTTTCTGTAGCGCGAGAAGGAAAGCATTCCTTAGTCGGTGCGACGCTGTTCACCAATACCTACCCGTGCCACAATTGCGCTCGCCACATAGTTGCGTCTGGAATTAAGAAAGTCGTGTATATTGAACCTTACGTGAAGAGCCTTGCTACGCAATTGCACGAAGATGCAATAACTGAAATTCCACACGACGTCGATGAGGATGGAAATAAGAAAAATGAACCTCCGGCACAAACCAAGGTGTTCTTTCAACAGTTCGACGGCGTTGCGCCGAAAAACTTCCTCAAACTCTTTAGACCTGTTGCTGAGCGAAAACAAAATGGGCGTCGCCGGGGCGAAGACAAGACGAAGGTGCTGCCAATACTGACAATCCCACTCGACGGCCCGGCGACTTATGAAACAAAGGTCGTGGCTGATCTGGCAATAAAAGAAGGATTTTCTGATGACACAGCAAGATGACAAGCTGTACTCAAAACAGCTTTCTTTTAGCTTTGGCGTTACTGACATAAAGCTGGAAACCAAGAGCGCTCAATCTACAGGAACGATTCAACACTTCATGAACCGTGAGACTTTGAGCATACGAAGAGAAGCTATTGAACGGGTCCAACGCGATGGCATCTTTCCACTTCATGTGCGTACAAAATAGAGATTGAGGGACGTAATGCGTTTCAATCACTACTTGGCATGACTTTGTCGAAAACCACCCCCAAATCCCCCCATCCCAAAACTTCGAACAGTTAGCGGTAACACCTTTACCGCCAATACCTTAGCCCCCCGTTCGAGTTCGAGCACCCCTCGAACAGAGGGGGGTCAGGCCAGGCTGGGGACCACCAGATCGGGGGGGCGGTGGCCGTCGGCGAAGGTTTTGATATTGATCAGCACCTTCTCTCCCATTTCGATCCGGCCCTCGCGGGTGGCCGAGCCCATATGGGGCAGCAGCACCGCATTATTCAGCGCCCGCAGTCTGGGGTTCACGTCGGTCCCGTGTTCGAACACATCAAGCCCCGCGCCCGCCAGTTCCCCCGCCCGAAGCATCCGGGTCAGGGCGTTTTCATCGATCACTTCCCCCCGCGAGGTATTCACGATCA
This sequence comes from Paracoccaceae bacterium, assembly GCA_050288685.1. GTDB lineage: Bacteria > Pseudomonadota > Alphaproteobacteria > Rhodobacterales > Rhodobacteraceae > Sinisalibacter. The sequence continues at coordinate 234,562 of JBNKEH010000001.1, read as the reverse complement.
CCGCCTCGGGTTTCATCAGTTTCAGCCGCCGCGCATTCATCAGATGAAAGGTCGACGGGGTATGCGGGCAGTTGATCGACAGGATATCCACCCGGCTGACCATCTGATCGAGGCTCTCCCAATAGGTCGCGCCATGTTCCGCCTCGATATCCGGGTGCAGCCGCCGCCGGTTATGATACTGCACCTCCATCCCGAAGCAGCGCGCGCGTTTCGCCACCGCCTGCCCGATCCGTCCCATGCCGAGAATACCCAACCGCCGCCCGGCGATCCGTCCGCCCAGCATCGCGGTCGGGGTGAAGCCTTCCCAAGCGCCCGCCTGCATCACCGCCATGCCTTCCGGAATGCGCCGCGTCACCGACAGGATCAGCGCCATCGTCATATCGGCGGTATCCTCCGCGCTCACCCCCGGCGTGTTCGAAACCAGTACCCCGCGCTGCCGCGCCGTCGCCACGTCGATATGATCGACCCCGGCGCCGTAATTGGCGATCAGTTTCAGCTTGTCGCTGGCCTGCGCAATCAGCCCCTGATCAATCTGATCGGTCAGCGTCGGCACCAGCACATCGGCGCGGTGCATCGCCTCGGCCAGCTCGGCCCGGCTCATCGGTATGTCGCTCTCATTCAGCTCCACATCGAACAGCTCGCGCATCCGCGCCTCGACCACCTCCGGCAACCGTCGCGTAACAACAACACTCAAGCGCTGCGATCCCATGGGTCTCCTCCCAGATTCTTGCCTTGCGGCTCAGCGAGTGGCATGGTGGCAAGGAACGCGGAGAGGCACAAGCGCGCCGTAGCGCCAATAATGAAAACAAACCGCGTCGGGTGGGCAGTTGATGAACGTGATTGGACAGTCGCGGCTTATGCTTGGCGTTTTGGCTTGGGTATGCGCCCTTGCCTTGTTTGCTGCGCCGGTTGCCGCGGACGAGCCCAATCGTGGCCCGGTTACACATCTTCCCCTGCCCCGCTTCGTTTCGCTGAAAGCAAGCGAGGGCAATGTGCGCCGGGGGCCCTCGCTGACACATCGGATCGACTGGGTGTTCACCCGCAAAGGGATGCCACTCGAAGTGATCGGCGAATATGGCCATTGGCGGCAGGTCCGCGACAGCGACGGCGTCGGCGGCTGGGTGCATTACACGATGCTTTCAGGGGCCCGGACAGGGCTGGTCGTTGCCGATCTCGCCCCGGTCTATGCGCGGGCCGACACGCAAAGCGAGGTCGAGGCACGGCTGGAAGTGGGGGTGATCATCTCGCTCGACAGCTGCGCGATCGACTGGTGCCGGGTGAGGGTGGAGGGAATACGGGGATGGATGGTCAAGTCAGCTTTCTGGGGCGCGCGACCGGACGAGCAGTTCGAGTAGGAATCGACGAAGTTACCACGCCGGGGGCGGCGAAAACGCTCAACCGCAGCACTCGGCGGCTGCTGATCGTTCATGCCGAAACCGGCTGGGCCGAGCCGGTGGCCAAGGGCAGCGACTGCTTTTTGCCCAAGCTGGTGGCCGAGCTTACCGGGCACGGATTCGAGGCCCGGATGGTGCGGGCGCGGACGAAGGCCGCCGAGATCCTGAGCGATCCCGAGGCGGACCATATTCACATCACGATGGGCGACGCCCCGGCCTATGGCCGCAACATGCTGCATGTCGAGGAAAGCTATATTCGCGGCTTCTGGTATCTCGACGAGATCGGCGTGTTCTGGAATTCGTCGCTGCGGCTCATGCCCTTTGCGCCGGAACGGGTCAACCGCGCCCATGCGGAATATTTCTTCAACGGCGTTACCGGCTGGATGCTGCGCGAAAACGTCTCGAAGGCGCCGCAACCGCCGCGCCTGTCGGGCCATCTGGAACCCGCGCTTGCCGTCATTTTCACACAGGAAATCGAAGGGCTGCGGCAGCGCTCGCATTACCTCAGCAACGAGCAGATGATCCGCACCACCGCCGAATTCGACCGCACGCGTCCGATCTATGTGAAGCTGCATCCCATGCAGTCGAAAGCGGTGCGGCGCGACCTTTTGAATGTGGCGCAGGACTACCCGAATGTGAAGGTAGCCGATGCCTCGGTGCATGATCTCATCGAAGCCTCTTCGGTGGTGGTCACGCAGAATTCGGCCGCCGGGTTCGAAGCCCTGATGCAGAAAAAGCCGGTGGTGACCTGCGCCAAATCCGACTATTGGCACGCCACGCTGACCGCAAAGACCGCACGCGACTTGCGCGAGGCTCTGGCCTATGGGGCCGACGCGATGACCGATTTTGACTATGAAAAATATTTCTATTGGTTTCTCAACCGGAACCTGTTGGAAGAGGCCAAAGAAAACTTTGCCGAACGGGCCATGGCCCGGTTGCGTGACAAGGTGCTCTTGTAGGTCGGTCAGATCATTGTTGAAACAGTGCAAGAAACCGCACAAAATGCTGCGGTTTTCTGATTGAAATAGCAGATACGTAAAGGCGGGCGGCCGACGTGACTGCCCTGATCCTGGCCCCTTTCTTCGGGCTTTGATTCGGCACTTGGGAGGGAACTATGTCCAAACGCATCGCCATGAACCTGTCAGCCGGGATCGCCTCGTCTTCTGTGGCGCTGATCCTTGTCGCACTGAAGCTTTGGGCACTGGGGGAAACCCATGCGCTCTCCGTCGCCGCCTCGCTGGCCGACAGCGCGATGGATCTGATGGTCTCGCTCGGCGGGCTGGCCGCGCTGATCTATGCCGCCCGCCCCGCCGACGACGATCACACCTATGGCCACACCGCCGCCGAAGATCTGGCCGCGCTGGCGCAATCGCTGTTCATCATGGCCTCAGCGAGCGTCATCGGCTGGGCGGCGATCACCCGGCTGCTCCACTCCGAAGACACACCGCTTTATAACCAGACCAGCGGCATGGTGGTGATGAGCGTCTCGATCGTGCTCACCATCGGGCTGGTGCTCTGGCAGCGCTATGTGCTGCGCCACACGCGCTCCAAGGTCATCGAAGCCGACAGCCTGCATTACCTTGGTGACCTGATCCCCAATATCGGTGCCATCGCCTCGCTCTGGATCTCGAAATACTTCGGGCTCGGGCAGATCGACAGCGTCGTTGCCCTTGGCGCGGCGCTGATGCTGGCGGTTGGCGCGATCCGGATTTTCAAACGCGCCTGGGATGCGCTGATGGACCGCGCCGCGCCGAGTGAGGTGATCGAAGAGGCCACCCGCATCATCCGCGACTGGCCCGGCGTCTTTGGCTATCACGATCTGCAAACCCGCATGTCGGGCTCGCGCTATTTCTTCACCGTCCACATCGAGCTGGACGGGCAGAAGACGCTGGATGAGACCCATGCCATCGCCGCCGCCCTACGCCGGGCGCTGCTGCGGGCCTATCCCGGCAGCTATGTGATGATCCATCAGGATCCCGCCGGGGTGGAACCACACCCCGACGATCCCTCGCGCAAAAAGGGCTAAAGCCCTTCCCAGTGATAGAGTGGCTTCCAGTAGCTCACATCATCGACAACCTTGTAGCGTCGCCCGCATTTCGGGCAGGCGAGCCGCCATTCGGTGTAATATTCTGCGGCATGAACCTGCTTTGACAGGAGCTCAAACGTGCCCTCGCCCACGGCCGTATCGGGCGAAAGCTCGTTGCGCTGACCGGTCTGACAGCTGCATGTGCCGTCTGATGGGGCATCAGACGACATCGACCAATCCCCGGCCTTTCAACAGGGCCTCAACCCCCGGCAGGCTGCCGCGAAAATCGAGATAGGCCTGCGCTTCGTCCTGTATCGAGCCGGCGGAGAGGATGAATTTTTCCAGCCGCGCAGATGTAAGATTGTCGAAATAATCGCCCGCCTCTTCGAAGGCCGCGAAAGCATCGGCATCCATCACTTCCGACCACATGTAGCTGTAATAGGCCGAGGAATAGCCGTCGCCGGAAAAGACATGAGCGAAATGCGGGGTGGCGTGACGCATCCGGATGGCGCGCGGCATGCCGATGTCTTCCAGAACTTCTGCCTGTTTTTGCATCGGGTCGGCCGGGGCGGCCCCATCATGGAAGGCCAGATCGACCAGCGCCGAGGAGACATATTCGACGGTCTGAAAGCCCATATCGTAGGTTGCCGCACCGATCAGCCGCTCCAGCAGCGGGCCGGGCATCGGCTCGCCGGTTTCGGCATGGGTCGCGAATTCGCCCAGCACCTCGGGCACTTCCAGCCAATGCTCGTTGAGCTGGCTCGGCAGTTCGACAAAATCGCGCGCCACCGAGGTGCCCGAAATGCTTTCATAGGTCACATAGGACAGGAGCTGGTGCAGCGCGTGGCCGAATTCGTGAAACAAAGTGCGCGCATCGTCCCAGCTCAGAAGCGCCGGTTTGCCCGGCTCAGGCTTGGAGAAGTTGCAGACATTCACCACGATGGGCCGCACCGCATCGAGCCCCTTCTGGCTGCGCATCGCCGAACACCAGGCACCGGAGCGTTTCGAACCCCGGGCGAAGTAGTCGCCCAGGAAAACGCCGACGTGATCACCCGAGCGGGTAACCTCCCAGCCGCGCACATCAGGGTGGTAGAACGGGCCTTCGAGCGGGCGGAATTCCAGCCCGAACAGGCGGTTGGCCACCGAGAACACCGCTTCGACCATCCGGTCGAGCTGCAGATAGGGCTTGATCTCGGTTTCATCGAGATCGTGCTCGGCCTGACGGCGCTTTTCGGAATAATAATGCCAGTCCCACGGCTCCAGCGGGCCATCGAAGCCATCGGCGTGCAGCATCGCTTCCAACACTTTCGCATCCGCCTCGGCCGCTGCTTTCGCCGGGGTCCAGACCTGCATCAAGAGCTCGCGCACCGCCTCGGGGGTTTTGGCCATTTCCGGTTCCAGCTTGAAGGCGGAAAAACTGTCATAGCCCAAGAGCCGCGCGCGCTCTTCGCGCAAGGTCAGGGTTTCGGCGGCAATCGCACGGTTGTCGGTGGCGCCGCCATTGGCGCCACGCGCGGTGAAGGCTTCATAGGCCGTCTTACGCAGGGCGCGGTTGGGCGAGAAGGCCAGAAACGGCGTGACCAGCGAGCGCGACAGGGTGACCACCGGCCCGCCTGCCCCGCGTTCCACCCCGGCGGCGCGGGCGGCATCGGCGACGAAACCCGGCAGGGCGTCGAGATCGGCTTCGGGCAGGTCCATCTGCCAGCTGCGTTCGTCGGCCAGCAGGTTCTGGCTGAAGGTGGTGCCCAGTACCGAAAGCCGCTGCATGATTTCTTTCAGCCGGTCGCGCTCGTCGCCCTCCAGAAGCGCGCCTGCCCGCACGAAGCGGCGGCGGGTGAGGGTCAGCACCCGGAGCTGTTCATCGGTCAGGTCCAGCGCCTCGCGGGTTTGCCACAGCGCCTCGACGCGGGCGAACAGCGCGGGGTTCATCATGATTTCCGAGGAGTAGGCGGCAAGCTTGGGCGAAAACTCGCGTTGCAGCGCCTCGCGCTCGGGCGTGGCATCGGCATTGGCGAGGTTGAAAAACAACCCCAGCACCTTGGAGAGCAGCGCATCAGCCTCTTCCAGCGCGTCGATGGTGTTGGCGAATGTCGGCGCGGCGGGATCTTCGGCAATCGCGGCCACATTGGCACGCGCTTCGTCCAGCGCCGCCTCAATGGCCGGCGCAAAATGCTTGTCTTCAATCGCCGCGAAGGGCGGAAGTTCAAATTCGGTTTTCCAGTCGGAAATGAGGGGGTTGGTCATCGCGCGTCTCCTTTGTGAGGAAGCTAGGGGCGCGCATGGGCAAGGTCCAGCCCTCGCCTGCATTCAGGCGGTTTTCGTCCTCAGATGCCGCTCAAGTCGACGCAGGCCCAGCGAGAGCGAAATGGTCATCACCAGATAGACCAGCGCGACCACGTTATAGGTTTCGAAATAGCGAAAATTGCCCGCTGCCGTGACCTTGCCGAGCTGGGTGATGTCGGCCACGCCCAGCACCGAGACCAGCGAGCTATCCTTGATCATCGAGATGAAATCATTGCCCAGCGGCGGCAGGATGGTGCGGATCGCCTGCGGAAAGATGATATGGCGAAAACGCTGCCAGCCATTCAGGCCCAGCGCCTCGGCGGCCTCGATCTGGCCTTCGTCGACCGAGAGCAGCCCGGCGCGGAACACTTCGGCGATGAAGGAGGAATAGGCGATGGTCAGGGCGATCACCGCCCGCCAGAGCAGGCTGAAATCGCGGGTGCGCATCGGATCAAGCCCCAGCGGCTCCAACAGCAGGTTCACCGCTTTCACCAGCCCCGGGGCGAGCACGAAGGCGACGTAGAGCAGCAGCACCAGAAGCGGGATGCCGCGCACGATCTCGACATAGAAGCGGGCAATCTGGCGCAGGGCGGCAAAGCGCGACAGCGAAGCCACGGCCAAGAGCAGCCCCAGAAGCGTGGCCAGCGCAAAGCCGATAAGGGTGACGAAAATCGTGATGCCAAGGCCGCGCGAGAGGGTCGTCAGCACCGTGGCATAGAGCTCATCTGCCAGCACCCGGTAGAACAGATAGGCCCCGATGGCCACTGCGGTCAGCAGCCACCAGGGAAAGTCTTTTTCATGATCGGGGGTGTCGCGCACCCGTCACTCGCCCATTTTGTAGTCGAGGAACCATTTCTTGTTCAGCGCTTCGATGGTGCCATCGGCCTGCATCGACGCAATCGCGGCATTGACCGGCGCCACCAGATCGGAGCCTTTCGGGAAGATGAAGCCGAAATCCTCGGCGCCCAGTTTTTCACCGATGATCTTCAACCCGCCATCCGAAGCGGCGACAATGCCGTTGCCGGCGGTGGAATCGGTGAGGATCAGATCAACATCGCCAGCTTTCAGCGCCTGCAGCGTGGCCCCGAAGGTTTCAAACAGCTTGATGCGCGGGTTGGCTTCGTCGCCATCGAGCACGTCATAGACCCCGACATAGAAGGGCGTGGTGCCGGGCTGAGCGGCCATCAGCAGCCCGGGATCGGCGGCAAAGCTCGCGGCATCGGCAAAGCGGCTTTCATCGCCGCGCACCACCATCAGCATTTCCGAGCGCATATAGGCGTCGGAGAAATCCACCTGCTCGGCGCGGTCGTCACGGATGGTGATGCCATTCATCGCCATATCGTATTCGCCTTGCGAAATCGCCGGGATCATCGCGTCCCACGAGGCGTTTTCATAGGTGACCGTGACATTGATCCGTTTGGCAATCTCGGCCACGGCATCATATTCCCAGCCGACCTGATTGCCGGAGCCATCAATGAATTGCAGCGGCGGATAGGTGTTTTCGCTCATCACCACGATCTCTTTTCCGCCCAGATCGGGCAGGTCGGCGGCAAAGGCGGTGCTGGCCGTGGCCAGAAAGGCAGCGGCAAGGACAAGACGTTTCATCGGAATTCTCCCGGTTGGTTTCTGCGGCCAGATTATCCCGCATGCGGGCCTTAGCAAGCCATCAGGCCGCCCTCAATGCTCGTCAGCGCCGCAGATCGGGCACTCTGCCCGTTTCTTTGTCGTGATCATTCGGGTCTCGCCATAAAGCGCGTCATAGATCAGCAACCGGCCGCGCAGCCCCTCGCCCGCCTGGGTGATCTCTTTCACCGCTTCCACCGCCATCATGCTGCCCATCACGCCGGGCAGCGGGCCGATCACCCCGGCTTCGGCACAGGTGGGGGCCAGCCCCGGTGCCGGAATCTCGGGGAAAACGCATTGATAGCAGGGCGCGCCCGAAGCGGGATCATAGAGCGAAATCTGCCCTTCCCACTGGGTGATCGCAGCGGCGATCACCGGCTTGCCAAGGCCCGCAGCCACTTTGTTGACCAGATAGCGGGTCGAGAAATTGTCGGAGCCATCAAGGATCAGATCGTAATCGGCAAACAGGGTTTCGGCGATCTCGTCGGTCAGCCGCCGGTGATAGGGGCGCACAGTGATATGAGGGTTCTGCGCCAGCATCGCGGCTTTCGCGGCAAAGACCTTGGGCATCTCGATATCGTCGACGCGGTAGATCACCTGACGTTGCAGATTGGAATTCGACACGCGGTCATCATCGATCACCCCGATTGTGCCCACCCCGGCAGCGGCGAGGTAGATGAGCGCGGGCGAGCCCAGCCCCCCGGCGCCGACCACCAGCACATGCGCGTCTTTCAGGCTCTTCTGCCCCGGCCCGCCGACCTCGCGCAGCACGATATGGCGGGCATAGCGATCAAGTTCCTGCTCGGAAAACGGCACTTCGGCTTCGGTGGCAGCGGTGGGCGCGCGCTGCGCGCGGGTTTTCATCCAAGCCACCACCTGCGCATAAAGCCCGATCAGCACGAGCACCCCGCCGAGCGTGGCCCAACCGGCGAAACTGCCCCCCAGCGCGCGATTGAGCGCGTGATCGGTGGGCAAAAGCGCGTGCGGGATCAGCACGGTCACGAAAACCAGCGCGGTCAGTCCCCAACGCCAGAACCGGGGCCAGCGAAACACCGCCCCGCCCAACCAGATCGCAACAAGTGTAAGAACAACCCAGATCATTTGCGGCCCGTCGACCCAAATCCGCCTTCGCCGCGCTCGGTTTCGGCCAGTGCTTCGGCGGGTTCATAGCGCATCTGGATCACCGGGGCGATCACCGCTTGGGCAATCCGGTCACCGTGATGGACCACGTAGGGCTCCACCCCGAGATTGACCAAGAGCACCCCGAGCGGGCCGCGATAATCGCTGTCAATCGTGCCGGGCGTGTTGGGCAGGGTGATGCCGTGGCGCAGGGCCAGACCGGAGCGCGGGCGGATTTGCATCTCGAACCCGACCGGAATTTCGACCCGCAGGCCGGTGGGCACCACGCGGCGCTCCATCGATCCCAGAACGATGCCGAGATGGCGCTGATCTTCAGGCAGGTTCACCCGCAGATCGGCCCCTGCCGCGCCCGGGGTTTCATAGCTCGGAAGCGGCAGGCTGCGATCAGCGCCCTCTTCCCAGACAAAGCGAATGATCTGCATGGTCCCTAGCCCTTCACTGTCTCGGCGATACGCGCCGCCAATTTGCGCGCCACCTCGTCTTTCGTCATGCGCGGCCAATCCTCTGCGCCCTCGGCATGGATCAGATGCACCGCATTTTCCGCCCCGCCCATGATCCCGGTTTCCGGGCGCACATCATTGGCCAGAATCCAGTCGCAGCCCTTGCGGGCGCGCTTGGCGGTGGCATGGGCGATGACGTCGTCGGTTTCGGCGGCAAAGCCCACCACCAGCGCCGGACGGCCTTTGCCCATCTGGCTGACTGCGGCCAGAATGTCGGGGTTTTCGGCGAAGTCGAGCTGCGGCAGCGCGCCGGATCCATCCTTCTTGAGCTTGCTGTTCGAGGCGCTCGCCACCCGCCAATCGGCCACGGCGGCAGCGAACACCGCCACATCGGCGGGCAAGGCAGCCTGAACTGCTTCCAGCATCTCGCGCGCGGTCTCGACCCGCACCACCCTCACCCCGGCAGGCGGCGCCACATCGGCGGGGCCGGTGACAAAGGTTACATCGGCCCCCAAAGCCGAGAGCGCCCGGGCGATGGCCGTGCCCTGCGCGCCGGAGGAGCGGTTGGCGATATAGCGCACCGGATCAATCGGTTCATGGGTCGGGCCGGAGGTCACCAGAATATGGCGGCCTTTCAGCGGCCCGTCAGCCAGCGCGGCCTCGACCGCTGCGGCAATATCGGCGGGTTCCAGCATCCGGCCGGGGCCGAACTCGCCACAGGCCATTTCGCCCTCGACCGGCCCGGCGAACAGGATGCCATCTGCGACAAGCTGCGCCACATTGCGCTGCGTCGCCGGATGTTCCCACATCCGCACATTCATCGCAGGCGCCACCAGCACCCGTTTGTCGGTGGCGAGCAGAAGCGTTGAGGCGAGATCATTCGCCAGCCCGTTCGCCATTTTCGCCAGAAGGTCGGCGGTTGCCGGCGCCACCACCACCAGATCGGCATCGCGGCTGAGCTCGATATGGCCCATCGCGGCCTCGTCGGTGAGGCTGAAGAGATCGGTATAGACCTTCTCGGCGGCCAGAGCCGAGGCTGAAAGCGGCGTGACGAATTCCTGCCCAGCCTTTGTCAGCACCGGCACCACACTGGCCCCGCGTGCGCGCAGCTCGCGGATCAACGTGAGCGATTTGAACGCGCCCACCCCGCCACCGATGATCAGAAGAATGCGTTTTCCCGCGAGCATCTGTGCCTCCTGCCAAGTGGGTCCTTGTTACGGGTCAGAGCCACGCTGCGCAATATCCGGCTTGCCACACCCATGCCGCCAATGGGCGCACCCCGCCCCGCGTTACTGAAACGCAAGGCAGGGGTCTTCGCGCTCCACACCGGGTGCGTCGATCACCTTGTCGAAACGCCCTTCCGGAGTTTGCCCATCTTCCGACTGGCCGATTGAAAAGACCGTCACCTCAGGGGCGACGCGTGCGATATAGATGGGCATGCCCCAATCCGTGCGCGCGTGGCCATTGCCGGTGATCACCACCACCGGCCCGCCGGTTTCGTCCAGCGCCTGCAGCGCGGCTTGGGCCAGCAGGGCGTCGCGTATCCGTTGCACCTCGACCATGTCAGGCAAAAGCTCCAACGGCAGCGCACCGCAATGCGCCGCCATCTGCAGGTTCAGCCGCTCTGCAAGCTGGTTTTCTTCCAGTGGTTCGGTCAACCCAAAGCGCACCGCTTCAATGGCGAACACATTTGTCACGCCGGTTGCCATGACAAGCCGTGCCCAGCCGCGCGGCAGCTCCGCCCCAAAGATCTGCGCCTCGGGGGCTGCCGCAAAAATCGGCGCATACATGGCAAAATCGGGCCAGCCCGACTCGGCCCAACCCAACGCCTTGCCCAAGGCAGGCAGATCGGCGCGCAGCTCGGGCGTGACCTTCCCCGCCTGTTCCTCGGTCAGCATTTCAAAGACCAGTGCGCGCGGGGCCAGTTCGGCCACCGCCGCAGCCTGAAGCTGATGATGCGCGAGGTTGTCATGCACTTCGCCCAGCACAACCACCTGCGCCGTGACACCTTCAAGCCCCTCGGCCCCGGCGGGAGCGGCGGCGAGCGATATCAGAACGGCAAGGCGGGCGATATGGCGGATCATTTCTTTACTCTGCGCTTTGCCTCACGGCGCCGCAAGGCTTCCCCCGATCACAGCCCGGTGTTAATGCAGGATCATGACCATGACGCTTCCTCATCTCACTCTCGTGCTCGGCGGTGCTGCCTCGGGCAAATCGGTCTTTGCCGAAAAGCTGATGGAGGCCACCGGGCAGCGGATGGTCTATATCGCCACCGCCGTCGCCCATGACGACGAAATGCGGGTGAAGATCGCCGCCCATCAGGCACGCCGCCGCTCGGGCTGGAGCACGGTGGAAGAACCGCTCGATCTGGCCGTGCCGCTGGCAGCGATAGAGCCCGACCAGATTGCGCTGATTGATTGCGCCACGCTCTGGCTGACCAATCACATGCTGGCGGGCAATGATCCGACCACCGAGCGCACCCGGCTGATCCGCGCGATTGACGCTTGCCCGGTGCCGGTGGTGGTGGTGTCCAACGAGGTGGGCACCGGGATCGTGCCGGATAACGAGCTGGCCCGGCGGTTTCGCGGCGCACAGGGGCACCTCAATCAGGCGCTCGCCGCCGATGCCGATCTGGTGGTGCAGGTGATTGCCGGGCTTCCGAATGTGCTGAAAGGCACGCTGCCAGAGGCGGCGCGTTGAGCCGGGTCACCTGGGTGCGCCATGGCCCCACCCATGAAAAAGCCTTTCTCGGTTGGCGCGACGTGCCCGCCGACCTGTCGGATACAGCAGCCCTTGCCCGGCTGTCGGCAGAGCTGCCCGTCGAAGCGGTGCTGATTTCATCCGATCTGATCCGCGCCGTGGCCACCGCCGATGCGCTGGCCGCGCCGCGCCGGACCCGCCTGCCACATGAGGTGGCGCTGCGCGAGTTCAATTTCGGCGAATGGGATGGGCTGGCCTTCCCCGAAGTGTCCGCGCGCGATCCCGAGCTCAGCCGCGCCTTTTGGGAAACCCCCGGCGAGATCGCCCCGCCCGGCGGCGAAAGCTGGCAGGCGGTCGAGACGCGGGTTTCTGCCGCAATCGACGCGCTGGCACAGCAGTATGACGAGATCATCGCAGTGGCCCATGTGGGTGTGATCATGACCCAGATCGGCCGGGTGCTTGGCCCTGTGGCTGCTTTGGGCGTGCATATCGAGAACCTCTCGCTGACCGAGCTGCAGCTTGGCCCTGAGGGCTGGCAGGCCGGGCGGATCAATCACCTGCCATAAATCGCTTGTGCGATTCCGCAACGCGCGTAAGGTCAGCAACTATGACCTATGATCTTTATATCGGCGACCGCACCTTTTCGAGCTGGTCGCTGCGCGGCTGGCTGATGTTTGAAAATTTCGGCATCCCCTGCCGCACCCATATGGTGGGGCTCTATACGGGCAGCATGGCGGCAGATCTGGCCCCGCTGGCCCCGGCCAAGCTGGTGCCGGTGATGCGCACGCCCGAGGGCATCTTGGTGGGCGAAACGCTCGCTATGGCCGAAACGCTGGCCGAGCGCCATCCCGAGGCCGGGTTGTGGCCCGAAGACCCTGAAGCGCGGGCCTTGGCACGTTGGCTGGTGGCGGAAATGCATGCGGGTTTCACCGCCCTGCGCAGCGCCTGCCCGATGCAGCTTTTGCGCCGATATGACGGGTTTCAACCCTCTGACGCGGTGCGCGCCGATCTGGACCGGCTGGAAACGCTCTGGGCTATGGCGCGCGAAAAATTCGGCGCCACCGGCCCGTGGCTGTTTGGGCGCTATTCGCTGGCCGATGTGTTCTATGCCCCGGTTGCGGCGCGGATTGCGGGGTTTGGCCTCACGGTCAGCGCCGAGGCGCAGGCCTATGTGGCGGAGCATCTGGCCGACCCGGCCTTCCGCCGCTGGCGGGCGCTGGGGCTGACGGTGCCCTATGATCCCGAACCCTATGCGCAGGAGCTGCCGCATCTGCCCTGGCCCGGCCCGCAGCCTTTGGCGGCGAAGGCGGTGGCGCATGGCCCCTCGGTGAATGCCACCTGCCCCTATTCGGGCGACGCAGTGACCGACTTTCTGGAATTCGACGGCAAGATCTACGGGTTCTGCAACCCGACCTGCCGCGACAAGACGGTGAGTGACCCGGAAGCCTGGCCCGCCTTCATGGCACTGACCCGGCAAGACTGACCGGCGACCGTTTCAATTCTGGAAACAATCCCCACCCGCCGGGCCGGTTCCGGCGGGTTTTCTGCCCGCGTTAACGACTCTTAAACCATGATTGCTGTACCGCTAAGGCGGTAGGTTATTGGTTCGGCTGGGGGCAGCTATGGTTACACGGGCCTATACGGTGGCCTTTCAGGGGGTCGAGGCGCGGATTGTCGAGGTGCAATGCGCGCTGTCACCCGGATTGCCGAGTTTCTCCATTGTCGGCCTGCCCGACAAGGCGGTGAGCGAGGCGCGCGAGCGGGTGCGCGCCGCCCTTGGCGCCATGGCCATCGCACTGCCCTCGAAAAAGATCACCGTGAATCTGTCGCCCGCCGACCTGCCTAAGGAAGGCTCGCATTTCGATCTGCCGATTGCGTTAGCGCTTCTGGCGGCGATTGGGGCGATCCCCCCGGAAGAAACCGAAAACACCATTTCACTGGGCGAGCTGTCGCTGGACGGATCCTTGATTGCGGTTGTCGGCGCCCTACCCGCCGCCATGGCTGCGGCTGAGGAATCGCGCGCACTGGTGGTGCCAGAGGCCTGCGGAGCCGAGGCCGCCTGGGTGGGCGCAACCCGGGTGCTCGCCGCCCCAACGCTAGCCGCGGTGATCCGGCATTTCACCGGGCAGGCGGTGCTGGATCCGGCTGAGCCCGGTGAGGTGCAGGACGAGACCGCCCAACGTGACCTGCGCGATGTGAAGGGGCAGGAACGCGCCAAGCGGGCGCTGGAGATTGCCGCCGCCGGACGCCATCACCTGCTGATGGTCGGCAGCCCCGGCTCGGGCAAGTCGATGCTCGCGGCCCGCCTGCCCTCGATCCTGCCGCCGCTCTCGCCCGCCGAAGCGCTGGAAACCTCGATGATCCATTCGCTGGCCGGGCTGATCTCAGCTGGCGGCATTTCGAAAAGCCGCCCGTTCCGCGAACCGCACCACACCGCCTCGATGGCCGCCATTGTCGGCGGTGGGCGCGGCGCGAAACCGGGGGAGATTTCGCTGGCGCATAATGGCGTGCTGTTTCTGGACGAGCTGCCGGAATTTCCCCGCCAAGTGCTCGAAACCCTGCGCCAGCCGGTTGAGAGCGGCGAGGTGATGGTGGCGCGGGCCAATGCCCATGTGCATTACCCCTGCCGCTTCATGCTGGTGGCGGCGGCGAACCCGTGCAAATGCGGCCATCTGGCCGATGCCTCGCGCGCCTGCTCGCGCGCGCCGACCTGTGGCGAAGATTATCTGGGGCGCATCTCCGGCCCTTTGATCGACCGCTTCGATCTGCGCCTTGATGTACCACCTGTGGCCTTCACCGATCTTGATCTGCCGGAAGCGGGCGAAAGCTCGGCCACGGTGGCGGCGCGGGTGGCGCGCGCCCGGGCCATACAGACCGCCCGGTTCGAGGGCAGTCCGGCAAGGGTGAATGCCGATGCGGAAGGCAAAATGCTCGATGAGATCGCCACGCCCGATGCCGAGGGGCGCGCGCTGCTGACCCGCGCCGCCGAACGCTTTGCCCTGTCGGCGCGGGGCTATCACCGGGTGCTGCGGGTGGCGCGCACGATTGCCGATCTGGAAGCCAGCGAGGCAGTGCGCCAGCCGCATATTGCCGAAGCGCTCAGCTATCGCTTCACCGGCGCGCTGGCCTATGCCTGAGCATCGAAACAGGCGGTGATGAACTGCGCGGCCCGGCGGAGTGCGGCGCGGGATTCGGGCACCAGCCCATCGAAGATCATCCAGATATGCGGGGCGTGGGGCCAGACATCTTCGGTAACCTCGCCGCCCGACGCGCGCAGTTTTGCCGCCATCCGGCGGCTGTCATCGCGCAGAATCTCGGTTTCGGCATATTGCAGAAACACCGGCGGCGGGGACGGGAAATCGGCCAGAAGCGGCGAGGCGCGCGGATCGTCAGCCGGGGTGCCGCGAAGATAAAGCTCTGCCAGTTCGTGCCGCCGCCCGGCGGGCAGAAGCGCATCGCGCCGCGCGTTCTCATGGATCGACGCGCCGGAAAAACTGATATCGGTCAGCGGCGAAAAGGCGAATAGCCCGGCGGGCCGCTGCCCCTTGGCAAGTAACGCCGCCAACAGCCCCAGTGCCAGATTACCCCCGGCGGAATCTCCGCCCAGAACGATGTCGCCCGGGGCATAGCCGCGCGCCATCAGCCCCTCCCATGCCGTCATCGCATCGTCGGGGGCAGCGGGAAACGGGTGTTCGGGGGCCAGACGGTAGAAGGGCGAGACCACCTCGCAGCGGGCCAATCGGGCGATCCGCGCCAGCATCGCCCCATGGCTCTGCGGGCTGCCCGCGATGAAGCCGCCGCCGGTGAAATAAAGCACCACCTTGCCCCGGCGCGGCGGGTGCGAACCCGGGCGGTTGGAAATTGTCAGCGCGGGCAGATCGGCCCCCAGCCACCCGCGACGCATCAGCGTGAAGGGCGGCGGGCGAAACACGATCCGAGCGAACAGGGCAAACAGCGCCCGGTGCCAGAGGGGATTGGGCACAATCGCAATCGCAGGCTTCGCCCAGAGGCGCGTGCCAAGGATCAGCAATTTCAGCCGCAGGCTCATCCCCGTTTGGCCTCGATCGCCTCCCAGATCTTGGCCGCGACATTGGTGCCGTCGAAGCGTTCCAGCTCCTGAATGCCGGTGGGCGAGGTCACGTTGATCTCGGTCAGCCAATCGCCGATCACGTCGATGCCAACGAAAACCTGCCCCTTTTCGCGCAGGAGCGGCCCGATGGCCGCGCAGATTTCAAGGTCGCGCTCGGTGAGGCCGATCTTTTCGGGGCGACCGCCGACATGCATGTTCGAGCGGGTCTCGCCCGCCTGCGGCACCCGGTTGATCGCGCCCACCGGCTCGCCATCCACAAGAATGATCCGCTTGTCGCCCTTGGCGACGGCGGGCAGGAATTTCTGCGCGATCAGCGGCTCACGGTTCATGCCCGTAAACAGCTCGTGCAGGCTGGCAAGATTGCGATCATTCGGGTCGAGCCGAAACACCCCGGCGCCGCCATTGCCGTAAAGCGGCTTCATGATGATGTCGCCGTGATGATCCTTGAATTCGCGCAGGGTCGCCAGATCGCGGGCGATCATCGTCGGCGGGGTCAGATGCGGGAATTGCAGAACCAGAAGTTTTTCCGGGTAGTTGCGCACCCAGAACGGATCGTTCACCACCAGCGTATCGGGGTGGATCATGTCGAGCAGATGGGTGGTGGTGATATAGCCCATATCGAAGGGCGGATCCTGCCGCAGCCAGACCACATCCCAATCGGCAAGGTCGATATCCTGTTCCTCGCCAAGGCTGAAATGGTTGCCGTATTCGCGCCGGACGGTCAGCGGCCAGCCGCGCGCCATGATCCGGCCTTCACGATATGACAGCCGGTCGGGCGTGTAGTAAAACAGCTCATGCCCGCGCGCCTGCGCTTCCTCGGCAATACGAAAGGTGGAATCGGCGTCGATATTGACCGATTGGATCGGGTCCATCTGGAAGGCGATTTTCAGGCTCATGCGTCTCTCCGGGCGTTTTCCCCTATGTGGCGCGGGGTGGGATAAAGGGCAATGGTCACGGGTGCGGGTTTTATCAGACCCAGCAATTTTCCAGAATTTCGATCCGCCCGGCAGCATCGACCAGCGCCACATCAAGGCGCAGATCGGTCAACTGACCCTTGGGCTGTAGCGCGACGAATTCGCTGGCGGTGGCATAGATGCGGGCAAGCTGTGCGGGTGTCAGATGCAGGGCGGCCTCGGCGAAATCGCGCGATTTCTTCACCTCGACCACGATGAAGCCCTCGCCATGGGTCAGCACAAGGTCAAGCTCGCCGCCGGAGCCGCGCCAGCGTTTGGCCGCCACCGCATGGCCGCGCCGGATATAGTCAGCCGCCACCGCCTCTTCGGCGGCGAGGCCCGCGAGATATGAGGTTTGCCCCCGCTCCGCGCGCGCCCGGTCGCTCATCAGCTTTTATCCATCTCAAGTGCGGCCTGATACACCTTGCGCCGGGGCAAACCGTAAGCCTCGGCCACGGTGGCGGCAGCGTCTTTCAGGGTCATCTCGGTCATGGCGCGGCGCAGCGCGTCTTCCATGGTTTCCTCGGTCACCTCGTCATGGCCCCGCCCGATCAGCAGCACGATTTCGCCTTTGAGCTCGCGCTCCGCCAGCGCCTCGGTCAACTCGCCCAGCGTGCCGCGCAGCACCTCTTCGAATTTCTTGGTGAGTTCGCGCGCAATCGCGACGGGGCGATTGGGGCCTGTCAGCTCGCCCAGATCAGCGAGAGTTTCGTGAAGCCGGCGCGGGCTTTCATAGATCACCAGCGTCGCGGGCACCGGCAGCAGCTCTTCCAGCCAGCGCCGCCGCGCCGCCTGCGAGCTGGGGGCGAACCCGGCGAACAGGAACCGATCAGAGGGCAGGCCCGAAAGGCTGAGCGCGGTCAGCACCGCCGAGGCGCCGGGGGCGGCTGTGACGTAATGCCCCGCCGCGCCGATATCGCGTGCCAGCGCATAGCCGGGATCCGAGACCAGCGGCGTGCCCGCCTCGCTGACATAGGCCACCGATTTGCCCGCCGCTATCAGCTTCAGAATGCCCGCCCGGCCATTTTCGCCGGAATGGTCGTGATAGGCGATCAGCGGACGTTTGCTGAGTGCTACGGCGTGGATGTCGAGCAATTTGCGCGCGGTGCGGGTGTCTTCCGCCGCGATCACATCGGCTGCGGCCAGAATATCCAGCGCGCGCAAGGTGATATCGCGCGCATTGCCGATTGGTGTGGCCACGAGGTAGAGACCGGCCTGCAGCGGTTTGGGATCGGGTTTCAAGGGTGGACCTGCTTTCTGTTGCGTCTATGATGCCCCCGATCCGAGGGCTTGAGTCCAAGCCCTCGCACATGGCTTTGCCTGGATAGAAGGATAGACATATGTTTGCGTTTTTGAGCGTGACCCGCAAGCTTTCGGCTGCACTGATCCTGGTTCTTTCTTTCCTCGGTCTTGTTTCCTGTACCGACAATCTGGGCGGAGCCGCTCCGCATATTGATACCTCGCGCCCGGTGCCGGTGGCGCTTCTGGTGCCCGCAGGCGGAGGCAATGCCGCCGATGACGCGATGGCGCGCTCGCTGGAAAACGCCGCCCGGCTTGCCATGGCAGATCTGGACGGGGTCACCATCGACCTCAAGGTTTACAACACCGCAGGCGATCCCACCCGCGCCGCCGAGATGGCCAAACAGGCCGTGCGCGACGGGGCCAAGATCATCCTCGGCCCGGTTTACAGCCAAAGCGCCGCCGCTGCGGGCAATGCCGCCCCCAGTGTGAACGTGCTGGCCTTCTCGAACAACCCCGCCGTTGCGGGCGGCAATGTCTTCGTGCTGGGCAACACTTTTGGAAACACCGCCAAACGGCTGGTGAGCTATGCCGCTGCCAATGGCAAGGGCAATATCATGATCGTCAATGGCGAGAGCGCGGCGGAAAACCTTGGGCGCGCAGCCATTTCCAATGCGATCGCCGCCACCCCTGGCGCCAGCGAAACCAGCTCGATGAGCTTTGAAGTGTCGCAAACCGGGGTGATCAACGCGGTGCGCGACATCAGCACCCAGGCCCGCGACAGCGGCGCGACCTCGATTTTTCTTACCTCCGGCACCGATGGGGCGCTGCCCTTCCTGGCGCAGCTTCTGCCCGAAAACGGCCTGACCCCGGATCGGATCCAGTATATCGGCCTGCAGCGTTGGGATGTGCCAAGTTCGGCACGCACCCTTGCGGGGCTGCAAAATGGCTGGTTCGCCCTGTCCGATCCCGCGCTGCAAGACCAGTTCCAGCAACGCTATCTGGCCGCCTATGGCGACAATGCCCATGCGATTGCGGGTCTTGCCTATGACGGGATCGCGGCCATCGGCGCGCTGGTGAAGGCCGGTCAGGCCGATGCACTGACGGCCACCGCCCTGACGCAGCCGCAAGGCTTTGTCGGCGTCAACGGCGTGTTCCGGCTGCTGCCCAACGGCACCACCGAACGGGCGCTGGCGGTTATGCAGATCATCGACAAAGAGCTTGTCGTGATTGATGCCGCTCCCAGAAGCTTTGCCACTGCCGGATATTGAGTACGCCCCAATCATGCACACCTCCCCTGCCGAAGGGCTGATCTGCCCGGCTGACGAGATTTTCGACCAGACGGCGATTGATCACGCCATCGACAAGATCATTGCAGAGGCGGATGGCGACGGCACAGTGATCCGTACCCAGAGCGTGGCGGTGCTGCGTGATGCGTTGGAGGTCGGGCGGGCGGCGATTGCCGCCGGGCTGACCGCTGCGCCCTTTGACGCCCATCCGGTGGTGCGGTCCTATGCCTGGCTGACCGACCGGGTGGTGGCCACGATCTACCGCATCGCCTCGACGGCGGTGCATCCGATGAACAACCCGACCTCGGGCGAACGTCTGTCGATCCTGGCGGTCGGCGGCTATGGCCGCTTTGAAATGGCGCCGTTTTCCGATGTCGACCTGCTGTTTCTGACCCCCTACAAGCTGACGCCCTGGGCCGAGAGCGTGATCGAAAGCATGCTCTACATGCTTTGGGATCTGCGCCTGAAGGTCGGCCATGCCTCGCGCTCGGTGAAGGATTGCCTGCGTCTGGGCAAGGAAGATTTCACCATCCGCACAGCGCTTCTGGAACACCGGATGATCTGTGGCGACACGGCGCTGGCCGACGAGCTGACTGCGCAGCTCTGGTCGGGCCTGTTCAACGGCACGGCGGCGGAATTTGTCGAGGCCAAGCTGGAAGAACGCGAGACCCGACATAAAAAGCAGGGCGGCCAGCGCTATATGGTCGAGCCCAATGTGAAAGAGGGTAAAGGAGGCCTGCGCGACCTGCAGACCCTGTTCTGGGTGGCGAAATACATCCACCGGGTCAGCCGGACCGCCGAGCTGCAAAAGCTGGGCCTGTTCACCAAGGAAGAATTTGCCACCTTCCAGCAGGCCGACGAATTTCTCTGGGCGGTGCGCTGCCATCTGCATCTGATCACCGGCCGGGCGATGGACCAGATCACCTTTGACCTGCAGGTCGAGGTGGCAGCACGGCTGGGCTATGAAGACACCGCCGGACGGCGGGCTGTCGAGCATTTCATGCAGGATTATTTCCGCCACGCCACCGCCGTGGGCGAGCTGACGCGGATCTTCCTCACCGAGCTTGAAAACACCCATGTGAAGCGCGAGCCGCTGTTGCAGGGCCTGTTCAAGCGGCGCAAGAAAACCCGCCCGCCGTTCATCGAGAAACAGGGCCGGTTGAACTTCACCAGCGAAGCGGCGTTTCTGGCCGACAAGCTCAACCTTCTGCGCACCTTCGAAGAGGCGCTGCGCACCGGGCTTTTGGTCCATCCTGATGTGATGCGGGCGATCACCGGGCATCTGGATCTGATCGACGACGAGATGCGCGCGGACAAGGAAGCCGCCCAGATCTTTTTCGATCTGCTGCTGAAACACGGCAACCCCGAGCGCTCGCTTCGGCGGATGAACGAGCTGGGGGTTCTGGCCGCCTTCATCCCGGAATTCGAGCCGATCGTGGCGATGATGCAGTTCAACATGTATCACAGCTACACGGTGGACGAGCACACGATCCAATGTATCTCGGCGCTGGCCGAGATCGAGCGTGGCGAACGGCTGGACGACCTTCCGCTGTCATCGAAAATCCTTGAGGCGGGCGTCAATCGCAAGGCGCTGTATATCGCCCTTCTGTGCCATGACATTGGCAAGGGCCGGGAAGAGGATCACTCGATCCTGGGCGCGCGGATGACCCGCAGCATTGCCACACGACTGGGCCTCAACAAATCCGAAGTTGAAACCGCCGAATGGCTGGTGCGCAATCACCTGTTGATGTCGGACGTGGCGCAGAAACGCGATCTGTCCGATCCGCGCACGGTGCGCGGCTTTGCCAAGGCTGTGGGATCGAAAAAGCGGCTGGATCTGTTGTTGGTGCTGACCGCCTGCGATATTCGCGGCGTCGGTCCCAGCACCTGGAACAACTGGAAGGCCGCGCTGCTGCGTGACCTCTACACCCAGACCAAACTGGCCCTGAAAGAAGGGATCGAGGCGCTGTCGACCCATGGCCGCGCCCATCAGGCCAGAAAGGCGCTGCGCGCGGCGCTGGCCGATTGGGACAAGAAAGCGCTGCGGGCCGAGACCTCGCGCCATTACGACCCCTATTGGCAGGGGCTTGGCACGGCGGAACATCTGGTTTTCGCCCGGTTGCTCGACGGGATCCGCGAAGACGAGATCCGCATCGACCTACAACCCGATCCCGACCGCGACGCCACCCGCGCCGCCTTTGCGCTGGCCGACCATCCGGGGATCTTCTCACGGCTCGCGGGCGCACTGGCGCTGGTCGGGGCCAACGTGGTCGATGCCCGCACCTATACCTCGAAAGACGGCTGGGCGACGCCGGTCTTCTGGGTCCAGGATCACGAGGGGCGGCCCTATGAGGTGGCGCGGCTGAAACGCCTTGAAGACATGATCCACAAGATCCTGAAGGGCGAAGTGGTGGCCCGCGACGCCATGCGCGACCGCGACAAGATCAAGAAACGCGAACGCGCCTTCCGGGTGCCCACCAATATCACCTTCGATAATGAAGGCTCGGAGATCTACACGATCATCGAAGTGGACACGCGCGACCGCCCCGGCCTGCTTTACGATCTCACCCGCACCCTAGCCTCAAGCAACGTCTATATTGCCTCTGCCGTGATCGCGACATATGGCGAGCAGGTGGTCGATACCTTCTATGTGAAAGACATGTTCGGGTTGAAATTTCATAGTGAACCGAAGCGCCGGGCGCTGGAGCGCAAATTGCGCGAAGCGATGGAACGCGGCGCTGAACGGGCGGTGTCATAGTGGCGGGTGTCCGGCTGGTACGCGGCTTTGTCACGGTGGGTGGCTGGACCATGGCGTCCCGTCTGCTTGGTTTCGTGCGCGACATCGTGATCGCGGCGACGCTGGGCGCGGGGCCGGTGGCCGAAGCCTTTCTCATCGCCTTCTCGCTGCCCAACATGTTCCGTCGGTTCTTCGCCGAGGGCGCGTTCAACATGGCCTTCGTGCCGATGTTTTCCAAACATGTCGAAGCCGGAGACGGCGCGCATGAATTTGCCCGCGATGCCTTTACCGGCCTCGCCACGGTGCTGATCTTCTTCACACTGCTCGCGCAGATTTTCATGCCCGCGCTGGTGCTGGCGATGGCCTCGGGCTTTTACGAAGACGAACGCTTCAACCTTGCGGTGCTCTATGGCCGTATCGCGTTTCCCTACATCCTGTTCATCTCGCTCTGCGCCCTGCTGTCAGGGGTTCTGAACGCGACGGGGCGGTTCTCGGCCGCGGCGGCGGCCCCGATTTGGCTCAACCTGATCTTCATTGCCTCGCTCACGCTCGGGTCTCTGACCGGATGGGATATGGGGCTGACCCTTGCCTGGGCGGTGCCTGTGGCGGGGGTGGCGCAACTGACGCTGCTCTGGCGTGCCGCGGCGCGAGCAGGCTATCGGCTGATCCCGCAACGCCCGCGCATGACCCCGGAGTTGAAACGCCTTGCCCTCATCGCCACCCCGGCGGCGCTGGCGGGGGGCGTGGTGCAGATTAACCTGCTGATCGGACGGCAGGTGGCGAGCTATTTCGACGGTGCCATCGCCTGGCTCAACTATGCCGACCGGCTGTATCAGCTGCCCCTTGGCGTGGTTGGCATTGCCATTGGCGTGGTGTTGCTGCCTGACTTGTCGCGGCGTCTGCGCGCGGGCGACGATGCCGGTGGCCGCTATTCGCTGAGCCGGGCGGGCGAGATGGCGCTGGCGCTGACCGTTCCTGCCGCTGTGGCCCTGATCGCCATCCCGATGCCCTTGGTGCAGGTGCTGTTTCAGCGCGGCGCCTTCGGGGCGGACGATGCCGCCGCCACTGCGCTGGCGGTACAGGTCTATGGCCTCGGCCTGCCTGCCTTTGTGCTGCAAAAGGTGCTGCAACCGGTATTTTTCGCCCGGGAAGACACCAAGACGCCGTTCTACTATGCGCTGGGCTCACTCGCGGTGAATGCGGGTATCGCCATCGGCTTTGCGTCGGTCTTCGGCTTCATCGCCGCGGCCTTCGGCACCACGCTGGCCGCCTGGATCATGGTGTTGCAGCTTTGGCTTGGGGCGCGTCGCTTTGGCGAGGTGGCCCATTTCGACGCGCGGTTCCGTACCCGGGTCTGGCGGATCGTTCTGGCCGCTGCGGCGATGGGGGCTGTGGTCTGGCTGCTCGCGCTCGCGCTCGCCCCGCTCCTGTCGATCCACCTTGTCGGGCTGGTTGCCCTCGTGGTGCTCGTGCTTGCCGGCATGGCGAGCTATTTCGGCTTTGGCCAGCTGATCGGCGCGTTTCATTTGTCCGACTTCCGCTCAGCCCTGAAACGGGGCTGAGCCAAGGCGAAGCGCATGTCGGGTTAGCGCCGGATCTTGCGCATCATCGCCTGCCAGCCGCCGGGGCTGACCAGAAAGGCCAGGCTGAACCCGGCGATAAAACCGGCAAATTCGGCCACCCAATCCAGCCCCATCTGCGCGAACAGGCCAAAAACAAGCTGGACCCCCATCAGCATGGCGATCAGGCCGAAAGCCCTCAGCCCTTGCAGATTGCCCGCCAGCCCGGCCCAGAGGATGAAGGTATAGGCGCCGATCATCCCATAGGCCCCGGAATAGCCGCCAACCAGTACCACCCGCGTATCCCAGACGGCCGTATAGACCAACGCGCCGACAATTGACGCGCCGAAAAACACCACCAGCACCGCCCAGTCCGACAGGACTTCGCCCACCATCTTGCCCAGCGCCAGAAGGAAGACGAGCGCGAAGGCCGCCTGGGTGAAGCTGACATGGATGAACGGGTAAGTGACAAAACGCAGAAGTTCATGCGCGGGATAGATGTGGTGTTGCATCATCCAGCCCATCAGGGGCTCGTAAAACCCGTATTGCTCCATCAGAGACAACCGCCAGCCGCTGCCCCCCGGCCCGCCGATCAACCCATGATCGGCTGCCGTCAGCACCAGTTCGACGCCGAAAATCGCCAGCGCCAGCACCACCACGCTCACCGGCAACGGGTTCAGCGGCGGGGCGTTATGATCTTGTTCGTCGGGGTGCAGATAGCTGGGTTTCATAAGGGTTTCCTTGACGCTTCGCCTGTGCATGGGTAAGCGACCCAGACAGAGAAATCCAGACGGAGACCGTCATGACCAGCCCTACCTTCGCCCCGCGCGTCTTTTCCGGGATCAAGCCCTCCGGTGGCCTGACCCTTGGCAATTACCTTGGTGCGATCAAGCGCTGGGTGGATATGCAGGGACCGGACTTCGAAACCATCTATTGCGTCGTCGATCTGCACGCGATCACCGTCTGGCAGGATCCCGCCGAGCTGCGGCAGGCCACCCATGAAGTGGCGGCCGGGATGCTTGCCTCGGGGATCGACCCGGAAGGCTCTATCCTATTCAATCAGGCGCAGGTGCCCGCCCATGCCGAGCTGGCCTGGCTGTTCAACTGCGTCGCCCGCGTGGGTTGGATGAACCGGATGACCCAGTTCAAGGACAAGGCCGGCAAGAATGCCGAAAAGGCCTCGCTGGGGCTTTATGCCTATCCGTCGCTGATGGCGGCCGACATTCTGGTCTATCACGCCACCCATGTGCCGGTGGGCGAGGATCAGAAGCAGCATGTGGAGCTGACCCGCGACATCGCGCAGAAGTTCAACCACGATTACGGCGTCGACTTCTTCCCGATCACCGAACCGGTGATCGAGGGGCCGGGGATGCGGGTGATGAACCTGCGCGACGGCTCGAAGAAGATGTCGAAATCGGGCGAGAGCGATATGGAGCGTGTCAACATGCTCGATGACGCCGATACCATCGCCAAGAAGTTCAAGAAAGCCCGCACCGACCCCGAGGCGCTGCCTTCGGAAGTGGCCGGGCTGAAAGATCGCCCTGAGGCGAAGAACCTTGTCGATATCTACGCGGCGCTGGCCGATATCAGCGATGAGGCGGTGCTGGCCGAGTTTGGCGGCGAAGGCTGGGGCAAGTTCAAACCGGCGCTGGCCGATCTGGCGGTGGCAAAGCTCGCCCCGATCTCGACCGAGATGAAGCGCCTGCTGGATGCGCCCGACGAGATTGACGCGCTGCTCGCCAAAGGCGCGGAAAAGGCCGAGGCGATTGCCCAGCCGATTCTTGAACGCACCTACGATATCATGGGCTTCGTGCGCTCGCGGCGCTGAGTGCCGCGCAGGAAACAGGCACCATATCAATATGTTAAAAAGCGGCGGCCGCAGGGGCGCCGCTTTCGTTTCAGCGTCACAAAACGGAATCATCGCCGCGATACCAATTGGCTATCGCTGGCTCTCCCCTATCCCACAGCCAGCCTACGTGCTGTTTCGATTGACCCGCGCGTTTTCACCCCCGGCCCCCCGCCGGGGGTTCTTTTTTTCGCCCCCCTGCGGCGTGACGGGTCGCCGCATGGTCTGGACCTTCCCCTGCCCCGCCCCTAGTCTCGCGACCAAAGAGGGAGGCGCCCATGGCAACCGGCACGAATATCCGCACCTATTTCGAAGGACGTTGGCACGACGGCGACGCGATGATCATGCGCGCGGCCGATCACGGCTCGTGGCTGGGCACCACCGTGTTTGACGGCGCGCGCTATTTCGAAGGCATGGCGCCGGATCTTGAGGCCCATCTGGCGCGGGTGAACCGGTCCGCCGAGGCGCTGATGATCACCCCCAGCGTGGCTACGGACAAGATGCTGGAGATCGTGCGTGAGGGGCTCAGCCTCTATTCGAAAGACGCCGCCGTCTATATCCGCCCGATGTATTGGGCCATCGAGGGCGGCGATCTGGGGATCGTGCCGAAGCCCAATTCGACCGGCTTTGCGATCAGTCTTGAAGAGATTCCGATGAGCGCGCCGGAGGCCTCAACCACGCTGACCACCACGCGTTTCCGCCGCCCGACGCTGGATTGTGCGGTGGTGAACGCCAAGGCGGGCTGCCTCTATCCCAACAATGCAAGGATGCTGGCCGAAGCCCGCGCCAAGGGCTTTGGCAATGCGCTGGTGGCCGATGCGCTGGGCAATGTGGCCGAAAGCGGCTCGGCCAATGTGTTCATGGTGAAGGATGGCGAGGTGTTCACTCCAATCGCCAATGGCACCTTCCTGGCCGGGATCACCCGGGCGCGCCACATCGCCAACCTGCGCGCGGATGGCGTGACGGTGCATGAGGCGGTGCTGAGCTATGCCGATTTCCACGCGGCGGACGAGGTGTTCCTTTCGGGCAATATGCACAAGGTCACCCCGGTGACAGCCTTTGACGAAACCCGTTATGAAATCGGCCCGATGACCCGCCGCGCCCGCCAGCTCTACTGGGACTGGGCGCGCAGCGCCAGATAAGACGGCTCGCAGCCAATCTCTGCCGCAACCTCCAGAAATCGCGCCCTGAGCGGGGCGGCGAAGGGATTGTCGCGTTCGATGGCGGCAAAGACTTCGGGGGCGTCGCCCGCCACCATCGCCGTGGCCTGCATTAGCAGTTCGAAGCTTTTCGTCGTCATCCGCGTGGCGGGCAGGTTGAGGCCAGTCAGGGCCTTGGCGATGAGATGCGTCAGCCCCTGCACCATGGCCAGCTCGCGGTCATGTGCCTCGGGCGAGGTCACGATCACCGTGAGGCCGAAGGTGCGGCGCAGGAACATTGCCAAGGGGGCCAGCCGCGCCCCCCGCAACGGGCAGAGCACGATTTTCAGCCCGGCAATCCCCCCAGCGGCGCTTTCGGGGCCGAACAGCGGATGGGTGGCGATCAGGGTGACGTGATCCGGCAGATGGGCCAGCATCGCACGAGCGGGGCGCAGTTTCACCGAGCCGACATCGAGCACCACCGCGCCGACGCGCAACAGCGGCGCGATCCGGCGCGTCACCTCCTCCACCGCCGAAACCGGCGTGGCGATGACTACGAAATCAGCCCCGGCCACCGCCTCCAGCGGCGCCGGGATCACCCCCAGCCCGGCCATGGCGGCTTCGGCCTCCGGGGCCGGATCGTGGGCAATAAGCCGCATATGCGGCAAAAGGTGCCGGGCCATCAGCCGGGCGAAAGCGCCAAAGCCGATCAGGCCAAGCGTCGGGCGGTGCGGGGAAGCCTCTGATATTTCGAGGGGGAGCATATCTGCCTCCTGAAGCGCGCGGCCAGGGGCATTTGCCTATCTGTCAACCACCAGCCGGGCGGCGGTTGAACATGAAGTTTCACACGCCGCTATATGAGCGGCGGATAATAGTTAAAGCTGATGAGCCAATGCGAAACCATGCCCCTGCATAGCCGCCGGATCGCGCTTGGGCAAGCGGTGCGTCGCCCAGCGCGCTGCCCCCGGCACTCTGCCGCATATCACGGCGCTTGATCCGGGCGCGACGCTCCGCCATCATGCGCCTCTGACAGGAGGGTTTCTCGATGCGCAAGTTTCTGGTCGTGTTGGACGACAGCAAAGAATGCCTGAACGCCATGCGCTTTGCCGCAATGCGCGCCGAGCATACCGGCGGTGAGGTGGAGATCCTTTCGGTGATCCCGCCCGACGAGTTCAATCACTGGATTGGCGTCGGCACGATCATGCGTGAAGAGGCCAAGGAACGCATTCACGCCCATTTCGAGGTTTTCGCCAAATGGATGCGCGACCGGCATGATGTCGATCCGCGACTGGTAATCCGCGAGGGCAATGTGGTGGAAGAGATCCTGAAACGGGTCGAGGAAAGCTCCGAGATCGGCGTTGTGGTTCTGGGCGCAGCCTCGGGGCGCGGAGGCCCCGGCCCGATCATCACCCAGCTGGTGCGTCAGGCGGGCACCCTGCCGATTCCGTTGACCATCGTGCCCGGCGAAATGCCCAAAGAGCGGCTGGAGGCGATCACCTGATGGCGATTTCTCCCCAAGAGATCATCGGTCTGGCGATGGATGCGGGCTATGACGATGCCGCTGCCGGGCTGCGCCGGGTCGAGGATCTGTCAGACCCGTGGCTTCTGGCCGCTTGTCTGCACTCCATCGGCCACCTGGCCCGCCGTTTCGGGCGCTATCCGGGGGCTGAGGCCGGGCGGTTCTGGGCCGAAGCCGCAGCGCGGCCCGAGGAAAAGCCGGTCTCCGGCGCGCTGGAAGATGCCGAAGACGACATCATGACCTCTGGGGCGGCGGCCGATTAGAGCCTCAGAGCACAGCTTCGGGTGGGATCGCAGGGGGCACGGGCTTTTGTCGTCTCAACGCCATGGCGTTTGAGACCAGCAAGGCCCCCAGCACCACCGCCCCGCCCAGCAGCGTCCAACTGCCCGGCACCTCGCCGATCACCGCCCAAACCAGAAGCGGCGCCAGCGCGCTTTCCAGCAGCATGAGCAGCCCCACTTCGGCGGGCGGCAGATAGCGCGGCCCCTGCGAGAGCAGCGCGTTTGAGACGACGATAAACACCCCGCCATGCAGCGCGAGATAGATCCAGCTTTGCGGCGCCACCTCGGTGGGGGCCGCAAAGGGCAGAAGCACCAGCGCCGCGCCAAGATTGGCCAGCGGCAGCACCGGGATCATCGACACCGCCTTCAATCGACGCGCCACGGTCAGCCCGGCGGCAAAACTGGCCGCCACCACCACCGCGATAAGATCGCCCACAAGGCTCGCACCCTCGGTCTGGCCCGAGCCGCGCGCAATAATCGCAAGCCCCGCCACCACAGCCGCAATGGTCAGGGCCATGCGCCGGTCAATCCGCTCGCCCAGCACCAGCCAGCCAAACAACGCGCCGAAGATCGGGATAGCGGCAATGATGAACACCACATTCGCCACCGAGGTGAGCGATATGGCGATCACGAACAGCGCCCCGCTCGCGCCGGTGAACAGCGCGTAGAGCAGCACCAGCGGCCCTTCTGCGATCACCTCGCGAAAGGCGCCCCGACCGCGAAGTGCCAGCAGAACAAGCAGTGTTACCCCGCCCGAAAGCAGGGCCCGCCAAAAAGCGGTGGTCATGGGTGCTGCATCGATCAGCCGGACGAAAAGCGAATCCGGCAGGATCATGAGCACGCCGAGCGTGGTGATCAAAAGGCCTTTGACGTGATCTGGCATCCGCGCAGAAGGCCTAAAATCAAGTGACTTGGCAAGCGCTTTTGCGCCCATAGCTTGACATGAGGGCGGCGCATCCGCATATCAATCCTGACAGAAAAGGTGCGCCAAATGTTCATCCAGACCGAATCCACGCCGAACCCCGCCACGCTGAAGTTCCTGCCCGGCCAGACCGTGCTTGAAGCAGGCTCTGCCGATTTCACCAATGAAGCCGCTGCGCAGAAGTCGCCGCTGGCCCGTCGGGTGTTTGAAGTGCCCGGGGTGAGCGCGGTGTTTTTCGGCACCGATTTCGTGACCGTCACCAAGGGCGATGATGTGGAATGGGACCATATCAAAGCCGGCATTCTGGGCGCGATCATGGAGCATTTCCAGTCGGGCGATGCGGTGATCGAGGGCGCGCGCGCCGCCGAGGCGGTGTATGATGCGGAAGACGAGGAAATCGTCGCCCAGATCAAGGACCTTCTCGATACCCGCGTGCGCCCTGCCGTGGCGCAGGATGGCGGCGACATCACCTTCCACGGCTTTGATCGCGGCGTGGTCTATCTGCACCTGCAAGGTGCCTGCGCGGGCTGCCCGTCTTCGACGCTCACGCTGAAAATGGGCATTGAGAACCTGTTGAAACACTACCTGCCGGAAGTGACCGAGGTGCGGGCCGTATCGCTCTGACCATGGCCGCTGATCCAACCATTCTGGCGTTTGACACATCGGCCGCGCATTGCGCGGCCGCTTTGCTGCGCGCGGGCCAGATCGTGGCCGAACGGGTGGAAGAGATGGGGCGCGGTCAGGCCGAACGGATCATGCCGCTGCTGGAAGAGCTGCTGGCCGAAGCCGGGCTGGCTTGGAAAGACCTCGACGCGATCGCGGTGGGGATCGGTCCGGGCAATTTCACCGGCATTCGCATATCGGTGGCGGCGGCGCGCGGGCTGGCGCTGGGGCTGAACAAGCCCGCCATCGGCGTTTCGGTGCTGGAAGCGCAGGCCGAAGGCATGGCGCGGCCCTGCCTCAGCCTTGCCGATGCGCGCCGGGGCATGACCTATGCGCAGGTGCTGACCGAGGCTGGCGCCGAAGCTCCTGATATGACCGAGAGCCCCGAAGCGCTGCATCCCGAACTGCCCCGCGCCCCGATTGCCGATCCGGCAACGCTCGCCCCGGCGATGGCGCGGATCGCGGCCAAGCGGCTCGCCACCGGCGAGGCCCTGCCCCGCCCCGCGCCGATGTATATCCGCGCCGCCGATGCCGCCCCGCCGCGCGACCCCGCGCCGGTGATCCTGCCATGACACCGGCCGAAATGGCCGCGCTCTATGCAAGTGCCTTTCCCGACAGCCGCGCTTGGAGCGCCAGCGAAATCGCCGGGCTGATCGCGGGTCCCGGCGGCTTTGCCGTCACCCAGCCGCAGGGCTTTGCCCTTGGCCGCGCCATTGCCGGGGAAGCCGAGCTGATCACCATCGCGGTTGCCGCTGAGACTCGACGGCAGGGGGCGGGTGGCGCCCTCCTGGCGGATTTCGAGGCGCAGGCACAGGCGCGCGAAGCCGAGATAGCGTTTCTGGAGGTGGCCGCCGACAACACCCCGGCGCTGGCGCTCTACACTCATGCGGGCTGGCAGGAGAGCGGGCGGCGGCGCGGCTATTACGCCCATCCCGGCGGCGCCATTGATGCGATCCTGATGCAGAAGCGCCTGATCTGACAATCGCGCTGGCCGCCGGGCAAAACCAACGCTAGGCTCGGAAAAAATCATGAGGGCCACCATGACCGACGCAGCCGCACTCGCCAAACAAATCCAATCCGTTGCCGGAAATGAGCCGGTGGAATACGGGCTCGTTCTGGGCTCTGGCCTTGGCCATATGGCCGACATGGTCGAAGGCGCCGCGATCCCCTATAGCGACCTGCCGGGCTTCCCCCGCGTTTCGGTGTCGGGCCATAACCCCAAACTGATGGTCGGCTCGCTCTTTGGCACCCGCGTGGCGCTGTTTGGCGCGCGCGAGCATTATTACGAACATGGCAAGCCCGATGCGATGCGGCTGCCGCTTGAAGTGCTGAAAGCGCTCGGTGGGCAGAAGCTGCTGCTGACCAATGCCGCAGGCTCGATGCGTGGCGACATCCCGCCGGGCGAGCTGATGCTGATCGGCGACCATCTGAATTTCTCCGGCCTCAATCCGCTGATCGGAGAGCCGACCGATGCGCGCTTCGTGCCGATGAAAGACGCCTATGACCCCGAGATCCGGGCCGAGCTCAGCGCCGCCGCCCGCGAAGAGGGGATCTTCCTGAAAGAGGGCGTCTATGCCTGGTATTCCGGCCCCTCGTTTGAAACCCCCGCCGAAATCCGCGCCATCCGCACCCTCGGGGCCGATGCAGTGGGGATGTCGACAGTGCCGGAAGTGATTCTGGCGCGGTTCCTCGGCCTGCGGGTCGCGGCGGTGTCGGCGATCACCAATATGGCGGCCGGGCTTTCGGACGAATCGATCAGCCACGAGCACACCAAAGCAATGGCGCCACTGGGGGCGGAAAAGCTGGAAGGGCTTCTCAGGCGCATCCTCACCAAAGCGTGAACAATTTTTGCCCCTGTTGCTCCGAAGTGTCGCACTTCGCGCTCTTCTCATGCTAGGGGGAGTCATCGTAGGCCCAGACAACGCGACCAGGAGCCTGTCATGCATTCCTACCTGCCTATTGCGGAACTCTCCGTTTCCGTGCCGCTGTTGTTCAGCCTCGGGCTGATTGTTGGCATCCTGTCCGGCCTGTTCGGCGTCGGGGGCGGCTTCATCCTGACCCCGCTTCTGTTCATGATCGGCATCCCCTCGGCGGTGGCGGTGGGCACGCAGGGCAACCTGATCGTGGGATCGTCCTTCTCGGGCCTGCTGGCCCATGTCAGACGAAAAACCGTGGATGTGCCAATGGGCATCGCCCTGCTGATCGGCGGTATCGCGGGTTCGTTCGTGGGGGTGCAGATCTTCCACTGGCTGACCACGCTGGGTCAGGTCGATCTGGTGATCAAGCTCAGCTATGTCGGCCTTCTGGGCGTCATTGGCGCGCTGATGATGATCGAGGCGGTCTCGGCCCTGCGGCGCCGGATCTCGGGGCAGAAATACACCTCGAAACGCGCGGGCCACAGCTGGGTACAAAAGCTGCCGCTGCGCTATCGCTTCCGCACCTCGGGGCTCTATATCTCGGTCATTCCGCCCATCGCCGTTGGTGTTCTGGTCGGTGTGATGGCAGCCATCATGGGGGTCGGCGGCGGCTTCATCATGGTGCCCGCGATGATCTATCTGCTCAACATGCCCACCAAAACCGTGATCGGCACCTCGCTGTTCCAGATCACCTTTCTGGCCGGTTTCACCACCCTGATGCACGCCACGGAAAACCACACGGTGGATTTCGTTCTGGCGCTTTACCTAATGCTGGGCGGGGTGATCGGGGCGCAGATCGGCACCCGGCTGGGGCTGAAGCTCAACGCCGATACGCTGCGGGTTCTGCTGGCCGCGATGGTGCTGGCTGTGAGTGTGAAAATCGGCTTCGAACTGGTGCTGCGCCCGGCTGAAGCCTATTCGATCACGCCGCTCTGAGGGTTGAACATGCGCCAGATCCCTCTCTCCCTCGCGCCAAACGCGCCAAAGCCAGACCGCAAAACACTGGACACATTCGTGCTTCCGCATCACTACCGCGCTATGCGGACGATTGCCCCCATAGCAGCCCGGACACGCGCCGTGCCCCCCCAAGGCGGAAGGGTCTGACATGTCGCGGCTGCTGTCTCTGATCGCTGCACTGATGCTCATGGCCATGCCAGCGGGGGCGACGGACGAGCAGATCGTGGCCGGGCTGAGTCAGAACCGGGTCTCTATCGACGCGACCTTTGTCGGGTCGGAAATCCTGATCTTCGGCGCGGTCAAACGCGACAGCCCTGCCCCGCAAGGCGACTTGGGCGTGGTGATCACGGTCGAGGGGCCATCGCACCCGATCATCGTACGGCGCAAGGAACGGCGTCTGGGCATCTGGATGAATGCCGATGCGATCGAAATTCGCAAAGCGCCGAGCTTTTACGCCGTCGCCACCTCCGCGCCGTTTGACCAGCTGATCTCGCCCGAGCTTGACCACAAGCTGCACATTTCGATCCCCGAAATGATTGGCCTTGTCAGCGCTGGCAATGTGGCCGATCCGCAGGCCTTTGCCGATGCCGTGGTGCGGATCCGCGAGGCCGATGGCCACTATGTGGCCGAGGATAACGGGATCTACGTGGCGCAGGGCACGCTGTTCAACACCCAAATCAAGCTGCCCGCCAACCTGACCGAAGGCCAGTACAAGGCGCGCATCCTGATCATCCGCAACAAACAGGTCGTTGACGAGCACATCACCTATATCGATGTGCGCAAGGTCGGGCTGGAGCGCTGGCTCTACAACCTCGCTTATGACCAGCCGCTGCTCTACGGGCTGATGTCGCTGGCCATTGCGATCTTTGCCGGCTGGGGCGCCTCGGCCCTGTTCCGCAAGGTGTTCCGGCAGTAACCGACACGGCGCGGCTGCAAAATTCCTGCATTTTCAGGCGAAATCCCCGCAATCCGGGGCATTTCTTGCTGAATTGGAACATCGGGGCTAGTCGCCCTCGATCTCCAGCGCCAGAGGGCTGGCGGCAACTTGCAGATCAGAAATCCCCAGCACGTCCTGCGGGCGGCCCAGCGCATAGCGCGTGACCCAATGCAGCCGGGTTTCGGCGCGGGTGATCGCCACATAGGCCAGCCGCTTCCACAGCGGGATGCCCGCCTCGATCCGCCCGGCCCGCGCGGCGGCCCAAAGGTCGGGGGCAAAGACCTGCACATCCGACCACTGGCTGCCCTGCGCCTTGTGAATGGTCACGGCCGCGCCATGCAGAAAGGCGGCGCCCATCGTGGCGGCGAAGGGAATGAAGGGCTCTTCTTCATCCGGCTTTTCGATCTTTACGATCGAAGCCACCGACAGGCGCGGATCTTCCGCCCCGACCACATGCAGGCGTGAAAAACCCGGCTTGCGCCCCGGGCCGATATAGACCACCTGCGCGCCCTTGATCAGGCCTTTCGCCTCCAGCTCGATCCGGCGTTTGCGGTGTTTCAGCGGCAGTTCGATGCCGTCGCAGATCAGCGGCTCGCCGGGCAGAAGCTCGGTTTCCGGCGCGTGATGGGCGGCGCGGAAGGCGGTGATCAGGCGGATGCGGGTCTTGTTGCGCCAGACCAGAACCGGTGAGCGCGCCATCATGTCGGCATTCACCCGTGGGGCCAGCACCACCCGATCATCGCGAGCCGCGGCCTCTTCGATCATCCGCTCGAAGCGCTCGAAGGTCAGGCTCTCATCGCTCAGCGCATGGGCCAGATCGAGGATCGGGTTGTCTTCCTGCTGGCGGTGGATGCGGTGCAGCACGCATTTGCGCGGCTCGCTGAAAGTGTCAAACACCATCTCGCCGGATTGCCCCACCGGGGCCAGCTGCGCCGGATCGCCGAACAGAACGAGCGCCGGAAAGATCTCTTTCAGATCTGCAAACTGCTTTTCATCGAGCATCGAGCTTTCATCGACGAAACCGACATCCAGCGGGTCTTCGCGCCGCTTCCAGCCCGCGATGAAATCCGAGCCACGCAGCCCCGCCGCCGCCAGCGCGCCGGGGATGGATTTGTTGCTCTGGTAAAAGGCATAGGCGCGGTCGAGCGCCTCGGCGGTCAGCCCTTCCACCTCGGGCCGCTCGCCCTGCCCCGCCAGCCAATCGGCCAAGGCCTCGTATTCGGGCGCATAGACCGGGGTGTAGAGGATGCGGTGGATGGTGGTGGCGGGCACGCCGCGATTACGCAGCACCGAAGCGGCCTTGTTGGTGGGGGCAAGAATGGCCAGCGTGCGCTTGTCCTTGCGGCGCTTGCCCTCCCAATCGCCCGAAACCAGCTCGACCCCGGCCTCGGTCAGCGCCTTGGTCAGCTCGGCCAGCAGCAGGGTTTTGCCCGAGCCCGCCTTGCCGATCACCGCCATCACCCCCTCTTTGCCTTCGGCGGCGGGCAGAAGCTGGCCGTTTTCAATATCCACGCCCATCCCGCGCAGCATTTCAGCGACGCGATCATGGGCCTCGGCCTGATCTTCGGAAAAGGTAACGGAGGGAAGGGTCATGTCGCAGACCCTACCCCGCGTGGAATGCGGAGGCCAGAACCCATCAGCTACCCTGCCCGCTCGATCATATGCGCGGCGGCTTTGGCCAGCGTCGCCGCGTCCAGATCGGGCAGATCCAGCCGCTCGATCACCGGGGCCTCTTCGCGCGAAATGCGGGCATAGCGCGGGTCGTAATGCTCTTCGATCAGCTCTGCCGACATCCGGGCAAATTCTCCTGCCGCCGCCAAGGCGCGCCACTCGTCCACCCGGGCATGGCCGTGAAAGCGCACGAGCTTGTCCAGTACTGCATTGAGCTTGTCGGGGGCGCTGGTCAGATCACCATATTCGCCCACCAGATGCGCCGCGCGCGCGGCTATCGGCGCGGAAATGTCAAAGCGCGGCGCCATGATCATCACCTTCCAGAGCGAGGGTGGCACGATGATCTTGCCGATCTTCGAGCTTTCCGCCTCGACAAAAACCGGGCGGGCGGGATCGAGCCCGGCAAGCGCACCGGCAAGCTCGCTTTCAAAGCCTTTCTGAGCGGGCTGGGCATCGCCAACCGGGCCGAAGACCGAGCCGCGATGCGCCGCCATCGCTTCCAGATCAAGCACCTGCGCGCCCTGATCCCGCAGGTGATGCAAAAGCTTGGTTTTGGCGGTGCCGGTGCCGCCGTCGATGATCACCACGGGTTGGGACAGCGGCGTTTCATACAGCGCCTTCACCACCAGCGACCGATAGGCCTTGTAGCCGCCCTTGATGGTATCGACCCGCCAGCCAATCTCGCGCAGGATCGAGGCGAAAGAGCCTGAGCGCTGCCCGCCGCGCCAGCAATAGACCAGCGGACGCCAGCTACCGTCACGATCAGCCAGCGGCCCTTCCAGATGTTTGGCGGCATTCTTGGCCACCAGCGCAGCCCCGAGTTTGCGCGCCTTAAAGGGTTCGTCCTGCACATAGATCGTGCCGACAATCGCGCGTTCTTCATCCGACAGGACCGGTAGGCTGATCGCGCCGGGAATATGGTCTTCGGCATATTCCGAGGGCGAGCGCACATCGATGATCTCGTCAAACGGCAGATTGGCCAGATCGGAGAGCGATGTAAGGGTGATGGGCATGGCTGGGTTCCGTTTGGGGATGCCCCGTCCTAACCCGTAGGGCCGCCGGGCACCAGTGCCGCTACCTGTCGTGCAGAGCTTCAATCTCCTGCTCGCGAAGAGCGCGGAAGAAGGGCGGCCATTTCACGCCCTCCCGGCTGAACATCGCGGCCAGAAGCTCGGCGATCACATCCAGATTGCGCAACTCATCTGCGCCGAAATACGCTTCAGGCTCCAGCGGCTGGGGGGCTGGGAGAGCGGTCTCGACGGCTTCTTCCAGTTCGCGCACCATCATCGGGGTATCGGCGAAGAACTCAGCATCCATCGCCCGTGCATCCTCAATGTAATCCGCATGGATCTGCTCGGCCAGCGACCGATGCAAGGCGATTTTGGTGGAGGGGCCATGGCGTGGCACGGCGCCCATCGCCATCGCCAGATGCCAGCCAAAGCCGAGCCGCAGCGGCTTGCCAAGTTTGCGCAGCCGGGCCTGAAGATAGCGGATCGTCACCAGATCTTCGAGACAGAGAGCGATATTCGCATCGGGCACCGGATCGAGAGAATATCCGGCGCCATCCAGAGCAAAATGAAGAAAATCGGGCAGGACCGAGCCCTCATCCAAAGCCGAGAGCACCATCGGACGCAGAATGAAATCGGAGCCGTAAAGGCGGCGCCATTCCTGAAAACGTGGCTGATAGAAAAACCGCCGATTGGCAAGGGAGCGGGCGTGAAACTGCTCCATCGTGCCGAAGGCCAACCCAACCTTGCTTTGCTCGGTAAAGCTCGCCAGCACCCGGGCGGCATGGGGGCGAACATAGGCAATCAGGCGAAACTCGTCGAACAAGCCCAATAGATGTTTGGCCAGAACATCGTAAAAGGCCTGCTGATCGATATCCGCAAAGCCTTCGCCCGACAGAATCACGTAATCGGGGTGGCTCGCGCGAATCTCATCGCGGATTTGGCGAAGGCCGGGCATGCCGGGACGGTTGGGAGGAAGCGCATCGCCACGCGCCGCCGCCATGACATGCGCGCTCAGGTAATTATGCGCCACCTTCGCCGGATAGAGCAGCTTTTTCCCCTCGATATGCACTTTGCCCGCCGCCAGTGCGTTCTGGATCGTGCTGGTTCCGGTCTTCTGATCGCCAATATGGAAGATCAGACGACGGTGGCGGGGTTTCCCGATCAACCGCGTTATTCGCGTCCAATCTTTCATCGGCCTCCCCCGGTATCCCTATCCTCACGCGCTGCGAAATTGCGCTGCGGCTCAAAGGCTTCAAGATAGCGCCGCGCCGCCTCAGAGAACTCTCCAAGATACGCGGCCCGGATCTGAGCCAGCGCTGCGCAATTCACCTCGAATTCATCTACAGGCCGCATCGTAGCAATCTCGGCCACATCGTCAAAGAAGGGCTGCCCAGCCGTGGCAGAAAGCCAGTCATGGATCGGGACAAAGCCCTCTGCCATGTCGCGCCGCGCTGCGGCTCCGAACAGTTCGACATCCTGCGAGGGCGGCAGATCCAGCTTTGGCCCGAGCGCGAGCAGGGTGCGAAACAGCCCGAGCGCCTCGTCTGGTCCGAGGTCTGGCACCGCGCGACGTGCAATATCGAGAAGCCCTCGATGCAAGCCGGGATTGACGATCTCGGGCGGCGCGTCCAGCCCCGGCAGATCCAGCCCCATCGCCCCGGCAAAGCTCTGCGGCATCCCGGCGGTTCGCATCCCGTCATCATAAGGGCGCAGCACCAGCTGCGCCTCGGGCAATGCCCTCTGCCAACCTTCCAGCATCAGCCGATAATCGAAATGTGCGGTGTTGCGATAGTGATCCAGCGCTTGGGGCAGCGGGCGGACGGGCTGGCCCAGATGCACGCGCTGGCTGTGCCAGGCCGCGAGGTAATCATCGACCCGACGCAGCGCGGCAAAGAGCTCGATTCTAGCGCCTCGCCGGTGAAGCCCGAGCCCCCGGACCAAATTCCGGATCAGCTCCGGGCTGATCGCGGCGAAATTGGCAAACACCTCTGAGGCCAGCACCAGCACACGCGGCCGGTGGCGGGCGATCTGCTGGCAGATCAGCGCGAACATCTCGGAACTGGGCGGCAGGTTCTGGTGAAAGTCAGGGATCGCCGCCGCCGGATTGGCATCATGGATCAGACTAAAGGCCAGCGCATTATGCGCTTCGGTGACATTGCGCGACAGGGGCTGTTCCGCGTCGCCCACCTCAACCCACGCATTGAGGGCGGTAAGATCGGAGGCAGTGACCACCGGATAAAGCAGCCCCTGGCGCAAGGCTGCCGGGGCATGGCGGGCCAGATGGCTTTGCAGCGCGGTCGAGCCGACCTTGTGATGGCCGATGAACAGCACCACGCGCAGTTTGCGCCTGTGCCCCCAATATTGCCAATCGAACCAACGCATTCCGGCCTCCGCCCGTCGGGCTCGTCCCGATCCGGTATCCTCTTGGCGTAACATGGGGATTCCGGCCCGGCAATCTGGGTGACGGCAGGTCGCCTCGATCAACCGCAGAACGCTCTGGCCCTTGGCTGGGTCTGGTTGCTATGCAGGGAC
This sequence comes from Paracoccaceae bacterium, assembly GCA_050288685.1. Classification (GTDB taxonomy): domain Bacteria; phylum Pseudomonadota; class Alphaproteobacteria; order Rhodobacterales; family Rhodobacteraceae; genus Sinisalibacter. The sequence goes on along the minus strand of JBNKEH010000001.1, from coordinate 195,696 downwards.
AGGTTCCACCCGGACCCGCCCGCAAAGATGGAGAACGGATGCCTTCGGCCAGCGCGCCCAGAGACGAGATCGTGCTGCAAACGATCGCCCTACCCGATCCGGAAATCACTTCGGATACGGAGATGTTTCTGTGGACCGAGGGCGGGGCCAGCGTTGATCTGGCGCGCGGGGAAATCGACCTGCCCGAAGGGGCAACGGTGGATTTCGGCACCTATTTCAACCTGTTCAACCTGGGCACCTGGAGCCGTGCGGCGCGGCTGAACGGGTTAAGCCTGACGCTGAGCGGCAAAGGAGTACTGCGGGTCGAGGTGATGGTGGGGCAAACCGCCCATGACCGCACCACCCTGCCACCCGAGCGTGACGAACGACTGCCGCTGACCGCCGATGCCACTCTGCTCTGCGCCCATGAGGTCACGCTGGGCGATCACGACGCCCGGATCGAGCTTGCCCCGTTGACTGGGGCGATGGATGCCGAGGCACGCATTCCGCCGCGCGACGGGCTGCTATGGCTGCGCATCGTGGCCGGCGCTGGTGGGGCCACACTTACCGGCGGCAGTTGGCGCAGCACCAGCCACGCGGCGCGCGACGATCTGCGTCTGGCGATCTGCGTGACCAGCTATCAGCGCGAGGTGGAAACCGCGCGCATGGCCGAGCGGGTGACCGCATTTCTGGATGCGGAAGGTGCGGCGCTCGGAGCCGATGTGGCGCTGATCGTCACCGATAACGGCCAAAGCCTGACCCTGCCCCCGCATCCGCGCCTGCAGGTGATACCCAATCGCAACCTGGGCGGCTCTGGCGGCTTTGCCCGGGGGCTGGCCGAAGCGCGAGCGCGCGGGTTCAGCCATGTTCTGTTCATGGATGACGATGCCAGCTTCATGATGGAAAACCTGCGCCGCACCATCGCGTTTCTGCGCCTTGCCAATAGCGACAAGGCCGCTGTTGCCGGGGCGATGATTTCTGCCGGGCACCCCAGAGCGATGTGGGAAAACGGCGCGGTGTTTGACCGGATCTGTCGCCCGCTCTTCATCGGCGCCAATCTGCTCGACCCGGTGGATGTGGGCCTGATGGAGCTGCGCGCCGCTCGCCCCAAGCCCGAAAACTTTTATGGCGGCTGGTGGTTTTTCGCCTTTCCGATTGCCGCCGTCATCCATGACCCGTTTCCGTTTTTCGTGCGCGGCGACGATATTTCCTTTTCGCTCGCCAATCGGTTCGACACGGTGACGCTGTCCGGCGTCGTGGCGTTTCAGGAAGATTTCGCGGCGAAGGAAAGCCCGCTGACGCTTTACCTCGACCTGCGCAATCACCTGCATCACCATCTGGTGCATGACAGCCTCGATACCGGCGCCTGGAGCACCACCAAGATTGCCCTGCGCTTCGTTCTGCGCGGGGTGATCCGAATGCATTACGAAAGCGCCGAAGCCACGCTCGCCGCCTGGGAAGACATGATGAAAGGGCCGGTGTTCTTTTCGCAGAATGTCGATATGGCGGCGCGGCGGGCCGAGCTTCAGGCCACGCCCCATACCGAGAAGTGGGGGGCGATGGCGCCGATCCCAGAAGCCCCCCTGCGCCTACCGCCGCCCGTGCCCTTTGGCCGGGTGATGAAAGTCCTGCTGAACGGTCATCTTGTGCCGCTTTATGGGCTCTTGGGCCGTCATGTGGATGTGCCGGTATCGCAACGCGGGCTGATCTGGCCAATCTGGGGGGCGCGGTCTGCGCGGTTCTATGATGCCTCCGGTCGGCGCGGCTACGCGGTGCATCACAACAAGCGGCGCGGCTGGTCGATCCTGTGGCGCGCCGCGAAACTCGCCAATATCTGGATCCAGAACTTCGCGGCCCATAGGCTAGCCCATCGGGTTGGCTATGACCATCTGACCAGCCCGGAATTCTGGCAGGCGCAATTTGCGGCGGAGGCGCCCACCACCTCCCATGAGAGCGAAAGCGCCGGGCAAAGCTGAGCGGCCAGCGGCAAAGCCCCCGTGACAACCCCGCCCGCCCTGCGTATAAGGCGCGCGAATGCTTTCCCGACGATTGGACAGATCATGACCACGCTTGTTTTCGGCCACAAATCGCCCGACACCGATTCCACCGGCTCGCCGCTTATCTGGGCCTGGTATCTCAATGAAGTGAAAGGCGTGCCCGCCAAAGCCGTGCTGCTGGGCCAGCCCAACACCGAAGCCGCCTTCATGCTGAAGCGCTGGGGCTTTGAAACCCCCGAGATCATCGCCGATGTCGAAGCCGATCAGGCCTGCGTGATCGTCGACACCAACAACCCGGCCGAGCTGCCCGCTTCGATCAACGAAGCCGATGTGCGTCAGGTCATCGACCACCACAAGCTGGCCGGCGGTCTGATCACCAAAGGCCCGATTGATTTCACCATCCGCCCGGTCGCCTGCACCGCTACCGTGCTTTACGATCTGATGGGCGACGACACCGCCAAGATGCCGGAAGACATCCGCGCGCTGGCGCTGTCGTGCATCCTGTCCGACACGCTGGAATTCCGCTCGCCGACCACCACCGCGCATGACCGCGCCGTGGCTGAAGATCTGGCCCATGAGCTGGGGATTTCGATCCCGGATTACGCCGCCGAGCTCTTCGCCGCGAAATCCGACGTGTCGCACTTCTCCGATGCCGAGCTCCTGCGCATGGACTCGAAAGAATACACCATCGAAGGCACCAAGTTCCGCGTGTCGGTGCTGGAAACCACAACGCCGACCCTCGTGCTCGACCGTCAGGCCAGCCTGATGGAAACGATGAAAACCGTCGCCGCCGAAGATGGCGTTGATCAGGTTCTCCTGTTCGTCGTCGACATCCTCAACGAGGAATCGACCCTGCTGGTGCCGAACGATCTGGTGAAAACCGTCGCCGAGAAAAGCTTCGCCGCCACCGTAACCGGCGACAGCGTGGTGCTGCCGGGCGTGGTCAGCCGCAAAAAGCAGATCATCCCGAACCTGAAGCTCTGATCGCGAATGTCGGAATTGTGAAAAAGGGCGCCGCCATGGCGCCCTTTTTTGTGCCTGAATGTCGGAAACATGAAAGCCGATCCGGGCTTCTTTTGCCGCTGCTTCAGTGCTAGCGTGAGCGGGCAATCACGGAGACCCGCATGTCCTTTCGCCATATGACGCTCATCTCAACCCTGCTGTCAGCGCTGCTCTGCTGCGGCATGCTGTTCCTGCCTTCGGTGTTTTTCTGGCTGTTCGGGCTGGAACAAGACCTGGCCGCCACGGTGATGCTGCGCCGGGCCGGGATGCTGTTTGCCGGGGTCGCGATCATGCTCTGGGGGGCGCGGCGTGCCAAGGGGACCACGCAGGTGGTTTTCGCCCGTGGCATGGTGGTGATGATGGGCGGTCTGGCGATCCTCGGCCTGATCGAGTTTCTCGCCGGGCGGGTCGGCCCCGGCGCCTTCGTCGCCATCGTCATCGAAACCGCCCTGACGCTGGGCTTCCTGCCCTATATCCGCCGTCGATTCTAAGCCACGCGCGGATCAGGCCGGAACTGGGTTGTAGCCCTGTTCGATCAGCGCGAGCATCCCGCCCGCCACCGAAATCACCCGATTTTCGATGAGCTGCGACAGGTACTGCCCGGCCGCCTGCGTGCGCATGCCTGACCGGCAAACAAGGATCAGATCGCGGCCATCGGCAATCTCGGCGGCAATGGCATCGAGAAAGCGCAGCGGCTCGTCGAAGGTTTGCAAAACCGCCCCCTCGATCACGCCGGTCTGCGCCCATTCCATCGGCATCCGGATATCGACGATCAGCCCGCCCGAAGCGTGCATCTCACCAACGCTCATTGCCTTGTGTTCATAGCCAGCGGCTGCGACCATTTTCCGTCCTCACCTGATCCCGCGGTCACCCCGCGCGCGCCAGAACAGCGTGAAAGGTGCCGGGGAAAAGGTCAAGCCGATGGCTTAGTTCGGAGCGACGGTCTGATAGCCCGAGGCGATTTCGCGGTTCATGCCGCCGTCGATCGAGATGATGTGGTTGGGGATCTTGCCACTCAGGATATTCGCGGCAGCCCCACTACGATTGCCCGAGCGGCAGATCAGGATCAGGTCGCGCCCATCGGCAATTTCCGGGCCGATCTGGGCCAGAAAACTTTGCGGGTCCTGGAAGGTCACCAGTTTCGCGCCGTCGATCACCCCGGTCTGAGCCCATTCCTCTGGCGTGCGGATATCAACGATCAGCCCGCCGTTTTCCTGCATTTCCGCGACACTCAGAAAGCTGGACTGAAACCCTGCCCCGCCGCTGCCCGCACTCATCTTGTAGCCGATACCCGCCACGGCGACGGCGGCAACAGCGCCGATCATCAGCTGGCGTTTGGTCAGATTTGCCATGTTGTCCTCATAAATTCACATTCGCATTTTGATATATATCATGCCGGTCCGATTGCAATCCCGTGCTTTTCATTCCGGCGTCAGTCGGGCATCAAAAGCCCCAAGGAGATGCCCATGATTAAGATCACCACCGATACCCCGACCGAAACCACTCGTGACCGACTGCACAAGCTACTGAGCGCTCACGCAGAGACACAGGGGTATGCTTTCGAGCTGGAAGAGGTGAGCCTTGAAGCCTGGGAGGACGAAAGCTTTCTTGGTGGACTCAGCGCCAAGATCGGCACCGAATGGGTGTTTGTCGAGTTTCTGGCTGTGTCGGAGGCGGCGCGGGGCAAGGGGATCGGGCGGCAGCTGATCGAACGGATCGAAGCGCTGGCCCGCGACAAGGGCAAGGTGGGGATCTGGCTCGACACCTACAGCTTTCAGGCGCCGGATTTCTACCGCAAGATGGGCTTCAAGGATGTGGGCCGGATCGACGAGTATCCGCGCGGCGAGGCCCGGCATTTCTTTGCAAAAACCCTGTAAATCCGGGTGATTCCTCTGGCGGCTGCGCTGATATTCGCTATCAAGACGGCGCAGTGAACAGGAGCCGCCATGACCCGGATCATCGAAAACTTCGCCGAGATTTCGCACAATTATGATGCGCTGTTTTGCGATCTCTGGGGCTGCGTGCATAACGGCATCGCCCCCTTCCCCGAAGCCGTGGCCGCGCTTCAGGCCTTCCGGGCGAAGGGCGGCAAGGTGATCATGATCACCAACGCACCGCGCCAGAAAGCCTCGGTGGTCGAGCAACTCGATGCGATGGGCCTGCCGCGCGATACTTGGGACGACATCGCGACTTCGGGCGATGCGGCACGGGCAGCGATGTATCGCGGCGCGGTCGGCCGCAAGGTCTGGCATATGGGCGAGCCGAAAGATGACGTGTTTTTCGAGCCGATGCCGGAAGTTGAAGAGGCGGTCGAGATTATCCGCGTGCCGCTGGAAGAGGCCGAGGGCATTGTCTGTTCCGGTCCCTTCGATCCGCTCGCCGATCCCGACACCCTGCGCCCCGAACTGCTTTTCGCCAAGGCCAAGGGGATGAAACTGCTCTGCGCCAATCCCGACATCATCGTCGATATGGGCCACCAGCGGCAATGGTGCGCGGGCGCTGTGGCGGCGCTCTACACCGAAATGGGCGGCGAAAGCCTGTATTTCGGCAAACCCCATCCGGCGATCTACGATCTGGCCCGGCTGCGGCTCGCGGACCTCGGCGCGGATGTCGGCAACATGCGTATCCTCGCCATTGGCGACGGCATCCAGACCGATGTGGCGGGCGCGATGGGCGAGGATATCTACAGCCTGTTCATCACCGGCGGGCTGGCTGCCGAAGAGACCAAAACCAATCGCCAGCCCGACCCCGACGCGCTGGAAGCCTTTGTTGCGGCGGAAGAGCGCAACCCAACCTACGCGATCGGATTTCTGCGCTAGCAAAGATTCTGGGTTGATTTTCTGCGGTTGCGAAGCAATATTATTGCGCAAAGTATAACGAACGCGCGAAATTATTACCCGAGGAGCCCATGTTGGACAGCCAGACCCGCGGCACGATCTATCTGGACGAGATCGAAATCGGCTTGTCGCGTCACCTGACCAAGCAGGTGACGGACCGTGACATCGAGCTTTTTGCCGAGGCCTCGTCAGACCACAACCCGGTTCATCTCGATGATGATTATGCCAAAGGCACGATCTTCAAGGGGCGCATTGCCCATGGGATGCTGACCGCCGGGCTGGTTTCTGCGGTGATTGGCGAGCAGCTTCCGGGCCATGGCACGATTTATCTGGAGCAGTCCCTGCGCTTCCTCGCGCCGGTGCGGCCCGGTGACGAGGTGCGCACCGATGTCACGGTGATCGGCGTGGAACCTGCCAAGCGCCGGGTGCGGCTGAAAACCGAGTGTTTCGTCGGCGAGCAAGCGGTGCTGACAGGCGAAGCCGTGGTGCTCGCCCCGACACGGCCCGCCTGATCTCGCGCCAATTCTCTTGCACCTGCGCGGGCGGCGGTCTAACTCCCCTGCCATGCGGATTATTCGAGACTATCAGTTTGTCGAAGACGAAGATCGCGGCGCCTCGGCCGCGATTGGCAATTTCGACGGCGTTCATCGCGGCCACCAGCATGTGATCGACATTGCCCGGGCGCAGGCGGAAACCTGCGGCAAGCCGCTGGGGGTGATGACCTTCGAGCCGCATCCGCGCGAATATTTCGCCCCCAAAGCCCCGCCCTTCCGGCTGATGAATGCCGAGGCGCGGGCGCATCTGCTCAGCTGGTTCGGGGTGGAGAAGCTCTATGAGCTCAGCTTCAACGATACGCTGTCGGCGCTCACCCCCGAGGAATTCGCCCGCGATGTTATCCATGACGGGCTGGGGCTGTGCCATGTGGTGGTGGGCGAAGATTTTCATTTCGGCAAGGCCCGTGCGGGCAATGCTGCCGATCTGGTCGAATTTGGCCGCCAGATGGGATTTGGGGTGACGGTGGTGCCGCTCATGCATGATGATAACGAAGAAATCAGTTCGACCGCGATTCGCAAGGCGCTGAGCGAAGGCCGGCCGCGCGATGCGGCGCGGATGCTGGGGCACTGGCACCGGATTGATGGCGAGGTGATCCGGGGCGATCAGCGTGGCCGCGACCTGGGCTTTCCCACCGCGAATATGTCGATCACCGGGCTGCACCCGCCGAAATTCGGGGTCTATGTGGTCAAGGTCGACGTGCTGACCGGGCCGCATGCGGGCGAATATGGCGGGGCGGCGAGTATGGGCGTGCGGCCGATGTTTGGCGAGAACCTCCCGAACCTCGAAAGCTTCCTGTTCGACTTCAAGGGCGACCTCTATGGCGAGCAGCTTTCGGTGGCGCTGATCGACTATCTGCGGCCCGAGGAAAAGTTCGACAGCCTCGACGCCCTGATCACCCAGATGAATGCCGATTGCGACCGGGCCCGCGAGATTCTGGCCACCCTCTAGGCCCCGGCCTCACCCCTTCTGAGCAAGGGGTGTCCGAACTCGAACAGGTGCCTAAGCCTTTGTTGCCAAAGGCGTTAGCGCTAACTGTTCGAGATTTTTCTTCGCACGGTTTTTGGGGGTTTCGGCAATGCGGGTGGTGCCGGGTTGAAGCCCGGTCTACGATGGGATGCGGATGCCCTGAAGATGGAAATTGGTGTGAATAGAGTAAGGTTTTTTGCGGCTGTTCTGGGTGTGATTGCGGTCGGGATCTTCGGGAAAACGCTGATATCATCAAGCGCGGCGCTGCATCCAGCGCACACCTGTATCCAGGCAAACGTGACGCCTGACAAAACCATTGCATCATGCACACGGGCCCTAGATCTTGGGCCCAGCGATCAGAACACCAAAGACGCCATTTTGTACGCCCGGGCAAAAGCCTTTGTGGATCGTGAAATGTATTCCGAAGCTGCAAAAGACTTGGACGCCATCCTTGCCACAACGCCCGACCTGATGCTTGTCAATCTCCTGCAAGGCTTTGTATTATATAAGTTAAGTGACTATGATGGCTCAGCCTCTCAATTCGAGCGCGTTACCGCCAAAGCCCCCGAGAATGAAGACGCGCAACTTCGCTTGATCGCCTCTCTCGCAGCGGCGAAAAGATATGACGCGGCCCTAGCGCGGCTTGACACTCTGTCTTCCGACTTTCCGGAAATCGGCTGGTTGGAGCTGAAATACGGAGATGTATTCAGCGAGATGGGTGAGAACGCGCAAGCACTGACCTCCTATCTGAAGGCCGTCACGCGCAGGCCAAATGACAGAAAGGCTTTTAGCGGGCTTCTTCTGACCTGCAGGAAGGAACTGGAAAAAGGCAACCCTTGCCCCAGCCTTGATTTTCCTTCGGTTGAGGAGAAGAGCTGCAGCGATGCGCTGGAACAGTTTACTGCGGCCTATGCAGCGGGGGAGCTTTTTCAAGAGGACCCAAATGCCGCCAGAAAAATGGACCTGACAGGCCAGAATGACGGGTCGTATATCCTGCTGACGAACTGGTTCCTTCACTTCAGATCGAAATTCGAAACCATCAAATCTCGGGCTGACTTTGCCGCTTTGGGCCTTCTTCCACGCCTTATTGAGTGTTCTGAGCCTGCCTATTTGAGGTCTGAAAAATTTCAGCCTTACATTCCCAATGAGTTCAACAGATTGTTCCCCAAGGAAATACTGAACTACTATTCCGAATTCGCCCAGAATTTAGCAGTGATGCCCGCCGAGTAAGAGCTTGCCCCTCGCTCGGCCTACGGGCTGGGGCTGAGGGCTGCGATGCCGGGGCGGGCGGAGCGCAGGGCGATCAGCGTCACGGGCAGGATGAGACCGGCGGAGAGCAGGGCGCAGCCGGTGAAGCCATAGGCTTCGAACAGGGGTTTGAAGCCGCTGGTTCCCAGCAGCATCGCGCCATAGGTGAAGGCGCTGTTCAGGGCCATGACCGAGGCGCGATGCTCGGACGAGGCGGCGTTGAGCTGGCCGACCAGCAGATTCAGCCCAAGGTGATTGACCGCCCCCCAGATCAGGCAGAGCGCGATCAGGGCCAGGGCGGAGGCGGACCAGGTGGCGAGCGCGCTATAGGCCACGATCAACACCAGAAACACCAAGGGGGCGACGCGGGTGGGGCCGAGCCGGTCGAGCAGCCGATCCAGCGGGGCGGCAAAGCCGAAGCCGATCCCGTAGCTGAGCGCGGCAAAGCCGGTGAGCGCGGTGGAGAGGCCGAGCGGGCCGGTGAGATGCGGGCCGAGATAGGCATAAAGCCCATAGAAAGCGGCCATGAACAGCACCTGCGACAGCAAAAGCGGGGCGACGCCTTCCAGACGCAGGCTTTGCCAGAGCGACAGCCGCCGCCCATCGGCTCGCCCGACACGCCGCGCCAGAGGCACCAGCCCCACGGCCAGACCCAGCGCCAAGACCGCCAGCGCCAGATAGACTGCGCGCCAATGCACGAGATCGGCCAGAAGCGCGCTCAGGCTCACCCCAGCAACGAAGCTCAGCGTCCAGCCGATCAGCACCTTGCCCAAGGTCTGGCTTTCGCGGCCTTTCGCGGCCACCTGTGCCGCCAGCCCGTAGGTGGCGGGCAGAACCACGCCTGCCGCCATGCCCACCAAAGCCTGCGCGCTGCTCAGCGCCAGAAGCGAGGGGCTGGCCGCGCTGAGGGCGAAGGCCAGAGCCAGCACCAGAACCGCGATCAGAAGCGCCCGCCCGAGGCCCAAGGCTCCGGCACGCGGGGCCAGCACCAGCGCGCTGAAGGCGGTGCCGCCGCCATAGATTGCCGAGGCGGTCAACACGTCCGGCGCGGTGGTGCCAGCAAAGCTTGCCGCCACCTCTGCCGCGATCGGGCTGAGCACCATGGTATTCGCCCCGACCAGACCAATCGCCAACATCAACAACCAAACCGGATTCATGCGTGCACCTCAGATGTGTTCGATAAATCCTTACTGGATGTAATGATATTTGGTGAATATGCTAAATCACCGAACGAGGTAAAAACGAATGAGGTTCCGAATATGGCGCAGGATGCAAAGCCGCTCGACGCGATTGACCGAAAATTATTAGGTCTGCTCAGCGAAAATGCCGAACAGTCCTATGCCGATCTGGGCGCGCAGGTGGGGCTGTCGGCCCCGGCGGTGCATGAGCGGGTGAAGCGCTACAAGGCCACGGGGCGGATCAAGGCGGTGGCGGCGCAGCTTGACCCCGAGGCGACCGGCAAGCCGCTTTTGGCCTTCGTGCATATCAACGCCACCGGCTGGGGCTTGTCGCCCGAGCTTCTGGCGCTGGCCGAACTGCCCGAGGTGGAGGAAATCCACTCGGTGACCGGCGATGCTTGTTTGGTGTTCAAGGTCCGCACCGCCAGTGCCGTGGCGCTGGAGGCGCTGCTGGCCAAGGTCTATGCGGTGCCCAACGTGACCTCGACGAAAAGCTATGTGGTGCTGTCGACCTATGTGGAACGCCCGGTGCGGATCGGGGTGACGGAAGAGCTGAACCAGCCGTTTGATGGGTGAGGTGGGGAAGAGCGACGGGCTGTTCGATGCCCTTGTTCCGCCCTCACCACGCGAGGGCGGCGCATGACCGCGGTTGGGCGCGTGGGCGTGTCCGGTCTGTCCGTTTATGGTGACGGTGTCCCCCTACTGATAGCTCCACGCCTGTGGTGACGTTGCGCCTGACCGGTCGGGCGGTCATGCGCAGCCCGGGCCGCTAACGCGGCTGTTCCGGGCGGGCGTTGAGCTTCTCAGCCCGCGCGGGCCGATCCATCACCGCGCCGCGTCATCCTCGAAAATCTCCTCGATACTCAGCGAAAACAGGCGCGCCAGTTTGAAGGCCAGCGGCAGGCTGGGGTCGTATTTACCGATCTCGATTGCGTTGACGGTTTGGCGCGAGACCTCCAGCGCCTGGGCCAGCTCGGCCTGGGTCCAGCCGCGCTCGGCGCGCAGCACCTTGAGCCGGTTCTTCACCGGTACTTCCTCGCGCCAGCCATGGTGCCGGCGATATAGGTCAGCCCCATCAATATCACCAGATGCGAGATTTGCGCGTCAAAGCCGATGATGCCGGTGACGTCGAGATTGGAATAGGCCAGCCCGACGACCAGCCCGACCCCCAGCGACAGCCCCATCGCCTCTAGCTGAACCTTCTGCTGCATCTCATCCAGCCCCTTCAGGTGCCGTATATTGGCCAGGACCATACCTGCGCCGATGGCGAGGTTGACGGCGATGGCCAGGGCGGTGATCCAGACGAGCTCGCCCCAGACAAATCTGGGGCCGAAATTGGCGACGGCCATCGTCGCAACCCAGGCCACGGTCCAGAGCCCGAGGCGGCGCGTGTTGGTTCGAACCGTGGCGGACCACGCATCGTCGGTCGAGGGCATCTTCGACATATCAAGCTCCCTTGTCCATAAGTCAAGTTTCCTTGTCATACAGCTAGGGGCGCTCGGCAGGAAAGTCAAGTTTGTTTGACACCGCCCCGAACAGCCGCCCACCGCGCGATGGCAGTGCATGACCGCGGTTGGGCGCATAAGCCTGTCCGGTCTGTCCGTTTATGGTGAAGGTCTTTCCTGCGGATAGCGCCGTGCAAAGGACGAAGATGCGCACGACCACTGGCGGCGGTCATGCGCAGCCCGGGCAGCTTACGCTGCTGTTCCGGGCGGGGTTGAGTGTCTCAGCCCCTGCGTGCCGATCCATCACCCCCCCCCTTCCCTTTCCGCGCCCCTTGCGCAAGTTTGCCCGGATGACGAATCGCTTGAGAAACCGCTTCTGGGAGCTGCCGCTCCGCCAGCTGACCCCTGCCGAATGGGAGGGGCTGTGCGATGGCTGTGGCAAATGTTGTCTGAACAAGCTGGAGGACGAGGAGAGCGGACAGATCGTGTTTACCCGCGTCGCCTGCCGCTTGCTCGACAACGAGACCTGCCGCTGTGCGCAATACGATATCCGGCTGCAATTCGTGCCCGAATGCATCATTCTGAAGCCCGAGACGATCAGCGACGTGGCCTATTTCATGCCGAAAACCTGCGCCTATCGGCTGCGCTTCGAAGGCGCGCCGCTGCCGGACTGGCATCCGCTTATCACCGGCAACCCCGAGAGCGTGCATGAGGCCGGGCAATCGGTGCAGGGCTGGACGGTGCCGGAATTTGAAGTGCCGGAAGAAGACTGGGAAGACTACCTCGTGGAAGTGGAGCTGTAATGCATTTCGCGTCTGACAATACCGGCCCCGTACACCCGAAGGTGATGCAGGCGCTGCTGGCGGCCAATGAAGGCTATGCGATGCCCTATGGGGCCGATGCGCTGACGGGGGCGGTGCAGGCGCGGATCCGCGAGATTTTCGAAGCGCCCGAGGCGGTGACCTATCTGGTGATCAACGGCACAAGCGCCAATTCGCTGGCGCTGGCGACGCTGGTGGAGCCGTTCGGGACGGTGTTTTGCAGTGACTCTGCCCATATCGAAGAGGACGAGTGCAACGCGCCCGAGTTTTTCAGCGGTGGGGCGAAGCTGACGCTGGCTGAGGCGCCCGATGGCAAGATGACTCCCGAAACGCTGGCGCGGGCGATTGAAAGCCAGGGCAATCGCGGCGTGCATGGGCCGCGGCGCGGGCCGGTGTCGATCACCAATGTGACCGAGCGCGGAACGGTTTATTCGGTGGGCGAGATCGCGGCGCTGTCGGCTGTGGCGAAAGGCTACGGGCTGGCGGTGCATCTGGATGGCGCGCGTTTTGCCAATGCGCTGGTGACGAGCAATGCGAGCCCCGCCGAGATGAGCTGGCGGGCGGGGGTTGACGTGCTGTCATTCGGCGGCACCAAGAACGGGCTGATGGGCGTCGAGGCGGTGGTGTTTTTCGACCCGGCCAAGGGCGAAGAGTTTGAATATCGGCGCAAGCGGGCGGGGCATCTGATCTCGAAACAACGCTATCTGGCGGCGCAGATGCTGGCCTATCTGGAAGACGGGCTTTGGCTCGATATGGCGCGGGCGGCGAATGACGCCAATGCGCGGCTGGTCGCCGGACTGCGCGCCCTGCCCGGGGCCGGGTTCGTTTATCCGCCCGAAGCCAATATCACCTTCGCCACCCTGCCCCGCGCGGCCCATGCGCGGCTGCATGCGGCCGGGGCGGAGTATCATCTGAGCGGCGAGCTGGATGGCCATGCCGACGAGCCGCTTTCGGCGCGGCTGGTTTGCGACTGGTCGGCCAGCGAGGCGGATATCGACCGCTTCCTTGAGATTGCCAAAGGCTGAGCGCTCTTCCGCGCGCCGCGCGACCTCGCTGACCTGCGGTAAACCACTCCTGACCGAGGGGGCGACACGCGCCTCATCGGCAGCTCTTCACGCCCCAGTCGCCAGATCAAACCCTTCGTCAGCCCAGCCGGTCATCCCGCCGGCCATGATCTTGACCGGGCATCCCAACTCGGCCAGCCGCAGCGCGCCGCGCGCAGCCCCATTGCAATGCGGACCCGCACAATAAGTCACGAAAATCGTGCCCTCCGGCCAGTCGGCCATCTTGCGCGCGGTGATCTTGCCATGCGGCAGGTTGATCGCACCGGGCACATGAGACGCAGCAAACAGCGCCGGGCTGCGCACATCCAGAAGCACAAAATCGGCCCCCTGTTCCAGCGCCTCGTGCACATCCCAGCAATCGGTTTCATAGGCAAAGCTGGCGGCGAAATGCGCCCGGGCGAAACTGCTGGGCGCGGGGGGAATGGCGGTGACTTGGCTCATTTGTCTCTCCGTTTTCGCCATCTCGCAAAACCACGCCTGACTTGGCAATCGGCACAAATACCAATATGCGTAAAGATCATGCCAAACACATATCCCACCACCGAGACGCTCTCTGGCCCGCTGGTCGCCGTGCTGCTCTATGACGGGCTTTGCACTTTCGAATTTGGCCTCACCGCCGAGGTGTTCGGCCTTGCCCGCCCGGAAATGGGCCCCGGTTGGTATCGCTTTGCCAGTTGCCCGGTGGAACCCGGCCCGCTGCGCGCCCATGGCGGGCTGGTGATCACCCCCGATGCCGGGCCGGAGCTGCTGGATCAGGCCGATATAATTGTGGTGCCGGGCTGGAAAGGCGCGGATGTAGATGTGCCCGAAGCGCTTGCCGCCCGGCTCTGTGCCGCCCATGCCCGTGGGGCGCGGCTGGTTTCGATCTGCTCAGGCGCTTTCGTGCTCGCCGCCACCGGGTTGCTGGATGGCAAGACCCTCACCACCCATTGGCGCTATGCCGAGGCGATGCGGCGGCGGTTTCCACGCGTGATTGTCGATGAAGCCTCGCTCTATCGCGAAGAAGACCGGATTTTCACCTCGGCAGGGAGTGCCGCCGGGCTGGATCTGCTGATCGAGATCGTGCGGCAGGATTTCGGGGCGGAAGCGGCCAATTCCGTCGCCCGCCGTCTGGTTCTGCCCGCCCATCGGCGCGGGGGGCAGGCGCAGTTTCTTGATCGCCCCGTAGGCACCCGCGAAAGCGCCGAGATCGCGCCGCTGCTTGATCAGATCCGCACCAGCCTTGCCGCAGACTGGAGCATCGCCCGGATGGCTGAGGCAAGCCGGATGAGCCCACGTAGTTTTCAACGTCGCTTTCGAGAGGCCACCGGCCTGCCGCCGGGGGAATGGCTGGTGGCGGAACGGCTGAGCGCGGCCAAAGCGCTGCTTTGCGCGGGGCGGATGGATATGGAAAACATCGCCGCCAGCACCGGCTTTGGCAGCGCCCCTACCCTGCGCCACCATTTTCGCCAGCAGATCGGCATCAGCCCCAGCGAATACCGCACAAGGTTTCTGGCGACCGGCGAGGGATAGCGCAAAGGCAGGGTGCCCCGCCCTGCGCTTACAGTTTCAGAAAAGCCGCAATCTCGCCCGCCACATTGGCGGGATGGGTGATCGGTGACATATGCCCGGCTCCGGCGAGCAACACCCTTTGCGCCTGCGGCAGGCGGGCGGCCAAAGCGGCCTGCACGGCGTGGATGATCGGCGGGGACTGGGTGCCTTCCAGAAGCAGGACCGGGCAGGAAATCGCTTCGATCCGGCCGGGTTGGGTGAGACCGGCGGCATCTTCCATCGTCACCCCCTGTTCTTCGGCAATCCGGGTGATCTGACTGGCCAACCGCGCCTGTGCGCGCGGAGAGAGATCCTGCCACGGGGCTTCCGGGTTGACGGCGGTTTGAAAGATCCGCGCGGCCTTTTCGGGCTGACCGGCCTCAAGCGCCGGGGCAAAGCCCGCCATCGCGGCCTCATGCGCGGCAAAAAATGCCGAGTCCCGCACCAGCGCGAAAAGCGGCGGCTCGATCAGGGTGAGGCTGCGCACCTGCGCGGGGAACTCCATCGCCAGACGCAGGGCCACGGTGGCACCGTAGCTGTGGCCAATCAGATCGGCGCGCTTGCCTATCAGCCCGGCGGCGATCTGGGTGGTGAGGCTATGAAGCCCCGCCGCATCGCCATTGCCCTGCCACGCGGCACTTTTGCCGTGGCTGGGCCGGTCAAACGCGGTCATCGAAAGCTTGTCGAGCAGCGCCGCCTGTACCCGGTGCCAGGTGCCGACATGGCCGAGGGTGCAGTGGATGAAGAGCGCCCTTCGGGTGCCGGTTCCCAGCCGTGTGACATGGGTTGGAAACCCGGCGATGCGCTCAAGACCTGCTTCGTTGAGCGCCGGTTTGATCACGCCGTGGCACCGAGATGGGTGGCGAGATCGTCGAGCCGGTCTTGCCCCCAGAACAGGGCACCGTCTTCGGTGACCCAGCTTGGCGCGCCGAAGACGCCCGCCTGCACCGCCTCTTCCAGATTGCGGCTGTAAATCTCGGCGCCGGTGAAGAGCCCGCTATCGGCCAGTTTCGGATCGAAGCCAGCGCCTTCGAGGGCGGCCTTGATCACCGCATCCTCGGCGACGTTGCGCTGATCGGCCCAGCAGGCCGCGAGCACCGATTGCACCAAGCGGTGCATGTTGCCGCCACCGGCCTTTTGCGCCGCGATGATCGCATAGGAAGCAGGGGCCGGATTGGTGGGAAAGAAGGCTGGTTCGACATGGATCGGCAGCCCGTTTTTCTCGGCCTGACGGGCGAGATCGCGCAGCCGGTAGCTTTGGCGCGAGGGGTGGCGTTCGCCCGGCGGGGTGCCGCCAGTGCGGCCGTAAAGCGCCACGATGTCGATCGGCTTCCAGTTGACTTCCAGCCCATGCGCATGCGCCAGAGCTGAAAACCGGGGGCCTGCCAGATAGGTGTAAGGCGAGATCGTGCTAAAATAATAGTCGAGTTTCGCCATTTTTGTTCCCTCCGGGCCGTCCTGAATGTTGGCCTAGACCCTAACCGGGTGCTAAGCGGTGTCAACGACAGCTGTCGCGATTCTGTTACACCAACAGCAGCACCTGGGGACGGACCAACCACATGCCAGCCTTACACGAACCGAAGCTGATTTCGGGTAATGCCAACCGTATTCTCGCCGAACAAGTTGCCCGCCGGATGTCGATCCATCGCGGCGCCAAGGTGTCGCTGGTCGATGCACGGGTCGAACGGTTCAACGATCAGGAGATTTTCGTCGAGATCCACGAGAACGTGCGCGGCGAAGACATGTTCATCATCCAGCCGACCTCGAACCCGGCGAATGACAACCTGATGGAGCTGTTGATCATTGCCGATACGCTGCGCCGCTCGTCGGCCGCGCGCATCACCGCGGTGATCCCCTATTTCGGTTATGCGCGGCAGGATCGCCGCACCAAGGCCCGCACGCCGATTTCGGCCAAGCTGGTGGCCAACATGATCGCACAGGCTGGCATCGAGCGGGTTCTGACCATGGATCTGCACGCCGCACAGATTCAGGGCTTTTTCGACATGCCGGTCGATAACCTTTATGCCTCGCCGATCTTCGCCCTCGATATCCGCCACCACTTCAAGGATTGCATGGACGAGGTGATGGTGATCAGCCCCGATGTCGGCGGTGTGGCCCGCGCGCGTGAGCTGGCAAAGCGGATCAATGCGCCGCTGGCCATCGTCGACAAGCGTCGTGAAAAGCCGGGCGAGATTGCCGAGATGACGGTGATCGGTGACGTGACCGGCAAGCGTTGCATCATCATCGACGATATTTGCGACACCGCTGGCACGCTGGTGAAAGCCGCCGAGCTGCTGTCGGAAAGTGGCGCCAAGGAAGTGCACGCCTATATCAGCCACGGCGTGATGTCGGGCCCGGCGGTTGAGCGGGTGTCGAACTCGGTGATGAAAAGCCTGGTGATCACCGACACGATCGAGCCGACTGCGGCGGTGCAATCGGCTCCGAATATCCGCGTGGTGCCCACCGCGCCGATCTTTGCGCAGGCGATCCTGAACACCTGGGGCGGCACCTCGGTATCGTCGCTGTTCAACGACGGCACGCTGGAGCCGCTTTACGAAACCCATTATTCGTAAGGCCAGCTCAGGCCGCAGAATTTGAAATCCCCGTCCTTGTGGCGGGGATTTTTGTTTGTGGGGCTGGCGGGCACTTAGCCGTCGAGCTGCCAATCGTCGTCATGCGCCACTTCGCCTAGCGCGATCCATTCGGCGCGCAGGCGGGCGATGCGGGTGTCGCCCCAGGTGCGAAAGACCAGATCGAAACCGGTTTCGGTGATCGCTTCGGCGGTCAGGTCCATGCGCTGGTTGGTGGTGTGGTCGGCATCCCAGAGCGAGATCGACACCATCACCGCCGGGGCGGTGATGAAGGGGTCGGAAAATCTCACGCTTGCACGCTGTTCGCGGTCGCCTTCGCCCGACCACATCTCGCCATCATGCTGGTAATCGGAAAACAGCATCCGGGTGCCCCGGTCGATCCCCATTCGATGGGTTCTGATCCGCCACATCCCTTTGCTCCGCCTTTGTGACCCTTTACAAACTCTGCCCATAACCCCCGGAAAATGCAAGCGGTTCACGCTATGGTGGTGCGGCGACGTTTGGGATTGAGGGCCAGAAAGGCGGGGAAGGCGAGGATCATCAGCCCGCCTGCTGCCAGAAACGGCATGCCGGGCAGGTAGATCGGGGCGTCGGGCACGGCGAAGGCGTGAAACAGCGGGGTGACGATCAGGGGGGCAATCACCGCCGAGATCGCACCGAGCGAGTTCAGCACCCCCTGCAGAAGCCCCTGCCGGTCTTCAGCCACCATGTTCGACATCATCGCCGTGGCGGTGGGCTGCGTTATATCCGAGAGGCAGGCCATCGGGATCAGGGCAAAGACCACCCAGCCCGCCGGGGCCAGCCCCAGCCCGACCATGGCGAGAATGGCGGTGACGGCACCGACAAGCAGGGTGCGAAACTCGCCGATGCGCGGGATCAGGAAGGGCAGCACTGCGCCCTGGGTGAAGGCCACGCCGATGCCGTAGAAGGCAAAGGAGGCACCGATCAGGGCAGTGCTCCAGCCGAAGGTTTCGCGGGACCAGAACGACCAGAGGGTCGGGTAGACCATATTGGCAAATTCGAAGGTGAAGAGCAGCGCCAGCGGCAGGGCCAGACCCGGCAGGCGGAAGGCATCGCGCAGGGCGGTGAAGGGGTTCATGTCGGCGCGGGTGAAGGCGCGGCGCTTCTCGGGGGGCAGGCTTTCGGGCAGCACAAAGAGGCCGAAGAGCACATTGGTCAGGGCAAAGCCCGCCGCCACCCAGAACGGCGCAGAAAGGTGCCAGGTGGCCAGCACCCCGCCCAGCGCCGGGCCCATGACAAAGCCCGCGCCATAGGTCGCGCCGATCCGGCCGAAATTGGCGGCGCGTTTCTCGGGCGTCGAGATGTCGGCCAGATAGGCGGTGGCGGTGACATGGGTGGCCCCGGCGATGCCGGTCAGCACCCGGCCCAGAAGCAGAAGCCAGAACGAGGTGGCCAGCGCCATGATCGAATAATCCACCACCAGCGTGGCCAGCGCCAGAAGCAGGACCGGCTTGCGGCCGAGCGCGTCGGACAGGCCACCGATGATCGGGGAGAACAGAAACATCATCGCTGCATAGGCGGCCATCAAGACCCCGCCCCACAGCGCGCCAGAGGCGGTATCGCCCGCGCCGACATGCGCCATCAGATCCGGCATCAGCGGAAAAATCAGCCCGACGCCGACCGCGTCGAGCAAAACCGTGCCATAAATGAACAAAAGAGGATTACGGGGCGCGCTCATTCCCTTGACCTAGACGCAGTTGCCGGGCCTCGCAAGCCTTGTCTGTTTGATCTGACGCAAGGCCGGGGGGGCGTAAAGCTGTAGGCTGAACCGAAACCGAAGGAGGATCCGCACATGAGATTATTCACTGTTCTGGGGCCATCACACGCGGGCAAGTCATCCCTCGTCGAGGCTCTTGCCGGTCTCGACGGGGTGTCAGGAAAACTGCTGGATATACCGGGTGTAGCGCGGGTGCGCTCGTTCGGGTTCATGGGTGATGATTGGGCCGCCATTGATATTGCGGGCGGATCGGAGAACCTTGCCCCGGTGGGGCCAGCGCTGGCGGCCTCTGATGCCGCCGTGCTCTGCGTGCCTGCCGATGCCGATGCGGCGGTTCTGGCCGCACCCTATCTGCGGATGATCGAAGAGGCGGGGCTGCCCTGCTTCGTGTTCATCAACAAGGCCGATTCTCCGAGCAACCGGATGTCGGAGATCGTCTCGGCGCTGCAAACCTATTCGCGCCATCACATCGTGCTGCGCGAAGTGCCGATCCGCGAGAAGGGCGAGATTATCGGCGTGGTCGATCTGGTGTCGGAACGGGCGTGGAAATTCCACGAGGGCGAACCCTCGACCCTGACCGAAATGCCCGCCGATCTGCGCCCGCGCGAACAGGAAGCCCGCGCCGAGCTTTTGGAAAGCTACGCGGATTTCGACGACGCGCTGTTGGAAGAAATCATCGAAGACAAGAAGGTGCTGCCGGAAGAAGTGTATGAGGTGGCGACCAAGACGCTGCAACATCACGATCTTGTGCCTGCCTTCCTTGGCTCGGCCGAACATCGCAACGGCATCACCCGGCTGATGAAATCCCTGCGCCACGAGGCACCGGGGGTGGAAATCGCCGCGGGGCGGATCGACGGCAATGTGCTGGCCGCTGGCGCGCTGGCCGATGTGGTGAAGCATCTGGGCAAAACCGTTCTGGTGCGTGCCATGGGTGGCACGGTCGCGGGCGGGCAACCGCTGGCGGGCGGCAATGTCGGCTCGATCACCGACCTTGACGCCAAAACGGCTTTGGGCAGTCTGCCCCCCGGAGCGGTGGGGCTGACGGTGAAAACCGATCACCTCGCCGCCGGGCAGGTGTTCACCGCACAAGCGGCTTCGGCGCTGCCGGACTGGGCGCAGGCGCATCCCTCGGCCTTCCGCCGGATCGTTGTGCCCACCCATGAAAAGGACGATAGCCGCCTGTCGACCGCGCTGGAGCGGCTGCAGGAAATCGACCCGGGCCTTGTGGTGACCCATGACGAGAAATCCGGCAATCCGGTGCTCGCCACCCAAGGTCCGCTGCATCTGCGGCGGCTGATCCAGAAGCTCGCCGATGATTTCGGCATCGCGGTGGAAGAAGGGCCGGTGCCGCCTGCCCTGCGTGAAACCATCCGGCGCGGCGCGGAAATTCATCACCGCCACCGCAAGCAATCCGGTGGGGCCGGGCAATTTGCCGATGTGCTGATCGAGCTGAAGCCCGAAGCGCGCGGATCCGGCTTTGTGTTCACCGAAACCGTGAAAGGCGGCGCGGTACCCCGCAACTACATCCCCTCGGTGGAAGCGGGCGCGCGCGAAGCTTTGGTGGAAGGGCCGATGGGCTTTCCGGTGGTGGATGTGTCGGTTGAGCTGAAGGACGGCAAGAGCCATTCGGTTGACAGTTCCGACTACGCGTTCCGCACCGCGGGCAAGAATGCCGTGAAGGAAGCGCTGGCGGAAGTGAACACGGTGCTTTTGCAGCCGATCATGAAGGTGGATATCCATGTGCCGTCGGCCTTTACCGGCGGGCTGGTGCCACTGGTTTCGGGCCTCAAAGGGCAGGTTCTGGGCTTTGAAGCCCATCCGACTGCTGCGGGCTGGGATGTGTTCCAAACCCTCTTGCCGATGACCGCAGAAGATGATCTGTTCAACGCACTCGGCTCTACCACGCGCGGCACCGCATGGTTCACCAGTGCCTTCGATCACTATCAGGAGGCGCGCAAGGAGGAGCTCGGCGATCTGATCGCCTGAGTTGTGCGCCCCTTGAGCGGGTCGGCGGCCGCAGAAGGCCCGCCGACCCGCTTTTGACTTGGGGCGCGCATTGGCCGGGGCAGCGATTGGCGGCTGGCCCGGCGCTGGGTTTTTCGGTTTTTCAGTTGGACGCAGGGCTTTGCAAAGGCTAGAGATCATCTTTGCAAAGGGAGGCTCTGCGATGGCGACACAAAAACTCTATGCCGGGGTGAAGCTGCGCGAGACGCGCACGCGGCTGGGGCTGACGCAAAAGGCCTTTGCCGAAAAGCTCGGGGTTTCGCTGCCCTATCTCAACCAGATGGAAAACAACAACCGCCCGGTCTCCACCGGGGTGGTGCTGGCGCTGGCGCAGGAGTTTGGCTTTGACGTGGCCGAGCTTTCGACCGGGGACGCCGAGCGGTTGGTGACGGATATGCGCGAGGCGCTGGCCGATCCGGTCTTTGCCGATACCGCGCCGCCGCTGGCCGATCTGCGCCTTGCCGCCTCGAATGCCCCGGCGCTGGCGCGGGCGTTTCTGGAACTGCACCGGGCCTATCGGCAGAGCCATGAGCGGCTGGCCTCTCTGGACGAGGCGCTGGGGCGCGAAGGCAGTGCGGTGCAGGCCAGCCCTTGGGACGAGGTGCGCGACTTCTTTCACTATTGCGACAACTATATTGATGCGGTGGATCGGGCGGCGGAGCATTTCAGCCGCTCGGGCGATGCCGAGGCGGCGGCGCTGGAGGCGCTGGAGCGGCGGGGTATCCGGGTGGATCTGACCCAATCCGACCAGATCCGGGAATTTGACCGTGCGGCGGGGCGCTTGGCGCTGTCGACCTATGCGCCGCCCTCGACCCGGCGCTTTCAGCTGCTGCATCAGGTGGCGCTGCTGACCCAGAACGATCTGCTCGACGCGACGCTGGATCTGGCGCGGTTTCAGTCGGACGCGGCGCGGGCCATCGCCAAGATCGGGCTGGCCAATTATTTCGCCGGGGCGGCGCTGCTGCCCTATGGGCGATTTTTAGAAACCGCGCATAAGCAGCGGCACGATCTGGAGCGGTTGTCAGAGATTTTCGGGGCGTCGATTGAGCAGGTGGCGCATCGGTTGAGCACGTTGCAACGACCCGGGGCTAAGGGCATTCCGTTTTTCTTTGTGCGGGTCGATCAGGCGGGGACGATCACCAAGCGCCATTCCGCGACAAGGCTGCAATTTGCCCGCTTTGGCGGGGCCTGCCCGCTGTGGAACGTGCATCAAGCCTTTGAAACGCCGGGGCGGTTTTTGCGCCAGCTTGCGCAGACGCCGGACGGGGTGCGGTATATTTCGCTGGCGCGGGATGTGTCGAAACCGGGGGGGAGTTTTCACGCGCCCACCCGTCGCTATGCCATCGCGTTGGGCTGCGAGGTGAAACATGCCCAGCATCTGGTTTTTGCCGACGGGCTGGATGTGACCAATGCCGGGGCCTTTGAACCGATCGGGATTTCCTGCCGGATCTGCGAGCGGACGGGGTGCCATCAGCGCTCGGTGCCGCCGCTGGAGCGCAAGCTCTCGGTCGATCCCGATGCGCGCGGGGTGCTGCCCTATGAGGTTGGGCGGTGATCGCACGGATCGCCGCGCTTTTTGTGCTGCTCTCGCTGGCCGCCGCGATGGCGACGGGGGCGCTGGAGCGGGCAGTGCTCTACCCATTCGATCCGCGCCATGTTGAAGCGCCGGACGGGCTGACCGAGACCCATCTGGCCACGGCGGATGGCGCAGAGCTGGTGGTGTGGAGCGCGCGGGCTCGGCCCGGCAAGCCGGTTGTCCTGTATTTCTGCGGCAATGCGGGCAATCTGGCCGCACGGGAGGGGCGGTTTCACGCCCTCACCCAGCGCGGATTCGGGCTGGTGGCGGCGGGCTATCGCGGTTCGTCCGGCTCGACTGGCAAGCCATCCGAGGCGACGCTGACCGGAGATGCGCAGCTGCTGGCGAAAGAGGTTCCGGCGCTCGTGGGCGATGGGGCGGTGGTCTATTACGGTGAGAGCCTTGGCTCTGCCGTGGCGATTGCGCTGGCAGTGGAGCAGCCACCCGCCGCGCTGGTGCTGGAAGCGCCGTTCAGTTCACTTTCGGATATGGCCACGGCGCTCTACGGCTCACCCGGTCTGGCGCGACTGGCGCGGTCGCATTGGCCGAGTCGTGAGCGGATCGTGAACGTCGCAGCCCCGCTGCTGATTCTGCATGGTGCAAAGGATCAGCTGGTGCCGCCCGCGCAGGGCCGCGCGCTGTTTGAGGCGGCGGCAAGCCCGGATAAACGGTTTTACGAAGTGCCCGGCGCGGGGCATGAAACGGTGTGGCAGCCCGAGGCGCAGCGGGTGCTGTATCGGTTTCTGGATCGGTTCTGAGGGGGGAGCAGCCCGTGCGGGAAAAGGTTGGGGCCGGATAACAAGCGGCCCCGCTCCTCCTCAGCGGGGCCGGTCGGATACCTGACGGGGAGGTCAGGCGTTTAGCATCCGATAGATCTCGTCCTTCAGCAGCGCGCGCTGCTTCTTCAGGGTCTCCTCATGAAAATGATCGGTCGGGTGTTCATTGGTCTCGGCCTGAACAACCTCAACATTCAACGCGTTGTACTCGTTATACAGCTTTGCAAAATCAGGGTTTTGCGTCATCAGCTCGTCGATCCGGTTCACATACTCCGGGAAGTCTTCGGCAAGCTCGTGCTGGAGCTGGAACATTGGCAGGGTCCTCCGTTCATTCGCTACAGGTTGAGCTTAGGCCGGTGAGTCCTCTGCGCTTTGACACGGGTCAAGGTGGAGGGGGTTTTGGAATAGTTGGTTAAAATTCGATGGATCGCCGTTAAAGCAACGGCCCCGGTGGGTGCCGGGGCCGGAAGCCGGGTCTAAAGCTGGCTTAGCGCTGCGCGGTTTGCCAGTTGGGATTGATCCAAGGTTTGCGGGTGTCGCGCGGCAGCGGGGTGCGGCCCAGAATGTGATCGGCGGCCTTTTCGCCCACGAGAATCGACGGCGCATTGGTGTTGCCGTTGGTCACGCGCGGAAAGATCGAGCTGTCGGCGACGCGCAGGCCTTCGACGCCGATCACCCTCAGCTCGGGATCGACCACCGCCATCGGACCGTCGGCCGCCCCCATCCGGGCGGTGCCGCAGGGGTGATAGGCGCTTTCGGCATGTTCGCGGATGAAAGAATCAAGCTCGTCATCGGTTTGCAGCGCCGCACCAGGCTGGATTTCGTGCTTCACATGCTGGGCCATGGCGGGCTGGCTGAAAATCTCGCGGGTCAGGCGCAGCACCTGACGGAAATCGGCCCAGTCCTGCTCGGCGCTCATATAGTTGAACACGATTTTCGGCGCCTCATCCGGGTTGGCGGATTTGAGCGTGACCGACCCGCGCGAGGCCGACCGCATCGGCCCGGTATGGACTTGGAAGCCGTGGCCTTCTGCCGCCGCCTTGCCATCGTAACGCACGGCGATGGGCAGGAAATGGTACTGGATGTCGGGATATTCGACCCCGGCGCGCGAACGGATGAAGCCGCAGCTTTCGAACTGGTTCGAGGCACCAAGGCCGCGGCGGGTGATCAGCCATTGCGCGCCAATCACACCTTTCCAGAACAGTTTCCAGTATTTGTAGAGGGTGATCGGCTTTTTCGCGGCGAATTGCACATAGACTTCCAGATGGTCCTGCAAGTTCTGCCCGACGCCGGGGCGATCAGCCACCACGTCGATCCCGTGTTCGGCCAGATGCGCCGCAGGGCCGATGCCCGAGAGCATCAGAAGCTTCGGGGTGTTGATCGACGAGGCCGAGAGCACCACTTCGCGCCGCGCGCGGATCACTTCGATGCGGCCCTTGCGGCGCATTTCCACCCCGATGGCGCGGCCATTTTCGATGACCACCTTCTGCGCCAGACCATAGGCCAGCGTTACCTTGCCGGTTTTCAGCGCCGGACGCAGATAGGCGTTGGCGGTGGACCAGCGGCGGCCTTTCCAGACCGTCATATCGAAGGCGCCGAAGCCTTCCTGCTGCTCGCCGTTATAGTCTTCGGTGGTCGGATAGCCCGCTTCACGACCGGCCTCGACGAAGGCCTTGAACAGCAGGTTCCACTGACGGGCGCGGGAAATGTGGAGCGGGCCGCTATTGCCGCGCCAGCTGGAGCCGCCCTTGCCGTGCCAGTTTTCCATCCGCTGGAAATAGGGCAGCACATCGGCGTAGGCCCAGCCTTTTGCCCCCTGCTCGGCCCAGAAATCATAGTCGCGCGCGTTGCCGCGCACATAGACCATGCCGTTGACAGAAGACGAGCCGCCAAGCACCTTGCCGCGCGGCACCACGAGGCGGCGATTGCCGAGCTGGGGTTCCGGTTCGCTTTCAAAGCCCCAATCGTAACGGCGCATATTCATCGGATAGGACAGCGCGGCGGGCATCTGGATGAAGGGGCCGATATCGGTGCCGCCCTGTTCGATCACGATCACAGATTGCCCGGCCTCGGCCAGACGATAGGCCAGAGCTGAGCCTGCGCTGCCCGAACCAACGATTACATAATCCGCTTCCATCATCATCTTCCTGTCATGCCCCCAGCGGGCAAATGGTTAGAACGGCGCCTCGATCGGGCTCATCCGCACGAAAACGGTTTTCAGCTCGGAGTAATGCTCGATGGCGGCCTTGGAGTTTTCCCGACCGACGCCGGACATTTTCGAGCCGCCAAAGGGTGCTTCGACCGGCGCGTCGTTATAGGAGTTGATCCAGCAGGTGCCGGCCTCGAAAGCCGCCACAACCCGGTGGGCGCGCTGGATATCGCGGGTGAAGACTCCGGCGGCGAGGCCGTATTCGGTGGCATTGGCTCGCGCCAGCGCTTCTTCTTCCGTGTCGAAATCGAGCACGCACATCACCGGGCCGAAGATCTCTTCGCGGGCGATGGTCATATCATCGGCGACATCGGCAAAGACGGTGGGTTCGAGATAGAAGCCCTCGCGGGCCGCCCGTTTGCCACCCGCGACCAGCCGCGCGCCCTCTTCCACGCCCTTGGCGATGTAGTTCAGCACGATATTCATCTGGCCTTCGCTGACCATCGGGCCGAAATTCGTGGCTTCGTCCAGCGGATCGCCCATCACCGCGCCCTTGAGGCGTTCGGAGAGGCGGGCAAGGAAGGCTTCCTTGATGCCTTTCTGGACGAAAACCCGCGTGCCGTTGGAGCAAACCTGACCGGAGGAGTAGAAATTGCCAAGGATCGCGCCGGAGACGGCGCTTTCGATATCGGCATCATCAAAGACCAGCATCGGGGATTTGCCGCCGAGCTCCATGGTGACATGCTTCATTTCGGCGGCGGCGGCGGCATAGACCTTTTGCCCGGTCGGAACCGAGCCGGTGAGCGAGACCTTGGCGACGCGCGGATCGGTGACCAGCGGGGCGCCCACGGCCCCGGCCCCCTGCACCACGTTGAACACGCCGTCGGGCAGGCCCGCCTCGGTGAGGATCTCGGCCAGTTTCAGCGCCGAAAGCGGGGTGGTTTCGGAAGGTTTGAACACCATCGTGTTGCCGCAGGCGAGCGCTGGCGCGCTTTTCCAGCAGGCGATCTGGGTGGGGTAGTTCCACGCGCCGATGCCGACGCAGACGCCCAGAGCCTCGCGGCGGGTATAGACGAAATTGCCATCGGCAAGCTGGATGTGCTCGCCGGTGAGGCTGCCCGCGATGCCGCCGAAATATTCCAGCGCATCGGCACCGGAGGAAGCATCGGCGACCAGCGTTTCCTGCAGGGGTTTGCCGGTATCGAGGGTTTCCAGCACGCTCAGATCGTGGTTGCGGGCGCGGATGATCTCGGCGGCCCGGCGCAGGATACGCCCACGCTCGGAGCCACTCATCGCCGCCCAGGCGGGCTGCGCGGCCTTCGCGGCGGCCAGAGCCTGATCGACCACGGCGGGCGTCGCCTCGTAGACCGTGGCGATCTGCTCACCAGAGGCGGGATAGATCACCTTCATCGGCGTGCCCGAGGTATCCTCGACATAGCGCCCATTGATATAGTGGCTGGCAGTGGGTTGGGCGTCGGGTCTCATGCGGTAGTCTCCAGAAGGGTGTCGATCAGCCCGATGACGCGGGCTGCGGCCTCGGCGCCGTCGGCCTCGCCGCCCAGCGCGTGGCGGATATAGAGGCCGTCGATCATCGCGGCGGTGCTTTCGGCCAGATCGGCGGCGCGTGCGCCCACCAGCGGCCGGAAGCCATAGATCAGATTCGAGCGCAGGCGGGCCTGATAGATCACCAGAAGCCGCCGCGCGCCGGGATTGCTTTGCGCATGGACATAGAAATTGAGCCAGGCGGCGATGGTGGCGGGGATGAAGTTTTCCGGCCCGAAACTGGCACGGACAATCGCCTCTAGCCGGGCGCGTGGGCTGTCGGCCCCGGCCAGCGCACGGCGGGTTTGAGCACTGTAAATCCCCAGAATATGCCGCATCGCGGCGACGAGCAGGTCTTCCTTGCCGCCAAAATAATGATGCGCCAATGCCGAGGACACGCCTGCCCGCTTGGCGATCTGGCTGACCGTGACATCGAGCGAGCCCGCTTCGCCAATCTCAGCAATTGCTGATTTGACAAGCGCTTCGCGTCGAATAGGTTCCATTCCGAGCTTTGGCATGCTTCAATCCCAAAAAAATAACTTGCCAAAACAGATCTGTTCCATCTTGATTGACTCGTCAATCAATAAAAAACCTCAGGGAGCCTACCATGACCATCAAGACCACCCTCTCAGCCCTTGCGATTGCCGTGGCAGCAAGCCCGGTGCTGGCTGCCGATTGCAGCAGCGTGAATTTCTCGGATGTTGGTTGGACCGACATCACCGCCACCACCGCCGCGACCACCACCGTGCTGAACGCCCTTGGCTACAAGACCGACATCAAAGTGCTGTCGGTGCCGGTGACCTATACCTCGATGGCGCAGGGCGATATCGACGTGTTCCTCGGCAACTGGATGCCGACGATGGAAGGCGACATTGCCCCCTATCGTGACGCGGGCACCGTCGACACCGTGCGCGAAAACCTTGAAGGCGCCAAATACACGCTGGCCGTGAACAAGGTCGCAATGGATATGGGAATCAAGGACTTCGCCGATATTGCCACCCATGCCGACGAGCTGGACAGCACCATCTACGGGATCGAGCCGGGCAATGACGGCAACCGCCTGATCATGCAGATGATCGACGAGAACGCCTTTGGCCTGAAGGGCTTTGAAGTCAAGGAAAGCTCGGAACAGGGGATGCTGGCGCAGGTGGCGCGCTCGGACAAGAAGGGTCAGCCGATCGTCTTCCTCGGCTGGGAACCGCATCCGATGAACGCCAATTTCGACATGGGCTATCTGACCGGCGGCGACGACTGGTTCGGCCCGGATTTCGGTGGTGCCACGGTCTATACCAACACCCGTGCGGGCTATGCGGCCGAATGCCCGAATGTGGGCGCGCTGCTGGGCAACCTGAAATTCAGCCTGGCGATGGAAAACGAGATCATGGGCGCGATTCTGGACGGGGGCACCGATCCCGCAGAAGCCGCGAAAACCTGGCTTGCCGCCAATCCCGACGCCTGGAAGGGCTGGCTTGACGGCGTGACCACCGTGGATGGCGGCGATGCCGTTGCTGCGGTGAACGCTGCCCTCGGGATGTAATCGCATAACAGTGCTGAGCTCCGGCGCCGACAAAGCGCCGGAGCATTTGTGCCGAAAGGAGATCGCATGACCTCCAGCCTGCTTATGCTGTTTGTCCCGGCTTGCTTTGCGCTCAATGCGGCCCCCGGTCCGAACAATCTGCTGGCCTTTTCCAACGCCGCCCGGCTGGGATTTGTTCCTGCCGCGCTGGGTGGGATCGGACGGATGCCCGCCTTTGCCGCGATGATCGCGCTGGTGGCTTTGGGGCTGGGCGCGCTGCTGGCGGCCTCTGAAGCGACGATGGGCGTGGTCCGCGTCGTGGGCGCGGCCTATCTGGTCTATGTCGGCTGGAAGATGTTCAAGGCACCGGCGCCGGACGAGGCGCTGCTGCAGGTGCAGGATCGCCGTCCGCAGGCACTGATGCGGCGCGATTTCCTGATCGCCATCGGCAATCCGAAGGCCATCGCCATCTTCACCGCCTTCTTTCCGCAATTCATCGACCGCTCTGCCCCGTTCCTTGCGCAATTCCTGACTCTGGGCCTGTTGTTTCTGGCTTTGGAATGCGTGGCCGTCTGCCTTTATGCCCTTGGCGGGCAGGTGATGGGCCGGGTGCTGACCCCGCAGAGGCTGCATCGCCTCAATCGCGGTGTGGGCGGTTTTCTGATCTTCTCGGGGCTCGCCATGGCCCTCCACCGGGAGCATTGAAATGCACTGGCTGACCGACGTCAAAATCCCTGTCGGCAAAGATATCGCCGCCATGTTCGACTGGCTGACCGATATCGGCGAACCGTTCTTCGACTTTCTCGACACGGTGCTGAGCACTGTCATTGATGGGTTTCTGAACGTTCTGCAATTTCCGCCCGCCCTGCTGATGGTGGCGCTGTTTGCCGCCCTCACCTGGGTGTTGCAGAAAGACTGGACGCGCGTTGCCATCGTGGTGGTGGCGCTGCTTTACGTGATCAATCAGGGCTATTGGAGCGAAACCACCGAAAGCCTGACGCTGATCCTGTTTGCCGGGATTTTCTGCATGGGCGTGGGCGTGCCGATCGGCATCTATGCCGCGCATCACCCGCGCTTCTATGCCAGCATCCTGCCGGTGCTCGACATGATGCAGACAATCCCGACCTTCGTCTATCTGATCCCGATGATCGTGCTGTTTGGCATCGGCATGGTGCCGGGGCTGGTGGCGACCTTCATTTTCGTGATCCCGGCACCGATCCGGCTGACCCAACTGGGCATCAGCCATGTGCCGACCTCGCTGATCGAGGCCGCCGAAAGCTTTGGCGCGACCCGGCGGCAGACGCTGTGGAAGGTTGAGTTGCCGCACGCCTTTCCGCAGATCATGGCCGGGCTGAACCAGACGATCATGCTGTCGCTGTCGATGGTGGTGATCGCGGGCATGGTCGGGGCCGACGGGCTGGGGGTGCCGGTGGTGCGCGCGCTCAATACCGTGAACGCCCCGCTGGGATTTGAAAGCGGCTCGGTGATCGTTGCCGTGGCCATTGCTCTGGACCGTATGCTGAGGGTGGAACGCAAATGACTGCCGTAGAATTCGACAACGTTTCCATCGTTTTCGGGGACAATCCCGAAAGCGCCCTGCCGTTGATGGATCAGGGCCAGAGCCGCAATGCGGTGCAGGAGGCCACCGATCAGGTGTTGGGGGTGCATAACTGCAACCTGACCGTGAAAGAGGGCGAGATTCTGGTGCTGATGGGCCTGTCGGGCTCGGGCAAATCCACCCTGCTGCGCGCGGTGAACGGGCTGAACCCGGTGGTGCGCGGCGCGGTGCGCGTGTCGGATGGCGACGCGCTGGTGGATGTGACCCATGCCGACGCCCAGACCCTGCGCCATATCCGGCTGCAGCGTGTGGCGATGGTGTTTCAGCAATTCGGCCTGCTGCCCTGGCGCACGGTGCGCGACAATGTCGGGCTGGGGCTGGAGCTGGGCGGGATGTCCAAGGCTGAGCGGCACAAGAAGGTCGAGACCCAGCTGGCGCTGGTGGGCCTGTCGGACTGGGCCGATAACATGGTCAGCGAGCTGTCGGGCGGGATGCAGCAACGGGTGGGGCTGGCGCGCGCCTTCGCCACCGATGCGCCGATCCTGCTGATGGACGAGCCGTTCTCGGCCCTCGATCCCTTGATCCGCAACCGGCTGCAGGACGAGCTGATCGAGCTGCAACAGAAGCTCAAACGCACGATCATCTTTGTCAGCCACGATCTGGATGAGGCGTTCAAGCTGGGCGACCGGATTGCGATCATGGAGGGCGGGCGGATCGTGCAATGCGGCACCCCGCGCGACATCTTCACCGATCCGGTGGACGAATATGTAGCCGATTTCGTGGCCCATATGAACCCGCTGGGGGTGCTGACCGCGCATGACATCATGAGCCCGCCCTCGGGCGCTGAAGGGCCGGAAGTGCTGGCCCATGCCAGCGTGAAAGAGGTGATGGAGCAATTTGCCCATGGCACCCATCTGGTGATCGTGGTCGAGGACGGTGTGCAGATCGGCCAGATCAGCCGCGACGACGTGATCACCCGGCTGGTGGATCCGCGAGGCTGAGCGTGGCGAGATCAGATGCCTCCGGTTGCCTGACCGGGGGCGTCACCCCCCTGCCCCCTTACCATGCAGGTTAGCGCGCGATTGCCACTCTTGCTCTTGTCGCGCTTTCCCCCTAGGGAAAATTCATGAAACTACTGTTCCTTGGAGATGTGGTGGGTCGGGCCGGGCGCCAGGCGATCACCGAGCGCTTGCCGGGCCTTCGCGAGGCCTGGAAGCTGGATTTTGTCGTCGTCAATGGCGAGAACGCCACCGGCGGGATGGGGCTATCGGCCGCCCATGCGAAAAGCTTTCTGGAGGCGGGGGCCGATGTGATCACGCTGGGCGATCACGCTTTCGACCAGAAAGACATGTTTTCGTTCTGCGAGCACGAACCCCGGATCATCCGCCCCCTGAACTATGCCAAGGGCGCCCCCGGCAGCGGCGCGCGGCTGTTTTCGGATCGGCGCGGGCGCAAGGTTCTGGTGGCGCAGGTGCTGGGCCAGGTTTTCATGAAACGGCCCTTTGACGACCCTTTCGCCACCATCGACGCGGCGCTGAAGCCCTATCCGCTGGGCGGACAGGCGCAGGCGGTGATTGTCGATGTGCATTGCGAGGCGACCAGCGAGAAGATGGCAATGGGCCAGTACCTTGATGGGCGCGCCTCGATGGTGGTCGGCAGCCACACCCATGTGCCGACAGCGGATGCGATGATTCTGCCGCGCGGCACCGGCTATCAAAGCGATGCGGGCATGTGCGGCGACTACAATTCGGTGATTGGCATGGATAAGGCCGAGCCGCTGCGCCGGTTTGTGACCGGCATGGCGAAAGAGCGCTTTTCGCCCGCTCTGGGCGCGGCCACGCTTTCGGGCCTGTTTGTCGAGACCGATGACAAGACCGGCAAGGCCATACGGATTGAGATGATCCGCGAGGGCGGCGTTTTGCAGCAGGCAGCCCCCTAACCTCTTGCCGGACGGAAGCGCTGTGGCGAAGATGGTCTGGGCCAGACAGGGATAGGTTATGGAGTTCTTCGATTTTTCGCAGACGACGCAGGCAGTGATTGCGCTGATTGTCGTCGGCTCGATGTTTCTGTTGTTCCTGCGCGAGGCCTTCCCGGCTGAGGTTGTGGCCATTGGCGGCGTGGCGATGCTTTTGCTGCTGGGGGTACTACCCTATGACGACGCGCTCTCCGTGCTGTCAAACCCGGCCCCCTGGACGATTGCCGCGCTGTTCATCGTGATGGGGGCGCTGACCCGCACCGGGGCGCTCGACCGCTTTACCAATGCCGCTGAACAACAGGCGGGCGACCGGCCGATGCTGGCGCTGACGATCCTGTTGATCATCGTGCTCGTCGCCTCGGGCTTTGTGAACAACACCCCCGTTGTGGTGATGATGCTGCCGATCTTTACCCAGATGGCCGCAAGGATGGGGATGGCGCCTTCGAAAGTGCTGATCCCGCTGTCTTATGCTGCGATCCTTGGCGGTACGCTGACACTGATCGGCACCTCGACCAACCTTCTGGTGGACGGTGTGGCGCGCGATTACGGGCTGGAACCGTTTTCGATCTTCGAAATCACCCCGCTCGGGCTGATCCTGTCGAGCTGGGGCTTTCTTTATATCCTCTTCATCGCCCCCCGGCTGCTGCCGGAGCGGATGTCGATGGCCGGGGTGCTGACGGATCGGTCGAAAAAGAAGTTTTTCACCGAAGCGGTGATCCCGCCGGAAAGCAACCTGATTGGCCGTGAGGTGCTGGGGGTGCAGCTGTTCAAACGCGAAGGCGTGCGGCTGGTCGACGTGATCCGGGGCGATCACTCGCTGCGGCGCGAGCTGGACAAGGTCATGCTGCAGGTTGGTGACCGGGTGGTGCTGCGCACGCGGATGACCGAGCTTTTGTCGCTGCAACGCGACAAAAGCCTGAAACGGGTCGATCAGGTGTCGGCGGTGGAAACCACCACGGTGGAAGTGCTGATCACCCCGGGCTGCAAGATGGTGGGCCGCAGCCTTGGCAATCTGCGCCTGCGTCGCCGGTTTGGGGTGTATCCGCTGGCGGTCCATCGACGGAACCAGAATATCGGCAGCCATCTGGATAACGTCATGGTCCGGGTTGGCGATACGCTGCTTTTGGAAGGCGCGCCGGAAGACATTCAGCGCCTCGCGGTGGAGATGGAGCTGGTCGATGTGTCGAAACCCTCGGCACGGGCGATGCGGCGTGGCCATGCGCCAGTGGCGATTGGCGCGCTGACCGGCGTTGTGGTGCTGGCCGGGCTGGGCGTGGCCCCGATTCTGGCGCTGGCGGTGATTGGCGTGGCCGTGGTGCTGCTGACCCGCTCGATTGATGCCGACGAGGCGTTTTCGTTTGTCGATGGCCGGCTGCTGGCGCTGATCTTTTCGATGCTCGCCATTGGCGCGGCGCTGAAAAGCTCGGGCGCGGTTGAGCTGATCGTCAACGCTCTGGCCCCCGCCCTGACCGAGCTGCCGCCCTATCTGGTGGTTGGTGCGGTCTATCTGATGACCATGGTGCTGACCGAGCTGGTCTCGAACAATGCCGTGGCGGTGGTGGTGACCCCGGTGGCCATCGGGCTGGCACAGGCGCTGGGGCTTGATCCGCGCCCGCTGGTGATCACGGTGATGGTGGCGGCCTCGGCCAGCTTTGCCACACCCATCGGCTATCAGACCAACACCATGGTCTACGGCCCCGGCGGCTATAAATTCACCGATTTCGTGAAAGTCGGCCTACCCCTGAACATCTCGCTGGGCATTCTGGCCTCGGCGGTGATCCCGCTCATCTGGCCGCTCTGATCCCGCGCCAAACCGCCGCATTGAAGGGGCGCGCTGGCCACCACAGATGGCCAGTGTTCAGAAGAGGTGCCCCATGACCAAAGACCTGCGTCGGCAAACGGCTGACATTCTTGCGCTGCGCGCGCTCACGCTGGAGCTGGCCGAACCGGCCATGGTCTGGGGCTGGGCGATGATCGACGCCGAAAAGTTCTCCGATGGCGTCTTCGCGCTGACCACCCTCAAGCCGCCCTATTACTGGTCGGAAGTGAACGAGCTCATTGACCAGATCGCGAAAGAGCAGGCCCTTATTCGCCCCGAGGGGCAGGACGCGGCCACCCAATGGCTCGCCTATGGGCACCTGCAAGACATCATAGCCTCGGGCGGCGAGGATTTCTATGCGCTGAAGCTGGTCTCACGGCTGTGGTTCGACCACGAAACGCCCGATCTACTGATCTTCAACCAGCTCAAACACGCGATCCGCGAGGTTGAGGCGACCGGGGCGCAGGGGCATGTGGAGGGGCTGACGCGAGAAAACTGGAAGACCATGCTCATCGACACCGCGCAGAGCTGGCTTGAGGCTCATCCAAGGCCGGAGCCGTTCGGCGAGACGTGAGCCACGCGGCGGCCGTCCTAAAGCGGCCAGAACACCAGAAGCAGCGGAACGGAGGTGGCGATCACCAGGATCTCCAGCGGCAGGCCCATGCGCCAGTAATCGCCAAAGCGGTAGCCGCCGGGACCGAGGATCAGGGTGTTCGCCTCGTCGCCGATCGGGGTCAGAAACGCACAGGAGGCTGAAATCGCCACGGCCATCAGAAAAGCATCCGGATTGACCCCGAGCGCATGTGCCAACTGTATCGCGATCGGTGCAACGACGATCACGGTGGCGTTGTTGTTGAGCACATCGGTCAGTGTCATGGTCACCGCCATCAGCAGGGCAAGCATGGCCCAGACCGGCAGCGCCGATGTTGCCCCGAGCATCGCCCCGGCGATGAGCTGGGTGCCGCCGGACGCTACGAGCGCGTTGCCGAGCGGGATCATGCTGGCCAGCAGCACCACGACCGGCCAGTCGATCAGAGTATAGAGCCCTTGCAGCGGCAGGATGCGGGTTGCCAGAAAGGCGACCAAGATGATCCCGAGTGCGACCGGCAGGTAGAGGAGGCCGGTGCCGGCGGCCAGCAGCCCGGCGGCGAACAGGCCCATTGCCAGCCATTTCTTGCTGTCATCCGTCACCGCGACACCGCGATCGGCGAGCGGCAGGACGCCCAGCCAGTTGATCACCGCCGTGGCGCTTTCCTGCGGGATCAGCAGGAGCAAAATATCGCCCGGGCGGATCATCGTCCGGCGCATCTGTCTGGTGATCCGCTGCCCCTGGCGCGAGATGCCCATCAGAACGGTATGCTGGCGCCAGTCGAGCCCCACCGCCTGCGCGGTGCGGCCATCAAGGCGCGAGTTTTTCGGCACCACCACCTCGATCAGGTCCACGCCATGACCTTCGGCCCTGATCAGCTCTTCGCGCCGCTCGTCGGCAAAGCTGAAGCCCTGGGCGCTGCGAAACGCTTCGAGCGCCTCCGGTGTTGCTTCCAGCACCAGAGCATCTTGCGCCGCGATGGTTGCATGTGCGGCCGGGCCATAGCGGCGGCGGCCGCCCCGGATCAGGCCGAGGATCGCCACATCGTGCTCTTCGGCCGCGCCGTAAAGCGCCTCGACCCGCTGGCCGATATGCGCGTTGCCCTCCGGCACGGTGAGCTCGGCGACATAGGGCTGAAGCTCGACCGGCTCGGGCGTCTCGGCCTCGCGTTGCGGCAGCAGCCGCCAGCCCACAAGCGCGAGAAAGCCGATTCCGACAAAGGCCACCGCCAGGCCGACTGGGGCAAAATCAAACATCGAAAACGGGGTGCCCGTCATGTCTTCGCGGATGCCGGAGATCAGAATGTTGGGCGGCGTCCCGATCAGCGTGACCATGCCGCCGAGGACGGTGGCAAAATTGATAGGCATCAGCGTGGCCCCCGGAGATCGTCCGGACTTGCGGGCAATTTGCAGCTCGGCGGGCAGCAACAGCGCCAGCGAGGCGAAGTTGCTCATGACGGCCGAAAGCGCGCCGCCGACCGTGCCCATGATGGCGATATGTGCGCTGAGCGACCGGCTGGAGTCGATCAGCGTGCGGGTGATCAGGCGCACCGCCCCCGAACGCACCAGCCCGGCAGAGACCACCAGAACCAGCGCCACGATGATGGTGGCGGGATGACCAAAGCCCTCAAAGGCGTGTTTCACCGGCACAACGCCCAGCACCACCCCGGCCAGAAGCGCGGTGAAGGCCACGAGGTCGTAGCGAAACCGGCCCCAAAGCAGCAATGCAAAGACGGCGGTGAAGAGGCTGAAGAGGATGATCTGTTCGCTGGTCATGTGGCGAGGCTACCCCGCCAGAGGGCTTCACGCAAAGAGAACGGGAATGAGCGTGGCCAGCAGAAGACCCGCCATGGTGAGGTTGAAGGCGCGCAGCCGGGCCGGGCTGGTCAGCCACAGCCTGATGCGGGTGCCGAGGCCCGCCCATGTTGCGCCGCTGCAGATGCCGATGCTGGCAAAGCCACCTGCAACAATCGCCACCGCCAGCCAGCTCTGATCCGGCGCATATGCCGAGATACCGGTGATCGCCATGGCCCAGGCTTTCGGGTTGACCCATTGAAACGCCACTGCCTGCAAAAAGCTCATCGGGCGGCCGGTCGCTTCGGCCGATCCGGGAGCGCTGGCATGGGCGATCTTCCAAGCCAGCCAGGCAAGAAAGACCACGGCAATGGCTTTCAGGACCTGATGCAGCACCGGGATCTGGGTGAACAGGGTGCTGAGCCCCAGCCCCACCAGCGCCACCATGGCGCCAAAGCCCAGCGCCACGCCGAACATATGCGGCACCGTGCGGCGCAGCCCGTAATTGGCACCCGAAGCCAGAAGCATCAGGTTGTTGGGCCCCGGGGTGAACAGGGTGACGAAGGCGAAGCCGATAAAGGCGATGAGAATATGCTGTGTCATGTCCGGGATAATTACATGGACATGCCCCGTTTGGGTTGCGAATATGCGGGTTAAATGCTGATTTGAGGCAATAAATGACGGCTCTTGACGAAATCGACCGCAAAATATTGCGCGAGCTTAGCTGCGATGGACGCCTACCCAATACTCAACTGGCGGAGCGGGTGGGGCTTTCGCCCTCGGCCAGTCTGCGCCGGGTGCAGGAGCTGGAGCGGTGCGGGGTGATCACAGGCTATCGCGTGGTGCTGGAGCCCGAGGCAATGGGACGGGGCTTTGTGGCCTATGTGACCGTGGGGCTTTCGGTGCATACCAAGGCGGCACAGGTGGAGTTTGAACGGGCGATGAGCCAGTTCGACGAGGTGCGCGAATGCCATAGCATCACCGGCGAGGTGGAATACCTCATGCGGGTCGAGGCCGAAGACCTTGCCGCCTATAAGCGCTTTCACACCGACAAGCTGGGCATGGTCGAGGGGGTGAACCGGATCACCACTCATGTGGTAATGGCCAGCCCGAAGGACGAACGCGCCTGAGCCCTTGCCCAGTAGGGGGGCGATGCCATATAGAGGCGCGAAATCAGAACTTTTGGGAGCTTTTCATGGCTGGCCATTCAAAATGGGCAAACATCCAGCATCGCAAGGGGCGTCAGGACGCCGCGCGGTCTAAACTCTTTTCCAAGCTGGCCAAGGAGATCACCGTGGCCGCAAAGATGGGCGACCCGGACCCTGACAAAAACCCGCGTCTGCGGCTGGCGGTGAAAGAGGCCAAATCGCAATCGGTGCCGAAAGACGTCATCGACCGCGCGATCAAAAAGGCCGTGGGCGGCGATGCCGAGAACTACGACGAGATCCGCTATGAGGGCTATGGCCCCAATGGCGTGGCGGTGATCGTGGAAGCGATGACCGACAACCGCAACCGCACCGCGTCGAACGTACGTTCGACCTTTGCCAAGAACGGCGGCAACCTCGGGGAAACCGGCTCGGTGAGCTTCCAGTTCGAGCGCAAGGGCGAGATCACCTATCCGTTGAGCGCCGGCGATGCGGATGCGATCTTTGAAGCGGCGATCGAAGCCGGGGCGGAAGATGTGGAAAGCTCGGAAGACGAGCACATCATCTACTGCGCCGATACCGACCTCAACGAGGTGTCGAGCGCGCTGGAAGCGGCTCTGGGCGAATCGGAATCGACCAAGCTGATCTGGAAGCCGAACACCACCACCGAGCTTGGCCTTGAAGACATGCAAAAGCTGATGAAGCTGGTGGATGCGCTGGAAGATGATGATGACGTGCAGACCGTCACCACCAACTTCGAAGCCAGTGACGAGGTTCTGGCCCAGCTCGGCTAAGGCGGAGACATGGAATGCACGAAAGCCCGGGGCTCTGCTTCGGGCTTTTGCTTTTGGGGCGGGCGTTCGGGCGGGGAAGATATGCGCGGATGGCCTGTAAGCCGGATTTTGTCCAGGGGTTGCCCCCTTGGATGACCATTCCTCTAGGCGCAGGATTGCTCCTGCGCTCAAGCTGCCAACCCGGACTTCCAGGCCAAGGCGGCCTTGGGGTCTGGCCCCGTGAAGTCCCTATTCGGCATTGCTCCCGGTGGGGCTTGCCGTGCCGCCCCTGTTACCAGCGGCGCGGTGGGCTCTTACCCCACCGTTTCACCCTTACCTGCCCGAAGGCAGGCGGTCTGTTCTCTGTGGCGCTTTCCCTGGGGTTGCCCCCGCCGGGCGTTACCCGGCACCGTTGCCTTGTGGAGTCCGGACTTTCCTCGCGTCAGAGATGGGCAAGCCCATCCAGTAACCCGCGGTCATCCGGCCATCCGCGCGTGACTGATCTAGGGGTGCGAGGCCGGGCGGTCAATGGGATAGCGCGTGGCGAGGTTTTGCATCATCGCCAGATCGGCGGGGGCAAGCGGGCCGTTGGCATGGGGGCGGAAGCGCAGACGGAAGGCGGTGAGGATGGGTAAAAGCCCCTCGCCCACCGGATAGCCGAAGGCTGCGGCGGCGGTAAGGAAGGCGTCAGGATCAGGCGTGGGCGCGTCTAGAACTGGGTCGGGCCAGACCGACAGGCCTTGCAGCGCGAGGCGGCGCCAATCGAAGCGCGGGCCGGGATCGGCCTTGCGCATGGGGGCGAAATCGGAATGCGCGATCACCCCTTCGGGCGGAATGGCATGACGGGCCATAATGTTTGAAAGCAGCAATTCCAACCGGGTCATCTGGGGATGGGAGAAGGGGAAATTGCCAAGATTGTCCAATTCCACCCCGATGGAGCGCGAGTTCACATCGCCTGCCCCGCCCCAGTTTCCGGCCCCGGCATGCCAGGCGCGCTGGGTCTCGTCGACGAGCTGGAACAACCGCCCGTCGCGGGCGATGAGGTAATGCGCCGAGACCTCGTGCTCGGGGCTGCAAAGCCGCTCCAGCGCCGCCTCGGGCGCGTCCATCGCGGTGAAGTGCAGAACGATCAGGCGCGGGGTCAGGCCATCGCGGCGCGGACCGAAGTTCGGGCTGGGATGGGCAATGACCTCGCCCACCCTGCCCTTGCTCATTCGCTGACGCCGGGGGTTTCGATCACGTCATAAGTCTCGGGCTGCTCGGTCGCGCCAGCCTTCGCGGTGCGGAACGGGCGCGGGTCCCAGTAGCAGGCGAAACCGTCGCCATCCGGGTCCATGCCGTAACGGTCGGTTTCGGGGCCGCCATTATCGAGGAAGACTTCCTGGGCGCGATCGTCGGGGGCGTTGCGGGCACAGGCGGCATCGAAACGCGATTTCGAGGTGTTGCCGCTACGCGAATAGAGCTGCTGGCCCGGCAGGTTGGTGGTGGCCAGCGCATAGGCCACGATCGAGGCGCCGGTGCCATTCGGGCGCGGCGGCAGATCGGTGGGCTCGATCACCACATATTGCGCACGGTTTTCGGCAATCCGCTCGGCATCCGACTGGATGGTTTCACGCTCGGCCACGGCGGTGAAGTTCTGCTCGTCCGAGATCGCTTCACTCGACGCCACGGCGCCGTCTTCAACCACCGGCGCGGTTTCGGCAGGGGCGGTTTCGATAGGGGCGGTAGTGGTATCGTTGGCCGCCCCGGCCACCATGGCCGACATCGGCTCGGCGGGGGCGAGGCCCAGAACCGCAGCGGTATCGGCGGCGATGGCACTGCCACTATCACCACGGTCGAGCGGCTGGGCATAGACCGGCGCGGCGGCGGGCAGCTTGGCGGCATCGCCGTAACCTGCGGCGCTGTTGGGAATCGCCGGGCTACAAGCGCTGAGCGCCAGAAGCGAGATCGTGCTGAGCGTCGAAATGCGCATATTGGCCAATGCCTCTTTCTGCGGGAGCTTTAACAAAGGCGGCCTTTACCACCATTTCGCGGGCTTGGAAACAAACCCGGCGGCGCTTTCCAGCGCATAGGCGGTATTCAGCAGATCGCCCTCTTCCCACGGACGACCGATCAGCTGCAGACCCAGCGGCAGACCCTGCGCGTCGAGCCCGGTGGGCACCGAGATGCCCGGCAGACCGGCAAGGTTCACGGTGACGGTGAACACGTCGTTGAGATACATCTGCACTGGATCGGCATCGGCCATCTCGCCCAGACCGAAGGCCGCCGAGGGCGTGGCCGGGGTGAGGATCGCATCGACGCCCTGATCGAAGGCTTCGTCGAAATCGCGTTTGATCAGCGCGCGCACCTTGCGGGCGCGGTTGTAATAGGCGTCGTAGAAGCCCGCCGACAGCACATAGGTGCCGATCATCACCCGGCGCTGCACTTCAGCGCCAAAGCCTTCGGCACGGGTTTTCTCGTACATGTCGTTGATGCCGTCGCCTGCGCCTAGCGTCGCGCGGTGGCCGTAGCGCACGCCATCATAGCGCGCGAGGTTCGACGAAGCTTCGGCGGGGGCAATCACGTAATAGGCGGGCAGCGCGTATTTGGTATGGGGCAGCGAGATGTCGATCACCCGCGCGCCCGCATCGGCCAGCATCGCCTTGCCATCGTCCCAGAGCTTTTCGATCTCGGCGGGCATGCCGTCGAGCCGGTATTCGCGCGGAATGCCGATGACCTTGCCCTTGATGTCGCCGGTCAGGGCGGCTTCGAAATCGGGCACGGCAAGCTCGGCGGAGGTGCTGTCTTTCGGGTCATGCCCGGCCATGGCGCCCAGCATGATTGCCGCGTCGCGCACGGATTTGGTCATCGGCCCGGCCTGATCGAGCGAGCTGGCAAAAGCCACCACGCCCCAGCGCGAGCAGCGCCCATAGGTCGGCTTGATCCCGACGATGCCGGTGAAGGCGGCGGGCT
Organism: Paracoccaceae bacterium; assembly: GCA_050288685.1. Lineage (GTDB taxonomy): Bacteria > Pseudomonadota > Alphaproteobacteria > Rhodobacterales > Rhodobacteraceae > Sinisalibacter. The sequence goes on along the minus strand of JBNKEH010000001.1, from coordinate 154,578 downwards.
GACGGATCGAGCCGCCGGTATCGGTGCCGGTGGCGGCAAGGCAGAGATCGGCGGCAACGGCGCTGGCCGAGCCACCCGAGCTGCCGCCGGGGGTCAGGGCGGTGTCGTCATTGCCACGGCGCCACGGGTTGACCGCGTTGCCATAGGCCGAAGTTTCGTTCGAGCTGCCCATGGCGAACTCGTCCATGTTGAGCTTGCCCAGCATCACCGCGCCCGCATCGGCGAGGTTTTGGGTGACGGTCGATTCGTATTCCGGCTTGAAGCCTTCGAGAATGCGCGAGGCGGCCTGACTGGCCACGCCCTTGGTGCAGAACAGATCTTTGATACCGATCGGAATGCCGGTCATCGCGGCGGCGTCGCCTGCCTTGATCCGCGCGTCGGCGGCTTTGGCCCGTTCCAGCGCGATCTCGGGGGTTTTGTGCACGAAGGTGCCCAGCGCATCGGCGGCGTCAATCGCAGCGAGGCAGGCTTCGGTCAGCTCGACCGAGCTGGTTTCGCCCTTGGCCAGCGCGTCGCGGGCATCGGCAATGGTGAGTTTGTTCAGATCGGTCATATCACTCCACCACTTTCGGCACGGCAAAGAAACCCTCGCGGGCATCGGGGGCGTTGGACAGGATCTTGTCCTGATAGCCGCCATCGGAAACCACATCCACGCGGCGCTTCAGCCGCATCGGGGTGACCGAGGTCATCGGTTCGATGTCATCGACATTCACCTCGTTCAGCTGCTCGATGAAGCCGAGGATATTGTTGAAGTCATCAGCCAGGGCCGGCAGGCGGTCTTCCTCGACCCGGATCCGGGCCAGATGCGCCACCTTGCGCGCGGTTTCGATATCGATCGACATGAAGCTCTCCCATCTGGGTTTCGCCTGCCCGTTTACCGCCCCAAAGCCCGCCCCGCAAGCATCAGACGGGGTGAGATTGGCCCAAGCGGTGATCTGCTGCCGAACACGAGGGTGTGTGGAGCCGTCTTGGCGCTTGGCCCGACTCGCCGGAGGCGGTTAGGCTGGGGCAAATATCGGGAGGATCACATGAATATCATCTGGCTTGGGCATTCGGGATTTCGGCTGGAAATCGAAGACGTGGTCATTCTGGTCGACCCCTGGCTGACCGGCAATCCGATGCTGCCGGAAGCGCAGCATGAGGCGGCAGTGGCGGGGGCCACGCATATTCTGGTGACCCATGGCCATGGCGACCATGCCCCCGATGCGCCGGTGATTGCCGAGCGGCTGGGGATTCCGGTGATCGGGATCTACGATCTGATGACCTGGTGGGGCGCGCGCTATACCTGCGAGACGCTGGGCTTCAACAAGGGCGGCACTGTGCGCCTTGGCAATGTCGCGGTGACGATGGTGAATGCCAGCCACTCCTCGGCCCAGCAAAGCGCCAGCGGGCCGATCTATACCGGCGCCGAAGCGGGCTACATGATCGCGGGCGAAGGCCATGTGATCTATGTGAGCGGCGACACCGACATCATGGCCGACATGGAATGGATGGGCGAGGTGCATGAGCCGGATATCGGCATCCTCTGCGCGGGCGGGCATTTCACCATGGATATGGCGCGGGCGAGCTATGCGGCGCGGAAATACTTCAACTTCCGCACCGTGATCCCCTGCCACTACCGCACCTTCCCGATGCTGGAGCAATCGGCGGCGCTGATGAAGCAGGTGCTAGAGGGGGTGGATGTGATCGAGCCAGAAGTGCTGGAGGCGATCACGATTTAAGGAAAAGGGCCGGAGCAGTGCCCCGGCCCATACTGGCTAAGAATGTCTCGTCCCCGGGTGCTTATTCGACCACGGTGATGAATTCTTCGCGCGGGCGGCGGACCTTTTTCAGGTTCACCAGCCAGTCGCCTTCGGTGTCGCGGTAGCCGAGCGGCAGGATCGCCAGCGAGCGCAGCCCGCGTTCGGTGAGGCCCAGAAGCTCGTCCATCGCCGGGGCGTCGAAACCTTCCATCGGGGTGGCGTCGACTTCTTCAAAGGCGGCGGCGGTGATCGCGAGGCCGAGGCCGATATAGGCCTGACGGGCGGCGTGTTCGAAGTTCACATTGGCCGGGCGCGGCAGATAGGCGCCTTTGAGGAAGGCACGGTAGTTTTCCCAAGCCTCAGCCACGAAACCACGGGCCTCGTTCACCACGTCGAACGAGCGGTCCATGCGGGCTTCGGTGTAGTTGTCCCAGGCGGCGAAGACGAGCACATGCGAGCCTTCGACAAGCTGCTGCTGGCCCATCGCCACTTCGGCCATCTTGGCGCGCAGCTCGGGGTTTTTCACCACGATCACTTCGAAGGGCTGCAAGCCGCTGGAAGTCGGGGCAAGGCGCACCGCTTCCAGAATGCGCTCGACCTTGTCTTCCGGCACGGCGCGGCTCGGGTCCATTTTCTTGGTGGCATAGCGCCAGTTCAGTTTTTCCTGCAGCATGATAGTTTCCTTCTCGGTCCCGATGCGGGGTGGTATTGATTCCATACCGGGTGTAAATAGGGCACTGGCAGGCAGCCGCAAGAAGGCACAAAAACCTGCCTCAGTTACATGAAGGATACCACCATGCCCCGCGACGAGATTTCGCCAGAGTCGAGCCAATGCCAGCGCATCGGGCGGGTGCTGGCGCGGGTGGGTGACCGCTGGAGCGTGCTGATCATCATCGCGCTCGACGATCAGGTGATGCGGTTCAACGAGCTGAAGCGGCATCTGGGCATTTCGCAACGGATGCTGAGCCTGACCCTGCGCGAGCTGGAGCGCGACGGGTTGGTGTCGCGCACCCAATATCCGACGATCCCGCCCAAGGTGGAATATGCGCTGACGCCGCTGGGGCGGTCGTTCAGCGGGCCGATCCGGACCCTTGGTCGCTGGGCGATTGATAATCTCGACAATATCGACGCGGCGCGTCTGGCCTATGACGTGGCGCAGGGGGCTGAGGCCTGAGGATCAGCCCCGGCGCGCGGCGATGGCGGCGATGGCCGTGGCCACGGCCTGATCGATGCTGAGATCGGTGGTGTCGATCAGCACCGCGTCTTCGGCGGGTTTCAGCGGGGCGGTGGCGCGGGTGGCGTCGCGTTCGTCGCGCTCGCGCACTTCGGCCAGAACCGCTTCACGGCTGAGGGTGCTGCCTTTGGCGACATCTTCCAGATAGCGGCGTTCGGCGCGGATCTCGGCGCTGGCGGTGACGTAGAGTTTCACATCGGCCTCGGGGCAGATCACCGTGCCGATGTCGCGACCATCGAGCACCGCCCCGCCCTCGAGCCGGGCAAAATCTTTCTGAAAGGCCACAAGGGCGGTGCGAACATCGGGGATTGCGGCGACCTGACTGGCGGCTTGGGCAACCTCGGGAGTCCGCAGCCCCTCGACAGCAAGATCGTCAGGGGTGAGGCTTTCGGCAGCTTCAACCGGCTCGGCCCCGCCCCGCACCTTGGCCCCCACCGCGCGGTAGAGCAGCCCGGTATCGAGATAAGCAAAGCCGAAATGCGCCGCGACTTCGCGCGCGATGGTGCCCTTGCCTGCGGCGGCTGGTCCGTCGATTGCTACGGTGAAACGCATGTCGGGGGTCCTTTCTGCTCTGCCCTGCCGACCCAGCGCCGCATCCAGCGCCCGCCCGGCCAGCGGCAGCAGTACCACGGCGAGCGAAAACCGCAACGCCTGCGCCTTCAAAACCGTCCAGTGGCTGGCGGCCTCGGCCACCCTGTCGCTGAAACTGCCCGCGCGCAGAAGCACGGCGATCTGGGCGTTTTCCAGCATGTCGAAGGTGAAATAGGCCAGCGGCACGGCGGCGAGGGCCACGGCCAGAATATGCGACCAGCGGCGGGCGAGCAGGAAGCCCGCAAAGGCCAGCGTGCCAGTGAGGCTCATCGGCAGGATGGTGTCGAGCAGGCGTTGCGGCCCCAGATAGGTGGCGCGGCCTGCCGGGCTGAGCGCTTTGACGAAGAGCCGCGCCTCGCCGCCGCTATAGCCGCCCAGACGGGTGTCGAGGATCGGCATGCCGCCGGCCCCGGCCGAGATTTTGGGCAGGGTCCAGAGGGTCATGGCGAGATAGCTGCCAAGGGTGAGGCCGCAGAACAGCGCAAACAGAAAGCCCGGCCGCATAAGCAGCGCCACGCGCCTGTTGTTTCGCCCAAAAAGCCCGTCTGAGACGTACCGCAATCCAAAGCCTCCCCCCTCACCATAGCGTGAGGAGAGGCGTTGAAAAGTGCCAGATGCGGCTTAACGGTTGGCGCGTTCGATGCGGCCGCCAAGAGCGGCCATGAGCGGTTCGAAAATCGGGAAAGAGGTGGCGATGGGGCTGCCATCGTCGATGCGCACGGCGTCCTGAGACGCCATGCCCAGCACCGCAAAGCTCATGGCGATGCGGTGATCGAGCCGGGCATGGGCGAGACCGCCGCCGGGCACGCCGCCGGGGCCCATGCCGTGGACCGTCATGAAATCCGGGCCTTCCTCGACGGTGACGCCATTGGCCTCAAGCCCGCGGGCCATCGCGTCGATCCGGTCGCTTTCCTTCACCCGCAGCTCTTTCACCCCGACCATCTCGGTTTTGCCAGTGGCAAAGGCCGCGACAACGGAGAGCACCGGATATTCGTCGATCATGCTGGCGGCGCGTTCGGGGGGCACGCGGATGCCCTTCATATTGGGCGAGAACTTGGCGCGCAGATCGGCCACCGGCTCGCCGCCCTCTTCGCGCGGGTTCTCGTAAGAGAGATCCGCACCCATCTCGCGCAGGGTGTCAAAGAGGCCCGCGCGGGTCGGGTTGAGGCCGATATTGGGCACCAGCACATCGGAGCCTTCGACGATCAGCGCGGCGCAGACCGGGAAGGCGGCGGAGGACGGATCGCGCGGCACGGCGATGTCTTGCGGTTTCAGCTCGGGCTGGCCTTTGAGGGTGATCACCCGGCCTTCCTCGGTGTCTTCGACGGTGATCGTCGCACCGAAGCCTGCCAGCATCCGCTCGGTATGGTCGCGGGTGGCTTCTTTCTCGATCACCACGGTTTCGCCGGGCACGTTGAGGCCAGCAAGGAGGACCGCCGATTTCACCTGCGCCGAGGGCATCGGGGTGGTGTAGCGCACCGGCACCGGGTTGGCGGCGCCGACGATGGTCATCGGCAGGCGGCCGCCGGAGCGGCCCACGGCCTGGGTGCCGAACAGTGCCAGCGGATCGGTGATCCGGGCCATCGGGCGCGAGCGCAGGCTGGCATCGCCGGTGAAGGTGGCGGTGATCGGGCTGGTGGCCATGGCGCCCATGATCAGCCGCACGCCGGTGCCGGCATTGCCGCAATCGATCACGTTTTCAGGCTCGGCAAAGCCGCCGACGCCGACGCCATTCACCCGCCATTCGCCTTCGCCCAGCCGTTCCACATCGGCCCCGAAGGCGCGCATGGCGGCGGCGGTGCCCAGCACATCCTCGCCCTCCAGAAGCCCGGTGATATGGGTTTCGCCCACCGAGAGCGCCCCAAGGATCAGCGCGCGGTGGCTGATCGACTTGTCGCCCGGCACGCGGGCCTCGCCTTTGAGCGGCCCCGCCTTGCGGGAGGTCATCGGAATGGGATCGCCGTGGCCGGACATCTGTGCCTCCTGATTGGTCAAGGGGGCTGATAGCGCAAGGCGGATTGCGGGTCCATGGTCTGGTTGCGGGGAAGGCGAATTTGGACGGTGCCGCGAGGCGCGGAGGGGCGCGCCTGACCTTGGGGAGGCATTCGACATGAGCCAACCACTTTCGCCCGGTGGGAACCGCCGGGCAGCGTCCGACCGCCCCCACGGGCGGACGCTTCTCGTCCCCCCCGCGGTCGGTCACTGCCCTATTTGCCTAACTCAGCCCATTGCTTACCCGCGCCTCCCCAAGGTCAGGCGCGGCACTGGCGACGCTTATTCGGCGCCCTGCCCCGCCTCACACCCGACGGAAGGTCATGTAATGCGGGGTGCGGCCTTCGCGCAGCGCCTTTTGTTCGTAGCGGGTCGAGAGCCAGTCGGACCACGGCTCGCGCCAGTCGGCGGAGCCTTCGGCCAGCCATTCGAACCCGGCGCGCGGCACCTCTTCCATGGTCTGGCGCACATAGTCGGGAATGTCGGTGGCCACCCGGAACTCGGCACCGGGGGCGAGCACGCGGTGGAGCGGCTGCAGATGCTCCTGCGTTACGAAACGGCGGCGGTGGTGGCGCTTTTTCGGCCAGGGGTCGGGGTAGTTCAGGAAGGCTTTGGCAATCGAGCCCTCGGGCAGCACGTCGAAGAGATCGCGCACATCGCCGGGATGAACGGCAACATTGGTGACCCCGGCCTTGCGGATCTTGCCCAAAAGCATCGCCACGCCGTTGATGAAAGGTTCGCAGCCGATGATGCCGATATCGGGATTGGTGGCGGCCATATGCACCATGTGCTCGCCGCCGCCAAAGCCCACTTCCAGCCAGACCGGCTTGCCGCCGAACAGCGCCGCAAGGTCGATCGGGGCGCGGTCGGGGTTTTCATCCCAGCCCACGGCCCCCGGCGAAAGCTTCGCCAGATCCTCGTCGAGATAGCTTTGCTGGCTGTCGCGGATCGTCTTGCCACGAAACCGGCCATAGAAATTGCGCCACGGGGCGCCGGAGGGGTGTTTATCACTCATGCCGGGGCTTGTAGCGTGGCGGGCCTGTGGGTCAAGCACCTGAGAGAGCTGATATGACCGCAATCAACATAAATGAGGGCTGCGACCGGACCGCGGGGTGGGCGAGTAGCGCCCGCCCCGTGGGGGCGGTTCGGGCGCTGCCCGGCGGTTCCGCCGGGCAAAACCTGTCAAAAACTGGTTAGTCGTATTCGCGTCAGCCGCGCCCGCGATAGGGCGGGACGCCTTGTTCGGGGATCCAGATGTCTTTGGGTTCGGGACCGGAGGCCCAGAACACGTCAATCGGGATGCCGCCGCGCGGGTACCAATAGGCGCCGATGCGCAGCCATTCGGGCGAGAGCAGCTCGACCAGACGCTTGCCGATATAGACCGAGCAATCCTCGTGGAAGGCGCCGTGGTTGCGGAACGCACCGAGGAAGAGCTTCAGCGACTTGCTTTCGACCAGCCAGTCGCCCGGCACATAGTCGATCATGATATGGGCAAAGTCGGGCTGGCCGGTCATCGGGCAAAGCGAGGTAAACTCGGGCGCGGTGAAGCGCACGATGAAGCGCTCGCCGGCATTGCCGTTGGGCACCCGCTCCAGCACCGCCTCTTCCGGCGATGCTGGCAGGTCTACTTTCGCGCCGAGCTGGCTCAGCCCTGATGTATCGGTCTGCGCCATCTCAGAGCGCGGCTTTCAGCGCGTCAACCAGATCGGTTTTCTCCCACGAGAAGCCGCCATCGGCTTCGGGATGACGACCGAAATGACCATAAGCGGCGGTGCGCTCATAGATCGGCTTGTTGAGGCCCAGATGGGTGCGGATGCCGCGCGGGGTCAGGTTCATCACCTCGCGCACGGCGTTCTCGATCGCCTCTTCCGCCGCCTGCCCGGTGCCGTGCGTGTCGACATAGATCGACAGCGGCTCGGCCACACCGATAGCGTAGGAGAGCTGCAGGGTACATTTGTCGGCCAGACCGGCGGCGACGATGTTTTTCGCCAGATAGCGCGCGGCATAGGCGGCGGAACGGTCAACCTTGGTCGGATCCTTGCCCGAGAAGGCGCCGCCGCCATGGGGGGCAGCCCCGCCATAGGTATCGACGATGATCTTGCGGCCAGTGAGGCCCGCATCGCCATCAGGGCCGCCGATCACGAATTTGCCGGTCGGGTTCACGTGCCAGACGGTGTCGGCGGTGACCCAGCCCTCGGGCAGAACGTCGCGGATATAGGGCTCGACCTTGGCGCGCACATCGGCGGGGGTCATGCTTTCGTCGATATGCTGGGTCGAGAGCACGATCTGGGTGGCTTCGACCGGCTTGCCGTTTTCATAACGGATCGACAGCTGGCTTTTCGCGTCCGGGCCCATCCAGCCTTCGGTGCCGTTCTTGCGCACTTCGGCGAGGCGGCGCAGGATCGCGTGAGCATATTGGATCGGGGCTGGCATCAGCTCGGGGGTCTCGTTCACCGCATAGCCGAACATGATGCCCTGATCGCCCGCACCTTCGTCTTTGTTATCAGCCGCGTCCACGCCTTGGGCGATGTCAGCCGATTGGGCGTGAAGGTAGCTTTCCACCTTCAGATTGGCCCAATGGAAGCCTTCCTGCTCGTAGCCGATATCGCGCACGCATTGGCGGGCAATGTCTTCGACCCGCTGGATCACGCTGGCAGGACCGCGCACTTCGCCGCCAATCACGACGCGGTCGGTGGTGGCAAAGGTTTCGCAGGCCACACGAGCCTGCGGGTCTTCGGCCAGAAAGGCATCCAGAACCGCATCGGAAATCCGATCGCAAACCTTGTCGGGATGGCCCTCGGAAACTGATTCCGAAGTGAAAGTGTAGTTCGGTCGTGCCATGAGAAGTGCTCCAGTGAATAGACCCTGCCACGTCAGGAAGCCGTTGTGGCAGTCGAGGTGACCCGTTACCCCTCGATGCCCTGTGGGTCAACGGCTTTTGCGCGACGCGTGACGATCAGCCCCGCTGCCGCCACGATAAGCAGCAATACTACCGGAACATCACCGTATTTTGCGTAAACGCTCGGTGGCAGGGCGCCCGGAAGGTCGGCATCGAGCTTGCCCGCCTGATTGAGCGGCAGGCGCGCCAGCACCGCACCATGGGCGTCGATGACGGCGCTGATGCCAGTATTGGCGGCACGCACGAAGGGCAGGCCCATCTCGATGGCACGAAAGCGGGCCTGCGCCAGATGCTGCTGCGGGCCGGAGAAGCTGCCGAACCAGCCATCATTGGTGATCTGCAAGATCCAGTCGGCGCGCTCGGGGGCGGCGCGCAGGTCGCGCGGGAAAATCGCTTCGTAACAGATCAGCGGCAAGGCGGTGCCCAAGTGGCCCGGCAGATGCAGCACCTCGGCCCCCGGACCGGCGGAATAGCCATAGCCGTCTTTTGCGGCGAGGCCGTAGAAACCGAATTTCGCCGCGAGGTCGCCCAGCGGGGTATATTCGCCGAAGGGCACGAGGTGGTGCTTGTCGTAGCGCAGCTCGGCGGCGCCATCGGGAGCGAAGAGCACCAGCGAATTGTAACCGCGCCGTCCGTCGAGGCGACGAATGCCCGCGATCAGGCGGGCGGGAGCGGCGGTGGCGGCAAGCTCGGCCTGCAGCGCCGGATATTCGCCCAGCAGCGTGGGCACCGAGGTTTCGGGCCAGATCACCAGATCGGCGGCGGGGTGATCGGGGGCGGGCGGCTCGCGGGTGAGATCGAGCGCACGGTTAAAGAAGACCGGCATCCAGTCGGGATCCCATTTCAGCGCCTGAGTGGCGTTGGGCTGGACAAGGCGAAGATGCACGGGCGCGGCACGGTCGGGGATCGGGGTGCGTTGAAGCAGGGTTCCGGCGCCAAAGGCCACGCCGAAGCCCAGCGCCACGGTGAGCGCGGGCAGCGGTTTGCGCCGGGCGACGGCAAGCCAGATCAGCGCGCCGCCTGCGAAGGTGAGCACCGTCAGACCGAAGGCACCGATGAGGCTGGCCAATTGCGCCACCGGGCTGTTCACCCAGACCAGCCCCGGCTCGCCCCAAGGAAAGCCGGTGAATATGGTGGCGCGGACCAGTTCCATCGCCCCCAGAGCGGCGGCGAAGGCGAGCCAGCCGAAACGCCCGGCGGGGCTGAGCCAGCGGGCAAGGGCAAAGCCCAGCCCCCAGAACAGTGCCATGCCCCCGGCCATGAAGATGAGGCCGAAGGGCGCCATCCAGCCATAGGTATCGGGTTCGACCAGAAAGGGCTGCACGATCCAGACCAGCGTGACGCCGAAATAGCCAAAGCCGAAGGCCCAGCCGGTGAGCGCAGATTTGCGAAGCGAGGGCGCCGCGCCCAGAAGGGCGAAACTGCCCGCAAGGCCGAGCAGCGTGGCGGGCCAGAGGTTGAACGGGGCCTGACCGAGGGCCGCGATCTGGCCCAGCACCGCGCCCATGACCAGAACCCGCCACCAGCGACGTTCGAGCCAGCCCGGCAGGCGCGTCCAGCCCGGGCCACGCTTAGCCATGCGTACCCATTTCCGGCAGGCGCACGCGCAGACGCTTGATCCGGCGTGGATCGGCATCGACCACTTCGAACTCGGCCCCGCTGGGATGCTGGATCACCTCGCCGCGCGCGGGCACATGGCCGGCGATCAGAAAGACCAGACCGCCCAGCGTGTCGACCTCTTCATCATCTTCGTCAAAGCCGCGCAGTGCCACGCCCGCCTCGATCTCGAATTCTTCCAGGGGCGCGCGCGATTCCGCCAGATAGCAGCCGGGCTTTTCACGCACCCAGAGCACGCCCTCTTCCAGATCGTGTTCGTCTTCGATCTCGCCGATCACCTGTTCGATCAGGTCTTCGATGGTGACCAGACCATCGACCCCGCCATATTCATCAATCACCAGCGCCATATGGGTGCGTTCGGTCTGCATTTTCTGCAAGAGCACACCAATCGGCATCGAGGGCGGGGCGAACAGCAAGGGGCGCAGAAGCTTGCGCAGGGCATAGCGGGTGCCAAGGCCGTTGAAGCCGTGGGTCAGGGCGAAGTCTTTCAAGTGAACAAGGCCGACCGGGTTGTCGAGCGTGCCCTTGAAGACCGGCAGACGCGACAGGCCCGACTCGCGGAACACTTCGACCAGATCGTCGCGGGTGATGCCCAAGGGCACCGAGACGATTTCAGCCTTCGGCACCATCACATCTTCGACACGCATCCGGCGCAGGTTCATCATCCCCGGGACCGAGGAATTATGGACCCCGACGCCCTGAGCCATATCTCCGGCAGAATCTTCCTGTCCGGCTTCCGTGGGGCTCAACGCCCCGATGATACGACCCCAGATACCGGTTGGCCGTATTTCGTTTTCGTCCTCAAGCGCGCTCTGCGCCGCACTAGAAGAGCCTTCGCTGCTCTCGCCCATCGAACCTTCCATCACACCGGGCCTCAAGTGCCCGCCCCTTCATATGGGTCTGCAATGCCGAGTTTGCCAAGTATTTCCACTTCAAGCCCCTCCATCAGGCCCGCATCTTTGTCGTCGATGTGATCATAACCCAACAAATGCAGGGTTCCGTGCACAAGAAGATGGCAAACATGGTTTACGAATTCCTTACCCTGCGCCTCGGCTTCGCGCGCGCAGGTCTCATAGGCGATGGCGATGTCGCCCAGCTCCAGATCCTCGGGCGGATAGGGCGTGCCGCCGGGCTCGTCGGCGCTGCGTTCCTCGCTCGGCCATGACAGAACATTGGTGGGCGTGGGCTTTTCGCGAAATTCCGCGTTCAGTTCGGCGATGCGGGCATCGTCGCAGGCCAGAAGCGCGATCTCGGCGCCGTCGATGGCCAGATGGCTCAGCACCGCCGATGCCGCCCGCTCGGCCAGCGTGGCGATATCGCTGGCTTCCCAACGGCTATCCTCAATAACGACGTCAACAATCATGGCGCTCTCATAGCGTGGGGGCCGCAGCCCGCCCAGCCCTCTTCGTGCAGAGGTTGAAAATAGTTCGGCGTCTTTCCGCCCTGCCCCGCCTGACCCTAGGACTGGTTTTCGGCAGCGTCATAGGCCTCGATGATCTTGGCGACCAGCGGATGGCGCACCACGTCCTTGGAGGTGAAATAGTTGAACGAGATGGCATCAATCTGCTTCAGCAGGCTTTCGGCGTCGCGCAGGCCGGAATTCACCCCGCGCGGCAGGTCGACCTGAGACCGGTCGCCGGTGATCACCATGCGCGAGCCCTCGCCCAGACGGGTGAGGAACATTTTCATCTGCATGGTGGTGGCGTTCTGCGCCTCGTCGAGCACGACAAAGGCATTGGCCAGCGTGCGGCCGCGCATGAAGGCCAGCGGCGCGATTTCGATGCGTTTTTCGGCGATCAGCTTTTCCACCTGCTTGGCGGGCAGGAAATCATTCAGCGCGTCATAGAGCGGCTGCATATAGGGATCGACCTTGTCTTTCATGTCGCCGGGCAGATAGCCGAGCTTTTCGCCCGCCTCGACCGCCGGGCGGCTGAGGATGATCCGGTCGACATGGCCGCCGATGAACATGTTCACGCCCACCGCCACCGCCAGATAGGTTTTGCCGGTGCCCGCCGGGCCGATGCCGAAGGCGAGTTCCTTCTTGAACAGGTTCTGCACATAGGCGGCCTGAGCTTCGGTGCGCGGTTCGACGAGTTTCTTGCGGGTCTTGATCTCGACCCGACCGCTTTTGAACAGCTCCATCTGGCCGCCGATGCTCGCCACCTCGTCAACACCGCCCATGCGAATCTCGCCGTCGATATCGCCCGCTTCCACCTCGCGCCCGGCTTCCAGACGCGCATAAAGCGCCTGCAGAACCTGCATCGCCTGAAGGCGCGCAGCCGTATCGCCATGAATCGCCAGTTGATTCCCGCGGCGCAGAATCTGCACGGAAAGCTGGTGCTCGATCTGGGACAGGTTCCGGTCAAACTGACCACAGAGGTCAATGAGCAATCGGTTGTCGGAAAATTCCAGCAATAGTTCGTGGCTGTTTTCCGGTGTCGGCGGGGTGCTCAGAGCATCTATGCCCAAACCTGTCTCCGTGCTGAAGGACCTATAGGAGGATGGTGCCAAGCCCGGGGGGGCTGCGCAAGGGTGCGGATGCAAAATTCACACGAAAGATACAAAAATGGCCGCAGAGTTTTTTCTGCGGCCATCTTTCGTGCATTTCGACGATCTGTCGCGCCGGATCAGCGCAGCAGGTAATCGGGGTAGTCGTTCGAGCCCTGAATGTTGCCGATCACCGAGCCCGGCGCGATGGTTTTGTCGCAGACCGGCAGGCCGGATTTCGGATCATAGCGCAGGTCGGCATAGCCTTCGACGCCTTCGTCGGTGACCCAGGCCTGGGTGCAGTTCGGCAGAACCGCGATGGCGCCAGCGCCTTCATGCGGGCCGATCTTGTCGCCCCACCAGGTATCGACGTCCTGAGCGATCAGCGGCGGCTCACCGCCAGTGTATTTGGTTGGCGTACAGGCGCTAAGCGCGACCGGCGCGACAACGGCAAGAAGAACGAGTTTCCGGATCATTGCGGGTACCTGTAGCAAACGATTTCGACGCGACGGTTTTTCTGCATGTTGGCGGCCGAGTCATTCGGCGCGATCGGGCGGCGTTCGCCATAGCCCATCACCCGGTCAACCACGGAACCGGAGGCGCGAGCCACTTTGGCCACAGAGGCGGCCCGGCGCTGCGACAGATCCATGTTGTACTCGTCGGATGCACGGCTGTCGGTATGGCCGTAGATCGCGTAGGAGAACGCCCCGGCGGCCGCGAAGAAATCTTCCAGCCATTTGCGGCCGGTCGCGGTCAGCTGATCGCTATCGGTGGCAAAGAGAACGTCCGAGTTCGGCGTGGCGCAGGTGTTGCGCTCAAGGCAGACGGCCCGGCCGGTTTCGGGATCGACCTGCGGCACCATATAGCCTTCAAGCCCGCCATCAGACCAGTAATGGGTGCAGCCATCGGGATCGACCCAGAGCCCCCAGATAATTTTCCCGGTTACCGTGACCTGTTGCTGAGCGGTGGCAGCCGTTCCCAACGAGATCACAGCAGCGATGCTCAACAGCGCTGCCCAAGCAGCCCTCCGGAGCCAATTCGTTGACTGTTGTTGCACGTAATATCCCCCAACATAATCGCTTGGCGGTCTAAACCTGACTGCAGTAAGCGACAAAGTGCTTTATAATTCGCAAATTACCGCGCTTTTCCCCCTCGTGTAAATGCCAAGCTCACCGGCTTCTGTCGCGAAAACTGAAACAAAACAGGGGGATAGCGGGCTTTGTCACGCCAGCGGAGCGAACGGCCAGACTGTGGGGGGTGGTCGACCGATCAGTCAACCAGTGCGCCAGCAAGGGAATTCGGCCCGGCCTCGGTGATTCTCACCCGCCGCAGATCGCCGACCTGCAGCCCGTCGGCCTTTACATGGACGGGGTGAAGATAGTCGGACTTGCCCACCATCTGCCCCTCCAAACGCCCCGGTTTTTCAAAGAGCACGCCCATTTCGCGGCCCACCATGCCCTGAAGCGCGGCGGCGGCCTGCTCGCTGATCAGCGCTTGCAGGCGGTAGAGCCGGTCGGTGGCCTCATCGGGATCGACCAGCGGGCGTTCGGCGGCGGGGGTGCCGGGACGGGGCGAGTATTTGAAGCTGAAAGCCTGGCCGTAGCGCACGGTGCGGATCAGCTCCATCGTCGCCTCGAAATCCTCGGCAGTTTCTTCCGGGAAGCCGACGATGAAATCGCCCGACATCAGGATATCGGGCCGGGCGGCGCGGATGCGCTCGATCAGACGCAGATAGCTTTCGGCGGTGTGGCTGCGGTTCATCCGTTTCAGGATGCGGTCGCTGCCCGACTGCACCGGCAAATGCAGATAGGGCATGAGCTTGTCGACCTCGCCATGGGCGGCAATCAGATCATCGGTCATGTCGTTGGGATGCGAGGTGGTGAAGCGAATGCGCTCCAGCCCGTCGACCTTCGCCAATTCGCGGATCAGCCGGGCGAGGCTCCAATCGCCATCCTCGGCCTCGCCGTGATAGCCATTCACGTTCTGGCCCAGAAGGGTGATTTCGCGCACGCCTTTTTCCACCAGATCCTGCGCCTCGCGCAGAATGCGGGTGGCCGGACGGCTGACCTCGGCGCCCCGTGTATAGGGCACCACGCAGAAGGCGCAGAATTTATCGCAGCCTTCCTGCACGGTGAGAAAGGCGGTGGGGCCGCGGCGGGCGCCGGGGCGGGTTTTCATCAGGTCGAATTTGTCTTCGGCGGGGAAATCGGTATCGACCTGTTTGTCGCCCTGCCCCACCTTGGCGACCATATCGGGCAGGCGGTGATAGGTTTGCGGCCCGACCACCAGATCGACCATCGGCTGACGCGCGATAATCTCGGCGCCTTCGGCCTGCGCCACGCATCCGGCCACGGCGATTTTCAGATCAGGATTGGCAAGTTTCAGATCCTTGTACCGGCCCAGCTCGGAATAGACCTTTTCGGCGGCCTTCTCGCGGATATGGCAGGTGTTGAGCAGGATCATATCGGCCTCTTCGGGCCGATTGGTCTCGCTATAGCCCTCGCCCCCCATCAGCTCGGCCATGCGTTCGCTGTCATAGACGTTCATCTGGCAGCCATAGGTGCTGATGAAGAGTTTTTTGGTATCGGCCATCTCGCGCTCCTTTCGGATCAAGCCGGGTTCCTACCGCAAGCAGCGCCTCCCCGCAACGGTTGCAATAAGGGCCGTTATGTCGGACATAACATCAAGGTTCCGAGGGGTCGGGGTAAAGAGGCGAATATGCGGCATTCATCGCTCGACAGCTTCCTGTCTCATGGCAAGGCGGCGCTGGCCAAGGGGCCGGTGGCGATGATCATGGTGGAAGACCTTGTCGAGGTAGAAAGCACGATCCGCTATCACCTGCATTCCGGGTTCAAGGCGCTGGTCGTGTTCGCCCCCGATGAGCTGGAATTGCCGGGCCCGCTGGAAGACGAGTTGCACCGGGTGAGCTATGACATGACCCGGCCGCAGGCGCTGGAACAAGCGGTGAATGCGGTGATCGAGGCGGCGCCGGGGATCTGGCTCTATTACTGCTATAACGGCGAATACCTGTTTTATCCGTTCTGCGAGAGCCGCAAGGTGGGCGAGGTGCTGACCTTCCACACCGAAGAGCGGCGCGACGCCATGCTGACCTATGTGGTCGATCTCTATGCCGACGATCTGGGCGAGTTTCCCAATGCGGTTTCGCTCGACCGCGCCTGGATGGACAAGTCGGGCTATTACGCGCTGGGGCGGCCAGACCCCGAGAACCACAACTATCCGAAAGAGCGGCAACTCGACTTTTTCGGCGGGCTGCGCTGGCGGTTCGAGGAGCATATCCCGAAAGACCGGCGCAAGATCGACCGGATCGCACTGTTCAAAGCCAAGCCGGGGCTGGAGCTGCGTGCCGATCACACCTTCAATGACGAAGAATACAACACCTATGCCTGCCCCTGGCACAACAATGTCACCGCTGCGATTGTGAGTTTCCGCACCGCCAAGGCGCTAAAAACCAACGCAGGCAGCATGCATGAGATCCCCACCTTCAAATGGCACAATTCCGTGCCCTTCGACTGGAGCTCGCAGCAGCTTCTGGATCTGGGGCTGATGGAACCGGGGCAGTGGTTCTGAAAGGCGACCGCCGGGGACCATAGCCGGGCGGACCCGGCTATGGCGCTGCTTCAGCTAGGCGGCAAGATCAGCCGAAGACCAGCGACAGGCCGGTGAGGGTGGTCAGCGCGCCGAGGCCGCGCATGACGAGATTGCCCGACGCGCCGTAACGGGCGGTCAGGCGTCCGACCATCGCGCCGATGCCGACGCCGCTGGCATGAAGCATGGCGGTTGCCAACACAAAGCCCGGGCCGAAATGCAGCGCATTCGCGGTGCCCATCTCGGCGCCATGGGCGTGGCCATGAAACAGCGCGAACAGCCCGACGATGGCCGCTCCGGCGACCACATCCATCTTGAGCGTGGTGGTGACCAAGAGCCCAAGCGCCACGGTCGAGGCGAGGATCATCGGCTCGACGAAGGGCAGCGGCACGCCGGAGACCGCGAGCAGGAAGCCCACGACCATGGAGGACACAAAGGCGGTGGGAACGGCCCAGAGCGCCCGACCGCCCAGCACGCTGGCCCAGAGCCCGACCGAGACCATGGCCAGGATGTGGTCGAGGCCGAAAAGCGGATGCGTCATCCCTGCGACAAATGAGCCGTATTCGCCCGGCGGAACATGCGCGGCGGCGGGGCTGGCGAGAAGAAGAAGGGCAAGTGTAGAAAGAAACTTATGTTTCATCGTCTGGTTCCTTGATTTGGGTTAACCTGATACCCCGATTGGGTCGTATCGCGGCCAACCTGCATCCGGCCCCGGTCTGGTGCAAGCCTGAAACCGACCTTTTGGCCCCCGGGTTTACATCTCGGTTTTGTTTCTTATGTTGAGGAAAACCCCGCAAGCACCTGCGCCGCGCGTGGCCTTGCCCAATTCACTCCCGACAGAAAGATACGATATGTCCCAGATCAAAGAGGGCGACAAAGTTCGCATTCATTACACCGGCACGCTGACCGACGGCACCGTGTTTGACAGCTCGGCGGGCCGTGATCCGCTGGAATTCACCGTGGGCTCGGGCGAGATCATCCCCGGCCTCGACAAAGCCCTGCCGGGGATGGCGGCTGGCGAACAGAAGCGGGTGGAGATTGCCCCGGCTGAAGCCTATGGCCCCCGCCATGAAGACCGGGTGATCGAAGTACCGCAGGCTGAACTGCCGGAAGACATTCCGCGCGAAGTGGGGCTGATGCTGGCGATGCGCGCGCCGGACGGGCAGGAAATGCCGGTGCGGATCGCGGCGGTGAGCGAGACCTCGATCACGCTCGACGCCAATCACCAGTTGGCGGGCGAAGAGCTGATTTTCGACATCGAGATCGTGTCGATCGGCTAAGCGGGCCTGTGGCGCGGTCTTGGGATCGCGCCCGCCCCTGCCCCAAAACGCAAGAAGCCGCGCTTTTGGCGCGGCCTCACATCAAAATCGCAGTGTCGCTCAGCGCTTGCGCAGCCGGATTACCACATCGACCTTGGCAATCTCAGCTCCGGCTGGCGGCGCAGGCAGATTCGAAACCAGCACTTCCTGCTCGCCGGGACCATGGCCCGCATCCTGCAAGGCGCCGGTATCTTCCCAGTAGAAATGCGCATGGTTGGAGGTGTCGGTGTCGAAATAGCTCTTGGTGCCATTCACCGTGATCTCGCGCAGCAGCCCGGCATCGGAAAACGCGCTGAGCGTGTTGTAAACCGTTGCCAGAGATACCTTTTCGCCACTTTCACGGGCGGCGTCATAGAGACTTTCGGCGGTGACATGGCGGTGATGGCCGTCGCCCATGAGCAGGGTGGCCAGCGTGACACGCTGACGGGTCGGGCGCACACCCGCCTGTTCGAGCCATTCGGCCCCGGTCCGTTTCTGATCAATCGTTGTCATGGCTGTCCGTTCGCATCTCTGGCCTCGCAATATAAGGCAGACAGGCCTAGAATTCCAACATATTCTAGTTTGCGCGTCTGAGCGCCGCAGCCTTGCCAGCTTGGCGCGGCGGGTGATAGAGGAAAGCAACTGAGAAACCACAGACTGAATGGAAGGCGGGCAAGGGCCTAATGGCGGATTATCCCACAAGTTTCACCAAGGAAGACCTCCTGAAATGTGCAGCCGGAGAGCTGTTTGGCCCCGGCAATGCGCAGCTTCCGGCCCCGCCGATGCTGATGATGGACCGGATCACCGAGATTTCGGGCGATGGCGGGCTGCACGGCAAGGGCCATGTGGTGGCCGAATTCGATATCACCCCAGATCTGTGGTTCTTCGACTGCCATTTCCCCGGCAACCCGATCATGCCCGGCTGCCTTGGGCTGGATGGGCTGTGGCAGCTCACCGGCTTCAACCTCGGCTGGCGTGGCTGGCAAGGGCGCGGCTATGCGCTGGGCGTGGGCGAAGTGAAGCTGACCGGTATGGTGCGGCCTGATCGCAAGATGCTGACCTATAAGGTCGATTTCACCAAGGCGATCCAAACCCGCCGCCTGACCATGGGTGTGGCTGACGGCATTGTCGAAGCCGATGGCGAAGTGATCTATATTGTCAAAGACATGAAGGTCGCTCTTTCCGAGAGCTGACCCGACGAAAGGAGAACGCCATGCGTCGCGTCGTCGTTACCGGGCTGGGCATTGTCTCGGCCATCGGCAATTCTGCCGAAGAAGTCACCGCCAGCCTGAAAGCGGGCAAATCCGGCATCACCGCCAATGAGGCGATGAAAGAGCACGGGTTCCGCAGCCAGGTCGCGGGCGCGCCCGATATTGATGTGGCTCAGCACATCGACAAGCGCACCCTGCGCTTCATGGGTCCGGGCGCTGCCTATGCTCATATCGCCATGCAACAGGCGATTGCCGATGCCGGGCTGGATGAAAGCCTTGTGTCGAACCCGCGCACCGGGCTGATTGCAGGCTCCGGCGGGCCGTCGACCAGTGCGATGTTTGCCGCGCATCAATCGGTGCTGTCCACCGGGGCCACCAAGCGGATCGGGCCCTTCGCGGTGCCGAAATGCATGAGCTCGACGATCTCGGCCAACCTGTCCACCGCCTTCAAAATCAAGGGGATCAGCTATTCGATCACCTCGGCCTGCTCGACCAGCCTGCACAATATCGGCGTGGCCTCCGAGCAGATCATGATGGGCAAGCAGGACGTGATGTTTGCCGGTGGCGCGGAAGAGCTGGACTGGACCCTGTCCTGCCTGTTCGACGCGATGGGCGCGATGAGCTCGAAATTCAACGACACGCCGGAAAAAGCCAGCCGGGCTTTCGATGCGGATCGCGACGGCTTCGTGATCGGCGGCGGCGGCGGCATCGTGGTGCTGGAAAGCCTTGAGCACGCGCAGGCGCGCGGTGCGAAAATCTATGCCGAAGTCACCGGCTTTGCCGCGACCTCGGATGGCTATGATATGGTTGCCCCCTCGGGCGAGGGCGGCGAGCGTGCCATGCGGCTGGCGCTGGAAACCCTGCCTGATGATCGAAAAGTGTCATATATCAACGCCCATGGCACCTCGACCCCGGTGGGGGATGTTGGAGAAGTGGAAGCAGTGCGGCGCGTCTTTGGCGAGGGCAGCACCCCGCCGATCAGCTCGACCAAGTCGATGACCGGCCACAGCCAGGGCGCTACCGGGGCACAGGAAGCGATCTATTGCCTGCTGGCGCTGGAGCACGATTTCCTGATCCCGTCGATCAATGTTGAAACCCTCGATCCGGCGATCAACCCGGACGAGATTGTCACCGAGCTGGTGGAAAATGCCGGGCTTGATACGGTGATGACCAATAGCTTCGGCTTTGGTGGCACCAATGGCTCGATGCTGCTTAGCAAGTTCAAGGGATAAGACTACATGGCGGATCTGATGAAGGGGAAGCGCGCTCTGATCATGGGCGTCGCCAACGAGCGCTCCATCGCCTGGGGTATTGCCAAGACCTTTGCCGAAGAAGGCGCGGAACTGGCGTTTTCCTATCAGGGCGAGGCCTTTGGCAAACGGGTTGAGCCGCTGGCGGCCAGCCTTGGCTCGGATATTCTGGTGGATATGGACGTGACCGACGACGCGGCGCTGGATGCGGGCTTTGACGCGCTCTGGCAACGCTGGGACCGGATCGACGTGTTGGTGCACGCGATTGCCTATTCCGACAAGAACGAGCTGACCGGCCGCTTCATCGACACCTCGCGGGCGAACTTCAAAAACTCGCTGGATATCTCGTGCTATTCCTTCATCGAAGTGGCCCGGCGTTGTGCCCCGAAGATGACCGAAGGCGGTACGATGCTGACCATGACCTATGGCGGCTCGAACCGGGTGACGCCCTATTACAACGTGATGGGCGTTGCCAAGGCGGCGCTGGAGGCGAGCGTGCGTTACCTCGCCAACGATCTGGGCCCCGACGGCATTCGCGTGAACGCGATCAGCCCCGGCCCGATGAAAACCCTTGCAGGCGCCGCGATTGGCGGGGCGCGCAAGACCTATCGCCACACCGAGGCCAATTCGCCGCTGCGCCACAATGCGACGCTGGAAGCGATTGGCGGGACTGCTGCCTATCTGGCGTCGGATTACGGCAATTGCACCACCGGCGAGATCATCACGGTGGACTCCGGCTTCCACGTTCTGGGCATGCCGCAATCCGAAAACATCTGATGGCACGGGTCTTCTATCTGTCGCACCCACAGGTCGAGATAGAAGCGGAGGTTCCGGTGGAACGCTGGAGACTGAACGAATTGGGTCGTCGCCGTATAGCGGCGGCCCTTTTTTTCTGGATGGCACCGGAATGTGACCACGATCTGGTCGTCGACTGAGACCAAGGCGGCGGAAACAGCGGCCTATTTTGCCGAGGCCAAAGGGCTTACATTGCAGGCCCGCCCGGACATGCACGAGAATGATCGCTCATCCACCGGATTTTTGCCGCCTGACGAATTTGAACAGGTTGCCGATGCATTCTTTGCCCGTCCCGATGAAAGCATTCGTGGGTGGGAAACGGCGCGCGAGGCCCAAAGGCGCATACGCGCCGCCTTTGATGAAATATGCGCGCAGCATAGAAGCGGCGACGTGCTGATCTGTGGCCATGGCGGTGTGGGCACATTGCTGATGCTCTCGCTGGCAGGCGATCCTATTTCGCGCCAGCACGACCAACCGGCTGGCGGCGGCAATGTTTTTGCGTTTGATCTGTCGTCCCGGCAGATCGCCTTCCGCTGGACTCCGCTTGAAGAGCTGAACAACACCTGATCGGCAGGCCAAATGGGTCTTGGCCGATCACGAGGGCGCGCTGCCTCAGCGGCGGGGGCTGAGCCCCATCCAGATCACAAACCCACCGACGATAAACAGCGACGCGGGCACAAGAAAGCCCTGCGCGATCACTTCGGTCGATCCGCCGGTTTTCAACAGATCAATCGCGCCCAGAAGCGTCAGCCCGCCCACGGCGATCAGCACAACCCCAATCACGATAGAAATCCACTTTGTCATGCCTGGCCTCCACGTTTCGGCGAGCAAAGCATGCCAATGCCCGAAGGTCCAGCGTCAGCCGTCGTCCTGCGACACTTCGCTAACCCGTTTGGCGCTTTCGGCCCAATGCTCGGCAAAACCCTCTTCCACGCCATAGTCGATGAACCCGGCATAGCGCTCATGCGCGCCGGGCCAGCGGCGGGCATGTTTGATCGGGCACCAATAGGCTTCGGTGCGCGACGCCACCTCGCGGGTATAGGCGATCACCCCGTTGGCATAGCCGCAATAGAGGCAGAAGAGCTTTTCGAGCAGGTTGAGATAGGCGAGCCGGTGGCGATCAAGCACCACGAAATCGCGCCGTCGCACCGGCGCAATGCCATAGGCGGGAAAGCAACTGCGCTGATAGATCGTCACCCAGAGGTCGATGAGCACGATGGGCAGGATCAGCGAAAAGATAATCGGCGCCGTGGCGACATCGCGCAAACGGGCGCTGCGCAGCATGGTCAGAAGGCTACGCCGGGCGGCGCGGTGGCGGGCCAGAACCTCGGCGCTGAACACCACCCGCCCACGTTCGTACCAGCCATCAAGTGCGGCGCGGCGCCGGTCGAGCTCGGCTTCTAGTTCGGCCTCGGCGACCCGCACCTTGGCGATCAGAGTCTGGAGCGTTGATGGCATGGTCACCTCCTTGCTGCCGCGATCATGCCCTGCCTTTAAGGCGGCGCCAAAGGAAACAATCTATTTCTGCCATAGTGTTTGCGGGTTTGTCTAAAATTTTGCATGATTTTTCTTGAGGACCGCGTGGATCCCTTCACACTCAATCTCTCCGCGTGGTCTGCTGTGACTTGGCCAGAAGGTCAATCTGGCATCAGCGCTTTGACAGGGCCTTTCATTCCGGCCCGGATCGAAGACTGGTGTTTTTTGAAGTGCCTCATACGCGTGTTTTGCGTTTGATCGTCCAGGCATGGTTCAGGCTGGCACGTCAGAAGGCGGCCAGACCGAGCCACGCCCGATAGGCGCCCCCCTTCCCTTCTTCTGCAAGCGATGCCAATTTGACCGCGAATGGTGCCGCGCGCCAACCCCATCCCCCTGTGCAGGAGCTAAAATGAATATCGAGATGATCCGGGCCGCCGCCGCGCGGCTGGACGGCTATGCCCGCGTGACCCCGCTCTTGACCTCGCCGTTTCTGGATGAGCTGGCGGGGCGGCGGGTGATCGTGAAGCCGGAATGCCTGCAACATACCGGCAGTTTCAAATATCGCGGCGCGCGGGCGGCACTGTCGGCGTTGGATGAGGCGGCACGGGCGCGCGGGGTAATTGCGTTTTCCTCGGGCAACCATGCGCAGGGCGTGGCGCTGGCGGCGCGGGAATTCGGGGTACCCTCGGTGATCGTGATGCCGGCCGATGCGCCGAAGCTAAAGATCGAGAACACCCGCGCGCTGGGGGCGGAGGTGGTGCTCTATGACCGCGCTAGCGAAGACCGCGACGAGATTGGCGAACGGCTGGCGCGGGAGCGCGGGCTGACGCTGGTGCGACCTTTCGACGAGCCGGAAGTGATTGCCGGGCAAGGCACGATCGGGCTGGAGATTGCAGCACAGGTCGGAGCGATGGGGATTGAGCGCGCCGAGGTGCTCGTACCCTGCGGTGGCGGTGGGCTGACCTCGGGGGTGGCGCTGGCGCTGGAGGCGGTGGCGCCTGCGATGCGGGTGCGGCCCTGCGAGCCGGAAGGGTTTGACGATGTGCGCCGGTCGCTGGAAAGCGGGCAGATCGAGCGTAATGCGCAGCTATCCGGCTCGATCTGCGACGCAATCATCACACCGCAGCCGGGCAACCTGACCTTTCCGCATATGAACCGGCTCTGCGGGCCGGGGATTGCGGTGAGCGAAGACGAATGCCTGATGGCGATGGCCGAGGCCTTTACCCGGCTGAAGATCGTGGTGGAACCGGGCGGCGCGGCGGCGCTGGCGGCGGCGCTGTATCACGGCGACGATCTGGAAGGCGATACGGTGATTGCCGTGACCTCGGGCGGGAATGTCGACAGCGCCCTGTTTCGCACCGCGTTGGAGCGGTTTGCAGGCTGAGATTCGCCGAAGCGCGGCCATGGGGATGGGTCAGGTTTCCCCCACTTTGCCGGTTCGAAGAAAGCTGTAGTCTGAGCCCATATTTAAAGAGTGGGCCTTCGGGCCAGTTGTTACCATGTTTTTGAAAGACCTCTCTCGGTCTGGCGCAATACCGTCAGGCATGCCGGGAGAGGGTTCTAAGAATTCCAGCCGCACTCACGGAGCCATGCCCAGCGAAAACTGGGACAGACAGGGCTTGCGCTGGATGGCGCGGAGGGGCCTAAACCGCGTCAGAACGCGATCAGGCTCAGCCCCCAGCAGATCAGCCCGGACATCAGCGCAGCGGCGGGCACGGTGACGATCCAGGCGGCGATGATGGTCATGAAATGCGAGCGTCGTACCAGTTTGCGCCGACGCAGCTCTTCGGCTGGAAGGCGCATGCTGTCGGGGCGGCGCATGTTGTTGGCGCGGCGGCGCTGGGTGGTGTGCCACTCGCGGTAGAAGCCCACGCCGAACACCCCGCCCACGGCGATATGGGTGGAGGAGACCGGCAGGCCCAGCCAGCTGGCCACGATCACGGTGATCGCCGCCGACAGCGCCACGCAATAGGCGCGCATCGGGTTGAGTTTGGTGATCTGGCTGCCGACCATGCGGATCAGCTTCGGGCCGAACAGCATCAGCCCGAAGGAAATGCCGAAGGCGCCGATCACCATCACCCAGAGCGGGATCGAGACCTTGCCGGCAAATTCGCCGACGCTTTCGGCATGAACGATGGCGGCGAGCGGCCCGACCGCATTGGCCACGTCATTGGCGCCGTGGGCAAAGCTGAGAAGGGCGGCCGAGATGATCAGCGGAATGGCGAAAAGCGCGCGCAGGCTGCGGTTGCGGTTTTCCATCCCTTCGGACTGGCGGCGGATCACCGGGGCGGCGATGACATAGGAGAGCGCGCCAACGCCCAGCCCGATCAGCAGCGCCACGCCAATGTCGATCTTGACCAGATGCTTCAGCCCCTTGAGAGCTAGATAGGCAGCAAAGACCCCGGCCATGATGGCGATCAGCACCGGCACCCAGCGACGGGCGGCGGCGACCTTGTCGTCGACATAGATGATATGGCGCTTGATGAAGCTCAGAAACAGCGCGGCAATCGCCCCGCCGAGCAGCGGCGAGATAACCCAGCTGGCTGCGATCTGGCCCATCGAGACCCAGTTGACCGCCGAGAGGCCTGCAGCCACGATGCCCGCGCCCATCACCCCGCCGACAACCGAATGGGTGGTGGAGACCGGTGCGCCGATCCAGGTGGCGAGGTTGACCCAGAGCGCCGAGGAAATCAGCGCCGCCATCATCGCCCAGACAAAGATGCGCGGATCGGAAACGGCGGAAGGATCGATGATGCCTTTGGAAATGGTCGAAACCACGTCGCCCCCGGCGAGCAAGGCCCCGGCGCTTTCGAACAGGGCGGCGATGACGATGGCGCCGCCCATGGTCAGGGCATTGGCCCCGACGGCGGGACCCATATTGTTGGCCACGTCATTGGCACCGATATTCAGCGCCATATAGGCGCCAAAGGCGGCAGCAACGACAACCACATAGCTGGAGGTTTGCGCGCCGAAGAACAGCGCAGCGCCCAAGGCCGCAATCGCGATGAAGGCCAGCGCGATGCCGGAGGCGGCCATTGGCCGGCTGACATATTGTGCTGCCAGTTCAAGCTGCCCGATCCGGCCAAGATCTTTGTCCAGCGTCTTCCACTGGTTTGCATCTGTGCCCTTGCGCATCCCGCCCCCTTTTACGTGATCGTCACAATCATGTTACGTCCCGCGCGGAGCTAGCCCAGCGCGGCGCAAGATGCAACGAATTCTCGGGGAAACTGCCTGCGACGTGACTTCGCGCCGGGGGCCTCGGGGGGAGCCGGATCAGAAGGCGCGCAGAAGATCGCGCAGGCTGTCTTCTTCGACCATCTCGGCGGCCTTGTCGAGCGCCACCCATTTGCGCTTGCGTTCGCCGCGCTCGGGGTAGTCTTTCATCACCTCGGAGACCTTGATCGGGTAGACCGTGGCGGTGCAGGGCTCGACCAGCCCGTCATCGTGGTTTTTCATGTAGGCGAAGACGCCAACCGGACGGCGATTGACCCGGCCGGAGCGCACACCGGCCTCTTCCCAGGCTTCGATCCGCGCGGCTTCGGCGCCGCTCTTGCCATCCATCGGCCAGCCCTTGGGCAGCATCCAGCGGCCGGTGCCCCGGGTGGTGATCAGAAGCACCTCTTTGCGGCCCTTCTTTTTGCGATAGCACAGGGCTGCAACCTGAACCCGGCTCGGCCGTTTCAGGAGGGGGCGCACCACCTCTTCAAATGTTCTGCTCAATCGTGAAATCATTGCTCGCACTCTTCTTTACCACGCTAGATAAGGCTTATTTCAGAAAAAAGCAATCTTTCTCGTGGGTTTGACCCAGCTTTGGCGGGTTTCAGAGGGGGGATTCGGGAAAACGGCGGCTGCCGCCCAAAGTACAGACGCGGCGCTGCGGATCGGGGCAATTTGTGAAAGCCGCGCCGCGGGAAGCGTGAAGGAGTGCCTTGCTGGGGCATAGGCGCCGCCTGATCAGCGCTGGCCGGGCGCGCGGGTTTGGAACGGGCGCGGGAGAACATATGGGATGCAAGCGGGCATGAAGCGGGCGCAAACGGGGGATGCGCACCACCCTGGTCTGATCGGGTCAGCCCCTAGGCGTAGGTGCGTTTGGAAAACAACGGCGTGACATTGCTGGCGCTGTGCTCGACCTCTGCGGGTTGCGACAGGGTTTTCTCCTGATGCCGCACCTGCAAAGCACTCAGCTCGGCCAGCGCCACAAGGCTGGCATCTTCAAGACAAGCGACCGTTGCATCCATCCCATTCAACTTGGCCGCTGCCTTGAGATCCGCCAGCACATCAATGATCCAGTCATTCGACATATATGGCTCCCATCTTCCTCTTCATTTCAACCATAGCCTGTATATTCGGCCCTGACCATACTGCGCACTCGGCGACAGATAGTCTCTCTTGCAACGCTGCGACAAAATACAAACTGAGGAATTAGCCAATTGCCCGGACAGGGACGGGACGTTTGGCCCGCGCATCAGAACGCCTCGTGAACAACCATAGGCTGAGCTAGTTAAGATAAGGTGAAGATGCGAACAAAAGTGGGGCACCGCTCTGGGTGCCCCGATGGAGGGAAGCAGTGGCCGCCCTGCCCTGCCGGTTTAGTCTTCGGCGCGGGCATCCAGCGCGTCTTCCAGCGTGCGTAGCCCGGTTTTCGGGGCCTGAACCAGTACCGCCATATTGCCGGGCTTATGCGCATTCTGGAGCATTTTCATATGCGCGAGCGGGATTTCGTCCCACGGGAACACTTCCGACATTGACGGATCGAGCCGCCGTTCGACCATCAGCTTGTTGGCGGCTGCGGCCTGTTTCAGATGGGCGAAATGGCTGCCCTGAATCCGTTTCTGGTGCATCCAGAGATAGCGGGCGTCGAGGGTGAGATTGTAGCCGCTGGTGCCCGCGCAGATCACCACCATGCCGCCGCGCTTGACCACGAAGGTCGAGACCGGAAAAGTTGCCTCGCCGGGGTGTTCGAACACCATATCGACATTCACGCCCTTGCCGGTGATGTCCCAGATCGCCTTGCCGAAGCGGCGCACCTCGGAGAACCAATCCTTGTATTCCTGGGTGTTGACCTTGGGGAGCTGGCCCCAGCAGTTGAAATCGCGGCGGTTGATCACGCCTTTCGCGCCCAGAGACATGACGAAATCGCGTTTGCTTTCATCGGAAATCACCCCGATGGCGTTGCCACCTGCGGTGTTGATGAGCTGGATGGCAAAGCTGCCGAGGCCGCCGGAGGCGCCCCAGACCAGCACGTTCTGCCCCGGCTTCAGCTCGTGCGGGTGGTGGCCGAACAGCATCCGGTAGGCGGTGGCGAGGGTGAGCGTGTAGCAGGCACTTTCTTCCCAGGTCAGGTGCTTGGGGCGCGGCAGAAGCTGCTGGGCCTGCACCCTTGTGAACTGGGCAAAGCTGCCATCGGGGGTTTCGTAGCCCCAGATCCGCTGGCTGGGCGAAAACATCGGGTCGCCGCCATTGCATTCTTCGTCGTCGCCGTCATCTTGGTTGCAGTGGATGACGACTTCGTCGCCGACCTTCCAGTTGCGCACCTTGCGGCCGACTTTCCAAACGATGCCCGAGGCATCGGACCCGGCGACGTGATAGGGCGCGCCGTGCACGTCGAAGGTGGAAATCGGCTCGCCCAGACAGGCCCAGACGCCGTTGTAGTTCACGCCCGCCGCCATCACCAGAACCAGCACTTCGTGGCTGTCGATCTCGGGCGTGTTGACGACCTCGACCTGCATCGCCTTGTCGGGGTCGCCGTGACGCTCGCGCCGGATCGCCCAGGCGTACATTTCGCGCGGGACATGGCCGAGCGGCGGGATTTCACCGATCTCGTAGAGATCTTTCTTCGGCGCCTCGTAGGGCGCGACGGCGGAAGCAGTATCGGGAGCCATGGGGCCTCCTTGCGGTCAATGGGTCGGATGCCGACCGTCCAAATCTTCGCCGCAGTGCAGAATCGCGGCTGCTAACGCAGCATTACGAATGACTGCGCAACATTGCAACCTGTTTGATGTACTGTTTGTAATTTTATGTCGCGTCGAATCCAATGCCTTGCGACAGCACCGCCACTGGAAGCGGTGTGTCCGAGCACAGATGGGCGATGGAATTGGCGTAATAGGTCAGGATCGGACGATCCTTGGGATTGATCCGGTAAAGGCCATCGGCCTTTATCAGGTTGCCGCGCTGTTCCATCAGTTGAAGGCCCACATCGACAGCATAGTCCAGATCGCCCCGGGGCATGTGGATATGGGCGCCGCGCGCCTCCATGTCGGAGACCAGTTCGGCAAAGCGGGCGGCGATTTCGGCGCGGGGGCGGTTATCGGCTTCCAG
Source organism: Paracoccaceae bacterium (assembly GCA_050288685.1). Classification (GTDB taxonomy): domain Bacteria; phylum Pseudomonadota; class Alphaproteobacteria; order Rhodobacterales; family Rhodobacteraceae; genus Sinisalibacter. The sequence goes on along the minus strand of JBNKEH010000001.1, from coordinate 126,062 downwards.
CATCACCATTGCCACAACCGGCACCGGGAGAACCGGCACCACAGCCCGGATCCGCGCCATCAGCGTGCGCGCCAGAACACCGGTAGGGGCCGGTGTCGCCTGCGGATGGGCGGCGAGGAAACTGGCGAGCGAGAGCGGCTGGCCAAAGCTGACCGAAGCATAACCGAAGCGGTTGAACCGGCCGGTGAGGCGGTGCCACAGATGCCGCCCCACATGCCGGGCCACATCGCGGATGCGCAGGCGGAACTTGCGCTCGCCGGAAATATTGGCGGCGACCAGCACGCGGTCTTCCAGCACCCGGTCGTAATTCAGCGCCACCGGAATGAAGACCACATCGCGGCTTTCGCCCGGGACGAAGCCTTCGACCATATAGGTGAGCAGACCCATGCGCGGCACGCCGACCGCACCGTTGAGGCTGAGCCCGCCCTCGGGAAACATCGCCTGGGTCACCCCGTTGGCGGTTGCGATCTGCACATAGCGTGTCAGCACCCGGCGATAGAGCCCGTCCTGCCGGCGGCGGCGAATGAAATAGGCCCCCATGGCGCGGATCAGCGCGCGCAGGGGCCAGCGCCGCGCCCATTCGCCCACCGCATAGGACAGGTGCGAGCGTTCGGCGGCAAGCCAGGTGACCAGCACGTAATCCATGTTGGAGCGGTGGTTCATCACGAAAACCACGGTGGCGTCGGGGTCGATATGTTCCAGCCCGGCCTCGTCGAAGGCGCCCAGCCGGACCCGGTAGAAGGCGCGGCTGAGAAGTTTCGCCGCGCGGATGGCAAAGCCGAAATAGGCGAAGGCCGAAAAGCTCGGGACGATCTCGCGGGCATAGCGGCGGGCCTGCTGGAAGGCGACCTGCTCGGGCACGCCCTTTTCGCGGGCGTATTCGGCAATCGCCTCGGCCACTTTCGGATCGTAGATCAGCCGCTGGATCATGTCGTGGCGATGGGCGAGTTTAAACGGCTCGATCGGACGGGTCAGGCGCTGATTAAGCTCGGCCACCGCGCGTTCCAGCCGCTTGCGGAAGAACCACCGCACCGAGGGCAGCAGAAAATGCGACGCAAAGGTCACAGCCGCGAAGGCGAGAATCAAGACAAGAGCCCAAAGAGGAAGCTGCACCATGCGCGTCATGGCGCAAAACTCTCATCAAAGTGCCAAATGGTCCAGCCAAAGCGGTGCAAATGGCCGCAGATAACGTGATTTCAATTTGTCGTAAGGGAATTGCTTGCTACGCTCGGGGGGTAGTTTTGTTTAAAAGGAGGAGGGGATATGCTCCATTCGATTACACGGCGGGGATTTACATCCACCATTCTTGCATCCGCACTTGCAGCAGCTGCCGTATTTGCCGGCGCCGCCAAAGCCGAAAATCTGAACCGGTGGGTGACGATCGAAAACCGCACTGGTTTTACCATCGTCAAGTTCTATGGCTCGCATCGCGACATGACCTCGTGGGGGCGCGATCACCTTGGGAATGATGTTCTGCCCACCGGCTATTCCGTCGATATTAACTTTTCGCGCGATGGATCGGGCTACTGCATCTACGACTTCCGCGCGGAATTCGATGATGGCGATGTGCTGGAAAAATACGGCGTGAACGTCTGCAAGATCGGCACCTATACCTATCGCTGATGTCCCGAACTGAATGCAGGCTCCCCTCCACACGCAGACAATCTGTGTTGTGTTGAATTTGTGACCCTTATGAGGATCGTGTTACCATGGAAGACATTCGCAAAATCACCCGGCGCGGCCTGTTTGCCGCCGCAGCCCTGCTGATCAGCCTCTCAGCCGCTGAAGCGGCGGATCGCTGGGTGAAGATCACCAATCATACCTCTGTCGTCGTCTATCGCTGGTATGCCTCGCCGAGCAATTCCAACTCCTGGGGGCCGGATCGGCTGGTCTCGAAACAGATTCCGCCAAGCTACACCACCACGATCGACCTCAATTCGGCGGGTAAGGGCTGCTCGTTCGACTTCCGCGCCGAGTTCAAGGATGGCGACGTGCTGGAGAAATATAGCGTCGATGTCTGCGGCGGGTTCGAGATCACCTACACCGAGTAATCCCATCGGGCACGCAATGATATTCCCCCGAATTTCAGGGTTGCGTAATTTTATTGCTTATTGCATTTATGCTGCACTGCAACATAGATGTGAGCACGCCGATGACGACCTCTGAAACGCGCGATCGCCCGTGGCTTTTCCGCACCTATGCGGGCCATTCCACCGCAGCGGCTTCCAATGCGCTGTACCGGAGCAACCTCGCCAAGGGGCAGACCGGGCTGTCGGTGGCCTTCGACCTGCCCACTCAGACTGGCTATGACAGCGACCACAAGCTGGCGCGGGGTGAAGTGGGCAAGGTTGGCGTGCCCGTCGGGCATCTGGGCGATATGCGGGCGCTGTTCGACGGCATTCCGGTCGAGCAGATGAACACCTCGATGACGATCAACGCCACCGCGCCCTGGCTGCTGGCGCTTTATATCGCCGTGGCCGAGGAACAGGGCGCCGATATTGCTGCGTTGCAGGGCACGGTGCAGAATGATCTGATCAAGGAATACCTGTCGCGCGGCACCTATATCTGCCCGCCGCAACCCAGCCTGCGGCTGATCACCGATGTGGCCGCCTATACCCGCGAGCGCCTGCCGAAATGGAACCCGATGAATATCTGTTCCTATCATTTGCAGGAGGCCGGGGCGACGCCGGAGGAAGAACTGGCCTTTGCGCTGGCCACCGCCACCACGGTGCTCGACGATCTGCGCCAGAAAGTGCCCGCCGCGCAATTTCCGGAGATGGTCGGGCGGATCTCGTTTTTCGTGAATGCGGGGATCCGCTTCATCACCGAGATGTGCAAGATGCGCGCCTTTGTCGAGCTGTGGGATGAGATTACCCGTGAACGCTACGGGGTGGAGGAGGAGAAATTCCGGCGCTTCCGCTATGGCGTGCAGGTGAACAGCCTTGGCCTGACCGAGCAGCAGCCGGAGAATAACGTTTATCGGATCCTGCTGGAGATGCTGGCGGTGACGCTGTCGAAAACCGCGCGCGCCCGGGCGGTGCAGCTGCCTGCCTGGAACGAGGCGCTGGGTCTGCCGCGGGAATGGGATCAGCAATGGTCGCTGCGGATGCAACAAATCCTCGCCTATGAAACCGACCTGTTGGAATTTGGCGATATATTCGAAGGCAACCCGGCGATTGAGGCCAAGGTCGATGCGCTGAAAGCCGGGGCGCGGGCGGAGCTGGCCCAGATCGACGCGATGGGCGGGGCGATGGAGGCGATTGCCTATATGAAATCGCGGCTGGTCGAGAGCAACGCGGCGCGGATTGCCCGGATTGAAGCGGGCGAAACCACCGTGGTTGGGGTGAATAAATGGGTCGAACACGCCGCCTCGCCACTGACGGCGGGGCCGGAGGCGATCATGGTGACCGATCCGAAAGCCGAGGCTGATCAGATTGCCCGGCTGGAGGCCTGGCGCGCGAGCCGCGACGCGGCGGCGGTGACGGCGGCTTTGGCCGAACTGGAGCGCGCAGCGAAGGCGGGTGAGAATATCATGCCCGCCTCGATTACGGCGGCCAAGGCAGGCGTGACCACCGGCGAATGGGGACGGGCGATGCGCGCGGCCTTTGGCGAATATCGCGGGCCGACGGGCGTGTCCCCTGCCCCCTCGAACCGCACCGAAGGGCTGGAAGCGCTGCGCGCCGAGGTGGATGCGGTGTCTGATGCGCTGGGGCGGCGGCTGAAATTCGTCATCGGCAAGCCAGGGCTGGACGGGCATTCAAACGGGGCCGAACAGATTGCCGCCCGTGCGCGCGATTGCGGCATGGATATTTCTTATGACGGCATCCGCCTGACGCCTGAGGATATTGTGGCGTCGGCCAAGGAAACCGGGGCGCATGTGGTGGGGCTGTCGATCCTGTCCGGCTCGCATATCCCGCTGGTGGAAGAATTGATGGAGCGGATGGGTGCGGCGGGGCTGGGCGATGTGCCGGTGATCGTCGGCGGGATTATCCCCGATGAGGACGCGGTGCGGCTGAGAGAAATGGGTGTTGCGCGGGTTTATACGCCGAAGGATTTCGAGCTGAATAGCATCATGCGCGATATTGTCGCGCTGGCGGACCCGCGCTGAGCTTTCCCCGCCAAGGCAAAGCACTTTGGCGGGGCCTGATCCGGGGCTATACTGGGGCAAATCGGAAGGACTTCTGACAATGCCCGAAACCCTACTGCCAGAACGCGCCATCATCGCCCGTGTCACCGGACGGGTGCAGGGCGTTTCGTTTCGCGCCTGGACAGAGGACCGCGCGCGAGCGCTGGGGCTGGAAGGATGGGTTAGAAATGAAACAGATGGCTCGGTTTCTGCTTTGATCGCCGGACCGGATGCGGCTTTGCAGGACATGCTGAAAGCCCTTCATGAAGGCCCGCGTTTCGCCCAGGTGGCGCGGGTTGAAACGCAGCCCTATGCGCGCGAAGACGTGCCGCCGGGCTTTCGCATTCTCAGGTAATTTTCACGTTCAATTGTGTAATTATTTCAAATGCAATTATGCAATTCTTTCAATTCCCAAAATAATATCTGTGGTGAGTTCTCGAAAAATCCCCCCTTTTTCCACCCAAAAACATATGTTAGTTGGAGTTAATTATTCGAATGAACCCGTTCGAAAGTGGGGAAAACATGAAAACTGATCTAAAAAACATGAACCGGCGCGAGTTGGAAAAACTGCGCGCAGATGTTGATAAAGCGTTGGCCCGTCTTGCCGAGATGGACAAAAAGGCGGCTTTGGAAGCGGCTGAAAAAGCAGCAAAATCCTTTGGCTTCTCGCTGAAAGACCTGACCGGCACCAAGGCACCTGCCAAGGAAAAAGCCGCCACTCCGCGCCAGTCGAAAAGCAAAGATGGCCGCGCGAAAGTTGTGCCGAAATATCGCAACCCCGCCGATGCCGCCGATACGTGGTCGGGGCGTGGACGCGCGCCGAAATGGATGGCGGAATATCTGGCTGGCGGTGGCAGCAAGGAAGATTGCGCGATTTAAGCGCGGAATTCCGGTAAGAGTTTGGCGGTGCCCGTCTGATACGGGCACCGCGATATGTAGGGTTTACTCTGCTTCAAGATAGGTCACCAGATCATCATAGCTGTAGCTGATCTGGATTATTCCATCCCCAGACGCACTGTATTTCGGATCGGACGGCAGGCATCCGGCGCCGCAGATCTGACTGGCGATCATGTCGTTGGTATCAATATACCAAAGCCGCCCGCCCGGCGTGGCAAGCCAGCCATCGATGCCCTCATCCGCGTCGCCTTCCATGTCTTCGCCCGAGGGCACTTCCGAGGCGTAATCCGGCGACCAGGCACCATGGGTGTGATAGCTCGCCACCACATCGAGCCCGTCATCCTCGCCCATGCAACTGTCGAGTTCGCCGCGCGTTGGCTTGGAGGCGGCGAGCGTGCCATCGGCGGTATAGCCAATATAGCCGCAATATTCAGTGTTTTCGGAAATCGACTGCGGGTTGATCTGAGCAAACAGGTTGCGAACCAGAGCGAGCTCGTCCCCCTCTTGCGCAAGGGCAAGGCTGGGGGCGATAAACAGGATAATAGCAAAAACGCGCATGGGACCTCCTCGTGCACAACCAGCTCAGAGTAAGCGGCGGAGATTAAGATGACGATACATATTGGCGCGGAACCGGGGCAAATTGCCGAAACGGTGTTGATGCCGGGCGACCCGTACCGGGCGAAATGGGCGGCGGATAAGTTTCTGGAGAATGTGACACTGGTGAACGAAGTGCGCGGGATGCTGGGCTATACCGGCACATGGCGCGGGCATCGGGTGAGCATTCAGGGCTCAGGCATGGGGATGCCCAGCCTGTCGATCTATGCCAATGAGCTGATCCGCGATTATGGCGCGAAAACCCTGATCCGCATCGGCTCTTGTGGCGGGATGCAGGAACGCGTGAAGGTGCGCGATCTGGTGCTGGCAATGAGTTCGACCACGATGTCGACCCCGTCGCGCGGGATCCTACGCGAGCTGAATTTCGCCCCGACCGCCGATTTCGGCCTGTTGAAAGCCGCCTATGACGCGGCCACCCGCAAGGGCGCGCCGGTGCACGTGGGCGGGATCTATTCGTCGGATGTGTTTTACGATGAGCGCCCCGATCTCAATGAGCAGATGGTCCGCCACGGCGTGCTGGCGGTCGAGATGGAAGCGGCGGAGCTTTATATTCTCGCCGCGCGCCACGGGGTGCGGGCGCTGGCGGTGCTGACGGTGTCGGATCATTTGTTGACCGGCGAGGCCTTGCCATCTGCCGAGCGCGAGACCAGTTTTGGAGAGATGATCGAAATCGCGCTCGAAGCCGCCTTCAGCTGAGGACCACAATGACATTCGACGAAAATCTGGACCGGCTTGCCCGGCTATGCGTGGGCTTTGGCCTTGGGCTGAAACCGGGGCAGGATCTGGTTGTGACCGCCGATATGGGGGCGGTTAATCTGGTGCGCCGGATCACCCGCGAAGCCTATGCGGCGGGGGCCAGCAATGTGGTGGCCATTTATGGCGACGATGAAAGCACGCTGGCGCGCTACAGCCACGGGAATGAGGCGGCTTTGGATAGTGCGCCGGGCTGGCTGTTTGACGCGATGGCCGGGGCCTTTCGCAATGGTGCTGCGCGGCTGGCGATTGCCGGGGGCACGCCGGGGCTGCTGGCGGATCAAGACCCCGAGAAGGTGACGCGGGTGAATGCCGCCACATCGACAGCCGCCCGCCCGATGCTGAACGCCATCACCTCGGGCGCAACCAACTGGAACATCGTGCCCTTCGTGACCGAAGGCTGGGCGAAGCAGGTTTATCCCGATCTGGCCCCGGAGGCCGCCGTGGCCAAATTGTGGGAGCATGTCTTTGCGGCCCTGAGGCTGGATCACGCCGATCCGGTGGCGGCATGGCGCGAGAACTTTGCCGAACTGAAGCGCCGGGAGGCGGTGCTAAACGAGGCGCGATTTGATACGCTGCATTTCGAGGGTGGCGGCACTGACCTAACGCTGGGGCTGGCCAAGGGGCACAAATGGGTTGGCGGCGGGCAGGCGCTTGAAGACGGCACCGAATATGCGCCCAACCTGCCGACCGAGGAAGTGTTCACCATGCCCGACCGCAACCGCGCCGATGGCCGGGCGGTGTTTACCAAACCGGCGGTGATCGGCGGCACCATCGTCGAGGGGCTGGTGGTGACGTTCGAAGGCGGCAAGGCGGTGAAGATCGAGGCCAGTGCTGGCGAGGCGGTGGCGCAGAAATACTTCACCACCGACGAGGGCGCTTCGCATCTGGGCGAAGTGGCACTGGTGGCTGAAAGCTCGCCGATCGCGCTCTCGCAGGTGCTCTATTACAACACGCTGTTTGACGAAAATGCCGCCTGCCACATCGCCTTTGGCAACAGCTATGCGATGAACCTGCAGCCCGGGGCCGACCGGGCGGAAGCCGGCGCCAATGACAGCAAGATCCACATGGATTGCATGATCGGCTCGGCGGAGATTTCGGTGACCGGGATCGGAGCAGATGGCAGCCGTACGCCGATCATGGTGGCCGGTGAATTCGTGATCTGAGGGGGGGGCGCATGAAGACGCGGAAACTGGGGGCGCATGGCCCCGAGGTCTCGGCCATCGGGCTGGGTTGCATGAGCTTTGCCGGGTTTTACGGCAAGACCGATCAGGACCAGAGCTTTGCCACGCTCGATGCGGCCTGGGAGGCCGGGATTGATTTTCTCGACACCTCGGAGCTTTACGGCGCCGGGCTGAGCGAGAACGTGATTGGCGCCTGGCAGAAAGCACGCGGCAAGCGCTTCAAGCTTGCCACCAAGGGCGGGATCGTCATCGGCGCCCCGCGCGGCACTGCCGATAACAGCAAGCCCTATCTGCGCAAGGCGCTGGAAGGGTCGCTGGAGCGGCTCGGGGTGGATCATGTCGAGCTTTATTATGTGCATCGGCGCGACTGGTCGCAGCCGATTGAAGAGGTGACAGACACGCTGGAGAGCTTCCGCAAGGACGGGCTGATCGGCGGCTTTGGCTATTCCGAAATCTCGCCCGCCTCGCTGCGGTTGGCGGCGAAGGTGGCCCCGGTGGCGGCAGTGCAATCGGAATACTCGCTCTGGACTAGGCTGCCGGAGCTGGGGATGATTGAGGCTTGCGCTGAGCTGGGCACGGCATTCGTGCCGTTCTCGCCGCTGGGCCGGGGCATTCTGGGCGATACCGATCTGATGCCTGCAAGTTTTGCCGATACGGATTTCCGCAAGAGCAATCCACGGTTTCTGGGCCGCAACTATGCTCAGAACATGGACTACGTGCGAGCGCTGCGGGCTTTCGCGGCGGATCGCGGCTGGACGACGGCGGCGGTGGCGCTGGCCTGGACGCTCGATCAGGGCGAACATCTGATCCCGATCCCCGGCACCCGCAGCCCGGCGCATCTGGCCGACTGGGCGGGGGCGGATGAGATTGCCTTCAGCGAGGAAGACCGGGCGGAACTGGCCCGCATCCTGCCCGCCGGTTGGGCGATGGGGGATCGCTATTCCTACCCGCAGCTGGTCGGGGTCGAGCGTTATTGCTGATCCGGCGCGGGGCGGGATCGCCGCTCCGTAAGCCGCCCCCTTAGCTTGCGGCGTTGACCCTTGCTTCGAGTACATCGAAGGGCACGCCGGGCTGGTCTTTCGCATCGCGGATCACCAGCGAAGTTTTGACGCTGGCGACGTTATCCGCCGCTGTGAGCTGTTCGGTGAGGAAGTTCTGGAAGGTCGACAGATCGGGTGCCACGCATTTCAGCAGAAAATCCACCTCGCCATTCAGCATGTGGCATTCGCGGACCAGCGACCAGTTGCGGCAGCGTTCCTCAAAGGCGGACAGGTCAACCTCGGCCTGACTGACCAGCCCGACCATGGCAAAGACCTGCACCTCGAACCCGAGTTTGCGCGCATTGACATCGGCATGATAGCCGCGGATATAGCCAGCCTCTTCCAGCGTGCGCACGCGGCGCAGGCAGGGCGGCGCGGAAATGCCCACACGCTTGGCCAATTCGACATTGGTCATCCGGCCATCGGCCTGCAATTCGGCCAGAATCATGCGATCAATCGGGTCGAGTTTCGCGTGCGGCATGGGATTTCCTTCATGAAGTTGCGCAAAGCCTACTCCCGCGCGCAGGGATGCGCAATAATCTTTCGCGTTCGCGCAATATCATGTCTTATTCAGGAGTTGCGTTATTCTTGCCCCACAGGCAAACCGACAGGGAGGGCTGCAAACAGGCCTCGCGATGCCTTCATGCCACCATGAGCAAAGATGCGGGGGGATCGAGTGCTTTATTGCTCACCTCGAATCGAGTATCAATGAATTGTTAACTTTTCTTAACCTGTGTGTGGGGTAATATTATGATTAAACTCAAGACCAGCGCCATCATTGCAGCATTCGCTTCAATTGTTGCAGTCAGTGGCGCAAATGCAGCTACCGTTGACACGATCGACGCGGCTGATGCCCAAGCAAATACCTACTTTGTGCCAACCCTGGGGCAAGAGACCAGTTCGCCTTACTATCGCTATGCGGGGGCTGACTGGGGTTGGACCCATAATGGAATTGCCGCCGGTTTCACCTCGGCATTTCTGAATATCAGCGCTTATGATGTGGACGAGGCGCCGTGTGGATTGTCTCAGTGCGAAGTCGATACGATCTCGGCCTATGATGCCGGGTCGGCGACTTGGATCGTGTTGGGTTCATTGATCGGTGACAACAATGCGTTCTCGTTTTCCAATTTCGACGTGTACAACGCGGCGGGTGGTGCGCTTCAGGACGATATCATCGCCGGGCTGCAAGTTCGTATGTCGATTGACGATCTGAACCGTGGCTGGGCCGTATCCCTCGGGAAATCGGTGTTGACCACGGACGGCGCAAATCCGGGCAATCCCAATCCTGGTGTCGTGCCGCTCCCGGCTGGAGGCTTGCTGCTTCTTTCCGGCCTCGGAGGGCTTGCTGCCCTCAAGCGTCGCCGCAAAGCGGCGAAGTAGAGCTTTCACACTTCCTCGTGAGCAATCGAGAAGCCCGTTGCACCCGCAGCGGGCTTCTTTTTACGGCCAGTTTTGACAAGCTGTCGCAAGGGGTTTCAGCTTTGTGGGCGGCAGACTATATCGAGTGCCAACCACGCATTCGTAAAGGGATCACCCATGTCCGAAACACGTCATACCAAAGTTCTGATCATCGGCTCCGGCCCGGCAGGCTATACCGCCGGGGTTTATGCCTCGCGCGCGATGCTTGAGCCCATCCTTGTGCAGGGGATGGAGCCGGGCGGCCAGCTGACCACCACCACCGAGGTGGAAAACTACCCTTCCTTCACCGAGGTGCAGGGCCCCGAGCTGATGCAGAAGATGGAAGAGCATGCCCGCGCGATGGGCACCGAGATCATCTCTGACATCATCACTGAGCTCGACCTACAAAACCGCCCCTTCACCGCCAAGGGCGACAGCGGCACGACCTACACCGCCGATGCGGTGATCCTGGCCACCGGCGCGCGCGCCAAATGGCTGGGGATGGAGAGCGAAGACAAGTTCAAGGGCTTTGGCGTCTCGGCCTGCGCCACCTGCGACGGGTTCTTCTATCGGGGCAAACCGATTGTGGTGATCGGCGGCGGCAACACCGCCGTGGAAGAAGCGCTGTTCCTGACCAATTTCGGCTCGAAGGTGACGCTGATCCACCGCCGCGACAGCTTGCGCGCGGAAAAGGTGATGATCGACCGGCTGCTGAAAAACCCGAAAGTCGAAGTGCTCTGGGACAATGTGCTGGATGAGGTCGTGGGCACCGATATGCCGATGGGCGTGACCGGGGTGCGCGCCAAGAACGTGAAAACCGGCGAGATTACCGAAGTGGAAGCCGACGGGGTGTTCATTGCCATCGGCCACGCCCCGGCCAGCGAATTGGTGAAAGACCAGCTGGAGCTGCATAATGGCGGCTATGTGAAGGTTGAGCCGGGCTCGACCCGCACCAGCATCGAGGGCGTGTTTGCGGCGGGCGATCTGACCGATCACGTCTATCGTCAGGCGGTCACCTCGGCCGGAATGGGCTGCATGGCGGCACTGGACGCCGAGCATTGGCTGGCGGCGCAAGAATGAGCCACGATTTCGAACAGCAAAAGGCCGAGACCCTGGCCAGCTTTGCCGAGCTGGCCGATGGCGCCGACCTGCCCGACGAGATCAATGTCGACTATGCCTTCCTGCCCGGCGCTTCGGCGGACTGGGAGGCGGCGCTGGCTGCGCTCGACGAGGCTGGCTACGATTGCCAGCAGATCGAACCCGAGCCTGAAGAGGGCCCCGGCGCGGTGGCGCAGCTGATCGCCACCCTGCCCGATCAGCCGGTTTCGGCGCTGGCGATCTGGACCGGCGAGGAAATCGCCACACGGATCGCGCTCGATCACGGCTTCACCCCCGACGGCTGGGGCTTCTGGGCGTGAAACCGCTCCTAGTTTCCGGTGTCTATTGGCGGATGAAATTCGTCAAAGATGCCGGAGACATTCTTGGCCCGGCGCGCAGCCCTGAGGGGCGGTCGCTGCGCGATCAGGGCCTGCCCTCGCCCACCTGGGAGATCAGCGACCGGGTGCGCGCGTTGGGGCTGGACGGGATGCTGTACAGCTCACGCAGCGATCCGGGCAAAACGCACCTCACGCTGTTTCGCTGGAACGAACCAAACGCAGCACATATCGCCCTAGCCGGTGATCCGCTGCCATTTCGCCTGTCCTAGCGCAAATATCGTTCTGCCCGCACAAGATGCACCGGGATGCGATCCCTGCGGGCTGCCATTGGCCGCGACATGCGCCCAAAATCGCGCAAAACACTTTGTTTCCGAAACTATTGCTTTTCCAATCAGGCAAAATCTGAGATGTGTTCACGCGTGAACATACTTTGAGTCGTTTTTGATGGCCCCAACCGCCGCCCATATTGCCCTGCCGGAAGAAGATCAGCTCTTCCGCCTCCTGCGCCAGCTTGAAACGGCGCCGGAAGCTTCGCAGCGGGCAACGGCCGGAGCCATTGGCGTATCGCTTGGCCGCCTCAACACCCTGTTGCGCGCCGCCACAGATAAGGGCTTCGTGAGAGTCTGCGACCGCGCAGGCCCCGACCGACGCCAGCGGTTTGCCTATGAGCTGACCCCGAAGGGCGCGGCTGAGAAATCCCGGCTCACAGATCGTTTCCTCGCCCGTAAATTTGCCGAATATGACGCGCTACATGCCGAACTGACCGGCACAACCAGCGGCCTTGTACCGCTCAAACATAGGACAGCCATCGTGCAGAGCAACCTGACCCCCATCCCCGAGCTTTACGTCTCGTATGAGAGCGCCCAGAAGCTGAAAGTCGAAGCCGCCAATCTGGTGAGCTGGGATCTGACCCCGCGCCAGATCTGCGATCTGGAGCTTTTGATGAATGGCGGTTTCAACCCGCTGAAAGGCTTCCTGACCCAGGAAGACTACGATGGCGTGGTGGAAAACATGCGCCTGGCCGATGGCACGCTCTGGCCGATGCCGATCACGCTGGACGTGTCGGAAACCTTCGCCGCCAGCCTTGAAGAAGGGCAGGACATCGCGCTGCGCGATCAGGAAGGCGTGATCCTCGCCACCATGACCGTGACCGACAACTGGGTGCCGAACAAAGCCCGCGAAGCCGAAAAGGTGTTTGGTGCTGACGATCTGGCCCATCCGGCGGTGAACTACCTGCACAACACTGCGGGTAAGGTCTATCTGGGTGGCCCGGTTGTGGGCATCCAACAGCCGGTGCATTACGACTTCCGCGCCCGCCGCGACACGCCGAACGAGCTGCGCGCCTATTTCCGCAAGCTGGGTTGGCGCAAGATCGTGGCCTTCCAGACCCGCAACCCGCTGCACCGCGCGCATCAGGAACTGACCTTCCGCGCCGCGAAAGAAGCGCAGGCCAACCTCTTGATCCATCCGGTCGTGGGCATGACCAAACCGGGCGATGTGGACCACTTCACCCGCGTGCGTTGCTACGAGGCGGTGCTGGACAAATACCCGCAATCGACCACCACGATGAGCCTGTTGAACCTTGCCATGCGGATGGCCGGGCCGCGCGAAGCCGTCTGGCACGGTCTGATCCGCGCCAATCACGGCTGCACCCATTTCATCGTGGGCCGCGACCATGCCGGCCCCGGCAAGAACTCCCAAGGCCAGGATTTCTACGGCCCCTATGACGCGCAGGAGCTGTTCAAGCAGTACCAGAGCGAGATCGGCGTCGAAATGGTCGACTTCAAGCACATGGTTTACGTGCAGGAGAAAGCGCAATACTTCCCGGTTTCCGAAGTTCCCGAAGGCGACACCGTGCTCGACATTTCGGGCACCGAGCTGCGCCGCCGTCTGGCGGAAGGGCTGGAGATCCCGGAATGGTTCAGCTTCCCCGAAGTGGTGAAAGAGCTGCGCCGCACCAAGCCGCCGCGTTCGAAACAGGGCTTCACCGTGTTCTTCACCGGCTTCTCGGGCTCGGGCAAATCGACCATCGCCAACGCGCTCATGGTCAAGCTAATGGAGATGGGTGGCCGTCCGGTGACGCTGCTCGATGGCGACATCGTGCGGAAAAACCTCAGCTCGGAGCTGGGCTTCTCGAAAGAGCACCGCGACCTCAACATCCGCCGCATCGGCTATGTGGCCAGCGAGATCACCAAGAACGGTGGGATCGCCATCTGCGCCCCGATCGCGCCCTATACCGCCACCCGGCGTGCGGTGCGTGAAGACGTGGAATCCTATGGCGCCTTTGTCGAAGTGCACGTTGCCACCTCGATCGAGGAATGCGAACGGCGCGACCGCAAGGGCCTTTATAAACTGGCCCGCGAAGGCAAGATCAAGGAATTCACCGGGATCTCTGACCCCTATGAAGTGCCGGAAAAAGCCGAGCTGGTTGTCGAAACCGAAAACGTCGATGTCGACAACTGCGCGCATCAGGTGATCCTGAAGCTGGAAAGCATGGGCCTGATCGCCGGGGCGTAATCAGCACTCCGCAGAAACACCAAAGGCCGGGGATTTCCCCGGCCTTTTCGTATTCTGGACCCGTTCGCAGTCTAGGCCTGCGCAAGCGGCTTTCGCATGTTGATGCCGGTGATCTGATAGCCTGCCGCCTCGTAGACCTTCCGGGCGCGCGCGTTATCGGCGGCGACGCGCAGACGCAGCTCGCCATACTCCGCCCCGGCGAACATGTGCTCGAGCGCGGCCAGGGCGGCTTTGGCATAGCCTTTGCCGCGGTGGTCGGGGGAGACATAGAAATCGCTGATGAACACCGCGCGGCTTTCGGAACTGGGCTTGCACCAGAAGTATCCGACCGGCGCATCCCCGGCATCTCCCTCTGTGATGCAGAGGAGAACCTGACCGGGCGTTTCGACCCCCTGCCCCAGATCCGCCGCCACTTCGCGCTTGGCGCGGGCGGTGGCTGCGTCGAGATCGACATCGTAGTTTGATGAAATCTCGGCGGCGTAGTCCGGGATGAAATAGGCCAGATAGCCGGGAAATTCGTGGGCCAGCATCGGGCGAAGGCTGATGCCGCCCTCGCCCTGCGTTGCGGCGGTCAATGCACTGCCACCGGCGCGAGATCGTGCTGGCGGGCCAGCGCAAAGGCCAGAGCGCGGTCGGCCACCAAAGCCAGCCGTTCACCCTCGGCGGAATGAACCGCGTATAGCTTGGTCATGCCCGCGACCTGCGCGCGCATGTCTTCGGGCAGATCGTCCACGTGCACTTCACGCACATAGACAATCGTTTCAGCGGCTTCGGGAAATCCTTCGAATTTCACATCCATAGCGCGTTCCTTTCAGGCTTTGCGGATCTGGATGGTTTGCACCACCTTTTCCGGTTCTGACCGCTCAAGATCAATATGCAGCAACCCGTTTTCGGTGGTTGCCCCCGATACGTCGACACCATCGGCCAGCACGAAGCTTTTCATGAATTGCCGCGCGGCGATGCCGCGATGCAGGAAGACGCGCGTTTCGTCTTTCTTCGGGCTGCGTCCGCGCACCACCAGACGGCGGTCTTCCACGGTGATCGACAGATCGCTCTCGGCAAATCCGGCCACGGCAAGGGTGATGCGGTAGGAGCGTTCGCTCACCTGTTCGATATTGAACGGGGGATAGCCTTCAGTGCCGGATTTCTCGACCTGTTCGAGCATCCGTTCCAGCTGATCAAAGCCCAAGAGAAAGGGATGGGTTCCCAGCGTCAGTTTCGTCATCGACACGTCCTTTATCAAAGCGACCTGTTGCAGGGCCCCGATTGCGGCGACCCGTCGGGAAAAATATGGGGGCAGAGCAAAGGCTCTGCAAGAGGCTGAAACGCTTGGAGCTGACAGGCAAAACAGCTAAGTTGTGCCACACAAGGGAAAAACCGACTCACACCATGACCAAAGCCAAAGAGATGAAGTCCGAAGAGGTCTTGCGTGTTGAGCTGGAAGTGCTCAAGCGCGAGCATCGTGATCTGGACGAAGCCATTGATGCGCTTGCCGAACGCGCGGGCGCCGATCAGCTCATGCTGAGGCGCCTGAAAAAGCAAAAACTTGCGTTGAAAGACAAGATCTCGCGGATCGAAGACAAGCTGACCCCTGACATTATTGCGTGAAAACCCGATTGCCTGTAGAAGGCACATTCCTGAAACGGAGCCGGGAGAGGGCCTGATGGCGGACGTGAAAGTGGGGATCATCATGGGCAGCCAGTCCGACTGGCCGACCATGCGCGAAGCCGCGACGATCCTTGACGAACTGGGCGTGGCCTATGAGACCAAGATCGTCTCGGCCCACCGGACCCCGGACCGGCTGTGGGATTATGGCAAAACCGCCGTTGACCGCGGGCTGAATGTGATCATCGCAGGCGCTGGTGGCGCCGCGCATCTGCCCGGGATGATGGCCTCGAAAACCCGGGTGCCGGTGATCGGCGTGCCGGTGCAGACCAAGGCGCTTTCCGGTGTCGATAGCCTCTATTCCATCCTGCAAATGCCCAAGGGCTTTCCGGTTGCCACCATGGCCATCGGGGCGGCTGGCGCGGCCAATGCCGGGCTGATGGCGGCGGGCATTCTGGCGGTGAATGATCCGAGCCTTGCCGAGCGGCTGGATGCCTGGCGCGCTGCGCTGTCGGCCTCGATCCCGGATGAGCCGTCTGATGAGTGATATGCTTCCTGTCGGCGCGACCATTGGTATTCTGGGCGGCGGCCAGCTGGGCCGGATGCTGTCGGTTGCGGCCTCGCGGCTGGGCTTTACCACCCATATCTTTGAACCCGGTGCCAACCCGCCTGCGGGCCATGTGGCCGACCGGGTGACCACCGCGCCCTATTCCGACGAAGCGGCGCTGCGCGCTTTCGCTGAAAGCGTGGATGTGGTGACCTATGAGTTTGAAAACATTCCCACATCGGCGCTGGATCTGCTGGAAGCTCTGCGCCCGGTTCGGCCCAATCGCAAAGCGCTGAAGGTGAGCCAGGACCGGCTGATCGAAAAGGCGTTTCTAGCGGGACTGGGGCTGGACGTTGCCCCCTTCGCAGCGGTGGATGATGAGGTTGATCTGGCCGAGGCGATGGACGAGATCGGCACGCCTGCGATCCTGAAAACCCGCACGCTGGGCTATGACGGCAAGGGACAGGCGCGGATCATGGCGCCGGACGAGGCCGAAGCGGCACTGGCGGCAATGGCAGGCGCACCGTCGATTCTGGAAGGCTATGTGGATTTCGGTTTTGAAGTGAGCGTGATTGCCGCGCGTGGGCTCGACGGGCAGATCGCCTGTTTCGACCCCGGCGAGAACGTGCATAAAAACGGTATCCTCGACACCACGACCGTGCCCGCCCGGCTGAGCCCGGCGCAGCATGAGGCCGCAATCGCGGCGGCAACGAAGATCCTTGGCGCGCTCGGCTATGTCGGGGTGATGGGGGTGGAGCTGTTCGTCACCGAAGCCGGGCTGGTGGTGAATGAGATTGCGCCGCGCGTGCATAATTCCGGCCACTGGACGCAGAATGGCTGCGTGATCGACCAGTTCGAGCAGCATATCCGCGCGGTGGCGGGCTGGCCGCTGGGCGATGGCAGCCGGCATTCGGATGTGGTGATGGAAAACCTGATCGGGGACGACATGGACCGTGTGCCGGAGCTTGCCGCCGACCCGAACGTGGCGCTGCATCTTTACGGCAAGGCCGAGGCCAAGCCGGGCCGCAAGATGGGGCATATCAACCGCATCACCGGACCGGCGGCGCGCTGAAGATTCCCCTCAAGGTTGTATTAAGACAAGATTTGCCCGCGTAAGGCGTTCGCTCAACGGAGTGAATGTTCGATTATGGCAAGACCTCATCGGCCATCCGTTCGAGCAGGGCTTTGTAATTCAGGCCGGGATCGAAGCGCCCGGCCTCGATGAAGGTCACGGCCTCGGCGATGACCAGCGGGTTCACCATCATGAAAGTGTGGGTGACCGGCATCACGATGTGATCCTTCATCCCGTCGAGCTTGGTGCTTTCCACCGAGACCTTGCCATCGTTTTCGCCTTCGATCAGCGCCGAGAAGGCCGGGTTGATCGAGCGGTTTCCGGCGATCACCCCGAGCTCGTAGGAGGGCAGACCGGCGCGGTGGGCCGCCGAGTCAGGATCGGTGCCCAGCTCCAGCGCCGCCGGGCCGTTCAACCAGGAAAACGGGGTGAAGTTGCCAAGGCGGATATCGCGCAGCTCGTCGACCAGTTCGGAGCCACGGTTGGGCGGGGCCAGCATCACCACCCGGCCCATCTGCTCGGGGCGGTGCTCTTGCAACCACAGACGCAGCAGGATCGCGCCCATCGAATGGGTGATGAAATGGGTGCGTTTGCCTGCGCATTTCTCGACCGCGCGCGGCAGGGCCAGATTGACCAGCTCTTCCATCGACGCCTTGGTCGAGGGGTAGCCGTCATTCACGACCGTGTAGCCCAGCCGGGTGAGTACTTCCTGCATCAGAGTCATCGAGGCCGGGGTGCGGGCCAGCCCGTGCAGCAGCACCACGCAATCGCCCTTATCGGCCGGAGCCGGACGGGGCGTGAGCGCCAGAGCAAGGGAAAGGGCTGAGCGAGAGCGGGTCATGCCGCATAGATAAGAGGGCGCGAGCAAAGATGCGAGAGGCGCCGCGCTTTCGCGCGACGCCTCGGCTTAAATTTGCGCTCTCAAGGCTCAGTAAGCTTCGGCTTCGCCCTGCCGGGTGATCCGCGCCACCAAGGCGCCCGCACCAGTCAGGAAGATCGCCATCACGGCAAGCCAGCCCAGCCACGGGATCAGCGCGATCAGCGCGGCGAGGGCTGCCCCGCCAAAGGCCGCAACCGCCCGTTCACCCAAGCTGCGCGGCAGTGTGCGACCGGTCATGTTCAGCGCCCAGACGCCCAGCACATAGGTGCCGACCACATAGCCTGCGATCCCGAGCAGGACCGCTGCAATCAGCGAAAACGGAACCAGGATGAGGCCAATGCCGGTCATCCCAAGGAAGACCACACTGCCGATCAGCGTCGAGAGACCGATCAGGCCAACAAGACCGGTTTTGAATGGCCGTGCCAGCGCCCGTTCGCGCAGGTCGGACAGATAGGCCGGGGCCGCCGCGGCGAAGATCGTGCCGAGGATGCCGACGACCAGAATGCCGCCCAGCCAGCCACGCAGCCGCGAAATCAGGCTCGGTTTTTCATCGTTGACGTCGGCGCCCTTGAACGTATCGGCCTGATGGAAGGTCACCTGCCCTTCATCGGCCACGCGCGACGGCACCGTGATGCTATCGGGATTGTCGGTGTAGATGTCGAGCGCCCCGCTGATCTTGGCATGATCGCCCCAATCGACCGAGCCAGCGCTGAGCATCACATCGCCATAGATCGTGCTGTCGATGGTGACGGTTTCGCCCGCCAGAATGGCACTGCCAGCCACCGGCGCCATCAGGTCGATATTCTGGCCGGTGGCGCGCAGATTGCCGCTGATCGGCTCGGTGACACTGAGATCTTCACCAGCGATGGTCGCATTGCCCGCAACCGGACCATGCACATCAACCCCCATGCCAGCGCCGTAGAAATTTTCTCCCACCCGGGCATCGAGGGTGACATAGCGCCCGGCCATATGGGCCGAACCGTTAATGTCGGAGGTGGCGGTGACCTTGTCGCCAGCGGCAAACAGATCCCCAACCGGATCGCCCGAGAAGGTTACGATCCGTCCGGCCATATAGGCATCGCCGCCAAAGTGCCAATTGGCATTATCGTCCGCTATGGCTGGCGCAGCGAAGGCCAGGCACAGGATCGGTACAAATACACGCAACATCGTTCCGTCCCTTCTATAATGTTACTCCTTTTAACATAGAGTAACGGGATGGGCAAATTAAGATGTCGTGACAAGAAACTTGGGGGGAAAAAATTCACCGATGCATCACGGCAGCGGCGGGAAAAGAAAAGGGGCCGCCACTGGCAGCCCCTTCCCTAATTTCAGTGCAAGCGCAGCTTACATCATGCCGCCCATGCCGCCCATGTCGGGCATGCCGCCACCGGCGCCAGCGCCTTCTTTGGCGGGAAGATCGGCCACCATCGCTTCGGTGGTGATCAGGAGGCCAGCGATCGACGCCGCGTCTTCGAGCGCGGTACGGGTCACTTTGGCCGGGTCGATCACGCCGAAGGCAAACATGTCGCCATATTCTTCGGTTTGAGCGTTGAAGCCGAAGGACAGATCGTCGCTTTCGCGGATCTTGCCAGCCACCACAGCACCATCAACACCGGCGTTTTCGGCGATCTGACGCAGCGGAGCTTCCAGAGCCTTGCGCACGATGGTGATACCGGCGTTCTGGTCGGAATTGGCGCCGCTCAGGCCTTCGAGACCTTTGGCCGCCTGAACCAGAGCCACGCCGCCGCCGACAACGATGCCTTCTTGCACGGCCGCGCGGGTCGCGTTCAGGGCATCGTCAACGCGGTCTTTGCGCTCTTTCACTTCGACTTCGGTCATGCCGCCGACTTTGATCACAGCCACACCGCCAGCGAGTTTCGCAACGCGCTCTTGCAGTTTTTCACGGTCGTAATCCGACGAGGTTTCTTCGATCTGGGTGCGGATCTGAGCAACGCGGGCTTCGATCTCGGCTTTCGCGCCAGCACCGTCAACGATGGTGGTATTCTCTTTCGAGATCGAGATTTTCTTGGCCGAGCCGAGCATGTCGATGGTGACATTCTCGAGTTTCATGCCGAGATCTTCCGAAATCACCTGGCCGCCGGTCAGGATCGCGATGTCTTGCAGCATGGCTTTGCGGCGATCGCCGAAGCCCGGTGCTTTCACAGCCGCGATTTTCAGGCCGCCGCGCAGTTTGTTGACCACGAGGGTGGCCAGCGCTTCGCCTTCAACATCTTCCGCGATGATCAGCAGCGGTTTTTGCGACTGGATCACGGCTTCGAGCAGCGGCACCATCGGCTGCAGCGACGAGAGTTTTTTCTCGTGCAGCAGGATCAGGCAGTCGTCGAGATCGGCCAGCATCTTGTCGGCGTTGGTGACGAAATAGGGCGAGAGGTAGCCACGGTCGAACTGCATGCCCTCGACCACTTCAACCTCGGTTTCCATGCCCTTGTTTTCTTCGACGGTGATCACGCCTTCATTGCCGACTTTCTGCATCGCGTCGGCGATGAAGCGGCCAATGTTTTCTTCGCCGTTGGCGGAGATGGTGCCAACCTGAGCGACTTCGTCGGAATCGGTGACTTCGCGCGACGCGTCTTTGATCGACTGCACGACTTTGGCGGTGGCCAGGTCGATGCCGCGTTTCAGATCCATCGGGTTCATGCCAGCGGCAACCGCTTTCATGCCTTCTTTCACGATCGCCTGGGCGAGCACGGTGGCGGTGGTGGTACCGTCGCCAGCTTCGTCATTGGTGCGGGAAGCAACTTCCTTCACCATTTGCGCGCCCATGTTTTCGAACTTGTCTTCGAGTTCGATTTCCTTGGCAACCGACACACCGTCTTTGGTGATGCGCGGGGCGCCGAAGGATTTGTCGAGAACCACGTTACGGCCTTTCGGGCCGAGGGTGACTTTCACCGCGTCTGCGAGGATGTTCACGCCGCGAAGCATCTTGGTGCGTGCGTCGTTACCGAACTTGACGTCTTTGGCCATGTTCTTAGCTCCTGTTCAAATCTTGAAAAATATCCGGTCCGACGATCAGGCGATGATGCCCATGATGTCGGATTCCTTCATGATCAGCATTTCCTGACCGTCGACGGTGACCTCGGTGCCCGACCATTTGCCGAACAGGACCTTGTCGCCTTCTTTCACGTCGAGAGCGACGCGTTTGCCGGCATCGTCACGCAGGCCAGCGCCCACGGAAACCACGATACCTTCGGCCGGTTTTTCTTTTGCACTATCGGGGATGATCAGGCCGCCAGCGGTTTTTTCTTCGCCTTGGAGGCGACGCACGAGCACGCGGTCATGCAGGGGAGTAAATGCCATTTTAGAGGCTCCTCAACTCTGTTGTTCAGGTTTTTGGCACTCACCATATGAGAGTGCTAACGGCGCATAGCTAGGCAGCCTGCCATGGGCTGTCAACAGCCCCGGTGGCGAAAATTTTTATCAGGCGTCGGAAAGGCCTTCATCAGTGGAAGCCGAGGGGGCCGCCCCTTACTGACAGGTCTTCGACCCGCCGCAACAACTCTGCGACGGGGCCTGCGTGGCCTCGGGATGCCCCAGCCCTTCGAGAATCGGGCAATCAGGGCGATCATCCCCGGCGCAGCAGTCGACCAGATGCGCCAGTGTCGCGCGCATGGTTTCGAGCTGGGCGATCTTTTCGTCGATCTGCGCGAGATGGTTCTGGGCGATCTCTTTGACGCTGGCACTTTCGCGGGCCTCGTTTTCGTAGAGCTCCAGCAGTGCACGGCAATCTTCGATGGTGAAGCCCAGCGCCCGCGAGCGGCCGATGAAATTCAGCTTGTGCAGGTCGGAGTCGCGAAAGCTGCGATAGCCATTTTCGCTGCGCTGGGGGCGGACCAGACCGATGTCTTCGTAATAGCGGATGGTCTTGGCCGGGAGGCCGGACAGACGTGCCACATCACCGATATTCATAACGTCCTCCTATTCCGCCACGCCCGGCAGCAACGCACGTTCATCCATCGCCGGCGCCACCCGGCGCAGACGCAACGCGTTGGTCAGCACAAAGACCGACGAGAGCGCCATCGCGCCCGCCGCGATGATCGGCGACAGCAGCAGGCCGAAGGCGGGGTAGAGCGCGCCTGCCGCGACCGGGATCAACAGGGTATTGTAGCCGAAGGCCCAGAACAGGTTCTGGCGGATATTCACCATCACCCGCTGCGAGATCGTGAAGGCGTTCACCACGCCGCGCAGATCGCCCGACATCAGCACCACATCGGCGCTTTCAATCGCCACATCGGTGCCGGTGCCAATGGCGATGCCTATATCGGCACTGGCGAGCGCCGGGGCGTCGTTGATGCCGTCACCGACAAAGGCGATGGTCTGGCCGCCACGGCGCAGCTCGTCCAGCGCCGCCACCTTGCCATCGGGCAGCACCCCGGCAATCACGGTGTCGATGCCGGTTTCGTCGGCAATCGCCTCGGCGGTTTCGCGTTTGTCGCCGGTGATCATCGCCACTTTCAGGCCCAGCGCGTGCAGGGCCGAGATGGTGGCGCGGCTGGCCTGTTTTACCGGGTCGGCCACACCGATCACCGCCACGACCTTGCCGTCCATCGCGGCAAAGAGCGCGGTGCGACCGTGTTTGGCCAGATCGGTTTCAACCCCGGCCAGCGCGCCGGGATCAATCCCTTCGCGCCGCATCAGCCGCTCGGACCCGACCAGTATATCGCTGCCATCGACCGTGGCGCGCACCCCGTAGCCGGTGATCGAGGTGAAATTCGTCACCTCTGGCAAGGTCAGTTCGGCGGCCACCGCTGCGCGCAGGATGGCCGCGCCAATCGGGTGTTCCGAGCGCGCCTCGACCGCCGCCACCCGGGCCAGAACGACCTCGCGCGCGTCGCGTCCGGGCACGATGAAATCCACCAGCTCGGCGCGGCCTTCGGTGATGGTGCCGGTCTTGTCGAAGGCAACCACATCGACGCTGCCCAGCTGTTGCAGCGCGTCGCCCTTGCGAAACAGCACCCCCAGCTCGGCGGCCCGCCCGGTGCCGACCATGATCGAGGTGGGCGTGGCCAGCCCCATGGCGCAGGGGCAGGCGATGATCAGCACCGAGACCCCCGCCACCAGCGCCAGTGTCAGGGCCGGGCTGGGACCGAAGATCAGCCAGATCAGCACCGTCAGCGCCGCTGCCGCCATCACGGCGGGCACGAACCAGAGGGTGATCTTGTCGACCAGACCCTGAATGGGCAGCTTGGCGCCCTGCGCCTCTTCGACCATGCGGATGATCTGGGCGAGTGTGGTGTCCGCCCCGACCCGCGTGGCGCGGAACTGAAAGCCCCCTGCCCCGTTCACGGTGCCGCCGGTGACATCGTCGCCCGGCGCCTTGGTCACCGGCAGCGGTTCGCCGGTGATCATGCTTTCATCGACATGGCTTTCGCCCTCGATCACCGCGCCATCGGCGGCAATGCGTTCGCCGGGTTTCACCAGCACCACATCGCCAACCACGAGCGACTCGATCGGCAGATCGACCGGGGCGCCATCGCGCATCACATGGGCAATGCGCACCTGAAGGCCGACGAGTTTCTGAATGGCAGCCCCCGTGCGGCCCTTGGCGCGGGCCTCAAGAAAGCGCCCCAGCAGGATCAGCACCACGATCATCGCGGCGGCCTCGAAATAGACCGCGCGCACCGCCTCGGGCAGCAGCCCCGGCAGGAAGGTGGCGATGGTGGAATAAAGGTAAGCCGCCCCGGTACCCAGCGCCACGAGGCTGTTCATATCGGGGGCGCCCTTCAGAAGCGCCGGGATGCCTTTTTGATAGAACATCCGGCCGGGACCGGCCAGAACGGCGGTGACAAGCAGGAATTGTGCAATCCAGCTAGCCTGAACGCCGATGCTGTTTTCAATCACGGCCCCTAGTGCGGGGACAAGATGCGCCCCCATGCCAAGGATCAGGACCGGCAGGGTGAGGGCGGCGGCGAGGGCAAGCTTCGCCCGCAGCGCACGCGCCTCTTCTTCCTTGCGCGCCACCCGGTCTTCGGTGCCGGAGGCTTCGGCGATCTCGGCCGGATAGCCGATGGCGGTGCTGGCGGCGATCAGGGCTTCGGGGGTGGTGGCACCTTGCAGATAAGTCACACGGGCGGTTTCGGCGGCGAGGTTCACATTGACCGAGAGCACGCCCGGCACCGCTTCCAGCGCCTTGTCGACCCGCCCCACACAAGAGGCGCAGGACATCGAGGCGACGTTGAGCACCACTTCGGCCTTGCGGGCGGGATAGCCCAGCGCATCGAGCGCCGTGGCGACCTCGGCCAGGTGATCGGGGGTATCGGTGGCAAAGCGTGCGGTTTCGCTGGCCAGATTCACCGCCACATCATGGATGCCGGGCAGCGCGGAAAGGCCCCGTTCGACCCGCCCCACACAGGAGGCGCAGGACATGCCTTCAATCGACAGGGTAACATTTTCACTGGCACTCATGGCGGTCTCCACAACAACTTGTACCTATTATATAGGGCTTCCAGTAACTGGAAGGTCAAGTCTGCGCCGGATATTAATTGCGCCTTGACCTTCCCCCAGCTGGAAGCCCCATATCCGGGCAAGATCAACCGGAGGTTCGAGATGAAATTCAGTGTTCCCGAGATGAGTTGCGGCCATTGCACCGCCGCCATCGAAAAATCCGTGAAAGCGGCAGACCCGGCCGCCGAGGTGGCCTGCGATCTGGGCAGCCGTGAAGTGAGCATCGGCAGCAGCCTGTCGGGCGACGCCCTGCAGGCCGCCATCAAGGAAGCAGGCTACGACTCAACCGTCGTCGCCGCCTGACCCAAATGCGAAACGGGCCGGGTGTGATGCCCGGCCCGTTTGCATTGATATATTGCCTCGATCAGTCGGCGGTGGAGGTTTCGTGATCCTGCCGCTCGTGCATCTTGGCGCGCACCATGCGGCTCAGGAACAAGGGCGCCACGAAGCCGATGATCGCAACCGCCCAGAGGCCGATGGCCAGCGGCGAATGCACCAGTGTCAGGTAGTCGCCATTGGAAATGGTCACCGCGCGGCGCAGGTTGTTTTCCATCGTGTTGCCCAGAAGCGTGCCCAGCACCACCGGCACCAGCGGCACGTCGAGTTTGCGCAAGACCCAGCCCATTACGCCGAAACCGATCATCACCAGAAGGTCGAAGGACGAGCCGGAGATGCCGTAGATCCCGACAAAGCTGATCATCGCCACCACCGGCATCAGCACGCGCGGCGGCACCATCAGCACCCGGGTGAAGATGCCCACCAGCGGGATGTTCATTGCCAAGAGCATGAAGTTGGCGATGAAGAGCGCGGCGATCAGGCCCCAGACCACATCGGCGTTTTTCACGAAAAGTAGCGGCCCCGGGGTGATGTTGAGCGACAGCAGCACCGCCAGCAGCACCGCCGTGGTGCCCGAGCCCGGCACGCCCAGCGCCAGCATGGGCACCAGCGCGCCCCCGGCAGCGGCGTTGTTGCCCGCCTCGGGCGCAGCAACGCCACGCGGATCGCCGGTGCCAAAGGTGCCCTCGCGATCAGAAATCCGCTTTTCGGCGGAATAGGCGAGGAATGAGCCGAGCGAAGCGCCAGCCCCGGGCAGCACACCGGCGACAAAACCGATCAGCGACGAGCGCAGCATCGCCGGGGTGCAGTATTTCAACAGGCTCCAGGACGGGGTCAGACGGCCGATCTCGATCTTGTGGCCCTCGGCATCGGCGCTGCCGTGCTTGTGCTCCAGAAAGATGAACACTTCCGACAGGGCGAAGAGGCCGACAATGGCGACGAGGAAGTTGATGCCGTCGTAAAGGTGCACCTCGCCAAAGGTGATGCGCGGCACGCCGGTTTGGGTATCGACCCCGACAACCGACAGCGCGAGGCCCAGCATGGCGGCAAAGGCGGCCTTGGCCTGATTGGTCGAGGCGACGCCGCCCAGCGTGGCAAAGGCCAGCGCGAAGAGGGCGAAATATTCCGCCGGTCCGAAGAGCAATGCGAATTTCACCAGCTGCGGGGCGAGCAGGATCAGGCCCCAGGTGGCGAGGAAGGCACCGACAAAGCTGGCAATGCCGGAAAGCGCCAGCGCTTCGCCCGCGCGCCCGGCCTTGGCCATGGGATAGCCGTCGAGGCAGGTCATCATCGCCGGTTCGTCGCCGGGGATGTTGAGCAGGATCGACGAAATCCGCCCGCCATACATCGCGCCGTAATAAACCGATGTGAGCAGGATCATCGCCGGTGTGGGGCCAAGCCCGAGGGTGAAGGCCAGCGGGATCAGGATGGCGACGCCGTTTGAGGGGCCAAGCCCCGGCAGCGCGCCCATGATCGTGCCCAGAAAGGTGCCCAGAAGCGCCAGCCAGAGGTTTTGCAGAGTCATCGCGGTGATGAAACCATCGCCGAGGGAATGAAGCATATCCATGATGGCCTCCTCAGAAACCGAACGGGCCGCGCGCCAGCGACAGACCGAGCAACAGGTGGAAGATCACATAGATCCCGATGGCGGTTCCGACGCCTGTGAGCAGTGCCCCGAGCGGGCGAGCGCCAAGCCGCCACGACAGAAAGGCGGTGGCCAGAATGGTATCGAAGACAAAGCCGATCACATCGAGCAGCTCGGTATAGAGCACCATCACGAGGATTGCGGCGGCGATTTCGGCCAGACGGCCAAGGGTCGGCCATTCCGGTTCGTCATCGGGTTTGATGAGGATCATCAGCGAACTGAACCCCAGCACCACCGCAACGGCGAGCGGGAAGGTTTTCGGACCGACGGCATCGGAGAGGAAGCTTTCCTCGATCTGAAGCGTGGCCCAACTGTAGAAGATTGCCAAAACGAGCCCGAAGGCTCCGAAAATACGGTCGCTCATGTGTTCCTCCCATGTCGGCATGTGGCGAAGACGGGCTTCGCCACATGAAGGCTTCGTTTGCGAAGCTTATTTGATGATCCCGATATCCTTCGAGATTTGCTGGATCTGCGCGACCGAACCCGCCACGAAATCCTGGAAGTCCTGACCGGTCAGGCTGAGCGGAGCCATACCGTTGGCAGCCATCACGGCTTTCCATTCGTCGGAAGCGTAGAGGGTGCCGATCTTTTCGACCCAGCTGTTATAGGCCTCGTCGGACATGCCGCCCGGAGCGTAGAAACCGCGCCAGTTGGCCCCGATGGCATCGACGCCCTGCTCTTTGGCGGTCGGGAAAACCGAGAAATCGCCCGGCAGACGTTCCGGCGCGAGCACTGCAAGCACGCGGATATCGCCCGAGTCGACAAAGCCTTTGGCTTCGGAGATGTCACCGGTGAAGGCCTGAACCGAGCCAGCCAGAAGCTGCGTGACCGCTTCGCCGCCGCCATCAAAGGCGATGTATTTCACCGAACGCACATCATCGATGCCATAGGCGTTGGCAGCGATGAGCACTTTCAGGTGGTCCCAGCCACCAACGGCAGAGCCACCGGCGATCGACACGCTGGTCGGGTCGGCTTTGATCATGTCGAGCAGTTCGGGCAGGGTTTGCACCGAGCTGTCTTTGGCAACCGCGATCACGCCGTAATCGGCACCGACCGAAGCAACCCAGCGCACCTGATCCATGGTGTTGCCGGGATAGGCGCCCTGAGCAAGACGGGTGGCGGTGGCCGACGAGGCCGCAACCAGCAGGTTGTTGTCATCGCCGCGTTTGTTCACCACTTCGGCATAGGCCACGCCACCGCCGCCACCGGCGAGGTTGGTGACCTGCATCGTCGTGTCGATCAGACCGAGATCTTGCAGAGTTTTACCCACCTGACGGCAGGTGAAATCCCAGCCGCCGCCCGGATTGGCCGGGGCGATGCATTCCTGCGCCATGGCGCCGGTTGCAACGGTAAGGCCCGCAACGGTGACCGCCGCGCGAATGAAATTGAAAGCCATATTGTTCCTCCTCGTTGGATTCCGGTTCGAAATCGACTCGACCGGAAGGCCTATCGGTCATAGGGGTTGAACCTGTCATGAACCTGTCACAGCTTGGGGCGGGGAGGAGAGGAGCATGCGCGTTCTGCTGGTGGAGGATGCAGCGGATCTGGGCGAGGCGACGCAAAATCGCCTGTCGCGCAGCGGAATCGCGTGCGATCTCGCCCGTACAGTTGCCGAAGCAAAGGCCCATCTGGACGTGCAGGATTACGATTCCGTTGTGCTGGATATCAACCTGCCCGATGGCACCGGCACCGAGCTTCTGGCCGGGATGCGCCGGAACGGGTTGAAAGTGCCGGTGCTGATGCTGACCGCGCAATTCTCGGTCGATGACAAGCTCTCGGCCTTCAATCTGGGTGCCGACGACTATCTGGTAAAGCCTTTTGATCACCGCGAGCTGGAGGCAAGGCTGCACGCGATGCATCGGCGCGAAACGGCAGACAAATCCGCAGAGATCACGCTGGGAAACCTGATTTTCAACACCACCGCGCTGTCAGCCGCGATTGACGGCCAGCCGCTCGACATGACCCGGCGCGAGCTGGCGCTGTTGGGGCTGTTGGTGAAAAACCGCGGGCAGGTTTTGTCGAAGGAACGGCTGCTCGACGGGATCTATTCCTTTGACGATGCCGTGGTCGGGGTGAACGCGATTGAGCTTTACGTGGCGCGGCTGCGCAAGCGGCTGGCGGGCAGCACGGTGAGCATTCGCACCCTGCGCGGGCTGGGTTATCGGCTGGATGTCGATGAGTGAAGCGGCGCGCAACGCCCCGACCATGTCGCTCACCGCGCGGCTGGTGGCGGGATTTGCGGCGCTTCTGGCCATCGGCGCGGTGGTGCTGGCCTTTGCCGCGCTGGAATATGGGCGGGCGGCGGCGCGCGAAGCCTTTGACCGGCTGCTGGTGGGCGCGGCCAATGATATTGCGCAATCGGTCACAATTGTGGATGGCGCGCCGGTGGTCGATCTGCCGGTCTCGGCCTTCGACCTGCTGGCACTCGCGGCGAATGACCGGATTGCCTATCAGGTGCGCGGTCCGGATGGGGCGGCGCTGACCGGCGATGAGGTGCTGCCCCTGCCCCCCGGCCCTGCCGCCGATCAGGTGCTTTATGATGCCAGTTTCACCGGAGAGCCCGCGCGCTTCATTCAGGTGACCCGGCGCTTTGCCGAGCGGCATTTCTCAGGCAGCGTTTATGTCGTCGTGGGCCAGACGATGATGGCGCGCAACGAGCTGGCCTATGGCATCACCCGCAACGCGCTCGGCGGGCTGGCGATTGGCGGGCTGGCGATGCTGGTTCTGGCGGTCTTCGTGGTGCGCCGGGCGCTGCGCCCATTGGGCGAGCTGGCCAGCCGGCTGGGCACCCGCGATCCGCAGGATCTGACCCCGATGGACGCCGCCGTGCCGCGCGAAATCTACGGGATGGTGCAGGCGATGAACAGCTTCATGGCGCGGCTGAACCGGCAGATCGACTCGATGAAGCGGCTGATTTCGGATTCCGCCCATCAGCTGCGCACCCCGGTGGCGGCGCTGCGGGCGCAGGCGGATCTGGCGCTGCATGAGGATGATCCCGCCGAGCAACAGGTGTTGGTCGAACGCTATCACGGGGGCACGGTGCGGCTGAGCCGCTTGCTCGACCAGATGCTGAGCCGCGCCATGGTCATCCATCGGGGCAATGCGGCGCGGCGCGAGGTGCTCGATCTGCGCGCGGTCGCGCTGGATATTTTCGACGATGAAAGCCTTGGCCTGATCGCACCAGAGGCCGAGATCAGGCTGGAGATCGGGGAAGATCCGGTTTTCGTGCAGGCCGATATCCTGTCGCTGGAAGAAGCGGCGAAGAACCTTGTGGGCAATGCCCTGACCCATGGGCAATCGCCGATCACTATTGGGGCCGGGACCGATGGAAACTGGGCGCTGCTGTGGGTCGAGGATGCCGGACCCGGCCCCTCGCCTGAGACCCGTGCGCGGCTGGGTGAGCGGTTCAACCGGCCGTTTTCGGCCAAGGGGGGCAGTTCGGGGCTGGGTTTGGCCATCGCGGGGGCTGTGGCCGAAGCCTATGGCGGGCATCTGGACATGGAGACGCGCGATAGCGGCTTTCGCATATCTATCGCCCTGCCCTCCTCTCTTCCGCTGGAGGACAAGCGATGATCCGGCTTCTGACCCTGCTTTTCAGCCTTGCCCTTGCCGCGCCGCTGATGGCGCAGGAGGCGGTGATGACCTTCGGCCCGGTGGCGTCGCCCCGGCGCATCACCCTGCGCACCACCACCGATATTGCGATTTTCACCCCGGCGATAGAGGCCTTTCTGGCCACCCGCCCGGACCTTGCGGTGCGTTACGAGCAATGGGGCTCGAACGACCTTTACGACCTGACCAAGCGCGATTGTGCGGCAGGCGCACCGAGAGCCGATATCGTGATCAGTTCGGGCGTCCATCAGATCGTGAAACTGGTCAATGACAATTGCGCGGCCAGCTGGAGCTCGCCCGCGACCCAGACGCTGCCCGCTGCCCTGACCTGGCGCAACCAGATCTGGGGCGTGTCGCGCGAACCGGCGGTGCTGGTCTATAACCGCGACCTCGTGCCGCCTGAGGAAGTGCCCAACACTAGGTTCGACCTGCTCGACCTCCTGCGCCCCAATGATTCCCGCTATGCAGGCAAGGTGGCAACCTATGACATCGAAGCCTCGGGGCTGGGCTATCTGTTCGCTTTCGTGGATGCGCAGGAAGCCAGCTCGTTCGGGGCGCTGATGGAAGCCTTTGCGCGGTCGGGCGCGGTGGCCACCTGCTGTTCGGCGGAAATCATCGATGGCGTGGCGCGCGGCGATTACCTGATCGCCTATAACGTGCTCGGGTCTTATGCGATGGCGGCATCGGCGCAATATCCCAATCTCGGCATCATTGAGCCGAAGGATTACACGCTGGTTCTGTCGCGCGCCGCAATCCTGCCCGGCCACAGCGCCAACCCAGACGCGGGGGCACTGCTGGATTTCCTGCTCTCCTCCGATGGCCAGCGGGTAATGGCGCAGGAGCACCTTTACACCGCCCCCGATGCGGTTTTGTCGGATGGCAGCGAAACTGCGGACAACGGCCAACAGCGGCTGATTACCCTCGGCCCGGCGCTGCTGGTGGCGATGGACCGGATGAAAACCGCAAATTTCTTCAACCGCTGGAAAAAGGCCTTCGCGCAATAGGCGGCAATTGAGCGATTTTGTCGCAGAGGTCGAGCTGCGGGGGCGTATCACCGGATTGGGCGCTCCCAGCCTAGCTCAAAGCGCATATGTGAGCGCTGGGAAATCGGCATATCGTCGCTCTATTCTTTTGAGATTCTTGCAAATCCTGCGATCGCCTGTATCTATGGCCACATACTGTCAATTGGTTGTTGAAAAATTAGGCTCCCCCCGGTGTTCGTGATGAAATTGTCTAACAATCGCAGGCCACCTGTGGCAAATCCCGCTCATCCAGCAGTTGAATGGGATTTTAACTTTGCACCGGTTGAGAATCTTACTATTCGTTTGCACAGTGTAAAAACAGAACTTGGCAACTTTTGCTCTATATCCATGGCGGCCAAACGCTCGGCTTCCAGAGGGAATTTCAGATGTCGCTTGATGATTTGATGACTGCCGAGGCTGCGTGGGGCTACGTCTCCGGCGGAACCGAAAAAATTGGGGGCTCCCGCGGGTTTTGGGTCGCAAAACGTCTGTTTGACGTGGTGGCCAGTCTGATCTTGCTTCCCGTCGCTATTCTGGCAGCGCTGTTTCTACTGGCGCTGAACCCGTTTCTGAATCGCGGGCCGCTGATTTTCGTCCAAAAACGGATGGGACACGAAGCACGTCCGTTCAATGCGATCAAGTTTCGCTCGATGTTGCCGGTGGAGGAAATCACCCGCCGCGCTGACGATCCCATCGAAACCCATCGGATTACGCCGCTGGGCGAAGTGCTGCGCAAGACGCGGATTGATGAACTGCCGCAGATCATCAACGTTCTGCGTGGCGAAATGAGCCTGATTGGCCCGCGTCCCGACAATTTTGATCACGCCAGCGAATATCTGCAGCTGATCCCGGAATATCGCGCCCGTCACGCAATTCTGCCGGGCATCAGCGGGCTTGCCCAAGTGACGCTGGGCTATGCCGAGGGCATTGATGCAACGCGCGCGAAAGCCAGTGCGGATTTGACCTATATTCGCAATGCCGGATTTGCCTTGGATATCAAGATCATCTGGCTGACTCTGCTGACCATTGTGCAGCGCCGCGGAGCCTGATCGACCTTCGGGGCGATCAGCGCAGATCTGTTCGTTTTCAGCTTTGAACACACAAGCCGCCGGGATTGTTATTGTCGGCGGCCAGATGCGTTTTGATCCAGCGCGCGGGTGACGCGTCGGCAGCGCCTGAGCGCAGTCTGAAAACCTGTGCCGCAACCGCCACTCGCAACAAAACTTCCCCCTTTCCCGCCAAATCAGAGAATGCCTGTCGATGCACCGGGCGAGGCCGGGAAAATCAGGCAAAGCGTCGGGCGCCGGCGACGCAGAGCACCACAATCCCGGTGCAGGCGATCATCGACCAGGCAATCGGCTCATGCAGGAGCAGCGCGGCAAGCATCAGGCCGAAGAAAGGCTGCAAGAGCTGCAACTGGCCGACCCCGGCGATGCCACCAATAGCAAGGCCGCGATACCAGAACACGAAACCCAGAAGCATGCTGAACACCCCGACATAGCCCAGACCGATCCAACCCGGCAGGGTGACGGCGGCGGCACTTGCGGGCCAGCTTGCCCCTGCCAGCAGGGCCATCACCGGCAGCGACAGGACCAGCGCCCAGGAGATGACCTGCCAGCCGCCAAGCCGCCGCGACAGGGTGGCGCCTTCGGCATAGCCCAACCCGCAAACCACGATGGCTGCAACCATCAAGGCATCGCCCTTGAGCGAGCCACCACTGCTTTGCGACAGGGCAAAACCCGCGACCGTGGCCGCACCGAGCAGCGAGAACAGCCAGAAGACGGGTTTCGGGTATTCGCCGCCACGGATCACGCCGAACAAAGCGGTGGAAAGCGGCAGGAGGCCGACAAAGACAATCGAGCGCGCCGCCGAGATCGAGGTGAGCGCCAGTGCGGTCAGGAGCGGAAAGCCGATGACCACGCCCAGCGCGACGATCATCAAGGGCCCCATATCGCGCACGGCCGGACGGGATTGACGCAGCAAGAGCAGGAACAGCCCGCCGATCAGGGCTGCGATCACCGCGCGGGCCGATGTCAGAAACAGCGGCGCGAAATCCGCCACCGCCACACGGGTGGCGGGAAGCGATCCGCTGAAGATCAGAACGCCCAGAAATCCGCTGCCCCAGCCTGCCAGTTTGTTGTCCACAGAAGCCTCCTTGGAATTTTCTTCTGGGTAGATGGCAGGACGTGGCATAGACAGAGACAGATCAGCACAATACTGGCAAACTGTATCGGTATGATGACCCACACAATGTGAGGCAGGAATGACCAGGCCCGTCCCGACCAAGACCGAAACCCTGATGCAGCTGTTGCACGACAGGATCACCAGCCGCAGTCTGGCTGCGGGCGACCGGATGCCCTCGATCCGGCGCTTTGCCGCGCAGATGGAGGTTTCGCCTTCGACCGTGGTCGAGGTCTATGACCGGCTTGTGGCGGAGGGGGTTCTGCAGGCCAGACGCGGCTCGGGCTTCTATGTCACCGGGCCGAACCTGCCGCCGATGACGGTGGCGCGGATGGGCGAGCCACGGGCGCGGAATGTCGATCCGTTCTGGGTGTCGCGGCAATCGCTCGATGCCACTCCGGGGGCGCTGCAACCGGGATGCGGCTGGCTTCCGCCCGACTGGATGCCGCATGAGGCGCTGCGAAAGGCGCTGCGCAGCTTGGCGAAATCCGATGATGCGCTGCTGACGGATTACGCCTCGGCGCGCGGGGCGGCCTCACTGCGGCACTATCTGAGGGGGCGTTTTGCCGAAGATCAGCTGGCGGTTGCCCCCGAGCAGATCATGCTGACCGCCTCGGCCTCGCAGGCGATGGATCTGATCTGCCGCTTTCTGCTGCGCCCCGGCGATACCGTGCTGGTGGACGATCCGGGCTATTTCAACTTTCACGCCCTGCTCAGGGCACATCAGGTGCAGGTGCTGGGTATTCCCCATACGCCGCAGGGGCCGGATCTGGTGGCCTTCGAGGCTGCGCTGGCCAGTGCGCCGCGGCTTTATATCACCAATTCGGCGCTGCAGAATCCGACCGGCGCGACGATCTCGCCGCAGATCGCGCATCGTTTGCTCAGGCTGGCGGCGGCGCAGGATCTGACAATCGTCGAGGACGACACCTTTGCCGATCTGGAGCCCGATCCCTCGCCCCGACTGGCGACGCTGGACGGGTTGGAGCGGGTGCTGAAAATCGGCGGGTTCTCCAAGACCCTCTCGGCCTCGGTGCGGTGCGGTTATATCGCGGGCCGGGCGGACTGGATCGAGGCGCTGACCGACCTTCAGGTGGCCACCAGCTTTGGCGGGCCAAGCCCGGTGGCGACCGAGCTCCTGGTTTCGGTGCTGGCGGGGGGCAGCTATCGCAAGCATCTGGCCGAACTGCATCGCCGCCTTGCGCAGGCCCGCAAACGGGTCGCGGCCCAGCTTGCCCCACTGGGGATCACCCCCTGGATCCTGCCGCGCGGCGGGTTCTATCTGTGGTGCCAATTCCCCGAGGGGATCGACACCGGAGAGATCGCGCAAAGCTCGGTGAAAGAGGGCGTGATCCTCGCCCCTGGCAATGTGTTCAGCCCGTCGCAATCGGCAGGCGCCTTCATGCGGTTCAACGTGGCCCAGATGGCCGATCCGCGGATCTACGAGGTGCTGAAGGTGGCGCTGGAGCGGGCGTGACCCTGCCTGCCCCGCTCGCGCAAACCCACGGCATCGCAGGAGCTCCAACCGGACGCCAAAGACCATTCGGCGCCCCTGACAGGATGCCCTTCTGTATCGGGCGGTCGCCGGGTTAGTCGGCCAGCCAGCGGGTTGAAAACAGGGTCCAGCCGGTGCGGGATTGGATCAGGCCCCAGATCCCACCGGGGGCGGTGATCATCACCAGCATCGCGGTCGCGCCCTGCACGATCAGGAACATGTCGCCCGAGCCTTTGAGGAGTTCGCGCAGGCCGAAATAGAGCAGCGTGCCAATGATCGGCCCTTCCAGCGTGCCGACGCCGCCGACGATGACGATGAAAAGCATGGTGATCTGCCAGCTCAGATCGAAGGCGCCCGAGGGGTCGGCATAGAGCACCGAGAGGTAATAGATCCCGCCCGCAACGCCGCAGATCACAGCAGAAATCACGAAGGCGGTGATTTTGCTGGCGCCCGCGGCAATCCCCACACTGGCCGCCGCCGCATCATTGTCACGGATCGCCATCAGCCCCAGCCCCATGCGGGTTTTCAGGACAGCGTAGACGACAAGCTGGGTGCCGACGGCCAAGCCCAGCGCCAACCAAAACACCGTATCGTTGAAGCTCATAAGGTCGATATTCGAGGTGTTCAGCACCACGCCGCGCGAGGAACCGACCCAGTTCCACTGCCCGAACAAGAGCCGCAGGATGTCAGCCAAAACCCAGATCCCGATTGAAAAATAGGCGTCGCGCAGGCGGTGCAGGAGCAAGGCCATGGCAAGGGCGACCAGCGCCGAAATCGCCAGACTCGCCGCCAGCCCGATATAGAGCGTCACGCCGAACGTGTTCATCGACATGAACAGCGCATAGGCACCAACGCCGACAAAGGCCTGATGGCCGAAGGACAAGAGCCCGGTATAGCCGCAAAGCAGGTTCCAGCCCTGCGCCATGGCGAAGACCAGAAACACTTCCAGAAGCAGCCGGTGATCGAGCGGTAATGCCAGCAGGAGGATGGGGAGCGCCAGCGTGATCAGCAGAGGCGGAAGGGCTTTGCCGTAGCGCGTACCGGGCATGAAAGAAGTCACAGCCATTATCGTCTCCTGAGCTGAGGCAGGGAAAAGTCGGCCTGCTTGACCAGCAGGATGATCAGAAAGGCCAGATGGCCAAAGAGCGGGCCGGAATTGGGATTGAGTTTCAGCCCGACCACCTGCACCACGCCAAGGAGCAGCCCGGCCAGAAAGCTGCCGCGCAGCGAGCCGAGCCCGCCGATGATGACCACCTCAAAGGAAATCAGCAGCCGCTCGACCCCGGTAAAGGGCGAAAACGAACTGCGCATCGCCAGAAGCAGCCCCGCCACCGAGGCCAGCATCACCGCCAGCCCCATCGCCGCGCCGTAGACCCGGCGCCGATTGAAGCCCAGCGTTTCGAGGATCTCGAAATCATCGGCCGCCGCACGGAAGGCGCGGCCCAGCGTGGTGCGGGTCATCATAAAGTGCATCGCCGCGAAGAGGGCGATGGAGATACCGAAAATGATCAGGGGCAGCACCCCGATCGAGAAACCGAACAGGTTCACGCCCTGATTTTGCAGGGCCCCGATCTCAATCGAGCGGATATTGGCGCCGAAGATCTGCACCAGCACGTTGCGGATGATGATCGACAGGCCCATCGTGGCCACCATGGCGGGCACCGGGTTCGGGCCGACCATCCGGTTCAGCATCGTCGCCTGCATCGCCCAGCCCATCGCGAAGGCCGAGAGCGCCACGATCACCACAACCGCTGCCAGCGGCAGGGGGGTCATGGTCAGCAGCGTCACGCCCAGATAGGCGCCCAGAACTATGAAATCGCCATGGGCGATGTTGACGACCCGCATGATGCCGAAGGCCAGAGCAAGGCCCAGCCCGAACAGGCCGTAAAGCCCGCCGACCATCAGGCCGTTCAGTACCGGCTCTACAAAGCTCATCAGGCGTCCTCCCCGAAATAGGCGTGTTTGATTTCCGTGAAGGTCACATCTTCGGACCGGCCTTCCAGCGTGACGGCGCCTTTCAGGAAGCAATAGAGCCGGTCGGAGCTGTCTCGCGCCCGCACCGTGTCTTGCTCGACCAGAACGATAGAGATGCCGGTGTCGCGGATGCGCGAGAAGCAGGCATAGATATCGCCGACCACACGCGGGGCCAGCCCCAGCGAGAGCTCGTCGCACAGCAGCAGGCGGGGATTGGCCAGAAGCGAGCGCGACACCGCAACCATCTGCTGCTGCCCGCCGGAAATGTCCGAGGCGCGCTGATGGCGGAAATCGTACATCGCCGGGAAGAGATCGTAGACTTCAGAGAGCGTCCAGGGGCCGGATCGTGCACGCGCGGCGCCCATGAGCAAGTTTTCCTCGACGGTCAGCGAGGCAAAGAGCCGCCGTCCTTCTGGCACCAGCGCCACGCCCCGCCGCGCAATCGCATCGCAGCGCAGTTGGGTGATATCTTCGCCTGCCAGGGTGATGCTGCCATTATGCGCGGGCGTGAGGCCGATGATGGCGCGCAGAAGCGTCGATTTCCCGGCACCGTTGGCCCCGATGATCGACACGGTTTCGCCTTCACCCACCGTCAGCGATACGCCGAAGGTCGCCTGCAGGTCGCCATAATAGACATCGACGTTTTCAAGCTTCAGCAACGTCATCGACCGAGATCCCCAGATAGATTTCCTGAACGATGGCAGAGTCCATGACCTCGACCGGATTGCCCTCAACCAGCTTGGCCCCGAAATGCAGCACCATGATCCGGTCGCAGACCGCCATCAGCGCATGGGCGATGTGTTCGATCCAGATCACCGCATGATCGCGCTTCAGCCTGCGGACGATCTCGACCAGCTCGTGGACCTCATGCTCGGTCAGCCCCCCGGCAATCTCATCAAGCAGCAGAACCTCGGTGCCGACACTCATCGCCTTGGCCAGTTCAAGCCGCTTGCGGTCAAGCAAGGGCAAGCCGCCTGCGACCATGTCGCGTTTGTCGGAAAGTCCGATGATTTCAAGAATATCGAGAGCCCGTTGCCGCGCCGCCGCGCCCTTGAGCTTTGGCCCATGGGTGACCCCGGCCAGCACATTGGCATAGACCGACAGGCCGACAAAGGTGCGCGGCACCTGATAGGCGCGCCCGATCCCCATCCGCGCCCGGCGAAATTGCGGCAGGGCGGTGATGTCGGTGCCGTTCAGCCGGATCGTGCCGCCGCTGGCGGGCACAGAACCGTCGAGCACATTGAACAGCGTGGTCTTACCGGCGCCATTCGGCCCGATGATGCCAAGGCATTCGCCCGGAGCGATTGAAAAGCCGACCTTGTCGACCACGGTCTTCGACCCGTAGCGTTTTTCAACGCCGTCTACATCCAGCATGGTAGAAAATCCTCGCGCGCTGTCACAGATGCGGCAGCGCTAGGGGCCAGGGAAGAGGGCTGCTCTTCCCTGGCAGACAGGTTCAGGCGAGTTCAGACAGAAGTTTGAACTCATCCTCGACCTGAAACGGCGAGTCGCTGCCGGCATAGGTCACGACCAGATCGTAAGTGTAGTTGCCGGATGTGGCCTTGCGCCATTGCCCAGCCACCAGCGGGGTTTTGGTGATACCCGGCACCGCGCTCTGGGTGAAATCGACCTTGCCGACCACCGTGTCGATGTTGAGATCGGCAATCGCCTGACGCAGCGCGTCCTTATCTTTCGGATCGCCCGAGGTTTTCAGCGCCTGAAGGGCGACTTCCCAGATCGCATGGGTATAGCCCAGAACCGGCGACCATTGGCTGCCCTTGGTGCTTTCCCAATCCGCCGCAAGGTCGGCAGCACTTTGGCCGGTCATGCTGGACGCATAGGGCAGTTTCGGCGACCACCAGATTTCGGTCGACATGCCGTTGCCACGGTCGCCCAGCGCGTCGATGCCGCCGGGGAACAGGAACGCCCCTGCCACGGTTGCGATTTCCGGGCGATAATCGGCCTGTGCCGCAGCCCGCCAGAACGAGGCGAAATGGTTGGCGAACATGAAGCCGGTGACGATCTCGGCATTGCCATTCTTGAAGGTGGCCACCTGGTTCGAGAAATCATCGGTCTCGATCTTGAACATGCCGCCTTCAACCGATTTGTAACCGGCAGCTTTCAGGTAGGCGGGCAGACCAAATTCGGGATGGGCAAAGCCCTGCGCCGCAGGCTGGTCGACATAGAAGGTGCCGACCGTATCGTTGAGCTTGCTTCTGACCGGATCCCACATGCCGGTATAGGCATTGCCCACATCCGCCGTGTCGAACAGGAAGTGGAAGGTCCAGGGCGTGCCATTATTGCTGTAGGCATCAGCCCCGCCGCGCGACGCGATCATGGCGTCGGAGGGCAGAAGGGTCGAGATGATCGGGGTGCGGTTCACCACCGCCATTTGCCCCGCCCCGATGGCTGCGAGCGACTCGGTGGCGACGATCAGATCGACCTTGTCGCGGGTCATCAGTTCAATCGCCACCTGCGTGGCAACGTTGATCGAGCTTTGGCTGTCGCGCAGGATCACTTCGACCGAATAGGTCTTGCCGCCAATCGCCAGCCCGCCCGAAAACGCCTTTTCGACCTGGGCCTTCACAAAGTCGGTTGCCTCGCCGAACAGCGCGCCGGGGCCGGACATGGCCGAAACCCAGCCAATCCGGATCGTGCCGGAATCAGCGGCATAGGCCGGGAAATACATGCTGAACGCCGAGGCGCCTGCCATCACCGCAGACCCCTTGAGCAGGGTCCGGCGCGAAATAGCCTTATTCATCCGTTCGTTAGTACCGTTTGTTGGTTTCATGTTTCTCCCCCCATAAACCAAGTTAATATTTAGTCACCCGACCTAATCGGTTGACTGGATCATATGAAGGGAATATCCGTCAGTCAATCTCATGTTTTAATCACATGACCAAATTTGCGAGACGGTGTCCAATCGCCTTGCGGGACAGGTCAAAACGGGTTGCGAGGAGGCGACGATGGCTGCGAATGAGATATGGAAATGGGATGCCGCTGCGGTGGCTGCTGCGATCCGCGCGGGCGAAATTTCAAGCCGCGAGGCCGTCGCATCCAATCTTGAGCGCCTTCATAGTGTGAACCCGGCGATCAATGCGGTGGTCGAGGTTCTGGAAGACGAAGCCCTCGCCGCCGCCGATCAGGCTGATGCGCAAAGGCGGGAGGGTGGTGCCACTGGCGCCCTGCACGGGGTGCCTGTGACCGCGAAAATCAACGTCGATCTGGCCGGGCACGCCACCACCACCGGGCTGGTGGCGATGAAAGATGCAATCGCGACCGAAGACAGCATTCCGGTTGCCAATCTGCGGCGCGCGGGCGCGATCATCATTGGCCAGACCAATGTTCCGGCCTTTTGCTATCGCTGGTTCACCAGCAATGATCTGCACGGGCTGACCCGCAATCCCTGGGACCCGACCCTGTCGCCGGGCGGATCGAGCGGCGGCGCGGCGGCTGCCACAGCGGTGGGGATTGGCACATTCGGCCATGGCAATGACGTGGCCGGGTCGCTGCGCCTGCCTGCTGGCGCTTGCGGCGTTTACGGGTTCAAACCCACCGTTGGGCGCCTGCCCGATTACAACCCGTCGCAGAGCGTGGAAAAATCTCTGGGTCTGCAGATCGGGGCGACCGAAGGCCTGATCGCCCGCTCGGTGCGCGATCTGCGGTTGGGGCTTGAGGCTCTGGCTGCGCCCGATTACCGTTCGCCCAGCACAGCGCCGGCGCCCGCCCCGCGCATCGAAGACGAGCTGCCCTGCCGCGTGGCGATGTTCGTGGGGGATGCCGAAACCCCGGTTGACCCGGAGATTGCCGCGATCATGCGCAAAGCCGGAAGCTGGCTTGAAGAGGCGGGCTATGTGGTCGAAGAGGTCGCGCCGCCGCATCTTGCCGAGATGGCCGAGCTGTGGATGGCGATGCTCTATGCCGAAACCTCCGATCCTGCGCGCGAGTTCATGTTCGGGCTGGGCGGCGAGGCCTTCCGCCAGTCGTTCCTCGACACCGCCGCCAACCTGCCGGTGTTGAATCCGGAGCAGTACCAGGAAGCCTGGAAGCGGCGGATGGAAATCCAGCGCGCCTGGGCCGCGTTCTTCCAGACCTATCCGGTGGTCCTGACGCCGACCGCCTGCATGCCGACCTTCCCGCTCGATCACGATCTTGCCGGGACCGAGGTGGTGGGCGCCATCGCCCGTGCCTATCGCCCGCTTTCGGCGATTGCCGGGCTGGCGGTGCCTGCGATTTCGGTGCCTGCCGGGTTTGCTGCGGGCGTGCCCGCCGGGGTGCAGGTGATTTCGCGCTGGTATGGCGAAGACCGTGCCCTCTCTGCCGCCGCAGTGATGGAAGCGCAGATTGGCCGCATAGTTCCGATCGACCCGAAGCTGGCTTGAACTCCCGGTGGCGATTTGCAAGATCAGCGCATGGAAGATGACATGATCCAAAACGGTATCGTCCGCCCGAAAAGCGACGGCAAACGCGAACTGATCGTAAATGCGGCACTGCAGGTGATGATCACCGAAGGGGTCTTTGGCGCCACCACGCGCAAGATCGCCGAGGCGGCGGGCGTCAACGTCGCCTCGTTGCACTATCACTTCCACGACAAGGAAGAGATCCTGCTGCGCGTCATGGGGGGGCTGGTCAGCAGTTACCGGCAGATTCTGGCGCAGCAGTTTTCCCAGCCGCAGGAATTGCATGAGCGGATTGAAGACCTGATCCGCTTTGTTCACAGTGAAGTCGAGAAGGCCCCGGGCGAACAGCTCGTTCTGCAGGAAATGACGCTTTACGTGCTGCGTCACCCGCAGGCGGCGCATCTTGCCGCCGAAAAGGATGCCGAGTTTCTGGCGCTCTATGTCGACCCGTTGCGCAGCGCCACCGATGTTGGCCCCGAGGATGAAGCGCGCGTCACTGCGATTGCGAATTTCATCTACACAAGCATTGTCGGCATCTTCAATCAGTGGCTGGCAACCGGCGACACCGCCCGCATGAGGCGCTCCATCGACAACCTTGTTCTGGCAGCGCTTGGATTGGCCCGCGATACATTGGGCGCGGCTACCTGAACCGCGCCCAGCGCCAACCCTTCGGCGGTTCAGGGGCGCTAGATCTTTGCGCGCAACCGGTTCACCAGCAGGTCGTCTTGCAGGATCTCGGTCTTGATCGCGGAAAGCTCGCCGACATCCCAATTGGCGCTCAGATATCGCCCTTTGGCCCAATCGGCACTGCCGGAACAGAGCCAAACAGCAAAGCAGGCAGCCAGCCCCGGATCGTCGACAAGGTAATCATGCATATGCTTGGGCATGCTGTAGCCAATGTCGGTCGCGACGCCACCGGGATGCATGGCAAAGCACTTGATCCCATCCTCGTCGTGATCGCTCTGCACGAACTCGCACAGGCGGTTGATCGCATGTTTGGAGGTTTGGTAGTCGGAGGCGCCGGGCATCAGAAATTGCGCGCCGATTGAGGAGAGAAGGATAAGGTGGCCACCACTGCGCCCCTCGGCCGCCCATTTTCTGGAGCTTTCGATGAGATGGGGCAGCGTATAGCGGATAGTGTGATAGCTCCCCTTCACATTGACTTCCCAGTTGCGCCACCAGCCTTCCGGGTCGCTCTCGCCGATTTTGACCCAGGGACCAAGGTAGCCTGCATTGGCATCGGCCACGTCAATGCCACCGAATTGCGCAACACAATCGGCAACCGCGGCCTCGACTTGTTTTGCATCGGTGACATCGCAGACCGCATAGGCGCATTGGGTCTCAGGGTTGGCCTGTTGCACGCGCTGCTGGGTCTCTTTGAGGGCCTCCTCGGAGCGGGCTGTCAGATAGACGGCCCGGGCACCGGCCTCAGCAAACGCCGTGGCGGTGGCTTGGCCGATCCCCTTTGAAGCGCCTGCAATAAAGATGACCTTGCCTTTGGCACTGTCTTTCAACGTTGTTTGCGGATCAATCGCATCATAGCGGGCGTGATGCGCGGTGAGGTCGAGGAATTGAGACT
Organism: Paracoccaceae bacterium; assembly: GCA_050288685.1. GTDB lineage: Bacteria > Pseudomonadota > Alphaproteobacteria > Rhodobacterales > Rhodobacteraceae > Sinisalibacter. The sequence goes on along the minus strand of JBNKEH010000001.1, from coordinate 83,292 downwards.
GAATGGATGACATGAAAACACTCCGAGCGTTAGCTGTGTTCAACATAGACGCTCACCCGCTCCGATGCCTGCCACATCCTCCGATTGATCTGCCTAATCCTACGAAAAGATGATTGAACGGCTGCATCCCGTGAGGAACGTGCTAGGGTTTCCATTGAGGAGACACATATGGACCTGTCACATCTGATCACGCTGGCCACTCGGTATCACACTGATGAAACTGACAACTTTCCAGCGCTGCCCAACCTGACCATCTACAGTCGCGATGAGGTCAGCGAGAAAAGGGCTGAGATATACGAACCTGTTCTGTGCCTGATCCTGCAAGGCAGCAAAGTCACCTCCATTGGCGATCAGCGCGTGGAGCTGCGTCCAGGCTCGGCGCTTTTGGTCAGTCACGACCTCCCGGTGATGTCCCAGATCACCAGCGCCAGTAAAGAGCAGCCCTATATCGCCGTGATCCTGTCTCTTGATCTGTGGCTGGTGCGAAGCCTGCATGATCAGGTCGCCAGCACTGTCCCAGAACGCGTGGCAGCGCAGTCGCTCTCGGCTTGCCCGGCCGATCCGGCATGGCTTGACCCGCTGATCAGATATTTCGAGTTGATGGACAATCCGATGGATGCGCAGATCTTAGGGCCTTCGATCCTGCGCGAAATTCACTATCGCATTTTGCTGTCGCCAATCGGCGGGATGCTGCGCCGCCTGCTGATCGCCGATGGCCGTGCCAGCCGCATTGCCGAGGCCATTCATCTGTTGCGCAGCGAATTCCGATCGCCGCTCAGCGTATCAGACCTTGCAGGTCGCGCGGGGATGAGCGCCTCGTCCTTTCACACGCATTTCAAATCGGTCACCGGCACGACGCCGCTGCAATATCAAAAAGACCTCCGCCTGATCGAGGCAAGGGCGCGGCTGGTGGAGCGGGGGCAATCCGTTTCCGAAACCGCCTATGCTGTGGGCTACGAGAGCCCGACGCATTTCAGCCGCGACTACAGCAAAAAGTTCGGCCTGCCGCCCAGCCGGGATGGGACTGTTTAGAACTGCCCCATACGCGCTTTGGCAGAGGGGAACCGGACCTTGGCGCATCTGTAGCGATGTCGGCTTAGGGGCAATCACGCCGCGCTAGCAGGTGTTGAAGAGGCTATGCCAGCTCCGCTAGCGTTGGCTCACAGCAAGAGCCGTGATCGCGGCAGCAAGGCCGGGGCTTGAAGTTCAGGCGCGTTTTGCGGGATATGCGGGCCAAGACCCGCTCTTGGGAAACCCACGAAAGACCTGATAGCCACCATGCCCGCGACCGACCGCCTCAAGACCGACTGTTCCAAATGCGCGGCGGTTTGCTGTGTTGTTCTGGCCTTCGACAAAGGCAAGGATTTCGCCTTTGACAAGAACCCCGGCGAGCCGTGCCGGCACCTCTCGGGGCACAGTTGCACGATCCACGACAGGCTGACGCAGGAAGGCTTGCCTGGCTGTGTTGCCTATGAATGCCTGGGCGCTGGCAACCGTGTGGTGCAGGAGGTTTTCGCGGGGAAATCCTGGCAGGATGAGCCGCGGCTGATGCCGGTGATGATGGAAGCCTTCTCGGCCATGCGGGAGGTCCATAAGCGGATCGATTTGCTGCGCGCCGCCGAGTTTCTGCCGCTGGCGCCGCAGGACGACCAGAAACGTCAGAGCTTCCTCGATTACCTTGAACAGTACCGCTGGAGCGGGCCGGAACTCAATGAGTTCGAGTTTGGACTGGCTTTGGAAATCGACATCTTTCTCCATGGGATCGGCATGTAACTCGCCCCCGGACCAGACCGATAGACAGTGGGCAAAGGGGAGACTGCGGATGGGAGGGGGCCCTGGACCAATTGCAGACAATTCAGGGCCATAGCTTGCATGATGAATGGGTTTTTGACAGATTGCAGCGGTCCATTCGCCCCCAGTGAGTAAGCAATGTCCAGTCCCAGCTCAGCCCAGTCTGAAGAGACCTATCAATGGCTGCTTGGATATGAGCAAAGCGGGGGCGCCCGGCGTCTGGCGGGCGGAGATGCGCTGGTTATCGATGACGAAAACTGGCGTGCCGAGATCTTCAGCGAAAGGATGCTGGACGGCACCATCATCTATGCCGTGACCGCCGACAGCCATGCCGAGTTTGAGCTTCATGGCGATGACGGCATCACCGACACCAGGATTGTCAGCGATTACCTGTTGTCGGGCTCGGTCGGGCGGACAGTGCCCGGCCAGAGCGAACGGATTCAGACCAAGATGCAGGGGGCCACATTCCGGGTCAATCACGGCAAGGCCAGCCACCGGATATTTCCGAACCTGCATCTGCAATATCTGGGCTGCGCGATCCCGCGCGATACGCTCTATTCGATGCTCGATGGCGAAGTGCCCGCCTGTTTTGCCGCCTATTTCGACGAGACCAAGACCGGCCCTCGCTATCAGACCTACGAGCTGTCGCCCGCCTTCGCCCATGTTGTAGCGGCTGCCCATGCGAATGATCTGGAAGGCAAGCTGTGGCACCTGTTCATGGAAGGCATCCTGATCCAGTTGACGGCGTTGCAGATCGCCGCCCTTGAGCAGGCGGGAACGGTGCCCAGCCTGCGGCTGGCGGAAGAGCCCAATGCGCGGTTGCGCAACCAGCTCATGGCCGCGAAAGAACACCTGATCCAGAATCTCGCCGATCCGCCGACGCTGGGTGAGTTGGCGCAGCAGTTCGATCTGACCGAAAAGAAGCTCAATATGGGCTTCAAGACGCTGTTTGGCACCTCAGTCTACGAGACCCTGCGCAATGAACGGCTGGAGCTGGCCCGGCTGGTGCTGGAACGCGAAGATGTGGTTCTGAAACAGGTGGCGCATCGCGTTGGCTACAAACACGTGACCAATTTCATCACCGCCTTCACCAAGAAATTCGGCATGCCTCCGCGCCAGTATCTGGAACAGGGCGAGGACTAACGGCGGCAGGGAGGCTGGTGCCCTCCCCGCGCGGTTTCAGAAGCGAATTGCCAACTGGGCGGCAAGCTCGTGGTCGCTGCCACGACTCCCAATCTCGCCGGAATAGCTGAGGTCAAGGGCTGCACCCGGGGCAAGATCGAAGCTCAGCCCGGCGCCGAGGATCGCCGCGTCGTGAGCGATGGGAGCGCCGTTGACGGAGAAGCTGCCGCCGCCGGGCAGGTTGGCGCTGATGCTGGGGGTGGCCCCGAAAGTATGGCGCCAGCCCAGCGTGCCGGAAAGCGTGGCGGTCTGATCGCCGAGGTTCAGCTCCTGCTCCACCGTCGCGCCCAGCGTGGTGACCAGCGCCGTCGTGCTTTTCGCCGCCACGCTCAGCGCCGCCGCCCCACCGGTCTCGGTGAAGCCTTGCGTCCAGTCATAGATCCAGGCCGCGCCTGCAAAGGGGGTGATGCTGGTGGCACCCAGATCGAAGCTGTGGCGGATCTCGCCGAAGAGCTGCGCGGTGCCGCCGGTATAGCTAGCGGTGAGCGCGTCGGAGAAACCGCCGATGGTGACATTTCGGGTGCTGTTGATCTGGTGCAGCGTATAGGCCGCGCCGAAGCTGAAATCGACCCCGGCGAGGGCCGTGCCGCCATAGATCCCCGCCCCCAGATCCGAGCTGGTGATGGCGGTGGCGCGGTCGGCAAGCGAGAGCCGGGTGAAACCCGCCTGGATCGCCCCGCCCAGCGAAGCCTCGCCAAAGCCGGTGGTAAAATGCTGGCCCATCCCGGTCATCAGCCCGCCACTATTGAGCTGCACCGTGGCGGCATTGCCGTCGCTGCCCAGCGTGGCCATCCCGCCATAGGCGCTGGCCCAGCGGTTGAAGCCGTTATTCCCCGCCTGCCCCAGCATCGCCTCGCGCGGATAACGGCTGGTTTGCACGAAACCAGAACCGAGCGTCGCGTGGCCTTCGCCCGAGAGCGCATCATAGCCCGCCTGCGCCTGAGCCCCGGTCGAAACCGTCAGCAGCGCGCCGCGCAGGCTGTTGCCCGTGGCCAAACCGTCCGCCGCCCCCGCCACGGCGCTCTGGTTGGCGGTAGAGGCTGCGCTGGCGAAATCGGCCAGCCGGGTCGAGGTCAGGAACACATGACTCGCATCGTAGGAGAGGCCAAAATCGAGGAAGAGGAAGCTGTCCGACAGGCTGTCGAAAGTGCCGGTCACCCCGCCTGCAGCGCTGGCGATGGTATAGGTGCCCTCGCTATAGCTGCTGCCATCATCCGTGCCGTTTTCCGGCGCGACGGTGATATTGACCCCGTGATCGATCGTGATCGTGCCGGTGGCGTTGATCAGGTCGTTATTGCTGCCCGCGACAAAGCCGCCATCGTTGAGCTCGACCGCATAGGTCGATCCACTCGCCAGGCTGATATTGGTCGCGGTGAGCGTACCCACCGAATGGCCCGGAGCCAGCGTGCCGCTGTCGATATTCAGCATGTTCAGGGTGCCATTGCCGCCGAGCCGCCCGCCCATGACATTCAGCACCCCGCCCAGACTGCCATCGACATTCAACAGCCCGCCCGACACCGTGGCGGCGCCAGTGAAGCCCGCGCTGGTGCCTGTCAGATTGAGCGTGCCGAGATCGGTCTTGTTCAGGCTGCCGCTGCCGGTCAGGTTTGAGGCAATCGTCGCGCTGTAGCCCGCGCCTGCCGATGTCCCGTCGCCGACCCGAAAGGTGGCAGCACCGGCAACGGCCAGATCGCCGCCGTTGATCGTGTAGCCATCCGAGGCAAACTGCATCCCGGCTTCGGTCGAAACCGCGCCGCCGGAATTGTCAATTGCCACAGCTCCCGGAGTGCCCGCGAAGACCACGAAGGTGGCGGGGTTGAAGAGGCCATTTGTGCTGCCATCGGGCAGGGTCCAGTTCGTCGCGCCGGTCGACCAGGTGCCCGCGCCGCCGGTGATCGCGCTGTCGCCCGCCGCCCCGGCGCCATCCCAATAAGCAAAAAGCGTGGCCGCCCCGACATTCAGGTTCACCTGACCGGCAACCGCCGTCTGGATGTCGAACGCGGTGGCCTCATAGCCCGCAGGGATGCTGCCCAGAGCAAGCCCGTTATCGGTGAGTGTGCCGCTGTAATCGATCAGCCGGTAGAGCCCCGCGCCCATCCCGCCCGCATCTGTCACGTTCAGTGTGCCGTCGAGCATCAGATTGCCGCCAACGCTGATCAAATCGCTGTCCACTCCGGCCACCCCCGCCGGATCGCCCAGATCAAAGTCCAGCGCAGAGATGGAGGCCAGTGTGAGATCTCCGCCGATCGTCAGATGCCCCGGCGAATTCCCCGCTGCGACCACGCCATTCAGTACGGAAACAGATCCCAACAGAGTACCCGAGCCGCCCAGCGTGCCGCCATTAACGGAGATCCCCCCGCCCAGCGATCCGTTCACACTCAAAGTGCCACCGGAAATAAGGGTTGTGCCGATATAGCCGGAGCTGTTGCCGGTCAGCCTTGTCACGCCTGCCCGATGGGTGAGCGTGCCATTGCCGGTGATGTCGGCAGAAAAATTATAGCCGGTATCGGTGTGGTTGAAATTGAGTGTGCCGGTGATCCCGTTGAAGCGCAGACTCGCCGCATCCAGCGTGCCCGCGCCCGCAGCCACAGCGCCATCCGCCGCACCGATATTCAAAGTCCCGCTCGATCCGGTGAAATTTCCGAGGTCGACCGCCCCGTTGCCGCTATCGACGGAAACCGTACCGCCATTGGCTATCGTCAATGTGCCGGTGCCATAATTGCCGACATATAGATTGTAGGTATTTGTCCAGCTCGCCCCTGTTCCATCCACCGTTGCCGTACCATTCGAACCGGAACCGTAGCCGATATGCCCGTAAGCATCATGAAGGCTTTGCCCGGCCGAAATCGCCAGCGTTCCGCCTTCGGCATAAACCGTGCCGGTGAAGCCGGTTGTATCGCCGGTCAATGAGGTCGTACCGGAATAGAGCTTGATCGCGCCATTGCCGGTAATATCCGGGGCAAAGCTGTAGCCGGTGTCGGTGTGGTTGAAGACCAGCGCGCCGTTGCCTGCCCCAAAAGCCAGTGTACCGGCATTCAGTGTACCTGGAGCCTTGACCGAGCCGCCTGCCGCCGCACCAATATTCAGCGTCCCGTTGGAGCCGGAAGACGCGGCAATGATAGCGGAATTCGCACTCACCGCACCGCCTTCGGAAGCCGTCAGCGTCCCGGTGCCGGAATGTCCGACATAAAGAGTGTTCAAATTCGTCCAGCTCGAGCCCGCTCCAGCCACCGAAGCCGTGCCTGTCGAACCGCTAGCGAAGCCTATATTTCCATAAGTATTGCTGACCGCGCCGCCCGCGGAAATATCAAGCGCCCCGATGCCGCCATGACCGACAGAAAGAGTGCTCTCATTTGTCCAACGCGAGTCCTTACCATCGACCGTTGCCGTGGCGTTCGAACCGATATTGAGGCCGATATAGCCAGTGACATTGCTGACCGCGCCACCGTTGGAAATATCAAGCGTCGCGGCGCCGATGCGTCCAACAAAGAGCGTGCCCGAATTCATCCAGCGCGCGTCCTTGCCATCCACCCTCACCGTGCCGGTCGAACCGGCATTGAGGCCGATATAGCCATTGGTATTGCTGACCGCACCGCCTGTAGAAATATCAAGCGTGCCGGTGCCGTCACCGCCGACCTTCACGGCCCCGTCGGTGATCCATTGCGCACCCGTTCCGCTCATCGACACCGTTCCGTTCGTCCCGGCCCCATAGCCCACATTGCCTGTCGCAGCATGCACGCTTTGTCCGGCCGTAATCGCCAGCGTTCCGCCTTCGGCGAAGATGCTGCCGGTAAAGCCGGAGGTGCTGCCGGTCAGCGAGGTCGTGCCGGAATAGAAGTTGATCGTGCCGGTGCCGGTGATGTCGGGGGCGAAGCTATAGCCGGTATTGGTGTGGTTGAAAGTAAGCGTACCGGTGCCCAGAACGAGGGCGCTCGCATTCAGCGTGCCAGAACCCTCTGCCGCACTACCCGCAGCCGCGCCGATGTTCAGAATGCCGGTCGACGCAAAATCCAGGTAGGTCGTTCCGTTGCCACCATCCACAGACACCGTGCCGCCATTGGAAATGTTCAGCGTGCCCTGGCCGGTAAAACCAACGTACAGTCCCGAATTCACATCCAGATTTGACCCTGCCCCATCGACAGTTGCCGTACCGGTGCCAGTCGAGGAACTGCCAAGATAGCCGAAACCACCTGCCGAGACCGACCCGCCATTGGTAATGCTCAGCGTGCCGGTGCCAAAACCGCCAATCTCCATTGAGTTGGTGACTGTCAGAGTTGTCCCCACGCCATCGACAATCACCTCGCCGTAAGAGATGGAAGTCTCCGTGCCCAAATTGAGGCTCGCAGCGAAGCCTTGGGCCGAACCTGTCAGCTGTGCCGGGCCGCTCCCGTTGACGCCAGCAACATCAGACGCGGTAGGAACAACGCCGCCGGACCAGTTGGCCGAATCCGCCCAGTTCCCGTTCCCGGTATCTGACCACTCTATCGCCGTGGCGCGCAGGGGAAAGCCGATCAGCGCGGTGGTCAGAAGCAGATACAGCTTTTTGCGCATTCCGTTGCTGCGCCGATATGCTGGGGTGCGGCCCGATGATGCCGGGGCCAGAGAAGACAGAAGAAACGGCACGCGCAAAGGCAAACAGCGCGTGCGGTCCCCCGCAGCCTGTTTCATGTCACGAGACGTATTTTCTTTCCCGGTCTGACAATTTTCAGCGTTCATCTTCCACCCGAATTCTTCTGGTAACATCCAGACCAAGCCTTCCGCCCAAGGGGCGCATGGTCCCGCCGAACCTCAGTCGGCGTTCAAACTGGATTTGCAGTAGGGTGTCAGGCGCGCGGAGGGGAGCCGGGCGTTATATGCGATACGGACTTTTTTATATGCGCGATGCCCTGACGCGCTGGCTGGAGCGCACGCCCCCGCGTCTGCCCGGGTGGAATTGATTGCGGTGAGGCTCGACAACGCCGATCCGATTATCGCGCGGCCAGCCAATCCGCCATGCGGTGGAGCGCGTTCATGCTGGCTGTGCAATCGTCCATCGCCCGCAAATAGCCGTGGATGAGACCCTCGCCATGGTCGAGCGTGACGGCGACGCCAGCTTCTGTGAGCGCTTGCGCATAGGCCAGCCCGCTGTCGCGCAGAGGGTCGTTTTCGGCCACCCCGATGAAGGCCGGTGGCAGGCCGGCATGGCTCTCGGCGACCAGGGGCGCAACACGCGGATTCGTGGTGAGTTGAGTTGTGTCGGGGCAATAGGCGGCGTTGACGCCGGGCATGCCCTTGGTCTGCAGCATCGGCGCCTCGGCGTGTTCGATCATTGACGGGCGGGTCATGTCGAAATCGCAGGCGGGATAGATCAGAAGCTGACCGGCCAGCGCCACCTCGCCACGCAGTTCCAGCGCCACGGCGGCGGCGAGATTGGCACCCGCGCTGTCGCCACCAATGGAAAGGCGCGACGGGTCGATGTGAAGGCTGGCGGCATTCTCGGACAGCCAGCGCACGACCGCTGCGACCTGCTCGAAAGCTGCCGGAAAGGGCCGCTCCGGGGCTTTGGCGTAATCGACGCTGAACACCGTTACCTTGGCCCAAGCAGCAAGCCGGGCGGTGATATCCCAATGGGTTTCCGGGCTGCCCTGCATCCACGCACCGCCATGCATATAGACCAGCGCGGGCAGGTTGCCGCCAGTTACCGGGCGAAACACCCGCAGGCGCACCGGGCCAACGGGGCTGTCGATCCAATGCTCGACATCGGTCTCAACCCCTTCCGGGGTTGGAAGCCGCATGTTGCGCGCCACCTGTTCGAAATGCACCCGCCGATCAGCAGGGGTGGCGCCGGGTTTCAGGCTCGACCATTCGGTTCCCCAACGGGCCAGAAACGTGGAGAGCTCCGGGTTCAGCATGGGCTCGGATCCTTGTGATGGCTGACGTAACGCAGGATGATTTCAACCGCATGGTCGCGCAGGGCATCCTGACCTTCGGGCGAAAACAGGGTCTTGCCGAACAACGCGCTGAAGGTCGGGCGGTTCGAGACGTTGAAAAAACTGAGCGCCGAGATCTGCCAATGCAGCTCGATCGGGTCGATGCCGGGGCGAAAGAGCCCGCTGGCCTCGCCGCGACGGATGATATCGGCAAGCTGGTCAATCGCGGCAGTGTTCATCTCGCGGATCACCGCGGATTTCGACAGATGCACTGCGTCATGTACGTTTTCGATCATCACAATGCGGATGAAATCGGGATTGCGGCGGTGATGGTCAAAGGTGAACCCCACCAGCTTTGCCAGAGCCTCGTCGGGCGGCAGCCCAGCCAGATCGAGCTTGTCTTCGCCGTCGCGCACCTTGGCATAGGCGGCTTCAAGCGCGCGGGCATAGAGCGATTCCTTATCGCCGAAATAGTAATAGATCATCCGCTTCGAGGTCGCCGTTTTCGCCGCGATATCGTCAATCCGGGCGCCGGATAATCCGTTCGCCGCAAACTCGCGCATGGCAACACGAAGGATGTCACGCTGCACGGCCTGCGGATTCTGTTTCCAGCCCTGCGCGGATTTACGGATTTGTTTCAGTGGCTTGTCCACAGACGACCTCCCTGTCCACCGTAAAATTACCACGTCCACTTTTAACCGTACAGTACAAAGTAGTTGACGCAATTAACCGGTCGGTACAATTTTGCCTTGCCAGCGACGACTCGCCGCTGGTTGGGAGGAGATATGAAATGGCGCAAAGCCACGGCACTGGGACACGGGCAGACCATGCCCGCGACGGGAAGAATTCTGTTCGCGTCGGTCTGGTCGGAAAGGGTATTCAACTGTCGCGCACACCGGCCATGCATGAGGCCGAGGGTGCGGCGCTAGGGCTTGAGTATCGTTACGATCTGATCGATCCGGATGCCCCCGACGGCCCCACCGGATCGCTGGAAGATATTCTATCACAGGCCGAGGCGGAAGGATTTGCCGGGCTCAACATCACCTTTCCGTTCAAGCGCGAGGTTGTCGGCCTGCTCGACGAGCTGTCCGATGCGGCTGAAAAGATTGGCGCCGTGAACACGGTGGTCTTTGCCGATGGCAAGCGCAGGGGCCACAATACCGACTTTTGGGGGTTCTCGGAAAGCCTGCGTCTGGGGCTGCCCGATGTTGCCAAGAGCTGCGTGCTGCTGCTCGGGGCGGGGGGCGCAGGAGGCGCCGTGGCCCATGCGCTTGCGGCGGCGGGCGTCGGCCAGATCCTGATTGCCGATCCTGATCATGCTGCCGCTCAGGTGCTGGCCCGTGCGATTGGCGGGGCGGTTGTGAGCGATATTGCCGGTGCCGTTGCCCGCGCCGACGGGATCGTGAATGCCACGCCGATGGGCATGGCCAAGCATCCCGGCACGGCCATCGATCCAGGCCTGCTGGAGCCGCGCCATTGGGTGGTCGACATCGTCTATTTCCCGCTTGAAACCGAATTTCTGCGTGCGGCCCGGGCCAAAGGTTGCCCCACACTCGATGGCGGCGGCATGGCGGTGTTTCAGGCGGTGCGCGCATTCGCGCTGTTCACCGGGCTGACGCCAGACCCCAGCCGGATGCGGGCAACATTTGAATCGTTCGATACCAAGACGCAACAGGGAGGATAACCATGCGTTTCGCACTCACCGCGGCCACAGCCGCCTTAGCCCTCGTGGCCGGCGCGGCCAATGCCGCCGACAAAGTCACACTGATCTACTCGGACACGGTGCCGGAAAACGACATCCGTTCGAAGGTGCTGCAAGACGAGTTCGGGGCCTGTCTGGGCGACGGGTTCGACTTCCAGGCCCATCACGGCGCCACGCTGTTTGCTCAGGGCACCGAACTCACCGCCATGCAGCGCGGCAACCTCGACATGGCCAACCTGGCGATCTTCGATTTCCAGAATCAGGTGCCGTCGACCTCGGTGCTCGGCGTGCCGTTCCTGTTCCGCGACTACGCCCATATGCGCGCGGTTTATGACAGCGACGTGCTGGCCGATCTTGAGGCCGAGGTCAGCGACAAGACCAATGTGAAGATCCTTGCCTACCCCTATATCGGCGCGCGCCAGCTCTCCTATGTCGGCGACCGTGAATACATGACTCCGGAAGACCTGAAGGGCGTGAAGATCCGCTTCCCGGGCGGCGAAGGCTGGCAGTTTGTCGGCACCGCGATGGGCGCGACCCCGGTGCCGATCCCGTTCACCGAAGTCTACACCGCGCTGCAGACCGGTGCGGTCGATGGTCAGGATAACGGCTTCCCGGCCACCCATGGGATGAAGTTCGACGAGATCCTCACCCATATGGGCCTGACCAACCACCTGATCGCCTCCAACGAGTTCACCATCTCGCTGGATAAGTGGAATTCGATGACTGCAGAGCAGCAGGCCACGCTGCAGGGCTGCGCCGACCGTTTCGAGGCCGCGCTCGACAAGGTGACGCTGGATCAGGAAGCGGAGCTGAAGCAGACCTTCATCGACGCAGGCATCGACGTCTACACGCCCGACAACGCCGCGTTCCAGAAGCACGTCTACGATGCCTACATGGCGTCGGATTACTCGAAGGATTGGCCGGCCGGGCTCTACGACGCGATCGTCGCCGTCGGTCAGTAAGCCAGTAGGCTAACCATTGTCCGGGCGGGCCAAGTGCTCGCCCGGATGCTCTAGGGGAGGGATTGAATGGACAAGCTCATCACCATCCGCGACTGGCTGGCCCGGCGCGCCGAGAACCTGCTGGCGCTCTTGCTGCTGAGTATGTTCGTGACCTTCCTCTTGCAGATCATATTCCGCTACGTCCTGTCGCTGCCGGTGGGCTGGACGGTGGAATGGGTGTCCATCGCTTGGCTCTGGGGCATTCTGTTCGGCTACGGCTTCGTGGTGCGCGAGACCGACGTGATCCATCTCGACGTGCTCTATGACCTGCTGCCGCGCGGGGTTCGGCGCAGCTTCGACGTGATCACCGGGCTGATCGTCGCCGGGGTCTTCGCCGCGACCCTGCCCGCCACATGGGACTACGTCACCTTCATGAAGATCGAGCGCACCGCCTATATGCGCTGGCCGTTCAACATCGTTTTCTTCATCTACATCCCCTTCGCGCTCGCCGTGATCGTGCGCGCGCTGATGACCGCCTGGGCTGGGCTCCGGGGGACCGGGCCGCGCTTCCATATTACCGACAGCGCCGGGAGCCACGACTATGATTGACTTCGTCACCGCCCATGCGTTGGGCTCGGCCATCATGCTCATCGTGGCGCTGTCGCTGATGGGCCATTCGGTGGGGATCTCGATCATCACCGGCTCGCTGGTCTACCTGCTGATCAAGGGGTACGATCCCTCTCTGGCCCCGGAAACCCTGCTGCAGGGGCTCTATAACGGCTACACTTTGCTGGCCATTCCGCTCTTCATTCTCGCCGCCGATATCATGAATATCGGCTCGCTCGCGGACCGGCTCCTGCGCTTCTCCCAGGCGCTGGTGGGCCGGTTTCGCGGGGGGCTGGGCTATGTCAACGTGGTCTCGTCGGTGATCTTTTCCGGCATGTCCGGCTCGGCCGTGGCCGACGCGGTGGGCATGGGCAAGATCATCATCAACATGATGACCCGTGACGGGAAATACTCCCCCGCCTATGCCGCGGCGATCACTGCCGCCACCGCCACCGTCGGCCCGATCATCCCGCCCTCGATCCCGATGGTGCTCTATGCCATCGTTTCCGACCAATCGGTGGGTTTCCTGTTCGCTGCGGGCCTTGCGCCGGGCCTGTTGATGGCGCTGGTCATGGCGGTCATGAACTACGTCATCGCCCGGCGGCAGGATTTCCCGGTCGACGAGGCGATCCCGATGCGCGAGATCCCGGGCGTCACCTTCCGCGCGATCCCGGCGCTGATGCTGCCGGTGATCCTGCTCGGCGGCATCTATGGCGGCGTGATGACCCCGACCGAAGCCGCCGCCGTGGCCGCCTTCTATGCCCTCGCCATCTCGGTGCTGTTCTATCGCTCGGTCAACGCGCGGCAGTTCTACACCGCGCTCCTCGGCTCGGCACGCTCCACCGCCTCGGTCGGTGTGCTGGTCGCCGGTGCCGTTACCTTCAACTACGTCATCGCCCGCGAGGGTGTGCCCCATGCCATCGCCGACTGGCTGACCCAGTTCGATTTCACCCGCACCCAGTTCCTGATCGCGATCAACCTGTTGATCCTCGCGCTTGGCATGGTGCTGGAAGGCGGGGCGATCCTGCTGATCATCATCCCGATCCTGATCCCCACCGTGCAGGCGATGGGCATCGATCTTGTGCATTTCGGGGTGATCGCCGTGGTCAATGCAATGATCGGGTTGATCACGCCGCCCTATGGGCTTCTGCTGTTCATCGTCGCCAACATAACCGGCCAGCCGGTGGGCAAGGTGGTGCGGGAAATCCTGCCCTTCATCGTGGCGTTGCTGGTGGCGCTGGGCATCATCACCTTTGTCCCCGACTTCGTGCTCTTCCTGCCGCGCCTGCTGGGCTACAAAGGCTAGACCCATGAAAACCTCCATCGCGACCGTTTCGATTTCCGGAAGCCTGACCGAAAAGCTGGAAGCCATCGCTGCGGCGGGGTTCTCGGGCATCGAGATTTTCGAGCAGGATTTCATCGCCTTCGACGGTACGCCGCGCGACGTGGGCAATATGGTGCGCGATCACGGGCTTGAAATCACCCTGTTCCAGCCGTTTCGCGATTTCGAGGGGCTGCCGGAGCCGCTCAGGGCCAAGGCCTTCGACCGCGCCGAGCGCAAGTTCGACCTGATGCAAGAGCTGGGCACCGATCTCGTGCTGGTCTGCTCCTCGGTTCACCCGGCGGCGCTGGGCGGCATTGATCGGATGGCGGCGGATTTTGCCGAGCTGGGCGAGCGTGCGGCCAAACGCGGGCTCAGGGTCGGCTACGAGGCGCTGGCCTGGGGCAAACATGTGTATGACCATCGCGATGCCTGGGAGGTGGTGCGCCGCGCGGCGCATGACAATGTCGGTCTGATCCTCGACAGCTTTCACACGCTCGGCCGCAAGATCGACCCGGAAACCATCCGGCGCATTCCCGGCGACAAGATCTTTTTCGTCCAGCTCGCCGATGCCCCCGCCATCGAGATGGACCTGCTCTATTGGTCCCGCCATTTTCGCAACATGCCCGGCGAGGGCGACCTTGATGTGACCGCTTTCATGCGCGCGGTGATGGCCACGGGCTATGCCGGACCGATCAGCCTTGAGATTTTCAACGATCAGTTTCGCGGCGGCTCCACCCGGCAGGTGGCGCGGGATGGCTACCGTTCGCTGATCGCACTGATGGACGACGTGCGCCGCACCGAACCCGAGCTGCAGCTTGATCTTCCCGTGATCCCGCCGCGCCAGACGGCGACCGGCGTCGCCTTCATCGAGTTTGCCAGCCGTGGCGAAGAGGCCCGCGCGCTTGAGCGTCTGCTCTCCAGCCTCGGCTTTGCCCGCGCCGGGTCGCATCGCAACAAGGCGGTGAGCCTCTGGCAGCAGGGCGACATCCGCATCGTCGTCAACGAAGAAACCCAAGGCCACGCTGCCAGTGCATGGAACGCGCGCGGCACAACCGTCTGCGATATCGGCCTTTCGGTGACCGCTGCCGCCGATACGCTGGCGCGCGCCAAAGCGCTCGGGACCGAAGCCTTCGCCCAAGCCACCGGTCCGGGCGAGCTGGAGATCCCGGCGATCCGTGGCCTCTCCGGCTCGGTCCTGCACTTCCTCGACGAAGGCCATGGGCTTAGCGATGTTTGGGCGCAGGAATTTGCCGCCACCGCGCCGGTCTCCGGCGCCGGTCTGACCCGTGTCGACCATCTGGCCCAGACCATGAGCTATGACCACATGCTGTCTTGGTCGCTGTTCTACACGGCGCTGTTTGAAACCGCCAAATCCCCCATGGTCGATGTGTTCGACCCTGACGGTCTGGTGCGCAGCCAGGTCATTGCCACACCGGAAGGTCGCCTGCGCATCACGCTGAACGGCGCCGATAGTCACCGAACGCTGGCGGGCAGCTTTCTGGCTGAAACCTTCGGGGCCTCGGTGCAGCACCTCGCCCTGGCAACCGATGACATCTTCGCAAGTTTGAAAACCCTCGAAGGCTGCGGCTTTGACCCTCTCGTCATGCCGCAGAATTACTACGACGACCTCGCATCGCGCTTCGATTTCGCGCCCGGGCTGCTCGACCGGATGAAAGCCGCAAACGTACTCTACGACCGCGATGCGGGCGGCGAATTCTTCCAGTGCTACAGCCGCGCCTTTGCCGGTGGTTTATTCTTCGAAATCGTCCAGCGCGCGCCCGGCTATGCGGGTTTCGGCGCCCCCAACGCGCCGTTCCGTATTGCCGCCCAGAAGCGCCTGCGCCGCGCAAAAGGCGTGCCCGTGGCCTGATCAGATACCGCAGTCGTTTCTGAAAAAACGGGCTTCGATGACGGCACCGACCCGGGCGGCCTTAATGTGCCAAGGCGGGTCTGGAACCCGCCAGAACAAAACATGCTGCCGTATTGAAAGCCATTCTCTGACAGCGGATATGTGCACCCGCAGGTATGGAAGCTGCGAGCGTGGCGGAATGTCGCGTTTCGAAAATAACCTTGATTCCGCGACCCGTTCTGGCCATTCACGGGGGCGTTACCGATGAGCCGCAGGTGGGGGGATATGCGTTTTGCTCTGGCCATGCTGACCGTTCTGGCTCTTTTGGGCCGGGC
Organism: Paracoccaceae bacterium; assembly: GCA_050288685.1. GTDB lineage: Bacteria > Pseudomonadota > Alphaproteobacteria > Rhodobacterales > Rhodobacteraceae > Sinisalibacter. The sequence goes on along the minus strand of JBNKEH010000001.1, from coordinate 67,653 downwards.
TGTCGTGCCTGCCGGATACATGGCGCAAAGCTCTGCCGATGGCCGTGTCGAGATCGTCATCTGCACCGAAGGTGGCACCGGCACCCTATGGCTGGATGCCGATGGCAGCCCGATTGACCCCGCAGATGACCAAACCGACGACCACAGCACCGGCGATGACGGCACCTGCCCCTTTGCCTTGAGCGCGGTCTCGGCTCTGGCCGAGATTTCCACCATGCTGCCGGAATTCGTCCGCCTGCCCGTGCAATTACACCTTAGCGCCGATACTGACCAACGCGTGCGCATCGCCATTCTGGCGATCAACGCCGCCCGCGCGCCTCCTTCCCTGATCTGATGCTTTGCTGAGCGGGTGCGGCGGACCAACCGCTGCCCCAACACACTCATCTGACAGGGAAATCCCCATGACACCTTTCTTCAAGGCGCCAAAACTGGTGCTTGCTTCGATGGCTGCGCTGCGATCTGCGCCGCCTCTCACCGCCCGCAAACGGGCGATCCCGAGCAAATTGCGCGCGCCGATTGCTCTGGCTTTGGCCGCTCTGGTCTCGCTCTCGCCCTTCACCACGCAGCCCGCCCAAGCCGACGCGGCTTCGCCGAAAGTGGCGGTGCTGTCGACCGAATTCGTCTTGCCCGCCAAGTTCCGACTGCTCGCCGAAGGCGCAGAAGCGGAAGGGGTGGAGCTGGATTGGCGTCAGGTCGATCTTTCCACCTCCGAAGAAATCGCTGCAGCACTGGACGGGGCCGACATTCTGGTCATCGACGCGCCGCGCGTTGACGATATCGCCGTCATCGAAAAGGCCGCAGGCGATGCAATCCGCGCGGCCAACCTGCCCGGGGTGCGGATTTCGGTGATGAACTACGCCTCGCGCAGCGAAGCCCTTGGCGGGATTGACCCGGCGCTGGCCGCGCAGATCAACGCCTATTGGGTGGCAGGCACGCGCGAGAACCACCGCAATCTCGGTCGCTTCGTTTCCGCCATGGTGCGCGGCGAGGATCTGGCGCAGGTGCCCGCGCCGGTCGATCTGCCCAATGGTGGCATCTACCACCCGGCAGCAGACCGAATCTTTGCCGATTTGCCCAGCTATCTGAGCTGGTGGGAAGGCCAGAACGGCCCGCGCGGCACCCGTCCGGTGCTGGCGATGGAGTTCTCGTCCTCCTACATTTCCGACGGTCAGACCCGGATGCTCGATGACATCGTGACCGGGATCGAAGCGAAGGATGCCGTGCCCTTGGCCTTCTATCGCGCCTCGCGTCTGGCGAGCGGTCGGCCCGCCAGTTCCGGCAAGCCCACAGATGGGGCGCAGCCTTCGGGCCGCCCTGCCGCGACCGGCAAACCAGAAACCGGCAAACCGGCTGAAAGCACCGGGCAGCCCACTGGACGCCCCTCTGGGCAACCTTCGGGGCGCCCCGCCGCGACCGGCAAACCGGACGGCGCCGCCCCGCAATCTTCCGGCTGGTCCGGCGCGGCCCCTGCGGCGGCTGAGGCCGATGATACCGGCCTTGCCTATCCGAACCCGAAAGACAGCACCCGCCCGGTCACGCCCGAACCGCTGATCACCCTTGATGGCGAAACCCTGCCGGATGTGCTTTTCGTCAACACCTTCATCGGGGTTGATCCGGATGGGCGCAAAGCCTGGCTGCAATCGCTGGGTCTGCCGGTCATCCACCTGATGAGCTACCGCGAAGGCGACCGGGCGGCCTATCTGGCCGATCATGTCGGCATCACCCCGTTCCACCTGCCCTTCACCCTGACCAATTCCGAATATATCGGCATGCAGGATCCGATCATGCTGTCGGTCATCGAGGATGGCGTGATCGCGCCGCTGCCCGAACAGCTCGAACTGGCGCTTGGCAAGGCGATGCGTCTGGCCGATCTGCGCCACCGCCCCAATGCCGACAAGCGCGTGGCGATGGTCTATTGGAACACTCCCGAGGGCGAAACCAATATGGGCGGTTCAAACCTGAACCTGCCGCGTTCGATGGTCGATCTGGCCGCAGCGATGCGCGAAGCGGGCTATGCGATTGATCCCTTCACCGAAGAAGAGGTGATCGAGCGCGCCCATGGGATGATGGCACCGCGCTACCGTATCGAGGCGATAAGCGCGCTGGCGCAAAGCGAGGATTGGGCCTTTCTGCCGATGAGCCGCTATCGCGCCTGGTACGATACCCTCCCGCGTGAGGTGCGCCTGCGCATCGACATCGCCTGGGGCGTGCCCGAGGAAAGCCAGTGGCTGGCGATGCGCGATGGCGAGGTCGGCTTCATCATTCCGCGTCTGGATCTGGGCAACCTCATCATTCTGCCGCAGCCCCCGCGTGGGATGATCCCGATAGCGGGCATGGAAGACATGGCCGATATGGAGCATGACCTCTTTCACGATGACGCGGTGCCGGTGAACCACCCTTATCTGGCCACCTATCTGTGGCTGCGCGAGAACGAGGATGCACTGATCCATTTTGGCACCCACGGCACCCAGGAATGGACCCCGGGCAAGGAACGCGGGCTTTGGGCCTATGATGACCCGATGCTGCTCGCGGGGGATATCCCGATCCTTTACCCCTATATCGTCGACAACATCGCCGAGGCGATCCACGTCAAGCGGCGTGGGCGGGGCGTGGTGGTCAGCCACCAGACCCCGGCCTTTGCCCCGGCGGGCCTGTCGCCCGACCTCACCAAGCTCAACGATCTGTTCCGCGAATATCACACCGTGGTCGAAGGCCCGGCGCGCGAGCAGCTGCGGCTGAGCATCACCGAAACGGCGGTGACTATCGGTCTCGACAGGGATCTGGGGCTGGAGGACGGCGCACTGGCGGCGGATTTCGAGACCCATGCCCGCGACCTTGAAACGCTGCTGGAAGATCTGGGCAGCCAGATGCAGCCGCTTGGCCTGCACACTTTCGGCACCGGGCCCGATACCGAGCTCGCGATGGCGTCGAACATCATGCAGATGATGGGCGCGCCCTTCTACGAAGCGCTCGGCGTCGATCCCGCCGTGATCTTCACCGCAAGCTCTGAAACCCTGGGTGATACCGAGCCGATGCGCTTTGTCTCGGCCCATATTCTGGGCGACGACCCCGTTGATCCCGGCCTTGCCGAATGGGTCGAGAAAGGGCGCGGGTTCCGCGACATGCTCGATGGGTCGGGCGAAATCGCGGCGGTGCTGACCGGGCTGTCGGGCGGCTGGATCGACCCCTCCTATGGTGGCGATCCGATCCGCAACCCCGATGCCCTGCCCACCGGGCGCAACATGTACGGCTTCGATCCGTCGCGCATCCCGACCCGCAACGCCTATGCGGCGGCGCAGACGGCGATTGACGATCTGATCGCCACCCACACCGCCGAACATGGCGCGCCGCCGAAGAAACTCGCCTTCACCATGTGGAGCACCGAAACCATGCGCCATCTGGGCATGTTGGAAGGCCAGATCATGGTGGCGATGGGCGTGCGCCCGATCTGGGACGAAGGCGGGGTCGTGACCGGCATGGAAGTCATTCCCGCCGAAGAGCTCGGGCGTCCGCGCATCGACCCGATCATCTCGATCACCGGCCTCTACCGCGACCAGTTCCCCAATGTGATGGAGCGCTTCAACGAAGCCATCGCGGCGGTGGCGGCGCTTGACGAAGGGCCGGAGCAGAACCCGCTGCGCGCCAATACCGCGCGGATTGCCGATGCGCTGCGGGCGGCGGGGGTCGAAGGCGGCGTTGCCGACGACTACGCGCTCACCCGCATCTTCGGCGCCGAAAGCGGCCAATACGGCACCGGCCTGCCCGATGCGGTGATGATGAGCGGCGATTGGGAGGAAGATGACGGCCAGCTTGCCGAAGGTTATCTGATGCGGATGGGCTGGGCCTATGGGCCCGATCCCGCCAATTGGAGCCAGCGTCTGGGCGATGGCAGCCTCGATGGCATCAACCCCTATGCGATGCAGCTTGAAGGCACCGACGCTGTGGTGTTCTCGCGCTCGTCCAACCTGCGCGGTCTGCTCGATACCGACCATCCGTTCGAATATCTCGGCGGGCTGTCCATGGCCGTCCGGGCGATCGACGGGGAAAGCCCGCAGCTTTACATCTCGAACATGCGCGACCCGAACCGGACCAAGCTGCAATCGGCAGCAGGGTTCATGGCCTCCGAGCTGCGCGCCGTCTACCAGCACCCGCGCTGGGTGGCCGAGATGCAGACCGAAGGCTTTGCCGGGACCGAGCAACTGCTCAAAACCGTCGACAACTTCTGGGGCTGGCAGGTGATGGACCGCAACATCGTGCGCGATGATCAGTGGCGCGAATTCATGGCCGTCTATGTCGAGGATCGCTATGAGCTCGGCGTGCGGGAGTGGTTCGAACAGACCAACCCGCAGGCGATGGCGCAGATCACCGAGAGGATGATCGAAGCCATCCGCAAAGGCTATTGGGAGGCCGATGCGGAAACGCTGAAAGCCCTGCTTGAGGTCTATACCGAAGTGGCCGCGGCGCATGACGTGGTGTCGAGCAATACCGACTTCACCGAGTTTGTGGCCACCGAAGCTGCCGGCTTTGGGCTGACCCTCGCCGCGATGGTGCCCGAGGCGCAGCCTGCCGCGCCGCCCGAACCCGCTGCGGGCACGCCCGAAGCGGTCACCGGGCAGCAGCTGCGCGAAGCCTCGCAACAGCCCGCCGCGCCGGCACCGCCGGTCTATTACGCCCTGATCCCGCTGGCTCTGATCGGGCTGGGCTTTCTCTGGCATCTGGTGGCGCTCTGGCGCCGCCGCCCCCTCATTTCGAATGGAGACATCGCATGAACACCCTCGAAACCCTGATGTTTGAAATTTCCAAACTCTTCCTCACCCCGGTTCTGGCGATCCTGTCGCTGATGTTTGTCGCGGCCCTTCTGGGGCTTGGCGGCTTTCTGGCCGAACTGGCGGTGCGGGGCACGGGGCGCGGCGGGATGCGCCCGCTGGCCCGCTTTCGCGCCGCCAATCCCGGTGTCAGCCGCGATGCGCTGGAGCTGCATCTGCTGCGCCGCCTCGAACCCCTGCGAGTGATCTCGCGGGTGGCCCCGATGCTCGGCCTCGTCGCCACGATGATCCCGATGGGCCCGGCTCTGGTGGCGGTAAGTCAGGGCGATACGGCGGGCATTGCCGAAAACCTCGTGATCGCCTTCGCGGCGGTGATCATCGCCCTGCTTTCGGCGGCGATCACCTATACCGTGCTGACGGTGCGCCGCCGCTGGCTGTTGGAAGAGCTGGAAGAGATCCTGAGCGTGCCCCACAGGGCCCCGCTTGCCGCTGTGGTGCCGATGTCAGACGCGCCGATGCCCGAGGTGGCCCATGTCTGAGCTGCAAAAGGCCGAAATACATCACGGGCTGGGGGTGCTCGATGACGATGATGGCGACGATCCGATCCTCTCGGTCGTCAATATCATCGACGTGTTCCTCGTGATCATTGCGGTGCTGCTGATCACCGTGATGGAAAACCCGCTCAACCCGTTCTCTGCCGATCAGGTGACGGTGATCAAGAATGCCGGCCAGCCCGACATGGAGATCACCGTGAAAGACGGCAAGGAAATGAAGACCTTCACCTCAACCGGCGAGATCGGTTCGGGCACCGGCACCAAGGCGGGCATCGCCTACCGGATGGAAGACGGCACCATGGTCTATGTGCCGCAGGAGGCCGGGCAAGAGTAACCATACCACCGCGCCGTGCCACACCATTCGTGGCGCGGCGCGGACGGTCTGGCCAGCAGCACGGCGACCGGCTCCGTCTAGGCGCCCCACTGGGGATGTGGAGCCCCGAGGGTTTGCAGCCCCTCCACTGAGGCGCCGTTGATGCGTTCGAGCAGCAGGCGGGCCAGCTCGACACCAGCGGCGATCACATCTTCGCTGATCAGGTCGATATCGGGAAAGACGGTGGGCAGAATGTCCGAATTCTGCTTCACCACCACCGGAATATCGACACCCGGGCGCACGCCGCCATCCCGCAAGCCGCTGAACAAGGCGAGAGCGAGGATTTCGCTGTCGCAAATGATCCCGTCGGGCCGGTCCGGCATCTGGGCTAACTCTCTGCCAAAACGGCGCTGCGCCTGGCTGGTGGTGTCTACATCGAACTTCTCCGCCACACGGGTGCGGATGTTGTGGCTGGTCGCTGCCCGGGTGAACGACTGGACGATGGTATGATGGTTCGTGGTGTGATCGTTTGCAGAGAACAGCATCAGGTCGTGACATCCCCGCGCCGCCAGCCGTTCGACCGCCAGTTCCATGAAGGTCTGAGAATCGAAGTCGTGATAGGGGTGCGGGGTGTAGAACTCGGTACGCCCGTGGGTGACGAAGGGCAGCCCCGCATCGGTGAGCAGCTGCACGCGCGGATCGCGCGGCGCGGTATGGGTCAGGATGATCCCGTCGGCCAGTCGGTTCTGCAGCAAGTACTGCACGGTTTCCACCGATCCGGTCCGGTTAAAATCCGGGGTAACGTTGAGGTGATACTGGGTGCCGTCGATGGTCTGACCGATCCCCTCGATCAGGTGACGGGTGAATTCGATCGAATGCGCGGTGCCGTCGAGCACCAGCGCGATCACATTGGTCTTGCCGGTGCGCAGGCGCACCCCGGCACGGTCGGGCACATAGCCCAGCCGTTCGGCGGTTTCGAGCACCTTGCGCCGGGTTTCATCGCGCACCGCGCTGCCCCCACGCATCGCCAGTGAAACGGTAGACATGCTGAGCCCGGTCGCCTCAGAGATGGTCTTAAGGGTGGGCCGCTCAGTTTGAGCGTTCTTGGGGGCCTCGCGCTCTGACATCGAAAAATTCCCGTTTAACCTGTCGCTTGGCCACCCTATCGCACGAATCGTAGCGTTGCAATTTTGATGTAACGTTGCAGCTCTCGGGTGTTACATTCTGCCACACTCTCTCTAGCTTCTCAAAAAATCACTAATAATCAAGAAAATGGGTCGATTTATCCCATAACTAATTTTTGTTGCAACGTTGCGATTAAATTCGTTACCCTATCCGAGTTGGAAGCCACCAAACGCTTTGGTGGCGCAACTCGGGAGGAGAGAATGAAAATTTTTGGTTCGCTTCTGGCTTCTGCTGCTGCAATGACGCTGATGACGTCGCAGGCACAGGCCGATGTATCGATCATGTATGCCGAATGGCTGTCGTCGCTGGTTGAGCCCGGTATCGCCGCTTATGAGCAGGCGACCGGCGATCATGTGAACGCGATCAAGCTGCCGGGCGATGGCTATGTCGAACGGCTCGCGCTTGACCTTGCTTCGGGCACGGCCGCCGATGTGGTTCAGCTTGACAGCTATGTGGTGTCCGAGATGGCCTCGTCGGGCTATCTGAAACCGCTCGACGATCAGCTTGCGGGCTGGGATCAGTTCCCCTCCTACATGAAGGGCCTGACCGATGTGGTATCCTATGATGGCAATGTTTTCGCACTGCCGACCGATACCGATGTGCGGATGCTCTGGTACAACAAATCGGTGATGGAAGCCGCGGGCATCGCGCTGCCGTGGGAGCCGAAAAGCTGGGATGACGTGCTGAATGCGGCGCGTCTGATCAAGGAAAAAACCGGCATCGAAAACGCCTTCGTGGTTCCCGCCGGGACGAAACAGGGCGAAGCCGCCACCATGCAGGGCTTCTACATGGCGCTGCTCGGTGCCGATGTGCCGGAGGCCGGGCGCAACCGTCTGCGCGACTGGGCGGCCGGTAAATGGGTGGGCGACAGCCCGGCAATCCGCCGCGTGCTCGAACTCTACAAAACCGTCTATGTCGACGAAAATCTCGGCACGGCCGCGATCAACTACGCCACCGACATTGGCGCCGCGACCCGCGAGGGGCTGAAGGCGGGCTCGATTGGCATTCTGGCGTCGGGAAGCTGGGAAAACGCCTGCTTCTGGGATTGCAACGGCGTGAACGTGCCGAGCCAGGAAGAGCGCGACAAGGTTGTGGGCTGGGCGCCCTGGCCGGGTTCGGGCCTTCCGGATACCAAAGCCACAACGAATATTTCGGGCGGCTGGGCGATCGGTGTGAACAAATCCGCATCCGACCCCGACGCGGCCTTCAAGCTGCTGACCACGATCTTTGACGCTGGCAATTTCGGCGACTGGACCGTGACCAACAAGCGGATGGCTGTGCGCACCGATATTGCCCAATCCGACGCCTATCAAAGCGATCCCTATCTGGCGAAAGCCACGCTGATGGCTGCCGATACGACCGGGCGCGACACCTATCCCGGCTATCAAATCGTGTCGTCGCTCGTGCAGCAGATGACGGCGGATATTCTCGACGGGGTGAGCGTCGATGACGCGGTGACCGAATATCACAACGCTCTTGTTGATGAATTCGGTGAAGATGCCGTAATCACCTACCAATAATCACCACCACCACTCACCTGGCCCGGGTTTAGACTCGGGCCAGTTTCACGGCGGGGGAACGAGATGTCGTTGCGGGATGATGCAAAACCCTGGATCGGGTCGAATCTGAGTCTGGTCCTGTTAGGGGCGCTGCCGGCTTTGTTGCTGGTTGGCGCGCTGATCTATTTCACCATCTGGGTGCTGACTTTCAGCTTTACCGATCTCACCCTTGTGGGGCCGAAATCGGTGAACTGGTCCTGGGTGGGCTTTGACAATTTCGAACGCCTGTTCACCCGGCGCGGCTTTCTCGGTTCGCTCTGGACGACGATTGTCTTCACCTTCACCTCGGCGGTTCTGGGCCAGAGCGTGCTCGGCTTCGCGCTGGCGGCGGTGATGCGCACGATCCGCTCGCGCCTGCGCACCGCGCTGGAAGTGGCGATCATGCTGGGCTGGCTGCTGCCCGATATCGTGGCGGCGTTCCTGTGGTCAGCCACCACCGCAGAAGGCGGGCTGATCAACCGGCTGATCATCACGCCGCTCGGCTTTGAGCCGGTGAACTTCATCAATGATTTCGCCTTTCAGGTGGTGATCGTGGCGAACGTCTGGAAGGGCACGGCATGGTCTTACCTGCTGTTCTCGGCGGCACTGGATTCGGTCCCGCGCGAGGTGGTGGAAGCCGCCAAGGTGGATGGCGCCACCGCGATGCAGCGCATTCGCCGGGTGATCCTGCCGATGATCCGCTCGCATATCGCCACCAACACCCTGTTCATCACGATCTGGACCTTCACCTATTTCCCGCTGATCTACGCGCTCACCGGCGGCGGCCCCGGCCGACGCACCGAGGTGCTGGCGATCTTCATGTATAAGCAGAGCTTCGGGATCGGGAAGCTGGGCTATGGCTCGGCCATCTCGGTGGCGATGCTGCTGATCGTGGGACTTCTGGCGGTGTTCTACATGCGTCTGTTGAAGGAGCCCGAATGATGGACCAGCAACCGTCACGCCTGACCGCCATCGCGCTGTCCTTCATCGCCGTCATCTGGGTCAGCCCCTTTGCCTGGCTCATTCTCAACGCGGTCAATCCGGCGGCCTCCGGCCAATTGGCGCTGCCCGCCGAGATTGGCGCCGACAACTTCATCCGCGCGATTTCGGGCCGGGCCGGGCTGCAATTTCTGAACTCGCTGATCATCGCGGCGGGCACCGCGACGCTGACCGTCGCCGTGGCGGCCGGGGCGGCCTATCCGCTGTCGCGGCTGCGCATTCCGGGGCGCGACGCGCTGCTCTGGTCGCTGGTGCTGCTTCGGATGATGCCCTCGACCGGGCTGATCATCCCGATCTATTTCGCTGCGCAAAAGATGGGGCTTCTCAACCATCTCGGCATCATTCTGGCGCTGTCGATCATGAACCTGCCTTTCGCGCTGCTGCTCTTGAAGAACTTCTTCGACACCGTGCCGGTTGAGCTGGAAGAGGCCGCGCATGTCGAGGGGGCGACGCTGTTTCAGATCGTCACCCGCATCGTTCTGCCGCTGTCGCGCGCCGGGCTTGCGGTGGTCTGGTTCTTCACCTTCACCACGGCATGGAACGAGTTTCTGCTGCCGCTGATCTTTTCCCGTGTCGAAGCGGGCTTCCCGATGTCGGTTGGGCTTTACGCCGCTTTCGGACGTCAGGGCGCCATCGATTACGGTTTTCTTGCCGCTTACTCCATCGTCTACGCCGCTCCGGCGATTGGGGTCTATTTCCTGCTGCGGCGCAATATGAACACCGGCTTTGCCGGGGTGGGAGTCAAAGGATGACGCAGCTCTATAAAAACCCGCTCGCCCACCGGCTTGGCCTTAGCGACGACGATATGAAGGTCGAAGCGAAGCTTGAGCGCCTGTGCGACGACCTTCAATCCAAGGTGCTCACGCCGATCCCGACCGAGATCGACTGGCGCTTCACCACCGAAGACATGTCCCCCGAAGCGGCACTGGCTGCGGATTGGTCGGCCTGGCCGGAATTTGGCCCGCGCACGGTCTGGGGGCGCAAGCAAGGGCATACCTTTATCGCGGCTGAGATCGAGGTGCCCGAGGCTGCTGCCAGGGGCGTTCTGCTGCTTCAATTCACGTCCCAATGGCAAGAACGTCCCGGCAGTACCGACCCACAATGCCTCGCCTGGCTCGATGGCGAGATCTTTCAGGCGATTGACGGCAACCACACCGAGCTGGTGATCGCGCGCGACGCGGTGCCTGGTACTCGGGTGCGGCTGCTGATCGACGCCTTTACCTTCTTCGACCGGCCTCTGGTCAGCCTTGGCGCCCGGATGATGCTGCGCAACGAGCGGGTGGAGCGGTTGTTTTACGACATCCGCACGCCCTTCGATGTGGCCTGTCACCTGCCGATGGTGGATGTCCGCCGCAAGCGCATTCTGGCGCTGGTGGAACGGGCGCTGCGCGCACTCGACCGGCGTGACAATGGCCCTCAGTTCTTGGCGAGCCTGCCCGCCGCCGAGGCGATTGCCGCCGAGATCTATGCCCTTGCCGATACCGAGGCGCGGCCGGTCATTTCGGCCTTCGGGCATACCCATATCGACGTGGCCTGGCTGTGGCGGGTGCTGCATACCCGCGAAAAGGCCGGGCGCAGCTTTGCTACCGCGCTGAAGCTGATGGAGGAATTCCCCGACTTCGTCTTCATGTACAATCAGGCGGTGGTCTACGATTACCTCAAGGCCGACTACCCGGCGCTCTGGGCGAAGATCAAAGATCGGATCACCGGGGGTCAGCTGGAAATCGAAGGCGCGATGTGGCTGGAACCGGATGTGAACATCACTTCGGGCGAAAGTCTGGTGCGTCAGATCATGTTCGGGCGGCGCTTCCATCAGCAGAATTTCGGCGTCACCCCCACCAGTGTCTGGCTGCCCGATACCTTCGGCTATTCGGCCAACCTGCCGCAGATCATGGAAGGGGCCGGGCTTGAGCATTTCATCACCTCGAAGATCTCGTGGAACGAAACCGACCGCTTCCCCTATGACGTGTTCTTCTGGCAGGGCATCGACGGCACGCGGGTGAAAGCGCGGCTGATCACCACGCAGGAAGACGAAAGCGACGAGATTTTCACCACCTATAACTCGATGCTCACAGTAAGCGAGGTGATGGGGGCGTGGAAGCGGTTTGAACCGAAAGCGGCCAGCGACGATGTGCTGATCTGCTATGGCTATGGCGATGGCGGTGGCGGCCCGACCCGCGCGATGATCCAGCGCGGCCAGCGGCTGGAACGCGGCATCCCCGGCGCGCCCGATCTGCGGATGGAGGGGCTGGGCACCTTCCTCAAGCGCGCCGGCGCGGATATGGATGCGGCCCCCGGCAGTTTCCCGGTCTGGAATGGCGAGCTGTATCTCGAGCTTCATCGTGGCACGCTGACCACCGTGGCCAAGAATAAAGCCAATAACCGGATGGCCGAGCGCAAGCTGCGCGAGCTGGAATTCCTTGCCGCCATGGCTACGCTGAACGGCGCGGCCTATCCCGACACGGCGCTGGACGGCTATTGGAAAACCGTTCTGCTCAATCAGTTCCACGACATTTTGCCGGGCACCTCGATCCCAGAAGTCTATGAAGATTCAGACGCCGAATATGGCGCACTCTTCGACGCGATGACCACGCAGGATGGGCCGTGGCATCAGGCTGCGAGCAGCGCGATGCCGGAGACCGGGCTCAAAATCGTCAACTTCACCGGGCAGGAACGACACGAGCTGGTGGATCTGGGCAGTGATACCGGCTTTGCAGGCAAATCCATCAGCATGGCAGGCGAGACGGTGCCGGTGCAGAAACTCACCCGCGCCGATGGGCAGGAGGTCTTTGCCGCTCCGCTTGGCCCCGTCCCCCCTCTGGGCTGGGTCGGGGCGGCATTGACCGAAACGCCCGCGCTGCTGGAAAGCGGTGTCAGCGCCAGCGCCCGCCATCTGGAAAACGCCCATCTTCTGGTGCGCTTCGATGATAGCGGCGAGATTGCCTCGGTCTTCGACAAGGAAGCCGGGCGCGAATTGCTGCCGCAGGGTGCGCGCGCCAACAGCTTCGTGGCCTATGAGGATAAGCCGAAGAACTGGGAAGCCTGGGACATTGACGATTATTTCGAAGAGCAGTTCTGGCCGCTTGCAGACGCCCCCGCCGAGATCGAACTGATCGAAACAGGCCCCTACCGCGCGGCGCTGCGCATCTCGCGGCCTTATCAGGCCTCGCAGGTGGTGCAGGTGGTGTCGCTCACCGCCGGGGCGCGGATGGTCGAGTTTGACACCTTCATCGACTGGCAAGAACGCCATCAGGTGCTGAAAGTGCTCTTCCCCTTCGATCTCAACACTTCCGAGATCCGGTCGGAAATCCAGTTCGGCCATGTCCGGCGCGCCACCCATCGCAACACCAGTTGGGACCGCGCAAGGTTCGAAGCCTCGATGCATCGCTGGGTGGATATGAGCGAGCCGGATTTCGGTGCGGCGCTGATCAACGATTGCAAATATGCCTATGACGCGCATGAGCAGATGGTGCGGCTGACCCTGCTGCGCGGCACCACCTATCCCAACCCCGAGGCGGATCTGGGCGAACACCGGCTGCGCTATGGCCTCTATCTGCATGGCGGCGAGCGCGATGTGGATGCGGTGCATCGGGCTGCCGAGCGGTTTAATACGCCGCTGGCCGTGGTGGGCCGTCCGGATGGCACGCAGGCGCCTGCCTTCTCATTCGCCGCCTCCGACGCGCCGAACGTAACGCTGGAAACGGTGAAAAAGGCCGAAGCCGACGGCGACATCGTGCTGCGCCTTTACGAACACGCCAACCGGCGCGTGCGCAGCCGCATCAGCTTTGGCCTGCCGGTGGCGGCGGTGGCGCGGGTGAACCTGATGGAAGAGGGGGCCGAACCCCTTATCCTCACCGACAATGGGGTTGAGCTGGAGCTGAAACCGTTCGAGATCGTCACCCTGAAAATTACCCCTGCGGAGGTGCTGTCATGAGCGATGTCACCCTGTCACAAATCACCAAGTCCTACGGGCCGCTTGAAGTGATCCACGGTGTGGACCTCTCGATTGCCTCCGGCGAATTCGTGGTGTTTGTCGGCCCCTCGGGCTGCGGCAAATCCACTTTGCTACGGATGATCGCGGGGCTGGAAAGCATCACCTCGGGCGAGGTCTCAATTGGCGGCAAGGTGGTGAACAATGTCGCCTCTGCCAAGCGCGGCATTTCCATGGTGTTTCAAAGCTATGCGCTCTACCCGCATATGTCGGTGCGCGGCAATATGGCCTTCGGACTGGAGCTTTCGGGTACTCCGAAAGACGAGATCAATGCCCGGGTGATGGAGGCCGCGCGCATCCTGCAGATCGAGCCCTATCTCGACCGGATGCCGCGCGCGCTGTCGGGCGGCCAGCGTCAGCGGGTGGCGATCGGGCGGGCAATCGTGCGCAAGCCCAACGTGTTTCTGTTCGACGAGCCGCTGTCCAATCTCGATGCTGCCCTGCGCACCCAGACCCGGGTGGAAATCGCCCGGCTGCACCAGACGCTCGGAGCAACGATGATCTACGTGACCCACGATCAGACCGAGGCGATGACACTGGCGGATCGGATCGTGGTACTGAATGAAGGCCGGATCGAGCAGGTGGGCACGCCGCTTGAGCTTTACCACAAGCCCGCCAACACCTTCGTGGCCGGGTTCATCGCCAGTCAGCGGATGAATTTCCTGCCGGTGCGGGCCGAAAAGATTGCGGGCGAAACCCATCTGTACCTGCCCGACGGGCGCAGCCTGCGCACCGCCATTCCGGGCGCCGAGCGTGCCACCACCCTTGGCGTGCGGCCCGAAGATCTGGTGACAAGCGACGCCGCCGATGCGCCCTTCACCGGCCGTCTCGACGTGATCGAGCATTTCGGCGAGCACGCGCTGGCCTATCTGACCCCCTCGGACGGGCCGGAGCTGGTGATCAAGCTCATCGGGGCGCCGGATCTCACGCCGGGTGCGGTGATTTCGGCCCGGGCTGCGGATGAAAACCTGCATCTTTTCGACGCCGAAGGGCGGGCGATCCGGGGAAGCTAGACTGCGGGACCTCCCACCCACAGGCTAGCTTCCCCGTAGGCACCCGAGTAAACATGCCGACTGGCTGCACGCGAAAGAGCTGGGCAAGGCCCAGGCCACAAGAGTTTTGCAGATCAAGGGCGGGAACAATCCCGCCCTTTGTCTATCCGTCAGACCTCGGGCGTGGGCAGAATGCCTGCGGCGATCCAGGCGTCGATCTGGGCCAGCGCGGCTTCGGCGAAGGCGGGATCATTGATATGGGCATCAAGCTCGACCAGCGTCACATTCGCCGGGCAGCGGGTGCGGATCTCGTCGAGGAAGGCAGCAAGGCCTTCGGGATCAGACAGCGGGCCGCCGGGGCGATCCCATTCATTGCCGCCCTGAACGGGCAGAAGCAGGGTGACCGGCCCCTGTGCCGTGGCCAGTTGGGTGCAGATCGCCTGCGCCATCTCGCGGCGCTGATCGGCGGTCATCATCACCGATGAGAGCAGCCGGTTATGGGCATGTACCTCCTGCCCGGCCAATTTCGGCGGCATCGCCTGCCAGCCGACGAAATCGACCAGATCGTAACAGCCAATCGAGACAAGCTGCGGGGTGCCCGCGCGCCCTGCCCCAGTCATCCGGTCCGGCCCGGCGCTGAGGGACGAGCCCATGATATGGTTGCCCAGCTCCTGCGGGGCGAAATCCATCACTGCAGCAAAGGCGCCTTCGGCGGCAAGGCTTTCAAACGCCCGCCCGCCCATGCCGGTGGCGTGAAACACCGCAACCTCGAAGCCGCGCGCCTCCAGCGCCGGTTTCAGCGCCACCATGTAGCGCAGCACTGTCTTGCCAAAGCTGGTCATCCCGATCAGGGGCCGGTCGCGTTTCGGGGCCTCGACCGCGCGGGCTGCGCCCAGCACCGCCCCGGCAGCTTGTGACAGCGAGGCTTTGCAGACCGAGTTGAGGCCATAAAGTCCCCCGGCCCAAAGGATCATCTGCACATCGGCAGGCAAACGCTCGGGCGGGATCAGCGGCGAGAAGGAGACGGTCGAGACGATGTATTTCGGCACCCCCAACGGCAGCGCGGCGCAGACATCGAGCGCCAGATCGGTGCCCATGCTGCCGCCCAGCACCAGAACGCCGTCAAATCGGCCTTCGCGATAGTGCCGCAGCGCCAGTGCCGAAGCGCCGCGCGCCATGATCTGCATGGCAAGGTTTTCATCCTCGCCCGCGATGGCCTCGGCAATCGAACTGCCCCCGGCCTCGGCCACCTGATGTTTGGAAATATCGGTGGGCTGTGACGGATCGCCCAGCACGCTCACATCCATGCTGAGCACCGCCCCGCCCTGCCCGCGGATCACCTCGGCCAGATAGTGCAGCTCGTCGTCCTTGGTGTCATAGGTGCCGACAATGAGGATGGTGCGCACGCTCATAGCTTGATCCATGCGGTTTTGAGGTCGAGATACTTATCGAAGGCATGAAGCGATTTGTCATGTCCATTGCCCGATTGCTTGACCCCGCCCAGCGGCACTGTGATGTCGGCGCCGCCATAGGTGTTCACATGCACCACGCCCGCCTTGATCTTGCGGATCATCCGGTGGGCGCGCGAGAGGTCCCGGGTCCATACCGCCGAGGCGAGGCCGTAATCGGTGGAATTGGCGATGGCGATGGCCTCGTCTTCGCTGTCGAAGGCGATGACGGCCAGAACCGGGCCAAACACCTCTTCCCGCGCCAGCCGGTCATCGGGCGACACGCCGGTGACGATGGTGGGCGCCATGTAATAGCCGCCGGTTTCTTCCAGCACCTGCTGCCCGCCGATGCGGATGTCGCGCCCGAGCGCGCGGGCTTCGTCGACAAAGCCGAGGTTTTGCTGAAGCTGGGTGAGCGAGTTCACCGCGCCCGAGGCGGTGGCGGGATCGAGCGGATCGCCGGTTTTCATGCCCTCGACATAGGCTGCGAGCGCTTCCACAAACTCATCATGGATCGAGCGTTCCACCAGCAGCCGCGACCCGGCCACGCAGACCTGCCCGGCATTGCGGAAGATCCCGTTGGCCGACACCTTCACGGTTTCCATCAGGTCGGGCGTGTCGGCAAAGACGATGTTGGGCGATTTGCCCCCGAGCTCCAGATAGACCCGCTTGAGGTTCGAGCGGGCGGAATATTCCAACAGCCGCCGCCCCACCGGGCCGGAGCCGGTGAAGACCAGCACATCGACATCCATCGACAGGCCCATTGCCTCGCCCACCACCGCGCCGCGGCCAGTGACCACGTTGAACACCCCGGCGGGCAGACCTGCCTCAAGCCCAAGCTCGGCCAGCCGCACCAGCGTCAGCGAAGCGGTTTCGGCGGGTTTCAGCACCACCGAATTGCCCGCAGCCAGCGCCGGGGCGAATTTCCATGACCCGATCATCAGCGGAAAATTCCACGGCACGATGGCCCCGACCACACCCACCGGAGCGCGATGGATCAGACCCAGCGTGCCGGGATCGGTCGGGGCGATCTCGCCATAGAGCTTATCCAGCGCCTCGGCATAATAGCGGATTGTACCAGCGGCCGAGAGCGGTTCGGCCTTCAGCGCCATGCCAATCTCGGTGCCGTTGTTGCGCACGCCGAGCACCGCGAGTTCCAGCGCGTTTTCCTCGATCAGATCGGCCCAGCGCAGCAGGATCTTCTTGCGTGCTGCCGGGGCCAGATCGGCCCAACGCCCATCGTCGAAGGCGCGGCGGGCGGCGGCAATCGCGGCATCGGCATCGGCTTTGGTGCCGGCGGCCATGGTGGTGAGCACTTCGCCATTCAGGGGCGAGATCACATCTAGCACAGCACCATCCGAGGCCGGACAACGGGCGCCGTCGATCACATGCAGCGCGGGCGGCACCGGCGCCGTGCGCAGGGTTTCAATCCGGGAGAGGTCGAGCATGGCTTACCCTTGTTGGCTTTCGTGAATGTCGTGGTCATGCGAGAATTCCGGCTCTTTCAGCCGCGCCTCGCGGATGACGCCCCAGAAATGCATGATGATCAGCAGCAGGATGGCGACGGCGAGGAAGGCCGAGATCGGCCGGTCGACGAAATCGAGCGGCGACTGCACCCGCGCCATGGCCGAGCGCAGCTTCACCTCCATGATCCCGCCCAGCACCATGCCAAGGATCACCGGCACGATCGGCAGGTTCTGGCGTTTCAGCACAAGCCCGAGCAGGCCGAAGGCGGCGGCGATGCCCGCATCCGTCACCGAATTGCGCAGCGAGTAGACGCCGACAAAGCTGAGGGTGAGGATGGTCATGCCCAGAAACCGCGTCGGGATCTGGATGATCTTCATCAGCCGGTTTGAGGCCAGCGCCACAAAGATCACCACGATAACGTTGAGCAGGATCATCGCGATGTAGAGCGCATAGACGAAATCGAGATGGTCGCGGAACAGCCCCGGCCCCGGCACCACGTTATGCACGTAGAAGACCGAAAGCATCATCGCAGTCAGCGCCTCGCCGGGGATGCCCAGCGCCAGAAGCGGGATCATCGCAGCGGCAGGCACGGCGTTATTAGCGCTTTCCGAGGCCACCAACCCTTCGGGGCTGCCCTTGCCGAAAGCGTCCGGGTCTTTCGAAGTTTTCTGGGCATAGGTGTAGGTGAGGAACTGCGCAGTAAACTCGCCCACCCCCGGGATCACCCCCATCAGCACCCCGAAAGCCGACCCGGCAGCGGCGATGCGTTTGTGCTTCAGCACGCCCTTCAATGCGCCGAACATGTTGCCTTCAACGCGCTGGTTTTCCGGGGCGTGTTCGGGCTCAGAGAGCAGCACGAAAGCCTGACTGACCGCGAAGAGCCCGAGCACCACAACGATGAGATCAACGCCCGAGGCGAGGAAATCAAAACCGAAGGTAAAGCGCTGGGTGTATTTCACCGGCTCCAGCCCCACCGTGCCGATGAAGATGCCAAAGGCGGCGAGCGAACCGGCGGCGAAGGTCTGGCCACGATGGGCGATCACCACCAGAACGATGCCCAGAAGCGCGGCAAGAAAGATTTCGCGCGAGCCAAACATCGGGGCGACTTTCGCCAATACCGGCGACAACAGGATCAGCGCGATGATCGACAGGATGCCACCCACGAAAGATGCACCATAGGCCAACCCCAGCGCCTTCAGCGCCTCGCCGCGCTTGGTCATCGGGTAGCCGTCATAGGTGGTCAGCGCATTCACCGGCGTGCCCGGGGTATTGATCAGGATCGCGGGCAGCGAGCCGCCATACATCGACGAGCCGTAGATGCCCAAAAGCATGGTCAGCCCGACAATCGGCGGAAAGGAAAAAGTGGCGGGCAGCAGAATGGCAATCGCCACCGCCGCCCCGACCCCGGGGATGGCGCCGATGATCACGCCCCCGACAGAGCCGATGAAAAGCGCGACCATCACCTCGGGGGTCAGGATCAGGTGAAGTCCGGCAAGCAGTGCGTCCATGTCAGCCTCGTCAGAAATAGGTCATCATCAGGCTGCGCAGCCCACCCGGGGGCAACAGCTCATAGAGCGCACCGGCAGGCAATTTGACCTGCAGGAAGCCGCGAAACACCACCACAACAACGAAGCCGAACAGCAGCGCCACCGCCATCCAGCGCCAGCCGCGATAGCCCAGCCGGTAGCTGAGCGTGACGGTGAACAGCAGGGTAGCGGGCAGATAGCCAAGCAGCGGCACCAGAGCGACATAGGCCATGAACCACAGCGCGTATTCCACCGAGCGGATCCAGTGCAGCACTTCCTGAAACCGCCCGGGAATGCGTTCGGAGACCATCGCGCCGATCATGTGCATGGTGCTGAACAGAACCATCGCAAAGATCGCCACGGCGGGCCAGAAGGACGGTTGGGCAAAAAGCTTCGTCCCTGCAACCCAGCGGGTCTGAAACGGCAGGTTCACCAGAAGGAAGATGGCGAACAGGAAGGATAGCAGCGCGATGAAAAAGTCACCGGGCCGCCGGTAGCGTTTGAACAGATCCTGAAACGTTCTGATCCGGCTCATCTCGTTCTCCGCATTTTAAAAGGCCCCGGGCGGCGCTGACCGCCCGGGGTGGAGAAGATTACTGACCGATCAGACCAGCCACGGTGCCAAGCGCCTGAGCGTCATGCTCGATCTGGGCGTCGGCAGCGGCGGCGTCTTTCCAGTAGATCAGCGCACCGGTTTCCTCAGACAGCTTTTTCGCGGCATCCGAGGCCATCACCTTTTCCGCCACCGCCGCGATCTTGGCGCGCACGTCTTCGGGCGTATCCTTCGCCACGAAGAGGCCGTTCCACAGATGCAGATCCAGTTCGGGCTGAAGCTCGCCCACGGTCGGCGTTTCGGGGATGAGCGAGATGCGCTCCTCGCCGATCGAAGCCAGCACGTTGACCTGATCGAGGCAGGGCAGAATCAGTTGCAGGGTGGTGTTGATCACGTCGGCATCGCCGGAGGCGAGCGTGTTGCAATCGAGCGCGTCAAAGGCAGCTTCGCTGGCGAACTGGAAGCCCATCTTTTGCGCCAGCGCGAAGGTCACCTGCGTGGGGATCAGGAACGAGCCGAAATGGCCGAGAGCCACGCCGTTTTCATTGGCGTATTTGGCCAGCTCATCCATCGTGGCGAAGGGCGCATCTTTCGACGCGGCGATCACGAACGGATAGGTCAGGAAGATGCCTACCGGATCGAACGGGTTCGGGCTCAGCGCCGGAATGCCCACTTCCGGGCCGATCAGCGGCACATCGATCACGAAAGACCCAACCGTGTAGCCGTCAGCCGGGGCGCCAGCCACTTCGGCCGCACCGGGGAACGGGCCACCGCCGCCGCCCGGCTTGTTCACCACCGCAGCAGGCACGCCGTATTCGGCCTGAAACTCATCCGCGATCATCCGGGTCAGCACGTCTTCCAGATCGCCCGGCGGGAAGGGCACGACAAACTCAACCGGCTTTTCGGGATATTCGGCATGGGCCGCCAGCGGCAACATGCCAGCCACGGCAACAGCGGACATGGCGAGGAATTTCTTCATTGCAGTTCTCCCTGTTCGCGGTTCATTATTTGAACCATTGGTAACATTTATTGTTGCATTAGAAACGAAACTCCGTCAACAATTGAGTTGAAAAACCTGAAATCGACGGCTCATCAGATCAGATTGCTATGGGAACGATCACAAAAGCGCTTGAATTGCTTAATTTTTTCTCACGCTCCCGGCCCGCGCTGGGGCTTGGGGATTTTGTGCGTCTGTCCCACCGAGATAAGGCTACGGTGCATCGCCACCTCGTCGAACTGGCCGAAAATGGCTTTCTGGAGCAAAATCCCGAGACCCGCGCCTACCGGCTGGGGCCAGCGATTCTACGTCTGACCGCCGTGCGCGAGGCCACGATGCCGATGCGCTCGCTTGTTGCGCCCGTTGTCGCAGACCTTGCGAATGAGGTGGGCGAGCTTGTGCATTTCTCGCTTTTGCAGGGCGAGCAGCTTTCACCGGTGCTGCATACGGATCCGGGCCGTCACGGCACGCAGGTGCATTTTGACGAGGCCGAAGTTTTGCCTCTTCACGCCACCTCGTCGGGCCTCGCCGTATTGGCTTTCGCGCCAACAGATCTGCGCAAGGCCGTTCTGGCCGGACCGCTCGCCCCGTTTGCATCGCAGACCATCACCGACGCGGCCGCGCTGGAACAAGCGCTTGATGCGGTGCGGGCCAGCGGGTTCGGCGTCAATGATCAGGGATTTGATGACGAGGTCGCCTCGGTCGCCGCACCGGTCTTCGGCCCCGATGGCAATGTGATCGGCGCGCTTGGGATAGCCGTGCCATTTGCCCGGATGACTGAAGCGAAACGCACTGAAATCAGCAACCTTCTGCCGGGCGGCGTGGCCCGGATCACCACCGCCACCGGCGGCACTATTCCCGCAGCGCTGGCCGAGGCCTGGAAGGCCACTCAGCCCGACGCCGTATCGTGACCAAGAGGATCGTATGAAAGACGCCAATTTCCTGAAAGAACACAATGCCCGCAGCATCTGGCATCCGATGGCCCACCCGGCCGACAGCATTGCCAATCCGCCCGACATTATCGTCGGGGGTGACGGGGTAAGCATCACCGATGTCGATGGTCACACCACCATTGATGCCGTTGGCGGGCTGTGGAACGTGAATCTCGGCTTTTCCTGCCAGCCGGTGAAAGAAGCAATTGCGGCACAGCTCGACAAGCTGCCTTATTATTCGATTTTCCGGGGCACCACCAATGACGCGGTGATCGAACTGGGCGAGATGCTGCGCGACTTCTTTGCGCCTGATGGGCTGACCCGCGCCTTTTATACCTCGGGCGGATCGGATTCGGTCGAGATCGCTTTGCGTCTTGCCCGCCAGTACCATAAAGTGCGTGGCGAGGCGGGCCGGGTGAAATATCTGAGCCTGAAAAAAGGCTATCACGGCACCCATACGCTGGGCGCGAGCGTCAATGGCAACGCCAATTTCCGCACCCAATACGAGCCGCTGATGCCGGGCTGCTATCACATTCCAGCGCCCTATACCTATCGCAATCCCTTCAACGAAACCGATCCGGAAAAGCTGGCGCAGCTCTGCCTTGCCGCGATGGAAGACGAGATCAAGTTCCAGGGGGCCGAGACCATTGCCGCGATGATCATGGAGCCGATCCTTGGCGCGGGCGGGGTGATCGTGCCGCATGAAAGCTTCATGCCGGGGGTGCGGGCGATCTGCGATAAATACGGCATTCTGCTGATCGCCGATGAGGTGATCACTGCTTTCGGTCGCTCTGGCGACTGGTCCGGCTCGCGCCACTGGGGCGTGCAGCCCGACATGATGACCACCGCCAAGGCCATCACCAATGGCTATTTCCCCTTCGGGGCTGTGATGATCTCCGACAAGGTTGCCGAGGTGTTTGAACACGACACATCCGGCAAGGGGGCCATCGGCTCGGGCTATACCTATTCCGGCCACCCGGTGGGGGCGGCGGCGGCCATCGCCACCCTGAAAGAAACCCTGCGCCTGAACGTCAAAGACAATGCTGCGGCCCGCGGGGCACAACTCTTTGCCGGGCTGAAGGCGCTACAGGAGAAATACAGCATTATCGGCGATGTGCGCGGTGGCCATGGGCTGATGTGCGCGCTGGAGCTGGTCAGCGACCGCGCCAGCAAAGCCCCGATCGACAAGGGCACCATCGGCAGAATTCACCGGGCCGCCTATGAAAGCGGCACCATGGTTCGGGTCTCCGGCAACAATATCATCCTGTCGCCATCGCTCATTCTGACCGAAGAAAACGTGGCCAAGATCCTCGCGGATCTGGATCAGGGCTTCGCCGCAGCGTGACGGTATTGGGCGGGGCTGTGTACGGTGTTGTCACCGTGCCCAGCCTCGCCACTACCCTTCCGGAGCGTCGAAAAAGCGGCTGGCGAACTGGACGGGCGGCAGGGGCTGGGCCAGAAATGGCGCCAGCACCACCTCTGACAGCCAATCGTCCGACAGCGGACCTTCCTCTTGGTGCGCGGCGATGAAGGCCGGGACATGGCCCTGCGCGTGAAAGCTCGCCATGCCATGCGGCGCCAGCACCAGATAGGCCGCGATCCGCTCGGCATTGCCGGGAATGATCAGCCCCGCCGCCTGCGCCTGACGAATGGTCTCAACCAGTTTGCCAAGCGCTTCGCTGTTATGCTCGTCCCGGCCGCGCGCGGTATCTTCAGTGACCGGGTGTGAATGGAACATCAGCGCGAAATAACCCGGCTGTTCGCGCGCGAAGGTCACATAGGCCACGCAAAGCGCGCGCAACTCAGCTAGCGGGTTCGGATCGGCGGCGGCCTGCGCCTGTTCCTGATAGCGGCCCAGCGCTTCGAATCCCAACACCGTGACCGCGTTCAGCAAGGCGGTCTTATCGGCGAAATGGCGGTAGACGGCGCTGTGACTCACCCCCAAAGCGGTTGCAATCTCGCGCAGAGAAAAGTCCGGCCCACCGCGTGCCGTGATCAGATCCACCGCCTTTGCGATCACCGCTTTGGGCAGATCGTTATAGTGGTAAGTCTCTCGCGTTACTTCGGTTTTTTTGGTCTTGGCAGCCGGGGGCATGGATCGAGTCTTTCTTCGGAATGCGGCAAGACTGGCCTGCCGCCGAGGGGATTGCAACGGCTATGGCAGAGCACACCACAGCGATCACGTAAATGAATCTTGACACAAATGTGACCGCTGGTCACAGTGTGACCAATGGTCACATAGGGCTAATATGTCAGGGAGAAGAAGATGTCAAAGCTACTGGGGGTGCCCTCGCGGCGCCGGTTCATCCAACTTGGGGCAGCCGCAACCGCGACCGGCCTGTTCGCCCCGTCGATTGCCCGCGCCGCCGCCAGAAAGATCAAGATCGGTTATGTCGGGCCGCTTTCGGGGGTTCGGGCTGATTTCGGCGCCACCGAGAAATGGACCATCGAGATGGTCAAACAGCACGTCGCCAACGGGCTGACCCTCAATGGCACCCATTACGATGTAGAGCTGGTGGTACGCGATAACCGCTCGGATCAGCAATATTCGGCAACGGTCGCCAGCGAGCTGATCCTGCGCGAGCGCTGCAATTTGATCCTGGCACCCGATGGCGATGCGGCGATGGCCCTGGGCGAACTGGCCGATACCCGCCGGGTGCCGACAATCTCGTCGATGGCACCGTGGCAGGCCTGGCTGTTCCCGCGCGGTGGCACACCGGACAAGGGCTTTCCCTATACCTTCCATTTCTTCGCCGGATCGGATGCGGTGCTGAACGCGTTCACCAGCATTTTCAGCGCCCTCGACACCAACAAGAACGTGGGCACGCTGTTTCTTGATAACCCCGCTGGGCGCGGGCTGATGGACCCGAATATGGGCCTGCCCGCCGCGCTGGGTCAGGCCGGGTTCAACCAAACCGAAGCAGGGCCGTTCCAGCTGAGCAGCAACGATTTCTCTAATCAGGTTTCGATGTTCCGGGATGCGAACGTCGATATCCTGTCGGGCTTCATGTATGCCAACCACTTCGTGCCGTTCTGGAACCAGGTGGCACAGGCGGGGCTTTCCCCCAAAGCCTGCGCGATGGCGGCGGCCTTCCTATTCCCCTCGTCGGTCAATGCTCTGGGCGACCGGGGCGACGGGCTGGGCACCGAAGTCTGGTGGACCCCGAATTTCCCCTTCGAAAGCTCGATCACCGGCAACAGTGCCAAGGCGCTCGCCGCCGCTTGGGAAGACAGCACCGGCCAGCAATGGACGCAGCCGCTCGGCTATGGCCATGCGATGTGGGAAGTGGCGCTGGCGGCCCTTGCCAATGCCGCCGATCCGCTCGATCCCGACAGCCTGCGCGACGGCATTGCCACGCTCAGCACCGATACGGTGATCGGGCCGGTCGATTTCGCCCATAGCCCGATCAAGAGCGTCGCAATCACCGGCTTGGTGGCGGGGCAATGGCGCAAAAGCGCGGGGGGAAAATATCCCTATGAGCTGAAGGTCGTCGACAATGCGATGATGCCGCAGGTGCCGGTTGACGCTGACGTCGTGGCGCTGTCGCTCTGATGCATCTGCACAGGAAAGGCGATCTGCTGTTGCGGGCCGAGGGGCTGAGCAAGGCCTATCGGGGCGTGCCCGCAACAGACAGCGTGGATCTGGAGCTTCACGAGGGCGAATGCGTGGGGGTCATCGGGCCGAACGGGGCGGGCAAAAGCACGTTGCTGGGGCTGATGGTCGGGTCGGTGCGCGCTGATGCGGGCAAGCTGATGCTCGATGGGCAGGACGTGACCCGAACCGCCACCCATGCACGGGTGCGCGCAGGGATCGCGCGGGCCGCCCAGATACCGCAGATTTTCGGCCGCCTGCCTGTGGCCGAAAATGTTCTCATCGCAGCCGTCTACGGAGCGGGCATGCATGGCCACGTGGCGGCGGACTGGGTCGAAGAGGTGCTCGACATGTGCGGGCTGGCCGATCAGGCCGAGACCGGTGCCGAGCATCTGGGCCTGCTCAGCCGCAAACGGCTGGAACTGGCCAAGGCGGTGGCGGCGCGCCCGAAAGTGCTGCTGCTTGATGAGGTAGGCGCAGGCCTGACCGAGCCGGAGATCGAAGAGATTATGCAGCTCGTGGCCGTGTTGCGGCACGGCCGGGCGGTGATGTGGGTGGAGCATATCCCCTTTGCCCTGCGCGGCGTCTGCGAGCGGCTGGTGGTGATGGATAAGGGGGCGAAGATCCTCGACGGGCCGTTCGACGCGGTCTGGAACGATCCCGATCTGCAGGCGATCTATATGGGGGTGCCCGACGATGCCGCTGCTTGAGATTGACGACGTCACGGCCCGCTATGGCGAGCTGATGGCCCTGGACGGGCTGAGCATCAGCCTGAACGAAGGCGAGACCTTGGCGCTGGTCGGGGCCAATGGAGCGGGCAAAACCACGCTGAGCCGGGTGCTTTGCGGTTTGATGGCACCCGCTCTGGGCACGATCCGGATCGATGGCACGCCGCTGCCTGCGGGCAATCCCCGCGCCGCAGCCGCTGCCGGGTTGGCTTTGGTGCCCGAGGGGCGGCTGCTCTTTGACAGCCTGACCATTGAGGAAAACCTGCTGATTGGCCGGTCGGCGCGCAGCGGGATCTGGACCCTCGATGCGATCTACGAGCTGTTTCCGATCCTGCGCGAGAAACGCCGCCTTTACCCCGGCGCGCTGTCGGGCGGGCAACAGCAGATGGCCGCCATCGGGCGGGCGCTGGCCGCCAATCCCCGCATATTGCTCTGCGATGAAATCTCGCTGGGCCTGTCGCCGCTGGTCACGTCAGAGGTCTACAGCGCCCTTGAGCGGGTGCGGGCCGAAGGCGCGGCGCTGATCGTGATTGATCAGGACGTGAGCCGCGCCGCTGCTTTCTCTGACCGCGTGGCCTGCATGTTTCAGGGGCGCGTCACCTATGAGGCCGCCGCCGAGAATGCCAGCGCGGCCACCCTCAAAGACGCTTATTTCGGATTGAACACATGACCGAGAGCCTTATCGAGCTTCTGTTTCAGGGCATCACCCTTGGCGGGCTATACGGCGCAATCGGCGCCGGGCTCGCCCTGACCTTCGGCATCCTCAAGGTCGTCAACCTCGCCCATGGCGAGCTGATCACCCTGGGCGCCTTCATCGCGGTCGGGTTGGAAGCCCTCGTGCCCGGCCTGCCGATCATTGCGCTGTTGATCGGGGCCTTTGTTGCCTCTGCGATCATCGGCGGCGTGCTTCAGGCGGCCTTTGTCGAACGCGCCATGTCGTTTCGCGATCCGATGGTGCCCCTGCTTGTAACCTTCGGCATCGCGGTGATCCTGCGCAACCTGCTGGTCGAAACCGTCGGGGCCGATCTGCGCGGGCTGGACGTGGGCGGCATCGCCCAGCGCAGTTTTCAGATTGGCCAGATGACATTCGGAGCCTTGCCTCTGCTGACGCTGGGCGTGGCTGTCGCGGTGTTTATCGGCCTGTCGCTCTTGATCCAACGCACCGGGTTCGGCCGTGAAGTGCGCGCCCTCTCGGACCGGCCCGACGTGGCCGCGCTGATGGGGGTGCGGCTGAAATGGGTGCATATCAAGGTGGCGGCACTGGCGGCAGGCTTTGCCGCGCTGGCCGGGGTGCTGCTGGCGATGCGCGCCAGCGTCTCGCCGTTCTCAGGTATTTCCTATCTGCTGGTCGCCTTCGAGGTGGTGGTTCTGGGCGGGCTTGGATCCACGCGCGGGGCCTTTGGCGCCGGGGTGTTGCTGGGCGTCATTCAGGTGGTAAGCAGCCGTTTCGACAGCAATGCGGGGCTGCTTTATGTCCACCTCGCCTTCTTCGCCATCCTTGTGCTGCGCGCGATCACCGGGAGGCTCGCATGAAATCCCAACGTTTCAATATCGCGCTGCTTGTCCTCGGGCTTGCCGCATCTCTGGCCGGGGCAGCACTGCTTGATCCGGGGCTGTTGTTTCTGCTGACCGAGGTGATGGTGATCTTGCTTCTGTCGCAGATGTGGAACCTGCTTGCAGGCTTCGGCGGGCAGGTGTCGCTGGGGCAACAGGCCTTTGTCGGGCTTGGCGGCTACTTGCTCTATTTCGCAGCGAATGCCACCGCTTTGCCGATCTGGGTCTGGCTTGCGCTGGTGCCGCTGGTCGTGGGGCTGATCGCGATCCCGCTGGGCCTTGTGGTTTTCCACCTCAAACACGCCTATTTCGCCGTTGGCATGTGGGTTGTGGCGGAAATTCTGACCGGCCTGTTCATGCGCTTTGACTGGCTTGGCGGTCCCTCCGGGATCATCCTGCGCCCCGGCGGCCAGTCGATGACCAGCAATCCCGAACGCCCGATCTTCTTCATCGCCAGCTTTGGCTTTGTCGCGGTGATCGTCGGGCTGCGATTGTTCCTGAAATCCAGTATTGGCCTCGCGCTGCTTGGGATGCGCGACAATCCTCAGGCGGCGGCAGCGAGCGGTGTGGATGTGCGCCGTATTCACCTGCTTGTCTTCTGCATCTCGGCAGTGGGCAGTGCGGCGGGCGGTGCGCTTTACTACATCACCACGCTCTATATCTCGCCCAGCGATGCCTTCCAGATGAACTGGCTCGTCACCATGATGTTTGTCTCCATCATCGGCGGCTTAGGCACGCTGACAGGCCCGATCCTTGGCACCCTGCTGTTTGTCGTGATCCGCGAGGCGATGAACTCAGCCGGGTTCAGCGGCGGCACATACTGGATCGTGATGGGCGGGTTGGCGGTTGCCGTCCTCCTGCTCGCACCGCGCGGCCTCTGGCCCGCCTTTACGCAATTCCTGAACGCTCGTAGGCAGAAAGCACAGCAATGACCAACAGCACCAAAACCGCCCCGCATCACTGGACCACGACCGAAACCATGGCCGCCCTGACCGCGCGCGAGATCGGCGCAGAGGAGCTACTGGAGCATTATCTTGGCCGCAATGCCAGTCTGGGCGCCGAGGTGAATGCGGTGATCGAAGTCAACGAAGAAGCTGCGCGGGCCGCAGCGCGGGCCGTCGATGCGGGCACGATCACCGGGCCGCTTGCCGGTCTGCCGATGAGCATCAAGGATTGCTACGAGGTCGAGGGCTTTGCCACCACGGCAGGCATTCCCGATCTGGCAGGGTATCGCCCGACCCGCGATGCCGATGCGGTGGCCCGGTTGCGCAGCGCCGGGGCGGTGATCTTTGGCAAGACCAACGTGCCGGTCGCGGCCTCCGACCATCAAAGCTACAACCCGATCCATGGCCTGACCCGCAACCCCTGGGATGGCACGCGCAGTGCCGGGGGCTCGTCCGGCGGGTCGGCGGCGGCGCTGGCGGCAGGGTTGACCCCGCTGGAGCTGGGCAGCGATATTGGCGGCTCAATCCGGGTGCCTGCGCATTATTGCGGGGTCTACGGCCATAAACCGAGCTACGGCATCGTGTCGGGCCGTGGCCATATCCCCCCCGGCCCCGGCGCGCTGACCGCATCGCCGCTGGCGGTGAGCGGCCCGCTGGCCCGCAGCGCCGAAGACCTGACCCTTGCGCTGCATCTGTTGGCCGGGGCGGAAGGGGATGCGGCTTCAGGCTGGACCCTGACCCTGCCGAAATCGCGGGTGACCGGCCTGAAAGGTGCGCGGGTCGCGCTGTGGCTCGACGGCTTCCCGCTCGATGAAGACTACCGCGCCGCGCTGGAGCATTTTGCCCGGGAAATCGAAGCCGAAGGCGCAAATGTCACCCGTCTGGCTGCCCCCCCTGCCCCGGTATCCCCTTCGGACGACCTCTATTTCCGCCTGCTATTTGCGGTGATCGGCGCGGGCATGCCCGATGAAGAGATCCGGGCCTTCGAACAGGCTGCGCGCGAGCTGCCGGACCATCCCTTTGCCGCGACCATCGCCGAGACCATGCGGTCGCGGGTCAGCGATATGACCGTGCTCGC
This sequence comes from Paracoccaceae bacterium, assembly GCA_050288685.1. Classification (GTDB taxonomy): domain Bacteria; phylum Pseudomonadota; class Alphaproteobacteria; order Rhodobacterales; family Rhodobacteraceae; genus Sinisalibacter. The sequence goes on along the minus strand of JBNKEH010000001.1, from coordinate 38,496 downwards.
AGAACGGCAGGCGCTGCATATTGCGAAGTGGCGGGCGCTGTTTGCCGATTACGATGTGGTTCTGGCCCCAGTGGCGATGAACGTGGCGTTTCCGCATCAGACCGAGGATGGCCATGGCCCGCTGCCGCAGCTGCGCCGCACGCTGACGGTTTCGGGTGCCGAGCGCCCCTATATGGAAAACCTGCTTTGGCCGGGCGCGGCAACGCTGGCACATCTGCCCTCGACCGTGCGCCCGCTCAATACGCGCGTGGCCGGGCTGCCCGCCGGGGTACAGATCATCGGCGATCTTTACGGCGACCACACCACGCTGGCCTTCGCCCAAGCCTGCGATCAGGCTTTCGGCAGCGCCGCACTGGCGCCGGATTTCCGATAGAAGAACGGCCAAGGCGACGTTGTGGGGATGGCCTCACCGGGAATTCCAGCCGCCTGACCAACGGGAATGCTGCGGCGCGGTGGTATCGCGCCGCAGATGGGCCTTCAGCGCAGGGCCGCTTCGATATTACCACCATCGACGGTCATGACATGCGCGGTGGTGCGGTCCGACAGGGCCAGTGCGACGAAGGCCTCGCCGACATGGCGCGCCTCGACCTCAGCCTGTAACAGATTGCCGCCGAGATAGGTTGCCACATCGACCCCGCGCGCGGCGGCGCGATCAGCGATCATTTCGGGGGTGAGCAGGCCGGAGCGGATCCGGTCGGCGTTGATACCATTGACCCGGATCCCCTCGCCACCCAACTCCAGTGCCAGCTGGCGCAGCAGGAAAAAGCTCGCCGCTTTCGGCAGCCCGTAGGCGGCAAAACCTTTGCCCGGGTTCACCGCCTGTTTCGAGACATTGAACAGGATCTGCCCACCCCGCCCCTGCGCCCGGAACACCGCGATGGCGGCCTGCGAGAAGGCGAAATGCGAGAAGAAGTTGAGCTCGAAAGCGGCGCGGAGCGTGTCTTGAGGCAGGGTTGCCACGTCGTGATTGATCGCTGCCCCGGCATTGTTGACCAGAATATCCAATCCGCCGAACCGCGCCACGCAGGCCTCGATGGCGGCCTGCGGCGCCCCCGGTTTGGTGATGTCGAGGGCGATACCACCGTGATCTTGCCCAAGCGCTGCCAGCGCGGCATCGAGCGCCTCCCGCGAAAGGTCGACGAGGAAGATATTGGCGCCCTTCGCCTTGAACGCCTCAGCTGTGGCCCGGCCAATGGCGCCAGCGCCGCCGGTGATCAGAACCACCTGCCCACGCAGCGCCGGGATGGCCCCTTTGCCAAGCTTGGCCTGCTCAAGCGACCAGTATTCCATGTCGAAAAGATCAGCCTCTTCAATCGGATGGAAGCCCCCCGCTGCCTCGGCGTCGATCATCACCCTTGTGTTCTGCACGCCGAGATCGGCGGCGATGCGCGCGGATTTGGCATCGGCACCGATACCGACAAGGCCCAGCCCCTCGATCCAGGTGAGGTTCGGCAGCGGCGACAGCATCACCTTCGCGCCACCAAAGCGGGGCGATTGGCGATTGAAATAGGCGATGTAACCCTCCTTGAACGCGGCGACCTTGGCGGCAATCGCTTCGGACCCACCACCGATGTCGGCTTCGGTCAGATGCAGCGGATGGCCCTTGATGCGGATCACGTGATCGGGCGTGGCCACACCCCGGCTGGCCAGCATGGCGAGATCGTCGCGCATCAGGAAGCTGCGGGTCGCGTCATCGTCACGGGTATCGAAGACCGGCATCGGCGCGGCCTCGGGCAGATGGGCACCAATCGCGCCGCGTAGCGCCGAAAGCACCTCGGCACGGCGCGCCTCGGGCAGAGCGGCGGCGGGTTTCAGCGGCGCCGGGCGGCGTTGGGCGAACCAGTCCGCCACCAGATTGGTGTGCTCGACGATCTTGTCATAGGAGGATTTCGCATCCGGACCCCAGGCAAAATGGCCATGCTTGAGCAAAAACAGCCCCTCGGCCTCGGGATTCACTTCAAAAGCCGCTGCCGCGCGCTTGGCCAGTTCGAAACCGGGCATCACATAGGGCACCAGCGTGATCTTGTCGCCGAACAGCTCGCGGGTCACGGCTTCGACCTCGGGCAGGTCGGCCAGTGCCAGCATCGCGGAGGCATGGGTATGATCGACGTATTTATGCGGCAGATAGGCGTGCAGCAGCGCTTCCACCGAAGGGTTGGGTGCGGTCGAATCGAGCAGGTTCGAGCGCTGCACATTCACCATGTCTTCGTCGGAGAGCAGATCGAGATCGCGCAGCCGCATCAGCGGCGCCATCCGCACCGCTGGCATGCCGCGCGCTTCCATCGTCTCAAGATCCCAGCCCGAGCCCTTGATGTGCAGCACCTCAACCTCGTCGCCATAGACATCACGGGCAGTGAGCTTCACCGAAGTGTTGCCGCCGCCATGCTGGACCAGATCGGCATCGGCGCCAATCAGCCGCGAGGAATAGACCCGCAGCGCCAGCTCGCGCGCATTCGCGTCGTCGCCTGCGGCATCCTGAAAGCTCAGCGCATCCACGGCTCGCCATCTGTTCTCGATCATCATAAACTCCTCGGCATATAACGGCCGGCACACCGACCCGCTTGATTTGTTGAGTCTCTTATACAAAAGTCAAACGGTAGTGTCATAAATAAAAATAGGGGAATGTGATGGCGGGGACAAAACGTCGCTCGAAGGGACGTATCAGCGGCGAAAACGTCGTGATTGAAGTCGCTTGGCTCTACTATCAGGATGGGCTGAACCAGAAGGACATCGCCGACAAGCTCGACATTTCGCGGGCCACGGTGGTGAACTACCTGCAGGAGGCGCGCGAGAAGGGGATGGTCAACATCTCGCTGGCCTCGCCGGCCTTCACCACCCATCGCGCCTCGGTCGATCTGGTAAAGAGGTTCGGGCTGACATCGGCCTATGTGATGCCCGACGAGGGCGCCGATTCCGACGAGGTGTTTACCCGGGTCGTGAAAGGCGCGGCTTCCTGGGTGCCCGAGCTCTTAGAGCCGGGTGACCGGCTTGGCGTGGCCTGGGGCAAGACGATTTATGACATGGCGGAAGCGATGGAGCCGCAGCGGATCGACGATCTTGCCGTGCTCCAACTGGTCGGCTCCATGGCGACACCCTATGGCTTTACCGCCGAGGCCTGCTCGACCCGGCTTGGTCAGAGGCTTGGCGCCGAGATCCTGAACCTGCACGCTCCTGCAATCCTCTCCAACGCCAAGCTTGCCGAAGAGCTGCGCGAAGAGCCGATCATTCACCGTCAGCTTGAACGATTGGAGACCTGCAACAAGTTTCTGTTTTCGGTTGGTACGGTTACTCGTGACAGCCATATCGTGGGCGCCGGTCTTGCCTCGCAGCAAGACCTCGATTGGCACCTCGAACATGGCGCCTGCGGGGTGATCTGCGGTCGCTTTGTCGATGCTGAAGGACAGGCCGTACATGGTCCTCTCGACGACCGGATGATCGGCATTCCGATCGAGCATCTGGTTGGGCTAGATATGGGCATTCTCGTCACGCCGGGGCTCGACAAGGTCGAGGCCTCTCTTGCCGCGATCCGTGGTGGCTATGTCACCCATATCGTCACCAGCCTGTCTGTTGCCGAGGCGATGCTCGCCGCCAGCTAGGCCAAAAGAGAAGACCCGGACCAAGGTCCGGGTCTGCCCTTAGACACGCTGGGGAGGTCAGCGCGTCGCGAGGTCTGGGAAGGCTGCGGCCATTGCTTCGGCAGTCGCGGCCACAACGCCGCGTTCGGTGATCAGGCCGGTGACCAGTTCTGCCGGGGTCACGTCGAAGGCCGGGTTGCGCCCAGCCGTGCCATCGGGCGAGATTTGCACCGAGATGATCTTGCCATCCGGCCCCTTGCCCTGAACATGGGTCACTTCCTCGTCGGTGCGCTCTTCAATCGGGATTTCCTTCACTCCGTCCCAGACCGTCCAGTCGATCGTCGGCGAGGGCAGGGCCACGTAGAAGGGAACGTTATTGGCCTTGGCCGCCAGTGCTTTCAGATAGGTGCCGATCTTGTTGCAGACATCGCCGCGCGCGGTGGTGCGGTCGGTGCCGACGATGACCAGATCCACTTCACCATGCTGCATCAGATGGCCGCCGGCATTGTCGACGATCAGCTGGTGGCTGACGCCTGCCGAATTGAGCTCCCATGCGGTGAGCAAGGCGCCCTGGTTCCGTGGCCGGGTTTCATCGACATAGACATGCACGTCGATCCCGTCTTCGACGGCGTGATAGATCGGCGAAGTCGCGGTGCCCCAATCGACGGTGGCGGGCCAGCCCGCATTGCAATGGGTGAGAATGTTCACCCGCCCGCCGTTTTTCTTCTTCGAAATCTCGCGGATCAGCTCAAGCCCGTGCATGCCGATCATCCGGTTGATCTCGACATCTTCGTCGCAAATCTCGGCAGCGCGGCGGAAGGCTACTTCGGCGCGGGCTTCGGGGGCCAGCGGCTGAAGCACGCGGGTCATCTCGTCGAGCGCCCATTTCAGGTTGATCGCGGTGGGCCGGGTGGCGTGCAGGATCTCGTAGGTCTCGGCCAGCGAGGCATCCGACGGGTCTTCGGCCATTTGCACCGCCACACCATAGGCCGCCGTGGCCCCGATCAACGGCGCACCGCGCACCCACATCTCAGAAATCGAATCCGCAAAATCTTTGCGCGTCTTCAGCTCGACGATGCGCAGCTCATGCGGCAGCCAGCGCTGGTCGATGACCATCACCGCGCCGGTCGCCTCACGCCAGATCGAGCGATAGGGTTTGCCGTTGATCTTCAAAGGTAGTCCTCCGTATTGGTGGCGCGGGCGAGGTCGAGCACCTGCGCAATCGAGCCAATTTTTGTGCGTGAGACGGCCAGCATCCGCCCGATCATCAGCGCCCGGGCTTCGAGCGGCGCGCGCACGGCCTCGTCTTCGATGCTTTCGAAATCGGCGTTATGGGCCAGGCTGAGGATGCGCCGGTGCATCTCGATGCCGCAGAAACCAAGCGTGTCTTGCCAGATCGCCTGAAGCCGGTCGATCCGCGCCTGTTCCGAGGCTTGGGCGTGGCCCTGATCTTCGTAGAGGCTGGCCTGATAGAGGATGCCGTTGCGCTCGGTGCGCCAAAGCCGGGTGAATTCGGCCTCGAACCGCGTCCAGATCGTATCGATCACCGACAGGATCCATTCCTGATAGTCGTCGCGCGCGCCGGGTGCCGAGGCGTGGCCGGGCTGCGAGAAATAGGCATGCAGGAAATTGGCGATCAACATGCCCACATCAAAGCCCATCGGGCCATAGGTGGCGAATTCGGGGTCGATCACCTTGGTTTCGGTTTCCGTCACCATCACCGAGCCGGTGTGAAGATCGCCATGCAGCATGGTTTCGGCATTGGTGGTGAAAGCCCATTTCATGTGCTGCGCCGCGACCTTGAGGTCGATGTCATCCCGCAGCGCCTTTACCAGCGGGTCCAGCGCCTTGGTGTGATGGTTCATCGCCGCTTCGAAATACGGATCGGAGAAAACAAGGTTTTCGGTGATGTCACACAGCTCGGCATTGTCGAGGAACATCGCCGCATCTGCCTTGCGCTCTGTCGTTGGCAGAGACAGATCAGAGCCGCGAAACAGCGTTCGGGCGCAGAAATTGCCGAGCGTTTCGCCAAGGCCTTCGACCTTGCCGCCGTCGATCAGCACCTTGCGCAGGATCGCGTGCGGCTGAAGGAATTCCATCGCGATGATCGCCTGAACCTCGTCGAAGTGAAGCACCTGCGGCACCGATCCCGGATCGCGCGCGGCCTGACGGATCAGGGCGTTATATTCGAAGAATGCACGCTTCAGCGGCAGCGGCCAGCTGTCGCCCACGAGACGCACATAGGGAAGTGCCTGCTTGATGATGAGGCTGCCATCGGGACCATCGACGATGAAGACAAGGTTCAGGTTGCCGTCGCCGACCTCGCGCACCTTCCAGGTGTCCGGATTGCCAAGGTGGGTCTGGATCGAATCAATCTCGCCGAGTCGACGGGCCAGAGTTTCGGGGCTCAACGCCTCGTAGTTTTGCTGCGTCATGGGTCTCCTCCCCCTTTTTGTCGGTGGATCGTAGTGATGCCGCCCCCTCCCGGGGCGATCTTCGAGATACAGAATTCCGAGTTTGCACCCAATTGTCAAACAGTATTGACATTTGAAAGCTTCGAGAGCTAGCCTTGCGTCATCGGGAGGAGAACTGACGTGAGCGAACCGGCTATTCGCCTTGAAGGCCTGAAGAAGGCTTTTGGCAAAAACCAGGTGCTGCGGGGGATCGATATGGAGATTCCCCCTGGACAGGTGACCGTGCTGATGGGGGCCAACGGGGCGGGCAAGTCTACCCTGGTGAAGGTGCTCTGCGGCGTTCATCGCGCCGATGCTGGCACGGTGATGCTGGGAGAGACCCCCTTTGCGCCGGAATCGCCCTCCGAGGCGCTGCGCTCGGGCGTGGTGACCGTGCATCAGAGCATCAACGATGGTGTTGTGCCTGACCTTGATGTCACCTCCAACCTCCTGCTCGACACGCTCGCATCCGGCGGCAGTATCTTTCTGAAACGCCGTGAAATGCGGGCGCGGGCTGGTGAAATCGCCGCCGCCGTCGGCCTTGATATCGACGTGACCTTGCCCGTTGCCGGTCTCGCGCTTGCCGACCGTCAGCTTGTCGCCATCGCCCGGGCTATGGCGCACAAACCGCAGGTTCTGATCCTTGACGAGCCGACCTCGTCGCTCTCGGCGGCCGAGACCAAACGGCTGTTCGAGATGGTGGAGCGGCTGCGCGATCAGGGCGTCGCCATTCTCTACATCTCGCACCGCATGTCCGATATCCGCCGCCTTGCCGATCGTATCCTGTCGATGCGCGACGGTCAGATCGTGCAGCAACTCGAAACGAAGCCGCTCGATTACGAAGGCGCCGTGCGTGCCATGCTCGGCCACGAGATCACGGCAGTGGATATCAGGATCCCCGAGCCCGGAAAGCCGATGCTCGAACTCGAAGACATCGTTCTGCGCGAGGGGGCCGAACCGTTCTCGATCCATGCGCATGAGAACGAAGTGATCGCCGTGGCCGGTCTGGTCGGGTCGGGCAAAACCGCCTTTGCGTCGATGCTTTTCGGTCTCGACAAGCCGGTTTCTGGCAAGATGATGCTCGACGGACGTTTGCATGAGCCGGGTTCGGCACAGGAGGCCGTTGCTGCTGGGGTTTATATGTGCCCGAAAGACCGGCCGGTGAACGCGGTGGTTGCGGATTTCGACATCACCCAGAACATCTCGCTGCCCTTCACCCGTCGCCATTCGCGCCCGGGCGGGTTTTTGTCGTTCCGATCCGAACGGGCGACGGCGAACCGGATGATCGGCGAGATGGGTGTGATCTGCCAAAGCAGCGCCGATGGCATCAACACACTGTCGGGCGGCAACCAGCAAAAGGTCATGGTGGCGCGCTGGATGGCCGAGGCGAGCCGCGTTCTGATCCTCGATGAACCCTTTCAGGGCGTCGATATTCAGGCCCGGCGCGACATCGGCCACAAGATCCGCGAAACCGCCGCCACCCGCACCACCATCGTGTTTGTCGCCGAGCTCGATGAGGCGATCGAGGTGGCCGACCGGATCCTTGTGATGAGCGAGCATTCCATCGTCGGCGACCACCGCAACGAAAACATCGACGTCTCCGCGATCATGGCCGAAGTGGTCGCCGCGGCCGACGACACACGCGCAGCAACAGGACTTTGAACGAGATGCAGAAAAGCTCCACCTTCCTCGACCTCGTCATCAAATTTGGCTTCCTCGCCCTGATGGCGGGTCTGATCATCTTCTTCTCGATCATGGCAGAAGGCTTTCTTTCGCCCTTCTCGGCGGTGTTCATCCTGCAATCGGTGGCGATCACCGGCATTCTTGCCTTGGGGGTTACTGCGACGCTTGTTGTCGATGGCTTCGATCTGTCGATTGGCGCCGTGGCCACCTCGGCGCTCATGCTCTCGTCCTATGTGATGGTGGTGTGGGAATTGTCGGCTTTCTGGGCGGTGGCGTTCAGCCTCGCGATGGGGGCGATCGTCGGCGTCGTCAACGGGCTGCTGATTGTGAAATTCAAAGTGCCGGACCTGCTCGCCACCCTCGGCATGATGTTTCTGCTTCTCGGCGCACAGCGTATCCCGACCGAGGGTCGCTCGATCTCGACGGGCATGGCGCTTCCCAATGGCTCCATCGCCAACGGCACCTTTTCGGACGCCTTCCTGATGCTCGGCCGCCATCGCATCGCCGATCTCGTGCCGCTCTCGGTAGTCTTTCTGATCGCCGCCGCTGTGCTGATCTGGGTCTTCCTTGAGCTCACGCGCCATGGTCGGCTGATGTATGCCATCGGCTCCAACGCGCAGGCTGCCAGCCTCGCTGGCGCCAATGTGAACCGCTACAAGGTGCTCGCCTACATGATCTCGGGCATGATGGCTTCGCTCGGGGGCATCCTGCTTGCTGCCCGTCTCGGCCGCGGCGACGTTGCCTCGGGCAACAACCTGTTGCTCGATGCGGTGGCGGCGGCGCTGATCGGGTTCGCCGTGCTCGGGCTCGGCAAACCCAACGCCTTTGGCACCGCCATCGGTGCGCTCTTCGTCGGCATCCTGCTGCAGGGCCTGACGATGCTGAACGCGCCCTACTACACACAAGATTTCATCAAGGGGGCCGTTCTCGTTGTCGCCCTGGTGTTCACCTTCGCGCTATCCGGCCGCTCTGGCCGGGGGAGGGCGTGAAACCCAAGACCAAGACGAAAGACCAACTGGGAGAATAGGGAGGAAACCATGATCTCCAGACGAGTGTTTACAAGCCTTCTCGGGGCTGTCGCCATGTTGCCGACCATCGGCTTTGCCGCCGATATGCCCGCCCCCTTCGACAATGCCGGCGATGTGAAAATCGCGCTGGTGCGCTACCTGTCCACCGGCGACTTCTTTCAGGCCTACCTGTCGGGCGTCGAGAAACAGGCAGACGCGCTGGGCGTTGACCTGCGGGTGTTCGACAGCCGCCAGGATGCTGCCCTTCAGGCCGATATGGTCGATCAGGCCATCGCGCTGGGCGTGGACGGCATCATCATCCAGCACGGCCTGACCGAGTCGATGCAGGCTGCCGCTGCGCGGGCTGTGGATGCGGGCATCAAGGTTGTCGCCTTCGATGTCGATGTGGCCAATGACGCGATCCCGCAAGTCGAGCAGTCCGACCGCGACCTTGCCCGCCTCGCCCTTGAGGCCGCGCTGGCAGATAACGGCACCACGTTCAACGCGGGTTATGTCTATGTGCCCGGCATCGCCCCGCTTGATCGCCGCGACGAATCCTGGGCCGAGGTCAAAGCTGCAAACCCGGGCATCAACGAAGTGGCCATGTTCGGCACGCTCGACAACCCGATTGCCAACTCGGTGGCCAACCAGGCGCGCGCTGTGCTTTCGGCCAATCCCAGCATCACCGTGATGTTCGCCCCCTATGACGAATTCGCCAAGGGTGTGAAGATCGCCGTGGACGAAGCCGGGATGTCCAGCCAGGTGTCGATCTACTCGGCCGACGTTTCGACTGCCGACATCGCCACGATGCGCGAGCCGGGCTCGGCCTGGAAAGCCACCGCTGCGACCAACCCGGCCGTGGTGGGCGAGGTTTCGGTTCGCACGCTCGCGATGCTGCTGGCGGGTGAAGATCCCGGCCATAACGTGATCGTGCCGCCGACCGTGATCACCCAGAAGATGCTGAACGATCTCGACATCACCAATATGGAAGATCTCGGCGCCAAGCTGCCGGCCTTCGCCCACGCTGATGTTGCGATGCCGGAATGGATGCCGCTCCCGGCGCGGTAATCCGCCTCGTGTCGTAATTCGGGGGTTGGCACCACGCGTGCCAGCCCCCCTTTTTTTGGAGGATCCCATGCTCAAGGGAATTGATGCCCGCATGCCCGCCGCGCTTCTCGACGTGCTGATGCGGATGGGCCATGGCGACGAGATCGCCGTGGTTGATGCGAATTATCCCAGCCATTCCACCGCCGCCGAGACGGTGTCGGGGCAGGTGCTGGAGCTGCCCGGCTTTACCGCGCCCGAGGCTATCGCATTGATCATCGCGCTGATGCCGCTTGATCCGTTCGTGCCGGAAGGTGCTCTATGGATGCAGCGCGACGGTGCCGGGGATGTGCCTGATCCGGTTCACAGCGAAGCCATCGCCCTAATGGCGGCCGACATGCCCGAAGGCGGCGCCATCGGCTCGATTGAGCGGCAGGCATTCTATGCCCGGGCCCGGCAAGGCTTTGCCGTGCTGCGCTGTTCCGAGGCGCGCCCTTTCGGCTGCTTCATCCTGCGCAAGGGCGTGATTTTCTGAAGGTGCGTGAAAACGCCCGCGCCAGTTATGGCGCGGGCGCGACTGATTCCGTGAGTGGGGCTCAGTCTTCGGCAGCGTCAATCGCGGCGCGCATGGCCGTGATCCCGTCGCCGATCTGTTCGCCAAGACGCAGGAGCGACCCGCCAAGCAGATAGACCACGTCTTCGCCATACATTTTCACCATATCGCCGGCGCGCTCGACGCTCATTCCGCCACCAGGCGAGGGCAGCATCGGACGGCCCGGACCATCTTCCGCCCGGCAGGCCGCAGCGATCTCGCCACATTCCCCGGCGGAAAAGCCGAACCGCCCACCAACATTGGGAAACACCGAGATATCGGCCCCTGCGAGCCGCTGCAGCGTGCCGAACATCATCGCATGGCTAAAGCCGGTGTCTTCAGACAGCACATAGGGGCCAAGAAAGGCCGGATGGGTCATCACCGGCATGTTCAGCGCCTCGTCGCGGGCGATCCGGTCGACCACGCCAAAGCCCAAAAGGCCCGGCATGATCAGAAGCCCGTCTGCGCCAGCCTCCTTGGCAAAGCGAATATTGGCCTCGATGTCTTGCGGGCGGCCTGCCAGCGACGGGAAATAGAGCGATTTGCCTCCAGTTTCGGCATTGGCACGGGCCACGGCGGCGGCGGATTTCTCGACCCGCTCGCGGAACGGCGCCATGTGCTGGTCGGTGATGCCGTGGTCTTCCTTGACCACATCGGCCCCGGCCTTTGCGGTCAGATAGGCGACCCGGGCAAGGGCGTCGCTGTCCAGCCCCTGCGGCTTCAGAACCGGCGCGATCAGCCCGCCTGTCGGACGCCCCGCAAGCTTGCGGATCCCGTCGATCCCAAAGCGCGGCCCCGGATGCCGCGCGAGCATCTCGGCGCCGGGATCGATGCCGATCACCTTCAGCCCCTTCTGGATCGAGGAATTGCCGAAGATCACGTTGAAGAACTGGGTCAGCTCGTGCCCGGCACTGTCGGGTGAATAGGAGATTGCGGCGCGAAAACGGCCCTCGCCCTCCTGCCCGATCTCTTCGATCTGCCCGACAATTTCGTCGGCGATATAGCCCGCCGGAACAACGTCCGCAGGCACTTCGACGGTTTGTTCCAGCGCGATCCCCTCGGCCCGCGCTCTGGCCTCCGCCGCGTTGGCGGCGAAGACCCGATAGGTGACCGTGAAGCGCTCCATCAGAGCGCCTCGGCTTTCACGTTGGAATGCACCGCATCCACCCGTACGGCTTCAAGCGCGCTCTCGTCGATGCCGGTTTTTTCGCCGGTAAGCCGCTCGATCCCCTGCACCAGTGCCATGGCGTCGAGACCATAATACTTCATGAGGTAGGGGCGCGAGCCACCATGGGCGTAGGTGTCCTGAAGTCCCAGCCGGATCAGGCGTTTGCCCAGCCCGGCTTCGGCCAGCGCTTCGGCCACCATCGACCCGATGCCACCGGCGATCACATGGTTTTCCAGCGTCACCACGCCGTGGCGCACACCGGCTGCATGGGCGACGATGGCCTCGGCGTCGAAGGGTTTCAGCGTCGACAGATGCAGATGCCGCACCGAAACCCCGGCAGTATCAAGCGCCCCCCGGGCACGGATCGCCTCTTCGGTGGTGATCCCGGCGGTGACGACAAGAACGTCTGTGCCTTCCGAGAGCACCCGCATCTCGCCCACCTTCAGGGGGGTATCGAACAGACGCGGCACTGAGCCGCGCAACACCCGGCAATAAACCGGACCATCGATGCTGTCAGCGGCCTCGACGATGCCTTCCACCTCGGTGGCGTCCCCGGTCTCGAGGACCGTCATATTTGGGATCGCCCGCATCACCGAGATATCCTCGATCGCCTGATGGGTCATGCCCCCCGGCGTGGTGATCCCCGGCAGAAAGCCCATCAGCCGAACCTTGCGGCGCGGATAGGCGATCGAGGCCATGAGCTGGTCATAGGGCCGACGATAGAGGAACACCCCGAAGGTGTGGATGAAGGGACGAAACCCGGCGAGCCCCATACCGCCCGCGAAAGACAGCATGTTCTGCTCGGCCATGCCCATCGACAGAAACTGCTCGGGGTGGCGGTCCCGGATGCCGTCGATCTCGACCGAAGAGGTAAGATCGGCGGAGAGCGCGATCACCTCGGGGTGCTGGGTGATGTAGTTTTCAAACGCAGAAGCGTAGGGGCGTGCGACCATTTCAACCATGATCTATCTCCTCAATGCGCATAGTCGACGGGGGCGATGCCAAGCTCGGCCGCAATCGCTTGATTGTATTCGGCGCGCTCGTCTTCCGACTTGAAGCGCACATAGTGCAGACGCGGGAAACGCCGTTCGAGGATCGGCATGCCATGGGTCGGCGAGGTGCTGGCAAGTATGACAAGAGGTTTGCCCTCGTGCTTTTCCTGCTTCGCCTGCCGCATCGCCTCAACATCATGCCCATCGATCTCGACACAGACCGCACCGAAGTCGATGAACTTCTGCCGGATGTCGCCGACGCGCATCACATCGTCCATCGCGCCGTCGCATTGCTGGCGGTTCACGTCCATGATCGCCCAGAGATTGTCGATCCCGTGATGGGCTGCGGCTTGCACCGCTTCCCAGGTCTGACCTTCCTGCACTTCGCCATCCGACATGAACACCGCGACTTCGCCCGGCTCGCCCTTGCGCCGCCGACCCCAGGCCAGCCCTGCGCCGGTTGAAAATCCGATCCCCAGCGTGCCGTTATGCACCTCCATGCCCGGCGAATGCTCCGCCCCGATCATCTCGACCGAAGAGCCATCCTTGTTGAACATTTCAAGCCCTTCAGGCGCCATCCGCCCGGTCTCGATCAGCGTGGCATAGGCCACCAGCGCGTAATGCGCGGGTGCGATGAACAGCCGGTCATATTGCGGCTCGAACGGTCCATTATAGCCCGCGCCGGTGACGTAATCGGGATTATCCGCCGAGGGCACGCCGCCAAAGGGCAGCGGCACGGCTGGCAGTGTCGGCGGGCCGAGATGCAGCGCCTCATTGTAGAGGAACGCGAGCTGTTCAGCGGCGGAACATGCCTGGCTCAGGTAGCCGCCATTATTGCGAATCGTGTGTTCGAAAACGCGACGGCGGATCCCGAGAGCAACGTTCTCAGTGGTTTTTTCGTTGCGAAAGTCTGCTTCGACAGTCACGGTCGCTCCTCCAAATGCAACAGGATGATGTTCATTTCGGCACAACATTACAAACGACAGGTAATATTGACAAATGTTTTTTTGAAGTTGTGCCGAATTCGTTGTGACGCCTCTCGAAACGGCACGTCGTCAGGTTCCGAGGAGTTCTGCTCTGGCGCCCGGATCAGGGCAAACCTGATGGCGTGCATGTCCCTGAAATCCAACTCCCGCCCATAGAGCCGCCGGGCAAGCAGGATAAGTGCCAGAAATGAGCCCGGAAGCCTCAACCCGTAGGCTGTCATGAGCGCATCGCATGCGAAAATCAGCAGCAGGATGAGCCCCCGGCGATCAGCATGCCGATTGCACCGGAGTGATCTTCTTCATCAGTATCGGCCACCTCGCGCGCCAGATCGGATGGATTTTTCTCTTATCCGATGGGTTTCATCGAAAACACCTGCCCCTTTCGCCTGCGCGAAGGCCATGAGGTTAAAGGTCTGAACCCCAACCTTATATCGCCTTCGGCTTGGCGGTGGTGAAGCGAAGCGGGGCTTCGGCTCGCCCCGCGTCGCTCCCATCAACCGGCCTATGTTTATCGAGAGACAGGCCGATATTGAACGGCGCGTCTTGGGGCCTGGTAGAGGTGGCTGGGTCTATGGCGCGGACAGATGAACTATCTGCGTTGCACCGGTGAAATCTTCGGGGCGATGGGTGGCGATGATCAGAGCTGCTTCAGGCAGAGCCGCGCGAATTCCGGACAGAACGGCCTCTGCCGTGCTGGCGTCCAGCCCCTCGGTGGGTTCGTCGAGCAGCAGAATATCGGGCTGACGCAGCAAAGCGCGAGCCAGCGCCAGCCGCCGGGCTTCGCCGCCCGAAAGCCCCGCGCCGCGTTCACCAAGTTGCGCCTCCAACCCGCCTTTGAGTGCGACCGCATCGGCAAGCTGCACCGCTTCAAGGGCGGCCAGCATTTGGTCGTCGCTGACATCCCCCGCCAGCGCGAGATTGTCGCGCAGGCTGCCGCCGATCAGCTGCGGGCGCTGGGGGACCAGCATCAGCCGGTGGCGCAGGTCAGGCTCCGGCAAGTCGACCAAAGCCACGCCCGCCAGCCGGATCTCGCCGCTGGACAGGGGAGCACGCCCGGCAATCGCCGCCAACAGGGTGGATTTGCCGGTGCCGGAGGGGGCGATGAGCTGCAGGCTTTCGCCGCGATCCAGTCGCAGGCTGACCGGTGCCAGCAAGGAGCCAGTCAAACCCGGGCGAGCGGGGGCGGCAGAGACAAGCTCGATCAGCGGTGCCGCTGCCACGGGGGCCACAGCACGGGCCGGACGTGGTTCGGGGGCATGCGTCAGCGCCCGGTCAATGCGTTCGGCAGATCGGGCGGCGCGGGCAAATTCCAGCATCGCCCCGGCCAGCCCGCGCTGCACTTCGCCAAACCCAAGCGCGGCAAGGCTGATCAGCAATATCTGCGGCACAGCAAGTGTGCCCGCAACGGCGGTATTGGCGGCGAGGGCAAAGGCCAGCGTCAGCCCGGCCAGCGTGCCGAGATTGGCCAGTGTTCCGGCGATCAGCTCGGCATCGGTCAGACGGCGACGCGCCAGACGCAGGCTGTCTGCCTCGCGGTGAAGCGCGGCACGGGCCGCGCTCAGCCCGCCCTCTGCGGTCAGATTGCTGCGATGATGGATGGCGTCGAGGCTGGCATGGCGCAGGGTGAGCCGGGCGGTTTCCGCCGCCCGGGCCAGCGGGGCCACACGCCACAGGCTTATGGCGGCGGCCGCGAGGAAGCCGAGCAGATTGGCCCCGGCCAGCGCTGCTGCAATTGCGCCTCCGGCGACGACCCAGACCAGAGCTGCGGTTCCGATCAGCGCCAAGGTTCCAGCCAGCAGCGGCAGAACCGCGCGCACCGTCAGCCCTTCGACCGCATCGATATCGGCGGAGAGCAGGGCCAGCCTGTCGGCCACCCGGGATTTTGGATTTGGTGCGGCGGCGGCTTCGGCCCGAAACAGCGCGACCCGCAACCGCGCCAGCCCGGACAGGGCCGCCTGATGGCCGGTCAGCCGTTCGCCATAGCGGGCGGCGGTCCGGGTAAAGGCGAGCGCCCGAATGCCGGCCGACGGGGCAAAGACATCGAAGGCGATGCCGATCCCGGCCAGCCCGGCGGCGGCTGTGGCGGTGACGAACCAGCCCGACAGGGCCAAGAGGCCGATGGCCGAGAGCGAGGCGGCAAGCGACATGAGCAGGGCGAGACGAAACGGCCAGCGGGCCTCGTGCCAGATCCGGCGGCTGAGGCGGAGTGCAGCTCTCATGACACAGCCTCCGCGTCACCGCCCTGCCCCACACCATCCGGCCCCACCCTGATCACCCGGTCAGCAGCCGCGATCAGCCTTGCATCATGGCTTGCCACCACCAGCCCGCTGCCCGCATCGGCGAGGGCTTTCAGGGCAGCAATCACCCCTGCCCCGGTGGCTTCGTCGAGATCGGAGGTGGGTTCGTCGGCCAGCAGTATGGCGGGACGGGCCATGAGCGCGCGGGCCAGAAGGATCCGCCGGGCCTCGCCGCCCGACACGCCTTCGCCCACCTCGCCAATCGGGGCGGCCAGCCCGCCGGGAAGCTGCGCGATCAGCGGGCCAAGGCCCAAATCTGTGAGCATCTGCATGATCTCGTCTTCGCGCGCCTCAGGACCGAACAGCGCCTCAAGACGGGGGGCGGAAAAGCGCGGAAGCTGTGGCACCCAGCCGATCTGCATCCGCAGGGCATCGGCGGTTTCATCGCTCAGCCGGGTTTCGCCCAACCACACCTCGCCCGCCTCGGGCCGCGTGAGCCCGGCCAAGAGCGCCAGCAATGTGGATTTGCCCGCGCCGGATGACCCTTGCAGAACCACCAGTGCACCGGGGGCACAGGCCCCATCGGGCAAAGCCCCGGCCTGTTCCGTAACCAGCCCCGACCAGCGCAACGCGCCAGAGGGCAGCGGCGTGGCGGGTGATCCGGTGCCCAGAATATCCGGGCCACCATCGCGCCCCTGCAGCTCACCTTCAGCTGCGGCCCCGGAGGCGCGATCATGCCAGACTTGTGCAAGGTCTCGTAATGGCTGGTAAAAATCAGGGGTCAGCAGAAGGATCCAGATCCCGGCAAAGGGTGTCAGCCCGCCATGCCAGCCGCCGAATGTGATCACGCCCAGCAGGGTAAAACCGGTCAGCACCGCGATCAGCGCAATGCCCAGCATCGAGAAAAGCTCCAGCACAGTGGAGGACAGAAACGCGATGCGCAGCACTTTCATGGCTCGAGCAGCAAGGTTGTGCGAGCGCGTCTGCAACTGCGCTTCGGCCCGGGATGTGGCGCCGAGCAGGCGAATATCTTCCAGCGCCGCCAACCGGTCGATCAGCGCCGCATTCAGCGCTCCGGCCTCGACCAGATGGCGCGCGCTTGCGTCTTGCGCGGCCCAGCCCACCAGCGCCTGAAACAGCGGGATCAGCGGTGCGGTGGCGATCAGAACCAGCGCAGCCAGCCAGGATTGCGTCAGCACCAGTGCAAAGATCACCACTGGCAAAATTCGTGCCCGCCACATCGCCAGCGGAAGGCGTTGCCGGGCCAATGTGATCAGGTCAAGCCGTTCGGCGATCAGGCTGGCGGCCACGGCGGCATCTTCGCGCGCCCCGCCGGGGGCACGGCGCAGCTCATGATTGATCAAAGCCCGGCGCAGCTCCAGCCCCTGCGTTTCGGCATCGGCCTGCACGGCCCGCTGCGCCAGAACCCGGGCCAACTCGCCCATCAGCCCGGCCAGAGCCACGCCGGGAACCGCGATCCAAAGCGCGGGCCAGGGCGTGCGCCCCTCAACAAGCGCAGCCACGACCGACGCGATCAGCCAGGCTTGCAGGGGCCAGACCAGCCCGGCGGCAACGCCCAGAAACAGCGCTCTGCGCTGTGGTGCCGCAGCTGGGCTGATGCCGGTGGAAAGGGCTGTGTCTGTCACCTTGCTGGTCTCTTCTGTCGCGCGAATACCGCTCACAGCTAGGGGGGAAATCTGGACAGGGCAAGGCGCAGCGACGCGCTGCCGCAGGGCGCCAACACGCGCTGGTGATTTGACAATTCCCATCGGCACGCCTTGCCTGAGCATCATGCGACGTGGTGCGTCATGGCACGTTCAGCCAGCAATATAAGGCTTTTCTCGAACTGGCTGTGACGGATGGCCACAGAAGGCTTTATGACCCTTTCGTTAAAGTTACATCTGCGATTAGGGTTTGAGGGAACGCATTGCTTCCGGGCGGCCCTGAGCCGACGGAGTAAAGAATAGGAGCTTGTTATGGAGTTCGGCCTTGTCGAGCTGTCGCGTCTGCAATTTGCCGCGACAGCAATGTTTCACTTCCTTTTCGTGCCACTCACGCTGGGCCTGTCGGTTCTGGTGGCAACGATGGAAACGGTCTTTGTGATGACCGGACGCCCGATTTGGCGGCAGATGACCAAATTTTGGGGCACGCTGTTCGGGATCAATTTCGTGCTCGGTGTGGCGACCGGAATTACCATGGAATTCCAGTTCGGTATGAACTGGAGCTATTACAGCCATTACGTGGGCGACATCTTCGGCGCGCCGCTGGCCATTGAAGGGCTGATGGCGTTTTTCATGGAGGCCACATTCGTTGGCCTGTGGTTCTTTGGCTGGGATAAGCTGACCGCACGCGCCCATATGATCATCGGCTGGCTGGTCGCCATCGGATCGAACTTCTCGGCGCTGTGGATCCTGATTGCCAATGGCTGGATGCAGCACCCGGTGGGGGCAGAGTTCAACCCAGTGACGATGCGAATGGAGATGACCTCGTTTTTCGAGGTGCTGTTCAATACCGTGGCGCAGGCGAAATTCGTGCATACCGTTTCGGCGGGTTATGTGACCGCATCGGTCTTCGTGATCGGCGTATCAGCGTGGTTTTTGCTGCGCGACCGGCATGTCGAACTTGCCCGCCGGTCGCTGACGCTGGCAGCCGCATTCGGCCTTGCCTCGGCGCTGTCGGTGGTCACGCTGGGCGATGAATCCGGCTATGACATTTCTGAAAACCAGAAAATGAAAATGGCCGCGATCGAGGGCATGTGGGAAACAGAACCGGCCCCTGCCGCCTTCAACCTTGTCGGCCTGCCGGATCAGGCAGCGCGCGAAACCAAATATACGGTTCGTATTCCATGGGTGATGGGGCTGATCGGCACCCGGTCGCTGACCCAACAGATCCCCGGGATCGACGAGCTGGTTGACCACAATGCCGACCGCATTCGAGACGGGTTGCTTGCCTATGATGCGCTGACGCAGATTCAGGCGGCAAAAGGCACCGCCTCGCCGGAGCTGACCGCTCGTTTCGAAGAGCATTCAGAAAACCTTGGTTATGCGCTGTTGCTGAAGGCCTATACCAACGATCCGATGCAGGCGACGGATGAGCAGATCGCCAAGGCGGCGGAGGATACTGTGCCCACCGTATGGCCGATCTTCTGGGCGTTCCGGCTGATGGTCGGGCTTGGCTTCGCCTTTATCGGCACCATGCTCTACTTCTTCATCCGCGCCTCGTTCAAAGGCATGGATTTCCCGCGATGGTCGCTGCATCTGGCGGTGTGGATGATCCCCACCCCGTGGATCGCGGCGGAGCTTGGCTGGTTTGTCGCCGAATATGGTCGCCAGCCCTGGACGGTTGATGGGGTGCTGCCCACGGTGCTGTCGGTCAGCCATCTTTCGGCTACCGAGGTCGGGCTGACGCTGGCCGGGTTTGTGGTGTTCTATTCAACGCTGTTCGTCATCGAGATGGGGTTGATGCTGAAATACATCCGCAAAGGCCCCTATATGGACGTTCCCGAAACCGAGGCCTGGATGGAGGCCAACAGAAAACAGCTGCGCTGCAAACCGGGCGATGATGCCCCCAGTGCTGCAACCCCGGCGGAGTAAGTCACATGATCCTGTCTGACCTGATTTCATTCGACATCCTGCGCATCATCTGGTGGCTGTTGCTTGGTGTGCTGCTGATTGGCTTTGCCCTGACCGATGGGTTCGATATGGGCGTGGGGGCACTGCTGCCTTTCGTCGGGAAAACCGATACCGAACGGCGCGTGGTGATCAACACGGTCGGCCCGGTCTGGGAGGGGAACCAGGTGTGGTTCATCCTCGGCGGCGGGGCGATTTTCGCGGCTTGGCCACCGCTATATGCGCTCAGTTTCTCGGGCTTCTATCTGGCGATGTTCGTGGTGTTGGCGGCTTTGATCCTGCGCCCGGTCGGGTTCAAATACCGCTCGAAACGCGAGAGTGCGGCCTGGCGCAATGGCTGGGACTGGGCGCTGTTTATCGGTGGCTTTGTGCCCGCGCTGATCTTTGGTGTGGCGGTGGGCAATGTGCTGCAAGGCGTGCCGTTCCACCTCGCGGATGGGACCGAGGCGCCCTATCTTCTGCCGGTCTATGAAGGCAATGCCTTCTGGAAATTCGCCGGGCTTCTCAACCCGTTTGCCCTGCTGGCCGGGGTGGTGTCGGCAGCGATGCTGATCATGCATGGCGCCACCTGGCTCAGGCTGAAAACCGAAGGCATCGTGGCCGAACGCGCCCGCAAGGCCGGAATCGGGGCAGCTCTGGTGGCGCTGGTCGCCTATGCGCTGGCCGGGCTTTGGCTCTGGGTCGGGATCGACGCGTTCAGCTTTGTCGGCACGGCGGTGACCGATGGCCCGTCGAACCCGCTGCTGAGCGAGGTAAGCAAAGGCGGCAACTGGATGGCAGCCTATGCCAGCCGTCCGTGGATCGCGATTGCTCCGGCGCTTGGCCTTGGCGGGATGCTAATCACCGCGCTGGCGCTGATGCGCGGGGCACAGGGGGTGACCTGGCTGTCGTCTTCGGCGGCTATTTTCGGGGTGATTTCCAGCGTCGGCCTGACAATGTTCCCCTTCATCCTGCCGTCCTCCACCCATCCGGCATCGTCGCTGACGGTCTGGGATGCGTCATCCTCGCAGCAAACCCTGTTCGTGATGCTGGTGGTGGCGCTGATCTTCGTACCGCTCATCCTCGCCTATACCTCATGGGTCTATAAAGTGCTCTGGGGCAAGGTCACGGAAGACGAAATTTCCACCAACAAGAACGCGTATTGAAAGGACAGATCATGTGGTATTTTGCCTGGCTTCTCGGTCTTCCCGTCGCCGCCATGTTCGCCGTAATCAACGCGATGTGGCTGGAAATGCAGGAAGACCGGCGTTTGGCCCGCGAGGACAAGCAGTAAACCGTCCCTATGCTTGTCCGAAGCTGCCATTGGCCTGACCCTGGGCCAATGGCAGTTTTGTTTGATGGATGAGAGCTCCCCTCCCCGTCTTGGAAACCCACCTTCAGGTCTACGCTGCGTTGGCCGTTCGCCGTTCGCCGAGCTTTGCAAATCTGGTGATCTGCACAAAGCTCTCGTTGAGACGTGACGCGGCACCGGTTTTTAACCTCTGTCCACGCGTTCGCTGCGAGCGGTGCTGCGCAGAATGAATTTATGGATTTTGCCGGTGGCGGTTTTCGGCGCGGGCTTCGGCGAAACGTCGGGTTCGGACACCTGAACATCCAGCCCCCGTTCAGCCGAGATTGCATCCGGCCACCTGCGCGGAGGGGGGATCGGGGCCGTATCTCAGACCCCTGATCCCTATGTTGGAAGGGTATCAGGCAGACGGCAGGCGCCGTGGATGCCGGGTTTGGATCAGAGCTGCAGCTCTAATGGCCGGCGACGCAGCCATCCTTTCGGGGATCCGTTGCACCGATGAGGGTGCCGCGCGCGTGGTCGATCCGGATCGCCTGCGCGCCGCCCAACGGGTCCTCCGCCAGCCGCAGAGTGTGGCCCTTGTTGGCAAGGCCGCGCAACACCTCGGCAGGCACGCTGCGCTCGACCTCAACGTAACCATCGCCGGGAAAGACACGCGGCGCATCGAGCACGCCCTGCAGGTCCAGCCCGTAATCGAAGAGGTTGGTAATGACGCGAGCCTGTCCGATGGGCTGATAGTCGCCGCCCATGACGCCGAAAGACAGCACCGCCTTGCCCTTCTCGGTCACCATGCCGGGCATGATCGTGTGCATTGGGCGTTTGCCCGGAACCAGCACATTGGGATGATCGGGATCGAGCGAGAAGGAATGGCCCCGGTTCTGGAACAGAACACCGGTCTCGGGGCAAAGAATACCACTGCCGAAACTGTCGAAGATCGAGTTGATGAAGCTGACCGTATTTTGGTCGCGGTCCACCACGGTGATATAGACGGTGTCCGAGGTGCGCAGCCCAAGCGGGCCGATATCCGTCATGGCGTGGTCGGGCGAGATCCGTTGGCGCAGCTCATCCGCCAAGGATTTGGAGAGAATATCCTCGACGCTCACCTTCATATCGCCCAGATCGGTGATGTGCCGGTCGCGCATGGCATAGGCCAAGCGCGCGGTCTCGATCTCCAGATGCAGACGCTCGGCGCTGCCCGGCGTGAGGGCGGACAGATCGAACCCTTCCAGCAGGTTCAGCATCATCAGCGCCGTCATGCCCTGATTGTTGGGGGGCACCTGATGCGCGCTGCGCCCCCGGTAGTCGGTCGAAATAGGCGTGACGAAGTTCCCGGCGACCGTGGCGAAATCCATGGCGGTGTGCAGGCCGCCCTGCGCGTGCAGCGTGCGCAGCATCGCCTCGGCCACAGGCCCTTCATAGAAGCCGCGCGGGCCTTTGTTTGCGATGGTCTCCAGCGTGTCGGCCAGGCGTTCCTGCCGGTGGATCGCGCCCTCATTGGGGCAGTCGCCACCCGGCAGAAACAGCGCCGTTGTGGCCTCGCGTTTGGCCAGATGCGCCCGGGATTTCTGCCAGTCGCGGGCAACGCGGGCATGGACAGGATAGCCGTTTCGGGCATATCCGATGGCGGGCTTCAGCAAGCGGGCCATGTCGAGCCGCCCGAACCTGCCATGGAGGCGGAACCAGCCATCAACGGCGCCGGGCAGCGTGACGGCGTGGATGCTATCAACCGGAACCTCGGTGAACCCTTGCTCGCGCAAGCTCTCAGCAGACGCGGCAGCGGGGGCGCGGCCTGACCCGTTGAACGCCACCACCTCGCCGCTACCATTTGGGGCGACAAGCGCAAAGCAGTCGCCGCCGATCCCGGTCATCTGCGGCTCGACCACCGCCATCACCGCCGAGCCTGCAATGGCGGCATCCATGGCCGTGCCACCTTCGCGCAAAACCTGCATGGCGGCCTCGGTCGCCAGCGGATGGGATGTTGCGACCATGGCCTCCATCGCATGAACAGAGGATCGACCGGGAAAGTGAAAATCACGCATGGGGGCTCCGTTTCTAATCGTCATTGCGCATGGGCATGCGGCTGCCACGGGTCCGGCGCAGTTCGGCGACCTCGCGGATTTTCTGCATGTTGTCCCAGGATGAGCGCACATGCGCGCGCGCGGCTGCCGCCGCCCGGGGGGCATCGCGGTCGAGCATGGCCTCGATGATGTCGCGATGTTCGGCCACGGCCATGCTCCATTGATCGATCCAGCGCACCTCGACCCAGAGCGCAAGGCGCAGCTGGTCGTAGACTCGCTGGGTGATCTCGATCAGCGGGGCATTATGCGTGGCGGCCAGGATCACCTCGTGTACCGCAAGCCCGAGGTCCAGCTCGCGGGCATAGACTTCCGGCGTGCGCTCATGCGCCCGGTCGAGCGCATAGATGTCGTCCATGACCCGGGCCAGACCCTGCAATTCCTCATCCGTCGCCGTTTTTACCGCAATCTCGGCCGCCATGGCGTCAAGCCCTTCGCGCACCACCAGCAGGTCGCATACCGCGTCGACATCAAGATTGGCCACCGAGCAGCCGCTATTGGGCTGGCTGACCACGAGCCCTTCGCGTTCAAGCTGGTTCAGCGCCTCGCGCAGCGGCGTGCGCCCGATGCCGAACTCCCGAATAAGACGCGCCTCAGACAGGTGTTCGCCGCGGTGCAGGCTGCCCGTCAGGATCGCGTCCTTTAGGGTCAGAAAGGCTTTTTCCCGCAATACGCCGCGCTTTTTGGGCAAGGCGGCGGAGTGGGTCACTGTCTCACTCATCGGATACTCTCGGCAATCGTGCGTTGTTGGGCGGCGGTGGGACGCACCAGATGGGCGTTCAGCCTCTTTTCGATCCGTTTGGCGACGAAGGTGAAGCCGTAGACCAGAATGAGATAAAGCAGCGCTGCCAACCCGAAGGATTCAAAAAAGGTGAAGTTGCGGGCACCCACGGCGCGCGCCACGCCGGTGATATCCATGATTGTGATGATCGAGACAAGGGAGGTGGCCTGGATCTGATAGACCACCTCGTTGGTATAGGCAGGCCAGCCGATGCCGATGGCGCGGGGCAGGATCACCAGTCGCAACCGCATATAGGGCTTCAGCCCGAGCGCCCGCGCCGCCTCGACTTCCCCGCTGGGAACCGCCTGGATCGCGCCGCGCAGGATCTCGGAGCTGTAGGCCGCGGTGTTCAGCGTCAGCGACAGGAGCGCGCAGAACCACGGATCGCGGAAGAAGGTCCAGAGGCCCACCGCGCTCAGCTCATGCCGGAACTGGCCGCTGCCGTAGTAGATCAGGAAGATCTGCGCCAAGAGCGGCGTGCCCCGGAAGAAGAAGACATAGGCGGTGGCCGGGACGCTCAGCGCAGGATTGCGCGACAACCGCGCAAGCGCGATGGGCAGTGCCATGATCAACCCGACAGAGCTGCTGAACAGCACCAGCTGGATGCTCAACCAGGCGCCCCCGAGAAATCTGGGCAGGTATTCGGCGATGAATTCCATCAGCTCCTCGCCTCGCTCGTCCCGCGCGCAGCCCAGCGTTCAAGCCGCGCTTGTCCCAACATCGAGACCGCCGTGATCGCAAGATAGAGAAGGCAGGCCGCGAAAAAGAAGGTGAAGGGCTGCCGGGTGGAGCGCGCCGCGATGTCGGCATTGCGCATGAGTTCCGGCAGCTGGATGATGGAAATCAGCGCTGTGGCCTTGACCAGCACCATCCAGACATTGCCAAGACCGGGCAGCGCATAGCGCATCATCTGCGGCAGCTCGACCATGCGGAAGGTGATCATGGGGCTCAGCCCCAGCGCATAGGCGGCCTCGCGCTGGCCCGAAGGCAGGGCCAGATAGGCGGCGCGGAAGACCTCGCTGGCAAAGGCCGCATAGATCACCGTCAGCGTGCCAATGCCCGCAACAAAGGGGTTGATCGAGAGCGACAGGTCGATGCCTGCTTGGCTAGCGGTGTTCTGCACCAGCGTCGGCAGGCCGTAATAGATGAGCAGAAGCAACACCAGCTCAGGCACGCCGCGCACGAAGGTCGTGTAGACCTCGATGAGGAATTTCCCCGCAGGCGGAGCGAAAAGCTTGCCCAAAGCCGCAAGTAGGCCAAGCGTCAACGCGCCCAGCATCGAGGCAATGGCCACGCCAAGCGTCAGCACCAGACCGTCAAGCAACAGCCAGCCATATCCCTGAAAATCGGGCATGTGTCCCTTTCGCGGTTGCGTCGTGGAGGAAGGACGGGCCGTGCGCCAAGGCACGGCCCGAAAAGATCAGCCGCCGTAAACGTCGACGCCGAACCACTTGTTCGAGATTTCCTGATAGGTGCCATCCTCGCGCAGCGCCTTGATTGCCGCCGAGAAGGCATCGGCGATGGCCTGATCATCCTGCCGCACGGCAACGCCCGCGCCATAGCCGAAATATTCAGGGTTGGTGAATTCCGGTCCGCGCAGTTCAAAGCCTTCGCCATCGGGCGTGCCGAGGAAACCGTCTTTCAAGGCAACAACGTCGCCCAGCACGGCATCCACGCGACCCGAGGCAAGGTCAAGATAGGCCTCGTCCATCGTGCCATAGAGCCGCACTTCAACATCGGGCAGCTCGGCGTTCAGGTAGCTCTCGAAGCTGGTCGCCCGCTGGGTGCCGACAACCGCCCCCGACAGGCCCGCGGCCGAGATTTCAGTGTCACTGTCTGCCGAGACCACAAAGCGGGCGGGCACGTTGTAATACTTGTCCGAAAAGGCGATGACCTTGCGGCGTTCGTCGGTGATGTAAAGCGAGGCGATGATCGCATCGTATTTCTTCGCCTGCAGACCGGGGATGATGCCATCCCAATCCTGCGTGACCCAGCTGCATTCGACATTCATCTGGGCGCACATCGCGTTGCCAAGATCGATCTCGAAACCGGCCACGCTGCCATCGGATTGGGTGTAGTTGAACGGGGGATACGCGCCCTCGGTGCCGATCACCAGCGAGCCGGGAAGGTCCTGTGCGATGGCAGCGCCTGCAAACGTCAATGCGGCGATGGCCCCCGACAGAGCCAGGGCAAATGAAGTCTTCATGGTGTTACTCCCTGTTTTTGGTGCGCGATCATCTCGCGCCTAGGGAAAGCCTGACCATCAAATAGTATACAATCAAGAATATTATCTCCGCCGACCAAAATTTTTCGGGTTTGAGCAGGCCCGCCGCCTGCTTTCACGGCACTATTGGTGTTCTGCAGGCGTGTTGCCCGCTTTCACGGCAGCTTTGACCGTGACCTTACGAGAGCTCCCCCAAAGGAGTGACGGCATGACGATTGCGGCGATTCAGCACCTTTGAGCGGCGTTTGTGCAAGGAACATCCCGACCTGTCCGCCTTCCTGACGCTCATTTTGCTGAAAAGCGGCAAGTTTCTCCAATGCCCGCTGTGACGGACCGCAGCACAGCAACAAGACTATTCGCTGGACGCCCGCTCTGGGTCATCGGCGAAAGACCGGGTCGTTTCAACCTGATGGCAGGAAGTCGACTTGCGCGGACGCAACATGGCGAAGTGCCGTCTTGTCCAAGCTATCTTTCGCAAAAAGGCGCAGCGGGAAACTCCGGGACACTCGCGGCTGCCATTTCCGTGATTGCTCGGATCAGCGTGGGAAACTGCTTCCTTGGGCGCTCGACACTCTGCGGCGGCTTATCGGGGCGCCACCCGCTGATCTGTGCCCGCCGGTCCCCGCACGAGGTAGGGCCTGAATTGTGATCGGATGCTGTCCACGTCACGGCTTCCGCCTCATCTGAGGCAGGCGAGGCTGTGCGGGTGGACGATGCAGGTTACGTGGCAGCCACAAGCTCTACGCCTGCGTGGCTCAGGGCTGCCCGTTCGGGGCCGCTCATCAGCGCAGCGGCGGTGGACAGGGCGTCGGCCATCGCGGCACGGCGATCGAACACCGATACCGCCTGCGCCACGCCCTCGACCTTGGCGCCATCGGGTCGGAACAGGTGGCCGATGCCGCGCGCCGGATCGACCAGCGTGCCCCGCACGGCGGATGTGGCCACGGCAATATCACTGCGCAAACGCGCGCGTCCATCCGGCAGGATCACCTCCCAGCCCGCACGATCAGGAGCGTGACCGGAGAGCGCAGTCTCGCCAATATCCACCATCAGATCGGTCAGCCCGGCCTGCTTAAGCAACCGCGCGATGCGGTCGGTGGCATAGCCCTGCGCGATGCCGTTGAAGGTGAGTGCCATACCGGGGCGATCAAAGGCAATACGCTGGGTCGACCAGCGCAGATGCTGAAACCCCACCAGCGCGCGGGCGGCGTCAATCTCGCCCGCATCGGGCGCGGTGCCGGCGACGGCATGGTGGGCGGTCAGGTCGAAAAGCGGTTGAACGCTCGGGTCGAACAAGCCCTCCGTCAGCTCATGCGCGGCGGCGGCAAGGCCGATCAGCTCGACAAGCTCGGGCGGCGGCGCATCCAGCCGACCGTGGCGGTTCAACCGGGCAAGGGCGCTGTCGGGCTGATAGAGGCTGAACAGGGCTTCAAGCCGGGCAAGCTCGGCCTCGACCGCAAGGGTCAGCGGGCGCGCCTCCTCTGCGCTCAACCCGGCAAACAGGATCTCGGCATGGGCGCCAAAGGCTTGCCCCTGCCAGCGCGCAACCGGCGTGGCGGCGCGGGCGGTGCGGGCCAGAGGCAAGGCGCAGGCAGCAGCGATGAACAGGCGGCGGGTGAGGGATCTGGTCATTTCTGGTCCACCATTCCGGCACCGTTCATCGACGCGCCGTCCATGGCCATAGCGTCCATTGCCATCCCATCCATCATCATCGCCATATCGGGATGGACATAGGCTTCGGGGATCTCATCCCAGCTTACCAATTGGCCCCCAGCCCCCGCCATGAAGGCCTCGGCCGCATCGCGGCTGCCAAAGGGCACCGCTTCAGGCACCCCCATGCCGCCCATCTGAGTGCTCTCGATCACATAGCTGGCCTCGGTGGCGGCGATCCAGGCGTCGGGGCCGGGCACTTCCCAGCTTTCCACGCGGCCCATATCGGTGACGTAAACCGCCGCGATCTCGCCGTCGCGCTCCGGGTCGGACAGATAGGCGCGTGCATCGGCCACTTGGGCAAACCAGATCGGCGCGGCTTCACCCTTGAGGAAAATCTGCGCCTTCGGCCCGGCGTGATCGGCCACCAGCATCTGGCAATAATGGCCAAGCGCATCGTCGGGAATGCTCCGGGCCGGGTCGGGGATCGCTGCCACTTCATCCTTGCAGCCCGCGAGGGCGATGAAAGCAAGGGTGGTCACGGAAAGCAGTTTGGTCATGGGACAATCCTTTTCATGCGCAGAAGACCGGCGATCAGAGCGGCAGCAAGCCAGCCCGCCATGGCCAGAAGTGTGGCGATCGGGGGAAAGGGCATGGTCCGCGACAGCCCGTCGATGCCGGAAACCGGCGCGGCGTCCAGCGCGCTGAGGTTGAAGATACGAAAGGCATCCGCCGGGTTGGCCAGCACCAGCCACGGGAACACGTCAGAGGTGAAGGTGGAGCTGCCCGCCGCGATCACCCCGCCCAGAAGAGCCAGATCGTAGAGCACCACGAACAAAAGCCAGAGGCCGATGGCCAGAGCGGCGGCGGTGGCACTGCGGCTGGTCGAGGCCGAGAGCGCAATGCCAAGCGCCACGAAAACCGCGCCAAGGGCAATGGAAGACGTAACAAGGCGCGCCCAAGCGGTGAGCCCTTCAGGCGTGGTGCCATAGACCAGGGCCAGCGCCGCCCCGGCGAGACCGAAGCCGATTAGCACCGCCCCGCCTACGGCGACGGTCTGGGCCAGAAACTTGCCCGCAAGCACCTCGCCGCGCTTCACCGGCGTGGCAAAGATCAGCGCCAGCGTGCCGCGATCAATCTCGCCCGCCAGCGTGTCGTAGGACATGAGCAGCGCCAGAAGCGGGATGAGATAGACCGAAAGCGAGGCAAGGCTGGCAGCGGTGAGGCTCATCACATCGGCTTTCAGCCCGGCCCCCTGCCCAGCCCCAAGAAAGGCAAGTGCGAGGGCAAACAGTGCCAGAAGTGCGGTGGCGAGCGCCACCCACATATTGCGGCGCGCAAGGCGCAGCTCGGTGGTGGCAATGGTCAGAATGCGGGTCATGACTGGCCCTCCTTCCTGTCGAGGTCGGAATAGTGGCGGTAAACATCGGCAAGGCCCGGGGCATGAACGTCGATATCGCCAACAAGCTCGGAAAGCGCCGACAGTCGGGCGAGTTGCGAAAGCTTGTCGGCCGGGGCGCAGGTCAGATCGAGCCGGGTGCCGTTCACACGGGTGCCGCCCAGCAGATCATGCAGATGATCGGCCTCGCCGGGTTGGGCGGTGACGCGGATCCGGGTGGGCAGGGCCGCGCCTGCCGCGAGCGTGGACAGTGGACCATCGGCGCGCAACGTACCATGGGCGAGGATCGCAACCCGGTCGGTGCGGGTCTCGATCTCTTCCAACCCGTGCGACGAGAGCAGCACCGCCGATCCGCGCGCGCTGGCGGCATCAATCACATCGTAGAAATCGCGCCGCGACACCGGATCAAGCCCGCTGGTGGGCTCGTCGAGCAGCAAGAGCCGCGGTGCGCCGATCAGCGCCTGTGCAAGGCCAAGCCGCTGACGCATGCCTTTGGAATAGGTGCCAACGGCGCGATTTGCCGCCTGTGCCAGACCCACCCGCTCAAGCAGATCGTCAGCCCCGCGACGCGGTGCACCGCGCAGGCCGGAGAAATAGCGGATGATCTCGCGGCCTGTCAGGGCGCGCGGAAAGGTCACCGTTTCCGGCAGATAGTTCACCGCGATCCGCGCCAGGTTCGAGCCGGGAGCGTGGCCCGCCGCGCGGATGCTGCCCGTCGCCGGGCGCAGAAAACCCAAAACCGCCTTGAACAGGGTCGATTTCCCTGCGCCGTTATGGCCGATCAGCGCCACACGCTCGCCCGCCCGCACCTCAAGCGTCACCTGCTGCAGGGCGTGAAAGCTGCCAAAATTAACGCTGAGTCCGTCCAGCGACAGCACGATATCGTCAGCCATTGTTCATTCCTTTCATCACGCCTGCCGCCCCCGGCGCCATCAGCGGCGCGGGGTCGATCACGCCGCCCGGCAGAAGCCCGGGAAAGCGCGACTGCGACCAGCGGATCAGTTGGGTGGCGGGGGCTCCGATCAGCAAACGCGCCATCGGTTGCGACCAGATCACCTGATCAATCACATCATTGGGCCGGTACGGGCTGTCGGCGATGCCATCGCCATTCACGTCAAACCCGGCATGATCCGACCAGTAATTGCCCTGCCCGTTTTCGGACCAGTCAAGCCAGCGGGTGCCGACATATTTCACCTGCGTGCGGTTGCCGATGAAGGCGTTGCCTGTCAGCACATTGTCTTGAGACCCGGCGGTGTAATGCACACCGATCTCGCAGCCTTCGAACAGGTTTCCGTCAAATCGATTGCGATTGGAATTGTAGATGAACAGGCATTTCTCGCCGCCATTCACCACAGAATTGTGCGACAGCACGGCGTGATTGCCGAAGTTCATGAAGATCCCGTGGTCGCGGTCGCCATCCGACAGGTTGCCGGTGGCGGTGATGTCGCGCGAATACATGAAGGCAAAGCCCATCGCATTATCGCGGCTGATATTGTCTTCTACCACGATCTGGTTGGCATACATCGAATGGAAGGCGTAGCGCAGGCCTTGCAGGATGTTGCGCCGATAGGTCGCCTGTTTCGACGTGGTGATGAAAATGCCGTCGCGGCCCTTGCTGATTGTGTTGTCTTCCACCAGCAGACCGGGCGCGTTCCAAACATAGATGCCGGGGCCGCGTTCGGGCACCCGCAGGTCGTCTCGTCCGATGATGACATTGCCACGCAGCGTTGCATCATGCGCGCCCTGCACGTCGATCCCGATCAGATTGGCCTCCAGCCGGTTGCCTTCGATCAGGGCGCCGGTGGCGGAAGTGGTCAGGGCGATACCGCTATCCAGCGCATGCAGATCCTTTCCCGCGCCGGTGATCCGCAGCCCGGTGATCTGCACATCGGGCGCGGCCACGGTGATGACACTTCCTATGCCCGAGCCGGTGACCCGCGCGCCCGCTCCGATCAGAGTGAGTGCGCGGTCGATGATGACAGGCCCGGCGTAATCGCCCGCCGAAAGGCGGAGCACATCGCCGGGCCGGGCCACCGCAATCGCAGCGGCCAACGCCTCCGTTCCGGGGGCCACCGCATGTTCTGCCGCAACCGACGCGAAGGGAAGCAGCAGGGCCAGAAGGCTTGCGGTGAAGGACCGAAGGCGCATGGTTCTCTCCCTAGGCTTTCGGATGAACCAGCATCCGGCCGCGCATCTCCATATGAAGTGCGTGGCAGAACCACTGGCAGTAGAACCAGTGCACGCCCGGACGGTCGGCGGTGAAGGTGACGGAAGCCGTCGCCTGCGGCCCGATCTCCATCGCGATGCCATGGTTGCCGAGGGTGAAGCCGTGGGTCAGATCGTCCACATCATCCATATTGGTGATGTAAACCGTCACCTCGTCGCCCTGATTGACCTCGAATTTCTCAAGGCTGTATTCCGGCGCCACAGAGTGCATATAGACCCGCACCTTGTTGCCGTCGCGGATGACATCGGCGCCGTAATCAAGATCGACCCCATCCAGCTCGGCCTGTTTGCGGGCGTCTTCCCACATCGGGTCGTTCCGGTCGTAGATCGAAACCGGATTGAGCACATCGGCGCGCACCATGATGCAGTCATGCGGCTCGGCGAAGGTCGGGCCGTCATGGATCAGCTCCATCTTGCCGCCCGAAATGTCGATCAGCTGATCGTTTTCGGGTTTCAACGGCCCGGCATTGAGGAAGCGGTCTTTCGAGAACTTGTTCAACGAGATCAGGAATTGCCCGTCTGCATCAAGGGTTTCGCCCATCGTGGTATGGTTGTGACCCGGTTGGTACATCACGTCGATCTTTTCGATGATCGGGTCGACATTTTCGCCCGCATAGGCGCGCACGGCCTTGTCGATGTTCCACTTCACCACCTGACTGTCGAGGAACAGCGTGGTGAAAGCATTTCCCTTCCCGTCATAGGCGGTGTGAAGCGGGCCAAGCCCCAGTTCCGGCTCGGCCACCACGGCGCTGCGCGGTTCGGCCCCCTGGAACACCGCTTCAAGCTTGCGCACATCCACCACGGTAACGGTCGGGGACAGCTTGCCGTTCAGGCAAAGGTGTACCTTGTCAGGCGCCATGTTGCAGCCATGCGGGCTGTTGGGCACCGGAATATAGGCGGTGTAAGGCGAACCGTGACGGCCATCGAGCACCTTCACGCCTTGATATTCCTTGAAGTCGCCGTTCTTGATCCCGTCTTCGATCCGCTTCAGGTCAAAGATCACGACCCAGTCCGTTTCGCTCGCCGTCATCTCGGCCAGCGTCACGCCGCCTTCGGAGTTGTAGCAGGTCGAGAAGGCATATTTGCCTTCGTAATCGGCATCGCAGTTGTCGAGGTTGCCATCGACCATGATCTGCCAGGCCACTTCCATCGTATCGCCGTCAATGGCGGTGAACAGCGAATGGTATTTCTCCGGCTCGTCGAGGATCGCGCCATCATTCGGCAGCGGGATGCGGTGCTCGCCATTGGCGAAAACATAACCGGTGCGCGGATATTTCTGCGGCCGCAGCCCGTGAATATCCGAGGTGTTCGGGATTTCGATGATCTTGTCGGCCCGCATGATGTCGCAGCGGATGCGGGCGACGCGGGTATTGGCCTTGTCATTGGCGAAGAGATAGCGCCCGTCATAGGTGCCGTCGGTGAACGACATATGCGGGTGGTGCAAATCGCCGTTCTCGTAGGTTTTCATGCCACGCTTGGCGAGAAAGTCCTTGGTTTCCGGCAGAAGGCCATCGGAGAGGATTTTCACGCTTTCATTGGTGCTGCCCCAGCCGGTGGCGGAATCGCGGTTGAAGACCGGAATGCGGATCAATTCGCGCATCGAGGGCACGCCGACCAGGCGGATTTCACCCGATTGGCCACCCGACCAGATGCCGTAGTAGCTGTCCAGCTCGCCGGGCAAGACCTCGGCAGAGGCATTGGCGGCGCGCGCCGCTGTTGTGGTCCCGGCCAGGCCGAACGGGGTGACCCCGGCCAGAACCGCGGCTCCGGCTGAGCCTTTGAACAGGCCACGGCGGGAGATCCCGGGTTTGCGTTCGTTTGTCATTGCTGTACTCCTTTGTTGGATGTCGACAAGGTGTTGGGATGTCCGGTCACGCGAGCGAGCCCTGCAGTTGCCACCGCATCGCGGGCTCGGCGCTTGTCGCGCTTGAGCACGACCGGGCAGCGGGCGTTGTCCTGATACAGAACCTGGCAATTCAGGCAGGAAATGCATTCGTTCGGATTGATTTCGCCGGTCGGGGGGATCGCATCGACGGGGCAATCCTTGGCGCAGAGCTGGCAGGGATTGCCGCATTCCGCGTAGCGCTTCAGCCAGCGAAACATGTGCAGGCGCGCCGGAATGGCCAGTCCACCGCCAAGCGGGCAGACATAGCGGCAATAGAAACGCTCGATGAAAAGCCCGGGCAGCAGGCAGCCCAGCGCGATCAGCACGTAAGGCAGCGGGCGGGCGAATTTAAGGATGATCGCGGTCTTGAACGGCTCGACCTCGGCAAAGCGCTCCGCCAGCGCCAGCGAATAGAGCGACAGTCCAAAGAGGCCGAGGAAGATGATATATTTCACCGCCCAAAGCCGTTCATGCAGGCCCCAGGGCAGGGTTACTTGCGGGATTTTGGCAAGGCGGGCGAGCTTGTTCGAGAGTTCTTGCAGCGCGCCGAACGGGCAGAGCCAGCCGCAATAGGCCCCGCGCGCCCAGAACAGCAGCGCCACCGCCACCGCGAACCACATGATGAAGATCAGCGGGTCCATCAGGAAGGTGTCCCAGCTGAAATCGGAAAAGACTGCCGAGACCACCGCGAGCAGGTTCACCACCGAAAGCTGGGCATTGGCGTACCAACCGACAAAGACCAGGGTGAACACAAGGTAGGAGTTGCGCAGGATCGCATAGGCGCGGGCGTTGCGGGTGACGAAGGTCTGGAAAAAGAAGATTCCGGTCAACAGCGCAAGCGCGACGGCGAGCACCACGATCTGCACCCGCTTGGCGGCCCAGATCTTTTGCCAGAGCGCGGCGCGCGGATCGGTTTCTGCGGCGATCTCGGCGGCAGGGTTCACCGCCGGGACGGCAATGGGGCTGGTGTAAAGCGCGGGCAATTCATAGCCGAGATCGTAGGTCAGATAGAGCTTTTCGATCGGCCCGACGGCGCGCTGAAGCAGAAATTCCAGCCGGAACGGAGCGGCCGGATCAAAACTCGCATCGGCCGGGATGATGAACAGGTCCATCTCGGTGAAATCCGGCGCATCGGCGGCGGCAACATGCACGATACGGGCGTGCTGCTTGTCGCGAAACCGCACCGAGATCTGGCCCTGAATCAGGTGGAACCGGTCGAAGATGCCGCCGCGCACATAGCCCGAGCCCTTGAACGACCAGCGGCCGCCGCCGAAGATGGCAATGGCTTCCTCGCCCGGTTTCAGCTGCCGCTCAAGATTGGCGTAGGCGGCATCGCCCAGCAGGCTTTTGCCGATGGCGGGCTGGCTGACCAGCGCCGTCCAGACGCTTACATAAGCCGCATTAAGCGGCGGGGTTTCGGCGTTTTTCGCGGTGCGCGGATCGCCAAGAGCAGCGAATTCATCGTTGATCTGCTCCACGCTCACCGAGAGTTGGCGAAGCGCCCCGTTTCCGGCCAGCGTGGTCCAATCCGCCACCTCGCCCGCCGCACGATCAATCGCGCGCGTCGGCCCGGTGGGTACCTCGGAGGTAAAGCCTGCAAGCCCGGCGGCAGCGGCCGCTTTCAGTCCCGCCCGGCGCACGGAATCGTCGATCACCATGATGGTGACGGTGGCGCCCGAGACGATTTGCAGATCGCCCGCCGCTTCTTCCGTGGCGAGGCTGTGCAGATCGAGCCCGGTATAATGCTGGATCACCGCGCGGATCTTTTCCTCGGGGATGCCGACCAGCACGATCGGTTCGGAATGCTTGACCAGCTTCAGCCCGGTCAGCTTTGCCTCGGGCGAAAGCCCCATAAGAATGCGGATCGGTTTGCCGGAATAGCCGGTCGTAGGCACGAAATCGGTGTTGAGAAAGGCCCAGCCCACAAGCTGATCCCCAGCCAGAGCCGGCACCAGCCCGTTATCGCCAACTGGCCCGAAATGCTCGGCCCCCGGTACGATCTCGCCGGGCGCGACCATGGCAAGATAATCTTTGACCAATGGATCGGCCCGGCCCGCCGTGGTGGCAACCAACAGGATCGCAACACAAGCAAGAAGCTGCCGGATGTGTTTTGCCAGTGTCATGCGATCCCCCGTTTCTCGGTTCGAGGGCAGGGATAGGACGGATCGCGAGGGCCAAGTTTGCGCTGGCACAACAAAGGGCGAGAATTTCTCGGCTAGGCCAAAGCCACCGCGAACAGGTTGTCTGGCGGGGAGGAACACGGTGCAAAGTGATCAGGTTCACGCCGATATGCCGGTTGATGACATCATGGAAGCCTGGCCCGCAACGGTGCCGGTTTTCATCGAACTGGGCTTGCTCTGCGTGGGCTGCGCATTTGGGACATTTCACACATTGTCAGAGGCTTGCGAGGCGCATGATCTGGAAATGGGTCGGGTAGAGGCGCGTATCGCGACGGCGATCACTGCCCGCTGAGCAGGACCAGCGCATGGGGGTCGCTGACCAGAACATGGCGGCGCTTGCTGACCACCACGCCATCCTTTTCCCAAGCCGATAGCAGCCGTGACACGGTGTGCAGGGTGGTGCCGGTCATCTCGGATATATCCTGCCGGGTGATCGGAAAGGCGACTTCGATCCCGTCTCTGGTTTTGCGCCCACCCTGCTGGATCAGTCGCAACACCGCGCAAGCTACCCGCTGTTCCACCTGCTTGGTGGCCATCTCCATGATCGTATCATTCATCTGCCGCACCCGGTCGCCCACCACTTTATAGGTCTCGGTGGTGAAGCCGTCATAACGGCTGTTGAAACTGTCCCAGAGCGACATTGGCCAGGAGGCGGTGAGGCATTCATCGGCACAGAGCGCCGAGGCCGGGTAGGTGCTGCGTCCCAGCGCCTTGGCGATGCCGAATAGCTGCCCCGGCGGAATATGGATCGAGATCACCTGTTCGCCACTCTCAGTCGAGCGCACCACCCGGATATGCCCGTCGAGCAGCAGATAGAATCGCCCGGCCTCTTCGCCCTCGTTGAACACGAACGACCCGGCGGCGTGACGCTTGGACGAGGCAAGCTCCAGCACCTCGCGGATTTCGCGGGGCGACAGGCGGCGGAAGGGCGGGATATCTGCGATCAGGCTTTCGTCGAGCTTCTTCACGGAGCGAACCTTGCGGTAGCGCAATCTGCGCGGGCATCCGTGATGCTAACCCATCTGGGAAATGACAGCAACGCAGAGCGCCCCAGATGCCCGGACGATCCCCAATCACCGCCCTCGGCGCGGTGCCGCTTTTTTCCTACGGCTTTCGTCCGTTCTTTCTGCTTGCCGGGATTTGGACCATGATCGCGCTGCCGCTCTGGCTATTGGTCTGGAGCGGGCAGATCGGCCTTGGCT
Organism: Paracoccaceae bacterium; assembly: GCA_050288685.1. GTDB lineage: Bacteria > Pseudomonadota > Alphaproteobacteria > Rhodobacterales > Rhodobacteraceae > Sinisalibacter. Next base: position 2,220 of record JBNKEH010000001.1, on the reverse strand, counting down.
CGCCGCTTGCCGGGCGCGACTGGCACGCGCATGAGATGATCTTTGGCTATGGTCTGCCGGTGCTGACCGGCTTTTTGTTCACCGCGATCCCGAACTGGACAGGACGAATGCCGCGCCGGGGTACGGGGCTGATTGCGCTGGCACTGCTTTGGATCGCCGGGCGGATCTGCCTGCTGCTGCCCGCCCCGCTCGCAGTTGCGACGCTGGTCGATATCGCCTTTCCGCTGGCCCTGTTGGGCACGGTGCTGGTCGAGATCGTGGCGGGGCGCAATTGGCGCAATCTGTTGGTCGTGGCGCCGGTGAGTGCCTTCACCCTCGCCAATATAGCCTTTTGGTGGCTGACTTGCGCCGATCTTGCAACCGATCCCGCGCTGCATGGTGGGCTTGCCGCGCTGATTTTTCTGATCACCCTGATCGGCGGGCGCATCGTCCCGAGCTTCACCCGCAACTGGCTTGCAAAAACCGGCCATACCTCCCTGCCCACCTCCGCCAATCGGTTTGACGCGGTCGTGCTTATTGTCGGGGCGGTGAGTCTGGTGGCCTGGCTTATCGCACCAGAAGCCACTGCAACGGGTGGTCTTCTGATCGTCGCCGGGCTGTTGCACCTTGCCCGGATGGCGCGCTGGCGGGGTGTCGCCGTCTGGTCCAACGCGCTTCTGATCATGCTGCACCTGTCCTATGCGGTGCTGGCGCTTGGGCTGGTCGCGCTTGGTGGGTCAATCTTCCGGGTCGGGCTCGGCCCGGATGGCGCGCTGCATCTGTTGGCACCGGGGGCTGTCGGGTCGATGACGCTTGCCGTGATGATGCGCGCGAGTTCGGGCCATACCGGCCATGCGCTGGCAGCTGGCCCATGGCTTGCTGGCGCCTATGGTGCAGTGATTTCCGCCGGGCTTCTGCGCGGGCTGGCCGGGATTGGCGAGCTTTGGCCCCTGGCACTGGCCACCCTGCTCTGGTCGCTCGGCTTTGCGATCTTCGTTCTGCGGGTCGGGCCGTGGCTGATCCGGCCCAATGCCGCCAAACGGCGACCAAACCCGGCGCCAAAACCTGTCTGAAGTTTGTGCGGGCGCAACGTTGCCCCTGCTGGCGGCGCTACAAAACAGCATCGCAATATCGACACGAACAGGAGAAAGAGATGCGTATCCGCCCTGCAATTCTGACCATCGCCGCCCTCGCCTTTGCGGCCCCTGCCGCCTATTCTGAAGAGATCGTGGTGAACATGCTGAACCGCAGCGAAGCCGGTTCGATGGTGTTTGAACCGGCTTTCGTGCAGGCCCATGTCGGCGACACGATCCGTTTCGTGCCGGTCGACAAGGGCCATAACGCCGAGACGATCAAAGGGTTCATTCCGGAGGGGGCCGAACCGATGATCGGCGCAAACGGCGAGGAAGTCGTGCTGACACTGACCGAAGAGGGGCTCTATGGCATCCGCTGCAAACCGCATTACGGCCTTGGCATGGTTGCACTGATCGCGGCAGACGCACCGGTCAACCTTGACGCCGCACGCGCCCTGAAGCTGCCGAAGAAAGCCAAGCAGAAGTTTGAGGCCTTGCTCGGCCAGTTGTGAGCCCTGTCCAGCGCTGAGAGCACGATGCCGGGGCAGCCATCGGGCCGCCCCGGCAGGCTTTGCATAGGCCCCGGACCTCGATCAGTCGTGCCAGCATCAGGTGCAATCCGTTGCGAGTTTCTACAATAGTGCCAGGTCCCGATTTCTATACGCAATCGTTAGGGCGCAGGAGCGCGACCAACCATCTTGTTTCGCAAGCGGCTCAGGATACCAAACAGTAGCAGGTCAACTCGGGGGTCGAGCAATTACCAAACAACCAGATTTTGGCCAATATCGGCCAAAATCTGGTTACGCGAAGCGAAAAAATATGGTATGAAAAATTATGAATTGGATCCTCCTAGGGGCTCTTGGGGGACACGCAATCTTTTGGGCAAATTGCCCATACGTTTACGCAGTCGGGTATGTAGCGGATATAAAAGTCTTCGATAGGGTTTCAAAATCGGCGTTCTTGCCGAGATTTTATGCGCTACCCCCCGAAATTCGGACCCTGACATAAGCCATGATTTGCAGTCTTCCGATCTTCTACGAGAAGGCGATCAGAGATGTCAAAACGCAGGCAGCACGCGCCGGGTTCAAGGCGAAGGTGGCGTTTGAAGCGCTGATGGGCGAGCAGGCTGTCGCTGAGTTGGCGAGCCGGTTTGGGGAGCATCCGACGA